>CAVVTY010000001.1:0-118908 GCA_963751225.1 uncultured Acidobacteriaceae bacterium
AAATATTGTTCAGGATTTCGAGAGCGCCCTGGGGAACGGTGCTACTGAAGGGGAGAGCAGTAGCTGAAGCATGGCCTAGGGCATTGCGCACAAGATGCATTCGTCCTCCGCATCATCGTGTATCGAGATCTCTGTCAACTCCGCTCAGAGTTGAGATGCGAAATGTATTTGGTTTGGTAGCCCGCAGCCTGTAAGTTATTGTTTCGACATGCGGTTTAATGCGCCTTACAACGTTGTCGCAGACTGCGTTAGGCTTCTCTCTGTTCGTAAACTTTCCCTAGTAAGAATGATCGCCGGACGCATTCGAGATCAATATTCTCAGTTTGCCTCTATGGGCAGATCTTTCTCGCAATGCAGAAGAGCTCCGGTGGAGATGCCACGGATGGATGCGTCCAGCAACTCCACCATATGGAATGCGGGCATGGCCCTCAACCCGCGCTGACGTAGGCCATTCATGAGCTGCAGCAGGCAGCCGGGATTCGCGGAGAGCACTGCCTGCGCATCGGTTGAAAGCAGGTTTTCCACCTTGCGGCTGCCAAGTTGGTTGGCTGTCTCGGGCTGCAGCAGGTTATAAATGCCGGCCGAACCGCAGCAGAGAGAGGCCTCGGGGATTTCGGCGACCTCCAGTTCAGGAATTCCGGCGAGCAGGCGCCGCGGCTGCTCGTAGACGTCCTGCGCATGTTGCAGATGGCAGGCATCATGATAGGCAACGCGCAACTTTATTGGATGGCGCTGCGCCCGCGGCTCCAGTTCGCAAAGGATTTCGGAGATGTCTTTGCATTTGGCTGAGAAGGCCGCGGCGCGCCCAGCCCAAGCCGGATCGTCTCTCAACAAATGACCGTACTCCTTCATCGTGGACCCGCAACCAGCGGAGTTGATGACGATAGTGTCCACCTCCGCAGCCTCGAAGACGGCAATCATCTTCTTCGCCAGAGCGATCGGCATCGCCTTCCATCCCAGAGTGGAGCATTAGCGCACCGCAGCATTGCTGTTCGCGGGGAATGATTACCTCGCAACCTTCCGCGGCCAACACACGCGCGGTGGCGGCGTTCACGTGCGAGAAGAAGACCTGCTGCACGCATCCGCTCAGCATACCGACACGGCGGCGGGGAGTCCGGGGCCGGATGGTCGAAGGCAGCCTGCCAAACAAATGGGACGGCACTTCGGGCAGCAGGGCCTCCATAGCTGCCAAGCGTCTCGGCAGCAGCTTGTGCATTCCGCGTTGCGCGTACCAGTAACCGAAGGCCGCTTTTCTGATAGATGAACAACGGAAGCGCCAGCAGACGCAAACGCTCGGGGTGAGAGAAAGTTGCGAAGAACAACCAACGAAAGAGCGACTCGCTGAGGGTGCGCGGCAAGTTACGTTCGATCTGGGCGCGCGTCGGTTCGATGAGTCTGTTGTACTGAACGCCAGATGGGCAAGCTGTTATGCAGGCCATGCAGCCCAGGCAGTTGTCCATGTGCTGTCGGAAACAGCCATCGAGCGGGGCCTGACCTTCAGAGGCCTTCTTGATCATGTAGATGCGTCCGCGAGGCGAGTCCATCTCCTCGCCCCAGAGCACGTACGTGGGGCAAGCGGGCAGGCAGAAGCCGCAGTGCACGCAGTCGTCAATGTACTTCTTCTCCGGCGGATTCTGGGCGTCGAAGC
Source organism: uncultured Acidobacteriaceae bacterium (assembly GCA_963751225.1). Taxonomy (GTDB): domain Bacteria; phylum Acidobacteriota; class Terriglobia; order Terriglobales; family Acidobacteriaceae; genus Telmatobacter. The sequence continues at coordinate 1,649 of CAVVTY010000001.1, forward strand.
TGGAATGCTTTTCTTCGTGGGCGGTGGTGGGCAGCATCGATGTCAAATATTCCCCACAAAACGGCCAGGGTTGAGGATGCGATTTGCGTCGAAACGGCGCTTGATTTCGCGCATCAGCGGCAGTGCGTCGGAGTTGCAATCCCAAACGTCAATTCTTCCGCGCAAACTATCCGGAACCTGCAGAGCGACGAGGCTGCCACCGAAATCGACCAGCCTTGCGCGTAGACGCTCAACAAGTGCAATTGCCGCATCGGCGCCGGGATTGAGAGCGACTGTCATCAAACCAGTCGCCTGGGCCACAGTGGCAATGTCCAGTTCTCCATCGGCCGCCCATTGCAGCAACACTGAACTAACGGCGCAGATTTCGCTTGCAGGCAAGGAAACTTTCAGGACAACCGCATCGTTCATGTCAAAGAGCTGCTGCCGCGCCTGCCAAACTGCTTCACCCGATTCGATTACTGCGAGCTGCCCAAAGATACTCTGAATGCGGGCCGCATATTCGTCCAGGCATTCGGGCACGGCGGCGATGCGGATGTCGAGCGCGGATTCGTGCTTCGACACGCGGAGCTGCACACTGGATGGGGTTATCTGCGAATTCATCAGGGCGCGGAGCGGCGCGGCAAAGTGTGAAGCATCTGGAAGCGCTACATCGGCCACAACCACAGTCCAGGTCCGCGCGTACTCCTCGACCGGGTGCAGGCGGAAATTCACTTCAGTGATCACTCCCAGGGTGCCGAAGCTGCCAGTCATCAGCTTGTGGAGGTCGTAGCCGGCGACATTTTTGACCACCTTGCCACCGGTTTTGGCGATCGTACCGTCGGCGAGCACAATGGTCATGCCGATAATGAGGTCGCGCAAGCCGCCGAATTTCAGGCGTAATGGGCCGCTATCGTTGGTGGCGACGATGCCGCCAACGGTGGCCCGGCCAGGCCACAGAGGATCGAGCGCAACCATCTGCCCGTGCTGTTGGAGTTCCGCCTGCATTGCTGCCCAGGAGCAGCCTGCCTCAACGGTGCAGGTCATGTCCTGCCAGGCATGCTCGCGAAGGATATGAAGACGCTTCAAGCTGAGCTGGACGCCCGCTGCAACCTGGTTCCCCCACCCCAGCTTGGTGCCGCTGCCGATGGGCGTCACTGAAAGCCCGTTTGCATTGACGAAGCGCAGTATCTCCGAAATCTGCTGCGTATCGCCGGGAGCGGCAACGATCGTTTCGCCGTCAAGACGCGTATGCTCTTGCCCAATAATCGAGGCAAGATGGGTCATGCCCTGCTCAAGCGTCAATGCAGCGGATGGACTCATCAGAAAATCTCCGCAATACCAGCTGTCTCCAACGGATGCGGCGTATAGGGTCCGGGCTTTTCGGCGCACAGGCGCGGGCGCGGGAAGACCTTATCGGGGTTGGCGATGTTCTCCGGATCGAAGGCACAGCGCACCAGTTGCATGGTGGCAAGGTCAGGCTCGGAGAACATGTAACCGAGCGCCTCCTGCTTCTCCTTCCCAACTCCGTGCTCGCCGGTGATGGAACCACCGTTGTCGACACATAGGCGCAGAATGCGATAGGAGAGATCGAGCGCCTTCTCCTCTTGTCCCTTAGTGGCATCGTAGAGCACCAGCGGATGCAGGTTGCCGTCGCCGGCATGGAAGACATTAGCCACGCGGAGGCCCGCTGCAGAGGCCATCCGATCGATTTCTGTCAAGAGGCGTGGCAGAGCAGTGCGCGGAATGACGCCGTCCTGCACGATGTAGTTAGGCGAGATACGGCCCACAGCAGCGAAGGCAGCCTTGCGCCCCTTCCACACCAGGGCTCGCTCCTGTTCCGATTGTGCAACTCGAATTTCCCATGCGCCGTTGTTGCGGCACAGAGCCTGCACCTCGCGCATGAGCACCTCGACTTCGCTGTGCGGGCCGTCCAGTTCCACCAAGAGCAGCCCATTGCAGACGGGATAATGGGCATGCACGGCGGCTTCTGCAGCCTCGATCGACAGCGCGTCCATGATCTCCAGGGCCGCAGGTAGCATTCTGGCTGCGATGATGTCGCTGACGGTTTGGCCCGCGGCCTGAATGGAATCGAATGCAGCCAACAAGGTCTGCACCGCTTCAGGACGCTTGACGATACGGAGAGTAATCTTCGTCGCCACACCCAGCGTGCCTTCTGAGCCGACGAACACGCCGGGCAGGTCATAGCCGGGAGTATCCAAGGTGGTGGAACCGAGTTGGATGAGTTCGCCGGTGGGAAGCACTACATCGAGGGCAAGTACGTGCGTGACAGTGAAGCCGTATTTCAGGCAGTGCGCGCCGCCGGAGTTCTCAGCCACGTTGCCGCCGATGGTGCAGACCGATTGCGAAGAAGGATCGGGTGCGTAGAAATACCCTTGCGCGGAGACACGTTGGGTTACATGCGCATTAATGACTCCGGGCTCGACGACGACCTGCCGGTTGGCAAGGTCGACATTAAGTATGCGGTTCATTCGCGCCAAGCTGATAACGATGCCGCCGGCGGCTGGCAGAGCTCCCCCGCTCAGACCGGTGCCCGCGCCGCGGCTGACAAAAGGAATTCTGTCCCGGGCACATAGGCGGACCACTGCCTGCACTTGCTCAGCAGAGCGCGGCAGCACCACGGCTTCAGGCATCACGCGGAAATTCGTCAGTCCGTCGCATTCGTAAGTCTGCAACTGGCTTTGCCCGGTGATCAGCCCGTCCACACCAACGGCGGCATGCAACCCGGCGATTTGGCTGGCGGTCAGCACTCTCGCAACAGCTTACGTGAAGAATGCCGGAGTTGGCTTGCTAATCTCAGTCCCTGCATTCAGGTTGGCGGTGGCGCAGAGAGTAACTCTTCGGCTATGGTTGTAGGCGCTAGAATGGGTCGCAAATCGTCCCCCGTTTGCGTGCATAAAGCGTGATCCAGGTCAAGGTTTCCAGGCACAGTTGAGCAGCTTCACAAAGGTCTCTCCGGCTCACAAATAATCGAGGAAGGAACCAGCATGAACATGGTCTGGGCCCAGGGCTATTCAATCTGGGGGCAAAGCCTCGCCATTTCGGCGATTGTCGCTGCACTTCCAATCGTCGTGTTGCTATTTATCCTGGGAGTAGGGCGAAAACCCGCATGGGTGGCGGGTTTGTGTGGCCTTGGCTCCGCGCTGCTGGTCGCACTGGCGGGATACCGCATGCCGGTTTCGCTCACTTTCAGCTCGGCGGCATACGGGGCTGCATTCGGACTGTTCCCCATTTCATGGATTGTGTTCTGGGCCATCGTGCTCTACAACGTGACGGTTGCGACGGGGAAGTTTGCGATTATCAAGGATTCCATCGGATCTCTGACTCCCGATCTGCGAATTCAGGCGATTATCATCGCCTTCTGCTTTGGCGGATTCCTTGAGGGCGCCGCCGGCTTTGGCACGCCCGTAGCCGTTGCGGGAGCCATGATGGTGGGGTTGGGGTTCTCGCCATACTATGCCTCTGCCCTCTGCTTACTGGCCAATACAGCACCCGTCGCGTTTGGCGCGATCGGCGTACCTGTCATCACGTTGGCGGGAATTACCGGGCTTCCTGTCAATAAGTTGAGCGGCGCAGTGGGAACTCTCTGCGCACCGATCGCGGTTATCCTTCCCACGTACATGATCTCCGTCATGGGAGGCTTGAGCGCGGCATTGGAGGTGTGGCCTGCACTCCTGACGGCCGGGCTCACGTTTGGAACGGTTGAGTACATTGTGTCGAATTACGTTGGCGCTCAACTTAGTGACATCCTTAGCTCGACCTCGTCCATGGCTGCGGTAGTAGTGCTTCTACGGTTTTGGCGCCCGCAATCGCGAAAAGTAACAGCGGATCTGTACGCGAAGGGAGCAACAAAGCTGGGACCATTCGATCTCGCGGGTGGAGTGCCGACGCAATCCGCTGCGCCGAGGCACACTGCCGGCCAGATTGCCGCGGCATGGATGCCCTATATATTTGTGGTTGTCCTCGTTCTCCTTTGGGGCTATAAGCCATTTCAGAACATTTTGAACCTGGCAACGATCGCGGTTCCCTGGCCGGCACTTCACAATTTGATCCTCCGCACGCCACCTGTTTTGTTGAAAGCTTCTCCTTACTCGGCAGTGTTCAATCTGAACCTGATCTCCGCAGCGGGGACATCGTGCATGTTTGCGAGCATCCTCTCCGCCATTTTTCTGCGCATACGGATTGCGGAGTTTGTCAGGATCATCTTCGCCTCGGCGCGTCTATTGGCCCTTACGATCCTCACCATTACGGCCGTACTTTCGATGGCATTTGTCATGAATTACTCCGGCGCCACGGGAACCCTGGGCCTCGCCTTCGCTGCGACCGGCACAGCATTCCCTTTCTTCAGCCCCTTCCTTGGCTGGCTCGGCGTTTTCCTCACCGGTTCCGACACTTCATCGAACGCACTGTTTGGCAGCCTGCAAGCGATCACCGCCGAGCGTCTCGGATTCAGTCCAGTCCTGATGGCAGCTTCCAACTCATCGGGCGGGGTGCTGGGCAAGATGATCAGTCTTCAATCCATCGCGGTAGCGGCCGCTGCAACGGGAATCACCGTCCCGCAGCAATCGCAATTGCTACGTTTCACCCTGAAACACAGCATCATTCTCGCCATGCTCGTCGGTCTCGAAGTGCTGGTGTTCGCCTACTGGATTCGTGTGATCTGACTGATCTATGGTGCTGGGTAGGATGACCGACGCACGAGCACCAGACAAACGGCGGCGACCAGAAAGGGCATCATCAGATTAATTGTCGTGATAAGCCCGATGATTCCGAGAACGCACGCCGATTCTCCGACGACGGAGCTTACGTACCTGAATTCGAATCCCAATTTGCCATCCGCATTGCCAGTATCAGGGAATGACGATTCCCTGATATTCGGGTGATAATTCCCTGTTCGGTGTTCCGTCTGAATTTGCAAAGCAGTCAAAGAACTCGCCTACTTCCAGCGCCATACAGAGATCACTTGGTGAGATTCATATGCCGAATTCGCGATTTTCCCTGTATTTTTTCCTGTTAGCAGGGAATTTGGTTCGGAGAACGGTTCGCAGCAGACTGCGTCCACCGCCAGACCTCCCTGCATCTCCCTCATCCCATAAGCAAATCGTAGAGAATAGATAAGTTGGACAACCTCAGCCTCGTCCGCTCAGCTTCTGCTTGCAACTGATCCCGCTCATTCTGAAGCGGGGATGGTCTGTGCTGAAACTCATTTTCGAAGAACTCAAGTGTGTATGCCGCCATGTCTTCGGTGAGAATCTCGGATTGGAGCCGCTCCTCCAGACGATCTTGGACCTTGTTCATTCGCAAGTAACTTCTTCGGGTTGCATAACGCGCAACCGCAAAGTCCCAATCTGCGCTCAGGATGGAATATAGCGACGGTCAGAAGCTGTATCCAGGCTTAAGTTCGCATCGGTAGATAGTGGATTTCTCCCTGTCGGTCCGGGCCGTGCAGACGGCCCAGCTCAAATACAGGGACGGCCCGAGGGGAAACACCATTGGAGAATGGTCTAAGTCAGCTTCGATACTCACACCTTCCTGGTTCGGCGGAAGATTGAAATTGAGAGTTCGTCCAAAGATCACGGGATATGACCGACGCACGTCGGAAAAGATCGTCCTGTGAATCACCTCTGCTTCCACCAGAAACGTTGCAGTTTCCGACCAGTCTTCGGCTGAAACAACGATGGTCTGGCCTCCATGTTCAAAGGCACTCGAATCGATGCGCGTAAAGGGACATGGCCCTGCGATACACGATGCTCTTACATTGCGAAACTCGTTCCCCGAGCCGGCATCCAGGCTCACGGATCCGGCAGAGGCCTTCCAGTTTCCATCTGGAGAACATGGAGGGTGACGGCCGCAGGGGAGATTTGGCGTGTTTTTTACTTGAAAGGTCCTGACAGCACTGCCGATATTCTCTTCAGTTTGGGTGTTGACTGTGTATCGAATTCGAATGTTGGAAACGACGGTTGGCGGCCGGTTGGAGACGTTTGTGAGAGGCGGGGCGATTTGCTTCATGGCCGCGACATACAGCTTTCCTTTTATCGAGTCGAGGCCGATCTGTAACTTAAGGTCGAGGGGACGATAATCCGGATGTCGAAAGCTCAGAACCAACGCGCGTGCCAGCGAGACACCTTGCCTTAATTGCAGCTTGAAATATCCTGAGGCATCAGAACGGGTGACGACGCTTGTCGCCTCGTCTGATGCAGTCACCTCCGCGTCAGCGATCGGCAACTCCCTGCTTGGATCTTCATCCTCGCGAATCACTGCACCTTCAACGGTGATGTACCTTGGCACCCAGCGGTGAATGCTCACCACCGTGGTGACGAAAGCTCCAACCCCTAAGACAGCAACGCTGGTCCAGATGCCAACCATTCTCCAATTCATCGCATCCCATCTTTACCGGTGTTCCATCCATCTTCAAGTTATTTTGACGCTTTTCAATACCAATCAGGCGGTCCACAAGTTGGCCGCAACGATCAATTCGCGCAGAAAGTTGCTGCGCCAGATGGCGTCGGTCGCTTTGGGGCTTCCCCTTTCTGCCGCGAAGGCACTTCCAGTTTTCGGCGAAACCGCCACCCAACAACGAAATGCTGGCCAACACACACGCGCAGCTTCCCCTCCGCTTCCGACCGTGCTTTCGCCAGAGGACGACCAATTCCTGAATGAGGTCGAACAGCGGGCCGTTTCGTTCTTTTGGGAACAGACCAACCAGCACACCGGGCTTACCAAAGACCGCTGCAATGTTCGCAGACAGGACAACAGCTACGTCGCCAGTATCGCATCCACCGGCTTTGGACTTACGGCTCTTTGCATTGGACAAATGCGAAAATTCGTAAGTCACGCCGACGCGCGCCAGCGAGTCATTGCGGCACTATCCTTCCTGCGGGACAAGCTACCAACGCATCGCGGCTTCTTTTATCACTTCGCCAACATAGATACCGGCGAAAGGATTTGGGATTCGGAAGCCTCATCCGTCGATACGGCAATGCTGTTGTGCGGCATCCTCACCTGCCGCCAGCACTTTCGAGATAGCTCCATTACAGAGTTGGCAAACTCTATTCTTGATCGTGTCGACTGGACCTGGCTTTCAGAAGACACACGGCTTCTAGCCCACGGATGGACACCGGAGCTTGGTTTCCTGCCTTCCAAATGGGACTTCTACAGCGAGTTAATGACGATGTATCTCCTGGGGATGGGCTCTTCCTCCCATCCAATCGTCACCGAGGCCTGGTTTGCCTGGAAGAGGACGATTTTCGAGTACGACGGGCTGCGCTATGTCGGGTCCTATGCCCCGCTCTTCGTGCATCAATATTCCCAGGCCTGGTTCGACTTCCGGAACAAACGCGACCGCTACGCGGACTACTTCGAGAATTCGGCCATAGCTACGGACGTGCATCGCCGCTTCTGTCTGGAGCTGAATGAACAATTTCCCGATTACAGCAACGCCCTTTGGGGAATCACCGCGTCGGATTCCGCGAGAGGCTATGTTGTCTGGGGTGGCCCTCCAGCCATGGGCCCAATCGATGGAACCATCGTACCTGCGGCAACCGGCGGCTCAATTCCGTTCCTGCCGAATGCAACAATGAGGGTTCTCCGTACGATCCACGATCATTACCCCAATGCATGGTGCCGTTACGGCTTTGTAGATGCCTTTAACCCATTGACGGGCTGGTACGATACCGACGTCATAGGCATTGACACTGGCATCACCATGCTGATGGCGGAGAATGCCCGCACCGGATTCGTGTGGGACACATTTATGAAAGCCCCAGAAGCGCAACGAGGCATGGCCAACGCAGGGTTCAAAAATTATCATCCAAAGACTGAATAGCCTGTCCGGTCATTCTTCAAAAGGCCGGCAGTCGGGCTCAGGTGCACCTCAGTACGGTCAGAATTCCTCTTCTGTCTTGCAGGCCCACGCACCCGACGGGACAAAGGGTTGCATGTCCTCCATCTTGAATGATGCCCAATTGACCGCGCAGTCGCGCGAGGCGAAATCGGAGCCGCCCAAAGGTCCCGGCAATGCCTGGGGCGACAGGCTGCGCGCCCTTAGGAATGTGCCGCCGGTCCTCCATATCGTCTGGGAATCCGGGCGTGCGGTCGTCTTCGCAAATATCACCCTCCGAATTGTCGTCGCATTTTTGCCTGTAGGTATTGGTATCATCGGCCGGTTCATCATCGACGGCGTCAACCGCATCCGCTTGCATCAACCGCTGCCTGTGCACTTCTGGTGGCTTGTTGCTGCAGAAATGACCTTGTCGGTGATCATTGGCATCCTCATGCGGACGGTTGACTACTTTGACAGTCTGCTTGCTGACCGGTATTCCCATCACGTCAGTGTCGAAGTAATGCGCAAGGCCGCCTCGCTGGACGTCACAGTCTACGAGGACCCCGTATTCTACGATCGCCTGGAGCGTGCCCGTGTACAAGCGACCGACCGGCTGGCAATGATCCAGCAGATGGGCAGGCTCATCCAGCAGACTGTCACCGCAGTCGCTTTTTCAGCCGTTCTAATCCGGTATTCGCCCGTCCTGCTGTTGCTACTGGTTGCAGGCATCATCCCCGCATTCCTGGGCGAAAGCCACTTCGCCTTTCTCGCCTACGCCAAGAACTTTCGCCAGACTCCGTATCGACGCCAAATGGATTATTTGCGCCAGGTGGGTGGCAGCAAGGAGGCCGCGAAAGAGCTGAAGCTTTTCAACTTGAGCGGTTATCTGACTGATCGCTTTTCAGCACTCTCGCAGAGTATCTACAAAGAGAATGTCAGCCTGAGTCGCCGCCGTCTTTTCTGGGGCGGATTGTTGGCCATTCTGGGACAGATCGGCTATTACAGCGCATACGCCTACAGCATTTATAACGCGATTCGGGGCCACTACAGCATTGGAGATCTCACGCTCATCATGACCGCGATCATGCAGGCTATGGGCAATATTCAGCAGGCCTTCTCGACCGCATCCGGCGTCGCCGACCAGGCACTGTTTCTCACTGACCTTCTGGCGTTTTTTGAGATGACGCCGCGTGTCCAATCGAAGAAAAACGGCCTACCCGCGCCACGTCCAATCGTGCGCGGATTCGAGTTCCGCAATGTTTCATTTTCTTATCCTGGTGTCGACCGGTGTGTACTTAGCAATTTCAACTTCACGCTGGTTCCTGGTGAGCGCGTCGCATTGATCGGGGAAAATGGCCAGGGCAAGACCACAATTGTCAAACTCATCTCGCGCCTCTACGATCCGACCGGCGGTCAGATACTGCTCGACGGCGTCGACCTCCGCGAATACGACCTGGCCAGCCTGCATTCCGAAACCGGCGTAATTTTTCAGGACTTCATGCGTTACGAGATGACCGCCCGCGAGAATATCGCTGTCGGGCGCATTGAAACGCACCATACTACTGAAGAGATTGAGTATGCGGCAGACAAGAGCCTTGCAGCCGATGTCATAGCCACCCTGCGCGATGGTTACGACCAGATGCTCGGCCGTCGGTTCGAGGGAGGCGTGGATCTCTCGGGCGGCGAGTGGCAGAAGATAGCTCTGGCGCGCGCCTATCTTCGCGACGCGCAGTTGTTAATTCTGGACGAACCAACTGCCGCGCTCGATGCCCGCAGTGAGTTTGAAGTTTTTCAGCGCTTCGCTGAGCTTACCTTTGGCAAAATGGCGCTCCTCATCTCGCACCGTTTTTCAACAGTTCGGATGGCCGATCGCATTGCTGTTCTGGAAGGCGGGCATCTCGTTGAAGAAGGTAGCCACGGAGAACTCATGGCACTCGGCGGTCGGTACGCTGCCATGTTTGAGATGCAAGCCGCCAGTTATCGTTGAGGCCAAATGACCGTATCTGCCGCCATCCTCGACCCACAACAACCAGTTGCTGACGAGGTGCGCGAGCGGCTCCGAAGCGCTGCGCGCGTTGCGCAATCCTGGCATGTTGTGCACCGCCCAAAAACCGCATTGACTTTTCAAAGACGGGTTCAAGCCACGGGCCGCGCCCTGAAGGGGCTTGAAAAGGACCTTGCCGAGGTGCCTTTTCTGGACGAATCCCAGGACGAGAACCAAAACTTGTTTCGTTCCGCGGTTCACGATTTGCGGGCAAGCGCCTGGCTCCTGCGGTCAGCCATCACGGGAGTCTCCGATGGCCCGCGGGGTATTGCTATTCTTCCGCGTGTTGTCTCACCACCGCACAATGAGGAGCCTCGCGTTGCCGCGGCGTCCGAATCGTATCTTCGAACGGTTGATGGAGAGTTCTCTGCTGCCACATTTCGCACGTTCATTGATGAGCTGCAGGCTCATGAGGTCATCACTGCAGCGGAGCTTTGGAGTTTGCCCGCTTTCCTCAAGTTCATCTTGCTCGAGATGCTGCTGGACGCCGCTCGCACTCTTATCCGAGCCTCTGACCCCGCCTCCGCCGCGCAAGTCTTCGTTTGTCTCAAGAGTCTAAGCTTGATTGGCCAGATCGATTGGGAAGCACTGATCGAGCCGCTCATAGTCTTTGATGCGATCCTGAGGCGGGACCCTGCCGGGAGTTACGCAAACATGGATTTCGAGAGCCGCGAGCAATATCGCAGGCGCGTCGCTTTCGTTGCGCGTTATTCCGATTACACCGAATGCGAAGTTGCTCAGTCCGTGCTCGACCTTGCCGGCGCAAGCACATATCGAACCACAGACGATCCACGTCTGCGTCGGCGTCTAATACATGTTGGCTACTACTTGTTCGACAAGGGATTTCCTAGGCTCGCAGCTTCGGTAGGTTTCCATCCACCGCTCATCGACCGCTTACGCTCATCCATTCGTTTACACGCTGACGAGTTGTACATTACCGGGATCGAAGTCCTTACAATTCTCGTTGCAGCCGCGGTTGTCTTCCCCATCTTGCCCTCCATCTCAGGCTTAACGGGACTGACCATCGCACTGATCTTTCTGCTCCTGCCCGCTTCGCAGGTTGCAGTTGACCTCGTCAACAATCTGGTCACCACTATCTTCGAGCCTGAGCCTTTGCCCAAGCTTGACTTTAGCGATAATGTTCCAGTCGAATGCACCACACTGGTCGCTGTCCCCTCTCTTCTGCTGAGCGAAAACCAGGTACGTGATCTGGTGGCCAATCTTGAGATCCACTTTCTTGGCAACAAGACTCCCAACGTTTACTTCGCAATCCTCACTGACCTGCCCGACTCTATCAGCAAGCCTCACGAAAATGACTCGCACCCCCTGGTCGATCTCGCCATGAGGCTTATCGAGGAGCTCAATGTCAAATACGCCTCGCGTCCTTTTCTCATTCTGCATCGTCACCGCATCTTCAATTCTCGCCAGGACGTTTGGATGGGTTGGGAAAGAAAACGGGGGAAGCTGCTTGACCTCAACAAACTGATTGTCGGATCGTTTGACGCCTTCCCTCTGAAAGCCGGCAGGATTGATGTGCTCCGCGAGGTTCGCTATATCCTCACGCTGGATTCCGACACGCAACTTCCTCGGGGAACCGCTGTCCGGCTAATCGGCGCTATCGCTCACCCTATGAACCAGGCAATTATCGATCCGAATTCGCGAATCGCAACGCTAGGATATGGAATCCTGCAGCCCCGTGTTGGCGTTGCGGTTCAATCCGCTTCGCGCTCGCGGTTGGCCGCCTTCTACTCGGGACAAACCGGCTTCGACATCTATACGCGTGCGGTTTCCGACGCCTATCAAGATCTGTTTGGCGAAGGGGTTTTCACCGGGAAGGGAATTTATGAGGTTGCAACTTTCCAAGCGGTGCTCGACGGCAGGTTCCCCCGCAATTCTCTTCTGAGCCACGACCTGATCGAAGGAGCCTATGCGCGTGCCGGGTTGGTCACCGATACAGAGCTTATCGATGACTATCCTTCGCACTACAGCGCATACAGCCGTCGCAAGCATCGCTGGATGCGCGGAGACTGGCAGATCCTGCAATGGATGTTCTCACGCGTTCCGGATGAGTCGGGCCATCGGGTACCAAACCCAATCTCGTACATTTCGCGCTGGAAGCTGTTTGACAATCTGCGCCGCTCACTCGTCAGTCCGTTCCTCTTCTTCCTCTTTGTAGCCGGATGGCTTGGGCTACCTGGCGGCCCGCTCTACTGGACGGTTGTCCCGCTTATCTTGCTTATCTTCCCTTCACTGGTTCAGCTGGGAATGAACATGGCCCATGCGTTTGTCGATGACCGCAAAGGGAGTGCAGGCGAAGCATTCTCGGGATTCTGCCATGCGGCATTCGTCACTCTGCTTGAGTTGATTTTTCTTCCCAATCAGACACTGATTGCCTTGGACGCGATGGTCCGTTCGCTTGTCAGGCGATTCATAACTGGAAAGCGGTTGCTCGAGTGGGAAACCGCAGCCCAGTCCGAGACTGCGTCCCCTGTTCGAACTCCGGCTGATCGTTATCTGATCTTTGTATCATTCATTTCTTTCGGGTTGGCTGTTCTGATTTACTTCTTTGGCCCGCAACATACCGCCATCCGCTTCGCGTGGCCCCTCCTCTTGATTTGGGCCTTGGCTAACGTCGTCAAGAGTTGGCTGGACAAGCCGCCACGCGAACCCCAGAAAAATCTCAGTTCAAGAGATTCAAACTTTCTGCTCGCGCATGCGCTCCGCATTTGGCATTTCTTTCATGAGTTTTGCGCGGAACGTCATAACTACCTTATTCCGGACAACGTGGAAGAAGACGGTCTTTATGAGGCCCCCCGCATCTCGCCCACGAATGTCGGCATGCTGTTCAATGCTCGCCAGGCCGCGTGCGAACTTGGATTCTTGACCCTACCTGAGTTTGAAGCCCTCACCGAAAAGAGCCTTGCCACCCTCGCGCGCTTAGACAAGTTCAAAGGACATTTGTACAACTGGTACGACACGCAAACCCTCAAGCCTCTTGACGCGACGCCATTTGTTTCGTCCGTTGATAGTGGTAATCTCGTGGCCTCCCTCTACACGCTTCGCGCAGGCGCACTCGAGCTTCTTCACAAGCCGTTGCTCTCTCGTCAAATTTTCAAAGGGCTCGGCGCGCATTGGCACATGATGGAGTCGCAAAACGCGCTCGCCGCTCCATTAGGGGTATCGCTGCCTGATTCTTCCGCTTCAATCTCTGAATGGATCACATGGCTGCCCACTGCCGAGGCGGCTCTGTCTGCGGCGGTTGCTTTCTCCAGATGCGCGGCATGAAGACTCCTGGTGGCTCACTGAGTCGCGGAACCGCGTGACAGCGATCCAGGATCTTCTCCGCAACTGCATGCCGTGGATGCTGCCGGAATACGCGCCATTACGTGAGATGCCCCACTTGGCCTTGGACGGGGATGAGGGGTCGCCCTCGCTCGGCGACACCCTGTCATTTACTGAAGCTCTGAATGAGCGGCTCGGTTTGGCATGTATCGCGCTTACTGAGGGGAATTGTCCACATTTAACTCTCGCGGGGAATCTTCGCGCGACGCTTCCCTGTGTGCTCAAGAACCTGCGCGCTCTCAACGAAGGCCTTGGTCGAATTGCGCAACAAGCGGAACAACTGGCTGAAGATACCGACTTCGCATTTCTCGTTCATCCACGCCGGAAGATACTCTCCATCGGCTATGACACGGGAACAAAGAAAGTGCATGAGTCCTGCTACGACATGCTCGCCTCCGAAGCCCGCATCGCCTCGTTTCTTGCAATCGCGCGCGGCCATTTACCGCAGAAGGGTTGGTTCAAACTTGCTCGCCAACACGCTTACGCCTTTGGCCGCTTCCTTCTTTATTCGTGGTCTGGAACTATGTTCGAATACCTGATGCCTGCACTGTGGATGCGAAACTATCCGGAAACGCTTCTTTCACGTACCCTGATAGCCTGCGTAAAAGTGCAGCAAGCTCTCGGGCGCTCCCTCGGCATTCCGTGGGGCATTTCTGAATCAGGAGACTCGAGAAAGGATTATGCGGGTCATTATCTTTATCACGCATACGGCATCCCTCAGATTGCCCTTCGATACCGGGCCACTGCCAACCGGGTCATCTCGCCTTATTCGAGCTTCCTTGCCCTGAGCGTCGATTCGAGGGAGGCGCTCCGCAATCTGAGACGAATGGTATCGGCAGGGTGGGTCGGTCCATATGGATTCTACGAGGCGGTGGATTATGAAAATTCTTCGGTGGGCGCAGTCCTGGTCCGCGAGTGGATGGCCCATCACCAGGGTATGTCGCTGCTAGCCATCACAAATCTGCTTTGCGGCAATATTGTCCAACGATGGTTTCACTCCAACGCCGTGGTCCGGTCCACGGAGCTTTTGCTGCAGGAAATACCAGTTCCCAAAGCCGTTCTCAAAGCAAAACTGAAAGAGTTCGGTCCCGTGATCCTGGCCGCGGACAGCCTCAATCAATGATCTCGTGAGTCTCTAACACAGCGACATCTCAGCGACAGGCGTACCTCAATACTCCGAGACTGCCGATCCCCAACGGAGGAAGATGCGAAGAACGCCTCGGGGGGAGGCGGGAGCGTCACTCTCTGGGCAGCACGGCCTGGCAGTAGGATAGGAAGCGGAGGCAGGTCCGATGCTTGTTGTTTACGTGCACGCACACGTCAAGCCCGAGTCGGTTGAGGACTTCAGGCAAGCCACCATCGAGAACGCCCGCTCAAGCATTCAGGAGCCCGGTATCGCACGCTTCGACGTGTTGCAGGAGCAGGACGATACGACGCGGTTCGTGCTGATCGAGGTCTACCGCACTCCGGAAGCGGCGGCCGCGCATAAGGAGACCGCGCACTACGCGAAGTGGCGCGATGCGGTTGCAACCATGATGGCCGAGCCGCGGCACAGTGTGAAGTACAGGGCTGTCTTCCCCGATCCTCAAGGCTGGTAGAACCATGCACTTCGAGTTCGCGACCGCAACGCGCGTTGTCTTTGGCGAAGGCACAGCTGCCACCCTCCCTGAGCTGGCTCGCACTTTCGGCACGCATCCGATGGTGGTGACCGGCGCCTCGACAGAGCGCGCAGCAGCGCTTGTCTCGGCACTCTCGGCGGAGACCTTTGCTGTGCCCGGCGAGCCGACGGTCGACCTGGTCCGCGAGGGCGCACGACGCGCGCAGGACGCCGCCTGCGATGTCATCATCTCGCTTGGAGGAGGCAGCGCAATTGACGCCGGCAAAGCAATTGCCATCGTTGCCACCAACGGCGGCGAGCCGCTCGAGTTTCTCGAGGTGGTGGGAAAGGGTCGCGCCATTGCGGTCCCGCCATTGCCTTTCATTGCGGTGCCGACCACGGCCGGCACCGGCAGCGAAGTCACGCGCAACGCCGTGCTCGGATCGACGGAACACGGCGTCAAAGCGAGTTTGCGAAGCCCTTTGATGCTGCCGCGGGTCGCGCTGGTCGATCCCGAGCTGACCTATGGGCTACCGCCTGCGATCACCGCCAGCACCGGTCTTGACGCCCTGACGCAGCTCATCGAACCGTATGTCAGCGCGCGCGCTAATCCACTGGTGGATGCGCTTTGCATTGAGGGAATTCAGCGCGTTGCCGGTGCGTTGCGCCGTGCGTACCACGACGGCGCGGATCGGGACGCGCGACGCGACATGGCGCTGGCGAGCCTGCTCGGTGGCTTGGCGCTGGCGAACGCCGGACTGGGCGTGGTGCATGGCTTCGCCGCACCACTCGGAGGCCGGTGGAAGGCGCCGCACGGCGCGCTCTGTGCTGCGCTGTTGCCGCATGGCATGGCGGCCAATGTGGCTGCGTTGCGTGCGCGCGCACTGCAGCATCCCGCTTTGGAACGCTACTCCGCCATCGCGCGCCTGCTTACCGGCCGAAATGATGCGACCGCGGAGGACGGGATCAGTTGGGTGCACGCGCTCTGCGTCGAGCTCAACGTCCCTGCGCTGCGCGCCTGGGGGATCACCGAAGATGATTTGCCGGGTGTAGTCGAGAAGGCAGCCAGCGCCAGTAGCATGAAGGCCAATCCGCTCCCGCTCACGGGCGAGGAGTTGTTGGCGGTGGTAATAGCAGCGCGATAGGGGCCAGGGCGTCCATGTCTCCAGCAAATCGCCTTCACAAGGTCTTCGTTTTCAGCTGCGATGCCGCAGTATGGAGCATAGCGTGATCGCGCCTATTTCCCCAAGACCGTCACTACTGACTGATCCGGATCACGCCACACCGACGCCGTTTCAGCGCCGATGCGTACCGTCATCCCATGTCAGGTTCGTGATGGAACCGCCGCTCTTCTCATACGCATAGGTCTTCCCATCGTCCTGAAATAGCGTAGAGCTTCCATCCGCTCCCGGATACTCGCGTACTGACACGATCGTCCGCGGTTGCTTCCTCTGCGCTCTGCACCTCCGAACCAAGCGGCACAATGCTTCCAGCCCTTCCAAACAATGGCAGTATATCGATCGGAGCATCCGCCACGATGGTCTGTCCGCCGTGCAGCCGCTCGTTCGTCCAGAAGTTCGCTCGGCTTCCAGGTACGCCGCGCGCGCCAGGATCATCACCCTGCGGCTATCCCCAAAATCCCGCCGGAATCCTTCGTACACGGACGCCGTGTGAAACATTAGGTAGATGTTGTTAAAGTGGGTTCTCGAACCGACCGAGAATCCCTCTCGATTGTCCAGAGTCTGTGACGTCCTTGCGACCCATTACTGTACGATTCCGCACATAGGATCTTAATTTCGGACAGAAGGTGGGCCAACCCTTTCCATAAGGCCTCTATTTTGAGGCTGAATGCTTTCATAGAACGGCGAGCATCTTGCTGTCAGAATCCTGGAGTCGGAATTCAAACTACTTTAGTCGGGGAGAGAGCGAATGCTGGCTGACCTGCGGGACGCGGTAAGGCAGTTGCGGAGGGCACCCGGATTTACGGCAACGGTAGTGATCACGCTGGCGCTGGGAATCGGGGCCACCACGGCGATCTTCACGCTGGTGCACCAGGTGATGCTCAAGTCGCTGCCGGTGTCGAAGCCCGAGGAACTCTGGCGGATCGGTGACAAGATTCTCTGCTGCAACTGGGGCGGATACACGCAGGGTAACGACGGCAATTTTTCGCTTTTCTCATGGGAGGCATACAAGAACTTCCGCGAGCATACTCCGGAGTTTGTTGATCTAGCTGCCCTGCAGGCGGGCAATGCGCCTCTCGGTGTTTGGCGGGCCGGGTCGCAGGCGCAGACAGATACGTTCAATGGGCAGGAGGTGTCAGGAAATTTCTTCCGCACTCTAGGGGTACAACCGTGGATCGGAAGGATGATGACGGACTCTCGACGACCAGACTGGGTGCGCCGCCGGTTGCGGTAATGACCTATCGAATTTGGCAAAGCAAGTATGGGTCAGACCCGTCGGTAGTGGGTGAGTAGCTTCCAGATCAATGGGCATGCGTTTACGGTCATCGGGGTCACACCGCCGGGATTCTACGGAGCAAAGCTAGCCGGCTGGGGCATGCCGGACTTCTGGCTGCCGATCACGTCAGAGGATGATTCTTGCCGGACCTGTGTCGCGGATGAAGCGAGCCAACACAAACTACCTCGATCTTCTTGGCAGAGTCCGCCCCGAAGTGGCACCGCAGGCGCTGGAGGCCAAGCTACGCGTCGAGTTTCACGAGTGGCTGGCCAGTCATGTGCCAGACATGGAGCCAGGCGAAAAACAGCTCTGGCAACAGCAGACACTCCACCTGGTCCCCGGGCGGAGCGGGCATTGCGGTGATGCGAGATGACTATCAGGACGGGCTGAAGCTTTTGCTGATCGCGGCGGGATGCGTGCTGCTGGTTGCTTGCGGCAATCTGGCAAACCTGATGCTGGCTCGCGGACTGAGGAATCGGGCACAGATTTCGGTCCGGGTGGCGCTGGGAGCTTCGCGCTCCGGCTGGTGCGGAGGGCCCTGGTTGAAAGCGTGTTGCTGGCCGTGATCGGCGGCGCTTGGGAATTGCCGTGGCATATGCCGGGACACGACTGATTCTTCATCTCGCCTTCCAGATTGGAGGGCCGAACAATTATGTTCCCGTGAGCCCGGAGCCGTCCTGGCCGGTGCTGCTGTTTACGCTGGGTGTTTCGATCTTAACTGGGATGATGTTCGGAACGGCTCCAGCGTGGATGACATCGCATGCCGATCCAGTGGAAGCGCTGCGCGGAGCGAACCGCTCAGTGGGCGGGAGCCGCTCGTGGGTTCAGAAGTCCCTGGTTATCGCACAGGCGGCAATGTCGCTGGTGCTGCTGACGGCTGCCGCATTGCTCGCGCAGAGCTTGCGGAACCTGGAACACCAGGATTTCGGATTCGAGATGCAGGGTCGTTACATCGCATGGATCAATCCGACACTGAGCAACTACAAGCCCGAGCAGATGGAGCAGTTGTACCGGAGAATCGATGACGGTCTGAAGCAGATTCCCGGAGTGCGGATGGTGGCACCCGCGCTTTATGCGCCGATGACAGGCGACAGCTGGAACTCGGGAGTTCGGATCCAGGGATGGCCGGAGCCCAACCCCAAAGAGGACACAGGCGCGGGCTGGTCGCGGGTGACGCCGGGGTTCTTCGAGACTATCGGCGCCAAGATGGTGATGGGCCGGCCGATGAGCGAGGACGACACCGCTGCGACTCCCAATGTTGCGGTGGTCAACGAAGCTTTTGTGAAGCGGTTTTTCAAAGACCAGAATCCGATCGGACAGCATTTCGGCTTTGGGCGGATCAGGTATTCCTCGACGTATCAGATCGTCGGGGTCGTCAAAGACATCCGATACATGACGTACAACTACAAGGAACCAGTCCGGCCGATGGTGTGGGTGTCGGAGTTGCAGACTGCGCGTTTCGACGATCCGGACCGTTGCGCACTTCGAGGAGCACTCGCACTTCCTTTACAACATCGTGATCTGGGCTCCGGGAGATCCTCCGGGGATGGAAGAGAAAGTGCGCAAAGCACTGGCGAGCGTCGATCCAAGCCTGGTGCTCTATAGCGTCGATCCGTATCGCGCAGTGGTCAGCGCTGACTTTCAGCAGCAGAAGATGATTGCGACCCTGACCAGCCTGTTTGGTTTGCTTGGCCTGGTACTGGCTGCGGTCGGACTCTACGGCGTGATGGCCTACACGGTGGAGCAGCGTACGAACGAGATAGGTTTGCGGATGGCTCTCGGCGCCGATCGCAGAAACGTGATCGCGATGGTGCTTCGCGGCGCGCTTTGGCAGATCGGCATTGGACTGGGCATCGGGATTCCGTTGGCCGTACTGGCCGGAAAGCTGATGAAAGACCAGTTATACGGCGTAAAGCCATGGGACCCGATCATGCTCGTGGTCGCCACAGGACTGCTCGCGGCGGCGGCATTGGTGGCGTCGGTAGTGCCGGTGCGTCGCGCTGCCGGAGTTGAACCGATGCAAGCGCTGCGCAACGAGTAATCGGAGATCACGACAACGAAAGGTAACGTGCGATCCATTCGATATCGCGCATGATGATGAGGAGACGGACTATCCCTTCAGCGGATCTGTTCGGATCTCCATGAATCCCGCTTCGCCTATTGCCTTTCCTTTGCAGCTCCGCATACCGGTATGGGCAACCGGCACCACGATACTGGTTAATGGCAAGACCGAACCCGCACCTTCGCCAGCTTCATTTGCGTGCGCATCGAGCGTGCCCGGAGACTTGGTGACCGCGTAGAGACAAGGCTTCCGATGGTACCGCGCACCACAAAATGGTTTAACGACTCAGTTGCTGTCGAACGCGGGCCGCTCGTCTTCGCCTGCGGGATTGGTGAAGATTGGGTCAGACTCCGCGACCGCGGCATGACGGCGGATTGGCAGGTTTTTCCCACCACGCCGTGGAACTACGCACTCGTCCTCGACTCCAACGAGCCGGCTAACAGCATCACCGTAATCGAGTCGCGAAATTCGAAGAATCCCTTCACGCGAGAAGGCGCTCCAGTCCGCCTGAGCGTCAAAGCGCGGAAGATCAACGAGTGGCGAGCAGAAGACGGCGCCGCCCAGCCACCGCCTTGGAGCCCAGCGGTCAGCGATCAGCCGGAGGAATCCATTACGCTCATTCCATACGCTGCCGCCAAGCTTCGAATCACAGCGTTCCCAAATTGTGAATCGTGACGCGCAGCAGTGGCCACTTGCCTCTCGAACAGTTTGACACTATCGGACGGCTGATAGCCGAACCCGAAGAGACATCAAACATGACCTTTTCGAGCAGCCCTTGGCCTTTTCCCTTGACCGCGTCGCCTTCGGGTTGCTGTCAAAAAGTCCTGACCGGATCCGACCCTTCTATGGGATTGGAGGTGTGATCGCTAAGATAGGACAACTAGCTGCGCACTGAACTTGAGAGGGAGATCTGGGTGAAGAAGATATTTGGAAAGATCTTGGCCATTTGCACCTTGCTGGGGGTATCGCCCGCGTTTAGCCAGGTGAAGATGTCGCACGATCAAATCCTCTTTTATACGTCTGAGTGGAAAGGCGACCGTTTTCCCGATGGGCGGCCAAAGCTTCCCGACTCGCTTTTGAAGCGAGCAGTGGATATGACCATTGAAGATCTTTGGGAGTATCTGCGCGCCCACGGGTACCAAAATCAATTCGAGGGCGGCTGGCAGGCGCTGCATATCGAAAAGCCCTTTGCTGGTCGTGCACTGACGGCGCAGTACATGCCGACTCGCCCAGATATGGAGAGAGCCATCCGTGCCGAAGGAAAAGCGGAGGGGCGGGTCAGCGGCAGCAACAGCTGGCCCATCAATGAACTTCAAATAGGCGACGTCTATGTTGCAGACGGCTTTGGGAAAATTATCGAAGGCACGCTGATCGGTTCAAATCTGGGCAACGCGGTAGCCGCGCATACGCACACCGGTTTCGTGTTCGACGCGGGAATTCGCGACCAGGAAGAAAACCGTGAGATTCCGAACTTCAACGGATTCTACCGGGGCTACGATCCCTCTGCCTGGGCAGACATGGAGCTGACCGCAATCAATGCTCCAATCCGAATTGGCAGAGCAATGGTGTTGCCAGGCGACCTTGTTTTGGCCAAGCCGGAAGGTGTTCTCTTTATTCCGGCAATCCTGGCCGAAGATGCGATCAGTTCTGCGGAATTCACCGCATTGACTGATGCCTATAACTTCGAGCTGAATCAACAGGGGAAGAATGGCGCCGAATTCGAAGGAGGATGGACGCCGAAGAAATATGACGCGTTTGCAGAATGGATCAACGCTCACCCTGAGAAGCTGAAAATGCCACGCAGTGAATTTGACGAACTGCTGGCCAAGGCCAAGCAGCGCAAGGAATGATCGGGCATCACATCGGCAATCTAGACGGCGCTAAAAGAGGTTTTTGCCTGCGGGCATTGGAGTAAGATGAAACCTCAAAATGCATGTCTGGGGGAATTCCGGCGAAATGCCAAATGCAAAGAGCCATCAACCGAGTCGCCGCAGCATTCTCAAATCTTCACTTGCCCTGCTTGCTGGCGGTGCTGTCGGCAAGCTCGCAGAAGCGGAGCCGGAAATCAAGAACGTCAACCTTGCTTCAAGCCCGTCGAGCCTGAAGATCACCGACATGCGCTATGCGGTGATCGTAAAGCCCGGACCGAGCCCGTGCGTGATCATTCGCATCGACACCAACCAAGGTGTCTATGGATTGGGCGAAGTGCGCGATATTGCAGGTCCCCAATATGCGATGGTCCTCAAGAACCGACTCCTTGGCGAGAATCCGCTGCGGATCGACTATCTGTTCCAGAAAATTGCTCAGTTCGGCGGCGGCGCTCGCCAAGCGGGCGGTGTATGCGCCGTGGAGATGGCGCTATGGGACATTGCCGGCAAGGTATACAACATCCCGGTCTATCAGATGCTCGGCGGAAAATGGCGCGACGAAATCCGCATCTATGCCGATACGACAGAGTCGATGGACCCGAAGGAATATGGACGACGAGCCAAAGAGCGCAAGGAGATGGGTCTGACCTGGATGAAGATGGACCTTGGCATCAACGTCCTTGAAGGCATACCCGGCACAGTGATGCAGCCCGCGGGCATGAGCAAATGGGAGTTGCGTGATCAGCCGCATCCTTTTGTTGCCACTGAAGTGACCGACAAAGGTATCGACCGGCTCTGCGAATACGTGGCCGCCGTGCGTGACAACATAGGCTATGACTTCCCTCTCTCGATGGATCACCTGGGACACATCGGCGTGAAATCCGTCATCCGGCTCGGAAGGGCCTACGAGAAATTCAATCTCGAATGGATGGAGGACGTGATTCCCTGGTACTACACAGATCTGCTGAAAGAGATTACCCAGGAAAGCCCCACGCCCACTCTCACCGGCGAGGACATCTACAAATTTGAAGACTTCGAAACACTCTGCAGGGAGCATGCCGTCGACAAGATCCATCCGGACTTGGCGACTTCAGGCGGCATTCTGCAGACGCATCGAATTGGCGACATGGCTTTCCATTATGGCGTGCCCATGGCAATGCACTTCGCCGGAACGCCTGTCAGCTGTATGGCCAACGTACATTGTGCCGCTGCAACGCGCAACTTCCTCGCGCTTGAAAACCACTCGCTCGATGTACCCTTCTGGCAGGACCTCGTCACGGGAATTGAGAAGCCCATCATCAACAAGGGCTACATCAAGGTTCCCGAAACGTCCGGACTGGGGATCACGTTGAACGACGATGAACTGAAGCGGCACCTCAAGCCAGGCACAGGCTACTTTGAACCGACGCCGATGTGGGATGAAGCGCAATCATGGGATGACGCCCTTTTCAGTTGAATCGAGATGCTTATTGCTTAATCACGGTCCCTGACCCAACTTGCCCGTTCCTGAATCGTCTTACTTAACCAGTGCATCGGCCGCGTTGGCCGCCAGCACCCAGTCACTGGCGACGTTGATGACGTATTCGCTCTCAAACCAGAGGAAGCCGAAGTCGTCGATGCACTCCGGGAAGTCCGGCTTGATGATGATATAACCCGGAATGACGCCGCCGGGAATGAAGGCGTTGTCGGCACGGTTGTTGCCGTAGGCCTTCAGCTTGGAGACGGTTCCGACCGCAGAGATATACGACGTGCTCGAGACCGGATGCGTGCCGAGCATGTAGTTGGCGGCACGCAACGTGTATTCGGGCCCCACGATCTGCGGAAATGCCTTATGCAGGAAGTACATCTGCACGCCGAGTTGGGCGACCGAGGACGAAGCGCCCCAGCTATGCAGGCTGGGGGGCACGCCGAAGGGCGTCTGCGCCAGCTGTTGATCGAGTTCTGTCTTGTAGGCCTTCACGGCTTCTTCGAGCTGCTGCCTGAATTCCGCGTCCATGTAAGGCAGGGCACGCACCGCCATCCAACCGCCAAAGCCAAAGTGCTGGCGCACGGTGGGAAAGAGCTCCAGGACGCGTTTCTTGTAGAGCCTCGCCGCCGTGAGTAGCGATCATCAACTCGAGCGCCGCACGCCATTCGCCCAGCGCGGCCATACCCGGAGGTCCGAAGGACGGGCCCTGAGTCGGTGTAGGATGCGCGTGTTCATCATCCCACAGCTTGATGGCTGTCTCGAGGCAATCCTTGGCGAGAGGATCGTCCCAGCCTTTCAGAGCTTCGGACGCGGCAGCCAGCGAGGTGGCTGCGCCGTATTGCAGGAACGACATCTTTGTGGTGAAGGCCCAGCGGTCATCCGGTTTGCCGGAGTAGACAGCGTCCATCTCGTTCGGGCCCAGTTTGTCGGAGTAAATGCGGCCGTCAGTGTTCGACGCGGCATCTCCCAGGTGTGTGTACTGTCGCAGCGTGGGCTCGATGATACCCATGATCGGATGACCGAAGGCCTTGACCTGCGCGAGCACCTGGAGCACCCCATGCTTCACCTGCTGCACCGCATCCGGAACGCCGTCGGGGCGATGCATCTCAACGGTTCGGGCCGTCTCGTCGACGGTGAGATCATCCCAGTTCAGGTTGAACTCCTGGTAGGCGAGCGAGAGATTCTGAATCACGGCGTACTGGCTCGGAGCGATATTGTCGTAGTCTCCGGCGTCAAACCAACCGCCAACGTTGAGACCGGGTACGTGCTCCCCGGGCTTATAGGGTGAGTCGAGATTCGGACCCATGCGGTAGCCGTCGAAGTGATCGACGTTCGGCGGCGCCTGGCGCGCATCGTCGAGGTGCGAAACCCCGTGCCACAGGCGGTAGCCCTCGCGCACTGAGACGTGATCCATCTCGACGGCGAGGAAGCCATCCAGGCTGTTCTGCCACGTTCGACTATAGACATCCTTTGCAATGGGGAAGAGATCAGTTCGTTGTCCTGCGTACTCGATCACGTAGAGGCCCGGCTCTTTGACGGAGGAGAAATCAAAATTCGCATAGCGATATCGCAGCCACGGCACGGTGTCAGAGAGTCGGTCCTTCAAAGACTTGCTTGTAGGAGCCATCTTCACCCAGGCGCAGGATCTTCGCGGTCTTCGGTGCATCGAAGTTCGGATCCAACTCGATGACTGCGACCTTCGGAAACTCGGGAGGGTAGCCGACCTGGCTGTGGGCCACCATGGGCGGTCGCGTCCAGTTCGGGATATCAATCGGGCGAATGTGCCAGACGATGGCGCCCTCCGTCTTGCCGGAAGGAATCAGGGTGCGCAGCACGAACCAGCCGTTCTGCGCGCGGTCGCGCCCGTCATAGAGCGACACAGGTGCGGTTTCGGAGGTGACGCTGATCCGGTAGAGCGGATCCTCTGGCGCCAGCGTGATGCTCTTTCCGCTTACCAACGGGGACGGCTGCGTGTACCCTTTGTCTCGGTCCCACTCTTCCTGATAAGGCAGCTTCTTCGGGTCGTCGGCGGGTGGCATCATCTTTTGCATCGAGTCCTGAGGGCTGCGCGGAATCATGCCAAACGCATTGTTGTCGACCGCATAGCTTTTCCCCATGTAAATGGACGGCAGGAACTCCAGATTGAAGCCCGCACGGCCCGCCA
The DNA here is from genome assembly GCA_963751225.1 of uncultured Acidobacteriaceae bacterium. Lineage (GTDB taxonomy): Bacteria > Acidobacteriota > Terriglobia > Terriglobales > Acidobacteriaceae > Telmatobacter. The sequence goes on from CAVVTY010000001.1 coordinate 26,470, forward strand.
GCTTTTCCGGCAGTGGCTTGTCGAGGTTTACGCTCACCCGGACGCCGCCCGGTTCGGCGGTTACTTCGAGGCTATAGTCCATCTGGTAGGCGGGGAAAGACAACCGCGCTGTGAGGCGGTTGTGCTCCTTGTCGGCATCACGGTCCTTGAGTTGCGCAACCAAGTCCCACTGTTCCGGAGTAGGCAACAAACGCACATCACCATTGGTGGCGATGCGTTGCCCGTGGAGAATCATCTCCATCGCGGTATTCTTCTGATCCACGAAGATAGGGTGGAAAGTGCTGTCATAGAGCATCACGCTAAATCCCTGTTTGTTCAGGTAGCCGCTGTCTGTTACCCGCATCGGGAGATCCGCGCTGAGCAAGGGCAAACTGAAAGACAGAACCGCTAAAAGGACGGCCTTTGACCGAATGAACACGAAACGAAAAGACATAACAAAAACGGACCTTTCAGGTGGCTTAGAACTTCCAAACCACACTTCTCAGTGAGAATCAGGTAACCGATCACTGTATACGATTTTGAGGCAAAACCTCCGGGCGGGTTCGCGCCAGAAGCAAAGAGTAGACCGCGCGCATTCAATTTCCGAGGAAAGGAGCGGCCCCGTGATTCCATTGCGTATCGGAACACGCCGCGCTGCCCTTTGCGGGACCCAGCCGAAGTTAGACGATCTCCGTCTCTAGCCCAACTTGATCCAGGCTTCCCCCTTTTACCGCTGATGTCTGCTCAGTTGCGCTGCACAACTATCCCATTCGAACTACAAAATAGGGTTGGCTACAAAGCTCCTCGCCTAAACCTGGAAAGAGCGTTGCAGACTGCGGGGTTTCTTTCAACTCGAAGTAGTACTGAAGCGGATATGGGCTCTGGGTGTACTCGGATGGGATTGTTGCGCGCCAGAGATGTCCCTCGGACTGCATGGACTCGTTCTGCCAACGTTCGGCCTGGTTCACGCGTCGATAGTGCAGTTGCACGGAGGCGCAGTCCTTTTCAGCGGTGAATTCCACGTCTATGGCTCGCCCGGGTTGGAACGTGGCGGGCGGGGTATGTTGTCCGGTAATGGCAGGTCTCCGCGGACGGCCCAGAGCCTCGGCGACGGCGTGTGCGGTCGGTCCGCTCGTCTTCGCGGGCTGGGCGGAGTCCAGTCTTGCCGCCATTGCAGCGATATCTGAGTCGATATCTGACAAGCGGTCGGCCCAGTTGTGGCGCAACTGGCGCGCCTCGCCCACGGTGATGTCGGCCATGTAGATGCCTTCGGTTCTAACAACAGTGCCAACCCATGCCTCGCGCGCCGCGCGGTATGCCTTCAGTGCCTCTTCGAGCGCCGCGCGATCGCCCGTGCGCTCAAAAATTCGATACAGAACTCCCGCGCGGAACTTCGCGCTGAAGAAACGACCCAAGTCTGCCGCCACGGCGATGTCAATCGTCAATCGTCGGTATTCGGGGCGATCCTTCCGAGTAGCCTGAAGATCGCCGTGTGCCAGCGCCGCTGTGGCCGTGGCGGCGTAGCTCTCGATCCAGTGGGCCACCTCGACGGGTGTGTATTTGCCGCTGCGCTCACCCTTGAGCAGGTCATCGGCGAAGTCATCGATGCGGTAAAACAATTGCGGATCGAGTGGACTGACGGTCCCGAACACCCGCGGTACCGGGGTGTCCGTGTAAGGGCCCGGGTGCGCGGCATCGATCAGAGACTGGTTCAGATAAATCTCTGGCCAGTAGGAGTTGTTGGCGGCCGAAGGCGCGTGCGCGGTGGTCACGGTTGGCAAGATGCGGCTCGCGTTGGCGAGTGCCGTTTCAATATTCACGTCCGCTGCACCGAATTCATGTCGCATGGCGCGTCGCCACACGTCGGGCTCGGTGTCCGGGTTATATAGCAGCCGCCCCCAGACGCGATAGCTGTAGGTGTATTTCTGCCAGTCCCAGTGCGGGTTCAGCGACCTGTCTGCGTAAGCACAGCGTCCACCGGCAATGCCGGACCCGCGCCGTCCCTTGAACGAAAGTGGCTCCATGATCTCGGCGCCGTCACTTCCGCAGAAGGAGAAGGCTCGAGAATGGGCCGAGGCGGTGAGAGGGTCGCCCCAGATTAGCAGGCGCTGCGTGCCGGGCCAGATGCGGTGCAGTACGCCCCATTTGCGGTCTTCGCGCAAGAGGTCGCCGTAGCCATAGCGCAGGAAGCTGCGCGAGCCGGCACTGAGCTTCATGAGGCCGGTCGATTCACTTCCTGGGCGGGGTCGCTCCAACTCGCGAATGTCCGCCTGATGATACGGCATGCCAAGGTGCTCGGCCCAATACTTCGGCGAAATTTTTACTGGCTGGCCAGTGCTCAATGCAGCATCGATCATGCCTTGATCCATGCCCTTGGCGTGCATGTCGATTTCAACCTTGCGTCCGCATGTTGCCACACCATCGAACACGGTTCTCCAGAACTTATAACTGCCCTCCTCGACTCCGCTTTCTCCATGTACGCGAAAAGTGATTCCGCTGATCTTCGGAACAGCGCGGAGCAAAGCCCGCACCGCGTCGCGGCAATAAGGCCCGTGGGTTTCGGGAGTCAGACCCTCGATCGTGTAGTTCGGGTTCGGGCTCGAAATCCAGCGATAGCCGTGCATCCATATGCCCAGTTGGAACTCCATGCCACGCACTGTCGTCTGCTCGCTAATGAACCGCAACATCTCCAGGTTGCGATCGCGTTCGGCGTCCGGCAACTCCGGTGCGCGCACGTTGTACCCGGGCACGGAAAGCAGGAATGGATAGGCAAACAAGAAGTAGGCGTCGGTAACCGAAGTAAGGAAGTCGTAGCCAATACCGAGAGCGAGGTTGAAGCGGTTGAATCGCTGGGCAGCCAGCATTGAGAGGTACGCTGGCCACATCGCGCGGTCGTAGTACCAGGGCTTGTCTTCGATCTCACTGGTGAACAGCCGCGTGACACTGCGTACTGTCATTGGCCGGACGCTCGACCACAGGCTTAGGGACAGCCAGGGCCGCCAGCGGGTCGACGTAGAGGCGCACGCGGTCAGTCAATTCCAAAAGCGCATAGGTCAGGCCCCGGGGGTCATATCCACACGTCCATACGTCCCCTTTTTGCTGGCACAATGCGAGCGCTTCCGGCACCAGTTCGGCGCGCGCTCCCGCAGCGTTGAGTGCCACCGCGCCAGTGGGCGATGTCATCGCGCTCACCATGATCCTCAATTGGGAGGCGGGAGCCTGCAAGGCATTTTGGCAGATTTGCGCGTGGACGCCGCGCTCGATGAGTGCATCTTTCAGTTCTTTCGCGGCCCATTGTCCCGCGACGGAAGATGCCACCGCATCCGCCGGATCCACCACAACGGCAACCGCACGCGTCGCGCCCGTCGTAGTCGTTATCCCTGATGTTGCCGCTGCCGCGGCCCCGGCCGCGGTTCGAAGGAACTGCCGGCGATTGAGATTTCTGTTCACAGCTTTCCACTGACCAGCCTACAGCCGCTGATGTTCGCTCAGACATGAATTTGAGCACCGTGAACGAGTTGGTTTCCAGTTAATTCGGAATTTGCCACCAAGAGCCGCCCGCGATGAAAACTGCCATTTGAACAACACGGCGCGAAGATTCAACGCAGCTTCCCAGGGCCGTTGAATGCCGCTCCTTCCTTGAAAGCTCCATTTGGAAGCAGTTGCCGGATCAACTACGGCGATAGGCCAATGTCCGCGACTGATTTCGCGTTGAGGTGTTATTTAAGATTGATAACGACGCCAATTAGTGCTCCGTTGGTCGCTGTGTCAAAGACAAAGGAAGAACCATTCCGATAATTCACGTCGAGATAGCGCCAACCCGCCTGAAGGACGCATTTCTTTCCCAGCTTGTAACCCAATAGGCCAGCGACCTGGTAATCGGAATTCGCACCGCCACCACCAGCATCGCCGACAATCGTCACCATGGCCTTCTGTGACAAGGGGATGTGTATTCTGGCTCCTCCCAGTGCGTCGGCCCAGTTCTGCGATTGAGAGATCCCGCCCAGCAATGTGGGAGTAAGCTCGAATTCCTGTCCAAGATGCCAATACCGGAGACCGACAACGGCATCGACCTGAATCTGCTGCTTGTCAAGAACTCGGTAACCGACAATGGGAGTCATGAGAAACTGCCTCACCTTGACGTCAACTGACTCAAGGCCAACTCTATTGACCGGCAGTGCCTTATCGTCGGAGAGCCTCATCCACATGAAGTCAGTTGCCACCAAAACACGCTTCTTACGGGCTTCCACCTCTCCCATGAGGCCAATATTGAGACTGGAGAAGATGTCGCTGAACGAAGCGTGCACGCTGGCTTCAAAGCCCTTTGCTCCAACGGTGCCGTGCATTCCGGCGAGCCAGAGATAGGGCGTGATCCCGACGTGCCAAGCGTCATCAGGCGCCGTTGCAGGCTTTGGCGAAGAAGGAGTCTCGCCGGATTGCGGGGTTGTTCCGGAATCCGACACTTGCGCACTCACGAGCGATGCCGAGGACAGAGTCAAGGTCAGTGCACAAAGAAGCAGTCTGCAAGCAACGATTCCAGGATTCATTTACCTTCTCCTTGGCCGCCATTTTTGGGCTTGTCTCAACACGAAACGACAACAAGCGCGTGCCCACTTCCAGTGCCTAAGCGAATCTACGCTCCAGCGTGAATGGGAGCAGTTCTTGAAAAGACAATTCCGCCTGTTCCTGTCTTCACTGGCTTCACATGGCGAAACCCGAGATGACCGGTTTCCGTGGCGGCCTAGGGTTTTCCTCACTCGGCCACCCACTGCCGAGTGCCCACCGGGCTCCTTGCAGCGATGACAAGGAGTCTCGCCACACTCACGGTGGCACCTGGAATTGGGAAGAGTCACTTCTTTACATCGATCACAACCGAGTCCGTCAGGACCGCGTCAACCGAATCGCCAACGGTCAACTTTGAGATGTCGACGCCCTTTCTGACTTTTACTGTCTTCTTCTTCCCATCAGGATCTTCGAATGTGACCTTTCGCTTTTCGTTGTCGATGGCCAGTATCTTGCCGCTGATCGCGGTTGTTTCAACCATCACAGCTCCGGGCTTGGAACCCTTCGGGGCGACACTCACCGCACCGATGCTTGCGGCGGACGGTGCCTCCCCCGATTTGTTCACTGTGACAATCAGTTCTTCGGTGCAGGAGATAGTCAGATGGTCGCCGGTTTGAACCTGATCGAGATTTCGGGCCGACTTATCGACCTTGTACGTCTTTGTCTTCCCGTCATCGAGCGTCAGTGTGACCTTGCGTTTCTCAAGGTCTACTTTGTCCACGACGGCCGATAGGGTAACTACCTCCACGTCGTCGATGCCTTTGTCCGTCGAGAGAGCCTGAGCATGGGACTTCGGGAGTGGTGACAGCAAGCAAAACGAGGCCACGGCAAACAAGCCAAGGATGGTTTTCATACAGTCTCCGTTTGATTTGTCGAGGCCAGTGCCCTCGGCTCCGCTTGGAGTAACGCCGGCGCGATCCGGACCGGCGTCAACAGGTTCACAGGTGTTGATAGTTGCTGTTTGCAACCACGATCGTTAACTGCTTGCTAACTCCGTCAATTGTTTGTGTCGCAACATGATTCGGCCCGCCCGGAATACCTGCGAAGGTCACCGCGACGTTCACAGCATCCTTAGGATCGTCGAGATAGGTCGCAATGGAGACGCTGACCAGGGCCTTCTGCCCCTTGTCAAACTCCAGCGTCATCTTGTCGCCTTGCTTGATGTAGTTGGAAAGCACAAGACGATACACTCCCGGTGCACCGCCCGCCGGTCCCAGTGCGACGTTTCCCTTCTGGGCTGCCTGCTCGAGCATGTCCTTTTCAGGTGGAACATACCGCTGGATTAGATCCTTGATTTGATCGACGTATTCCTTGTACTCGTCGGTCTTCTTCTCAACAACATGTTGTTTGAGCCGGCCGCCGCTGGGGGCAGACTGTTGTGGCGCATCAAGCGATTGCTTTTGCGGCTTGCCATCGGGTCCGAGGCGGACCTGGAAGTGCTCCTGCTTCTTCTGCTCACCCTTCAGACTGACGGTTACCTGCTCTTGCCAGGTGTATTGTGCGAGCGCTTGCTTGTTTGCGGCCGCCGCCTGCTTCACTTCGGCAACTTTCTGCTGCAATTCCGGATTCTGCGCAGACACCGCCAACGCAGCGGCTGCCATCGCAATTGCAATCGCCAACCGGCGTTCGCCATTCTTACACGCCCGAACACAACTCCACTTCATAACTTCCTCCTCATCGTTGCCGAGTCTCGTTGAAGTCGGGCTCGGTACTTCTCTTCGCCGTACGGCCCGTCTCGAAACCAGCCAGGCACTTACTTCGGCGGGTAGTTCTTTAGAAGTTTGGCCATGGCCTTGTTCAGGTTCTTCTGGTTCTTCTCCTGGTTGCTGCTGGGGTCGATGGTCTTGGTTGCAGTTCCGGTCCAAACGAGGTTCTTTGTCGCCGGTTCGTACATATCAAGAACAAGGGTTCCAATGTTGAGCGTCGATTGCGTCGCGCTGGCCATGCCGCCGCCCCAACGACCGCCCATTCCATAGGCATTCCACTGCTTCTCCTGGTCGACGGCGATCTGATAACCGACGTACATATCTGCCTTTTCGTCAGCTGTCTTGGTCAAGCCCTTTGTGGCCAACTGTGCATCGACAGCCTGTTTGATTTCTGCGTCCATGATTTGGTTAGGGTGGGCACCACCCTCGATGCTGATCCACTTGTAGGTGTGGAACTTCGAGAAATCCGTACCGGGCATTGAGTTATACTTCACGTCCTGCGCGATTGCGACTCCGCAAATCAAGAGCGCAATTGCCACTACCGCCAAACCGATCCGAAACCCTCGTTGCATTACAATCCTCCTTTTCCACTGTGAAAAGACTTCCGCCCGGGTCGCCAACGCAGGTCTCCAGATTTGCTTGAGGAGAGACACAGCCATTGATCAACTATGCGATCAAAGAGGTTCACAGGGCGCGACCCCAGCCCGTATCCGCCAAAATACAAGGGGGCACACTTCCGGAGAACTGGCAGAACTACTAGTCAATTTCAGAGAGTGTTGCCAATGGCTCTGAAGTCGACTCTTGATAACGTCACTGGAATGAGCGACTAGTAAGAGGCTCCGATTGGGAGTAAGCATTGGGTGATTGGTGTGCCAAGTGGAATTGTGCGTCTGACAAAAACTGGATCGGCGATTGATTCGCTTAGTCCTGCGACAGGATGAGGCAGGTGTAGGCTCCGAGACTGAGATTGGCACAATAGGGCATCCCATTCAGCGCCGGGCCGTTGGCGTAGGTGTCGAAACTCGGCCAGTTGTCGAAATAGCCATCGTAGTCACGTGAGTCGCTGTTCAAGCGAATTCGCCACATACCAGGCCGCGGCATTCCCAACTGGTAATTTGCATAACGCTGGTCAGCGAAGTTGCACACAACCACTACATCGTCACCATTTCCACCCTGATCCCAGCGGTGGTACGCCAGTACGTTATCGTCAAAAATGGGCAGTACGTGGATGTTTGGCCCCTGCAGACCGCGCGTGTTGTTGTACCAGCTGCGGCGCAACCGAATTGCATCGCGATATAACGTCCAGATGCCCTGGTACGTATCTTTCCGGCTCCAGTCGATAGGATCCGGATAGCCGTTGTAATTGGGAAACGGCCGATACTCGAGAAACTCCTGTCCCATAAACAGCATGGGAATGCCGGGCGCAGTAAGCACAACACAGGCAGCGAGGGTGGACTGCTTCTTTGCGAACCAGTTGTCGGCTTGTCCGTTGCCGATGATCGCCGGCAGCCGACCGCCTTGTCGCGGGTCATCCTTGTCGTGGTTCTCGTCGTACAGAATCAATCGAAATGCGCCGGCTCCGTTCATTCCGCTGAGCGCACCACCAAGGTCCGCAACGTTCCGCTGATTGTCAGTTGGCGCGGTTGCGGCCCATCGCAGTTTGCCGCAAAAGCTGTCATCCCATTGTGCGTTGAAGCCGTACCCACCTGCGTCAACCGATGCGGTGATCGTGGGATCGTCCTGCAGATCCTCGGCAATCATAATCTTCCACGGCTGGGTGTCCTGCACGTGTTGATTGATTCGACATAACAGAGAGATCCCTTCCGCTACCGGTTGTTCGAGGCGCCAGTTGTCGTATTGATCCTGAATATTTCGAATGCTCACGACCGAATCGAAACGCAGTCCGTCGAGAAAACGATCCTCCAGCCAGCGCGTCACATTGTCGAACAAGTACTGGCTGACCTCAGGCCGTCCGACATCAAATCGGGCGTGTGAAAATGGCGTGTGCGCGCGACTGTCTTCGAAGAAATAGATTCCGCCATTGACTGACACCAGAGGAGGATGCGGCGCACACCACGAGCAATTGCAGTCATCGATCGACCATCCGTCAAACTGCCAAAGGTCAAGACCGTCAACATGGTTGTAGACCACATCCAGGATCACTGCAATGCCAAGCGCGTGCGCCGCGCTCACATACGTGCGAAATCCGTCAGGGCCCCCAAACGATTCCTCAACCGCGAAGATATAGCCTGGGTTATAGCCGGTGCTCGCGCTTCCTGAAAACTCTCCCAGCGGCATGATCTCAATCGCATTGACGCCCAATTGTGCGAGTTCCGGCAGTCGCATCATCGCCGTATCAAAGGTCCCAGGAACTCCGGCAGCACCATTGAATGTTGGAATATGCAATTCATAGATCACGGCCTCGTTCCACGGTGGAGTGCTGTACGAACCGCCACTGTAAGTCAAGTCGTGGCTGGCAACGATTGCATTCATGTTGCCATTGGAATCCGTCTTGACGGATCGAACATATGGGTCCATGCGATAGGGATTGCGCCCAGGCTTCGTCACATTGGGAAGATAGAACTTGTACGCCTGGCCAACGGTGGCACTGGGCACATCAACGGACCAGTAGTTGCTTGTTCCATCTCGCGCCAATGAAGTCACGGTGGGCGACCAATTGTTGAAATCGCCTACCACTGATACCGAGTCGGCAAACATCGACCAGACCCGGAACGTGACTCCGCCTGAATAAGGGATGGCGCCCATTCCGGTGTGTTCGAGAGAGGCCGGAGCGACAGAGGGGACGGCAGGCACCGATGACGCAATCATAAGGCTTCCTCGCCGAAGCGATCTCTATTTAGCTACGTGAAAGGGCCGCCCCAAAAAAGCGACGGCGCTCCTTTCCGTGAACATACTTCTGGAGGAGCATCGATCAGTCGCGGTGCTCCTCCAAGCGAGTGCTTTCAATTCAGAGATGTGTTTGGCCCTATCTCCTTCTGAGCGCGCTCTTCCCCTTCTTCGCTCCCTTTTTCGGCTTGGATAAGGTAGCGCCTTCTTCGACGCTGCGGATCGTCCAGAAATCGGAGGCAAGCTTCGGATTGGTCAGATATGCATACGGCATCTTGAAATAGCCTTTGAGTCCCCAATCGGGTCCCCACGAGTTGCGGACCAGAAACGTGCGAGAGGCGTCGTCGTATCCCACAGCCACGACAGCGTGACCGCCAACAATCTTCTCTTTGAGCGCGGGCATCCCGAGGACCCCAGTCTTCGCCACTTTCTGGCTCTCAAACGATTCGTAAGCAGTAAATCCGAAGACAAAGGGATACTTTGAAGCAAGACAGCCCTTCATCGTGTTCAGGTCCTGGACAAGGCGCTGGTAGAGAACAACCAAATCGGCGTTCGCAGCTGTGTAAGCCTGCGCCGATGGCTTTTGTCTGAAGCTCGCAATCTGATAAGGCCACATCCTCTCCGGCGGCGCTCCCTGCGTTGCGACGCTCTTGATCCCATCGCGAATCTGAGCGCCGGCATCGCTGTCGATCGTCCCCTCCATAGCGCGCTCGTTGTAGTAAATAAACAAACGGGACGGCACAAATTTCTTCTGCTGGTCAAACTCAATTGCAGCTGCAATAGCGTTTGCCGTGCAACTCCCCAGTTGACCCTGATCGTAGACAGGAGGGCATTTTGTGGACAGGTCAATCGAATCCGGGAGGTTTCGCTGAAACGGCGTTGGCGCCGTATAAGAGAAGTCGCGCTGGTCGGGAAGGTCGGGGACCCAGCCGTATCCCTGAATGGAATGGGTTCTGACAATCTTCTTTTTCGCCATTTGGGGGATCTCCTTTTCGTGTTACAGGTTTCGATAAGCTGCGCTGGTTGTACTCTTCGCTTCCTTCGGCGACGAGAGTCAACCCGATCGCAATCAGGACGCGGATGGGAATGCAGAAAATGGACCCTTTTTAGATTTGAGCAGCCTCATTCGCTGCTTCCTCAGCGCCGAACTCGTCGATTTGTTTGGGGTCGGAAGCGCCGCTGCTCGCAAGTCCGCGAGCGCTGGGCGCGTTTTTAAGGCCCGAGTCAGCGACGCACACAAAATGGAGCAATCAGAAGAAGAAGTCAAGTCAAATCTGATGAGACTTGTTATCCGCATAGTTCAAACTACGAAGTCTGCAGAATCAATCGCATACACCGGCGCATTTTCCTGGTCTATCCAGAAGCTCTCGAAAGGTATTTCCATATCTCTTTCGAACGGGCTGGGGTAAGATTGGCGTGTCTTGCTCTACCGCGACTGAGCGAGCAGACTTCCCTTAGAACCTGCGGCGACATATCTCCTTCTCGATTTCCGGAGGGACCAATGAGACGACAGGGCACTTTGGTGGTGCTTGGATTGTTGCTTGCGCTGTCTGGATGCACAACGCCGAATTCCGTGTCCCAGTTCTGTGGTTCTGCAACAACTACGTTGTCTTCGGCAATCCCGGTGTTTGCGGATATGAAGCAATCGTGCATGAGAGAGGTTGCATCGCGGACAGAATTCGGAGCGTTCACCCTTCCCGCTCAGGACGATGCAAACTGTACAGCAATCGGAGAAAAGGCGGGTGGGGCGGAGGCGGCCGTTTCAATCCTCTTTGACTACTATGGCGCACTGAATGACCTGGCGTCATTCGGAACCACAAAGGCCGGCGCAGATGCTCAAGCGCTGGTATCTCAGACTGGAGCCGCAGTAGGTGCCGGCTCTTCAACTCAAGACGCTCTGGGTTCGCTCGCGAAAATCATAGTGTCAGCTTCCACAGCCAGATACCAGCAGAAGCAGATGGAGAAGGACCTCGTAAGCGCGAGCGGCAGTATTACTCAAGTAAACGACGCTTTGATCAAGATCCTTCGAGAGGGCTACATAGCCCGCCAACTTGCCTCTGAAGAAGAGAAGTTAGCCGTGCGTTACAAGGAATTTGCAAAGTTACATTCCTCACCGGAAGTGACACTGGCTTTGGACGATCGTTGGCATGCCGACGAGCAGGCGCTTCAGGCCAGGCGTGCATCGGCTAAGTCCTTGATCAAGGCATTAGAGACACTGTCAAGAGGGACTGCCGAACTGGCGGCCAACGCGCCTCATCTGAAAGCCAAGGAAATAGTGGCGCTGCTTGAGCCCTATGTGGCTCAACTGAAGGACCTGTTGCCGCTGATTGAAAAAGGATTCTGACGTTTTGAGTTGTGGAGGATCGCAATGAGTTCGCAAGGAGCGCGTGTGGTTATCGATCCTGTTGCTGAAGCTGGCAGGTTGGCGGATCTTTTCAACGATCTTTCGCAAGCAGTCGATGACTTTCGTTTGGGCGATCAGGACCCGCCGCTTACCCCGTATCAGATGGCGCGGCTCAAAGACGAAGCGCAGGCACTGGAAGATCGCGCACATTATTTCACGGCTGAGGCGATCGGCGCCACTCTTCAATCTATTCAACAGGAGCTGGCGAACATCAAAGTTGTTACTTCTCAGGCGCAGGCCCAACTCAAGGTGCTAACCGACATATCGAAGGCGATAACTATCGCAACATCCGCTTTGAGCCTCGCCACAGCGATTGCGGCAGGGAACCCATCATCGATAGCGGCAGCCGCAAAGGCTCTGGCCGAGACCCTGGCGACTGAATCCAACGATGAAGGTTGACGATCGAACGAACTTCAAACCTCTGTGCCGCTAAGTACAGAGCATCACCTGGGAGATCTCTATGGCGAAGAGCATTGTGTTTTGCGCAGATGGTACCTGGGATTCCAGTGCAAATGGAACCAACGTGTACAGGCTTTTCAAGGCCTGTACGATCAATGCCAACCAGGTGGCATATTACGACGACGGTGTGGGGTCGGATGGAACGCCGATTGACAAGCTGCTGGGGGGCGCATTCGGAACAGGGCTCTTTCAGAAGATAAAGGAGGGGTATTCAAAAATTGCGCATGTCTACGAATCCGGTGACCGCCTGTTCTTGTTTGGATTCAGTCGGGGCGCGTACACAGCACGAGCCCTTGGGGGAATGATCACCGCCTCGGGCCTTCCCACGCAGAACTTCGATGACGCACTCGTCGAAGCCGCATTCACGGCATATCGGGAAAAGGACAAGCGTGCGCAGATTCTGGCGGATCTTCAGGGCCGATACGCCATTGAGAAACCCAAGATCACCATGATCGGTGTCTGGGACACCGTCGGATCGCTCGGGATCCCAGCGATCTTTGGTGGAGTGTCTCCGTTGCTTTACGGCTTTCTCGATACTTCACTGAGTCCCAATGTTATGAACGCGTACCAGGCACTGGCGATCGACGAGCGTCGAAGTGAGTTTCCTCCCACGGTTTGGACCGGGACACCGGTGCAGGGTCAGACGATGGAGCAGGTTTGGTTTACAGGGGTGCATTGCGACGTTGGCGGCGGATATCCGGAACACGGACTATCAGATATCACTCTCGCATGGATGGTAAGCAAGGCAACGGCGCTGGGTCTGGCTATTGACCCGAGCGTGGCCCCGCAACTTAGTCTTCCCGACGGCAAGCACTCGCTTGATCAGAAGCACGAGTCATGGACGGTTCTATGGGGATTCCCTAAATCGAGAGAAATCGCTGCCGATTCGTCTGTGGGGAGCAGTGTTCAAATCCGCTGCACTCACGATGCCACCTATCAGCCCGGCAATCTGACTCGGAACGGAACGCAGCTTGGATCCACCTACAAGATCGTCCCAGTTGTATCCAATCCGACATGAAGTGTTTCCGCGTTCGTTGTGTCTGGAGTCATCGGGACAAGGTGGCTTTTTCCGCGCGAAGAAAGCCACCTTCCAGATACAGAATCGGTTGCGTAAATTGCGGAATCGCTCCAACCCTGTCGATTAACACTTCGACGTGGATCGTCGATCAAAGATCGGGCCGGACTCGTTGCGTGTGTCGCGCGCCTCGGGCTGGACCCGAGTCATCCATGAGAGAGCCTGGCGATGGCTGCATCGACGGAGTTCTTCATCGTGCCTGGTGAATTCTTCAATTGCCTTTGCAGAGTCTGATATTGATCCAGGGACTCTCGGCGCTTCCCGCTGATCTCCATGATATTTGCCTGGATGAACTGGTGAACGAGCACGTGATCGCCGGCTTTGTCCGGGTTGTCGTCTAGCCACAGATAGGTATTCCAGACCTCATCGGGTGGCACAGCGGAAAGAGATTCGTGAAGTTCGGCGTGGCCGGTAACGACAGGATCGAAACAGAAGCCCAGTATGCGGGTCTTATACGCTCCGTCCAACGATTCGCTGGATTTGCGCATTTCATTTGCGACTTTCACGGTTTCGGCCCGAGCTCCTGGCCTTTCGAGATGAATCAAGCCGCCCAATTGCAGCGCCCTGACGAAGGGACGCACCTTGCCGGTCGAGAGGGCGATGTCGAAGTGCTTGATGGCTTCGTTGAAGTCTCCTCGGTTTTGCAGCATCCAGTTGCCCAGCATCGCGTTGGCGTAGACATTGGTTGGGTCAGTGGCCAAAGCGGCGCGAAAGTTCTGCTCGGCCGCGTGGCCGAACTCACGCTCTGCAATGTGCTGGTTCAGCCAGTGCGTCCAACCGAGATGGGCCTGGATGTCAGCAGCGCGCGTTCCCTTGCTTCGCGTCAAACCGGCGTCGAGAATAGACATGATTTCGTCCAGCTGTGGAGCAGAGAGATCTGTCGCGTCTTTGCCCTCGGGGACAAGAACGTGGAAGTCCTCAGCCCAGAGCATCGCAGTGTCCAGTTGCTGGTCGAGAGCGGGACGGTACAAGGGGTCCGCCTTCAGGACAGCCGCGTAAGTTTCAACAGCGGCCTGGTACTCGCCCTGCTTCGCTTGTGCCTGAGCAAGCGCCATTCTGGCCCCCTGCTCGGCTACGCGCTTGTGGTGGTTGATGAGCCAGGTGACTCCGCCCGCCAACGTGCCAAACAGCCCAATAAGGGCGGTTGTCCGTCCAACCCAACTCATAACAGTTGGCCAGGTGCCCGGGGCGCTCTGATCGGCCTTTCGCGTCTCGTCTACCATTGGCACTTTCTTTCTTAACGTTCACGCACAATATCGTTCATATACGATATATCGAGCACCGTTGAGCCAACAATGCTTGTGAGTCTCCAGCGATGCTTCAGCGAAATCGCTGCAGAGCATCTGTTTATCCGGTTCGCGGGCGGGGAGAAGAGGCTGTCATGCGGGCGGGATCCGTGACGAGATCAACCGCAAAGTCCGTGTCTGCTCAGAGAATTGATCGGCCTTTTCAGGGCTGAGGAAGCAAATCCCGGAAGTATTTGTTCAAGAGCCTGTCTTGAGGGTCGTACTGCTTCCGCATGGCCGCAAATATCTTTAACTTGTCGCCGAACGCCTTCTGCACGATTGCGGCATTCAGGTTTGGAGTCTGGTTCAGCAATGGCGTTCCATTGCGGTCGCTGCAAAACTGGTTGTAGGCGATCAGAAAGTCATCCCATCCGGGATTCGCGGTCGACACCGGATCAACGGTCATCACAGTCCCGTCGTAAGAGTACGAGATCAGGGCCTTCTGATCCTGCGCGATGCGATACCCCACATATAGGAGATTCGAACGGTATCCTTTCTGTGCGTAGTAGTCATTGCAGAATTTGAAAAAGTCGGCCAATACGGTTGGAAATTCCTCTTCGGGGAAAGCAAAGAGGCTGAAAGTATAGCGGCTGTCGCCAGAAACGGGCGGATACTGGATGATCTGATCCGTGGGAATCGTGTAATCGCTGCTGACAATTGTCTCCAATGTCTGACGCCAGCTGGCATTAAAGGCGTCGATGATGCCGTAACGGATAGATGGAACAGAGACGTTCTGCTCAGTGTCGTGTCCAAACTTCGGTCCCGATGATCCCCAGATGTGGTTCCTGATCGCCCATGCGGCTCGATTTGGTTCTCCGGTCGCGCCAGGATTGTATTTACGAAACTCAACCGTGATCTGGTCTGAAAACGGAAAGAGGTAATACATGATCGAGTATCCAAGCGCCTTCAGGTCTGGTAAGGCAGCAATGAATTCCTGAAGGCTATAGGTCTTGTGATGCACATGCATTGGAGTGAGCGGGCGTATCTTATAGGTCACTTCATAGATGATTCCGAAGAGGCCATAGCTTGATCGCACTTTTTGCATCAAGTCCGGCTGCGCGTCTTCGGTGACTTGCAGCAGGTCGCCATTCGGAAGCACCATCTTCACGCCTGTGACGTAGGAGCCGACCTGGCCAAATTCCCCTTCAAACGAGGCGTCTTTGGTCCCTGCGCATCCTGCACTTCCCGCTGATAAACTGCCGATCTCGGTGTTGACATAAAACTGCAGGTTCTTCGCCTCGAGGGCCTTTGCCATATCCAGGTGAACCGCTCCAGCCTCCACAGTGAGGCTGTCCTGGGTAATGGTGAGAATCTTGTTCATCTTCATGCGAATCAGAGTGCCACCGTCGGCAACTCCGCAAGGCGCCGTCGAGTGGTTTGAACCCACAGCTCGAACCGGAGATGGGTATTTTGTCGGGTCCTTGAGGACGGCGATGATGTCGTCCGGCGAGTTGGCATCGACGATTACGGCCGGGTGAGAGACAACGTTGCCAAACCAGTTTGTGACGGTATTGGAAGCCATGGGCGCACCTCAGGTGGTCGGGGGGATGAGGGCTCAAAAGCGGTACACTAACCCGGCAACGCAAATCAAGTTACACAGATTTCAGGAGGCAAGCGCAATGATAGTACTTAGGCGAGGAAGCAGTTCGCTCAAGTGTATAGCGCCAAACCATGAGCAGTGTCAAGATCGATTTCATCTGGGTGATGCGTAGCGTGTGCAGTCATTTCTTCTGAAGCCGAGCATTCTGTATTGCACACAATCTCGTGCGGGTGCTAACATTCGGCTCACTTTTCCGCCGTATGCGGCGAAGAATGTAGTAAAGAGAAAAGAGAAAACCGGATTCCGATTTCAATGGGACACAGGCTGTCCCGCAGAGCCGGTTGGAACGACCCTTCTTCCCCTGCTGCGTAGCAATTGAGATCTCTCAGCATCGAACAAACAAGACTCCTGGGGCAGCTCAACGGCGGCGGTGAGCACACAATTTGCTGAGACTGAAGATCAGGTAGAGGTCTTCCTATTCCGTTGCTCATCCTGCCTTTTCAAATCAGCGGCTTGGATGCATGACGGGTATATTCCGGTTTTGAAGAATGAAGCGCAGCGAACCTGGCGCGCACCAGTCTATTCCGTGGTGGGTGAGGATCGAGAGGAGAACTTATGAATCGCAAGAGCGTCGCGGCACTGGTGCTCTCAGCAGGGTGCCTCCTTCAGGCTCAATCGGGTTCAACGGGGAAGCAAAGCGGTCCGCAAGCTCCCTCAGGCAAGCAGGAGGAGGCACAGGCCCTGCATGCATGTGCCCAGATGGTCGTGGACCAACTGAACACTCTCAAGATTCCGAATGCGCGCGGTCTGCGATTTCAGGGCAAGGTGTCAGAGGCAACAGCTCTCTGCCGTGGGGGTGAACAGGCACTCCAGTTTCGGGGAACGCCCTGGGTGGATTGGTCGAACTATTGGGGAACGGGAGATTTGGCGTCGCTGCCAAAGGGATTTGTAGCCGCAAAGCTGCCGACTGACCGCGGTGTCGCAGGCGCACTGGTTGACCTGGAACTGCAAAGGGTTGAGTTGATCAAGTTCAATCTCTTTGATAACTCGGGCACCTATTCAAAATATGTCCAGGGCCAGGGCGGCGTTGGTGGCGGTGCCCTCAAGGTGTGGCCTGAAATGCGCCTGCCACCATCAAGCCCCTTCTATAGCGCGGTCGGAGGTGACGGCACTCAGACATGCAAGGGTGACTTGATTCGATGGAGAACTGAAACGGGTGTCTGCAACGACATACTCAATCCGGCCATGGGCTCGTCTGGGATGCTGTTTGCGCGCAATGTCGAGTTCGAAACATCGTTCCCTGAACTCGGCTTGAACGAGCTCACGCGCAGCCGGCACGGAAATCGTCTGTCACTTCTTGAGCCCGACCCGCAGGTCATCAGTCGGCGACTTTTCACGCGCGTGCAGTCAAGCCCTGACAAATGCATGCAGGGATACGGTCTTCCGGACGATTCAAAGGACGCCCGCTGCGACTATCTGAAGGCCCCCTTTTTCAATGTGCTCGCCGCATTCTGGATTCAGTTCATGACGCACGACTGGTTTTCTCATCTTGAAGAGGGACACAATGCCACGGAGTACATGAGAGTTGGATGTGAAAAGAAGCTCGTGAATAACGTCGAGCAACCGCTCACGCCGGAAGATATCGCAAAGCTTGGCTGCCGGCCAGACGATCGGATGGACAAGGGGTACGTTGCTCAGGATTCTGCTCCGGAAACATTTACGGTCAATGGAGTCACCTATCAGTCCCGCGCACCCAGGACAATGCGCAACACCAATACAGCCTGGTGGGACGCTTCGCAGTTGTACGGCTTCGATGACACCTCTCACCAGCGTGTCAAGCGCGATCCAAAGGACCCGGCCAAATTGCTGCTGGTTGCAGAAACAGGCCAATCGGGCCCCGGTTATCTGCCGGTGTTCGGTCCATCAGATCCCATCAACCCTGAATGGTCCGGACAGGAGGTTGCCGGATTCCCTGACAACTGGACCGTTGGACTCAGCTTCCTTCACAACCTCTTCGCAAGAGAGCATAACTCCTTCGTCACTGAGTTCAGACGTATCGCTGCTTCGAAACCTGACGCAGATAGCGGACTTCGAGATCCGGCACAGCCAAAGAAAGTCATTCGGTATCGCGACGTCACTCCCGACGAGCTGTTTGAAGTTGCGCGACTCGTTGTGTCAGCTGAAATCGCCAAGATTCACACCATCGAATGGACTCCTCAACTGCTCTATAACGAGCCGCTGAATCTGGGGATGAATGGAAACTGGAGTGGCCTTCTCGGAGCCAACGGCGGCCTCCTTTCAAAGGCTCTCAGCGATGTCGTAACTCAGAACTTTGGAAAGTCAGAAAGACGTGGCAAAGGCGACCGAGTGGTATTCGGTATTCGCATCTGGCCCCGGCATCTTCGGCCTCGGAAGCAAGGTGCACGGCTACGACATAACCGATCCGAAATTCACCAATGGCGGCGTGAATCATTTTGGCTCGCCCTTCAACTTCCCTGAGGAATTCGTCTCCGTTTACCGGTTGCATCCGCTAGTTCCGGATCTATTGGAGTATCGCGATCTGAATGCCGACCCGAACAAGATCGCAAAGCGCATTCCCGTCGTCGAAACCTTCCAGGGAAAGGCAACCCCCTTCATGCACACCATGGGGATGGCAAACTGGGGACTGACCCTGGGACGCCAGCGCCTGGGCTTGTTGACGTTGCACAATTCGCCCACGTTTCTTCAGAACCTGAAAATGGGAAGGCTCGACAGCAAGACGCAGCAGATCGACGTGGTTGCGCTTGATATCCTCCGTGACCGCGAACACGGAGTGCCGCGCTTCAATGAGTTCAGGCGGCAATATGGACTGCGCCAGCTCACCAGCTTCGATGACTTCATGGATCCCTGCAACTGCGCCGGGATCGCCCGAGCGTGCCGACCAGCAGGCTACGGTCGCAACCATGCGCGAGGTCTACGGACAGCATGTGTGCGACGCTTCGAAAGTTATCACCGATGCTCAGGTCAATGACGACGGGACACCGATCAATGACTGTCTCGGCCATCCCAACGGCTCCCTCGTTGACAACATCGAAGATGTCGACACCGCCGTCGGATACCTGGCCGAGTACAGGCGCCCGCACGGCTTCGCAATCTCTGAAACTCAGTTCGTGGTCTTCATTCTCAATGCGTCGCGCAGACTCTTCAGCGATCGCTTCTTCACATCGTCTTTCCGTCCGGAATTCTACACAACCCTCGGCGTCGATTGGGTCAACAACAACGGACCCGGCCCGGCGGTGATGGAAAAGGGAGCTCCCAATGGACACAAGCAACCAGTCTTGCCGATGAAGATGCTCCTCATGCGCAACATTCCGGAGCTGCGCCCCGAGTTGGAGAATGTGGTCAACGCCTTTGACCCATGGGCACGCGATCGCGGCCAATACTACAACCTCGCGTGGAAACCCCGCCCCGGCGCAGAGTCCGACGAGTCGTTCAAGAATCAGTAGAACTCTGCCAACTCGTTTGTGCGCTCCCATACCGTTGCGGGAAAGAGGACTGCCATCGGAGCGGGGTCGATTTGACCATTTATTACCGTCCTGTGTTCAAATTGACTTTCTGGTCTTGCTGACTGGAGCGAAATGCTGTGCTCCGCGAAGAACTTTTGCAGATCGTCCACCGTCCTCGCACGCCGCCTCTGCCAGCCGTCTGGAAAGAACAGGGTGAAAGAACTGTCATGAAGACACTTATGGTTTGCGATCCGATTCGCTATCCGCGCATGACTACGCAGGAGCTTCGCGATTCCTTTCTCGTCGATTCGCTCTACGAGCCGGGAGCGATTCATCTGACCTATATCGATCTGGATCGGGCGGTCGTGGGAATGGCCGCTCCTCTCGCAAGCCCGATTGCGCTGCCCACCAGTCCGGAACTCAGAGCGGCATACTTCACTGAGCGCCGTGAACTGGGCGCGTTGAACATTGGCGGGCCGGGAGTTGTAAGAGTAGGTGGCACAACTTACGAGATCGACAATCTCGACCTGATCTACATTGGCCGCGGAAATGCGGATGTTCAGTTCGAATCGAAAGCCAAGGATTCGCCGGCGGTATTTTATATTCTCAGTTATCCAGCTCACACCGCGCATCCGGTTGTCCTGGTGAAGAAGGCAGATGCACAGCCAAGCGAACTGGGCAGCGCCGAAACCGCGAATCAGAGAACGATTTACAAGTACATTCACATGGCGGGCGCAAAGAGTTGTCAGCTTGTGATGGGCGTGACCCATTTGCACAGCGGCAGTGTGTGGAATACGATGCCGGCTCACACGCATATGCGCCGTTCAGAGATCTACTGTTACTTCGACGTTGCTGACGACGCTCGCATCTTCCATCTCATCGGTCCGCCGCAAGAGACAAGACACCTGATTTTAAGCAACCGAGGAGTTGCACTCTCTCCTGGATGGTCAATCCACGCGGGCGCCGGAACGCAGGCGTACAAGTTCTGCTGGGGCATGGGAGGCGAGAACCAGGACTACGCGGACATGGATCCCGTTCCAATTGGAAGCATGCGCTAGGTGAGCAGGACGCATTCATTTCTTCCCGGACAGCTGCGATAGCTCAGATCCGGCCAGAAGGAATGCGCCTACTCCATATACATAGCTTGAGGAAGGTTTGAACTTTCCAGGTTCCCCGCCGATCGGTTGAATAGAGCCCAGGCGCCCATCTTCGTAGACATGTCGGAGCATTCCTCGCCAAGCTTTGGAAACAGTCGGCAAGTACTTCTTCCGATCAAGAATGCCGTGATTGATTCCCCATGCCAGCGCATAGGTGTAGAAGGCGGAGCCTGAGATCTCAGGATTCGGATACGAATCCGGGTCGAGAAGGCTTGCGCGCCACAGGCCGTCGGGCTGCTGGAGGCCGGCGATACGCTCTGCCATTTCCTGAAACTGCTGTACGTACCTGTTGCGATCGAGATAGGTGACCGGCATCCGCTCCAGCACCATTGCCAGGCCGGCGAGCACCCATCCGTTCCCGCGTGACCAGAAGACCTTCTTGCCGTTTGCCTCGTGCATGGTCATGAAGCGGTTGTCGCGAAAGTAGAGATGCTCTTGAGGATCGTAGAGAGCGCCGGAGGTGAGCCACCATTCGTGGTTCATGAAGTCCAGGTATCGACGGTCTCCAGTGGCAATCGACAATTGCGCAAGTACGGGAGGAGCCATGTAGAGCGCGTCACACCACCACCAGAGATTGTTCTTTGGGTCATCGAGGCGAGCCAGAACCTTGTCCATACCGTCGCGCGTCGGCAGAAGCCTTTCAGACTTTGGGTCCTGGGCGTAGAACGAAAGGTAAGTGAGCCCGATCGCCTCATCATCGGCGTGCGCGAAGCGCGGTCCGAGCTCCCAGCGATTCTGCTTCGCAATTTCCAGAACCCGGTCATGGTATCGGCTTTCTCCCGTGGCGCTTGAAGCGGCGAGGAGTCCGTCGTACAGCGCCGCATAAGTCCATTGGATGTTGTAGCGGCCTTCAGCCTGCTTCAGTTGCCAGCCTGCCACGGTTTTCATTGCTTTCAGGATGTCTGACCGATTCAGCCTGGGCGAGAGGTTCTTAGAGAGTGGACCGGGATTGTCGGGCTGGTCTCCAGCTGCTTCGCGTTCGGCTGCTGCGTCGAAGGAAACATTCTGGGCCACGACTGCGGGTCTCGGCCATAAAGCTGTGGCAACAAACAAAAAAGACAACAGCCAATTCGTCATGCACACCATCCTAATTGCCTGATCCAACAAGAGCTTGCTCTTCGCTGGAGTCCAAGCATGATCCGGCAGGGCTGAATCCGAATGAATTGGTTTTGTGTGAACAAGCTCCTCTGGAATTACCTTCTCAGGGATCATACTGTCAAAACTGTGCCTCCTGTAGTAAAAGGGTTTACTGGAGGCGAGCATGGTTCGCCGATTTGCTCCTCGTTTGGGGGCCTGGGCCGCTCCGCTCATTTGCCGCTGAACGATCGTGATTAACTCGAAACCAGGGCTTGATCTTGCCTGTTTACGAAATGGAGTTTCACTACGTATTCACGGATCGGAAAACTGGGCGTCGAGGACATTCAATACCGGACCAAGGAGAAGAGATGATTACGCGCAGAGACCTGTTCATAGCACTTGCAACAGCCGGCTTGACGGCGGGTGCATTCGCACTCGCTGACAAACCGGGCGTGCTGGGATCAACTGCCTTCGACTGGAACACTATTCCTGTCAAGACAACTGAGGTGGGTTCTGTCAGGCAGGTTGTCAGCGAGCCCACAGCTACGCTGGAGAATTTGGAAGTGCACATCACCACGCTCAATCCCGGCAAGTCTCCGCATCCGCCACATCGTCACCCGAATGAAGAGATGCTGATCATCAGACAGGGCACCCTGGAAGCATTCATCAACGGCGAATGGAAGCGCGTGGGGCCAGGTTCAGTAATTTTCTTTGCGTCGAATCAACTTCATGGGGTGCGAAACGTGGGTGACGAGCCCGCCATTTACCACGTGGTGAATTGGAAAACTTCGGCAACACCCGATGCGGCGCATCCCTGATGCGTCAATAACGTGAAATCTCGTGTCCTCAACGGTCGCCTAACAAGATGGATGTATAAGTTGAACCGATTTGTCTGCAGTCAGAGCAGAAGTCGAACGGAGGAATGCCAGTGTCTTTGAGATATGCCAGCCAGTCGATGGTGCTTGCAGTTGCCGCGGTCCTGAGTTTCGGAGCGAATGAGCTGGTCGCACAGAGTCCTTCGAATCACCTGGGAATCTTTGAGGGACAGACCGATGTGGGCAGCGTAACGCCACCGGGAACGCTTGTGTATGGCGCGGACAAGGGCGTTTATACCATCACGGCTGCGGGTGAGAATCTCTGGTCGACGGTGGACGCCTTTCACTTTGTGTGGAAGAAAGTCTCGGGCGACATGGCCCTGACGGCGGAGATGAACTTTCCGGAATCGACGGGCAATCCGAACCCTCATCGCAAGACGGTGTTGATGTTTCGGCAGACGCTGGATGCGGATGGAGTGTACGCAGACGCGGCACAGCACGGCTCGGGGCTGATGGGTCTTCAGTATCGGCGGACGAAGGGCGCGACAACGCAAGACATCGAGTTGAATATGGATGCGCCGCGACGCGTGCGGCTCGAAAAGCGCGGCGACACGATCACCATGTTTCTGAGCGTGGGGACGGAGCCGCTGCACCAGGTGGGCGCATCGATCAAGATGCATTTCGACGAACCATTCTATGCGGGGATCGGTGTCTGCTCGCACAACAAGGACGTTACAGAGAAGGCGACGTTTGCGCATGTCGAGTTGACGCCGCTCACCGCACCGGCAACTCCGGCTCAGAAGATTCTGTTCAGCACACTGCAGACGATCGGCATCGAAGACAACTTCCGGCGCCAGCTGGTAATCGCGAGCGAGCGCGGTCGGATGGAAGCGCCGAACTGGAGCAGAGACGGCAAGACGCTGATCTTCAATCGCGACGGGCACATCTGGACAATTCCAGCTGACGGCGGCAAGGCGACGCAACTCGATACGGGCACTGCTACGAAATGCACCGGAAGCCATGGTCTCTCGCCGGACGGCAAGTTGTTGGCGATCAGTTGCAGTATGCCCGGAAAGCCGGAGACGCGTGTGTACCTCGTGCCTTCCGAAGGCGGAGAACCGCGCCTGCTGACAGAGAATCCCTGGTCGTACTTTCATAGCTGGTCTCCGGACGGGAAGACGATTGCGTTCACGAGGCCGGATTTCAAGGGCGGCGGCAACATCCATTCGATTCCGGTGGCGGGCGGTGCGGAGACGGCACTGACAACCGGCAGCGGCATCAGCGACGATCCGGACTACTCGCCGGATGGCAAGTACATCTACTTCAACTCTGACCGCGCGGGCGGCGCGATGCAGATCTGGCGGATGCTGGCGGATGGGAGCAAGCCTGAGCAGGTTACGTCAGACGAGTTCAACAACTGGACGCCGCATCCTTCGCCCGACGGAAAGTCAATCCTGATTCTCAGCTTCGGCAAGGGAGTGACTGGCCATCCTGCGGACAAGGACATTGCGTTCCGAATTCTCAACGTGGCGGACGGAAAGATTCGCGTGCTGGTAAATGTTGTGGGCGGGGCCGGAAGTGACAACGTGCCGAACTGGGCGCCGGACGGATTGCATTTCGCGTTTGTGAGTTCACAGATGCTTCCGGCCGAGGACAATGGATCGACGGAGTAGCTTCAAATCCACGTAGCCTTCTCGACTTCAGCCATCTCTTCGGCGTCGAGTTTCAAGCCCGTGGCGCCGAGGTTCTCCTCAAGATGCGCCACCTGCGAGGTGCCAGGGATGGGCAGCATCACCGGCGAGCGCTGGAGAAGCCAGGCAAGCGAGAGCTGCGCGGGCGTGGCGGAATGGCGCGAGGCGATGCGGGCGAAGGCTTCCAAAGACGGGTGATCGTTCTTCAACATCTTTCCCGCAGCCATGGGATACCACGGCAAGAAGCCGATTCCGTGTTGCTCGCACCAGATCAACGTCTTGTCGTGGCGACGATCGGTGAGCGAATAGCGATTCTGGATCGTGACGATCGGAACGATCTTGCGGGCCTCCTGGATCTCGGCGGGCGACACTTCGCTCAGACCGATATGTCGAATCTTGCCCTGCTCCTGCATGCGGCGGAGCGCGCCGAGGCTCTCCTCGAGCGGCGTGCGCGGATCAATGCGATGCAGTTGATAGAGCTCGATGCGCTCAAGCCTGAGCCGCCGAAGGCTCATTTCTACGCACTGGATGAGGTAACCCGCGCGGCCCACGTACTCGGTTTTGGACGGGCCCTGGCGGGTGATGCCGCCCTTGGTTGCGATAACCAAGCCTGCGGGATAGGGGTACAGAGCCTCGGCGATGAGGCGCTCGGCGATCTCGGGACCGTAGGCGTCCGCCGTGTCAATGAGGTTGACGCCGAGCTCGACCGCGCGGCGCAGGACACGTCGTGCAGTCTCAGGCTCTCGCGGTTCGCCCCAGGCGCCGTCTCCGACCAGGCGCATGGTTCCGTAGCCGAGACGGTGCACGGAGAGGTCACCGCCGATGAGGTAGGTTCCGTTGGTCGATGGAGAGGTAATGGTAGTCGAGGGGGAGGTCATGGCAGGTTTGATGCTACGACAAGTTGGCGTACCGAATGGTCGATCGCGGCTGGCGACTGTACACGGAAGTGATGTGCAGGGTCTGGCCGCAGCCTACGAAGTCCCATTATGTGGGAAGTGCCACCCCCCCCTCCCCTATCTCTGCAAGGAAATTCCTTGTTTTCATAGGGTTACGGGATAGAATGTAGCGCCAAATTCCTCTCATCATTGGACTTAGCCGCAGATTCCTCTCAGTAAAGGAGTTAGGGGCGAAGAGACAGCTCTCAGCTTCCAGCTTCCAGCTCTGAGTGGTTTTGGGAAGCTATTTCCATTGTGCGCCGGTTCCGGGAAATGATCGGCAAAGGACGGAGATCAAGGGGCGCACTCGGAGTTATCGTTGCTCGCGAAGACTGCGGAGCTTGAGATTGAGGCAAACGCAGGTCCCTGGGCTCCCTCCACTTGGCGCCGGCCGCTCCGTCGAAAATCATGGTAAGCGATGGAAATGCAGGTTCCTCGACTCGTCCGCTGCGCGGACTCGCTCGGAATGACCGCGGGTATGGATTTCATGAGCTTTAGTGGGCCATAGCGCCCATTCGCACTCGGGATGACCGCGTCGCGGTGGAGGCTCATGCCATCCCGCTCATGCTCAAACGGCACGCATGAATGGGGCAAGCATATGGCGGGCTACCTGCGTACCTCCTTGCAGAGCGGCCCGGATTGAAGATGCTGGCGGGAACCCGGCCCGGTCCGTTAGCGTATCTGGAAGTGCAGCCCAGGCAAGGAGAACCGGCATGACTACCGCCCCGTACATGAACGCGCAAGCAGTCTTTTACCAGCAATATGAAGCAGGTGCGTCGCGATGAGGTTGTGGGGATTCTGCTGGCGCTGTTTCTGGGAACGTTTGGCGTTCACCACTTCTACCTTGCGCCGGACTGGTTTGGGGATTCTTTACTGCTGCTTCTTCTGGACTCGGAATCCCGTCGATGCTGGGATTCATCGAGTGCTTCTTTATGCCGGCGCGGGTACGTGAGTTCAACGCCTTTCAGGCGGCTGGAATCGCCGCGGCGCTGGGGATGCCAATGCCGGCTTTTGGCCAGCCGTTCGATGTGATGGTGAATGTGCCGCCGCCGGCGGGAGTCCCAATGCCGACCCAGGCCGGGGCACTGGCTGCCTGCGGCAACTGCCAGAAGGTGAATCCGTCAGGTGCGCGGTTCTGCTCAGGATGCGGTAAGGCACTATGAACAGCTTGTCAGAAATAGTGGCGCTCGACGGAATGTCCTCTGGTTGGTCAGCCAGAGTATGATTCTGGCTGATGCTCGCCACTGCAGTGAATTCCGAACAGGACATATGTGAGTGCAACCTATCAGGCAGTGATGTTGACGAAAAAGGGCGGCCCGGAAGGCCTCCAAATCGTCGAGTTGCCGATCGAGCTTCCCGGCCCAGGGCAACTCCGTGTTCGCGTTCGGGCGGCAGGGGTGGGAGCGACAGATCTGATCATGTTGAACGGCAACTATCCGTTTGCGCCAAAGATTCCATTTGTCCTCGGGTATGAAGCGGTCGGTGTGGTTGACGCGATTGGCGACGGTGTTACGGACTTTGATCGGGGTCAGCGCGTGGCAGCGCTAACAGTTTATGGGGGCTTCGCGGAATACCTCGTGCGGGGTGGCGAGCACTTTCTGCCTGTGCCAGACGGGGTCTCCGACCGGGATGCGGCCGCGGTGATCTTGAACTATGGAACTGCCTGGCAAATGATTCATCGCGTCGCGAATGTCCGCGCTGGCCAAACGGCACTCGTGACCGGAGCCGCGGGGGGAGTAGGCACCGCGACGCTGCAATTGTTAAGGCTCGCGGGAGTAAAGACGTACGGCGCCGCATCAGCAACAAAACATGCCACCGTTCGCTCATTCGGTGCCACGCCAATCGACTACCGAAAAGGACGTTTAAGCGACCTCATCCGTGCTGCCGAGCCCGAAGGCGTGGACTATGTATTCGATGCGATAGGCGGAGCCAACATTGGCGAGTGCATTGGCTCGCTGCATCGGGGCGGGATGGTGGTTGGATTTGGCTTTATGGGCGCGCCGGGAATTCTCTCGAAGATAGCAATGTTCTGCAACATCTTTATAGGCGCACGCCTGCGTGGACGGCGCGGCGACTTCTATGGGATCAGTGCGCTTTACCGAAAAGACCCCAAGCTTCTCCGCGAAGATTTGCCCAAGATTTTCGCGCTTCTCGCGGAAAAGAAGATCGACCCACTGGTTACCAAGACCTTCGGGCTGCTTGACGCAAGACGAGCCATCGAGCTATTGGCGGCAGGCTCGGTTGAGGGGAAAATCGTTCTTACAGTTGTCTAGAGCAGTTTCGGAATTCACGTAGACTCTTTGGGGGCGTCGAAAGGTGGCGTTTTCGAAGTTGACGAATCAGCGAAATCGGACTATCCGCAAGCATCTACATATTTGCCTGACCGGAACGCATGGACTCGTTGAACTGCGGCTTGGTGAAGTTGAGTGCAGCCTCGAGAGCTGCCTGATACTCGGGGGCACGGGCCATCAGTTGCGGCGTGGGCGAAGCGAATTCGCCTTCGAGGACGAGCAGTCCCTCGCCGGCTTCATGCCCGGCCATGCGCAGCAGGTCGGCTTCAGTTGTGTTCAGGTACTGAGCATCGCGCGGGTCGGCGATCCAGACGGGCTTGCTGTTGCCCAGCACGCCGGAGAGCCAGTAGATCTTGCTGAGAAGGAATTTCAGGCGCTCGTTATCGTCGGTTTCTGTGAAGACGAACTTCTTTTGCCAGCGGCTGTAGAAGCGCGTGGTGACCGGGACTGGCTGGCGGTTGCCGGACTTCAGGAATTCAAGCTGGCCAAGATCGACTGTCTTGCGGATCGCGTTGTAGACAAAGGTCTCGGCGTATGGCTGCTCCATGGCGGGCACAATCTCGGCAAAGGTGACCGTGACCGAGGCCGCGACCTTGGCGTGCAGGTTGTGCGCGCCGCCGTCGGCCAGGTGCATTTCGCCGTGGACGATGTAGGTGTCAGCGCCGGAGGTGGAGCGGTGAAAGGGCCACTGGAACTTGCCGAAGGCGACGGGCAGGCCAGCCAGGGTGACGTAGCACTCGGGGCGGGGGTTGCGAAGACGCTTTGCCTCGGCGGCGAGGTGAGCGGTCATCTCGGGCAGCAGGTCCGGCTTGTCGAAGTCAAAGGCTTCACTCAGTTCGAGCTGAAGCTGGCGACCCTGATCGGCGGGAAGCCCGAGCTGGAAGACCGCGGTGGGCTGTCCGTGGAGGTCTGCACCCTGCGTGACGGAGACGAGGTTGAGGCCAGCTTTTGGCGGCAGCCGCTTCGATGGAACTGACGGGATTGGCTTTTGAATCGACGGTCATCTGTTGGGGGAACCTGCTTTAGGAATGTTTCACACCCATTTTAGAGCATCGACTCGCGACCAAGCCTCGAAACGGCCCAGCAGCCCACGCGGCATTTACAATGGATACTGTGCCGGCCGAAGCGTCCTCTCCAATCATTCTTGCCGAAAACCTGACCAAGGTTTACTCCACAGGCCGCATTCAAGTGCCGGCGGTGCGCGGGGTTTCGCTTGCGGTGGAGCGCGGCGAGTTTGTGGCCATTGTGGGGCCGTCGGGCTCGGGGAAGTCGACGCTCTTTTACCTGCTGGGCGGGCTGACGCGGGCCACGTCGGGGCGGGTGGTGATTGACGGCGTGGACTTTGCCAGCCTGAACGACGCGGAGCGAACCCGGCTGCGCAAGCATCGGATCGGCTTTGTCTTTCAGAAGTTCAACCTGCTGCCGACGCTCTCGGCCATGGGCAATATCGAGATTGCGTACACGGTGAGCGGGCGCAAGGAGCCGCTGGATCGCAAGTATCTCGACCATCTGAGCGATATGCTTTCGATCCGGGGGCGGCTGGAGCACCGGCCCTCGGAACTGAGCGGCGGCGAGCAGCAGCGCGTGGCGATTGCGCGCGCGCTGATTACGCGGCCGGCGATTGTGCTGGCGGATGAGCCGACGGGCAACCTGGACACGAAGAACTCCGACGCGGTGCTGCACATGCTGCTGCGCTCGAACCGGGAGCTGGGCCAGACGACGCTGATGATTACGCACAATCCCGAAGCGGCGGCGATTGCCGGCCGCATTCTGCACATGCGCGACGGGGAGATTGTGCAAATCGAGAACGGGTCGGGGAGCAGAAGCGACCAGGCGGAACTGCCGGCTGCCGGGGCGTTGGGAACGCGGGCTGGTGTTTGACCCGGTTTCGGGGCGCCCGGTATACTCAACCTTGCAGTAAGCGGGAGTAGCTCAGTGGTAGAGCATCGCCTTGCCAAGGCGAGGGTCGCGAGTTCAAATCTCGTCTCCCGCTCCAAATCGCCCTCCGGCGCCAGCCGGGTTGGCTACGGCGATGTGGAGCGATTTCAACAGAGACAGCCCTGCCAAGGCGCGGTACCCAAGTGGTAAGGGAGAGGTCTGCAAAACCTTTATGCGCCGGTTCGATCCCGGCCCGCGCCTCCAATTCTTTCAACAACTTACATTGATTCTCAAGCGAAACCGGATCGGGCACTGTGGGGACTTTTGTGGGGACTACTTGCACTTTGCCGCTCTTTTGGGGGTATAAGTTCTTTATCGAGGACGCACAGTGATGAGAGGTGCCTACCAATCACTGGATCGGCGCTACAGGTATTGGCTTATCCACCAGTGGGAGGAGACATGGCCTTTGCTGTGCGTTATTGGGCTGTACTGCCGATTCCATCTTCCAGAAGCTCACCAGACTTTGTTCGCGTATTTCGGGGACACCACACTAGCCCGCATTTCTCACGGTGGCTGATGTTGTGAGTGTTTGTGTTTGTGTGGGACTGTCGATTGTGCTTTTTTGAAGGCGAACGAGTCCGTCGGAAGCTTTTGACGTCCTCGCTGTGATCTGGTTTCGATTGACGGTGAGTATTTTGAGCATGGCTCCGCTGGGCCGGTCGGTTCCGGGGCGAAGAGAAGCGAGTTTCTGAGCTATACGCTGACGGTCAGCAGCGCAGAGCGCGGAAAGCCGCGGTGTAGATGCTTTTCCATGGATACGCCGAGCTCATTTCCAGCACGATGCGGCGGACACTCACGTGCACCATGGCGCCGATCTTGAACAGCTTGCGGCGGATGGTATCGACCTGAGCTTCGGCCCACTCAGTGCCCTTCAAGGCCAGCCGGCGCAGCGCTTCGACCAGCGTGTAGGCCAGCGCGGAGAAGTAGAGACGCAACTGGTTACCCTTCATCTCATCGGTGGAGAGCCGGTCGGCGAACAGGCACATCTGCTCCTTGATGCGATTCTCCATCTCGCCGCGGGCGCAGTAGAACTTCTCGTATAAGTCCTGTGCAGCCCATTGCCCGGCGGTTAATGAGGTGACCACGAAGCGCGGGTTCTCACCTTTATCCAGATACTCGGCCTTGACCACGACGCGACGCGAACAGGACCAGCTTTTGTGGGTCTGGTAAGAGAACTCGGCGAAGACACGCGTCGGCTTGCCGGTGGTCTGGTGCTCCAGCTGCGCCTGGTGCATCTGCTTGCCGATGATCCGGTGCAGGCGCTGGTTACGGGCCAGGCCGAACACGTAATCGACGCGGTTGTTCTCGCACCAGCCCATCAGTTCCTCGCGGCAGAAGCCGGAGTCGGCTCTGAGCACGATCTTCACTTCCGGCCACTGCTGCCGCAACTGCGCAACGATCTGTGTCACCTCTTCGACCGAACCTGCAGCCGCATCCTGGTTAGCTGGCCTGAGCCGCGCACACAACAGTTGATCGCCGGCGAAGATGTACAGCGGCAGGTAGCAGTAGTTGTCGTAGTAGCCGTGGAAGAACCGCTCCGGCTGATGGCCGTACAGCGGGATGTCGGTCGCGTCCAGATCGAGCACCACCTCGGTGGGCGCCGTTGCGTGCGACTCGATGTAGAGGTCAACCAGAAGGCGGTCAATAGCCCTCCGGCAGATAACTGATCTTGTGGTAACGCGCCGTACGGCCACACAGTTCCAGCCGGTTTAGCGTGCTTTTGCCCGCCAGCGGTTCCTCCAGCTTGCGCTTGCCGCTCAACAGCCCGAACATCGGATCGGCACGCAGCTGCTCATGGTCGTTCAGATCTTCATAGCCCAGCGCCAGCCCATAGATACGCTGCGACAGCATCTCGGCCACCGTGTGTTCCACCTGGTCCTGGTTGCGCCCATCACGGAAGCAGCAGGTCAGCCGGACCAGCAGGTTGATCTTGCCATCCACTTCGCGAAGCAGCAGAGCCCCGCCGTCGCTTGATACCTGGCCCGCCGTAAAACCGGCTTCCACACGCCGAGAAAAATGGGTCGAAAATGAGAAGCTTTCTTGGCTACACTCTGTCATTAGAAAGGCCGCCCTTTCTTCGGCCAAAACTACGTCTCGACAACGCAGTTATGCCATGAAATGACGGCCTTTCCTATCCCTTTTCTTGTTCCACCCAAAACAAACAACAATTCTGTCGTGAGAAATGCGGGCTAGCTTAGCTCGACGCAGTTTGTGATCAATCGGCGCATCTGAGAAGATGCCCACTTGCATGGTTTCTGAAACCGGCAGTGCCACATGCCAAAAGCAAATCCCGCCGAATTAGCGGGCCGGGGAGTGCCTGACGTGATCGGCTATCTTCGCCTCTCCGGCTCGGCAGTCCCGCCTCACATGACGCGCCAGGACGCACGCGATTTTCTCGCGACCTCACTCTTCAGCAGACTGTGACAGAATTCCCGCTCGCCGAAGCGAACCGTGCACTGGAAACGGTGAAGCACGAAACCGCCGGGCAGTCGAGGGTAGTCGTCACTCAGTATTGCTGAGATGTCATTGTGCAACCCTGCTTGGTGACTCGGCTGGTATACTGCTCGCACACTTAATGGGTCTCAATCTGCTCACGACCAGGCCAGACTGTGGCCCATCAGTCGCATCACCGAGGTGTGAGCGTGGCAGTTAAGCTCTGGATTGTGCTATGTGGTATCGTTAGCGGTTGCGATAAGCTCTTTATTTCTAGCGATGAAAAACTGTTTCAGTTTGGGAAGAAGAGATGTCTAAGAAAAGGGCATTGGTTACCGGATCCTGCGGTTTGATCGGTTCCGAGGTTTGCATCCATTTTCACCAGGCCGGGTATGAGGTGCTTGGTGTCGATAATAATCAGCGCGCCGTGTTCTTCGGTCCGGAGGGTGACACCTCATGGTCATTGAAGCGACTGCACACTGAGATACCCGGATACGAGCATCACAATATCGACATACGCAATCGAGAGGGAATTCTTCAGCTCATGAAGGAAAGCCGTCCGGCGGTGATTGTTCACACTGCGGCACAACCTTCGCACGACCGCGCAGCCCAGATCGTCTTCGATGACTTTGACACGAATGCCGGGGGCACGGTGAACCTTCTGGAAGCCGCCCGGCGCTATGCTCCTGAGTCGCCGTTCATCCACATGTCGACGAACAAGGTATACGGCGATGCGCCCAACAAGCTTCCGCTCGTGGAGATGGAGACACGCTGGGACTATGCGGATCCGGAGTTTAAGCACGGAATTCCCGAGAGCTTTTCTATAGATCAATCACTCCATTCGGTGTTCGGAGCCTCGAAGGTGGCCTCCGACGTTATGGTGCAGGAGTACGGGCGCTACTTCGGTATGCCCACTTGCGCACTAAGGGGCGGCTGCCTCACCGGACCGAATCATGCAGGAGTGGAGCTGCACGGGTTCCTCAGTTATCTGGTTCGATGCAACGTGATCGGAAAGGAATACAAGGTCTTCGGTTACAAAGGCAAACAAGTCCGCGACAACATCCATTCTGAGGACGTTGCTCGATTCATGCTGGCATTTGCGCAGAAACCTCGTTGCGGCGAGGTTTATAACCTGGGCGGTGGGTTTGAGAATTCCTGCTCGATTTTGGAGGCATTCGATCTGACCGCCGAATATACCGGTCGCGGTCAGGTCTGGACATACGTCGAGAGCAATCGCATCGGAGATCATATCTGCTATTACAGCGATCTTAGGAAAATGAAAGCTCACTATCCCGAATGGGGGATCACCAAGACCCTGAAACAGACCATCGCGGAAATCGCCTCCTGCTGGTCCGAGCGTTTGCCGGTGCCTCAATGAGGATGACGGTTCTCATCTCTGGCGTTTGCGGTTTTGTCGGCAGTTATCTCGCTCGCTATCTAATAGAGTCGCATGAAGGAATCACGATTCTGGGCATGGATAGCCTTGCGCGCCCGGGTAGCGAAACGAACCGCACACCTTTGAAGAGTATTGGCGTGCAACTCTTCCATGGCGACATTCGGATCGCGAGCGACTTCGAAACCCTTCCCTATGCTGATTGGGTCATCGACACCGCGGCGCAGCCGAGCGTGTTGGCCGGTCGCGATGGAAAGACCAGCCCCCGGCAATTGCTGGAACACAACCTGCTCGGCACTGTGAATCTGTTGGAATATTGCCGGGCCTCGCGTGCCGGCTTTGTTCTGTTGAGCACCAGCCGTGTCTATTCGATTCCGGCATTGCTGCAGTTGCCATTGCGTGCGGAGTCAGGCGCTTACACCCTCGACGAAGGCATGCCCTGGCCCACGGCAGTCAGTCTGGCCGGCGTCAAGGAAGGCTTCAGTGCAGAAGCTCCAATTTCACTCTACGGCGCGACCAAGCTCGCGTCGGAGCGCCTCGCACAAGAGTACGCCGCCGGCTTTCAGCTACCCGTTTGGATCAACCGCTGCGGGGTCATGGCCGGAGCGGGACAGTTTGGAACCGCCGAACAAGGTATCTTTTCCTATTGGCTTCACGCACATTCTATGCGGCGCCAGCTAAAATACCTGGGCTTTGGTGGTCACGGATTGCAGGTCCGCGATGCATTGCATCCGCGGGACCTGGCGCGCATGGTAGATCTTCAGCTGCGCAGTGACGGACCCGGCCAGCTGCTCAACGTGTCCGGGGGCCGAGCGAACTCAATGTCACTGGCACAACTGACGGCCTGGTGCGATCAACGATTCGGCCCCCATGAGCCCTTCGCCGACGGTTCGGAACGTCCTTACGACGTTCCGTGGCTGATTCTGGATTCTGACAAGGCACTAAGAGCAATGGCGTGGAAGCCGCAGATCAGACTGCATCAGATTCTCGACGAGATCGCAGAGCACGCCGCGGCTAATCCCGACTGGCTCATCAGGTGCGGAGCATGAGCCCTGATTGCCAACCAAGTCCGATCTGAAGTTGCTTTCGGTCGTCATTCCCGCTCGCGATGAAGAAGGTTGCATCGCGTCCACTGTGGAGCATCTGCATTTGGAGCTGCGGCTAAATGGGATCCCGCACGAGATCGTCGTGGTAGACGACGGAAGCACGGACCGGACAGCAGCCATTGTGACGGCTCTCAAGGAGAGCATCCCGGAAACGCGTCTGGTCAAGAATGGACCCCTGCACGGATTTGGCCGCGCTATCGCCTACGGGATGCAGAAAGCAAGCGGCGACGCCGTGGTGGTCATGATGGCCGATGAATCGGACGATTGCCGGGACGTGGTGCGCTATTGGAATGCGCTCAACGAGGGATGGGATGCGGTGTTCGGCTCGCGTTTCATGAAGGGCGGCGGCGTCATCGACTATCCGTGGCTCAAGCTGCGCATCAATCGCATGGCCAATCTTTTCATCCGCCTGCTCTTCGGGATTTCACTGAACGACACCACGAACGCATTCAAGGCTTACCGGCGGACGGTCATCGAAGGCTGCCAGCCATTGATTTCGGCGCATTTCAACCTCACTGTGGAAATCCCGTTGAAAGCCATCATTCGCGGCTACTCCTGGACGGTGATGCCAATTACGTGGCGCAATCGACGCACAGGCGTGGCGAAATTCAAGATTCAAGAGATGGGCAGCCGTTATTTGTTCATTTGTCTATATCTGTGGTTGGAGAAACATCTGAGTCGAGGTGACTATAGAAAGCGCACAGAATGATATCTGCATAATTCCCAATCGAATCCGAGAGACCGCGTTAACCCCTTATAACGAGTGATCAAGAGATCGCGCCACGGCAAATTTCTCAATCGAGACGCCGTTTGATTACTGCCTCACCAGGAATGAGTGGGAGAGTCTCCACGATATGTGATGGCTCACTGTGTCCGAGGGGAACTCAGGACGCTTTCGCTACGGGTCGATGTTCTCGCGTGGGATCGGTCTCGTCGGCCCTAGTCGTTCCTCTTGACCAGCTCCATGTACCAGCCCTCAGGCACGATGGGGATTGTGATGTGAGATCCGGGCTTGGCGTCCTGAACCTGGCGAGCGTACTGCGAAAAATGCTCATCGGTAAAGGCCGGATAGTACCAATCTGTCACAATGCCGATGATCATGAAAAGAAGGAAGCCGGTTGAGGCAATTCTGAAGAGGCAATTAGTTGCGTAGCGGGCGCACCAGACCGAGGACCAGACGAAGGCCAGCATGGGAAGAACCCAATATCGAGCGGCAATGTCACCGATAAGTACGTCCCAAAGAGGCTTCGGGCCAATCACGTACGGGCTGCGGAGGGATGCAACCAAGATCGCGGCGCAATACAGGACAAATAGCTTCAACTCGATATTTGCCCAACGGAAACAATAGAGGCAGACGGCGAAATAGCAGAAGACGGCCAGCACGATCAGAGACATCGGTGATCTAAGGGCGAATCCGTGACTGCCAAAAATGGCGCATGCAAAGATGTCTCCGCCAATCATCCTGAGAAGAGTTTCGAGCCTGACCCCCAACTCTTTCTGAATTCGGACATCGCCAAGCATGACCAGGATCTGAGTCAACGCGCCAAGGCTCATAACGGATAAAACTACGAGACTCCATGAGCGGCGACGGAACCACCAATAGATCAACGTCAGCGGCGCAAGCACAATGCAGAAAGGACCGCTGAAGCCTCCCACCAAAAAGAGGAAGCAATCAGAGAAGCGGCCAGCCGAGCCTTCCGGTGGAGACGAAAAAGCGAGCAAGACTAAAGCGAGCGCCAGATGCCACTGAGCATTCGTCAGGACGACGTGAACCTCTCTCGCATTAGGAAGAGCGAGATAGAGCGCAGCAAACAGAACGCGCGTGGGAAGTGGAGCCCATGTCCGGCAGCGTTTGGAGAGCAGGATCAACGCAGGTAGGGCCTGGAAGAACACGCCGATAATGGCCATCACAAGCGGCGCGTATCGCAAAGGGACCAGCAAGGCCAACCCGGTTCCCAGGCGCGGCAGGGTCTGGAGGTAACCTGCTTGCGGCATCAACAGAGATAGCATCCATCCTGAGTTGAATGCTTCTGCGTACCACACCCGGCCATCTTCAGCAAAAAACTGCGCGTGAGTTAGACAACTGGGACACCGGCTAAACACGAGCGCGAAAATGAGACCGAAGACGAGGACCTGGGCGGAGTGTGACAGATCGTCTCGTTGAGCGAGTATTTGTTCCTTATTCCAGATATAGGATTCGATGGAGGTCAGAATTGCTTTCACGCGTGCGGGAGCGCCGCTTGAGTCAGGGTCGGTCAACTTACCGCCTTCCAGATTCCTCGGGTAGGACCCGATCGGGTGTTGATAACTCGTAAATCCCAACCGAATAGGTAGAGGTCTTTTCAAGTCAGGATATCAGAGGAAGGAGCACGCCCTTGAGTTCGTTTATGGATGCGACGGATCGTTTTGGCGTGGGTCAGCGCCTCCTGAAAGCGACCGCTCGCCGAAAGCGCACGTCCAAGGTTGAAGCGGCACGCAGACGAACGCGGAGCCAGTTGTACCGCCTGCTGCATCTGGCCGATCGCCTCGTCCGGTTTACCCTCGCGCGCGAGAATCACTCCGTGCATATTGTGTCCGTCTGCGTTTCTCGGGGCGAGCGCAAGCCCTTTCTTCAGCTCTTCAATCGCTTCATACGGATGCCCGGTGGCATCGAGCAGGCGGCCCATGTTGATATGTTCCACACTGCCGTCGGGGTTCAGCTCTATAGCCTTGCGGATTTGAACCATAGCCTCATCGAACCTGCCCTCCCGGGCCAGGGCGCTTCCCAGGTTGTTGTGCGTCCTTGAGCTGTCAGGATTCAACTCGAGCGCCTTGTTGTACTCATCGATTGCTTCCGAGGTCCTTCCAAGAGCGACCAACGCCACGCCTATGTTGTTGTGCGTGCGCGCGTCCGTGGGGTGCTTCGCAGCCGCAATTTTCCATGCCAGCCTGCGCCTGGGTGCCTGGCTCTTTCCAGCGGCTATCACGGCGGCAGACATTCCGGCTCCGATGACCATTAAGAGTGCTCCAGCCGCACCGAGCTCCAAAAATGGGGACGCTGCTGAGAGGATTGCGCGAATGGCAACAAGACACGACGCTAAATCAGTCTGACAGAGGATCAACTGCGGCCACATCGCCCGCGCAGATCAGTCCGTTTTCTTCTCTGCGCCTTCTTTGGCCCCGTGCACCGCACCCGTGGTCGTGCTCTTCGTCTTTTCCCACAACTTCTTGGTACCGTGTTCGGTTGCGTGAGCAGTGTCGCGGTGCCGAGCGGTGGCATTCGCCGCTTTCTTGGTTCCGTCGCAGTAGCGTGAGCAGCTGTCGCGGAGCCCTTATCAGTTGCGTGCGTGGCTTTCTTGACCCCGCTTTCGGTTGCCTGAGCACCCTTTGTGGTGCCCTGCTTCACCTCGTGACCCGCATCTTTGGCCGCATCCCTGGTCTCATTCCCAGCGGCCTTTACGTCGTGTTTCACGCCATCGTCCTGGCTCGGGGAAGACGATTGACTCCATCCGAGAACCGGTGCAAAGACCAGGGCGGCGCCCAAAGCCATTGCAGTGAGGGTCCTTTGTGTTCTCATGCACCGGAGCATACAGCCTGTCTACGAAATCATGCAATACATCTCAGTCAGCGTTCTAGAATTGATGTGAGAAGATTGAGGGGAAATGGTCGGTAAACAGGGCGGTCGACATGAAAAAGGCGGCAGTTGTACTCCTGAGCGGAGGACTTGATTCGTCCACCGTCCTGGCAATCGCCAGGCATCAGGGATTTGAGGTCAATGCCCTTTCCTTTTCGTACGGCCAACGCCACAACTGGGAACTGAAAGCCGCGCGGCGAGTCGCGGCGGCAATCGGCGTGTCGAATCACAAGACTGTAGATCTCGATCTACGCGCATTCGGCGGTTCCGCGCTGACCTCTGAAATTGCAGTCCCAAAGGGACGCTCGACAGACGAAATGGCGCATGGAATTCCGATCACCTACGTCCCCGCACGCAACACGATCTTCCTGTCGTTTGCCCTGGCATGGGCTGAAGTGCTCGGATCGAGCGACATTTTCATCGGTGTGAATGCGCTGGATTACAGCGGATATCCGGACTGCCGTCCAGAGTTCATCAAGGCCTTTGAAGAGATGGCCAATCTGGCCACCAAGGCCGGCGTCGAGGGTCGACAGAAGCTCAAGATCCACGCGCCGCTCATCCATCTATCGAAGGCCGAAATCATTCGCCGGGGAATCGAACTGGGTGTGGATTACAGCCTCACCAGCAGTTGCTACGATCCCTCGGCAAACGGGGAGCCTTGCGGCCAATGTGATTCATGCCTCCTGAGGCAGAAGGGTTTCCGTGAGAACGGGATCGACGATCCTCTTTCCTATCGGATGACGCACGACCAGGTTTAAGAATGAGCTATTCCGTCAAAGAGATCTTTTACACCTTGCAGGGTGAAGGAGCCCACGTGGGACGGCCGGCCGTCTTCTGCCGCTTCGCCGGCTGCAATCTCTGGTCAGGCCGTGAAGAGGATAGATCGCTGGCGACATGCAGATTTTGCGACACGGACTTTGCAGGGGTGGATGGTCCCGGAGGAGGCAAGTTCGAGTCTGCAGAAGAATGCGCAACGGCTGTGGCGGAAAAGTGGCCGCGAGGGGCCTCGATCGAAAAGCGGTTCGTGGTCTGCACCGGAGGAGAGCCCCTGCTGCAATTGGATGAAAGCCTAATCGCCGCACTTCACGCACGGGGATTCGAGATCGCCGTTGAAACCAACGGAACATTGGCGGCCCCGAAAGGCGTGGATTGGATTTGCGTGAGCCCGAAGGCTGGCGCAAAGCTGGTGCAGCGGAGCGGCGACGAATTGAAGCTGATCTATCCGCAGGTTGGAGCCGAGCCCGGCGACTTTGAGACTCTTCCGTTCCGTCATTTCTTTCTCCAGCCCATGGACGGGCCCAACCGCGTGACCAACACGGGCCTTGCTGTGCGGTATTGTCTGCACCATCCGCATTGGCGCCTGAGTCTGCAAACCCACAAGATTCTGGGGATTCCTTAGGGCCATACTTCAGGGCCATTCTCGGACCGGTGATCCCGTCCAAGGCCACCCGGCTGCAGGCCGCTGAGTACGGGGACTTCTCTCCCTGCCCCTCCCCAATATCTGTAATTAAATTCCTTATTTTAAACGGGTTATGGCGGGAGTGTGACGCCAAATTCCTCTGGTCATTGGACTTAGCCGCAGATTCCTCTCAGTAAAGGAGTTAGGGGCGGGAAAGCAGGGAAAGCAGTTGCCAGCTCCTAGCTTTCAGTGTGCGCAGGAGTAGCGAGGAATTCCTGAGCTTACTGTCGTTCCGCCTTCACCTGCAATTGTGCGCTCTGGAAGTGAAATCTTCTGCAAATGGAAGCTGAGAACATCGTGGGCGTAAAAGCCAATGCCGAACTTGTCTGCTACGCCGTCAAGAACCATCTGGTGAGCACATAAGGCGCATCAGGATGCCAACCTGCCAGCGCCACCCTTATTCTCAGACCAGTGAAATCCCGATTCCATCATTGTTCGTCCGGGTCATTGGTGGCTCGGCGGTCTGGCAATCACTTGCTTTCAAGCACGGTGCGGTCGTACAGGGACTGAGTTGGCCTCTCATCGTATGGATAGATCCCGGCAAACGTCGCCACTTGTTTTTTAGAAATCGTTACAGGCGTCTTGAGTACGAACCAAGTGACGCCTTCGGTGCACGGCGGAGTCGTCAACGAACCGTCGAAAGTGAAATAGCTACGGTTAGCCGGCAACAATTCCGCGGCGTTGATTTGCAGGTTATCGTCGGTCTTCTCCGGACCGGCCGTCTTCGGCGCAAGACCCCACAGCGTTTCAACCAGCGGATTTGCAGAACCCTCTTCCAACAGCACGGATACGACGGCCAAATGCCCGTTGGCATCTGAGTGCACCAGGTGGACCTCGATGGGGAACCGCTTGCCCTTGATTGTCTCCTCACTGGGATGGTGGAAATGGAATTGTTTTAGTTCGAAACGCTTATCTCCGATTCTGATAAAACTGCCCGGAGCGTAGTTGATTTGAATCGTGTGGCCATTATTGATGATGTGGAGCGCGGTGGGTTTGTATTCGAACTGAATAGCAGGCAGGTCAGCACTCTGAGCATGGACAATATTGACTGGAGACTGGTGGTGGCCGGTTTTGCATGCGGCGAATTCGGGGTTTAGTTCGCCCCAGTGCGCAGGGCCTTCACTTCCACTGTAACCCCATTCATGCGCAGGGTGTTCCTGTGCCATGGCCGCGTGTGGCACGCATATGCTGCAAAACACGAGCAGAGCCACGTCGGCCGGCAACCATCGTCCGATCATGAAGACTCTCGGAAGTGAATTCAAGATGCCTCCTTGCGCCATGTGCAATCCCGACACCCCATCAGCATACGCCGGGTCACCTCAGCCATCGTCTGGATTCCGTGAGCGGCTTCATTTCCCAGTACGGATCCTGGTATTTCCTTAAATCCTGATTCTTCTTTACTCCTCGCGCATTAGGATCATCGGGTTCACCGCCAATGCCTTTTGCGCTGGAATCCATGCAGCCACCAGCCCGAGCGTCAGCATTGTAAG
The DNA here is from genome assembly GCA_963751225.1 of uncultured Acidobacteriaceae bacterium. Taxonomy (GTDB): domain Bacteria; phylum Acidobacteriota; class Terriglobia; order Terriglobales; family Acidobacteriaceae; genus Telmatobacter. The sequence continues at coordinate 67,212 of CAVVTY010000001.1, forward strand.
CACCACGCCGCCCAACACGAGAGGATCATTTGGTGAGGCCTGATACACGATGAATGACAACACCTTGGTTGCCAGAAGGCCCAGCGCAAGGCCAGCCACCGAGCCCGCCGAAAGCAACATGAACGCGCGCCCCAGAGCCGCACGCAGCACCTGCTTCCGACGCGCGCCGAGCGCCATGCGAATTCCCAGCTCGCGCAGTCGCTTGCTCACGGTATACGAGGCCAGGCCAAAGATTCCGGTGACCGCGAGCATGGCGCCGAGCAGCCCAAGTACCCCTAGAGCCACAGTGGCCACGCGTGCGGCAAATAACGCGGAGTTCATCTCCTGGCTCCATGGCCTCACGGTGATAGGCATTGCCACATCGAGCCCGTGCAGAGTCCTCTCCAGCGCCGCTGAAATCTCCTGCGGATCGCGGTTCGAGCGCACCAGCAGCCAGGTGTTGCTCGACTGCTGCTGCAGGAACGAGAAGAACATCGCCGGCTGCTGATCCTCTGTGAGCGTCCGGTATCTTCCGTCTTCCACCACGCCCACCACTTCCGCCCGCTGTCCGTCCCAGAACTTGAAATGCCCCCCAATGGCCTTGTCCACCGATCCAAAAACCTTGACCGCAAATTGCCGGTTGACGAGGGCCACCTTGGGCGCCTTGGCGTCGTCCTGCATCGTCAGGTCTCTTCCCACCAGCAGTCTTGTGCCTGCGGCCTGCATGTAGCCCGGCGAGATGTGGTAATTCATGGCGTCGGCGGCAAGGTTGGCGAGCCGGAAATCCGTGGTGCTGTCGGTGTAAACACCCGAGTCACCGCCAGACAAGCCCAGCGGCAAGTGGTCGATATAGCCCACCGCCGTCGCGCCCGGAATGGTTGCTGCTGCTTCCAGCATGCGGCGCTGCATCTGCGGCATTCGCTCGTCTGTGTATCCCGACATATGCAGCTCAGTCCCGCCGAGCATCACGTTCTGCGGCACAAATCCAAAATTGCTATGCATCGATCGCGCCAGCCCGCGCACCGCCACCAGTGAAGACGTCACCAGCACCGCACAAATCGCAATCTGCACGGCCAACAGAACATCGCGCAACGTGAACCTCCGCAGCCCGCCAACACTTGCCGCACCGGTACGAATCACTTGCCACGGATCCGCGCGCAACACCTGCCGCACCGGCACCATCCCGAACATCAAGCCACTGGCCAGGGCCAGCACCAGCGCCACCAGGTACGTGCCTGCATCCGGATTTACCGGCACGTTGATGGGAGTATCCGGAATCGGCTGCCACGCACTCAGGAAGCGCAGGATCGCGACGCCTCCCGCCAGCCCCAATGCTCCCCCTGCCAATGAAACCATCACCGCTTCCGTCAGCAGCTGTCGAAGGATCAACCCGCGTTTTGACCCCAGCGCCAGCCGGAGCGCCGTTTCCTTGGCACGATCTGCCGCTCGCGCTGCAAACAGGCTCCCCAGGTTCGCGCATGCGGCCAGCAGAATGAGCCCCGCCAGCAGCATCAGGCCCGCCATGAACGCCCGCGCCGGACCGCCCAGCATGTCACCGACCAGGCCCGGCCGCGCCAACGTGAACTTCAAACCATCATCGTCTCCGGGATAGGACTTCGAGAGCCATGTTCCAAGAGCATTCAGATCTTCCGTCGCCTGTGCCGTCGTCACTCCCGGCTTCAGCCTTCCCACCACGAACCCGTTGTGATTTCCGCGCTGCTTCAGCTCGTCGTAGCCTTCAACGGTGGACTGCTCGATCATTGGGATCCACATCGCCGGGGCAAAGAACAACTCAGTACCCCGAAACCCTGGAGGCGCCACGCCAATGATCGTAAGCTGGTGCTTGTTCAACTGCACTGTCCGCCCCACAACGCCCGCATCACCGTGAAAATGGCCGTGCCAATACGCGTAGCTCAACACCACATACGGAGCGCTGCCGGGACCCTTTTCATCGGTGGCATGATAGAAGCGCCCCAGGTAGGGCTGAATTCCCAATGCGTCGAAATAATCCCCGCTCGCCAGATACGGCCACGCAGTCGACGGACCGCCCCCTGTATCCACTCCCACCGGGCCCATGATCTGGTAAATCATCATGCTCTCAAAGGTCCGATTCCGCTCCCGCATATCCAAATAATCGGGATAGGATTGCGACGGAAACTGGAAACGCTGCACCATGTAGAGATTCTGCGCATTCGGCACATTCAGCGGCCGCAACACAACCGCGTTCATCACGCTGAACACTACCGCGTTGGCGCCAATGCCAAGCGCGAGCGTCACAATGGCTGTCACCGCAAATCCCGGGGACTTCCGCAACTGCCGAAACGCAATTCTCAGATCTGTTGTCATGCTGGGCCGCCCTTGTACCTAACTACGGTTACGCCGGGCGCAGGGTTCCCACGAGGCGAGTTTCGGGCGGTTGACCGTCATCCGAAAGCTACTGATTATCTTCGATGGGAGACACACCGGTTGCCCTGCAGAGCGGAGGCCATCGCAACCGGTGAGGCAGGCCCGTTGGGGGGAGGGAAAGTCGGGCCGCCTGCAAGACATCGGAACGCCGCCGCAGTGGACCGAAACTGTCAGAAGTGACAGCCGGTTTACCCTGCGGGACAGGCGGCAAGGCTCCTTGATGCGGAGGATCGTAGCTCCGCAAAAGACAGCGGAACCTGGACCGCCATCTCTCCGTATCAACTGACAGATAGAAACTCGATCCTTGGGACAAGATCGACCGCAAGGAGATGAGGCGATGTCACTGAAAGCTGCTTCCTGGACGCTGCTGATTGCAATGGCGCTTGGCGCTATTCTGCTCTTCAACTACTGGGCCCCGTATCAGTTCCTAAGCCTGCTGGCCTATTCGGGAATTGTGCTGGCGCTGTGCGGGCTGGCGAACCTGCTTCTTCCCTTCCGGTTTCTCGGAGTCCGCAAAAGGGCCGTCGGCGCGTTTATTCTCGCGGGAGGCGTTGTCCTGACCCTTGTGGGTCTACGCTTGCCCGACCCGACGATTCATATCGCGCAACATAGATCCCGTCTCGACGACATCTTGCCGGAGTACCAGGGATCCGAGAGGCACTCGGTACGGATCCACGCCCGGCCCGAGCAGGTGATGCAGGGGGTTCGCCAGTCAACGATGGGCGACCTGAGATCCCTGGATACGCTCCTGAGAGTTCGCGCAGCGGTCTTGCGCATTCCCTTTCAAAGTACCCGTGAGTTGCGGGATAAACGGATGATCGATTCGTTTCTTGCCTCTGGTTATCTCTTTGACGAGAGTGAGCATGAGATCGTGATTTTCACGGTTGGGAATGTGCGGGCGATCCCCCGCCCCGAAGTGCACACCTTGCAGGAGTTCGCTGATTATCGGGAACCAGGTGCGGTCAAAACGGCCTTCGACTTTAGGGCGGAAGAGGCTGGGGAGGGGTGGTCAACACTCACCACGGAGACGCGCGTGGTGGGGCTGGATGACATCAGCAGCGGCCCCGGGACCCGCTATTGGAGATTGATTCTTCCCGGAAGCGGACTGCTCCGGCGTCAGTGGCTCGAGGGCATCAAGAAAAGAACCGAGAGCATGCCCAACCCGCCTACGGAGATACCGGTCAGCGTTAAGTAAAAGGACTGGCGAACGCCAACACACGTCGGGTTGGCATGCAGGTCATCGAACGCCCGCGGAGTGCTTTGGTGATCCGGCATCAACGAAGGATCTTCCTGCGGGCAGCTTGTGTGTTCGGGCACAAAGCTCTTTTGAAATTCGTTTCGTGGTTGATTGGAGCGATTGGCAGGCCGTAGCCTTGAGCGAGGGAGTAACCCCTTGGCTGCTTCGAACTCCGTTTTGGCATCTTCGCAGAAGAATCACTCCATCGATCCCGCACTCTCGATAAGAGGTTTGCGAAAGGCTTTCGCAGACGTCGTCGCCGTGGATGGCATCGACCTCGAGGTGCTGCGCGGCGAGTGCTTTGGATTGCTTGGCCCCAACGGCGCGGGCAAGACGACGACCATTGAGATTTGCGAAGGCCTGACGACGCCGGACGCCGGAGCGGTGAATCTGCTCGGATTGAATTGGCGAACAGTCAGCCCGCGAGTTGCGCCAGCGTATCGGTGTTCAGCTGCAGGAGACCCAGTTTCCAGAGAAGCTGACGGTGGAAGAAACACTTCGCCTCTTTCGCAGTTTCTATCGCCGCGGCATGACGGTGGAAGCGACCATCGGCATGGCGCAACTCGAGGAGAAGCGCAGTTCCCGCGTGGGAACACTGTCAGGTGGGCAGAAGCAGCGTCTCGCGATGGCTTGCGCGCTGGTTGGCGATCCCGAGCTGTTGTTTCTCGACGAGCCGACAACGGGCCTCGATCCGCAAGCGCGGCGGCACCTCTGGGACCTGGTGGACCACCTGAGAAATGCGGGCCGGACGATCATTCTGACCACCCACTACATGGAAGAGGCCGAACGCTTGTGCGACCGCGTTGCGATCATGGATCACGGACAGATCATCGCGCTGGGCACACCGCAGCAGCTCATTGCCTCAGTCGGCGGAGATCATATTGTGGAGTTCGCCGTTACGACGCACGATTCAGTGGATCCGCAGGTGGATGGCGCGCTTCTGACGGCCATTCCCGGCATTCAGTCTCACCGCGTCGATGCCGGACTGCATCAGCTTTCTGTGGGCGAGCTGCACACCACGGTGCCACTCATCTTTTCAGCACTCGCGGAGATGGGTCTGCGCCCGAGCGAATTCCGCACGCACTCCGCCACTCTGGAAGATGTGTTTGTCAGGCTGACGGGAAGGAATCTGCGCGATGAATAGGCTTCGAGAAAACTCTCTCTATCAGCTGACCTCGACCCGGTTCAGGCTATTCCTGCGCGAGCCGGAAGCACTCTTCTGGGTGTTCATCTTTCCCATCCTGCTGGCCGTGGGACTGGGAATTGCATTCCGCAATCGGCCCGCTGATGTGTTGCAGGTTGGCGCGACAAGCGCACAGCTGATGCAGGCCTTGAATAGTGACAAAGGGCTGATCGCAACGCTGACGGATGAAGCCGCAGGCACTCATGCGCTGGCAACGGGGAGAATCGTTCTCCTCGCGATCGAGAAGCCGGACGGCGTTGCGTACAAATACGATGACACCAATCCCGACGCGCGGAATGCGCGACTGATTGCGGACCGGGCCGTCCAGCGTGCGGCGGGACAAAAGGAAGTGCTGCAATCTTCGAACGACCTGATTCACGAAACAGGCGCCCGATACATCGATTTCGTGGTGCCCGGATTGCTGGGCATGAATCTGATGGGCTCGGCAATCTGGGGGCTGGGCTTTTCGATTGTCGAGGCCCGGCAGAAGAAACTGCTCAAGCGATTCGTTGCTTCGCCGATGCCGCGCTGGCAGTATCTTGCGTCTTTCCTGCTCTCGCGCCTGGTGCTGCTGGTGATCGAGGTCGGGGTGTTTCTGGGATTTGCACGGCTCGTATTTGGAGTGCCGTTTCGCGGATCGCTTCTGGAACTCGGAATCATCTGCGTGCTGACGTCGCTCTCGTTCTCCGCTCTGGGGCTATTGATTGCGTCACGGGCGAAAACCATGGAGGCCGCGTCTGGCCTGATGAACTTCGCGATGCTTCCGATGTGGATTCTTTCCGGCGTTTTCTTTTCGGCCACGCGATTTCCGGCAGTGATTCAGCCCCTGGTGCGAGCACTGCCGCTGACCGCAGCAATCGACGCTCTGCGCGCAAACATGCTGGAAGGTATGACGCTTTCACATCTGGCCGCCCCGGTTGCAATCCTCGTAGCCTGGCTTGTGGTGCCGTTCATGGTCTCACTGCGGATCTTCCGCTGGCGGTAGCCTCGGCGCTACACTCTGATGCTTCCGGCCTTCGCTGCGCTGTCGTCCCATGCGGACTCAAGCGCGCAAAGTGACTGTGGATCGCGAAATGCCGAGGTGCCTCCGCTCGTTGACGTCGACCATGATCCCGTGAGATTCCCGAAGGCCAATGCTCTCTCCACCGGCCATCCTTGCGTCCACCCGTGCAGGAAGCCTGCGTTAAAGCTGTCTCCTGCGCCGATGGCATCCACCACACGAGCTTCATGCGCGGGCATATGCCAGTCTTGCGCGCGCGTGAATGCCGAGGCTCCCTTCGGTCCCCGCTTGATAACCAGAAGAGGAACCAGCTCTCGAAGAACCGCGATAGCGCGATCGAGATCGTCTTCGCCTGCCAACAGGCATGCCTCACGTTCATTGGGCATGAGAACATCGGCCAGGCGAAGCGCGTCTAGAATTCCACGATCCCACTGTTGCGATGGATCGTCATTGGGATCGAGCGAGAGCGTGAGGCCGGCCTGCTTCAGGTGCGCGAAAAGATCGGGAATCCTGGGCGTAAGCGCACGTTGCAGGTAATACGACGACATATGGAAGTGGCGCGCATCAGCCAGGTAATCGAGATCAAGGTCATCAAACTTCAGGGCAGCTGTTGCGCCGGCAAAGGTGAACATGTGGCGGCGATGCTCGTGTTGAAGATGGACAGTAACGCCGCATGAGGCGAGCTCGACAGGCACGCATCGAGAAAGATCGACGCCGACCTCACGCAACTCCGCCTGGCAATGCTCGCCGAAATCGTCTCCGGGCACAACGGTAATAAAGCCAACCGAGTTTCCAAGCGCCGCCAGGTTATGCGCTGTGATTGCGCCTGACCCGCCGACACGAATTGCCATGTCGTTCGCAAGCAACTCCTGTTCTGCGGGCAGGTCTTCGGGCAAACCGTAAAAAAGGATGTCGAGGCTGGTGTCGCCCGCCAGCGTCACATCGAAGCGACGGGTGCCCCTGAGTCTCTGCTGTGACTGGTACGGAGTCATCCGTCTTCCTATTTCTCCGCAACAGCGGTGGTTGGTGTCACTTTGATCGAGGGGATATTCCAGCCCTCAATCTGCACAACCGGATCACTCGTCGCATTCTCCGGCAACAATGCCTTTAGCGTCGTCGACTCTCCGGGTATCAATTCGATCCAGTTGTCCGACCAGAAGACCGGTGCGATGAGATCGCCCGTTGCGGTGCGCACAGCGGCCCGTACCTGAAAGGCCAGAGCTTTAGAATTGTTTTCAAGATGCACGGTCAACTCGCGCCCGCGCGCAGTCTTTGTCGTTTCCGCATGGGCTTCCACGCTGGCCGACGGCAAATGAGCAAGAGCAGTCAGATCTTCATGCCGCGCAGCCGGTGTGTGCGTGTAGTCAGTCTTCTCCCAGTCGAAGGCCGTGAGCGTGCCGGGCACCCAATAGAAATTTCGACTCACGATGTGGCCCGCCGCATCTTTCAGGGCAAGATCAATGAAGAAGAGTCTCTCTGCACCTGCATAGATGTTCTCTGGAATGGTGAAAGCTCGCTGCGCGCTGTCTGCGCCGGACTCCACCGTGGTCTCCGCACTGTAGAGTTCCTTCCAGCCGAGGTTGTAGACGCGCACGCTGGCCTGCAATGCGCCCGCGGTCGTATACGTGTTGTTCACCACCACAATCGAGCGGTCATCATACGAGTATTGGATATGGAGAGGCTCGCACGCCTTTTTGGTCGCGAAGTATCCTGCGCCCGCATCGAGATAGTAGTCATACAGGTGCCAGATCATCGATGGCCACGCGTTGTTCAGCATCCACTGAATCACACCGGTTGACGTGTATTTGTTCTTCCCGTAGGCCTCGAACATTGCGCGCTCGGAATCGTACTCCATCGTCTGGGCGATGCGCTCGTAGTCGGCGGCTGAGAGCGGCCTGGCATAGATGGCCTGCATGGCCTCGTCGAAGACCTTTAGGTTCGCGAACTCGCCTCCTCCGAAGTGAAGGTTCCAGTCCGGAGTCGGCGGCCAGGCATCAGCATCCGGCAGAAACTTTCTCCGGCTTGCCAGTGAGGGGATCGCAGGCCCGGGACTTGTCTCTGTATTGAAGCCGTGCGCTCCGCCATAATGAGACCCGAAATACCAATAACTCGGCGCCACGTAATCGTATGGCCCAGTCATCTTCACACCGCTCTCGCCAGAAACCGGAGTGGGCGTGCCCGTAGCAGACGAAAGCACTGGATTCGGCCAGTGCGTATCCGCCTCAACCTTCAGATATACTTTCTCCACATCGGGCGGTGGCGGATTATCGCTGCCGTTGAGCCAGACAAGAAGGCTGGCATGCTGGCGCAGGCGTAACATCTGCGCGCGCAGCGATGCAGTAGCAATCGTCAGGTCTTCCGGGGTCCAGTCTTTCCAGTGTTCCCAGTGGTCGCAACAACACCACCCCAGCATCACCAGGATGCCCTGTTCATCCGTAAGGTGAAAAAAGTCCTCCGTCTCAAGCTTGCCCTCCAGTCGAATGGCGTTGAGATTCATATCGCGCACCATGCGGATCTGGTCGCGCAGGCGTTTCTCATCTGTGCGCAGCAGCATGTCCTGCGACCAGCCGGCGCCGCGAATCAAAATCGGCTTTCCATTTACGCGAAACAGGCGGCTTCCGTTTGTCGTCAGCTCCGACGTAATCTCTCGGATCCCGAATTCCGCGCTTTGCTCATCGGTCGTGCTCCCATCGGCGCTGAATCGTATCGTCAGATGCTCAAGGTGCGGCTCTCCCATCTGGTAAGGCCACCAAATCTTCGGATGTTCAATCAGCAGCGCAGGATCTTTCTCCGCGCTGAAGACCACGGTTCGGTCCTCATGAGGAGCCAGCTCAACGGACTGCTCGAATCGCACCCCTGCTGCCGACCCCGATACGACGCCTTTCACGGCGCTTCCTGTGGCGTTGTGCAATTCCGCATACACAGTCAGGTCGGCTCTGTTCAATGACTCACCGCGAAAGTGTGTAACCACCATCGGCGAGCGCACCGTGACCGAACCGGTCTCTACCAGATCGACTGCGCCCCACAGTCCCATCTCCTTGTCCGGCGGACAGGGACTCCAATCGACCCAGTTGATGCCAAGATCTTTCTCAGAAGGCGCAGTTGTTTTCACCGCAAGCACGTTGGGCTTACCCGGCCGCAGGAGTTCAGTTACGTCGAAGTCATACGTGCGATACGCCCCGGCCACGGTCGATCCATCGGCAATTCTTTTTCCATTAAGCCAGATCTCGCCGCGGTAATTAATTCCGCCGAAGTGCAGCCAGTAGCGTCTGTCGCTCTCCTTCGCCGATGCAACGTCAAACTCCTTGCGAAACCACCATCCGCACGCGTATGGGCTATCCGGCGGCATCGGCAAGTTGGCAAAGTTTTGGCCGATCGGATAACTGGTTCCGGGAATCTTCCGCAGGTTGTCGCCGAAGTTTGGATCGGGCAGCTCTCCCGCGGCGACTTGCGCAGCCAGCACCGTGCTCGGCACTGAGGCCTTCAACCATCCATCGACAGCAAATCCCGTTGCTGCGATTGCATCTCCGCCGGACTGCACCTTGCATGCCGATTGCACTCGCCAGTCATCGCGCAGATGCATTACGGGTCCGGCCCAAATGCCGGTGGACATACCAAACAGGCTTAACGAACAAACCAGAATTTGTCTTTTCATGGCCACCTGTATTTCCTGGTCAACGCCAACAATGAATCATTTGTCCCGGCCAGCAGTTTGAATTGCCGGGAACCGCTGCTCGAGAATCATTAATTCAATCGTTTGAATATACCGCTAGACTCTCCCTAATAACCGTACATCAGACGGTGCCTCCCGAAGCGTTGCGGCTTCCCGCCGGTTGCCGGGTTGACGTTCGCAATACCAGTTCCGGCTTCGCCATATACAACTGCTCAACGTGCGTTGCGCCGCTCTCTTTCGCTTTGATTGCTTCAATCGTCCACTGGGCAGCGCGCAATCCCATCTCCTGGAGTGGCTGCCGAATCGTCGTGATCGCCGGCGTTGCCACCCTTGCCGGCAGCACATCATCAAATCCCACCACCGAGCAGTCCTCTGGAACTCTCAATCCCGCATCCGCGAGTCCACGCACCACACCCAATGCCGTCAGATCATCAAATGCCACCACTGCGGTAAAGGGGCGCCGCGACTCCAGCATCTGCTTTACGAACTGCCGGCCGCCCTCGAACCCCGATGTCGAATCCATGAGGTTGGGCAACTGCATCACCAGCGGCGGCTCCAAATTGATTCCCGCTTGGGCGGCGGCGAACTTCACGCCGTTCCAGCGCGGCTCACTGTCAAATAGCTCATCAGGCCCGCGAATGACCGCGATGTGCCTGTGGCCAAGTTCGATCAGGTGCTGCATCGCCATCGAACCCCCTGCTTCGTTATCCACCAGTAGGGAGCTGATCTTTCGCTGCTTCATGTCGCGGCCCAGGATAACGATCGGGACCTGGTTCTTCTTGATGTCTGCCAGCAGGTTGGTTTCTTCGAAGATCCAACTGGCGATTACGATCACGCCTTCGGCGCGTCTTTCCAGGATCATCTTCAGATAGCTGTCAAAAAGCTTGCGCTGTGTCTGCGTGTCCATCAGCAGAGGCAGATAGTTGCCCGGCTGCAGACCTTGCTGGATTCCCCGCACGATGGGAATGCAGAACGGATCGGAAAGATCGTATGCCAGCACCGCGATCGTCTGGCTATGCCTGCGGCGCAGCGATCGCGCGTACGCGTCGGGATGATAGCCAAGATGTCGAGCCATCCCGCGAATCTTTTCGCGCGTGGATGCTGCAACATTTTGTGAGAGGGGCGCCTCGCTCAGGACAATGGATACGGTGGAGACAGAGTAGCCACAAGCGCGCGCGATATCGAGCAGCGTGACATGGCCCGACTTTCTCTGCACGATTCTCGCCCTCCCCCGCGTTTGCAGCCGCAGCACTTTCCCGGCAGACATGTACAACGGTTCCAATGCTACATGGCCGCGGTTCGACCTGACCGACAGGCTACAAACGGGGCATATTTTTCCGCTTGACAGCCTGAAGGAACCATCTTACTCTCGCTTGTCAAGAGGTTCAAACGTTTGAATACGGGATTTGAACCAGGGGGCTAGCCATGACCACCCGAGCTCCGCACGCTTTGTCCGCCCGGATTATGCTCCTCATCTCCATCCTCGTCTCCATCACGACCATTGCATCCGCCCAGGCCGGCAGAGGCGCCATCAGCGGGCTCGTCTCCGACTCATCCGGCGCCATTGTGCCGGGCGCAAAGGTGACTGCGACGAATCAGGCCACGGGGATCAAGATTGGGACTCTCTCTTCGGCCGCCGGTCTCTACTCCTTTGTCTCCCTGTCCCCGGGGTCCTATGAAGTCCTTGTCACGGCTCAGGGGTTCGAGACGACTGTCCACAAGAACATCCCCGTCACGGTGGACCAGGTCTCCACGATCAACGTCACGCTGAATGTTGGCAGCGTCAGCGAAGTTGTTTCCGTGAATGCGAACACATCCCTGGTGGAAACAAGCAATTCAACGGTGGGACAACTCATTTCCAGCGACGTCATCGACCGCGTCCCCCTCGTAACGCGCGACGTTTTCCAGCTTGTCCAGTTAAGCGCGGGTGTTCTGCCCACGAACGGAACGCCCAATGCCTCTGACACCTCCGGTATCTTCAACTCGCGACCGGGTGTCGATGTCTCGGCATACACCATCAATGGCGCTCTCCAGGGCTCCGTCAGTTATATGCTCGACGGCAGCCCGCTTGGCATCGCAGAGAATAACGCCGCCAGCATCATGCCTGCGTTCTCGGTACCTGAAGACGGCGTACAGGAGTATCGCGTCGAGACGCAGAACACGCCGGCAACCTATGCCAGCGGCGGCGCGGGCGTCATCAGCCTCGTCAGCAAATCCGGCGCCAACCAATTCCACGGCGACGCCTTTGTTTACATTCGGCCCAACACGCTGGCCGCCAACGACTACTTCAATAAATTGAATAATCCAGGCAGTTCCACGCCCGACTATCACCGCTACCAGGAAGGCGGCGCATTCAGCGGCCCGATCCTCCACGAGAAGCTTTTCTTCTTCGGAGATTACGAGGCGACCCAGCAACAGCAGTACGATTCCGGCGGCACATTCACCGTTCCCACGCTCGCAGAGCGCAACGGAGATTTCTCGGCGGATTCCTACACCATTTACAACCCACTGGTTCCGGACAACGAAGACGGGACACGGCAGCCCTTCGAGGGCAACGTCATTCCAACCGCCAATCTGAATCCGATTGCACAGCAATTTGCCGCCCAGTACCCGAAGCCAAATAACCCTGGAACAGGGCCATATCACATCGGGAATCTCTATCTTCCCGGTCTCGATCCCTACAATGCGCATAAATTCGACATTCGCATCGACTATGCGCACAGCGATAAGCAGCGCATCTTCGGCCGCTTCTCGTTCGATCGCCTCTTCTTCTCAAACGCGAATTTCTACGGCAACATGTACGATTCGCTTTACTACCAGAACATCACGAACGGCCGGAACATTCTGCTTGCCGACGACTACACGTTGACGTCGCGCTCAGTTCTCCAACTGCGCTATTCCTTCACGCGCCACTACGAGAACCAGACTGGAGATCCCAGGCAGTCGAATGTTGACATTTCTACCCTGGGATTCCCGCAGTCGCTTGCGGATGAGGTCCAGTACAAAACGCTGCCGGTGATCAACTTCGGCAATTTCACTTCGCCCGTCGGCGGAACGAACAACTGGGACACTTTCATTTTTGCGAGCGAAAACAGCGATGCCAGCGCGACCTACACCACCGTGGCTGGGAAGCACGACTTGGCAGCCGGTGTTGAATATCAAAAGAAGTTCATGAATATCGGCCAGCCGCCATTTCCAGCGGGCCAATATGTTTTCGACAGCACTGCAACCAGTTCCACAACCTTCGCCGACGACGGAAGCGACTTTGCGTCATTCCTCCTCGGCATGGGGCAGGCGCCGGGCTACGAATCCTATAACTTCACCAAGGATGTGTTTGCAGCCGAGGCCAACCCCTACTGGGCCCTCTTCGTTCAGGATAATTACCATGTAACAACCAAGCTCACACTCAACCTGGGCCTGAGGTGGGATATCTTCCAGGGACGAACCGAGCGCCACAACCGTCAGGAGTACTTCAATCCCGACATCAGTTACACAGTAAACGGCCTGGCGCTCAAGGGTGGCGAGCAGTTTGTCACAGGCGACAATCGCACGCCGTTCGACACGAATCTTGGCAATTTCGGCCCGCGCGCAAGCTTCGCCTGGCAGCCAGCGCAGAAGCTTGTGGTCCGCGGAGGCGCAGGAATCTACTACGGGCCCAGCACACAGATGGTCGCCAACCCATCTCTCAACAGCGATGGCTTTGGAACCATCAGCTCCTGGAATCCCACGCAGTACAACGAAGACGGAAACACGGTATTCAACAGCTCTGCCACCTGTGCCAATCCAGGAGATGTGACCGGGTGTTATTCCCTGAGCAATCCGTTTCCGGATGGAGTCGTTCAGCCCACCGGGTCATCGCTGGGTCCGGCGACGAACCTCGGCAGCAGCCTCAGCACAGTGCTTCATTCGCAACACACGTTGACCACCTACAATCTCAACTTCGGAGTTGAATACGAGTTCCCACACCAGACCATCCTGAGCGCGGCCTATGTGGGCAGCCGGGGACTTCACATGCCGCTTGGCAACGTCGATCTCAACGTCCTCTCTCTGCAGACCATCGCGAAGAACGGCGCGTCGTTGTGTGTTGATACGTCTGACCCAGCCTGCGTGATGGTGCCGAATCAGTGGGCGGCGGTTCAGCCTCCCACCAACGCAAACTATGGAGCTGACACCGTTCCGCAGTGGGTTGCGCTCCAGTCGTATCCGCAATTCGGCACCGGCAACTACGGCGCGGGAAATGGAGTCATCGTCAACGGCTATCCCGCCGGCGATTCGAAATACAACTCTCTGCAGGCGAAGGTGGAAAAGCGGATGACCAGCCATTTCACCACGCTTGCCTCGTTCACGTGGGGCAAGCTGATGACAGACGATGCGAATCCGCCATTGGGTTTCATCGGATATCACGGTGCGGCGCCACAGGACTGGAGAAATCTTGGCCTGGAGTGGTCTCTCAGCTCGCAGGACGTCAAATTCCAATTCAACTGGCAGACATCCTATGATCTGCCAATCGGTCGCGGGCGTGCGATCAACCTCGACGGGGCGGCAAACATGATCTTCGGCGGCTGGACCGCCAACGCGATCGTCTATTTAAGCACCGGTGTACCCGTGAATGCGCCGACCGGGACTGGAAATATTTATTTCAACCAGCGCGTGGATATGACTTGCGATCCCGGCAAGGGTGCTCCGCACAAGCCAGAAATGTGGTTCAACTACACCTGCTTCGCTCAGCCCGCCAACGCCTTTGCACCGGGCACCGCGTCCGCTTATCTTCCCCACGTTCGTACCGACGGCGCCGGCAACCTCGATTTCTCGCTCTTCAAGAACTTCCCGATTGGCAAGGAAAAGAAGAGCCTCAGGATCGAAGTGTCGTCTTATAACGTGACAAACTCGGTTCAGTTCGGATACCCCAGCGTCTTCTGGAACCCGACGCCCACGGCGGACAACATGGCAGGCTTTGCGCAAATCACCAACGCTGTGAATACTCCGAGACAGTTCCAGTTCGGATCGCGCTTTACGTTCTGACCGACACGGCACGAGCCAGAACGCCCGATTGTCTTTGCATGTCTTCCGCCGGAGCAATCTGATGTTTCGGAGTCAGTCTGGACCACCCTAACCGAATTTAGTGCACGGTTGAAGCTCAATGGCTCACGTAGCGCTATTCAAACCTGAAGCGGCAGAAGAGAAACTGTTGGATTGTCCCAAACGGCGTCCGGTGAAGTTCCATAAAACTGTCCAACAGATAGAACCGCTCACCAAAGCGGCTTTGCATCGATTCAGCGTTGTACCGGACAATATCGAGACCGCTACACTTCGTCGGCCCTTGCGGTCCGAAGGTACTGACAATTACATGGCCTCCCGCTTTCATTGCCTTGGTAGACCTGGCGAACGTAGGCAGCCTGGTCGCTCGCATCGGTCAGAAAATGAAACACTGCGCGGTCATGCCACACGTCGTATGCCGCGGGATTCAATTCGGCCTTGAGGATGTCCTCAGTGAGCCAACGGACACGCTTCGACGCTTGTCCAAGCCGCTTTCTGCATACGTCCATTGCGGTTTGCGAGACGTCGAGAACCGTGACATCTTCGTATCCACTCGCAAGGAGGTCATCGACCAGCGTGGACTCGCCTCCGCCTACATCGATAACTGCCGTCGATTTTCCGGCGCCGGACTTTTCTATGAGGGCGAGTGAGGTCTCGAGGTGAGGAGAATACCAACTGACTGCATCAGAAGCCTTTTCTGAGTAGATACTTTCCCAATGAACCTGAACATCCATCTTGCACGCACCTATAGTGCAATTCTACGAGCCTGCTGCGACGGTCCCGGAGTTGCAAATGCTTGTTCGTGCAGAAGCACAGGCAACAAGCCCCACCGGCGTCTGCTGGTAAGATTGCTGCGATCAACGGTAAGTGAACGACAGAATGGATGATCCCGCAAGTAGAGACCGTTGAAGGCGTCGGCGACACCATGGCTGGAACCGCTTGACGGATAAGGGAGATGAGGCATGAGATCCGCATTCATTTGCGATGCAGTGCGCACGCCGATAGGACGTTACGGCGGCGTCCTGGCAGAGGTGCGCGCGGACGATCTTGCCGCGGTGCCGATTCGCGAACTGGTGAAGCGCTATCCCGGCGCCGACTGGTCCGCGCTCGACGAAGTGATCATGGGTTGCGCCAATCAGGCCGGTGAAGACAATCGCAACGTCGCGCGCATGGCGCTTCTGCTTGCGGGGCTGCCCGAATGCGTGCCTGCTGTAACAGTCAACCGACTTTGCGGTTCAGGGATGGATGCCATCGGCACAGCCGCTCGCGTCATCATCTGTGGGGAAGCGGATTTCATCATCGCCGGCGGCGCGGAGTCGATGTCTCGCGCGCCCTTTGTGATGGCCAAAGCCGAGACTGCATTTCAGCGCTCGCCGGAGATATTTGACACCACCATCGGCTGGCGGTTCGTTAATCCGGAGATGCGCGCTCGCTATGGTGTCGATTCCATGCCGGAGACCGGCGAGAACGTGGCTCGCGAATGCAAAGTTGATCGTGAAGCCCAGGATGCCTTTGCCTTCCGCAGCCAGATGCGGGCGGCGCGGGCGATAGAAGAGGGCTTCTTCGCCGAAGAGATCGTGCCGGTTGAGGTTCAGGGAAAGAAGGGGTCCACAATTGTCTCGCGTGACGAACACCCGCGGCCTGACACCACCCTGGAAAAGCTCGCAGGGCTGCGCCCACTGTTTCCCGGCGGCACGGTGACCGCCGGCAACGCCTCGGGCATCAACGATGGCGCGGCTGCCATGATCATCGCGTCCGAGGACGCTGTGGCACGACATGGTCTGCGGCCGCGCGCTCGCATTCTCGGCATGGCAACGGCGGGGGTGCCGCCGCGCATCATGGGCATGGGGCCGGTTCCCGCTACCCGCAAGCTCCTCGATCGCCTGAACAGAAAGATCAGCGACTTTGACTGGATTCAGCTCAACGAGGCCTTTGCCAGCCAGTCTCTCGCATGCCTGCGTCAGCTCGGCTTGCCTGACGACGCAGCGCATGTGAACGCAACCGGCGGCGCCATCGCGCTCGGCCATCCACTCGGCATGAGCGGCGCCCGGCTGGTACTGACTGCCGCGCATCAGTTGGAAAAGTCGGGCGGCAAGCTAGCTTTGTCGACGATGTGCATCGGCGTGGGTCAGGGGATTGCACTTGCGATGGAGCGTGTGTGAACGAGAACCTTGGGTCAGGAGTGCCACGATTCCTTTAGGACCGGGAGAAAAACCATGGATGAACGCGAACGCCTCGAAGCCGGGATGCGTGTCCGCAGAAGCGTGCTGGGCGACGAGCACGTCAATCGTGCCGAAGCTGCAAAAACCGCACTCGATGCCGATTTTCAGGATCTGATCACACGTTACGCATGGGGCGAGATATGGACGCGCGCGGGACTGCCACTCCACACGCGCAGCCTGATTGCGATTGGCCTCATGGTCGCGTTGAATCGCACCGAAGAGCTCCGCATCCACATGCGCGCGGCAGCCAACAACGGCGTCACCGTCGAGGAAATCAGCGAGGTCCTTCTGCAATGTGCGATTTATTGCGGAGTGCCCGCTGCCAACTCGGCCTTTCTTGTCGCCAAAGATGTGCTCAACGAACGCAAAATGTAGCGACGGGCCGACCTCGCATTTGCACTGCCTTAACAATCGCCCTGAACCGGCTCAACGAGTTAAATATGAGCCCGCCATGCTCGTCCGCCGGCAGCGCCCAAGCAAGTCCTCTGGATTCTTCATTAAGCGGGCAGAGCGCCGAATCGATTCGATGCCGGCACTAGCAAAACTGCCAGTAGAATCCCTCACATACATCGTTCATACGATGGAGCTGACGGCACCCCGGGAAGAAGTGTGGTGCGTTGGAGGCGATGCCATGGCCAAAAAGGCGCCAGTAATCAAAAAGCCGGAGACTGCAATTCAGACCAAGCCTCCCGCTCCTGTAACCAACCTGCTGAAGCAGTATGGATGCGGCGCCATCAAGTTCACCGGGGTGAGCGGCGCACTTTACGATCGCCACCTCCACTTCGACAATGTCCTTCCCCCTCGCGCGGTGGGACCTCGCGATCGCTTTGAAGCATTCGCCCGTTCGATTCGTGATGTGATGTCGCAGCGGTGGGTTGCAACGGAAGACACATACATGCGCGAAAACGCCAAGCGCATCTACTACCTCTCGATGGAGTTTCTCATCGGACGATCTCTTGCGAACAACGTTACAAACATGCTTCTCGATCCTCTCATTAACCCGTCACAGAAGCTAAAGGGGTTCGATTGGCTGGAACTTCTCGAACAGGAACCGGACGCAGGATTGGGCAATGGTGGACTGGGGCGGCTGGCGGCTTGTTTCCTTGACTCGATGGCAACCATGCAGCTACCCGCGATGGGCTACGGCCTGCGGTACGAGTACGGCATCTTCAAGCAGGGACTGAAAGACGGATGGCAAACGGAATCCGCTGATAACTGGCTGCGCTTCAACGACCCCTGGGAAGTCCCCCGCCCCAGAGAAAAGGTTGAGATCAAACTGAACTGCTCCTTCGAACTCCATGGCGGAGCGCTAAAGGTCATCCAGAATCATCCATCGACTCTGATCGGCATTCCATATGATCGCCCGGTGGTTGGATACGGCGGGAAGACCATCAACACGCTTCGTCTCTGGGCAGCGGCGTCAGCCGACTACTTCGACTTTCATGAATTCAGCAGTGGCGATTTCATTGGCGCATTGGCGGAGACTCTCACCGCCGAGACCACCACGCGCGTGCTTTATCCGGACGATTCCACACACTGTGGCCGCGGATTGCGGCTCATTCAGGAGTATTTCCTCGCCGCATGCTCTCTGGCGGATCTCGTACGCCGCTTCCGGCATCGGAACGACGACTGGAGCGCTCTTCCCGAAAAGGCGGCCATTCAGCTAAACGATACGCATCCCGCCCTTGCGGTTCCTGAACTGATGCGGATTCTGCTGGACGAAGCGCACCTCGAATGGGACGTGGCATGGGACCTGACGAAACGAACTCTGGCTTATACCAATCACACGCTGCTGCCTGAAGCGCTGGAAAAATGGCCGCTCGCATGGTTCGCAGCCATGCTTCCCCGGCATCTTGAGATCACGCTCGAGATCAATCGGCGCCTTCTGCATGCTGTGCAAGAGGCATTTCCCGGCGATGACGGACGGCGTGCGCGCATGAGCGTGGTGGAAGATGGGTCTGATCGGCAGATCCGCATGGCAAACCTGGCGATCGTCGGATCGCACAGCACGAACGGCGTGGCCGCACTTCACTCCGAACTCCTCAAAACAACCACGCTGAAAGAT
This sequence comes from uncultured Acidobacteriaceae bacterium, assembly GCA_963751225.1. Classification (GTDB taxonomy): domain Bacteria; phylum Acidobacteriota; class Terriglobia; order Terriglobales; family Acidobacteriaceae; genus Telmatobacter. Next base: position 86,014 of record CAVVTY010000001.1, read on the forward strand.
TTTGCGGAGATGTTTCCCGAACGCTTCAACAACAAGACCAACGGCGTTACTCCCCGGCGATGGCTGCTCCTCGCAAACCCCGCGCTGGCTCGCGTCATCACTGAAGCCATCGGCGACGGTTGGATTCGAGATCTTGCGCAGCTCAGTCGCTTGAAATCCCTGGCCAACGATAAGCCCTTCCAGGACGCAATTCACAGATCGCAATACGAAGCCAAGCTCCGATTCTCAATATGGATGCGCCAAAGGTCTGATATCGCGTTAGCGCCTGACACGATCTTCGACAGCCAGGTCAAGCGCATTCACGAATACAAACGGCAGCTATTGAACGCTCTTCGCATCGTGGTGCTCTACAACCGCCTGAAGAACGATCCCAGCCTCGAGATGGCGCCGCGAACTTTCCTCTTCGCAGGAAAGGCTGCGCCCGCCTATCAGATCGCAAAGCTCATCATCAAGCTCATCAACAACATTGCGGGGACAATCGACGGAGATTCTCAGGGTCCGTGAACAAATCCGCGTTCTGTTCCTGCCCGACTACTCGGTTTCGCTTGCTGAGCGCCTGATTCCCGCGACCGATGTATCAAACCAGATCTCGACCGCGGGCTACGAGGCGAGCGGAACCAGCAATATGAAATTCATGATGAACGGCGCGCTGACGATCGGTACACGCGACGGCGCCACGATTGAGATGGCTGAGGCAGCAGGCGAGGAGAACTTCTTCCTCTTCGGCCTCACCGCCGAACAGGTCGCGAGCAACCGCAGCTGGTACAACCCGCGCTGGCACTACGAAAACGAACCGGAAACGAAGGCGGCCCTGGATCTGATCTTCTCTGATCATTTCAGCGCCAACGAGCCCGGCGTGTTTGAGCCGCTTCGCAAGCTGCTCCTCGACAACGGCGATTTTTATATGCATCTGGCCGACCTGGGATCGTATCTCGAGGCTGACCGAAAGCTCACTACCTTGTATCAAGACCGGGCCGGCTGGGCGCGCAAGGTGATCCTGAATATTGCGGGCTCCGGCAAATTCTCGAGCGACCGTACGATTGCTGAGTATGCATCTGAAATCTGGACCGCTGAGCCATGCCCAGTGCACTAACAGCCACTGCGCGAAAGTCGACGCCCGGCAATTCCTTTCCGCTGGGCGCAACTCTCACGCCCGATGGCGTGAACTTCAGCATCTTCTCGCGCTCTGCATCTGGCGTCGAATTGCTTCTGTTCGATCGCGTGGACGATCCGCAGCCTTCGCGCGTCATTACACTCGATCCGGTAACAAACCGTACCTATTACTACTGGCATGCGTTTGTTTCAGATCTGCGGGACGGTCAGATATACGCCTACCGCATGCAGGGGCCATTCGAGCCTTCAGCTGGCCTCCGATTTGATCCCTCCAGGATTCTCCTCGATCCATACGGCCGGCGCGTCGTGGTTCCCGCGGATTATAACCGCAGGGCACTCAGTGAAGAAGCCACCGGTCCGGCCAACTCGATGAAGAGCGCGGTCGTCGACTTGAAATCCTTCGACTGGGAGGGCGACGAACCACTGCGACGGCCCTCCAGCCGCACGATCATCTACGAGATGCACCTGCGGGGATTCACTCGCCACAGCAGTTCGGGGCTCTCCGATCATCTGCGCGGCACTTACGCCGGAGTTGTCGAGAAGATCCCGTATCTCAAGGACCTCGGTATCACGGCAGTCGAGCTGTTGCCTGTATTTCAATTCGATCCGCAGGACTGCCCAATCGGGATGGTGAACTACTGGGGCTATGCGCCGCTTTCGTTCTTCGCTCTCCATCAGGATTACAGCTCGGATCAAAGCGGGCCCGGTCCGGTAAACGAATTCCGCGCAATGGTGAAGGCCCTCCACCGAGCTGGAATCGAAGTGATTCTCGATGTGGTCTTCAACCACACCGCAGAGGGTTCTGAGCTTGGGCCGACACTCTGCTTTCGGGGAATCGACAACCCAACCTACTACATCCTCGAAAACGATCGTGCGCGTTACGCGAACTACAGCGGAACCGGTAACACGCTCAACGCAAATCATCCGGTGGTTCGACGGATGATTATCGACAGCCTCTGCTACTGGGTGGAAGAGATGCACGTTGACGGCTTTCGCTTCGACCTCGCGTCAATTCTTGCGAGAGACTCGTCGGGCTCGCTCCTCTCAAACCCTCCGGTACTCTGGGACATCGAATCTGATCCGCGCCTGGCGGGCACGAAATTCATTGCGGAAGCTTGGGATGCTGCCGGCCTCTATCAGGTGGGCAGCTTCATTGGCGACAGCTGGAAGGAATGGAACGGGCGGTTTCGCGATGACGTCCGGGACTTCTTCCGTTGCGGGCACGGGTCGGTGAGGCGCATTGCGGACCGCATTTTCGGCAGCCCTGACATCTACGGACTTGAGGAGCGCGAGGCAGAGCAAAGCGTCAATTTCGTAACCTGCCACGATGGCTTCACTCTCAACGATCTCGTCTCGTACAACAATAAGCACAATGACGCGAACCGCGAAGGCAATCGCGACGGCGGAGAAGACAATCGCAGCTGGAACTGCGGTGTTGAAGGTCCAACCGAAGATCCCGAGGTGGAAAGACTGCGCAATCGCCAGGTCAAAAACTTGCTGGTCGTCACAGTCTTCTCTCTGGGCATCCCGATGATACTTATGGGAGACGAAGTCCGTCAGACGCAACTTGGCAATAACAACGCCTACTGCCAGGACAACGAGATAAGCTGGTTGGACTGGTCGCTCCTCGACGTCCACGCAGACGTGCATCGGTTCCTTAAGCTGATGATCCAGCGTCGCATGAGGCGCGATATCGGCCCGGAACTCAGGCGTCAGAGCCTGAATGAACTACTTAAGACAGCCAACAAAGCGTGGCATGGGACAAAGCTCAATCAGCCGGATTGGGGCGATGATTCACATTCATTGGCGCTCAGCACTGAAGTGCAGAGCGAGCGCATCTTCTTCCACCTGATTCTGAACGCATACTGGGAACCGCTGACATTTGAGCTTCCGCCGCTCGAGGAAAATCTGCGCTGGCGTCGATGGATCGACACAACTCTGGAATCGCCGCAGGACATCACAGAATGGAACAACGCACCGCCTCATCAGGGTAAGTCTTATGTGGCCGGCCCTCGCTCAGTCGTAGTGTTGATATCGATCCCCGAGTAACCCAGATTCCTTCGCACTACACATGATGCCTGGCCCGGCCAGCCCTTCCGCGTGTCGACCTTCCGCTTACCATGTCCCCATGCGGATCACCAATCCGCCACTGACCTGCACAGCATTGCGGTACTGGATTCCATGCATCGGGTCCAGCCAGGAATGCTCATAACTGACGTTCGCCAATCGCAGTTCAAGAGCGTTATTGAGCCTCAGATTCAGGCCTCCGCCGACGTGCATCGCAAGTCCGGCCTGATCCCAGTCCGTGGTGTAGAAATTGTGCTTCGCGATATCTTCCTGCTCATTCTTGTCCGGCATGCTTGCGGCCTCGGCTTCACGCGTCGGATCCCGATACTCCTGCGTGACTTTGGTCCCTCCGACAAGCATCTCCAGATGAGGAATCCACCTTTGGGATACATCAGGAGTCCAGCGCGGGCCGGCCGTGTATGTCAGGGCATCGCCACTCCAATGGGCTCTCCACTCGAACAATCTGCATCCGCCCACATCCAGCATGGCTTGCCACTCGCGCGCCAGCCTGAATCCCGCAGTACCTCCGCCGCCCGCACATGTTCCGGCATCGGTGTTTCCGAGATATTGCCGGGCCGTCGCGTTGAAGGAAAAATCAAATGGCGCAACGCCCGGAGGCGGATCGACCGGCACGCTCTCGATTCCCCTCACAAACGAGGCTGCGGCAAACGAGCCCTCCGGTGCCAATTTGTATAAACCAGGCCGATCGTCGCGGTGCCACGGGACCTTCCCGTCCATGACGTTTGCAAATGATCGAGCAGGGTTCAAGCCTCCTCGCAAAAACACCCGCATCCAGGGTTTCGGCAAATGCGGTTCGATGCGTTGAACAACCATCCGATCGATCGCATCTTCGGCGACGGCCCATCCCATCCCGATTGTCGGAGTGACAATGTGGTCAACGAATCCAAACTGCGGCCATCGCGACTGAATGTTTCCGAGCGACGCTTCGCTCACCGGACCAATCTCAAACTGAACGCTATATACGTACGCAAACGCCATCCCGCGCAAGCGGGCCTTCCAGTACTGCCGGTTCCGGCCAAACTCGACCGCGCGAAAGGCACGATCGTTGTGCTGCCACATGAAGCTGCTCACCGCGCCCTGCATCGGGTGGCCGACATAATTGACCAGAAACGGATCGCCATCTCCCCAGCCGTGAAGACTGCCAACAGAGTCGGCATATCCAGATACGGAGAAATTCCCGATCCAATACCGCGTTGCATCTTCCGATGCGTAGCGGAAAGAGTGTTCCAGAACCAGGAAATCGGCGGAGCCGATCAGCAGATGCCGCCAATCCACGCCTGTCTCCTGCTTCGGCAGGGAGTTGGAAATGAAGGCGTTCGTCTTGACGGGCGTCGTTGCGTTAACCAGATTTGATTCTTCGGGGTACTCCAGCAAAGCAGGCACGCGCAACTTCGCGACATCATCCCCTTCCCAGACGGAGAGAGACTCCTGGGAATTGGCGAGAGGTGCGGCGTAAGAAATAAACAGAATAAGTGCCGCTATGAATCGGCCATGAGTTGCTACTCGCTTCACTCCGCTAACCCAGGCGACACATACCCCTGGGAACGTGCATGGGGAGTGCAGCGCCAGTTTTATTCCACTGCGAATTCCGCAGAGCGACAACTGGCAATTCTGGCAGTTGACGCTGCTCCAAATCACCAACTACAGCCTGCAAGCTGATACAAACAAATTCCTTGCGAATGCACACTGATCGTTGCGAGACCGTCAAACAGACTCAGGCGATTATGCCCTGACACTTATTCCAGTTGAAAACTGCTGCAGGTCCTCGTACCGTACGCTCTGAGCGCACCTGCCAGGTACGCTGAGAAGGAACCTAACGCCGGAGAAGAAATGAATGCCACCCGTCGAGCACTTTGCTTTAAATGGATGACAATAGTTGCAGTTTGTGTTGCCTTGACTTCGCTTCTTTCTGCACAGACCCCGGAACAACAGGCATGGAGTTTGTTGACTTCCGGTGCATCGGACAAAAGCGCTCACACGCGGGCAATTGCCGTTCGCTCACTGGGACTCGTTTCCCATGACTCGGCCGCCGAGAAACTCGCTGCCGACGCTCTGCGCGACTCTTCGGCTGAAGTTCGATCCGCGGCAGCAGCGGCCCTCGGCCACATGAGGGCGAAGAGCGCAATCCCAGGTCTCAAGAAGGCCTTAAAGGACTCGGACGTCGGTGTCATCCTTGCCGCGGCGGGTTCGCTGAGGCTCCTCGGCGACCCAAGTGCGTACCTGGTCTATTACGCGGTTTTAACGGGTGAGCGCAAGAGCGGTCAGGGCCTGATCGAAGAAGAGAAAAAGACGCTGAGCGATCCCAAAAAGATGGCGCAATTCGGCTTTGAGACCGGAATCGGTTTCGTTCCCTTTGGAGGACTTAGCTACGGTGTCTACAAAACCTTAACCAAGGACGATGTTTCGCCAGTTCGTGCAGCCGCCGCAGTTGCACTGGCTCATGACCCCGACCCGAAAAGCGGCGAGGCTCTGGTGAAGGCCGCGGTTGCGTCCGCAAATGACTCCTACTTGAAGAGCAGCGAGGCTCTCATTAAGGCCCCGGTTGACAAGACCTGGATCGTCCGGGCGGCCGCCCTGGATGCGATCGCGCAACGAAACGATCCACAGCTCATTGTCGGGATCATGAGCGCATTGGCCGATCCAAAGGCAGAAGTGCAATACACCGCCGCGGCGACCATCTACCATCTGTCAAAGCTCGCAGAATCGAAAGGCGAATGATTTCCACCTCTCAAGGCTGGTTCTCAAGATACCGTTCACAGCTCAATGCTCTCTCTGTAGCCGGGCAATGCCGCCTTGATCGCGAACCTCTTTTCAATACACACAGCCAATGCCTCGCGGGCACGAACCTCTCCGTGCGTGAGGAATACCCTGGGCCTGCACGGCGCCATCGGCGCGAGCCAGTTCAACAGGTCTGACTGGCCGGCATGCGCGCTGAATCCACCCAGGCTGTGAACCGACGCACGCACGGCAATTCGTTCACCAAATATGCGAACATCCCTCGCGCCTTCCACGAGCGCGCGGCCAATTGTTGCCCGCCCCTGGTAACCCACGATCACCACGGATGTCTCAGGCTTCCATACGCTGTTGCGGAGATGATGCAGAATGCGCCCGGCGTTGCACATGCCGGCCCCGGCGAGGATCATGCAAGTGCCTTGCTTCTCATTCAATCCGCGCGACTCCGCCGGAGTCACGCATACTTTCGATTTTGTCGCCGACAGCTCTTCACGCAGCAGACGCTCCCGCACAATCTCCTTCAGCCGGTCGTGCCAAAGCTCGGGGTACTTCATGTAGATCTTCGCAGCCTCGATCGCCATCGGACTATCGAGGTACACCGGAAACGGCTTCACAGCCTTCTTGCGGAACAGATACGCAAGTAGCACGACCAGAAGTTGTGCGCGACCGACGGCGAAGGTCGGCACCAGGATCTTTCCGCCCTGCTCCGAGGCACGGCGGACGGCCTCGGCAAACTCCACAGCCGTCTCCTTGAAAGGACGGTGATTGCGATCCCCATAGGTGGATTCAAGAAAAACCGCGTCAGCCTTTTCAATCACTCCCGAAGATCTGGTGAATGGAACTGCAGATGGCCCCAGATCGCCGGAAAAGACAACGGTCTTCTTCCGCCCCTCTTCCTCAACAGTGAGCTCGATACTTGCCGACCCCAGCAGGTGTCCGGATTCAATCCATCGTGCTTCGATGCCGGGCGCCACGCTGATCTCCTTGTCATACTCGACCATGCGAAATCGGGCTAGAGCTTTTTCGACATCGTCAGGCGAATAAAGTGGCTTGATCGTTGGCTTTCCCTCGCGTTGACGGTGGCGGTTGACCCGCACGACGTCACTCTCCTGGATTCGGGCCGCATCGCGAAGAATCAGGCCCGTCAACTCCGCCGTGGCTTTTGTGCAGTAAACAGACCCGGCAAACTTGCGCTGAGCCAGGATTGGAAGCCGTCCCGTATGGTCAAGGTGGGCATGCGTGATCAGCACCGCGTTCACGTTGCGAAATGTGTACGAACTAGCAACACGGTTCTTCTGATCCGCATTCGGAACGCCCTGAAACAATCCAAAATCCACCAGAACCTTCGAGCTTCCTGATTCGACAAGATAGGTGGACCCGGTAACTTCCCCGGAAGCGGCCCCAAACAGAGTCACCTTCATGAATTTCTCTCCTTGCCATCACCGAGTGTCCTGCACCGACAAAGTGTTTAATCCCTCATCAGACGAAATCAATCGATCGCCGGACCGGAAGTCGCAATGCGTGCCACGCCTTCGTTTAGATACTTAACTGCCTCTTCCGGCGAATCAGTCACATGCAACAGATCCAGGTCGTCGGGGCTGATGGTCTTTTCGCTCACCAAAGCCCCATCGACAAACGCCTTCATCTGTCCCCAGAAATCTGATCCCATGGCCACAATGGGGAACCGCTCCACCTTGTGACATTGAATCAGCGTCAATGTCTCGAACGCCTCATCGAGCGTGCCAAGGCCGCCGGGCATGACCACAAATGCGCGCGAATACTTCACGAGCATCACTTTGCGTACGAAGAAGTGATCCATTTCAATGAATCGATCGAGATAGGGGTTGGCCTGTTGTTCTTTGGGCAGGATGATGTTGCAGCCGAGGCTCAGACCGCCGGCCTCTTTGGCACCCCGGTTGGCAGCTTCCATAATTCCCGGCCCGCCGCCCGTCATCACCGCGTAACCAGACTTCGCCAGCTGGCTTCCGAGCTGCCGTGCCATCTCGTAGTAGCGGTGGCCGGGCGCAAATCGTGCAGAGCCAAACACTGTTACGCACGGAAGACTGACGTCGCCGAAGAATTCAAAGCCGCGAAGAAACTCCAGAAAGATCCTGACAGCGCTCTCCAGGTCCGCGCCGCGGTCGCGCTTGCCGGAGAGGAACTGCTTCTCCGCTCCGGATAAACTGCTTAACAGGTTCGCCAATGAACCTGGCGTTGAGATGGCAGCCGTGTTCTTTTCCATAGTCCTGATCACCTTCTGCGCCTCTGATTCGGAAGAATCGTGAGCCCGTGCACCAGCTAGTATTTGCAGAGACCTGGGCGATGCACCACTGGTTAAACTGCCAGTACGCGGAAGAGGGTTAGCAACGCTGGTGGCCGTCATTTTCCCATTGCCTTGTTCGCCACGTGACGAGGAGCAGTTAATGCATCGATTCGAGGTTTGGGCGCCGTTCGCCAGGCGAATGGCAGTGAGAGCCGGCAGCACCGACTACTCGATGCAGGGGCCGGACGATCAGGGCTGGTGGCTCGTTGATGTCGACAGTGCCGGTCCAGGATCCGACTACGGATTCGTTATCGACGATGAAGGCGAGTGCTTCCCCGATCCTCGCTCTCCCTGGCAGCCCAACGGAGTCAACGGGCTTTCCCGCATCTACGATTGCAGCGCCTTCCAATGGAGCGATAACGGATTTCATCCGCCCCCTTTGCCGGACAGCATCCTCTACGAGCTGCACATTGGAACATTCACTCCCCAAGGCACTCTCGATGCGGCCATCGAAAAACTCAGCGATCTTGTCGCATTGGGCATAACGCATGTGGAACTGATGCCCGTGGCGTCGTTTGGCGGCGAGTGCGGTTGGGGCTATGACGGCGTGGCTCTCTTCGCCGTGCACGAACCCTACGGTGGCCCCAATGCATTGAAGCGCTTTGTGAACGCGGCGCACACCAAGGGCCTTGCCGTCCTGCTGGACGTGGTGTACAACCATTTCGGTCCCGAGGGAAACTACGCCAGCAGATTCGGCCCTTATCTCACTGAGTCGCACCGCACCCCCTGGGGCGGAGCAGTCAATCTCGAAGAAGCCTGGTCGCACCAGGTCAGGCGGTTCTTCTGCGACAACGCGATCACGTGGATGCGCGATTTTCACATCGACGGATTACGCATCGATGCCGTTCATGCCTTCGTCGACCGCTCTGCGATTCACTTTCTCGAACAGCTCACAGAGGAAACGGCGGCTCTGGCCGACGTCCTGGCGCGGCGCCTCGTTCTCATTGCGGAGAGCAATCTGAACAACCCGCAAATCGTCACGCCGCGCGAGTCCGGCGGCTTCGGCTTCGACGCCCAATGGAGCGACGACTTCCACCACGCCCTTTTCGCAGTTCTGGATGAGGGTCCGCGAACAGGCTACTACGCAGATTTCGGCTCGCTCCGCCAACTTGCAAAGTCTCTCGAGAAGACTTTTGTCTACGACGGCATCTATTCGCGATACAGGGGGCGTTCCCATGGCCGGTCGGCAGCGCATCTCTCCCAGCATCGCTTTCTGGGCTACATCCAGAATCACGACCAGGTTGGCAATCGCGCAATCGGAGACAGAATCGCCCAGATCGCCGGGGAGGATCGCGCAAAAATCGCCGCCGCGCTCGTCCTGCTTGGTCCTTTTGTTCCCATGCTCTTCCAGGGCGAAGAGTGGGCTGCCTCATCTCCCTTTCAATACTTCGCTGATCACAAAGATCCTGAATTAGCTCGGGCGGTTTCAGAGGGCCGCCGAAAGGAGTTCGCTGCCTTTGGCTGGGATCCGGATTCGATTCCCGACCCCGCACGTCGCGAGACATTCGAAAAATCAAAACTCAACTGGAGCGAAAGAGACGAGCCCGGAAATGCCGAGATGCTTGACTGGTACCGTCAGCTGATTCGCCTGCGCCGATCCAATCCTTCTATAAACAATGGAGAGCCGGGAAATACGTCCGTCACCTTTGACGAAGCAAACAAGCGGCTTTGCATGAATCGTGGCGATGTGAGAGTACTCTGCAATCTTGGTAAAGCTGACTGGCCCTTTCCACTTCGCGAAGGCGATCAGCTTCTCCTCTACTCATGCCCCAGCTTGTTGGCTCGCGATGCTTCCCTGATTCTTCCTCGCGATACAGTCGCGGTGATCAGAGCGGCCTCGAGTGCCTCATCCTTTCAGAAGTGACGAATCGTCTCGTGGCGAATTGGCTCTCCCCCGCTCGGTACCGATTCGCTCTGTGGAGGCATACCGCGATCAGCCGCGCGATCGACGTGCGTCCCGAGTGAGCGGCTCACCAGGTCGCGCGAGCCCAATCCGACTGCGAGTGCCAGGGTAAGGACGATTCCGCCAAAGAGTATGCTGAAGGCCAGCTCCACAATCTTGCCGCCAACCTGCAGGTGGTCCAGCACCATCGCCGCAGTCAGCACCAGCACAAGCCACTTCACCCCAAGCGAGAGGAAACGCGCATACTGAAGTTGCGCATTCACCGCTCCGATGAGCACCGACCTCGCGAGAAAGCGAGCGATCAGATTGCCAGCAATGAGAAGCAGAATCCCGCCCACAGCGTGCGTGAGGTAAGGCAGCATCGATACCGGAAGCGGCGCGCCCGTCGCATAGGAAGCGTCAAAGGCCGAGACACCGATAATCAGTCCAAGCAATACGCATCCCCAGAACGAAACGCGTGCAATCAGCGTAGTTGGCGAGCTTGAAGGCGCCCATTCAGCGTTGCCGCGATTGCGATTGATGCGTTCGTCGAATTTCAGGAATGCGAGTCCCTTCCTCAACAACGCAGAGAGCCCCAAGCCGACCAGCGTGAAGAGAGTCAACGCCACAAAGAAAGCCAGTATTCCCGGCAGAACAGCGATCAGAAGCGAAAGCACCCGATAGAGGGATTGGTGGAGAGCATCCGACATGTGTTGCCAGATGGATCTAGTGTCGCTATAGGTAGTCGGTGCGGTCGGATTGTATTCCTGCGCGGTTTGGAGCATCGTTGCAAGCAATTTGTGCATCGGACTTACTCCTTGAATGGCTCAATCCCGGGTCCTGCAATCTTCGCAAGCCAAAAGACAACTACGGATTGAATCGATCCGGCCAACGCCAGCGCGAGACGATATACGGCTTGTCGGCTTCGAATGCTGCTGTTTGCGCTTCTACATGCGACTCCGCGCTGGTTCCGGCAGCCGTCACGTTCATGTGGCCCGCAACCCAGGCAAGATAGAGAGGAATCAGCGCACCCAGCAGGTGCCCGCGGTTGATGGTGCGCAGCCGGTATGCAATCAGAAAATCAAAGACAATTCGTGCCCATAAGCCTTCGGGCATTCGAAATGCCTTCGGCTCAACCACCGATAGTCTCTTAAGCCCCAGAAGGGAATTCGGCGCGAGGACGAGAGACCACAATTCCTGTAGATTCGTAAAGGCCATCCGGAAGCTTTCGACCATCGGAACAATGTCCACTGCTCCGTTGGCCGTTCGCGGTTCAGTAACCTTCCGCTGTTCCGGCGGCAATCGCCGCGGCCGCTGCCAGTAAGCCGCCTTCGCCTCAATATCCGCGAACATTGACCCGGTAACCAGAGTCAGGATCGCATTGATGTTCGGCTCTGCCGGTTGAGGAAGCAATCGCGGACCCACGTCCACCTGGTCGACCGCCAATCCAGCTGCGCACGCCTCGCTCAAAGGCCAGAGAATCGCGTCGCCCTGATTGACGGATGCGAAGCGCTGCCCCGCGTTCGCCAACCGCTCGGCCATGCGAAGTGACAGACCCATGTCCAGCGAAAGCGGAAATCTCATCCGTGACGCAAACAGCGAGCGCGACAGCGGATACAAAATGGCGGAATTGACCAAACCTGTATGAGGAGGAAGTGTGTAGTACGGAAATGCCACATCCGTCCGCGATTCCAGAACCGCATTCGCCAAGTCATGCAACGCAGTCGCACGAAGCGAGTCTGCGCCGGGGCCCAGCACCAGGACTCCTCGCGCTTCATGCTCCTTCGCTATCCGATAGGCATTTAAAAAATCCGTCGCAGCCAGCGGCCAGATTGCGTTCGATGCAGTCGTTGGAACAACGCGAAGATTTGAATATGCAGTTCCGGCTGGATCATTGGAAGTAGCAATCAGCAGATCATCCGCGGGAAACAACGCGGTCAGGCCCGCAAAGATGTTCTCCATCTGATCGGTCGCCATCGGTGCAATGAAGACCAGCAGACCGGTCCTCGATGGTGCAGAGGAGGTCTGTGTCTCAGAAACTGTGTTCGCAGTCGCCATATCTGTCTTGAGGGAATAAAGCAATGCGCTGAGAGGCCTTTGGCCGCTAGCTAACCTACACCTTTGATGCCATTTACTTCAACAACGATAGGATACCCGCAATCGGAATCTGCAGCCACGAAGGCCGATGATTCAGTTCGTAAAGCAACTCGTACACCGCCTTTTCGAGCAGATACGCTTCCAGCAGCATTTGCGCCTGCGTTGGCGGCGGCAAAAGGGATGGATTGACGGCAATGGTCTCCCGGTAAGCGGCAATAAACTCGGCCGAGGCCAGTTTCTGCCACGTCCTTGCCCACGCGACCGAAAGATCATTGTCCGCAGTCTGCTCCACTCCTGATCCGACATCAAGAAACCGCCTCAGACCTGCATGAGCAACGTAGGAGAAGGATCGGATCATTCCTGCTACGTCCCTGAGCGGCGACTGCTTCCGCCGACGCTCCTCGAGAGGCCGGGTGGGTTCGCCCTCAAAGTCGAGAAACACGAAATCGCCGTCAGCGTCCTTCTTATCTCCCACACGCAGCGTCTGACCCAAATGGAAATCGCCGTGGATGCGGATACGTTGCCCCGCGGCCGCTGAATGAATGATGGATTGGCCGCGCACAATGAGTTCACGCCGCTTTGAGAGCAACAAGCCTCGCCGCATCGGCAGTTGGATCGTCGAGCGTGGATAGTCTTTGCTTGAGAGCCTCCAAACTCGACAAAACCTGCGCTTGAATCCGTTGTGCGTCGCGCTCCAAATCCTCCTTTGCGGAAGGGCTCGGGAACGAATGCGGCTTCTTCTGTCGAGCTGCCGAGAGCAAGGTGCATCTCTGCCGTCCGTCGCCCCAACAGAGCAGCGGCTTCCAGGGTTGGCCGCGCTGCTTCCGGGACATTCGCTGAAGAAGTGCGCTGGTCGGCGAGACCGGGGTCCCCGATGTCTGGAGGATCCGTCAGATGCGCAGCCCCGCCCAGAAACTCCGCAACGTGCTCGAGAAACCACTCCCACCCATCTCTGCTATTCGGTGATCAGACCTTGCAGCATCGCAACTGTGGTCCTTTCGCGGCTCCTTCGGGTGGAGCGATATCTCCCCAAAGAAGGGAGCGATTCGCGGATACTGCGCCACCTCTGTCAGAAATCGACCAATCTCCACGTCGGGGTTCTCGCCCGGCTCGAGCCGCCTGAAGAACTTCAGGATGAGTTTGTCGCCGTAGATGATCGACGTGTTCGATTGTTCCGCTGACCCGATGCTAGATGGCGTTCGACCCTCCGCCGGCACATCCGCGAGGGCATTCGACGAATGTCCCACGAGACGTCCAGCAAACGATTCATCCTCACCGGCCGAGGGCGATTCGGCAGGTCCCTTCCGCTGTGCGCTTGCCGAGGAAATGATTGCAGCCTCGGATGAACTCTGATCGGCTTGATCAACTCCTTCGTCGAACCTCAAGTTCGCCTGTGATTTCGGTCGGATCTGAGCTCGCGCCGTCACGCGTGAGGCCGCTCGATAGTGCGAAATTCATATTGCGTTCAATTGTCGAAAGCACAGTCTGCCGAAACTCTTCGCGCACCATCGCGTCGTGGAGAATCGCCAATCCAGAGGAAGAAGTAAAAGTGGTTACGATGCTGTCTGCATACTTCGCGCTGATCTCGTCGGCGTCAGGCCCGGCGCTCAACGTGAGTGGCACCTGGTACACGCTTGGTTCACCGTCGAGGAAGGCAACCTCGACGAAAAAGAGCGCCGGAGGAAAGCCACGCGCATAAGCGTGGCTCGTCGAGTCGGGCGCAATTACGCTCTCTCCCCCTTTCGAAAGATTTACCCAGTAATGCAAATGGCTGGACTGAATCTTTCGACTCTTGGCTCCGAACCAGCGTTGTCGTGGAAGCCATGCCGGCAGCGCAGTTTCGAATTGCATCAGTCCGTTCCCCGTGAGCAAACCAGTCCAGCCCGCCGTCAGCAGATCCGGTGGCATCCCTCCATCCACAGCGCTCTCCACTGCCACGAGTTGCGGCTCAGAGATAGGCTTCGCTTCGGTGCTTGCGGCCTGCAATTCGAGCCAGAGGAATGAGTACGGTGCCAGGGTCAACTGGTACGGCGACTCCGTGATCGTGGGGAACGGCACATAGCCGAGCATCTCCACCGGTTCCATTCCCGCGAATGCCGCAAGATCGAGCGAGACCGGCTGCGCAAATCGACTGAGGTTTGCCACGCACAACACAATCTCATGCGAGCCGTCACCGCGATCGAGATCGCGAAGGTACGCAAGAATCTTTCGGTTCACCGGGTTCAGAAAAGTCAGCGTGCCGCGACCGAAAACCTGGAACAGCTTTCGCAGTGCGATCATGTTGCGATTCCAGTGCAACAGGCTGGACTGGTCAGCCAATTGCGCTTCAACATTGACCACCTGATACCCGTAGATCGGGTCCATGACCACGGGAAAATAAAGTCTTGCCGGATCGCATTTAGAAAACCCTGCGTTGCGGTCGGAGGTCCATTGCATGGGCGTGCGCACGCCGTTCCGGTCGCCCAGATAAATGTTGTCGCCCATCCCCAATTCGTCACCGTAGTAGAGGATGGGAGTGCCCGGGAAACTCAGCAGCAGTGAATTCAGGAGCTCGATTCGCCGGCGGTTGTTATCAACCAGCGGAGCAAGCCTGCGCCGGATGCCCACGTTGATGCGCATGCGTGGATCCGCCGAATAGGCGAAATACATGTAGTCACGTTCGTCGGCGGTAACCATCTCAAGCGTAAGTTCATCGTGGTTTCTCAGAAAGAGGCCCCACTGGCAGTTATCTGGTATCGGCGGCGTTTGCGCCATGATGTCCGTGATGGGAAGGCGGTCCTCCTGCCGAAGAGCCATGTAGATGCGCGGCATGAGAGGAAAGTGAAATGCCATGTGGCACTCGTCGCCGTCTCCGAAGTACGGACGAACGTCCGCCGGCCACTGGTTGGCTTCCGCCAGCACCAACCGGTTCGCATACTCCGCATCGATCGCCGCGCGGATGGCCCGAATTGCCGCGTGCGTCTCCGGCAGATTCTCACATGACGTACCATCGCGCTCGACCAGGTATGGAATCGCATCCATGCGCAGCGCATCCACACCCATATCGAGCCAGAACCGCATCGCCTTGAGGACCTCTTCGAGCACCTTCGGGTTGTCGAAGTTGAGATCCGGCTGATGCGAGAAGAATCGGTGCCAGTAATAAGCCTTGGCGGTCTCATCCCACGTCCAGTTTGATTTCTCAGTGTCAGTGAAGATGATCCGGGCATCTTTGTAGACCTGGTCGGACTGCGACCACACGTACATGTCGCGTTCCGGCGAACCAGCAGGTGCAGATCGCGCAGCTTTGAACCACGGATGCTGATCGCTGGTGTGGTTGATCACAAGCTCGATCATCACCTGCATATTCCGCTCATGCGCGGCGTTCAGGAATTCTTTGAAGTCGCTCAGCGTGCCATACGCCGGATTGACATCGACATAATTGGCAATATCGTATCCGTCGTCCCGCAGCGGTGATGGAAAGAAGGGAAGCAGCCAGATGCAGGTAATCCCGAGACCCTGGAGATAGTCGAGCCGCGAAATGAGCCCCGGAAAATCGCCGATGCCATCATTGTTGGAGTCGGAGAAGGCACGCACGTGGACTTCGTAAATGATCGCGTCCTTATACCAGAGCGGATCAGTTGCACTTGCCAGCTTCTTCACACTGCATGTCTCCAAAGCTAGTTTGATGCGTGCTTTCCGGCTAAAGCGGTTCTGTCTCCGCTTCCAGATTGGGACTTGCTTTCGACGGACTTCCACTGGAAGCCCGCCACCGGTCTCAAAGAAAGTACTCGAAGTCCGTCTCCACCTTCAATCTGCGATGGATCTTGAGAATATGCCCTGAAACGCGGGTTGGGTCCAGCTCCACATAATTCCTTGCGCCGTGCCAGAGGTACCGCTCGCCGCTGAGCAGATCCTCGGCCTCGTACGCCCTCTCCGCCGGAATCTCCAACTCGTCGAGTGGCAACGTCACATGCCCCGCCTGCCTGTAATGTGGGTCGAGGTTGACTACGATTACCAGAAGGTTCGACCGGTCCTCCGACTCTTTGCTGTAGCAAATCAATTGCTCGTTGTCAGTGGGATGGAATCTCAACGACCAGTCGTTCTGCAATGCTTCATTTTCATTGCGAATCTTGTTTACGTGTGCAAGCAACGGGCGGAGGCTGTCTTCCCGCTTCAAATCCCAATGGCGGACCTCGTACTTTTCAGAGTTGAGATACTCTTCACTCCCGTGCCTCACGGCCTTATGCTCCATCAATTCAAATGCCGGGCCATAGATTCCGTAGTTCGCGCCGAGAGTTGCGGCGAGCAGTAAACGGATAACAAACGCCGCGCGACCGCCCATCTGCAGGAACTCCGTCAGGATGTCGGGCGTATTCGGCCATTGATTTGGCCGGAAGAACTCCCGCACCGGGGTTTGCGTCAGTTCGGAAAGGTACGAAGTGATCTCATGCTTCGCATTGCGCCATGGAAAGTAAGTGTACGACTGGCTGAAGCCGAGCTTTGCAAGTCGATACATGATCTTGGGACGCGTAAAGGCCTCTGCGAGAAAGAGCAGCTTCCGGATGATCGCGCTTGATCTCCGCAATCACCCATTCCCAGAAGGGAAAAGCCTTGGTGTGCGGATTATCCACACGAAAGATCGTGACGCCCGCGTCAATCCAATAAAGGAAGACGCTCTTCATCTCCTCCCACATGCCGGGCCAGTCTTCGCTCTCGAAATCGAAGGGATAAATATCCTGGTACTTCTTCGGAGGATTCTCCGCGTACTGGATGGTTCCATCAGGCCGCTTCTTGAACCAGTTCTCATGCTTGCCAACGTAGGGATGATCCGGCGATACCTGAAACGCAATATCGAGCGCAACGGATAGATTGAGTCCCTTCGCACTTTCCACAAAGCGCTTGAAGTCTTTGGCGGTCCCCAGTTCGTCAAGAATCTCCTTGTGCCCACCCTCTGGCGCGCCAATGGCCCACGGACTTCCGCAATCTCCCGGTTGCGCTTCAGGCGAGTTGTTGCGGCCCTTTCGATACGTGATGCCGATGGGATGAATCGGCGGCATGTAGACAACATTGAATCCCATCTCTGCGATATACGGCAGCCGCTTCTCGCAATCCGCAAAGGTTCCATGAACGCCGGGACTGTCTGACGTGGACCGCGGGAAGAGTTCGTACCACGCGCTGAACCGCGCGCGCACGGGATCGACGACGATACTCATTTCCCGATCCGACTCAGTTGCGAATCGCTTGTCGGGGTAGCGCAGCACAAGCTCCTGCAGCATCGGGTCTGTTGCGTGGGTGCGCAAATCTTTCGGCTCTTTTCCCGAGCGCAGGACGGCCGCGCGTTCACGCAACCAGACCGCGTCGCCACCGGACGCCCGCTCGGCCGCCGCGGCAACCAGGTCCGCACCGATCAGGTAATCGACCGGAGTGTCACTTTCAGCCTTGATGCGCTTCAACAGGTCGCGCCGCCAGGTTTCAAAATGATCGACCCATCCCTGGACCTTGAAGCCATAGCGGCCCAGCTCGCTCACGCGAAACGCCGCTGCCCATCTGTCGTTCACCAGTGGGCGCATCGGAATCTCGGTCCACTCGCTGGAACCCTCCCGATGTGCCAATAGCGATGCAGCAATGGCATCGTGACCATCTGTGAAGACATCGGCTTCAACGCGAACCTCATCCCCAACAGTTCGCTTTGCGGGAAAGCGCCCGCCATCCACCTCTGGACTGATCCCCTCGATAACGACGCGATTGCGTCCATCCGGTCTCTTCGTCATGGCAATGTCACGCTCTTCTGTAAGACATCTTTTGGGGTTTGAGCAGGTCCGTCTTCTCCACCAGGCACGCAACGAATGCGATGTGGGATTAACGACCTCCATCTGACCTTCGTTTCTCGATGAGCTGTTGATAAAGCGCAACCGTTTGGTGTGCAATTGCGGTCCAGCTGAAGACATCTTCAACGCGGCGGCGTCCTGCGGCGCCAAAGCGCCGGCACTTCTCAGGATCCCTCAGCAACTGATCGATCTTCGGCCGCCAGATCCTTCGCAAATGTCTCCGGCGCGAGCGGAAAGCTCGTTATCGGATCCTGATCGAACGGCACCAGGTATCCAGTCTCTCCGTCGACGACAACTTCTTTGATGCCTCCCGTCGCGCTGGCGACAACCGGCGCCTGGCAGGCCATGGCCTCAAGATTGATGATGCCAAAGGGTTCGTACACAGAGGGGCAGCAGAAGACACGCGCATTGCTGTAGAGCTGAATTGCCTCCTGCTTCGCAAGCATCTTCTCGATCCAGACAACCCGCGGATGATTCTCCCGTGCAGACTCCACCTTCGCGCGTAGCTCCGCTGCAATCTCGGGTGTGTCCGGCGCGCCCGCGCACAGCACAACCTGAGTATCCGGCGGCAAATAACGAATTGCATCCACCAGATGCGTCACCCCCTTTTGCCGCGTGATACGCCCGACAAACAACACGTATGGCACCGACGGATCAACCCCGTAGTCGGTGAGTGCCTTCGTGTCTGAGACCTTTCGGTACTCGGCCAGATCAATGCCGTTGTAGATGACGTGAATGCACTCGGGATCCACGTCAGGGTAGGCGCGTACAATATCCGCCCTCGTACCCTGTGAAACGGCAATCACTGCGTCAGCATCCAGAATCGCCGTGCGCTCCATCCACGAACTCATCGCATAACCGCTGCCAAGTTGCTCTGCCTTCCATGCCCGCAAGGGCTCCAGCGAATGCGTAGTAAGGACAAAAGGCACTCCGTAAAGCTTTTTGGCGAGGAAACCCGCCATCGACACGTACCACGTATGCGTATGCACAATGTCGATGTTCTCAAGTGCTTTGACTTGAGTCAGATTGAGACTGAACGCCTCAAGAGCACCTTTGAACTTGCCTTGGGTTCCATTCGAGATCTCGATCCAGGGCTCTTCCCCGCGCACGTGCAGGTTGCCCTGGTCTGCCTGCTGCAAGCCCCAGCAATGAACTTCGACTTCGATCTCTTTGGCCAGCTCCCGGCTCAGATACTCGACGTGAACTCCTGCGCCCCCGTAAACATGGGGCGGATACTCTCGTGTAAATAAGCCGACTCGCATGCGCGATCTCCGCAGAAGTCCCAGGTTGTTTTCCAACAACTCCGCCGGCCGGTCCGCTTCCTTTCCGCATTGGGAAATCGTCCGCGGGCAAATAAGAAGACAAGTAGTGGGAAACCGAGGCTGGACAAGCACATCCCGCCGCCCGGAAGTCACCAGTGTCACTGCACCGGATGAGTCTATTAGCTGTCACTCCCGCGCGCAAGCACCCGGTTGCCATGCGCAATTCTGGCGTGGATTAAGATGCGCGTTGCGCGAGCAGCAAGAGCCAACTGCACATCCCGACGGCGGCAGTTTGCAGCGACTTCAATCTTGTAATTGTCGCAACTGGGTTGCCGTCAGACGGGGGCTTTGTTCATCCGAGCGAACACCACGCCGGATCACCGTCTGAGATTGCGCCAGATCTTCGGATCCCGAAAGTAGCGATTCGCGATTGATAGAACTAAGCACCCAGCCAAATCGATTCAAATGAAGACCGATGGCTACGGATGCTGTCCGAGCCCGCAACTCATCAGCTCGCTACTTCAAAGGTCTCATTCCGTCGATATGCATCGATGGGCTCGGCGTCTGTTTCGGCCTCAGTTCCTTGACTGGCGCTTCTGCGGTCTGGCGCGCGCTCGGAGGACAGGCACGACCGAAACGTCGCAAAGACAACTCCCAAATCCGACAAGAAAGTCGCCTGCCGCATGTAGCAACTGTCGATCTCAGCTTTGAGGGGCTTGATATGCTCCTGATAAAAGGCCTCCAACTCCTCTGGATCGACGCTCTTCAGAATCTCTTCCTCGTTGCGAAATACAAGCGATCCCGCGCCGGTAATTCCCGGCCGGTATGACTGCGTCCTGCGCTGCTGCGAACTCCGGCAGCTTGGGCCTGGGCCCTACCAGGCTCATATCTCCGATCAGCACGTTGTAGAACTGCGGCATCTCGTCCAGCTTGAGCCTCCGCAACCACCGGCCGATCGTGGTGATCCGATCGTCGCCGTCCCGTGTAAGACCTGGCCCAGCATCAACAATCGAGGTGATCGCCGACATGGTGCGAAATTTGTATATACGAAACAGGCGCCCCCCGCGGCCAACGCGCGACTGCACAAAGACCGCTGGTCCCCTGGAAGAAAGGCGTATGCAAAGGGCAACAACGGACCATGGGCAGGGCGAAAGCCAACAGAACCGGAATGGCAATTGCCAGAGTCCAGCACTCGCTTGGCCGGAGAAAGACTCCATCCGCCCGACGGGGAATCATCCAGAACCGCTTCAAACGTCGATTTCAAAAGGCGGTCGGAAAATGGGCTACTATTTTGCAGGATCTTCACCAGCAGGTCACCGCTGGGGTGCTCAATGCCCTGCGTCATTGGATCTGAAACAGTTGTTTCAAGCGGCCCAGAGAGGCACGTATCGCAGTTCATGCGTTGCTCCCGAACTCACAGAAACACAACAATGTGGCAGTCAAGTTGCAAACAGCTGTGCAGCAGATACAGGGTTAGGTCACATGCAGATTGTTTCGCTTGTGGAGCCAACAAGTCTCTCAACTGAACGCGGTATTCTACTCCCCCGAAAGGACCCCTCAAAACACACCGAGGCCCCGGGCTATGAAGGCCATGAGATACACACTAGCACTTTCTGCTCCGAAGTCACGTGTTTTCTGCATGAACATGTGCCTTTCGTCACATCGGCTTGTGATCGCTATGATAACCAGAATTCAAGACCCTTCCATTTCATAATGCAGCTTGCGCCTCCGACCTTTGCGAAGGAGGCCGATATTGTTGCGGGCTCCGATTCGAGTACATTGCTTCATTCGATTCGCTTGGCGTCACAAGAAGTTGGCCGGGCACGACGCTGAACATGCAGGAAAGGGTCGAAGAACTTGTTTGGCAGGCCCGTTCTGAACTGAATATCCCATTTGTCAGCGAAAACTTAGCCCGGCCATTCACGTGCTAAACTCAAGCCAACATGGAAACCGCAAAATTCGGCGGGGGCAGGGGCGGCGACGGAGTTTCCCACGCGTCTGGTTTGTATCAATCACGCTTAGCGGTATCAAAGCGTCTCGGCCTTCTTTTAACTCTCTGTCTCTGCACCGTTTCACTCTTTGGGCAGCAACAGCAGCCGTCTCAGAGCGATTATCAGGACTACACCACTCAAAATCCCAACGCCGTGAATCAGTACAACCCCAACGGTTATAACCCCAAGGGGTGGACTGCACTGACCCCTCAACGGCCCTCCTGCCCGCCTGTTCCGACCAGAACCCAATTCGGGCATGTCACAACAGAATCCGTATGGGCGCATCCAGCAGTTCCCGCGCTACAGTCCTCAATACGGTGCCCAGAACCAGAATTATTCGGATATCGAGCAGTATTCGCGACAAAACGGCAATCCGACTCAGCCGCCCCTTGCTCCCGAGCCGTTGACCGAGTTCCAGAAATTTGTTGCTTCCTCCACAGGTCAGGTCCTCCCCATTTTCGGCGCCAATTTGTTTCGTCGCGTCCCGTCCACCTTTGCTCCTGTGGACATGGCGCCGGTTCCTCCCGATTTTGTAATCGGACCCGGCGACGAGCTCCGCATCCGTGTCTGGGGGCAAGTGAGCTTTCAAGCCAATGTGCGCGTGGACCGCTCCGGCGAAGTTTACCTGCCGCAAGTCGGGCCCGTTCATGTGGCCAATGTGCCGTTCTCTGCCCTCGACGGTCAGGTGCGCAGCGCGATCGGTCGCGTTTACCACAACTTTGACCTCACGGTTGACCTCGGACAGATTCGCTCCATCCAGGTGTACCTGGCGGGCACCGCGCGCCGGCCGGGCGTTTATACCGTCAGTTCGCTGAGCACGCTCGTGGATGCGCTCTTTGCTGGCGGCGGGCCAACCTCACAGGGCTCGCTTCGCCGCATCGAGCTCCGCCGAGGAAGCGAAAAGGTCACCGAATTCGACCTCTATAATCTGCTCGTCCGAGGCGACAAGTCCAAAGACGTAAAACTCCAATCCGGAGATGTGATTTTTATTCCCCCGGTCGGCCCGCAGCTGGCCGTCAACGGAAGCGTCAGGACACCCGGCATCTACGAACTTCTTCCTGGGGAGACACTGGGACAGGCTCTCGACGACGCTGGCGGCGTGTCTGCGGTCGCATCCGGAGCGCGCGTCTCCATCGAGCGCACTGAAAACCATCACGCTCGCCATGCTATGGAAGTCTCTTACGATGAGACCGGCCTGAAGACCCTTCTGACCGACGGCGACCTCGTCCACGTCTTCTCCATCGTGCCCCAGTATGCTGACACCGTGACCCTCAGGGGAAACATCGCCAATCCAGGCCGGTTTGCATGGCACGCCGGAATGCACATCAGCGACCTGATCCCCGACAAGGAATCCCTGATCACCCGCAATTACTGGTGGAAGCGCGCACAGCTTGGCCTGCCTGCCCCGGAATTCGAGCCCATGCCGGGATTCCAGCAGATGCATCAGCCGCTTGACAATAACCCCGTGACTCTCAGGCGATTCCCGGAAGAGCCTTCAGACTTCTCCCAGCGCGCAGGTATGCAGGCTTCGGGAACGCAAGCGGCCGGTTCCCAGGCTCCGCAGGACCAAGGACCGTACGGTACGCAGCAGACGGGACAGCCAGGAACTCAACAGAACCAATATCCGAATGCACAGCAGCGGGAATCCAGTTCCTCTTTGGGAGGAGCCCAAATGGCATCCTCACTGTCTCCGCGCGGCGTGCAAAAGACTGAGGTTCGCCTCCTTGCTCCTGACATCGTCTGGGACTATGCGACCATCGAACGCATCGAGCCGGACACACTCAGAACTACCCTGGTCCCCTTCGATCTCGGCAAGCTCGTCCTCCAGCACGATCAGACTCAGGACCTCGAGCTCAAGAGCGGTGACGTTGTCTCCATATTCTCGCAAGCAGACATTCGGGTGCCCCTCGCTGCGCAGACCAAGCTCGTCACTCTCGACGGCGAGTTTGTGCATTCCGGCGTCTACAGTGTCGAGCCGAATGAGACGTTGCGGCACCTTGTGGCTCGCGCCGGCGGCATTACGCCGAAAGCCTACCTATACGGGTCGGAGTTCACGCGAGAATCCGTCCGAGCAGTCCAGCAAGCCCGCATCGACGAATATGTGCAAACGCTGGAAATGAATATTTCAAGAGGGAATATCATGGCGGCTGCATCCTCAAACGCCGCAGGGGCTGCTGCTGCCCAACCCAGTGAAAAGGACCTGCTCGCCGCATTGCGCCAGATTCGAGCTACCGGACGAATCGTGCTGGCGTTCAAGCCGGACAGCATTGACCTCCAGTCCGTCCCTGACATCGCATTGGAGAACGGCGACAAGTTCGTACTGCCTCCTGTGCCAGCCGTAATAAACGTGGTGGGCGCGGTCTACAACCAGAGTTCCTTCCTCTATGAGCAAGGATCCACCATCGGCTCTTATCTTCTCCAGGCCGGCGGCCCGAACCGGGCTGCCGACAGCAGCCACGAATTCGTTATTCGAGCCAACGGCAACGTTGTAAGCCGCGACTCTCAGAAGAAGCGGCTGGGGTGACAGATTTCGCTAAGCTCCGCCTGAACCCGGGAGACTCAATCGTAGTCCCGAACAAGACCTTCAAGCCATCGGCGCTGGGTCCGTGCTCGAATGGTCTCAGCTCTTCTACCAGCTCGCGCTCGGAGTCGCAGTCATCCACTCCTTCTAAGCCTCTTTCGCAACAGAATGATCGCGGGGGCGTTGAGAGAGGCGTTTCCTTCTGGAAAGCGCCTCTCCGCCGCATTGGCGCCGACCAAAAATCGATGCGCAAGTCTTCGGTCGAGCATCGGGCGCTCCCGCCGAGATGCTCTTCGTTTGCGCAAATTTACGCAGGAAGCGGTCAGGAAAGCACAGGAGGAGACGCGATCTCCTCGTAGAGCGAGCACAGCTTGTCCATCACCGCCGGGCGAGAAAAGTCCAGAACCCTTTTCTTCGCGTTGCAGGAGAACCGCGCACGAAGACGCTCGTCCGACAGGACCGTTGCAATGGCCTCGCGCAGCGCGGCGGCATTGCCCGGAGGAACGGTAAGTCCGGTCTCACCGTGAATGCTGACCGTGGGAACGCCGCTGGGCAGATCTGTATTGATCACGGGCAGTCCATAAGCCATCGCATCCAATTGCACCAGCCCAAAGGCTTCTGATGGTTCCGTTGATGGGAGCACAAAAACATCTGAGATTGCGTAGAGTTTTGCGAGTTCGTCATCCGAAACCCTGCCGAGAATCTCCACCTTGCCCTGAAGATTCAGCTCTTCAATCTGCCTCTCGAGCACCGGACGCAGCGGACCGTCCCCCACGATCAGGACTTTCAAATCCAGGGCGCGCACTGCTTCGATCAGGTATTGCAGACCCTTGTAATACACCAACCTTCCGGCAAACAGGACCACGTGCTCGCGTTCGCTGATTCCGTGGCATTGGCGCGCCTGCATGATCTCCGCCGCACATAGTCTTTTCACTTTATTCAAGTCGACCGGTAGCGGAACCACCTCGCACTTGTCTCGATAATCAGCCAGGGTGCGAGAGTTATCCAGAAGACCGTGAGAAGTAACGACGATCCTGTCTGCCGCATTCAGAAATCTGCGCTCTACTCCGTCCAGATAGTGGAGAAGCGCTCGCTGTATCGGACGGACAATATCAGAATGATGATGAATCACCAAACGGGTTCCATGCGCCTTAATGGCTTCCCAGTCGCAGAACATCACCAGGGGAAAAGGCGTGTGCACATGGACAATATCAAACTCGGAAGCGATGGCCTGAAGTTGGGCGGGAAATGTCGGCGATACGGGCATGCCAAGCACGCGCCCCAAGCTTCCGACTCGCGTCACGGGAACACCGTTCACGAGCGACATACTTTTGCGGCCCCGATCGCGACACACCAGTACTTCGCATTGCATGTTCGGGAACTGCTGTAAGCCTTCGGCAATTTCCTGCACCGTTGTTTCGATTCCTCCGATCCACGGTGCATAAAACTTATTGACCTGCAAAATACGCAAACTCATACCTCAAGGAAAAGCCGGTCTCAGTCTAGCATCGACGCTTCAGGACTGATTCACATTTGTCCTGTCGCTCTTTGTCGTGCAAGCGCCTCAGCTCAGAATTCAAGCTTTCGGCCCATTCCAACTCTTACTTTGACGCTCTGCACTCAAGATGCGGTTGATCGCTTCCGCGGTTGTCCTGGCACATGCATCGCCGCGGAGCATCTCTGCCCGGCGAAGCCCCTCTTCAACCATCTTCCTCCGCACGCCTTCCTCGTTGAGAATTCGCAAGATCACCCGGCCCATGTCTTCCGCACTGAATGGATCAAAGAACAGTGCTGCATCGCCGGCAACTTCAGGAAGCGACGCAATCCGTGAGCACGCCACGGGACAACCCAGAGCCATCGCCTCCACCACCGGGTACCCGAACCCTTCATAAATTGAAGGAAGTACAAACGCGTCGGCATTCTTGTAGAGCTTGCGCAGTTCCAGATCCGACACTTGCCCCGTGAATCGTACTCTCTCATCCTGCGGCATGGGGCCGAGCTTCCGGTCCGAGTTCATGAATCCGTCTTGCTTTCCCACCACGATCAGGTCGTGAGAAATCCGGTTTCGAATCTTATCGAATGCTGCGAGCAATGTTCTGAAGTTTTTATGAAGCTTGATATTTCCCACGGTCAGCAGATAAGGGGCAGCGCTCTCATTTGCTTTTTCTCCCACGGGCGCATCCCATTTCTCATTCATAGGCGGATGCGTAACAATTAGACGCTCCGCTTCGACACCGAGGAATCTCTGCACTTCTCCCGCGGTGAATTCAGACACGCACAGAATGCCGTCCGCACGATTCGCCACTGCGGAAAGAAGCCTTTTCGCGTACCACCGCTGAAGATCGCTGCCCAGTGTCTCAGGATGCGCCAATTGGCACAAATCATGGATCGTGACCAGCAGGCGCCCCCGATACATAAGGGGAATGTTATATTGAGGAACCCACAGAAGATCGGCATCGCGATAGGTCTGCCGCAAAACTGCCAGCTGTTCGGCAACGCTGAAGATGGGTGCGCGAAAATTCCGGATTTCAATGCGCGGGTCGTTCGTCCAGTTCTCACCAGCAAGCTCATCCGGCGCGCACAGCACCCGAATCGCCGACGCGTCCAGGCGCGGCATCAGGTCGGGCATAAGCGTCTGAAGGTAACGCCCGATTCCCGACTTGCGATACATTCGCAAATCGACGGTAAGCCGCCTCATCTTGCCCATGACAGCTTCAATCGTTGGTCTACGGACTTCTCGAAGAGGTTTGTCTTGCTTCCGGTTCCGCGCACGGGGCTTCAGGCCTTTACGGATGTTCGCCTTCTGAACGAAAGCGCGTCACAAAGATTGGCAAGCTTGGGAAATGTCTGCGGGTCGCTCTTCATGTTCTGAATGACCCCATGAACCAGAGCGACAAAAATCCCTACAAAGAATCCCACCATGGTAGCGACGATCACGATAATTGCGCGCTTGGGCGAGGACCGGTGATCGTGGGGAACGGCAGGGTCCAGCACCTGGATCAGTGCTCCCTGCTTCGCCTCATCCACTTTGGCCGCCTCTAATTGTCGGGCCAGCAGTTCGAAGATCGTCTCGTAGTACTTGACGTCGCGTTCCTTGCGAAGATACTCCAGCCCCGCCTGGGGTACTCGCCCCTTCGATACAAGCATGCCTCCGTCGGCTTCATCGCCCTTCCCGCCCAGCTTGGCTAACTGCGCTCGCAGACTATCCAGCTCATTCTGGGCCTGAACCAGCTGAGCGTTCTGGTCTGTTGCAAACGTCCGCAACGATTGGATCTCCACTTCCTTCGCGGTAATCTGCGCGCGTAGGGACACCGCCGACTGGATCAGGGCGCTCGCCTGACCATTGAGTTGAATCAGTCCCGTCTGCTGCTCGGTTTGTTTCAGGCTCTCTTCGGCCTTGACCAAATTATCCTTGGCCGCTATTAGTTGCTGCCCGAAGAAGAGCCGGCGTTGCGAAGCTTCAGTGATTGCCAACCGTTCAGACAAGCTCCGAAACTGCTCGACGTAACCATTCGCAAGCTCGGCGGAGCGATTCGGATCCCGGCTCTCAATCGAAATGCGGATAAGACCATCTTTGCCGGTGCCGTCGATCTTGGTCTGGCTCTCCAGCGCCTTGCGGGCAACCGAAAGATAGTGCGCGTGGTACTCCTCCATCAGGCCGTAGCGCTCGATCATCGCGTCTTCCACGGTACGGCTCTTCAACATGGCCACGTACATATCGTTGGGGTTCTTGATCCCAATACCGCCGCCCGCCAAAAGCGCCATGTTGCTCAGGCTTCCCAGTTGCGCCAGCGCGAAACTCCCGGAAGAACTTTGTTGCGGGGGAAGAATGATCACGGTCGCAATGTACATCTTCGGCATCAGCAGTGACATGATAATTGCCAGAACTGCAAAGCTCCCTGCGATCCAGAAGACAATCCTCTTCCGCTCTGCAAGAAGGATCATCAGGTCCAAAAGGGAAATCTCCCTGCTCTCGCGGAGAGCACCCGTCGCCTGTACAACCCCCTCGGAATCAATGGGTTCTCGAAGATCGGGAAGAGGAGTGTCGGTGAGCATGGGCTCCTGTCGGGAATGGAATTAACCAGCGTTCCTCAGTGTATTGTACAGACAGCGCCAGCGTATCACCGGTGCACCAACCCCATCAAACACTGCGGACTCAAGCTGCGATACAATGGACTACCCGCGCAGTGATGAACCGTGAGGCCACCTGTTTGACCCCCTGATGGGTTGCGCCAGACTTGGCGGCAAGTTGCGCGTGCGGTATCGCGCCGGGAATCGCGGGGAAAGTTGATCGATGACTGGACCAGGTTGGATTCACAGACTCATTCGTGGTTGTGTGGACAGAAGACGCTCTCGCCGAGTGGCAAAACTTGTCGTCGGACTCCTCGGAATCACGGCAGCGCATGGGTGCGGCTCGGGCGGTCCGCCGCCAGGTGCATTTCTGGGTCTGTCCGGAGCCTACAGTTATTCGCCGACAGCTTTGGAGATCGGCAATACGCAGCAATTCTGGTGGTGTGGTCAGTCTCACAACCCCGATAATCCCTCCCAATTCAGCGATACCATCCAATATGCATCTTTGAATCTCACCACGCAGCAGATTACGAAGCCGGTCACTGTGCTCGCGGAGACTCCTGGGGCGTGGGACTCGGCATTTCTATGCAATCCCAAAGTCGTTGGTGGAACATTCACGAATCCGCTGGGGGATGGCCAGACTTACACCTATGCGATGTATTACGTTGCAACAGCCTCGGGGGACGGACTTGCGAACAGTATAGGCGTCGCCTTTTCCAAGGATGGTGTTCAGTGGAAGAAGTACGGTCAACCCGTAATTCCCGCCACGACCCCGACCGGCTACGGGGTTGGCCAGCCGGCTGTCTACAACAGCGACCAGAAATCCGGAATCTGGATCTTCTTCGAGGACGACAGAGGACCAGCCTCCCCATCCAGCACGTTGAGGCTACATCCACCGATGGCATTCATTTCTCGATCGTCGGCAATCTGACGACGAACGGCCTTGACGACCCTTCGAGCATCAGCTGGGGAGATATGGCCTACGACGCCACGACGGATGATTGGTACGCAATCTTTAACCTGCCGACGCGAAGCCCTTCCACGACGGGAAACATCATTGAGCGGGGACAAATTGGAGTAGTGCTGTACCGCATTCCAAATTCTTCTTTGCTGACCGGGACTACCCCATGGCAGCAACTCCACTCGTTCGACACCAATCTCATGGGAAATGAATCTGTCTTCCTCGCAGGTTTTCTGCGCGATCAGTATGGCCGGGTCAACGTGGGGCCGTATCCTACAATCCAGTTGTTCACGTCCATATCAGCCCCCGCACCATCGTGGAATGCTTCGCCAAGCGCAGCTGGAAAGTCAGCCGAAGCTCAGCATTGGGGCATTGGAAAAGCCCAGTGGACGCCCAACAGTCCGTTGCTTGCCCTGAACAGATTCGCGAACTCATCCACGCATGTGGTTACAACTGGCTGGATCGATCCTTCAGGCGGATTCAAGATTCAATCCATCCTGGGCCACCTTTACGAGAACCCTCAGCAAGACGCTGATCTTGCCTTCTATGGCTGTAAAGACGGCTCCATCGATTATTTCGTTTCAACTGATAGCTCTTGCGCAGGCAAGCGTTTTCTTGGATTTGACGGCTATGGCTACTCTCAACCGCAGCCGGGTCAGAAGCTCGTGCCACTCTACAGTTGCTCCACGGGCCACGATCATTTCCTGAGTCCGGATCCACAGTGCGAAGGTAAGGCGAGCGCCGGGCAACTACTCGGTTATGCTCTCCCATAGCACTCGCAGGTCGCCTTTGACTATGGGCGCGTTCCGTCAATGGAACAGAAAATCCTTCCACATCGTTGCAGGGCCATTTGCGTAAAGTTGATAGCGATCGTACGCTGAAACTACCCTGTATAGCCGCTTTAGGAAACTACCGGGAAGATTCAGTTGGAAGTCCAAAAATCCGATCTTCTGCTCTATCTGGATGCGACGTGCTTCAAATTCGCGCCCCGGATGTTCGATCCAATGCGCACGCAATTCCTCAAACAAACGCGTGATCAGAAGCTGTTGCTCCCTTTCCAGATGTCGCGCGTTATTGATGCGAGTTGCCAGCGACCGCGGCGCTAAGCCAAGATGCTGCGCGCCATGAATGCGGTACGCGATCAGCGGCTCGCTCACTGCGGCAATCCCGGAATACAGCACCAGCATCCAGGCAATCCAGGCATCGTGCATCCAGCCCCGTGGTGCGGGAACAAGCAAGTTTCGCACCTGCTTTCGAAGCATCAGGGTGGCGCCCGTCACCACGAATCCCTTCAACAGCCTTCGGGCCAGAGACTCCTCCACGTGAAGCGAACGATCGGGAGGACGGTAGCCCACGCGATCCCACAGACGAGAATGGGAGCGCTCTGAATTCTCGTCCATCAAGTGGGCATCGGAAAACACTCCTCCAAGCGTCGCATCCGATTCCATGATGCCCGAAAGTCGCGAGAGCTTTTCCGGATACCAATTGTCGTCCTGATCGCTGAGAGCGATAAGGTCTCCTTCGCAAAGCATCAGAGCCTTCTCGAAGTTCCTTGCTGGGCCGAGATTTTGCTCATTCACAACCAGGCGAACCGGGAACTTCACAGACCGCGCGAAATTCCGGATGATTTCTGCCGTCTCGTCGGAAGACCCGTCGTCGCATACAACCAATTCATCCGGTAGCAGGCTCTGCGCGGCGATGCTTGCAAGTTGCTCGCGCAGAAAGCGGGCACCATTATATGTACACATCGCGACAGATATATGCATTGCTGCTCGGGCTCACTCCGTTGGGATGGACCCCAGTATACGTCGGGCTTCCGTCACAGGCTGGAACATCAAAGCGGAACCTGTGGTCCCCATTTGCCGCGTGCACAGTCGATTGCCCCTCTGACCATCATTCGGATTTTGGCGATTTTGTGTTTTTCAACCAGCAGGATCGCAGCAAGTTCTCTGAATATTTCGTGCACGTCAAAGCGCATCCACGACAAGTCCCCAGGGTGTTGCGAGAGCACAAACAGGCGGTTGCGCGTCATGTAGTAGCGCCGGGCCGCACTATGATTCGTTGCGACCAGCTTCTTTCCCATAAATCGTTTGAATGTGATTCTCCCCAGCGAGTGAAGCAGAATTGCCCGTTCGCTTTGGATCACGCGTAGTCCCATTGAGCGAATCCTGAGGCAGTACTCGTTGTCGACGGAGTCAATAAAAAGCTTCTCGTCAAAAGGGCCGGCTTTCCAGAACGTGGACCGGTGAAACATGCTGCCCGAAGTCATCGCGGTTAGCAGTTCGCCCGATGGGCTCTTCGGCATCACCATGGCTGTCATGGAACTTCGATCCATATACGTAGGGCAGACGATCCCCGTCCCTGTTGAACTCCGCGCGTCGTCGAGCAATGCCTCGATGAAGCCTTCCGTGACCGTACTGTCCTGATCGAAAGCAACAATCCATTCGTATTGCTTCTCGATGGCGAAGCGAAAGCCGACATTGAGAGCAGCAGCTACGCCCAGGTTTGTTGCATTGCGAATAATCGTGCAGGGAACTTGGCTTTTTAATTCGTCCAGCGTGTCGAGAGCTGCACCCGAAGATGCGTTATCCACCAAGACAACGGCATCTACTTGGCGGGCGAGAAGAGCGACATTGTGGAGCAGCTCCGCGCTCGGGTGATAGGTAACAATCACGGCGCAGACAGAGGAGGTCGAACCTGAATTGTCCTGCATGCTGTCCTTGGAAATGGCGGATCGCCGCCCGCTTTATGAGACTGATTCAATTCTATGCACACCGGTGTCAGCCATCACTTGACGCATTTCTACGGCTCCGAAGAATGCTGCCGGGATGAAGTACAATCAACTTCAGCAGAGGCGAGACCGGCGGAAAGCCCCAGCAACAAACCTTGTGAAATGATTGCAGAAGAAGCACGCAGACGCAACAGCGATTCCCCACGGCTCGTGTGAAGAAGATGAGAATTGGGATCGTCACAGTCACGTTCAACAGCGGAGAAGTACTACCGGATTTCTTCTCATCCCTGGAAAGCCAGACCCACCGCGACTTCATACTCTACGCCGTGGACAACGCCTCCACCGATAACACCTGCGAACTCGTCGAGAAAAACACGCAGGACTGCGTCCTGCTGCGCAATACCGCCAATATCGGATTCGCTGCAGGAAGCAACCAGGGCATTCGCAAGGCTCTCAACGATGAGTGCGCAGCTATCCTGCTCCTGAACAACGATGTGGTCTTTGGCCCTGACCTTCTGGAACGGCTCGTCGAGGGAATCCGTGAATTCGACTGCGATATGACGGCACCGATGATGTACTACCATCAGCCCAATGACCGTATTTGGGCCGCAGGCGGGACCCTTCAGCCCTTCTTGGGTTTTCGCGCCATCCATCGCGGCCTGGACCAGTCTGATCGCGGCCAGTTTGAACGCCCTCGCCGGGTTACGTTTGTCCCTTTCTGCTGTGTTCTAATTCGCTCTGAAGTCTTCAATCGAATCGGCATCCTCGACGAGCGCTACTTCACCTACGCAGAGGACGCCGACTTTATGTATCGCTGTCTGAAAGCAGATATCGCCGTCTGGTTCATCCCGGCCGCACGCCTCTGGCACAAAGTCAGCAGCCTCACCGGATTTCGAAGCACATTCGCCATTCGATATGGCGCGAGGAATCGGGCATATTTCATTGCCAAGAACTTGCCTTCGGTCTATCGAAGCGTATTCAATGTGCTCTATCCGGGCTACTACGTTCTGCGCCATGTGCTCGGCTTCGACAGCCGGGAGATCTGCCGGATCCAGCTGAAAGCCTGGGCCGAAGGAACGCGCATCCTGGCAGATCCACAGACCGCGTGCGCTGATCCCGCACGCGGGTCCAACGAGTCCGCAATGGTTAAGCGCCTATGAGTCCACAGTTCC
Source organism: uncultured Acidobacteriaceae bacterium (assembly GCA_963751225.1). Lineage (GTDB taxonomy): Bacteria > Acidobacteriota > Terriglobia > Terriglobales > Acidobacteriaceae > Telmatobacter. The sequence goes on from CAVVTY010000001.1 coordinate 118,766, forward strand.
TGATCGCCAACGCGGAACAGTTGCTACCTTACGGGTTTCTCCTGCTTGCTTTTCTGCTGCTCGCATTCCAGAGCGAGCTGGCAAGAAATCGCTTCTTTGATGCACCCGTCTTGTTCCTTCTCGTTCTCTTCGCAATACGTCGA
>CAVVTY010000002.1:0-100381 GCA_963751225.1 uncultured Acidobacteriaceae bacterium
GGAGACTCGGAAAGCGTTCCCTTATTAAGCGGATGGTCTCCATGGTCTCCTTGGGGTTGGCAAAGGGGTCTCCCGGGCCGGCAATGCCCACCACGGTGATGCGGGGCTCGGCCGCCAGGACCTGCTCCAGGTAGGACAAGGCCTGCCGGGGGGTGAGCACCGCGTCGGTGACGCCGGGCGGCTCTCGTTGACGCAATCGAATTTGCGGTTGCAGTAATTGCACAGAATATTGCACTTGGGCGCCACCGGCAGGTGCACCCGGCCGCATTCGCCCTTGACGCCGACATTGAAACACGGGTGTCGATTGGTATCCAGTTGAGTATTCATGGCCTTCGCCCCATTTATTTTTCAGGAGGTCGTCTTTTTTTCCTGTCCGTTAAGAGAACCAACATAATCAACATAAAGCAGATGATATAAGCAGCCTGTGCAGCCAAAAAGTGCAAGAGATTCACTGCGTTCCCCGTTAGAGATAGCCGTAGCCTACCGGCGCTGAGTCCGCCTGTTTTTTCTCCAGCACGGCGTTCACCAGGCAGTCCAGCAAACTCTGGGCTCCTCGATATCCCAGGTGCAGGATCCTATGCCCGCCGAAACGGTCGTGGATGGGAAAACCCACTCGAATAAGGGGGACCTTCCATTTCTTGGCAAGGTGATAGCCCTTGCTGTTACCTATGATCAGATCAGGCTCGAGCGCCTCAGCCTCCTCAGCAATGTCGTAGAAATCGACTCCTTCACGAACTTCCGGTGGTTCCGGCAGCAAGCCTTCTACGGACCTCCGCAATGGCCTGCTCGAATTTCCCGCTCCGGCCGCCGGATGCACAGAGCACGGGTCTCACACCGATTTCTGCGAGGAAAGCGGTCAGTCCGATAACGAGATCTTCTTCGCCATACACGATGGCCTTTTTGTCAAAGATGTATTTGTGGCCGTCCACGTAAGCGTCTATCAGTCTGCCTCTTTCGAGGGCGTGTTTTTCCGGCGTCGCTCTCTCCGGACAATTCTTCCAACACTTCAAAAAACACGTCGGATTCACGGAGGCCGATGGGCATGCCCAGCGAGGGAAGAGGCACTCCAAATCGGGCGTCGAGTATCCGCCCGCAGTGTCCTGCCCGACAGCGAACGGCCGAATTCGATGGCAGCCCTTGAGCCGCCCATAGCCCTGATTTCGGAAATCGGAGTGCCGCCGGAAGGCAGCTTCTCGTAATCCTTCAGGGCCGGCCCATCGAGAGTCAGCGATATGTCTGGCAGGATGGTTCCCTGAAGCCCGAAATCCTCGATGATTTCTTTCAAATAGCGGATATCCGCGGGTGACACGAAACCCGGAGGAGAGTGACCCCTCGTGAGGCTCGTGTCTTCGGCAAGCTGATCGACGACCGCCTTGACCGTCGCGTGAAAGCCTTCGATGTGAGTGCCCGCATAACTGGGCGTGGACACTCTGACCAAGCTGGGGAACCGTGAGCTTCCCTTCCCGTTGGCAAAGTCTCTGCGAAACTCGTTGACGAACTCGGAACGTCATCGCCTATGGTTTCCGTGAGACAGGTCGTTGCGATTCCGATCATGCCGGCGTTGTATTTCGACATCACATTCTTGAGCCCCTGCTTCAGATTTGGACCGCCACCGTATACTGCATGCTTTTCGCCCAGAGATGAGGACGCGATGTCCATGGGTTCCCGGAAATGGCTGATGATGTAGCGCCTCATGTAGGTGGCGCAGCCCTGGGAACCGTGAAGAAACGGGACAGCTCCTTCTATGCCTCGAAAGGCCAGGCATGCGCCGAGCGGCTTGCACAGCTTGCAGGCGTTCGTGGTGGAAACGTAGGGCTCAGTGGTTTTTTATGGATTTGTCTCCTTAGGGGATGACCACGCACCGCAACTCCCGGCTAGCGCGCTCGCCAGGTCCAATCCTTCTCCCCTCCCCTCGGGCACGAACCGCCAGACAGGGCTCATGACGTGGAGTAGACCTCTTTGGCGAAGTTGAGCATGCCGACGAAACCTTCGAGGGCCTCTTTTCGTTCGTGGTTGTGGTCGCAAAAGCCCACGCCAAGCTTGTAGGCAATGGGGCGTTCCTTCACTCCGCCGACAAAAATGTCCACGTCCTTCTCCTGGAGGAATGACGCCAATTCCAGTGGGTTGGAATCATCCACGATGATCGTGCCGTCGTCGGTGATCTCGTGGAGTTCACGGTAGTCTTCCTCGGTGCCGGTTTGGGAACCGACCAGCACCACATCCATCCCCAGAAGCCTGAATGCCTTCACCAAAGAAAAGGCCTTGAACGCGCCGCCAACGTAGATTGCGGCTTTCTTGCCGGAAAGGGCCGGCGGTACTTCTCCAGGGCCGGATAAAGCCGTCAGCTCGCTTTTGACCAGCTCAGCAGTGCGGTCCATTATTTCCGGGTCCTGTCTGCAAGAAGCGGGCCACGTTGTAGAGCGACTCGGCCATGTCTTCCACTCCGAAATATGAAACCCGCATAAAGGGAGTGCCGTATTCCTCCTTCATCATCTTGGCCAGGTCCATGGTGGAGCCTGAGCACTGCACCACGTTCAACGCGGCCCCGTGGGCCCGTCGGATATCGTCCACTCGGCCGTCACCGGTGATATTTGCGACAACCTCCAGACCCATCCGCTCGAAATATTCTCGAATGATCCAAATCTCGCCTGCCAGGTTGAAATCTCCGAGGATATTGACGCTCAGTTGGCTGAAACATTTGAAGTGTCGCCGGTGCCGATCAGCCGGAACATTGCTTTGCAGGCTGCATTGTAACCGGCACGTTTGTTGCCCTTGAAGCCCTCGGACTGAACCGGGATCACAGGAATGCCTTTTTCCTGCTCCACTTGTTTGCAGACCGCTTCAAGATCGTCCCCGATGATTCCGACTATGCACGTGGAGTAGACAAAAGCTGCTTTGGGTTGATGCCGGTCGATCAGTTCGATTAGAGCCTTGTAAAGCTTGTCCTCGCCCCCGAAGATCACGTCCGTCTCCTGGAGATCGGTGGAGAAACTCAGCCGGTGCAGGGCCGGCCCGGAAGACAAGGCGCCCCGTATGTCCCAGGTGTAGGCAGCGCAGCCGATCGGTCCGTGAACCAGGTGCAGGGCGTCGGCGATGGGGTAGAGCACCACCCGGGAGCCACAAAACACACAGGCCCTTTGACTGACCGCACCGGCCAGGCTTTCCTTGTCGCATACATTTGGAAGGGCTGATCGCCCTTCCGATGTATCTGAGCCTGTCTTTCGGTGAAAATTGGCGTGGTCATTGATCTAATTCCTTTGGGGAAGGCCGGGCATCGATGCCCCTGTCTCTGCGTACCCCTGGCTACACCTCTTCCGGGAAGGCCGGAATCCATTTCCCGATCCCACGGGCTGGAAGTCTGTGCTCCGCTTTCGCCGGGGTGAGGATCACGGCTATGGCGTGACGATGGGACGCTCCCTACATCCACTGTGTGCCTTCTCCGGACCTTCAGTCAGCAGATACTTCTTCGGCCGGGCCGCCGTTTTCCAGGGCGTCCAGGATTTCGTCCACCGCTTCATCGCTGGTAACCCCCCGGTACCAGTATGCCTGGGGATAGATGATCATCACCGGGCCTTCTTCGCAGAGGTTCAGGCAGCCTGTGGTGGACACCATGACGCGTTCAGGCCGCGGTCGGCCAGTTCGGACTTGAGGTAGCTCAGGAGTGGCGATTCCTTCTTGATGCACTTGCCCTTTGGCTTCGGTGCCTCGAAAACTCGTACACACTAAAATATGATGATCTGGTTTTTGCATTGTTATTACTCCGATTTCTGATTTTCGTATGTGCGAATCTCTAGTTTGCGATTTACACGGCAGTCGCCTGTGTCGACTAGCGTCTTTCTGCTCCTCCTACATCACCAGTTCAAAGCTTTCTTCCGGCGCATCCCGGTCCTGTCGTTCCAGTAAGGCGTCCAGGATCTTTTCGAGCAGGCGCATGCCGCCACGGTAACCGACCGTCGGGAAGTAGCTGTGGCCGATGCGATCCAGAATGGGAAAGCCGAAGCGCACCAGCGGAATGTCTTCATCGCGGGCGATGTACTTCATGTAGGTGTTGCCCATGAGCAGATCCACCGGCTCGTTCTTGATCCACTGATGCAGCAGGAACATGTCGCCCGGGGCGCCGACGTTCACCGGGTGCGGCACATTCTTGGTGATCTCCCGGATCGTCTTTTCGAACTTCTTCCCCGGGGTGCCCGGTGACGATGTGGATCGGCCACATGTCGATGGACACCAGGAATTCGGTGAGGCGATACAGCTGGTCCGGGTCGCCGGCCAGGGCCACTTTGTTACCGTAGAAGTACTGGTGCATGTCGGTGACGATGTCCAGGAGCTTGCCCCGCTCGTCATTCATGGCGTCGGGCACCGTTGATTCCCGGCGATTTTCCGCAGGGTGTCCACGAACCGGTCGGTGGCCTTGAAGCCAATGGGCAGGTCGAGGATTTCGCAGGGCACCTTGCATTTGGTGTCCAGCGCCCGTGCCGCCGGTCCGGAGGCCAGCCGTCCCAGAGCCATCGTGCCCACGCTGTTGCCGGTCGCGTTCAAGCTCCGGATCGTCACGCCGCCGTCGGGGAACATCTCGTACTTGCCGGTTTGCGGCCCGTTCAGGACGTTACGGTGTCGGGGAACATGACGGTCGGACACCCCGATCATGTCGGCGATACGCTTGATTTCCTCCATGTCGGACGGTTCCACGTAGCCGGGGATGATGTTGACTGCGGTTTTCCTTCTTGCCGTTGGACTGGGCGAAGTAGTCCACCATGGCCTTGACCATGCTGGCGAAACCGGTGACGTGCGAGCCGACATAGCTCGGCGTATTCGCGTGAATGACGTATTTGCCGGCCGGAATTTTGCCCTCGTCCCTGGCCTTGGCGACGATCTGCGGAATGTCGTCGCCGATGGTCTCCGACAGGCAGGTGGTGTGCACGGCAATCACGTCCGGATCATAGACCGTGAAGATGTTGTCGATGGCCTGCAGCAGGTTGGCCTGCCCGCCGAACACGGACGCGCCCTCGGTGAAGGAACTGACGTGGCCGCCATGACCGGCTCCTTGTAGTGCCGGGTCAGGGCGCTGCGGTGGTAGGCGCAGCACCCCTGCGAGCCGTGGCTGTGCGGCAGGCAGCCGTGGATGCCCAGGGCGGCGTACATGGCCCCGATGGGCTGGCAGGTCTTGGCCGGGTTGATGGTCAAGGCCGTGCGTTCTTTGATTTCATCTGTTGTGTGTCTCAGTAACATGGCGTTATCCTCGGTTACGCTCTCCCCCTCCCCTGGTGGGAGGGGGCTTGGGGGAGGGGGAAAATTTCCTCACCCTGACCCTCCCCCGTCAGGGGGAGGGACCATCAAGGGTTATTCCCACGCATACTTGGCCGCCAGCTTCGGGATTTTTCTGCCAGGGCGCCTTCATGAACTTCCACACCTTGCTGTTGACCATGCGGTCCATTTCCCGGTAGAAATTGACCGCGCCGTTGAAGCCGGCATAGGGGCCGCTGTAGTCGTAGCTGTGCAACTGCTTCATGGGCACGCCGATCTTCTGGATGACGTACTTCTCCTTGATGCCGGCGCCGATGATGTCCGGCTGGTAGAGTTCGATGAGCCTCTCGGTTTCGAAATGGCTGATGTCGTCAATCACCAGGGCGCCGCTCTTCATCTCCGCCATCATGCCCTCGTAATCCTTGAGCTTGAACCGCCGGCTTCCAGGCGGCCCGTGTCTGCTCGGCGTCTTCGGGGTTGAAGCGTTCGGGTCCGGCTCGACGTGCAGTTCCTCGATGTTGCGGCTGTCGGCGTCCACCTTGAATCGGCAGCACCTTGCGGCCTTCGTAGTCGTCGCGGTGGGCGAACTCGTAACCGGCGGAAATGGTTTCCATGCCGATGTCGCGGAACAAATCCTGGTAATGATGCGCCCGGGAACCGCCGACAAACAGCACGGCGGTCTTGCCTTGGGTGGGGTTTACGTCTTCCCGCACGGCGCCCCACGGCAATCATTTCCCGCGCGATGACTTCTTCCACGCGTGCGGTCAGTTTGGGGTCGTCAAAGAAGGTCGCGATCTTACGGAGCGACTTCGCCGTGGCTTCGGCGCCGATGAAATTGACCTTGATCCACGGGATGCCGAACTTGGTTTCCATCATCTCGGCGATGTAGTTGATGGAGCGATGGCACATGATGAGGTTTAGTCCGCGGTGTGGGAGTTGGCGAAATTGTCATAGCAGGAGTTGCCGCTGAAGGTGGAGTCCAGGGTGATGCCGCAGTCCTCGATAAGGCGCTCGAGCTCGAAGGCGTCCCCGCCGATGTTGTATTCCCCCAGCATGTTGATCTTGATCATTCAGCGGCCGAATTCAAGGTGAAACACATGATGATCTCCAACGTAAAAGGCACTTTCACTGGCCTGGACGGGGTGCTCAACCAGGATCACTCCGACCCCGCGAGTTCCAGCGTACAGGCCACTGTCGACGTCAGCACCCTGTCTACCGGAGATCCCCAGCGCGACGGCCACCTCAAGAACGCCGATTTCTTCGAGATCGAGAAATTCCCCACCATGACCTTCAAGTCCACCTCCGTCAGGACGAAGGGCGCAGGCGAGCACGCCGTCACGGGCGATCTGACTCTGCATGGCGTCACAAAGCCGGTGACTTTCGCGGTCGAAGGCCCCAGCGCCCCCAGCAAAGATCCATGGGGAAACATTCGCATCGGCCTGTCCGCCACAACAAAGATCAATCGCAAGGACTTCGGCCTCGCCTGGAACGCGGCTCTCGAGACAGGCGGCATCCTCGTCGGTGAAGATGTCACGATCACCCTCGACGTCCAGTTCATCAAAGCCTGACTCCGAGGCCGGCTGTCTTCTTGAGCAGAGCTTCGTTCTCCGCTGAAGGAATGATTTGCTTCTCTCGAATGTCCGGTTACCACTATCCTGGGTGCCCCAGGTCCCGCTTCCGGGACCTGGGAAGCGACAAATCGCTCAGACCCACACAGCTGGTTCTTCGCTCCGCTGAGAACTGCGCGGCACGCAAAAATGACAAGTGAGAAGTCTGCGCACCTTGGATTGCCTTTTGCTCGCATTTGCCGAACGCTTTGGATTGCAACGCCGCATCAATTACATTTGCTCCAGCGTTTGCCCCGCCGGCCCTCGGCGGGCGCACTGAATTGAGGAGTGAATGACCGGCAAACCTTATCGCCCGCAGGAAGACATCGTGACGTTAATGAAGCAGTTCGATCAGCAGGTGAAGGACTCTCCTGAGCTCCCTGATCCGGGCATTCGCCTGCTGCGCGCGCGGCTCGTGTTTGAAGAAGCTCTCGAGTTCGTCAAGGGCTGCGGTTGCACGGTCACCCTGAATGCAACGGAATCGAACGGCAAAGGCGGGACCGCCGTGATTGACGACATCAGTGTCGTGCTTGACCCCAACGGCAACCCGGACTCTGGCTGAATATGTGGACGGCTGCATCGACCAGCTTGTTGTCACCTACGGAGCGCTGAACGCCGCCGGAGTGAAGGCTCAACCCGCCTGGGATGAAGTGCAGCGCAGCAACATGAGCAAGGCCTGGCCGCATTGCAGCGTCTGCGACGCAGTTCTCGAGCGCGGTTCCGGCCCGGAGCTGGTCCATCCGAAAGACGCGGCTACGCATAGCGGACTGGACACACGGTTCTGAAGGTTCATAAGCGGCCGGACGGCAAGTTCATCAAGTCGCCGACCTATTCTCCCGCAGATCTGAAGCGCGTGATTGAGGACCAGATTCAACGGCCTCAAGTGAAATGAAGCCGCAGAAGACCCATCAGAATAAACGCCGCGATCACCGCCACCAGCACAATCAGAAGCAGCCGAAAAAGACCAGGTTTACATAACGTGAGCCGAATGAGCGTAGTTTCCGAATAGGCCGCAATGCGACCGGAACTGCAAGGCGATACCGATAAGAATCTCAGTCGAGCGCCTGATTGGGCGGTGTTCATTTCGAGGTAAGTTTGTTCGATAGCCGAGGTGTCCAGAGCAGCATCAGAATTAAACCCGCTGCATAAAACAATGAAGCCTGCCAAAAGGCACCATCAAGAGCCATGCGCACCACAAGTCCCCACAAAACGATGCTCTCGGCACTCGCCAACGCTATGAGCTGACCAGCCATCCACTGCTGAGGGGCCTTGGGATCAGCAGGGTCCTTCGCCAAGGCATCCTCGGAGCGATTCAGCATCCGACGGCGAATGCGAAATCCTCCGGATGCTGCCCAAAGAGCAAAGCCCGATACCAACCAAAGCCGCCAGTTCCAATCATTGTTGCCGGGCAACCGGTCAAGCTCAGCGACAAATCCGAATACAGGTATCAGCACAATCAGCGCTGACTGTATTAGGCGGAGTTTCCTCAACCTTGACTTCATTTCGTTCACGTCAAAGACTCACGTCGGATTCTACATTCCTTTCCACACCGTTTGCCAAGATTCGGGCAGGCGAGCTTCGGCAAAGTTGCCGTCGGCGTCTGATCAATCGCGCCGTCGGCCGCAGATCAACGCCCGAACTAACCAAACCGTACAAAATCAAATGCTTTTCATATCCGTGCTATATGAGATACGGGCCGTAGAATACTGTCGCTCTGAATCCGCTTTGCGGCTTCACCCAAACTGCTTGTTGCAACGAATATCTCTCCTCGTGCATCTAATACCTGTAACGACCGAGGAGGTCACCCTATGTCGCTTCGTGCAGTGAAACAGATTCTTGAAACCAAACCCACCATCGAGGGCGCCGGCGTTAAGCTGCGAGCGCGCCTTCGGGTTCGGCAAGACCAAGGAGTTCGATCCGTTCCTCTTGCTCGACGATTTCCGTAACGAGAATCCAGCGGATTATCTCGCCGGATTCCCCTGGCATCCGCATCGCGGCATCGAGACCATCACCTACGTCCTGGCCGGCGAAGTGGCGCACGGCGACAGCCTCGGCAACAAAGGCCGCATGACGGCCGGCGACGTGCAGTGGATGACCGCGGGCAGCGGCATTCTGCACCAGGAGATGCCCAAAGGGCGACGCCAACGGCCGCATGCACGGCTTCCAGCTGTGGGCGAACTTGCCCGCATCGTTGAAGATGACCGATCCGCGCTACCAGGACATTCCGCTCGACCGCGATCCCTGAGGTCACCGAGGACGACGGCACAAAGGCTCGCATCATCTGCGGCGAGTTCTGGGGCAAGCGCGGACCGGTGGAAGGCGTCGCCGCCGATCCAGCTACGTGGACATCTCGGTGCCGCCCAACAAGCTGCGCCGCATCAAGGTCGAGACGTCACGCGCAACGCCTTCGCGTACGTCTTCGCGGGCGCAGGAACCTTCCGCGATGCCTCGGACCCGAAGGCTGTGCTGACCGAGTCGGCGGTCGATCCGAACGCGCCGGCGAAGTACGACGCGAAAAACCATTCGCTCGTGCTCTTCGATCGCGGCGACGAGATCGTGGTGCAGGCCGGTCCTGAGGGCATTCGCTTCCTGCTCGTTTCCGGCAAGCCGCTTGAAGAGCCGGTGGCGTGGTACGGCCCGATCGTGATGAACACACAGGCCCAGCTGCACCAGGCTATGACCGAGCTGCAGGATGGCTCGTTCATCAAGCACAGATAGGCATCCATCAGGGCGCGGTTTCAGCCGCGCCGTTACCATCGCTTTCCACTGATTGTCATCCTGAGTGCCGCAAGCTTGGGGCCCCGTCCCGCCGTGGCGGGATGGGGTCAGCGGCGCGAAGGATCTGCTTTTTTTTCCGCGTCGCGAAGATTCTCAAATCAGACCAGCGCACCCCGCAGCACCTGCACCGGCGTCATCCCGCTCCCCCGAAGCCTGCGCACACTCAACGCATCATGCCGCTTCGCCAGACGCTTCCCGCCCTCATCCACAACCAGCCCGCAGTGGAACCACTCCGGATTGTTGAAACCCAGGGCGCGATTCAGCAGCATCTGTCGCGCGGTTGACTTCAGCAGGTCAGCGCCGCGCACCACCTCCGTGATCCCCATCGCCGCGTCGTCCGCCACGCAGGCAAGTTGGTAGCTGGGCACACCACCACCCCACGGACGAAGACCTGTCCTTGGGGACCCCGGGCCATCCCGACGCCACACCACGAAATCGCCGAAGTCCACGCCCGCGACAAATCGCTGTGGCCCCAGATTCAGATCAGTGAATTCGATTGCCTCGCCATCCGGCACTCGGAACCGCCAGTTCATGCCTTCGGCAGACAGCAGCCTCAGAACTCGGATCAACGCTGCCCCTGTCGCACTGGCCTGCATGTGCCCGGATAAACCGGCTCATCATCCGTCGGGTCTGGTTCGGCCCGCAAGCCTTCATGCGGCGCGCTCAACGGCCGCGGCCAGATCCTTGCGCGAGCATCGGCACGGATAGATGAATCCACCCTCGCGAAGCTTGCGCCAGGCGCACAGGTAGCCCTCATGCCTGAGGCTCTGCACATAGGGCGCATACGGACCACCCACGTCAGGCCCTTCATCCCAGTCGATTCCAAGCCATTGCAGATCTTCGTATGCCGCGTCAGCATACTCTTGTTTGCTTCGATCCGGGTCGAGATCCTCCATCCGCATCACAAGCGCGCCCGCGGCATCGCGCGCTCGTTGCCACGCCGTAAAGAAGGTGCGCGCATGGCCGACATGCAGATATCCCGTAGGGGACGGCGCAAGCCGGCCGCGATACTTCAATTTCGCCAATTGAGTTTCGCCGGACAAGCTGACTACAGTGTAGCCACTCAAGGCTCATGTCTTGTCATCCAGAGCGACCACTGTCTGTGGCGATCGATCATGCAAGAGGAAGGAACTGCGGGTGTCCTTCAATTGAACGTCCCGTACACGTAATTGAGCTGAGAGCTGAAAGCTGACGGCTGGAAGCTGCCTTTCCGTTAGTCCGACTCGTCGTGCTCCGCATCATCACTGGAGTGGTGCCGATAGTGCTCGAGGTTCTCGTTGAGATGATCGGGATCTACCGAGACCTGAACCACGTTCATCTCCCGGCCGTCGTAGTCCAGCACGAACATGCCCATCCGATTGCCTTCCGGGTGCATGAAGATGAGGGTTTGTTCTGAGCCTTTGCGGGAGGTCTCGCGAATGATCCGCTCCCATCCAGAGCCAAGCTTTTCTTCGACAATCCTGTTCAGCTCTTCTCCATCCACGTCGCCGTTCAGGTGCTCGAACTCGGCAATATGCATCCCGCTCACGCCGCCGTGCGTGGCCTTGCGGGACACAAGACTGATCAGGCCGAGGAAGGGTATGCGCGTCGCGTGGATGTGATAGCGGCCTTCAATCGTACTCACCACGCCATCGAAGCCGCCCTCAGCTCCTCCAGCAAGCACGACGACCGGCACAGCGAGGGCCACAAAGCAGATGGGAATCAGCCAGAGACCTCTCATTGGTCATCTCCCTTCGGTTCCTTCTCTTTCTCCTTGGTCTTTTCTTTCTCTTTGTCCTTGTCCTTGCCATGCGGTGTGTGTTGCACGCCAGACATCTCACTCACCACGCCCAGTGCGCCCAGCCCGCCGAGGCCCTTCAGCTTTCCCAGGTCTTCAGTGCGTATGGGACCCAGAATCAGCACGACGGTCAGCTCCTTCGGCTCGGCCTCCAGAATGAACATCCCGTGCGATTCGCCGTTCACCATCTTCATCATCACGTCGGTGGTTTCGCCGTTTCTCTTGTCGCGCTCGCGAACGATCGGCGACCATTCGCTGGTCTCAAAGTACTGGCGCAGCTTCTCGATCTCTTCCGTCGAGTACTGGCCTTCTTTGTCGAATTCGTACTCGCGAACGTAGATTCCGTCGAGGCCTTCGATCAGGTGCCGCGTCGCAGCTTCATCCTGGTCTTTGCCGTTCATGAACTTCGACGCGAAGGCGAGCATGTTCTTGCCCAGCGTGACCTCGGTGACATTGGAGGCGCGTGCCGCCAGCTCCTTTTCAACGGGCGGCGGCAATGGCAGAGGCGAGTTCTGCCCCAGTATGGGCAGCGCCAGCGCGGCCGCTCCAAGCACGAGAGTTGCAATTCCGTTCTTCATCCATGGTCTCCTTACTGCTGTTCGTCACGGTTCCGAGCCGCTAGCCTTGCATTCATTTCGTCAAGCGCCTGGCTGGTGATCCTGAGCGCCGTCATCACCTGCCTGCGTGCTTCTTCGCCTCTGCGGCGTTCTTCAGCCTTGCGCCAGGTGAACGCCCCGCCAACCAGCACAGCCAACACCAGCGACGCCGCAAGCCGCTGCCAGATGACCGTGCGATTGTGCAACCGCTGCGTGCGCCCGCAGGCTGCGCTGCCGCATGATGCGACGCTTCAGGCTCGGCGGAGCGGGACGCCGTTCCAGCGCCTGTTTCAGTTCCCGTTCAAAGTCGTCCATCTGTTCAAATTCCACGGATGTACTCCTTCAGTTGAGTCGCCGCCTTTGCGCGCAACAGCTTCAGTCCGCGCTGCAATTGGCTTTTCACCGTTGCCAGCGGCGTATCCAGCGTGGTTGCAATCTCTTCCGGCGTCAGATCCTCCTGATAGCGGAGAACAAGCGCCGCACGCTGCGCCTCGGGCAGAGTAGTCAGCAGATATTCCAATCGAGTCGCCACGGGAGACGAGCGCTCCTCCGGTGCCACCCCGTGCTGCTCTTCAATCTCTACCCACAGATCCACGCGGCGAACTCGCCGCCTGCGAAGCGCATCTGCCGAGCGGCTCATGGCAACGCGCCGCAACCAGAAGCACGCATGCTCCGCAGATTCGATTCGGTCCATGTGTCTGTCCAACTCCAGAAAGACGTCCTGGGCGATCTCCTCGGCCAGCCCGCGGTCGCCGGTCATTCGCCACGCGAGCGAAAACACCATGGACTGATGCGCGTCCACAAGCTCTTCGAAATCCGGCTGCCAGTTGTCGGCCATGGGTTTCGCTTCTACTCTCTTGTCCGCAGGGGAATGCGGTTCGGGATGCAAGAGTGTACGCGAAGCGAAGAAAAAAGTTCAGCCGTCCGCAAGCCGGGAACCTCGCCGGACGATTCGAGCCGGACCTGGAACCTCGGAAGCTGAAGATTGCGCAGACGTGAGCTGGATTCAGTCAGTTCTGCGTTCAGGCGCGCTGCGAAGTCGCGCGAACGAGATCGGCAACGTCCTCCACCTTGTCTGTAAGCAGGTTGAGCTTGCGCGAAAGCGCCTGAACCTCAGACTCGGCACGCCGGTTGACATCAAAATCCAGCTCGCTGCGAAGCCGGTCCTTCGTGTCCTGCCGGTTCTGGCTCATCATGATAACCGGCGCCTGGATGGCCGCAAGCATCGACAGGAAGAGGTTCAGCAGAATGAACGGGTACGGATCCCATGCGCGCACTTTCAGCAGAATGTTCAGACTCGAGTAGGCGATCAACACCACTGCAAACGAGATGATGAAGTTCCACGAGCCCCCGAATCGTGCGACCGAGTCCGCAATGCGGTCGCCAAAAGTCGCCTCTTCGTCAATCACCTGGTTGGGACTGCGGCTGGCGCGAAGTTGAATCAGGCGCTGCGAGGCATGAAACTGCCGCCCGAGCACTGTGAGCATGTCGAGACCGGCCATCGGCTTCTTCTGCAGCAGAGTCGCGATATCGTTGCGATCCAGCTCAACGCAGACGGTCTCCTCGTTGGCCATGGCATCGGCCTGATGGTTCGTCTGATCCAGCATGGAAGCGAACCCGAAGATGCCTCCGTGCGATGGCTCGTCGATGAGAACCTCCTGCTGATCTTCATCCACGGTGGTCACGCGGACGCTGCCCGTCATCACGATGTACGCACTTTTCGATGGATCGCCGATCTTGAAGATGCGCTGCCGGGGCGCAAATTTCTTCAGATCGACCTGTGCGGCCAGCACCGCGAGCTCATCTTGTCGAGCAACTCAAACAGGGGAACGTGTTTCAACTCTTCCGGATCGCAGGGCATGGCTAATCTCTCCTCGCGGAATATTTTGCCTGAGTCGTGTGCCAATCGCATTACATCGGCTCCGCCAGCTCGGAATCAAGAAGCCGAAGATAGCGGCTGAATTCGCCTTCTAGAAGAGATCTGGAATGCTGTGGAACGCGATCCGCGTCGGCGCCGCCTTGTACGCGCTCAGCATGGTTGCCGGAGCCAGCGTGCTCATCCCGTACTTCTGGTTCAGCTCATCCATGGTCTCCATCAGACGCGTCCGGCTGCTTCGCACCATCGAGCGCGTCAAAAAGATTCAGCGAGTGCAGGCGATCGGGAACGAGCCCATTGAGACTGACGCCGATGAAGTACGGCTCGTCATATCCCGCTCCCGCAGGTCTGCTCGCCCAGAGCTTCGTGAGTGCGGCAATGAGAGTCTGGTTATCCTGGCACTCGCTCAGACGCACTTCGCTGTGCCATCCCCGCGTTGGCACGCCGAAGCGGCTGACCGGCGCGTTCTGCCCGCGCGGAACAGAAAAGCCCACAGCCAGACCGATGCTGCTGGCCCACAGCTTGTGCGAGCGCAGCCGCATGGCGGCCTTGTGCAGCAGTTTGTGCGCAACGGCCCACGCCTTCTCCGCGGTCCGCATCTCCGGCGCCAGCACGTGAGAGTGGCTGATCGACTTCAGATGCTCCGTCTCGCTCATGTCGAAGTCTTCGCCCTTCAGCCAGTGCCACAGCCGCTCACCCCACACCGAGCCCCACAGCTGGCCCGCCTGCTCCGATCCCAGCGCGAGCAGGTCGTCCATCGAGTGGATTCCTTTCTCATTCAGCCGCTTCTCCGTGCGCGCGCCGATGCCGGGCAGATCGCGCAGAGTGAGCCGCCGGAGCGCCTCAGGCAACACGTCAAGCGTGAGCGCAACAAGCCCGTCGGGCTTCTCCATGTCGCTCGCAACCTTCGCCAGATAACGATTTGTGGCGAGGCCCACGGAGCTGCGGAGCATTGGGCCTGCGCGCTCCTGAATCCGGTCTTTGACCTTTCGGCCAAGCTCAAGAGCGGCGAGCAGGGGGCGCTCCCGGCCCATCAGCCGGCATGCCATCTCGTCAATCGAAAGGACGGCCGTCACCGGCAGACAGCTTTCGACGGCATCAAGAATGCGATGGTGATAATCGACATAAACCTCATGCCTGGCCTCGACCAGCACGATGCCCGGGCACATCCGCTTGGCGTCGGCCACAATCGTTCCGGTCCTTACGCCAAAGGCTTTTGCCTCATAACTCGCGGCAATGCAGCAGGTTGTATCGGCCATCATGGGAACAACCCCCACCGGCTGGCCCCGCAGCTCGGGGCGGTCCTGCTGCTCGACAGACGCGAAGTAGGAGTTTAGATCCACAAAGAGCCAGTTGAGGCACGGACCCGCATCAGAGCCTGGCTCCGGGCTCGGCCGGGAGGCTGCAGACTCCTCAATCAGCAACGCATCAGGCTCATTTTCAATGGCTTGCAGGTCATCCGGCCACTCTTCGGGGGAGGTGGGGGAGGGGCCCAATGCCGGATTGGGGCCAGTTGCCATTTCAGAAGTAGTTTCGCCTTTTCTTCTCCAAAACTCAAGCAGAAAACACGGACGGAGGAGGAATCAAAGTGGTACACTTTTGCATGCCGGAAAACGGCACTTCAGAGTTCTCGCATCTTATCTGATGCGGCCAGAGGATTGGCGTACTTTGGAGTTTGAACAGGTTGGACTTGGCTTATGCATGGCGTTTTCCATTGGCTCTCGATGTACGCGAATGTGTTGGCCATCCTGGTGACCGTGGGCGTGGCTGTGCTCCTGGTTTGCTGCCTTGAGTGCACGGATTGCTCTTGTCGCGAGAAGGACGAGTTCTTCCGTCGTCATGAGGTCTGATCCGCCGCGACCAACGTTCTGATGGACCTCCGCTGATTGAGGTTTTTCTGTTTCCGGCCGTCAACAGCCTCCTTAGCCCTCCCAATGCACTTCACGAACGAGGGAGGTGCGTCGCTTGAGCAAGTCGTTGACCCCCTCGCCCGTTCCACGAACAAACTCAGACGTATCTGTTCTCCGCCGTTCCGTTCTTCGTCTGGGAGCCCTCGTTGCCCTGGTCATTCTTCTTGCTGTTGTTTATTTGCTCTGGGTTCGTCCGAATCAATTGCACTGGGGAGCCACGCCCGCAGAGATTTCCCGGTCGATGCCGGAAGACGGCGTTGTCCCCCACCCGTCCTTTGACGCCACCCGCGCCATTACAATTCATGCCCGCCCTGAGGCGATCTGGCCATGGCTTGTGCAGATCGGATATGGACGCGCGGGCTTTTATGGATACGACCTCATCGAGAATCCCGGTGGTGGCGCCGGCATTCGCAGTGCGCAGAAGATTCTTCCTGAGTTCCAGAATCCCCGTCCGGGCGATGTTCTTCCACTCAGTGTTGCCGCCACTCTCATCTACGGCTCCATCGTGCCGAACCACTATCTTGTTTGGCTGGGCATGGAAAAACCGCCGAACGGCGTCTTCATCTGGGAACTTGTTCCAATCGACGAAAGCCAGACGCGCCTGATCAGCAGGATCCGCTGGCGTTATCTGCATTCACCGGCAATGTTCACTCTCGGAGTCTTTACAGAGTTCGCCGATCACGTTGCAGTACGCGCCATTTTGCGAGGTGTACGCGACCGCGCCGAAGGCCGTGTGCCCCCATCGCTTTTCGCGCAGGCCTGCGAGATTGCCTCGTGGTTCCTTGCACTTCTTGAGCTGGGCCTCTGCGCAGCCTGGGTTCTTTACTGGCGGCGTTGGACAATCGCCTGGCTGCTGGCCGTCGGAGCGGGATCACTTCTCCAGCTTCTGCTTTATGCAGGACTGCCGGTCTGGCTCAGCGCGCCATTGCCGTGGCTCTATCTCGCCCTGATGCTGCGGCTCGGGCGAGGCGAACACCGCATGCATCGGGCAACGCCCATGGACAGTGAAACGCACCCTCACGAACCCGTGGTAGCTTCATGACCGAGCAATCACTGCTTCTCTGAAGCCAGATACACAACCACACCGCTCAGAAGCGCGATCGTGGCAAGAGCCGGCACGAGAATCCAGAGGCCGCTTTCACTGTGCGCAAACGAAGTCGGCAGCAGCGACTCAAAGTGAAGGACGCCCGCCAGATCCTTGAGCCACGACGCCACCCCATGTCCCTGGCGAACCTGCCACGCCAGTGCCATCACACCCACCGCTAGGGCTACGACAAACGCGAAGAGCTGCGCGCCGAGAATGGGCTTGTCGATCTGCTCGAGTGCCGCGTTGCGCCTGCGCAGTTGAGCACGCCACCATAGCACGCCCGGAGGCTCCAGGTGTGGCATGGCAGTCGCGTGCGCACGCGCCAACTGAAGCGTCTGGCTAACCAAGGCGAGATCCGAGCACGTCCGGCATGCAACCACATGGTTGCGCAATTCGGTCGTGCAGCCATCGGGCCAATGGCCTCGGTGCAACGCCTCGCTGACCTCTTTTTCACGCGCACACGTAAAGAGCCTCATCGCGGCCCTCCACTGGGCTCCGCACGCAGGAGCCGGGCCATCTTGCGGCGCGCCCGAAATAGCAGCAGCCGGATGCTGGCCGAAGCCAGGCCGGTCACTTCAGCAATCTCGTGGTGCGAGTAGCCTTCCGCGTACGCAAGCCACAGCAGTTGGCGATCGCGTGGCCGTAGTTGCGCCATCGCCGGACCCAGCATCGCCTGCGATTCCGCCTGCGCGCGCCCGCATTTTGCTGCGAACAGCTCCTCGGGGAACTCGTGAATCGAAGTCGATGGCGGCCTCCGCCAGTAATCGCGCAACAAATTGGTTGCAATTCGAAAAAGATACCGGCGCGCTGCTACCTCGCCATCCGGGCGACTGGCGCAGAGAAAGCGTACATAGCTCTCCTGCGTGAGGTCGTCAGCCAGCGCGGGGTCACGGCTTACGCGCGCAAGATAGGCCCAGAGGGAACGAGCCGATCGCTCATAGAACGCTGCGAACCGCTCGCTATCCATGGGCTGGCAGGCGAGCGGCTCCGCTTCGCCTGCCAGCACATTCGGTATTGCCGATTCCCACATGGGCCGTTGCTTCCTCACCGTCTGCTTGCTCCCTGCGGTTCACTGCCTGTCCTTGAGTGCAGCGGAAGAGCCAAGGGAGCGGTCGAAGTTTTCACGTGCAGCCTGGTCGGGCATGAGCCCAAGACGTGCTGCCAGAAGCCAGGTGATGCCTGCCGAGATGATAAAGCCAATCCCCGGCATCAGTACCACCGTTCCGAGCAAGAGCATGGGTGTCTCCATCTCGGGTCCGGCATGACGTAACAGCAGCAGCCCTATGCCGAGCAACACCAGCACAATGCCGAGTCTGCAAGGGCGTCAGAACTCGCGCAACTGCATTTGGTACGCGCTGCGCCGGCTCGATGCTGACCGGAATCGGCGCGGCCTCGAGGAAGCGCTTGCCCGATTCCGTCTCCATATACGACGCCAGTTCCTGGTTTGAGCTGAACTTGTCGATCAGCTTCCCGTGTACCTCGCTTTGCAGCTTGAAGACACGGCTCCAGCGGCGGTTCTCCAGGAACACACGCACCAGCCAGGTGAGTGCGATGAGAAAGCCCACGAAAGGCCGCGAGTGGCCCGAAGTCGTGGGTGAGGAACTCGCCGAAGGGCGACTGCGGCGGACCGGAGCGATAAACATCGGGCCAGACCGCGCGCTCCAAAGCCTCGTCGGGATCTCCTCCGGTCCGGTTCATATGCGTAAACAGGTAGAAGTCGGGATTCCGGGCAACTTCAGGATGAGCCGCCAGAAACGCGGCAAGCTGAGGATTGTTGTGCGCCACGTACTCCTGGTCCGAGAGAAGCGATGGGTCGCGTGAAACAACTGTCGTGAGCCTCGGGCTGAGGCGAAGCAGGCGAATCAGCTCCGTCTGCGTCTCGGCAACCTCGCGATCGTTGGGCACTGGAACAGGATTTGCAGCTGCCGCAGGCACCGGCTTGGACGCTGCCGGGGCGGAAGGGCTGGTCTGCGCAGAGGCAAGCGACGCCATGAGTAGAGCGGTCATGGCCACAGCAGAAAGCAGCCGGGTGAAAACGCGAAGATCATGCATTGTGAATTTCCCTCATGCAGATAACGGCCGTGAGCCGCTTCTACCCAAACAACGAACGACGAGTGGAATCGGTTAACACGTCAACGCGCCCCGCTTGAAAATCTCTCCCTTTCGCCTGAACTAAGCCGATTTCCTGTCTCCCTTCGCTCATCGGCCTAACTGTGACGGCCGTTGGTTTCAGGGCCTTTATGCCTTTCCAACCAACCATGATGCGGTCCATCCTCGTGGCCGCGGGCTGGGCTGCAGTTCACATCATTCGCCGTTTGTAAGCAAACGGTAGCCCGGAACGACGCAATAGAGCGGATCAGAAGTTGCTTTGACCGGACGATTTGGGCGAAGTGATTTCTTCCTTAAAAGGAAGCGCCTTCCGGATAAGCTGGTCATGGTTATGTGAACTGCTGAACCGCCCTGCAATGGCCGCCACGCGCACTCGACACAGCAAATTGACCATCGTCAGCATGGCCGTTATTGCCATGGCCATAACGGTCCTGCTGCACGAAGGCGTCGGTCACGGCGTCACCGCGTGGTTGCGCGGCGATGTCCCCACAGAACTGACCAGCAATCACCTCTCGAGCCTGCGAGAAGACCGATGGGTCCAGGCCGGCGGCACCCTTGTGAACCTCGCGGCGGGTGCGCTCGCCCTCATCGCCTCACGCGCGGCCGGTAGCCGTGCAAATCTTCGTTACTTCTGCTGGCTTCTGGCTGCGAAGAACCTGTTTTCCGGCGCGGGTTATTTCATGTTCTCGGGGATCTTTGGATTCGGTGACTGGTATCAGCTCATTCTCGGCTTGCCGCACCAGGCTGCCTGGCGCGTTGGAATGACCGTATTCGGCGCGGTCCTGTATGTGCTCGTGGCGCGCCTCCTCGCCATTGCGATCCGCCCGTTCGTCGCTGCACGCCGCGAATACAACGTCGTCGGACGCTTGCCTTATCTGGCCGCGTGCTGCTTCAGTTGCGTCGCCGGCCTGCTCGACCCGCTCGGCCTCAAGCTCCTTTTCGTGTCGACCATCCCCGCGGCCTTCGGAGGTTCCTCAGGCATGCTCTGGCTCGACAACCTCATGCCCCGCACGCAGCCTGACCAGGCGCTCACGGTCCGCCGCGCCCCCGCCTGGTGGATTGCAGCAGCAGCCGTCGCCGTGCCGTACATCTTCGTGCTCGGAAGAGGGATTCAGTTTGCGCACTGAGCCAATGCGCGCGCTCACCTTGCATCGGTGATCCGCCCCATAACCAACGCAAACTAAAACACTTGCATTACGATTCTCCGTAGGGGAGCGGCGCCAGAGCTTGCCGGAACGCGTCCTCGCGCGCCTTATGGCGCGCCAGCCTTGATCCAAGGCTTGCGGATTCCAGGCTCACAGCGCCATCTCGCAACAGGGTTTAAAATCGAACGTGGCGCGGAGAGCGATGCGCGCCGAGGGATTATGCCCGCGTAGCCAGATAGCCGGTCACGGCGGCTGCGGCGGGCTATTTTGTGGGCCTCAGCGGGACCCACGGTTGCAGTATCCGGAATCATTCGGGCGCCGGAAGACTTGAGAGACGGCTGCATAAACTGCACAACAGACTTACGGAAGCGAAGAAAAAGATGCGATCGAAGACGGCGGTAGTGCTCGGGGCCCAGTGGGGCGACGAGGGCAAAGGCAAAATCGTTGACGTGCTGAGCGAGCGGTTCAGCGCGGTGGCGCGCTACGCAGGCGGGCACAACGCCGGACACACGGTCATTCATGGCGGGCAGAAGTTCGTTCTGCAACTCATTCCCTGCGGCGTCCTGCGCAAGGGATGCAAGGGCGTTATCGGCAACGGCGTTGTCCTCGACCCGATTGCGTTTCTCAAGGAAGTGGCCAAGCTCCGGGGACTTGGGATCGAAGTTGACGGCCAGCTTTTTGTCTCGAATCGGGCGCAGGTCATCCTGCCGTACCATCGCATGATTGAACTGGCTGCCGAAAGCGCGCCGGGCCGCCAGCGGATCGGCACTACGAGCCGCGGCATCGGTCCTGCCTATGAAGACAAGATGGCCCGCAACGGACTGCGCATCGTTGACTTGATGCGTCCGGATCTGCTCAAGACCCACATCGAGAACGCTTGCGCGGAAAAGAACGCGATTGCGCATGCCCTTTTCGGCACCGATCCGCTCGATCCCGCGACCATGTACGACGAATACGCCGCCGCGGCTGAACAGGTGAGACCCTTCGTTGCCGACACCGGCCGGCTGCTGCATGAAATCCTCGCCAAAGGCGGCTCCGTCATGTTCGAGGGCGCGCAGGGAACGATGCTCGATATCGACCACGGAACCTATCCGTTTGTCACTTCCTCATCAGCCACGGCGGGCGGAGCGGCAACGGGAACCGGCGTCGGCCCCACGGCGATTGGAACCGTGATCTCAGTGACCAAGGCGTACGTCACTCGCGTTGGCGAGGGGCCTTTCCCCAGCGAGATTCACGATGCTGTGGGTGACCACCTGAGAGCGCGTGGAAACGAATATGGCGCCGTCACGGGAAGGCCCAGGCGCTGCGGCTGGCTCGATATTCCGCTGCTCCGGTATTCAAACCTGGTCAACGGCGCCGAGTGGCTTGTCATTACGAAGATGGATGTGCTCGATGAGCTCGATGAGATTCCCATCTGCGTCGGATACGAAGTAAACGGAAAGGTCACAGACGAGATTCCGGCGGATGTGCAGGGACTGGACAGCGTCAAGCCCGTTTATACGAAGTTGAAGGGCTGGCACACCTCCACCGAAGGGATCACTGAATTTGAGAAGCTGCCCAAAGCCGCCCAGGAGTATTTGCGCTTCCAGGAGCGCGAAAGCGGTGCGAAGATTGGAATGGTTTCAACCGGGCCCGATCGCGAACAGACGATGCTGCTGCCGGAGTTTGCGGCAGCACTTGAAGCGATTCACGCGTAAACTGAACTGACAGCCTGAGGACTCCACCCTGGCTATGAGGAATTATTCCCCATGATCAGCTTTACCGTCCGGATTCGATTTAACCACGAAGATAAGGCTGAGATTGCCGAGATCCTGCGCGAGCTCACCCAGGCTTCCCGCGAGGAGCCGGGATGCGTGAGCTATATTCCGCACTGGGTTCAGGGAGATCCGTGCACCGTGCTGATCTACGAACAGTACGCCGATCAGAAAGCTGAAGAGGCTCATCGGCAGTCGGCGCACTTTAAGAAGTATGCAGTCGGCGGCCTCTACCAGAAGATGCTCGAGCGGACCCGTGAAGACCTGATGGCCCTCGGCTGAGTTAAAACTCAATCAGAGCGGCTCCGCAACTGGTTTAGCCATTTCCGGCTGTTCCGGCATGCGGAGTCTTCCTGTTGACAAATTCCTTCCCCGTGTTCGATTGACCCCAGCAACCGCTGAACCGGTTTCGCCTGCTTCAATCACCCCACAGTCAAATCTTCTTAAAGGAATGCTGCTCTGTCAGATGCATCTAATGCCGGCAGAAAGCATTGGGGGCCTGTATGGCAACTCCGTCTGCACCTCAGGGCGTTCGATGGGTGCGCGCACCAGGACTATGTTGCGCAGCGGGAACACTGCACGTTGGGAACGTTGACCCCCGCAACGGTTCGGGGCTACTATCCGTTACGCCTATGGGAACGTCGAAGGCAACGTTGCATGCGGGAATGAAGTGGCGCTTGGCGCTGTGCTTTTTGCTTTTGGCGCTGACTTCAACAGCGCCGCTGCCGGCTGGCATACCGCACGCAGATCGCCGTGAAGATCGCCATACGATCGCTCGCATGGAAGATGCCTGGCGAGACGCCATTCTCAATGGCAACAGCTCTGAGATGGAGTCGCTTCTGGCCGATGACTACATGGCCATCACGCCGAACGGAACCCTGCATGTCAAAGGAACAGACAATTGCCAGACTGAAAGCGGGCACACTGCACTTTGATCGCATCGAAGTCACGGAACGCAAGGTCAAGTTCTATGGAACAACCGCGCTGGTGAGATGCCGCGCCGAGGTCTCGGGCAAGACCGCCGACGGTCAACTCTCGGGCAGTTACCGCTACACTCGGGTCTACGTGCAGGACGCAACGGGAGGCTGGCGGATCGTGAGCTTCGAAGCGAATCGCATTCGCGAGCCCGAAGCACACAAATAATCACTCCACTAAAATAGGCAGATGCCTGAGCTACCAGAGGTGGAAACGATCGCCCGCGGCGTGGATGCCCGTGTGCGTGGCGACCGGATCGCAGAGGTCTGGTTCAGCAGACATCGCGAGCCGTTTAAAACGCCCCCGGCACGCCAGGCAAAGGGCCTTCGGGGACGTTCGATTCTTGCGGTCCATCGGACCGGTAAGCACATCGTATGCGAACTTGGACCGGGGTCGGCCGGCCGCATCGTGGATCCGCGGCCGCTCGAGCAGGAAGGCCAAATCACCGCGCAGTGGATCGTTCACCTCGGAATGACGGGACGCCTCCTGGTCACGACTCCTGAATCTGCCGTGGCTGCTCATACACACGCGCGGCTCAGTCTCGACAGCGGGCGCGAACTGCGGTTCGTCGACCCGCGGCGGTTTGGCCGGCTCGAGTTTCGCGACCTTGGCAAAACACAGGGATTTGCAGGCCCGGGCGCCGAACCTCTCTCGATCGCGACGCACGAATTTGCCGCGCTTTTTCACGGCCGGAAGCTGGCAATCAAAGCAGCCTTGCTCAATCAGACCCTTCTGGCCGGTGTTGGAAACATCTATGCCGACGAGAGCCTCTTCCACGCGGGAATTCGGCCGCGAAAGACCGCTGGACGTCTGACGAGAGCTGAGCTTGAGAAGCTTCGCCTGGCGTTGCGTAATGTCCTGGAACACGCAATCCGGCTTGGGGGATCGTCCGTATCGGACTACGTGGATGCCGAAGGGGTGAAGGGCTTCTTTCAGTTGGAGCACTGCGTGTACCAGCGAACCGGTGAGCCATGCCGCATCTGCGGGAGTCCAATTCGCCGCGTTGTGGTGGCTGGCAGGAGCACCCACTACTGCGCGAGCTGCCAGCAGTAAGCCGCTGATCTACTGAATTTAGAAGCTCGAGTCCACCTTGGTTTACCAGAATCAAAACGATTTATCGTTACGATGAATTTGCAAATCCATGAAAACAAACAATCATACAAACGGCACGTCTGATTGCTAAGTAGAGTGTGCCAGTGATGTACCGGCTGCTGGAAAATTCCGGCCAGCCCGCAAAAACAGCAGACACTCGGCAAGAGCGGCCGCCAAAGAAGCGGCAAACCGGTCGAGGGAGCCTGCGAAAGCGCGGTGGATCCAACCACCGCCCATTATTTGCTGGGAGGCCAGTGACCAGCGCAGGGACATGAAACGCCACTCGCTCCGGAGTGGCGTTTCGTGCGTCTGGGGTCTGTGTGGAATCCGGAACGCTGTTTTTCTCCGCGGTACGCTCAATCCGATTGGCAAGGACAGAATTACCTGAGGTTACGGTTGTGGCATTGCACGTCCACTTTCGTCTACTTGCAAGGCGAACCGTCTCCCTGTAGTATCGAAGTTGCCTATCAAGCGGCTGAAGCGAACCACCCGGGATTGGGAAGAGAAGGCTCGCCGCTCAGAAGGATGACGCGCCGGCAGGGACAGGCGATTCTGTCTGGAGGCGGCGAAAAGTCCGAATAGGAAGGGCATCACCCCAGGAAACGTTGACCTCAGCGTACCGATCCAGGCAACAGAATAGTGCCGTTGCAGGTGTTCGAAGTGCTGAATGAAGTGAACGTTTTCGATAGACGTTTAGCCCCGGAGCCGCATCAGAAGAATGGCGTCATTCTCCGCGGGGAATCTTGGCGAAGGCTTGGCTGAGAGAAGGCGGAAGACTGAGACGCGGTGGACTGGGCAAGAAGGGTACACTCGCTGCGCGAGCGTCGTGGGTCCGCAAAGGGTCGTGATAGATTTCATTGAGAGTTCCGTTCCACGGCGACAGACGCGGTGTTTTCAGGCAGCAAAGGCTGCGTGCCGTCGCGTTCGCCGTCCCGACCCGGGCAAGCGACATATGGAAGAACTCAGAGCCCCCGAACAGAGATTAACTGGAACAAGAATCACAATGCACCAGATCGCAAAGTGCCAGGAAGTGCACGCATGACAACAGAATCAACACCGCCTCAGCATGAGTTGGGGCCAGCCCAGGCTAATGGCCAGGGTCAGTCGCAAGGGCATCGGCGCCGCCGCCGTCGCCGCAAGAACAAATCGAACCAGCAAGGCGGCATGCAGGCGCAGCAGGCGTCAGCCGCAACAGGCTCAACCCGTGCAGCAGGCCCAGCCCCAGCAGCAGTTCCAGCCTCAGAACGGTGCGCCGAAACAAATGAATGGCCGCCCTGAGCAGGGAGGGCGGAAGAAAAAGAAGAAGTTCTTCCAGAAGGGCTCGACGCCTCCGCCTCAGCCCGGCAACAGCATCGCCGGACCTCAGCATGGCAGACGCAAGGAAAGGCAGAAGGGACCCAGGATGTTTGTGGGCCCGATGGACCACAGCTACCGCACCGTCAACGGCAACGTAGCGGACGGACCTCCTTCGACGATCCAGCTCACCAGCAATAATGGTCACGGCGGCCCGTATTACAACGACGCGAACCAGAGTTCGCCAACGGTTCCGGTGAAGGAGAACGCGCCCACTCGCATCTTCTGCTTCATCGATGATCTGTTCTTCCAGGCCAAGATCCAGGAGACGGCTCGCAAGCTGGGCGTGAAAGTGGAGTTCGTGAAGGCCGAGAAGGAAACTGTCGCGCGGCTGATCGATGCCCCTGAGGGCGAGCGTCCCACGCTGGTGGTCTTTGACCTGAACAACCTGAATGCCAAGCCGATGACGCTGATTCCAAAATTCAAGGCAAAGTTCAAGAAGGCGACGTCGATCGTTGGCTTCCTGAATCATCTGCAGGGCGATCTGAAGATGAAGGCGGTCGAGGCCGGTTGCGACACCGTGATGCCGCGGTCAGCCTTCTCGCAGAGCCTCCCAAATCTCCTCCGTCGATACGGGATGGAAGAGGAAGAGGAGAATTTCCCACAGCCGGTGTAATCGGGCTGGGTGGTGCAAAAGGGCGTCCGCTTGGCGGGCGCCCTTATTGCTGCGCCCCGATTCACCCTGGCAAAGCACCGACCGCCAAGCCTCGTTACCTGCATTGGAAGATGCGGCGCGACCTACCCTGGCGGCCACGAGAGCAGCCGTCCTCCCAGTAGATGCACGTGAATGTGATCGACGGTTTGACCCGCATCCCTGCCGGTATTGATCACCGTGCGATAGCCCTTGGTGAGCCCTTTTGTCCGTGCAATCTCCGCAGCAGTCCACAGCAGATGGCCAAGCAGCGCCGGATGATGCTCGCCGGCATCTGCGAGTGATGGGATGTGTTCACGGGGAACAATAAGAACGTGCACCGGGGCCTTCGGATTGATGTCGCCAAAGGCATAGCACTTCTCGTCCTGGTAGACAGCCGTTGAAGGGATGCTCCCCTCAATGATTTTGCAGAAGAGACAGCTCATCACGGGAACAGTGTACAGGGAAGGTGGCGCCTCGCAGCAGCGAACGTCGTGCCGCTGCGAAGCGCGCAGCCATCCAGATGACCAGGTCCTACTTGGCAGCTGTAATCACGTCCTCGAGCTCGAAGACCTTTATCGATTCGATCGTTCTCAGCTTAGCGAACTGTTCGAAGGTTGTGCCGAGTTCCATGTCCGGGTGCACCTTTCTGAATCGCTCCACGAACTTGGGGTCATCCGCAAAGATGGCATTGAAGCTCGGGAAGACGTCGACGGTTACGGCCTGGTATGGCAGATCGCTCCCGCCCGGCAGGACCTGGGCGTTGATCGACCATCCGTCTAATAATCCGTCCTTCTGAAACGCTTCGGCCAAAGGCTTCCAGACCTTCTTCTCGTTGGCTGCCCAATCGTCAATATCGGGCACTTTCATGTAATTCACCCGAAAATAGTCGCCCTTTTTCGCCGAACCCACAAAGGACAGATTCTGAAATACGGCGACCGACACCATCGTGCTGAGCGCAGTTGCGCCGGTTCACGTAATCCTGAGGGCTGATCGAAAGTCCAGCCTTCTTGATCGCTGCAGCGAGATTTTCAGGACCCACGAGATGCGGGGCTCCCGGAAACATCGCAACGAAGAGATAGTCACACTCCGCGGAAGCACCCTGGGGGAGAGCGGCCCGCAACAGATACCACGGTGGTGAGTTCGCCGTTATCCACTCTGGCCTGGGCGATCTTGTGAGAGACGTCGACAAGGAACTTCTGGAATTCGGCGGCGTTCTCCGGCTTCACCTTCAAGCACGCGACAGTGTGATAACCGGTGGCAGGTTGTTGAGCAACGAGCGTGGTGGCAAGCGCCGCCGCGATGGCGGCGCACAGGAGCAAACGGGAAACTTTCATTGAACCTCCTCTTTCTTTCGCAACCCGGCCGGTCGAGCAGGTTTCCTGAGATTCCAGTCGCGGGGTTCGGGGTGACTGTAAGGCCGGCGGGAGAAGCAAAACGACCATACAGCAAGAGAGGCAGAAGAAGGAATGGATTTCAATGTGGGCACGCAGGCGGAGATCATCGTCGCCCATGGGATCCATCCAACGATGGACGAGTGTTCAGACCTCCGATGCGCCGGGAGCGGCCGAAAGGTGTATAAGTCTCGGCATGCAGCCGGCCGGCACAGAATTTCCGAACTCTTGACCTCCGTCTATGCTGGAACCGGGCTCCTGTTTTGTTTGGAGGATCCATGGCGCCACGCACGATCTTTCTCAGCAGGCTGATTGGCCTGTACTTCATTCTCGCCATTCCGTCGCTCATGATTCACCGGCAGACCACCGTCGAGTCGGCTGGTGCTCTCCTTCGCAATGAGCCGTTACTTCTGGTGACGAGCCTTTTCACACTGATTGCCGGTATCGCGATGGTCCTTGCGCACAATGTTTGGTCAGGCGGGACACAGGCCGTGCTTGTCACTCTCGTCGGCTGGGTGACGCTGATCGAGGGATTGCTCTTTCTGCTTTTGCCTGCGGGCGTCGAGGCCAACTATGTCGCAGCGGCCTTCAGCCAGCCGCTTTTCTTCTGTCTGTCCATGACCCCGGCGCTCCTGATCGGAATCTACCTCACCTGGCGTGGGTTCAAACCTGGAGCAATTGCGTGAGCTTCTAACTGGGTTCGCGGAATTGGCTGGTCTATTGGTAGTCGGGTTTTGATGCCGTGAAGGTGGAGGTCTGCACGTCCGGCAAGTACTTCAATGGCAACCGTTTTGTCGTAGTTGATATCTCAATTGACTGAAGGGGAACGCAGGTGCACAATTTCCCCGTCTCATGGGCACAATGAACCCCCGGACGAGTTGATCTGACTGTCAAGCCACCCGGCCCCGTGCCCGGCGTCTGCAACAGCGTCTCCAGGATGCTGTCTGGAGCAAGAAGCCTCGGGATTCTGCACAGTGATCAGTAATTCGAACTCCAAAACGGCAAAAGGAGAATGAAATGAAAGCAATGAAAGTCACCCTGGCTGCATTCGCAATTGCTCCCATCTTGTTTTTGGCTCAAGTGAGCGCTGGACAGGCTGCTGCCGGAGGACCGGCTCCCGCCGGCGCGACGGGCCTGTGCAAAGACGGAACCTACACGACAGCCGCTTCAAAAAGCGGTGCGTGCAAGGGCCACAAGGGCGTGGACAAATGGCTTGCGGATTCAGGAGCAACTGCCGCCAAAACCGCGAAACCCGCGGCAGGTGAAAGTGCACCAAAGGCCGCACCAGCTCCCGCGGCCGCGCCCGCCGCAGCGCCCGCGCCTGCACCGGCAGCCCATACCGATGCCTCCGCAAAAAAGGAGTCTGCAACGCGGCAAGGCCCGGCGCCTGGCGGTGGCCCCGGAATGGTATGGGTGAACACCTCCAGCAACGTCTATCACTGCCCGGGCACTCGTTATTACGGGACGACGAAACAGGGCAAGTACATGGCTGAGTCGGACGCAGTCAAAGCGGGCGCGCGTCCTGACGCCGGAAAGGCTTGCTCTGCCGCCAAGTGACGCGCCTCGCATCCAGGCAAGCTGATCGCACTCGAGAGACCATGCCTTGTCAGCTGGTGTGGTCGAGGATGATCTTCCAGCCCTTGGGCCCTTTGCGCCAGACCAGCGAAAACACGCCCTCGTCCTTCTGGCCCTCTACTTTGGGGCGATCAAGATGGAACTTGCCGGTAACAACGGCAAACTCTGTCTTGCCGCACGAAGCATGAAGAAGATGGACTTCGATGTCACTGAACGTGAGCTTTCCCATCTGCGCAGGGCTGGTATAGGTCAGCTCGTATCGTTGACGGATCGGCTGCACGCCTTTGCGCAAGCTGGCGGTACCCATGAACGTAGTATCGGGCGAGTCTTCATAGGTCTGCATGAACCCGGGAATGTCCGCGCGGTTCCAGGCGTCGGATTGTGATTTGATCTCGGCGCGGATTGCCGCTTCATCGGCCGTCCCGGTCTGTGCGCGGGCGGGCGTTCCCACGCAAACAAGACAGGAAGTGAGACAGAGGACCAACAGGGTGCGTTTCATCGGAGAGCCTCCAGGGATGCCTTCTACGGGACAAGATTACAATGACGGACCGGCTGATAACTGCGCAACATTTCGTTCATCGATGATGCCGAACGGCGGCCCGATTCTACAGAATGGACATGGGCTTCAACTCAGCTTGACCTTGACAAGAAACGTGACCGAGGAAGAGTATGAAGCCCCTGACACCCACGCGAATTCCAATCGCGCGGGACTCACCCGTATTGGCAAGCCGGAGCCGCGGTTGGACGCGAGCACCTCCTCGAATCAGAAACACCTTCGGAAATTTCTCGGCCGCTTGGACATGCGAAAGTCAGTTCACCTGAAGCAAAGGAGATCGTAGGAATGAGAAGAAGACTCTCATTAGCACTGCCCGTGGTTTTTGGGCTCGCGTTGATGCTGCTTGGAACCAACACAGCCAGCCTGGTTATGGCGGCACAGTCAGCCCCGACAGCCTCAAAGGCCGCATCGGCGAGTTCCCTTGTCGATCTGAACAGCGCCAGTCTTGATCAATTGAAGGCGCTTCCGGGAATCGGCGACGCGTACGCACAGAAGATCGTAGACGGACGGCCGTATGCCAAGAAGACCGACCTTGTTCAGAAGAAGATCATTCCGGAAGCGACCTACAAGAAAATAGCCTCACTCGTGATTGCAAAACAGGGCAAGTAGTGTGAGCAATCCCGCAGCGTGGAATTAGCCGCTGGCCGCCTTTTGTTGATGGTTCTTCATTCGACCAGCGGCACGATTTCAACTCGGCCGGGTAGATCTCTGCGCGGAGTCGTGCCCGGGGAACACGGAGATTGCAGATGTCAATCATCGATACCATCGTGCAGAAGTTCACTGGCGAAGCGGGTTCCGCGGCGGATCCTGCTCTTTTAGGGCACCTGACCGACTTGGTGAATAACCCGGACACCGGTGGATTGCAGGGCTTGATACAGAAATTCCACAGCCATGGTCTTGGCGATCTTGTAAGTTCCTGGACGGGCCCTGGCGAAAATCAGTCGATCACCGGCGACCAGATCGCCAAGGTGATCGGACAGGACCGGTTGACCGCGATTGCCTCCAAATTCGGAATGCAACCCGAGCAGGTAAGCGGGCTCGTTGCGCAGCACCTGCCGGGGATCATCAGCAAACTGACCTCGTCCGGTGTGACGCAAGCCTGATTCGAATCGGACTGCGTGCTTCAAAAACTCGAATGAGTTCCTGATCGGTTCGCGTGGGATCCGGCAGCAAGTCGGGTTTTATGAAGCGCGCTAACCCACGCGATTTCTGAAACACGCTTGAAGCAGTTCGAACACTCGAGACGCGGATCGGAGACTGAGGTGCCGTTCGGTCCCGCTCCTCAGTACTCGTGTGCTCAGCAAACAGTCCCCGCTCTTGCCATCGGAAATTGGCGTTGACCTACAATAACTGCATGGCGCCCGAATCGGCTTCCCCATTTCGCGTCGTGCACACTGTCTGTTCCCATGACTGTCCGGACTCGTGTGCCGTGCTGGTCACCGTCGACGGCGCGGGTCGCGCTATCAAGGTGCAGGGTGATCCCACGCAGCCGGTGACGCAGGGATTCCTCTGCGGCAAGGTAGCCAAGTATCTTGACCGCGTGTATTCCCCGGACCGAATTCTCCATCCGCTGAAGAGGAAGGCCGGCGTTGCCAAAGGACCCCTTGAGCGTGGACGTGAAATCGAGGCCTTTGATCGCGTGTCCTGGGACGAGGCGCTCGATGCGATTACCGCGCGCTTGAAGAAGATCAGCGACGAACACGGGCCGGAGTCGATTCTCCCGTACAGCTATGCAGGAACCATCGGCGTGCTTGGATTCGGTTCCATGGACCGCCGCTTCTTTCACCGGCTGGGCGCGAGCCAGCTTCATCGTTCCATCTGCTCTGAAGCAGGTGGTGTGGCCTGGAACCTTGTCTACGGAAAAAAGCTGGGTACGCCGGCCGAAGACTTCAAGCTGGCTAAGCTCATCATCGCGTGGGGCGCGAATATCCACGGAAACAACATCCACCTCTGGCCGATGGTGGAGCATGCGCGTCGCAATGGCGCGCGCCTGATCGTGATCGATCCCTACAGAACACGAACCGCGGCGCTAGCGGATTGGCACATCCCAATCAGGCCCGGCACAGATGCCGCGCTTGCGCTCGGCATGATGCACGTCATCCTGCGCGACGGCCTTGAGGATCGCGCCTACATCGCCGCCATGACGCACGGATTCGAACAGCTTGCCGAGCGCGTAGGCGAATACACTCCTGAGCGGGTTGCCGCGTGGACCGGAATGACAGCCGCTGAAGTGGAGCAACTCGCGCGCGAGTACGCGACAACGCGTCCCGCAGTGCTCCGGCTGAACTATGGCGTACAACGCGGTGAATTCGGCGGAACCGCTGTGCGCGCTATTGCGATGCTGCCGGCCCTGACCGGCGCATGGAAGTACCGTGGCGGCGGTGGGTCGCTTTCGACGTCTGGAGCCTTCAAATGGGATGAGAAGGCTGTGCGACGTCCGGATCTGGCGCTTGCGTCTCCTCTTGGCCGTGAAGCGCGATGGGTAAACATGTCCACGCTGGGCCAGGCGCTGACCGGGCTCGGCCAGAATTCCGCCACAAGTCAACAGGACGGCCCCGCGGTGCACGCGCTTTTTGTTTACAACTCAAACCCGGGCGCGGTGGCGCCGAATCAGAACGCAGTGCGTCGCGGAATGGCCCGCACAGACCTGTTCACCGTTGTCCACGAACAGTTCTTTAACGACACGACAGACTACGCGGACTACATCCTGCCCGCGACGACGTTTCTGGAGCATCAGGACATCCAGGGCGCGTACGGCCATTACTTTGTGCAGTTGTCCAACCAGGCAATTGAGCCTCTCGGCGAGGCACGATCGAATGTTTGGCTCTTTGCGCAGCTTGCCCAGCGAATGGGTTTTGAGGAAGAATGCTTCCGCGACACGCCCGAAGATATCATCCGCCAGGCGTTGTCACTGAACAGCGACGGACAATCGACGAACCCCGGCATGGAACATATCAGCTTCCAGGATCTCGAGCGCGAGGGGCACATTCCACTTGCGTTTCATCGCGACCCTGAGAGTGCGCCATTCCTGCCGTATGCATCAGGACCGCTGCCCACGCCGTCAGGCAAAATCGAGTTCTTCTCCGAGACTCTGGCCTCGCAGGGAGACGACGGGCTCCCCGCCTATGAGCCCCCCACAGAGTCGCGCTGGAGTGAACGCGCAAAGCGCTTTCCGCTCGAGTTCCTTGGCCGGAAGGCTGACAACTACATGAACTCCACCTTTGCAAATCTCAATGGGCACAGGAAGATGGAGGCTCGAACGAGCCAAAAGCTCGAGTTGCATCCGCTGGACGCCAAAGCGCGCGGAATTGCGGACGGCGACGAGGTTCGCATCTGGAACGACCGGGGCACTATCCGCCTCACCGCGCTCGTCGACGGAACCGTACCTCCCGGCGTAGTCGCGGCACGGCTGGACTGGGCCAAGTTCCACCGGGACGGCTCTAACGTCAATGCGCTCACGAGTGAACGCCTGACCGACCTGGGCGAGGCGGCTACCTTCTACTCCGTGCTGGTGGAAGTGGCGAAGGCATAGTGGGCCGCGCCGATCAAAGCGATCAATCTCCCCTAAGGACAGGCAAGCGACGTTGCATCATGGCGAACTGCAGTCTCAGCGTGGATCGCGTCACGCCAACACCAAGGCGGTAGAATGAAGTTATGAGCTGGATGTACTTCCTCATCGTTCTTGTTATTGCGATCGCCTACATCTCTTTCAAGCGTTCCGGACAGATCCCGAAAAAGGAAGCTTCCCAATACCTGAAGTCGGGAGCAATGGTCATCGATGTGCGGAGCCCGAACGAATTCAATTCGGGACACATCCTACAGGCCTATAACATGCCCCTTGACCGGATCGAAGTACTGGTTCCGAGCGCGGTGAGGGACAAGAGCAAGGTCCTCCTCCTGCATTGCACAACAGGGGTTCGCAGCAACATCGCAAAGAGGAAGCTCGTCGACCTCGGCTACAAGAACGTCTACAACCTCGGATCGTATAACCGGGCAGAGAAGATCGTCAGCGGACGCTAGTGCCACCTTCGGCAGAGTAATCTATCAACTCATGCCTCCGAACGGATCCTCCAGGGACGGGCTCTGTGGGGTCAGCAGTTCTGCGCCTTCGTCCGTAACCAGCAGATCGTCTTCGAGCCGGATGCCAAACTCGCCGGGAATGTAGATGCCGGGCTCGTCGCTCAGCACATTTCCTCTGCTCAATCGTGGATTGCGATCCCAGCCGAACATGTTGTTCCGCACAAAGTAGGGCCACTCGTGCCCATCCAGCCCGATGCCGTGGCCCAGGCGGTGGGTAAAGAATGTGAAGCCAGGGCCGTATCCGGCGTCGACAATGACTTTGCGGGCCGCTGAGTCAACACCAGCAGTGGGAACCCCGGGGCGTGCAGCCTGAAGCGCCGCGGTTTGCGCACGACGCACTATCTCGAATACTGCCTTCATCTTCTCCGTCGCCTTGCCCAGAACAAATGTGCGCGTGATGTCGGAGTTGTAGCCTTCAACAACGCAGCCGTCATCGAGCATGAGAATGCTGCCTTCGCGGAGTGTCTGCGGCTTGCGAGAGCCGTGTGGGGCCGCCGTAAACTCATCGATATTCAGGCTCGCCTCCCCCTCGAAGCCGACGCGATGATAGGCCGCATCAACGAGCGCATGTACATCGGCATTTGTCATCCCGGGGTGAAGCGATTGCGCAACTGCTCGATACACAAGCAGCGTGCCTCGGCTGGCAAGCCGCATGCACTCGATCTCGTGCGCGTCCTTGATCATCCGGCAACCAGCCGTAACCGGCGTAGCGCTCACGATGTTGAGGTGCGGGTTGGCGGCTCGAATGCCTTCCGCGAAGACAAACTTCATGTTTTCATCCAGGCCGATCGTGCCGGTTGCCAGCCCCCGCGCGCGAAGACCTTTGCCGAGCGTTTCATAGGGACTCTCATCCTCATGCCATGTGAGGACTTCGGCGTCCTTGCCCAGCGGGCCGGCGTCGAGCATCTCGCGCGCGCGCCCTTCCTCGAAGGCCGGGCAAACCAGAAAGGGCTTGCTGCGAGCCGGAATGACCAGTGCCCAAAGACGCTCTTCGCCGTAGAAGCGCAGATCGGCAAAGTAGACGGAGGAGCTGCTTCCGTTCGCGAGCACAATGGCGTCGATCTTCTTCGCCGTCATCAGCACTCTGGCTCGTTCAATGCGTGCCTGCCGCTCGGCCACCGTAAAAGGACGTGCCTGGCTCGTGAGATTGGGCAGCGCTGCGATTGCGGGCGGGAGCTGCGAGGTTGTCTCTGCCGTGGCCGGTTCAGTGTGAAAAGCCGCACCTGCTGCCGCAGCCGCGCCTGCGCCGATGAACCCGCGGCGTGAAATTCTTCCTGGATACATGATCCTCCGTGGGATAGCTGGAACTTCTTTACAGATTAGCCTCCGGGTAAGCTGCATGGTTCAGTTGGTAGAATTCCGCCATGAATCGCGTCCAGTTCAACCTGCCGCATGATCGCATTCCCCGCGCCTGGTACAACATCCTTGCGGACCTGCCTGCTCCCATGGCGCCGCCGCTGCATCCGGGAACGCTTCAACCCATCGGGCCGGATGACCTCGCGCCGCTTTTCCCCATGGCGCTCATCATGCAGGAAGTCAGCACGGAGCGCGAAATCGAAATTCCCGACCCCGTGCGACAGGTATATGCGCAGTGGCGGCCCTCGCCGCTCTTCCGCGCACGCCGCCTTGAGCAAGCGTTGGACACGCCCGCAAAGATCTACTACAAGTACGAAGGCGTCAGCCCCGCCGGCTCCCACAAGCCGAACACCGCCGTAGCTCAGGCCTACTACAACAAGGCGGAAGGCACAAAGCGCCTCGCGACCGAAACCGGCGCGGGCCAGTGGGGCTCATCTCTGGCCATGGCCTGCGCGTTCTTTGGCCTCGAATGCAAGGTCTACATGGTGCGCGTGAGCTACAACCAGAAGCCCTACCGCCGCGCACTGATGGAAGCCTTTGGAGCAAGCGTCACCGCCAGCCCAAGCACAGAAACAGAGTCAGGCCGTGCCATCCTCGCCGAGCATCCTGACACAAACGGTTCCCTCGGCATCGCGATCTCCGAGGCTGTCGAAGTCGCCGCAAAGGATCCGAACACGAAGTACGCGCTCGGCAGCGTGCTCAATCACGTGCTCCTTCACCAGACCGTGATTGGCCTCGAAGCCCTGGAGCAGATGGCGCTAACTGGCGACGAGCCGGACGTGATCGTCGGCTGCACCGGCGGCGGATCGAACTTTGCCGGGCTCGTGATGCCTTACCTGGGCCGCAAGATCAAAGGCCAGTGCCACGCGCGCGTAGTCGCCGTTGAACCGGCTGCCTGCCCGAGCCTGACCAAGGGTCCGTTCAAGTACGACTTCGGCGATACGGGCCACCTGACGCCGCTCGTGAAGATGCACACGCTGGGATCGACGTTTATTCCGCCAGGAATCCACGCGGGCGGCCTTCGCTATCACGGCATGGCGCCGCTGGTTTCGCACGTGCTTGAGCTGGGATTGATTGAAGCTACCAGCGTGCAGCAGCTCGATGCCTTCGCCGCCGGAATCCAGTTCGCGCGCGCCGAGGGAATCATTCCCGCGCCCGAAGCCAACCACGCAGTAGCCGGCGCAATTCGAGAGGCGCTCGAGGCGAAAGCGGAAGGCAAATCGCGCACCATCCTTTTCAACCTCTGCGGCCACGGCCATTTCGACATGCAGTCCTACATCGACTACCAGGCCGGCAAGCTCGAAAACTACGACTACCCTGCCGAAGAAATCGCGATGGCGCTCGCAGGCCTCCCCGCAGTGGAGTGATGCGAGCGAAGTCATTTATAAGACGTTGAAACGAAGGACCGCCTGATGAGAGGCGGCCCTCATTCCTGCATGCTCAGTTCACCGTGATAATGGCGGAACCGTAGGTTGTGCACTGCACCGAAAGCACATTGCCGAAGTAGAGATCGGAACCCACGGGTCCAATCGCTGCGCCGGGGCTCGGATAATTCGTGCTGTTGTAGTTGAATCCCGTCACCGGACCCTTTGCCGGGTCGGTCGGAAGCAAACGCGCGGCAATGGTTGTGTTACCGGTACCGTTGCAAGTGAAGGTGAACGGCTGAGCATCCCATCCAGCCACATCGATGTTCGGTGCGTTAAAGGGTTGGGGATTCGCCGTGGTGATGGTCACGAGATTCTGGTTGTCGATCTCCTCGATGTCCCACCAACCGTTGCTGTACGCCTTGCCCGTGACCGCGTTGCCGTTCTCGTCAGTCGGATACGCCGTGAGGTGATACACGCCATTCGCGTCGGGTGTGCCGGCGTGTCCGTCACAAGCATCGTTACAGAGGAAGCCTGCTTCGAGAACACCCTTGAGCGTCAGACCCACGCCGGCGTTGTTGTCACCCGTGTTCAGCGTGAACGACGCTTGACCTTCCGCCAGCACATAACCGTTGCTGATACCGGCCTGGCCGTTGGTGTTACCCGAATCGCCAAGACAAAGCTGGCGACCGTACTGGTCCGGAACACATGCGCCGTTCAACTGCACGATGCCAAGGGTATGCGCTACATCGGCAACCGTCGTCAGGTCGACCGAGACATCGATCTCCGTCGCGGTGACGTTGGACGTGTAGGAGATGCTGCCACCATCCGGCGTACTTGTCGCCGGTGCGCTCGGCCCGGGGCCAAGAACGGGACTGTTTCCGTTCCATTGCGGAGTGAAGTTGGCACTCAGTACTTGTTGACCGTCCAGGAACATGACGATATTGCCGTTGGAGCTTGAGTCGATGAACTCAGATCTCGGGCGGGTAGAAGCCGCACGAACGCCGGACCTGGAGGTTTGCGGACTGGTTAGGAACTGGCTTCCCGGCTTGTGAATAGGGATGGCGAAACTGATGACGCCTGTCCCCTTCTCTCCGGACGATTGAGTCGTAGCTACGCTTTGCGTACCTTTAACGCCGCCGCATCCAACACACGCAACAAACGACGCTGCCAAGACAAGCGTGGCAATGCATCTCGGGGTCTTCAAGTGGTTTCCTTTCTTATGGTTCTGGGACAAGCTAACTGAATAGACAACTCCACCCACCGGAATTTGTGGCCGCCATCACACGCAAGTGTTTGGGTACCATTACAGTCAACTCTCTGCATCGATTCCTCTGGAGTTGCACTTGATTCCGCGGGAGACCGGTCTCGCATTTGCTTTATCCGGGAGCCACTTCAGTCGAGCGGCTTTTTCCTCAAGAGAAAGCTGCCTTGCACGAATGCCAAAACGGCTGCACGACCTGGGAAACCGGTCTAGCCGGCGCCGGCCACGCCACCAGAGATCGCGAGACCACGAGAGGTGAGCGATGATCTATCCCGGATGAGCTGTCCAGGGCCGCGGCGGGTCAGCGGATATGGATACCAATTACCGGACCATTGTTTCCATTTGCAGCGTCCCGATGAGTAAGTGAGAGATTATGAACCGCAAACGGTAACACGAGCGCGGCATCGAAGTAGGGAAGCCAGCGCGCGATCCTCTCGTGATGGCGCGCGTTGAGGAACCTGTATCCCAGGTATTCGGTCAGCACAATGGAAGCACCAAAACCATAGAGTGCAGGCTGGCTCTTCACGATCGCATCGGGGAGGACCATTTCCTGATTGTTCTTCTCTTTAAGAGCGCGATAAGTTGAGTACGCGTCGAGCCCGCGCGCTGCTGTGTCGAGCGTGAAACCGGCTATCAACCAAACTGTCTCGTGTTTCGAAGGTATCTGCTCTACCCCGTCCGGACTGACAAATGCGGCAGCGGCATCATCGGCATCCTTGCCGCTTGGTGCGACAGAACCCGCATGGGCTGCGGCCTCCGGCGATTCCGCAAGCAGCGAAGCCGGGCAGAATGCCAGAAACAAGAGAATAACGACGCTGCGCACAAATGCTCCTGAAATTGGTGCCGATGGTTATATCGGCAGAAATGTCAGGAAGTTCAGAGAATGCACAACGGATTTGCACTGGCACGCCAACTTCGGGCGGGAACACGTAGTCGTCGCAGGCTCCATGTCAGAGCACGAGTCACTCGTGGCACAAACAACTGAGAAACGATTGCGGCGTTATAGCAGTTTCGGAATTGGTGTAGACCGAAGGCACACGGCAAAGTGGCGTTTTCCTTAAGAAAACGCCACCTTCGATGCTCTCAAAAAGTTTACGTGAATTCCGAAACTGCTCTAGCGCTCTTCGGCCGTACATCGCTATGACCGATCCGAGGCCCGTCTCCTCCTGATCAAAGAGGGGCCCGACTTTGGCGCACTGGACGAACTCTTGGCATCCTCACGCAGAGGCGTCTCCGCCCGCGGAATGTCGTAGAACTTCGCGACCGCAATCCAGTGCTCGAGAGGGGCCATCTCGGGATCGCCGAGGGCCTGGCGATAGGCGACGATAGCAGGGTTGGTTGGATGGAAACGCGCTAGCTCCGGTGGAAGTTCCGAAACCGGCTTCTTAAGTGTATTCTTCATAGAAATCTATGTGCATCCCACACTTGCGTGTGACTTATAAGAATCGAAACTAAGTACCTTCTCAGAAATCAACACCTGAATGATTAGACGCTCTTCTTAAGGGAATATCATCCCTCCTAATTTGGATGCGGCAACGAGATTGAAGGTTCCCACTCGTAGCACGGAACATTTCTGATAACCCCGAGCCGGAAAGGTCGGAACTGTCGCAGTCCGCCCAGATCTCCGCTAAATATCAGATTTCATTTGACGATCGGGAACCTCGACTGCAACTCTCTGGGGAGCCACAGATATTACCGGGCCACAATTTTCAGGAGGAGATCCATGAGAAAGGCAATCCTCGCTCTGCTTGCAGCCGTTTCACTGGCCCCTGTTGCCGTCGCGGCCGCGCCGTCGGATGTAACCGCTCCCATCCGCCAGTTCATCGACGCCTTCAATGGCGGTGATATGAAAGCCGCTTACGCCACCTACGCGACCGGAGACATCACCATCGTCGACGAGTTCGCGCCTCACCGCTGGGTCGGCCCCCACGCTGCTCAGGAATGGGCGGCCGACTACGACAAGCATGCAAAGGCGACCGGCGTGACCGACGGCAAGGTCACCTATGGCAAGC
Source organism: uncultured Acidobacteriaceae bacterium (assembly GCA_963751225.1). Lineage (GTDB taxonomy): Bacteria > Acidobacteriota > Terriglobia > Terriglobales > Acidobacteriaceae > Telmatobacter. Next base: position 39,536 of record CAVVTY010000002.1, read on the forward strand.
CAACCCGCACCGAGATTGAGGGCGACGTAGCCTACGTGGTCATGCCTACGACCTACCTGTATAAGGAACACGGAAAGCCGATGGTGGAAGAAGGCCAGATCACAGTCGTCCTGCACGCGGAGGCGGGTGCCTGGAAGATGAGCGGCTGGACATGGTCGGGAGTGAAGCCGCACGCTGCCAAGTGATCGCCTGGATCTCCGGTACGGGTGCCCGTCCAAGCTTTGCTTGGGCGGGAGAAAGGCACAGAGCTCCTATCGCTTTGCCAACTCCTCCGCGACCGCCAGCGTCAAGCAGTGCCCGTGCCCCATCTCGCACTGCAGCATGTCCAGCGCGAGCAGGTTCCAGCCCACAAATCCGGCAAACCTGCCGCCGGGCGATTGCGCCGGAGTCGGCGCCAGGCCTTCGCCTGTCTCCGCGCTGTAGTCCTCGTGCATCGAGCCCCACTTGGCGATGTCGCGGTGCAGAATGGCTGCAAGACTCACCGCCAGCCAGTGCGCCTCCTCATGAAATCCATAGCGCCGCAGCGCGATCCAGTCGAGAAGGTTCGCGTTGATCCATATCGGCCCACGCCAGTTGGAGTATGGCGTGATCATCGCCTCGTTGCTGTAATTGGGATCGTCCTTTGACAGGCTTCGAATGCCGTAGCGCGAGCGCATCTCGTCCGGGTTCAGCATGTGGCAGCGGATCATCCGGCGCGCGTCCGCAGTGGGGAGGAGACCGTCGACCAGGGGCAGAAAGCTTGACCAGCTGATGACATGAATCCTTGCGCCTGTGTCGCGGCGGCGGTTGAGAAAGATTCCGTCGCTCGCGGACCACAGTTGTGCAATGATCGCACTGCGCGTAGCCGCGGCCTGCTTGCGATAGCTGATTGCGTCGTCATGGTGTCCAATCTTGTCAGCGAGCGCGGCCATCGCCAGGTACTCGCGCATCGCGTAGACCGAAGCGTCGACAGCGAGAATCGCGCTGCGGTCCTTGGGATCGTTCGTCAGCGCGGCGTTGTTGTCGGCGCCCGACTGCATCGCGTTGTCCCAGAACCACAGTCCCCACTTGGCGTCGAACTGCGTGCGTTTCCGGTATTCCAGAACGCGCTGCATCGCCGGCCAGACCGGACGGATCCATTCGTAGTCGTGCAGGTTCTGCGCAGCGAACAGCGCGCCCTGCGCAAGGAAAGGCTTCATCGCAAATTTACCGAACAGCGGCCGCGGGCCTTTTGGCGTGATGCATCCGGCAACATAGCCGTCTGCATCGGCCGAGTTCGCAAAGCTGAGAACCCAGTCGCGCAGATACTTCGCGTCTGCAGGGTCCTGGTTGGCCCAGTGCAGTCCGATGAAGAAGCCATCCCAGTCCCACATCTGCGGGTAGTAACCCGCCGGAATGAGATACGGATAGCGAATGTACCCGTTGGCTGGCCGAACAGTCTGCGGCGCAAGCCGCGCAAAATCAGCAGTCAGACTGGCAAAGAGGGCCTCGTCGGAAGATTGCGCTTTCGGCAACTGCGCGCTGGAAAGGCAAGCCAGCGCCAGGAATGCGAGCGCAGGAAACGATCGAAGCCAACGACGAAGATGCACGGAGGAATGATAGCTCTTAACGACAGGCTCTCACTGCCGCATGAGGATGCCCCGGCTCCATCAGACCTCAACGACCTCGCTGATCTGAACGACGCTCTCGCCGCTGTAATACTTGCGCTGGTCTTCGATGAGTTCAGGTGCCGTAGAAGCCAGCGCGCTCTCCATATCCTGCATCGACGCAAAGAACAGATGGCCGATGGCATGATATGGCGCAGGCGCACCGGGTGGAAACGCACCGACACCGCGATCGATTTCAAGCCGCACAAGCCCTCGCGGCAAAAGAAGCTTCTTCGCCAGCACGACATGCGGGCCAAGGTAGTAGTCCCAGTCAAACCTCGACTGGGAACCATTGGGGTACATCACGCTGAGACGAACCATAGCGCGGGTTTACTCGTCGCGCCAATGCGATGTCAACAGAATCTACCGGGCCGCATCAGCAGTCAGCACTTCAACATAATCCAGCGCCGCCGGATCCGCGCCGTCTGGCGTGCCATCGACGCGAATCACGTCGCCTGCCTTCAGCGTCACTTCGCGCACGATGTGCCGCGTGGAATTGTCGCCGTGTGGGTGGCGCGAAGGAAGCTTCGCATCGGCCGACCACGTCCCCGCCGGCTGGCCATTGACGGCGAGCGCAAACTTCGCAACCCCGCCCTGCAGATCGAAGTACTGCACAGCAATGTTGAATCGGCCCGACGCGCCCGAGTAGGTCCACTCGGCAGCGCAACCCGTCGGTCCCTCGCAGGAAACGGCCTTCCCGCCCGATGCATCCTCCCACGGCGTGACGTCGATGACTTTGTATCCCGTCAGCCGCGCATCTTCAGCTTCCAGGCGGCCGGGATAGTGCCCCGCGCGTCCCTGCTGATCGGGAATGCCGCTCAGCTTCAGGAAGTACTGCACAATCGCGTCGCGCCACACGATCGCGTGCCCCGCCTGGTATTCAAGCCGCGCGCGCATCTCCTCGTAGAGCTGATCGTCGATCTTTCCCTTCAGCGCCATCCCAATCAGCGACAAACTGCGCTGCCTGCGCGGCGCCCTGGTAGTGGCTGTCGTAGATGTACTGGATGACCGTCTTGCCCGAATGCAGCTTGTACGTGTACGGCACGTGATGGAAGAAGAGCAGCAGTTCGTCCGGCGTGGTCGCGGCTGTCTCGTAGACCTTCGCCACCTCGGGCGGATACTGCCCCGCGAAGCCCGTCCCAGTCGCGACGCTGCGGTCCATGCCCACGCCGTCCTGATCGGCGCGATGCCACTGGCCCCAGCCGTTGTTCTCGCTCGCCTCGATGTTCGGACCGTAGTGGCTGCCGGTGATGTCGGTCAGCGTCTGCATGCCCAGCGGCCCGGTGTAGTTCTCATATGCCGGCCAGCTTTTCATCAGCATCTCGCCGACGGTGCGCACAACCGCCGGATTGATGCTGATCGTCTGCCGCGTCCACTCGTCACGCAATCTGCTCCGGCGTGAGATTCGGATTCCACGCGAGCCGCCCGAATGCGTAGAGATTGGCGAGCGCAAGCGGCGAGCCGAGCCACTCTTGGCCCACGTCAGACACGCCAACCATCCCGCCCAACTCGCGGTGAAACGCTGTTCCAGCAATGATCTGTTTCACCGGCGTAGACTTTCCGTCCACCGGGATCCCCACGGACAGGCTTCGTTCGGGGGCCGACGCGCATGTCAAAGTCGAGAACCTGCTTCCACATCGGTGCAATATAAACAAGGTGCCGCTGCTGCCCCAGGTACTCCTGCGTGATCTGCAGCTCCATCGCCTGACTGGTCTGAGTGAGTCCGCCAAAGAGCGGCGAGACCGGCTCGCGCGCCTGAAAGTCGATCGGGCCTTCCTTGATCTGCACGATCACGTTCGCCGCGAACTTGCCGTCAAGTGGATGAAAGATGTCGTAGGCGGCGCGGGCGCGATCGGCCTTGGGATCACGCCAGTCGAGATGATGGTTGTATACAAACGCGCGATAGAGCACGACGCCGCCATGGGTCGCAAGCGCAGCCGCCAGAGTATTAGCCGCGTCCGCCGGCGTGCGTCCAAAGCTCGAGGGGCCGGGCTGGCCCTCGGAGTCGGCCTTCACCGTGAACCCGGCGAGGTCCGGAATCAGCGCGTAGATCTCATTGACTTTCGCGTTCCACCACGTCTTCACCGCAGGGTCGAGCGGATCATAGGTGGCGAGCCCGCCGATCTTCTGCGGGCTGGCGATATCTACGCTGATCGCGAGTCGCACACCCCACGGCCGCATCGTCTCTGCCACGCGCGCAAGCCCCTCGAGCATCTGCGGCTCGAGAAATGGCGCCGCGTTGTTCACGTTGTTCACGTTGCAGCCGTTGATGCCAATCGACGCCAGCAGGCGCGCATACTCGCCAACCGGGGCAAGGTCTTCTCGGACTCTTCCCCCGTCAAAGAAAATCGACCGGCCCCCATAGCCGCGCTCGATCGACCCGTCCGCGTTGTCCCACTCATCTACCCAGCGAATCGGCATGGCAGGGCGTTCGCGCACGTTTGAAGAGCGCGCATCTCCACCTTGAGCCAGAAGGCGAAGAAGATGAAAGACGCCGTACAGCACTCCGCGGTCGCTGCCGCCGATGATGTCCAGTTCCCGAACCAGTTCCTTCTTGTTCCACGCAATCACGAACTCGTCGGGCGCAAGACTGAGAACGGGTGACTTCCGTTGATCCGGCTGGTGCGATTGGACCTCCTGCGCCGCGCCAAGCACGATCGTGTTCGGTCCCGATTCGAGCGGCGATCCACCAGAAAGCGAAATCAAACCGCGCCGAAGCTCCGCTGCGGCAGTCTCTTCAATAAGGCTCCGACCCAGGACCCTGACGTTCGTTGGGAGGTTGAGCGGCTTTCCGGTCGGCCGGTATTTCAGCCAGGCCTGGTCTGCCGTCTGTGCATGACCCGTGGCGCAGAACACAAGAATCAGCAACGCCGCGAGCATCTCTATCGCAAAACGCCCGAACTTCGTCGTAGTCATTTCATCCCCTGAAGCGCGGCTACCGCGGTACTCAACCGTTCTATCATCCTCGGCGCACTGAGAGCGGTTTCGCGCCTCACGACCAATCACGTGTCAGCACAAGCTCGGCCCCTTCGCCAAGGCGACGAGGCTATCGGGCGAAAGAACCAAAGTGGTGCTGAATGGAATGAGTTGGGAATCAGGCTTCAGGAATCGGCCTTCGCGGTCTTACAGTCGCTTGGTGAGCGAAGGTGGCGGTGTTCCTTGTTTGCCGCTCAGAAGCCAGTCAACGGCACTGCGCACATCTTCTTCTTTGGCTTCGCCCATGATGCGTGCGATGATCTCGCCCTTGTCATCGAGGATCACCGTCCCGGGAACGATGTCACCGAGTCCGAACCGGTCCAGCGTATCGGTGTCGGCGCCAACCCACGTCTCAGGCGCGAAGTGAAGGTTTGAGAGAGCCGCGGGAATCTTTGCCCGCGCCTTCTCGTCATCAATCGAGATGAAGACGAAAGCCACAGGCTTGCCGGCATACGCGCCCGCGATTTGCGAGAGCCGCGGCAGCTCTTCGCGGCACGGTGCGCACCATGTGGCCCAGAAGTTGACCACCACCGCCTGTCCGCGAAGGGCGGAGAGCTTTCGCGTCTGGCCGTCGAGCGTCTTGAAGGCACTGTCCGGAGCATGCTTCGCCCACAAAGGCAATGAAATTGCCAGAAGACCCAGAACCAGGCTGCTTACCGGTCTGCGCAACGTGCCATTGAGCATAGTCCCTCGACGATACCGGGCCGTATCCTCGATCGGCCTCCATCGAAAGTTGGAGTTCGCACTCGATACGATGGGGGACGCTTTTTACCCTACAGGATTGGTAACGTCGGAAGGATTTCACACGCACGCCCTTCCCTGGCGTGTGGTTAGCCCCGCATTGGGAGTTTTGAGGTCAGTCGATTTCCCCGTCATTGGAGAGAAAAAACATGAAGAGAATCCTCTCGCCGGGAGCGGCGTTTGCCGCCGCCCTGTTTTCCACCTTCCTTTGCCTCCAACCTGCCGCGCGTGCGCAGGGTTGCGTCGCGGCACATTCGCCCCAGCCGGTCATCTCCGGACTTAACCCCACAACCGAAGCCAGCGTCCGTCATTCCAAGGGCACAAACCTTGTCCACGGACTCACGATAAGCACCGGCTTCCGCGTTTACAACTCGTACAAGCACTACATCGGAACGGTCTACCAGGTGCAGCGCCAGACCAATCACAACGCTGTCGTGAACCATGTGGATCTCTTCGAGCTGGATATGAACTATCAGCTCACTCCGCGCTGGAGCGTAATCGCCACCGTGCCCGCGCTGGTAGCCTCGCGGCACAACCAGAGCAGCCCGACGAACTTTTACCACTCCGGCGGCCTTGGAGACGTCACCGTCGGCGCTCAGTCCTGGATTTGGCGCCCACCGACAGAGAGCCGCGGCAACGTCGCGATCTCTGCCCAGCTCAAGCTGCCCACAGGGATCAACGACGCAAAAGGAACCACGATAACCAAGACCGGCGCCGCCCAGACACAGCCCTTTGACGAATCCATTCAGCCCGGCGATGGCACCTGGGGCTTCAGCCTCGCCACCCAGGCATATCGCGAGTTCTACTGGCGAACCTCCGGATATTTCACGGGCTCATGGCTCTTCAGCCCGCAGGACACCACAGGGGTGCTCACCTATCGCCCTGCTCCCGGCGAGGGCGTGATCTCCGCCACCGATCAGTACCTGTGGCGTGGCGGACTCTCTCGGCCTGTGACCGGAGTCAAAGCCCTGCGAGGCCTTGCCTTCAGTTTCGGTGGCCGCATGGAAGGCGTTCCCGTACGTGACGCCTTCGGCTCAAGCAATGGCTTCCGCCGCCCGGGCTATGTCATCTCCATCGAGCCCGGCATGATGTATGCGCGTGGCCGTTTCGGCCTCTATGCCAGCGGTCCGTGGGCCGTCGAGCGCAATCGCAAAACCAGCGTGACAGACTACGCAAACCACACCCATGGGGACGCTGCCTTCTCCGATTACACCGTGATCGCCGGCACTTCTTGGACATTCTGAGACTGAAAGGCTCCCCAGACAACGGGCCACATTCGTTTAGCCGCGAGGGCTCTTGGATCTGGCCTGACAGGATTTGTGCCAGCTTGCCCGGGACCACATTCGCTTGTCTTCACCGGCAAATGAATGTGGCCTGAAGTTTTTGAGCGTCAGCGGACCGCCAAGCTTCTTCAAGAATCATGCGGCGGACTCCGCGGATTGCGTTGGTGAGGTAAATCGCATCTGCAGTTTGCAGATCCTGCAGCCTGAGGATTCGCTCCTCGGCATCGGATCGTGTCTCCAGCAGATGGCGCCGGTAGACCCCGGAGAGCAATCCGCACGCCACGGGCGGAGTGATCCAGCACCCCTGCTTTTCGATGAAGACGTTGTTGATCGCGCCTTCTGTTAGCTCGCCACGGTTATTGAAGAAGAGCACATCGGCGAGGCCGGCTTCGCTTGCGGTCTTGAGAGCACGCGCATACAGCGGTCGGTGCGTTGTCTTATGAAAGAGAAAGCGATCGCCGGGATCGGTCTGTTCCATGGCGATGCAGACACCTCCGGGTTCACCACCCTCTTGGTCGTCCGGCCGCGAAATCATCTCATGTTCAATGTGCAGGTTGCCGTCACCACCCACCAGGAGCCGCACTTTGCGCGCCGACCTGTCTGTAAACGTCGTTGCGGCGGATATCAGCGCCGATTTGATCTGGCCACGGTTGCAAGGGATCCCGAAGTATTCCGCAGAGTCCGTAAGACGGTCGAGGTGCAGTTCAATCAAGGGGTAGTCTCCGCGCCAGAGCAACGTCTCGATCAGGGAAAACGGCTCTTCCGCGTCGCTAGAAACGCGGCCTTCAGCCGGCACTCGCGGTATTCCTCTTCAGCTGTGGAATCGATTACGATGCCACCCCCAACACCCATCGTCGCATTCTCTCCATCCAGATCAAGGGTACGGATGGCAACGTTAAACACAGATCGCTCACGCGAGAAGAAACCGATTGCTCCCGTATACACACCGCGCGGGTCATTCTCGATTTCTGCCAGAAGCTGCATGGCGCGAACCTTGGGCGCGCCCGTGATTGATCCGCAAGGGAAGAGTGCACGAAATATGTCGTAGTAACGGGCGTCAGAGCGCAGTTCGCCAGTCACTGTCGAGGTCATTTGCCAGAGCGTCGGATAACGCTCGACTGCGAACAGGTTCTCTACGTGCACCGTTCCAAACTCACAGAGACGCCCCAGATCACTGCGAATAAGGTCAACAATCATCACGTTTTCGCTCCGATTCTTTTCGTCATCGTGCAGCCATTTGGCCATTTGACGGTCTTCATCGGTGGTGCGGCCGCGGGGCGCAGTACCTTTCATCGGCTGCGTGGTAATCCGGCGCTCAGAGCCGGCTTTGGCCGCACCCGACGTTCTGGAATCGTCGCTTGTCGAGCCAGTTTCTTCAAGGCGAAAGAACAGTTCCGGCGAGAAACACAGGATCTGGCGTCCGGTTCGCCAATGGACGAAGGCGCCGTAGTCAACCGGCTGCCGACTGCGAAGGCGCGCATAGAGAGTGGAGGGACGCTCCGCAATACACGCACGCATCGGGAAGGTAAAGTTGAGTTGGTAAATGTCCCCGGCGCGAATCCACTCGTGTATCTGTTCGATCTTGTCGGCGTACAGACCTTCCGGCAGAGAAGGGATCATCTCCAATCGCGCAGTTCGGCCGGCATGCGCGCCGGAATCGATTGCTCTCGCCAGACCGGGTGGATCGCCGTCGAGGAATACGCCCCTGCCGTGATCAAACCTGTATTCGCGCTCGTAGATACCGAACCACGCCAGCGGATGCTTCAGGGAGCCGGTAGGCAATTCGACTGTTGGTTCAAACACCTGGCCGCATTGGTACGCAAAGAAGCCCGCCGCACAGTGGCCATTGCCGATCGCTTGCTCAACCTGATTGAAGAGGTCACGGAGTTCCGCAGCACAGGTCGCCTCGACCACCCGCAAAGGCGAAACGAAGAGTCTGCTGATGGATTCGCCGGCGCTGACTCTTGAGCTCTCCAGCAGCACCGTCGCCGGCGCAGCCTCGACCGCCGCGTAGACTTCGGGCGGAAGAGGATGCCAGATCTTCATGAAGCCAATCGATAGGAGCTTATTTCGTTACTGTCAACGCCATTGTCGTGACATGGGTTGTGGCTGAAACCCCGTTGCTGGACTGCGCGGCAATCGTCACGTTGAATGTTCCCGTCGGGGTGGGGAGATTCGGCGACGGGCCGTGATTTTCGTAGTTGTAGAGCGGGTTGCAGGCCGTTGCGCCAAGCATCGTGACAAATCCGACGAGGGCCAGCAGCGCAATTTGACTCAGCCAGCGGCGGCGGCGCGCGCCGAACGCGAATCCGGCCAATCCCAGAGCGCCGGGTAGCAGAAACGCCCAGGACACTGGATTAGAAACGGGGCTCGCCGCCGGACTTGCCTTTGCCAGCGATGCAGCCTGCGTTGCAATCACCATCGAACTGGCGATGTTGCCGGTCGAAGCGGATGTAATCTCGACGCTCTGAGGCGTGAAGGTGCACTTTGTCTGGTCAGGCAAGCCCGAACAGGAGAGAGTCACGAAGATCGGCGCAGGCAGCGAGGCCGGGTTGATCGGCGTGACTGAGGCCGCAATAGAGCCGGATTGTCCCTGCTTGAGTGATAGCGTCGTTGGTGCGACCGAGATCCCGAAGTCCGGACTTGTCGCTGCCATTGCCTGCAGACCGGAAACGGCGGAAGTGGAGGCCAGGTGAGTCGCGTCGCCCTGATATACCGCCTTCAGGCTGTGGTCGCCAGCGGCGAGTTCCAGTGTCGTGGTCGCACGTCCCTGGGCATCGAGCGCCACACCGGCCAGAGGCTTGCCCTGATCGTTGATGGCAACCGCTCCGGAGGCGGGCAACCCATCTTCGCCGGTCACCTCAATCCTGACGATAGCCCGCGTGCGACCTCCCGCATCGGACGTCTGAGCCGACATTGTTGTCTGCGTGGCCGCGCCCCGCGCGTTATCCGTGCCCAGCGCCAGCGCGGGTACTGCCAGAGCGATACCAAGTCCTGCAACTACCTCGAGCCGCAGACTGCGGCTGAACAAACGTCTCACGTGCACCTGCTCCAAATCCGAGAAAAAGATAGCGAACCGCCCAATGGCGGCAGTCATAATCCATTGTATCCGGCGGGACCGCACCCGGCCTAACCGGCGATTTTCCTGCATCATCGCCCGCTTCTGGCTCAATTCTGATTGGACGCGCCGGGCCGTGAATGGGCGTTCGGGTCAGATAACTCCGAGTTCCCCTACTCCTCGCGCCTCAACATTGCCATCGATTCTCTCCTTTATTCGCTGCGCAGGGCCTTCATCGGGTCGATGTGTGCGGCGCGTCGTGCTGGAATCCAGCTCGAACCCAGCGCGATGGCAACAATCACTCCCGTAATAGAAGCAAAGACCAGCGGGTCGTCAGGACGAACCCCGCGCAACAGGTTCGCCACAAGATGCGCCAGTCCAAATGCCAGCACAAGGCCGGTTCCCACTCCAGCCGCGGTCAGCCACGATGCGCGCCGCAAAATGATCCGGAACACATCTTCCGGTCGCGCACCCATGGCCAGCCGCACACCCATCTCGCGCGTGCGTTCGCCCACCAGGTTTGCCATCACGCCAAAGATCCCGATCGCGGACAGCAGCAAGGCAATCAGCGGCGTCTACTCCAAGCATGGTGGAGGCATAGATCAATCCAACTAGCGATTCATGCAGACTCTGCTGCCAGGTCATGACACCATCGAGCGGCAGCGTCTGGATCAATTCGCCGCCAACGCCCTTCGCGCCGGAACTGCCAACGCCAGGGGGTTGCCGTCCGTTATCACCATGTAGGCCGCACCCGAGGGAGGAACCTGCGCAGCAGCAATATATACCGCTGCGGGCCTCGCCTGGTCCCACATGGTGTAGCTCGTCTCCTCCGCAACGCCGACAATCGTGAGCCAGGTTGCACGGCTGCCGCGTCCGCCCATTCGAATGCGATGGCCAAGTGGATTCTCGCCCGCGAGATACTGGTCCGCAAAGCGGCGGCTCACAACTGCTACTGGGACCGAATCAAGCGAGTCGCTCGCGGAGAAGCCGCGTCCCGCAATGATGGGAATCCGCATGGCGGAAAAGTAGCCTTCGCTAACCGTGATGCGCTGCGCACTCTGGAGCTTGCCCGGTACCACCGGGCGATTCTCCACCTCGATGTCATTCATCCAGGTGTTGTCGCTGTTCGGCAGAGAGGTGCTGATCTCGGCGTGGGCCACGCCGGGCAATGCGCGCAGCTTCTCAAGACTTGCGGCATCCCATGCCGCCTGCTTCTGGGCGGTATCGTATCGCGCGGCGGGAAGGGAGACGTTGAAGGTGAGCACCTTGTTGGGCTGGAATGCATCGGCCAGATGCTGCATCGCATCCATACCCTTCGACATCAGCGCCGCGCCAATCACCAGCGCTACCGCCAGCGAGATTTGCGAAACCGCGAGAAAGCTTCTCAATCTGCGGCCGTGTCCTGAACCCGTCGTCGAGCGCGCTCCCGCTTTAAGCTGGTCTGACAGATTCACGCGCAACGCCGCAAGCGCCGGAGCAAAGCCAGAAACCAGCCCGGCCGCCAACGCCAGTCCCAGCGAAAACAGGAACGCGCGACCGTTGAGCGAGATATTGGACCATCCCGCCATGTAGCGCGCGACCCGCGGCGGCATGGTGATAACGGTGAGATGCAGATAGATTCCGCCCAGTATCAGCCCGCCCGCTGCGCCGATCAGTCCGAGGAGAATGTTCTCCGTCAGCAACTGCCGCATCAGCCGCCAGCGGCTCGCGCCAAGCGCTGAGCGCATGGCGATCTCGGGCCGCCGTTCAATGCCGCGCGCAAATTGCAGGTTCGCCACGTTGGCGCAAACCACCAGCAGAACGAAAAGCGTGGCTCCCATGATCAGCTTGTAATAAAGAGGTGTCAGGTCGCCGTTGATGCCGTCGAGCAGCGGCTCGACCTTCACCGACCATGCCGAGGTTGGTCGCCGGATACGCCTTCGCCAGCCGTTCCGCGATAATGCGCATTTCCGCCTGCGCCTGCTTCACCGTCACGCCATCCCGCAATCTCCCCGTCACCAGGTAGTCATGCGCGCTGCGGTCCCCCATCTGCTGCGGAGTCGGCGCGAGTGGCAAAAACACGTCCGCATCCGACGGGTATTGCACTGTCTTCGGCAGGACGCCAATCACCGTGTACACCCTCTGATCCAGTTCAATGCGCCGTCCCAGCACCTGCGGATCGCCGGCGAAGCGTCTCTCCCAGAACCCGTAGTTCAGCACCGCCACTGCATCGCGGCCCGGCCGGCACTCATCCTCGACAAAAACCCTGCCCAGCGCCGCCTGGGTTCGCAGCACCGTAAAGAAGTTGGCCGATGTCAGCGCCGCCTGCACATGCGCGGCATCGCCTGCCCCGGTCAGGCTCATATCGGCAGCGGTGCGCACCGCCAGTTCCTCAAACGAGCGGCTCTGGCCTGACCCAGTCCTCGAAGTTCGCAAGTGCGACTTGGCGGTATCCGCCGCGATCCTGTTGCTCGGCAACCGTCACCACGCGGTCCAGGGCGGGCACCGCCAACGGACGCAGAACGACAGCGTCCATGCTGCTGAAGATTGCCGTGTTTGCGCCGATGCCCAGCGCAATGGTCAACGCGGCGGTCACCGCGAACCCCGGTGATTTGCGCAACTGCCGCCCCGCATAGCGCACATCGGCCCACAGGGACTCAAGGCCCAGCAGCGCATCAGCTCCCGTCACGCGCTCTCTCGTCGCGGTGCGATTCCCGAAGCGAACGAGCGCATCCCGGCGCGCCTCTTCCGGTGACATCCCCGCAGCAATGTTGTCGTCGATGCGCAGATCAATATGGGCCTGCAACTCGGCGTCGATCTCGCGGTCGATTCCGGAGCGGCGAAACAGGTTTGCAATGCGGCGCAGCACAGCCATCACGATCTTCCTCAGGCGTAGCGCAACACGGCGCGCACGCCCTTCACAAGCTGATCGAAACTCTCTTCAGCTTTCTCAAGTTCGCGGCGTCCCTGCACGGTGAGCTTGTAATACTTGGCGCGCCGATTGGTCTCAGTCATCGCCCACTCCGCCGCGATCCAGCCGCTCTGCTCCATGCGGTGCAGAGCCGGGTACAGCGAGCCTTCCTCCACGCGCAGCACCTCTCCCGACGCATTCTGAATATGCAGCACGATCCCGTAGCCATGCAGCGCGCCGTTCTGGGCCAGCGTCTTCAAAACCAGCAAATCCAGCGTTCCCTGCAAATCGTTCTTCGCCATTCTCTTCCCCTAGAACCCTTGGTATAGAGAAGTCTAGGCATAGACCGCTAGGCATGTCAAGAGGCTGCTTTCAGCCTCTTGGCTCTTAGAGCTGGTTGTATAAATCAGGTTTTGAAAGGGCACGGCTTTAGCCGTGCCGCAGAAGCCGCATAACACCTGGGGCTTCAGCCCCTGAGGGATGCTCTGCACTCACCTGACAGCATTTATGAAGCCAGCTCTAGTGTCCTGTCTCTAAAGTTCGCACCATAAATACTTCTGTCATCCTGAGCGCAGTAAGCCGCTTTTGCGGCTTGCGAAGTCGAAGGATCTGCGGTTGCTTCTCGGAACTCACGCCAGCAGGTTCAGATTCAGGACACCAGCTCTCGACCGGGAAGACCGCACGTATCGAGCAAGCCCCTCCCGCGCCGGTGATAATAGCTAGGAGCCAAAAGCTAGTAGCTAAGAGCTGCCTTTCACGAGGTGCATCGCCATGACCGAGACCGCTACGCGCCCACAGCTTTCTTACCTGACCGCAGTGCTGGACGAACTCCGTGCCAAGGGCACGCATTTCAAGCTGCGTGTTCTGGACGATCAGCAGGCGCCCGTCTGCCACTACGACGGCAAGGAGGTCATCAACCTCGCCAGCAACAACTATCTTGGCCTCGCCAACCACCCGAAGCTCATTGAGGCCTCGCTTGCGGCAACGCGGAAACTGGGCGTGGGTTCAGGGGCGGTTCGGACCATCGCCGGAACCATGCGCATCCACATGGAGCTGGAAGAGAAGATCGCCCGCTTCAAAAACGTTGAGGCATGCGTCGTCTTCCAGAGCGGCTTCGCGGCCAACGCCGGCACCGTCAGCGCGATCCTCGGCAAAGAAGACTTCATCATCTCCGACGAGCTCAACCACGCCAGCATTATCGACGGCGCGCGCCTCTCGCGCGCAAAGATCAAGGTCTTCCGCCATAAGGACGTGGCGCATTGCGAAGAACAGCTGAAAGAAGTCGCCGGCGAACCGGGCCACAAGCTCGTCATCACCGACGGCGTCTTCTCCATGGATGGCGACATCGGCCCGGTGGACAAGCTCGCGGCGCTGGCCGAGAAGTACGGCGCCATCATGATGGTCGACGACGCCCATGCTTCCGGCGTGCTTGGGCGAAATGGGCGCGGATCAATTGATCATTTTGGAATGCACGGCCGCGTCGACGTACAGGTCGGCACTCTCTCCAAGGCCGTCGGCGCGCTTGGCGGCTACGTCTGCGGTTCGCGCGATCTCATCGACTTTCTCTATCACCGCGCGCGGCCGTTTCTCTTTTCCACGTCGCACCCGCCATCCGTCGCCGCCTCCTGCATCGCCGCCTTCGACATCCTCGAACAGGAGCCGGAGCGCATCGAGCGCCTCTGGGCCAACACCCGCTATTTCCAGGGCGAGCTCAAGCGCGCAGGATTCAACATCGGCGGCGTGAACACACCGGCCACAGAAACTCCGATCACCCCGGTCATCGTCGGTGAGGGCCGCGCCGCAATGGAATTCTCCCGCGCTCTCTTCGATGAAGGCGTGATGGGAACGGGCATCGCGTTTCCCACCGTCCCTGAAGGAAAAGCGCGCATCCGCCTGATCCTGACCAGCGAGCACACCCGCGCACAACTCGACCGCGCGCTCGAAACGCTCGAACGTGTCGCCAAGCGAATGGGGATTCTCTAGCAGGTTGCCGGGTGCCCCATTCATGCGCAGCCTTTGTCTTCGCGGCATGAGTGGGAAACCACAAACTCCAAAGCCTTGTCATCCTGAACGGAGCGCGTCTGGGGCCCCGCAGACGCAGTCTGTGGGGTAAGCGAAGGAAGGACCTGCTTTCCCCAATGCCGGGTGCCGGGTGCCCCATTCATGCGCACTCTCATCGCGCATGAGTGGGAAACCACGAACCTCAATCGCTGGCTGCGCCAGGTCTCGCGTTCCACCGGGGCCCCCAGCGACAGGTCCTGGTCGCTGGGGTGGATGAGACCTGGGAAAGCAACGCCCTTCACGACCCTCATGCCGCAGGCGCTCGTACAATAGGTCACAATGATCGCTCATCTGCGCGGCAAGCTCATTCACAAGCAGCCCGGCCAGGCCATCGTCGAGGCCGCCGGCGTCGGATACGACGTCACCATCTCCGTGCCCACGTTTACGGCGCTCCCTTCCGTCGGCGCAGAGGCCGCGCTGCACATCCACACGCAGGTCAGCGAAGACCAGATTGCGCTCTTCGGCTTTCTCGACAGCGAAGAAAAGCGGCTCTTCGAGCGGCTCATCACCGTCAGCGGAGTCGGCCCCAAGCTGGCCGTCAAGATGCTCAGCGGTCTCCAGCCCGAGCGCACGGTGCAGGCCATTCGCGCGCAGGATCACGCGCAGCTGACGCGCATCCCCGGCGTAGGCAAAAAGCTCGCCGAGCGTCTCGTCGTCGAGTTGAAAGACAAGCTCGATGACTTTGCGGTCGCGCCCGTGCCGTCGGCCGTCGCAGGTCCTGCGGTGGACGATGTGCTCTCCGCGTTGACCAATCTCGGCTACCAGCGCCTCGCGGCCGAGAAAGCCATCGAGCAGGCCGTCGCAAAGGACAAAGCCCTCGCCGCCAATTTCGACGGCCTCTTCCGCGCATCGCTCAAGGTTATCCGCTGAGTACCGGCTATTTGTCCAGCTTCAGCGAAACAATCTCCGAGGGCTGCTCAACACGATCGGCGAGGAGTTCTTCTTTCTCTTCCTCTGTGAGCGGTTTCGGATACAGGATCTCCTCCTGCTCTTTCTGAGAAGTTTGAGTCGCAACCAATGCGGCAATCACGAATCCTGAGAGAAACCCTCCCACGTGCGCCCAGAACGCAATACCGATGCTGCGCGTAGCACTCGTTATCAGCCCGAGAACGAACTGCTCGCCGATCCATGTCCCGACGGCCCCGCGCGTCGTGGCCGGGAAACTCTTCAAGTGCCACCAGCCAATGTAGAGCTCAAGGTTGAACGGCGAGCGCGGGAACAGCACGAAGTACATGCCCGCCACTCCCGAGATCGCACCGGAAGCTCCCACCATGGGAATCGTTGAACCGGGGGTGAACAGGGTTTGCACGCTTGCGGCACCAATTCCGCACACCAGATAAGCCGGAAGAACGAACCACGGCCCAAGCCGTTCCTCAAGCTTGGGCGCAAACATCCACAGGAAAAACATGTTCCCCGCAACATGCCAGAATCCCACGTGCAGGAACATGCGTGTAAACAGGCTTAGGAGCGTCCAATGCGCAGAATGCAGCCCATAGCGATTTCCGAACTCGGTATTTGTCCCGGCCACAGTCAGGCCCAGCCAGACCAGACAGTTCACAACGATGAGCACGAGCGTGATCACTGGCGTTCGTGCGGGCGGTGTATCCCGGTTGACCGGTAAAACAAACATACGAGCTCTTGCTATTTGCGATGAATCGGAATCTGCCAATCTTAGCTCAATCCGCCTCGCATTGGCGCACCGATGCAATCCTTCGATCGGTTAAACTGCTCTCGTCATGCCGCGAGGCCACCAAACCCGCACCCGCCGCAGCCCTTCCATACTTCCGCCCCGAGGCTCTAACCTTCCTGCGCAACCTCGCCAGGCACAATGACCGCGACTGGTTCAATCCGCGCAAGGCGATTTTCGAGACCGAGCTCAAAGAACCCATGCTGGCCATCGTCCGCAAGATCACAGACGCAATGATGGACTTCGCGCCAAACCACGTGAGGCCCGCGGAAAAGAGCCTCTTTCGCATCTATCGCGACACGCGCTTCAGCAATGACAAGCGCCCGTACAAGACCCACATCGCCGCCTGGTGGACGCACACCGGCCTCGACAAGACTTCAGGCGCGGGCTTCTATTTCCACGTCAGCGCAAAAGAAGTGATCATCGCCGCCGGCGCCTACATGCCTGAAAAGGAGCAGCTCGCCGCAATCCGCCATTGGCTGCTCGACAATCACGAATCGTTCCGCAAGATCCTCAAAAGGCCCGCCGTCCGCAAAACGTTCAGCGAATTTGAAGGCGACGCTCTCACCCGCCCGCCCAAGGGCTTCCCTTGCGACCACCCCGCGATCGACCTGATCCGCTACAAGCAGTGGGGCATGAGCACTTCGCTCCCGGCGAGGGCGGCCTTGGAAAAGGACTTCGCTCAGACCGTAATCAGGCACTTCCGGCTGCTGGCTCCCATGGTCGACGCGCTCAACACGCCCATTGCAGCGTCGCTCGCACCGCGCAGAAAGGTCATCTTCGGGCTGCACTGAGCCTGCCTGAACCTGTCTTGAACCTGAATTGACCGCTTCGTTCCACCAGCAGTCGCAACGCACAAACCGCCGCTCTCAACGCCGCGAAATCGCCCTGAACCCGAAAAAACTGGCCAAAAATGGGTATTTACAGGTCAAAATACCCCAAAACCCTAAGAAAACTGTGGAAATCACTGGTTTTTCCATTGACTTTGGCAACCCTGAAGCCGCATTGTTACCAACGACAGGGTTATCCGGACCCGCATGAATAAAGGGGTTTCGTGCAAACGTTGCCTCCCGCGGTTCCAGAATCGTTCGTCTCTTTTCGGTTTAATTCAAGGCCGCCGCTTCTCAATGGTCGCGTCGACTTGAAGTAGGCGGCTCTAGGGAACAGAGATTCTGGCGTCGCGACAGGTCGCACTCCTCCATGCGGTTCGCAGAATGCGAAAGGATACCCAGGCAACGCAGGCGGCCCTGAGGGGCGCCGAGAAGGAGAATACGAATGGCAACTGGAATGACAAAGACAGCCCTCGTCCGCCACATGGCTGAGAAACTGCAAATCACCAACAAGCAAGCCGCTGCAGGCCTCGATCTGCTGGCGGAGACCGCTATCAAGGAAACCAAGAAGAACGGCGTTTTCGTTATCCCCGGCATCGGCCGCCTGGTAAAGGCAGAGCGCAAGGCCCGCATCGGCCGCAATCCGCAGACCGGCGAAGCCATCAAGATCAAGGCGAAGACGGTTGTGAAGTTCCGCGTCGCCAAGTCCGCCAAGGACACCATTGCCCCACCGAAGAAGTAGCTCTCATTCCCACGCTTGAAACACCATGAGGGGAGGGGCCAAACGCCCTTCCCCTCTTCGTTTTTCTTGGATCCGGCGCCACCATCTACCGCCGGGTGCCCCATATCTCGAAGAGATGTGGGATCGGATGCCGGGTGCCCCATTCATGCCGCGTCTTTGTTCTTTGCGGCATGAGTGGGAAACCACAATCCCAGGTTCAGATCCTGTCGTTGACCTGGTGCCAGTTCTTTTACTCGAACCTACTCGACCGGATCCGCTCCTCGACTCACGCCCGGCATGAACGCCCGCACCACAATCGATATCCCAAGACAAATCAGAATGACTCGAATCATGAGCTGATGCTCATAGCTCCACGAGAAAACAGCGAACGCGAGAAACACGCCGATGGGAGTCATCTCAGCCAGCAGAGCGCGAAACCAATCCGCCCCGGCGCCCGTTCCCTGGAGCGGGCTCCGCAGTTGAGGAATGATGCGTGGCACTGCATCCAGATATGCCCGATAGGTCTCGCCGAGCTGTGCCGAAAGGAATGCCTCTTCGCCTCCAATAAGGCGAAACACAAAGATCGTAAGCAGCACCAGCGACACCAGCGCGCCTGTCGGCGGCATCAGAAACGCCATCGCCGCCACCATCAGCCACAAGCCAAGATAGAGCGGATTGCGCACGTAGCGGTAAGGCCCGTCCGCCATCACGGCGCCCGCCTGCATGCTCATGCTGTTCACCGTCGCGGGACCGAGATACGCGGTGCCCCACACACGCATGATTGCGGCGCACGCGGCAATCAGCGCTGCAACGGCGATCACCACAACGGAAGCAACGGTAAAGCGCAGCAGGCCCGTTCGGCTCAATTCAAGCGCCAGCCACTCCAGCGTCGAAACCCGCGTGCCGATTCTCCACATCTCGATCCACGGCGCCGCAAAACCCAGGATGATGATGGCCGCGTTGATCGCCATCCGCAGCCGAAACTCGATCTTCGATGCACCCATTCCCACTTCCTCGTCGCGAAGTCTATCACCCGCGCAATGAGGGGTACGGAATCACGCAGCCTCGAGTTCATCCTCGAATGTCACTGCGACGTCGGCTCCGCAGATGCTGTGTCCGGAACCAGTGCGGCTGATCGAGACGCGGAAAACCCGGAAGACTGAAATGCAGCCCCTGTCACGAATGCCCGTCGGGGAGTCCATCGACCAGATCGCGGACGATCGGGTAGCACTCGCAGGCGGCATTTTGCAGCCCTTCCGGATCGAGGATGTGGATATGGCCGCGGCGGTACTCGATGCAATCCGCTGCGCTGCAAGCTGCCCGCAGCCAGGGTCACGCTGGTGCGGCGAGTGCCAAGCATGCTGGCCATAAACTCCTGCGTGAGATCGAACCTTGGACTCTCAACCCTATCCTGCACCATCAACAACCAGCGGGCGAGTCTTTCGCTCAATTTCGTGCAGTCCATTACAGGCTGCAATCTGAGTGAGCGTGAAGTTGTGGCACTGGACGAATTTGAGAATCTCGCGAAGCAACGGACCCGGCGCGAGGACCTCGTTCTGAATCTCTTCAAACGGAATCTGCAGGGGGATCCCGCACTTGCACGAACGCATGGTCGGAGAGTTAGCCGAACCAGTGCATCCACGATTCCCAGTCTTTGGATCAATCCATGCCGCTTCATCTTGCATTTAGCGGAACACGATCGAGCACTGAATCGTCAACGCCGCCGTTGTCGGAATTCAGAGGCCAAGCTTCGCAGACCGGGCCTTGCGTGACGATTGAGAGGTAGATTGCTTCGCGCCCGCGGACTTTATTTGCGCAGTTGCACCAGGCTGCGATCGCAAGGGCAGCGAGATGCGGAAGGCAGTTCCGCTCCTGCCCGTCTGCGTGCTTGTCCGGCTTCTGATCCTGCCGCAATGACGCTCAACGATCGCTTTGGTGATCGCCAGACCCCAGCCCCGTTCCACGCTCCTTTTTTGTACTGAAGAACGGTTCGAAAATCCTGAGACGGATTTCGGCAGGAATTCCGGGCCCGTTGTCGGCGAAAAGGATATGCGCTTCTCCATCCGTGCACTGGGCGCGAATCTGGAGGATGCCTTTGGTGGGCAGCGCCTCCACAGCGTTGCCGATCAGATTTGAGAAGACCTGGAGCATCGTTCCTGGATGACCCTCCACACTCACATCGCCCGGCACTCTTTTCAGCAGCCGGATCTCCTTGGCCGCAATCTTCTTGTAGTGGATGCGGAGGGCAGCTTCCGCCAGTGAAGCAATCCGGATCGGTTCCACCGTCTCCCTGGAGTGGTAGAAGCTGAGCGTCTGGCGCGATATCGTGTTCAGTACTCCGAGCTGCTCCTCGAGGAGACCAGAGTAATTCCGCACCTGCTCGCCATCGTCGGAATTGGTTGCGAACAAGATAGTTCAAGTTGGAAATGGCTTCGAGAGGGCCGTTGATGTCATGAATCGTGACCGCGGCGAATTGCCCTGCCAAAGCCAGGGCCTGGCTCTCGTGCAAAGCTTCTTGCTACTGGTGAACCTGTGGATTCTGGCACTGGCTCATCCATGACGCACCTCGTAAGCAGCTGGAGAGGATGCCAACGGTCGGCATCGCGTGCGTGGAGGGAGGTTCCTCCTCGGGCCAGTTGAAGGTCTTCACCGCCAGTGCGGAAGCGAACATCTCAGCAGCCGCAATGTACGGTATCGAACATTGAGATGAGGACTAGCCGTGGAAAGATGTCAGTTCGTCAGAAAAGTATTGCAGGCGATCGGAGGATTGTGTCTACTGGATGCAAAAAACATTCAGGATAGGTTCGCCATCGAACCGAGACGAGCCTCGAAAAGAGCTTAATCTCTTCACTTCAGGAATCCTGGGTGCCCCATTCATGCGCGCCGTTTGCGCATGAGTGGGATCGTGAACGGTGACTACGCGCCTTCAGCTCGACGACGCTCCTGAAAAATTAGGACCCGTAAATCCCAAGTTCGGCCTTGCAGAGAATTACCCCTTCCGGCGCACAATCGAAGTTGAAGTCCGAACTCAAAGAGCGCTTTCGCATGCCAATCCTCGCGAAATGCCAATACCGCAATGTGAGACCGAAATGAACAGATCGCCCCAAAAATCGCCCATAACTCCTTTACTGAGAGGAATCTGCGGCTAAGTCTAATGCTGAGAGGAATTTGGCGCTACACCCTCTTCGTAAGCTAATGAAAACAAGGAATTTCCTTACAGAGACAGGGGAGGGGGTACCCAGCGGCGGCGACCGCCAGCGTGGTTCCGCTCCTCGCCCGGAATGCGCGCTTCGCCCTACTCAGTGCGCAAGGCTGTTGCCGGATCCACTTTCATTGCCGACCGCGCAGGAATGATGGTTGCCAGCGAGGCCACCAGCACCAGAAGCAGCGACACGGCGACGAACGTGATCGGATCGTGAGGACCGATGCTGAACAGAAGACTCTTGAGCACGCGGGATGCTCCCAGCGCAGACACCAGCCCGATGAGGCCGCCGCATGCGATGAGGACAATGCCTTCGCGCAGAATCAGCCGCAGGACATCGAATCGACTCGCTCCCAGCGCCATGCGAACTCCGATCTCCTGTGTGCGCTGGACGGCTATGAACGTGATCACTCCATAGAGACCGACGACCGCCATCACGAGGCCGGTCGAGGCGAAGAAGCTCAGCAATGCGGTTTCGAATCGCGGGCGATCCGCCAGGTCTGCGACGCGTTCGGTGAGCGTTTCAATATCAACCGGAACGGTGGGATCGATCTCCGCCAGTTGCGATCTGACCCAGACCGACATGCCCTTTGCTGGAGCCTCCGTCCTGATCACAAACACGGCCGACGGCATCGACTGCCAGTCGTCCGCAACACTCCTGCGCAGTCTGTAGTACTCGGGCTCATCGGCGCCCGTCAGTCCCCCGTTCTTAACGTCCGCCGCAACACCCTGTACCGTGTACCACGGGTCGTCCTTGTACGTCGGATGCGCTGACCGATTGGGTTCTCGTTCGGAAAAAGTCGCGCGGCCAGTGAGTTGCTGAGAATCACCGCTCGCGCGGTGGAGGTTCGTTGATCTTCGTTGAAGGGCCGCCCACTCACGATGGGAATGTTGAGCGCATTAAAGTAGTCCGGGGTGACCCATCGCCATGCCACCATGCCGCCGGTCCCGCCCGTGAGAGCCGGATGGCCCGCGATCGAAATGACGCTGTAGATCTGCTCGTGATGATTGCCTCCCGGCGGCAGGGAATCGCTGAGTGCCAATGCTGAGACTCCAGGAAGACGGCGCAAAGCCTTTTCGCCTTCAAGAAAATACTGCATCTGGGTTTGAGCGGTAGTGTAGCGCTCCCGGTTCAGGGTGATCCTCGCAGTCAAGACTCCCTGCGTCCGTAAGCCAAGGGCCTGGTGCTGCAGATTGCTGAAGCTGCGCACCAGCAGTGCGGCTCCTGCCAGCAGGATCATGCTCACAGCAATCTGTCCAACGACCATAACGCGTCTCAGCAAGGCGCGCGCGCCTGCGGTTGGTGCTCTTGCCGCAAGCGTAATCGCTCTCGGCTTCCGCAGTGCGGGAATAAGGCCGAAGACCACTGCCGAAGTCAGCGAGAGAAGCAGAGTGAATACGACGATGCGCAGGTCTACCTGCGCCTTTGCCAGAAACGGCAGGCTCGATGGCGCGACGGCGACAAAGACGCGAAGCAGGCCCACCGCAAGTACGCAACCGCCGATCGCTCCAATGAAAGCCAGCAAAGCTGACTCGGCCAGCGCCTGGCGGATGAGACAGCCGCGTGTAGCGCCCAGCGCGGTGCGTACAGCCATTTCGCGCTCTCGTGCCGACGCACGCGTCAACAGCAGGCTTGCCACGTTGGAGCAGGCAATCAGCAAAACGGCAAGAGCCGCGCCAAGCAACACCCACGCAACCAGACGGGCGTCCTGCATCTGGCGATCCCGTAAGGTCCGAACACGGAGATGGACCTCACTCCGAAAACGGGCCGGCGCCAGGCTCAGCGAGTAGTCGAATACGGGCTTCAACGCTCGGCAGCTTGCGCTAGGTTGATGCCGGGCTTGAGGCGTGCAAACGCATACATCACATGCCCGGGATCGACCTTGCGCTCGGCAGCCTGGTCCAGGGCTTCGGGCACAATGATGTCGGCCTTCTCGAGTGCAGGCATCTCGAAGTCGTTCGGCAGCACACCGATCACGCGAACCTGATGGTTGTCGATCGTGATCAAACGGTTCACGACCGCGGCGTCCCGGTTGTACTGCGAGTGCCAAAGTCCGTATGAAATCAGCGCGACCCTCGGCCCATTCGGACGATCTTCCTCCGGCAGGAAGTTGCGTCCGAGAAGGGGCGATATGCCGAGCGTCGGCAGGAAATTGGCTTCTACATTTGCGCAGCTCAGTCGTTTGGGATTGCGCTCCGTCAGGTCGCAGTCATTCACTCCTGTTTCCGAGGTCAGCGACTCGAAGGGCGTCTGGTTGTCTTTCCACTCGTAGTAGGACGCCTCCGAGTATGAACTCTTGCGGGATGATCGGAGCAATCAGCCCGACGGAAACGAGGCGTTCATCGTGTGCATAGGGAAGGCGCGAAACAGAATGCGGTCCACAACGCTGAAGACCGCAGTTGTTGCGCCGATTGCCAGAGTGAGCGTGACAATCGCGGTGAGAGCGAAGACCGGATTGCGACTGAAATCCGCGCAGCGCATAGCGCACGTCGCGCAGCAGGCTTTCGAGCCACGGAAGAGTCGCGCGATCGCGATAGCTCTGGCGGGTCTGCTCCGTTCCGCCAAGGCGAACGAGAGCCTGACGCCGAGCTTCTGAGGGACTCAATCCGGCACGAAGTCCCGTTTCAATGTCCATTGCAATATGGCTCTGCAACTCCTCGTCGATCTCGCTATGCGCGCGAGCCCCGATGAAGATTGCGCGAAGCCGGATCCAGAACGCTCTGCACCCTGGCCATTCAACCCCCTAATCTGCGCGCAGAGCCTGCATCGGATCGACCGCAGCCGCGCGGCGCGCCGGAACCCATGCGGCCACAAGCGCGACAACCGCCATGAGAACCGGAACTAGACCGAACGTCAGCGGATCGAGAGAACTGACTTCAAAGAGGAAGCTATGCAGCATGCGGCTCAGTGCCAGTGTGCAGACGAGGCCGACCAGGCATCCGCCGCCGGCCAGAAACAGGCTTTGCCGCACCACCGCCAGCACAATCTGCCAGCGCTGCGCGCCTAGCGCCAGGCGCAGGCCGATCTCGCGCGTCCGCCAGCTCACGATGTAGGCGATAAGGCTGTACACGCCAACAGCGCCGATGACGACCGCCAGGCTGCCAAAGCCCAGCAGTAGAACCGCGAGGGCGCGCGGCGCTGCCACTGAAGTCGAAACCAGGTCGTCCAGTGTTCGCACGCGCGTCACGGGCACCAGCGAGTCGATACTGGCCACAGTGCGACGCAATTCAGCGGCCGTCTCGGCGGCTGACGTATGCGTGTGCAGCAGGGCGTACATCACCGGCTGTTCGCGCCCCGGAGTCATGGGCAGATAGACCGCATCCGCAAAGTCGTCAGAAAGGCTGCCTTCGCGCGTGTTCCGAACAACTCCCACAACGATCGACGCCTTCTCCGCGTTCCACACTGCAGGCGACGGTTCATCAACAACGTCGATAAGATGCTTGCCGATCGGATTCTGGTTCGGCCACAGGCGTTGAGCCATGTGCTCATTGACTACAGCGGCACGAGTTGCGCCGGACGCATCCTGGGCTTCGAGCAGCCGCCCACGCACCAGGTGCAGTCCCAGCACATCAAAGTAGCCCGGCGAAACAGTGCGACCGGTAGCCAATCGTGCTCCCTGGCGCGCCTCGCGGCGGATGATCTTCAGCGTCGTAGACATAGTTGTCTTCGCGTCCACTCAGTGGCAGATTATCGACCAATGCAACGCTTCCAACGCCCGTGGCGCCTCCAGCGCGATCCAGCAGCGTGGTAAAGAATGCGCTGCACCGTCCCTTGTCTTTGCACGCCGAAGCATCCAGCGAGACCTCGGCAGTGACGATGTGATCCGTGCGGAATCCCGGATCGACGTGCGACAGCCTGTACAGGCTGTGCAGCACCAGTCCGGCCGCGGTGATGACAACAACGGTGAGGCCGATCTGCGCCATCACCAGGATCATCGAGAGTCCAAAGCGCGATCCTCTGCCCGACAAGCCCGCGACTGCCGAGCCGAAGCGTTCCCAGCAGATTCATCGTCGCCATCTTGATCGACGGAATCACACCGAAGAGCAGTCCGGCCAGCACCGACGCGCAGAGAGTGAACACCAGGTCGCTGGCATGCAGCGAGACCTCCTGAATACGAGGCGTATCGGCCGGCAACATCCCAACAAAGATGCGCAGGCTTGCGAAGGCTGCGCCCAGCCCGACAGCGCCGGCCGCAATCCCCATGACCACGCTCTCTGAAAGCAGTTGCTGAATGAGCCGTCGTCCGGATGCACCCAGCGCACTGCGGACAGCAATCTCTCTTTCGCGCGCACTCGCCCTCGCGAGCATCAGGTTGGCCACATTGGCACACGCGATCAGGAGAATGAGCCCCACAGCTCCAAACAGCAGCAGCAGGCGCGGCCGCATGGACCCGGTTTGCGCTTCCAGCAACGGCACCGCCGTCATGTCCGATGCCCAGATGTCGGGCATGCGAAAGGGAAAGACCGGAAGCAGCACGCCATGCAGGCGTCGCAACTCAGCCTGCGCCTGTGCGGGCGATGCGCCGTCGGCCAGTCTGCCGAAGGCGCGCAGATCGAAGATGCTCCACGGATCGAAGAGATCGCCTCCTTTGTACGAAACTGGAATCACAAATTGCGTGTCGGCGTAAGGAAAATGGACGCCGGCGGGCATCACGCCGATGATCCTGCGCGAGACGCCGTCGATGCGTATCTGGCGGCCAATCGCCGATGGATCGCCGGCAAAGTGCTGGCGCCAGTAGCCGTAGCTCAGAACGACATCGTGATCCTGTCCGGCGACCGCATCTTCTGCGGTAAAGAACTGGCCAACCGCCGGGCGAATGCCAAGCGTGTCGAGCGCATTCACCGTAACCGTCGCGCCAAATACGCGATCCGGCGCGTCTGACTCGGAGACATTCGATTCGGCATCGGCTCCATATCCGGCGATCGATGCAAGCGCAGTTGCATGATTGCCGAGTTCGCGAATCCAGCCCTTGGGAAAGACAGGGGAGTTGGTGCCGGAGATGCGAACCAGCCGGTCTTGTTGAGCGTAGGGCAGCGGACGCAGAAGGATGGAGTCAACCAGGGTGTAGATCACGGCGTTCGCGCCGATGCCCAGCGCAAGCGTGAGCACCGCTGTCAGCGTGAAACCCGGCGCTTTCCGCATCTGCCGCAATGCAAAGCGAACATCCTGCAACACACTCTCAAGCGGCGGAAGCGTGGCGCGATCGCGATAAGCCTGGCGCGCCTGCTCGGCGCCTCCGAGCCGGATAAGCGCCTGGCGACGCGCTTCCTCGACACTCAAGCCCGTGCGCACACCCTCGTCCGTATCCATGGCGAGATGGCTCTCCAGCTCCGCGTCGAAATCGGATTCCGCGCGTCCGGCCGCAAATACGCCGCGCAGTCGCATCCAAAGCGCTCTGACACTTCTCACTTCATCCTCCTATTCGGCTCGTAGTGCCTTCACGGGATCAACTGCGGCTGCACGACGTGCAGGAAGCCAGCATGCAAGGAAGGCCACTGCCGCAAGAAAAACCGGCACGGTCACAAAGGTCAACACATCATGGGGTTGAATGCCGTAAAGAAAGCTTGATGCCAGTTTCGATGCCATCCAGGCGGCCGGCCATCCGAGAGCCGTCGCGATAACGGCAAGCGTCATACCCTGACGCACAACCAGTCGTTCTACAGAATGCGGGTTCGCGCCCATGGCCATGCGTATGCCGATCTCGTGCGTTCTGCGGCTCACCGCGTAGCTCATTACGCCGTAGAGTCCAACGGTTGCGAGAATAATCCCGATGCCTCCAAAGACGCCGAAGAGCATTGCACCAATCCGGGGCAGAAAGTAGGCGGTGCGTACATGTTCCTCCATCGTCTCCTCGTTGTAGACGGCCATCGCAGGATCGAGTGCATGGATCTGTTCCCGTAAGGACTGTCGGAGGGAAGATGGGTCTCCCGGAGTATGGACAAGGAGCGTGTAGCCCATCAATGAGGGATCGCCGGCGATGCTCTGTCGGAGCGATCGATAAAGGACAGGGCGGAGGTCCTCGCCCAGGAAACGCGATTTGACATTGCCGGTGACACCGATGATCTCGTAGGTTACGCCGCCACCGTTTACAAGCTGGCCGATCGGGTTCTCATGTCCGAATACACGCTCGGCGAACGCCTCGTTTATAACTGCGGTCTTCGGTCCGTTCGCGGTCTCGTCTCCAAAGTCCCGGCCCGCGATACGGGGAATTCTCAAGGCATCGAAGTAGCCCGGTGTGACCATATAAAGATCCGCATTGGCCGGCTGCCCTTGATTGGCAGGCCGGCCCACAGGCAGGAAAGCGTCACTGCGGTTGCCGTCGGTGAGAAGGGCGACGTCAGTACTCACGGCAGCGTCAACGCCCGGGAGAGCGGCCACTCGCTGGCGCAGAGATTCAAGAAATTGAGCCGTACGTTCAGAAGAGTACCCATGAACACGTGGATCCACCGACACCATCAGGAGCCCCGCCGGACGAAATCCGATGTTAATGGCGGTCGCGCTTTGCAGATTGCGCAGAGACAGACCTGTTAGCGAAAGCAGAATTACAGACATCGCGATTTGGGCAATGACGAGAAGATTGCGCATGCTGATGCGCCGACCCGGTCGAGCCAGCGCATCTTCGCCTCTCAGCGCATTTGCAAGTTTGGGTCTTGACGCCGCCCACGCAGGTGCAACCCCCAGGAGCATGCCACTGATCACGCTTAATGCAAACGCAAAAAGCAACACACGCCAATCCTGATCAACACGGACATCGATCGGCACGGGCGCCGGAAGATGGAGCGCGGAGAGTGCCCTCGTGGCCCAGAGCGACAGGAGAACTCCCGCCAGACCTCCGCACAGGCCAAGCAGAAGGCTCTCGATAATCATTTGCCGGCGGAGCCTGCTGCGCGTTGCTCCAACAGCCAGACGGACCGCCATGTCGCGCTGGCGCGTTGCGGCTTGCGCAAAGAGCAGATTGGCAACATTTGCCCCGGCGATCGAAAGAACCAGCAGTACAACAACCGTAAGTGCGGTAAAGAAGAGCAGTACTGGCCCCCGCACATTCGACGGTAGCGTCCCTGCCTCCTCAAAAACGATAATCCCTCCTTTATCGGTTTTCGGATAGCTCATTGCCAGGCGATCCGTCAGCGCCTTCAACTCTGCCGCGGCTTGTTTGCGGGAAGCACCTGAAGTAAGCCGCCCGAGCACTTCGACAAAGTGATAATCCCGCGAGTTGCGGTCGGGGATCTCCGGCACCAGTTTCGCTGTGTTCCCGATGGGCACCCAGAACTCGGTGTAGAGAATCTGGTCGACACCGTGAAAAGACCGCGGAGCAACACCAACGACTGTGAAAGTCCTCCCGGATAGCGTGACAGGCCTTCCGGCAATGTTCTGATCGCTGTTGAAACGGCGCCGCCACAGCCCGTAGCCCAATACAACCGCGGGGGCATTGTCTTCGCCGCTCGTAAACCCGCGCCCAAGCTCCATGCGCAGTTCCGTTACATCAAAGAAATTGGTTGTGACTGACTGGCCCCAGACTCGTTCGGGCTCGCCGGCGCCTCCGACCGAGGCCGGAATCAGCTCATAGTACGCGGCAAAGTCGGAGAAGGACTTTGCCTGGTCGTGCAGATCTTCATAGAGCGGCCACGAAAATGAATTGCAGCAGCGATCGCCGTCATGTGTTGTGTGCAGCGCGAGCAATGTTGTCGGGTCACCCAAAGGCGCAGGACGCAGGACGAACCGATTGACAATTGAAAAGATGGTCGCGTTGGCACCGATGCCAAGTCCGATCGAAACCACCGCAATCGTCGTGACGGCCGGGTGCTTTGCCAGGAACCGCGTCGCGAAACGGAGATCTCGCCAGAGCGACTCCAGGCGCGGAAAACCACGCCGCTCCCGATGCGCTTGCCGCACCTGCTCCACACCACCCAGACGGATAAGCGCTTGCCGGCGAGCTTCTTCCCGACCGAGGCCAGCGCGAACACCATCCTCAATATGCAGGTTAAGGTGCGCTTCGATTTCCGCGGAGAAATCCGCATCGGCACGGCCAGAAACGAATAGACCGGTCATTCGAATCAACAACGCACGAACCTTTGCTCGAAGCGCATCCATGCGAACTCCAGTCAGGCCTCGCTGGCCGGGGCGAGGAAGCGAGCCAGGATCTCCGTGGTCTGCTCCCATTCAGCAGCTGCCTTGTGCACCTGTCGTTGGCCGGCCTTGGTGAGTTCATAGAACTTTGCCCGACGATTGTTCTCAGAACTACCCCATCGCGAGCGGATGTAGCCCTCCTGCTCCAGCTTCAGCAGGGCGGGATAGAGCGTACCGTAATTCAACTGCAGCAGATCGCCGCTCGTCTGCTCAATGCGGCGCGCCAGACCGTAGCCGTGTTGCGGCCCCATGATCTCCAGAGTTTTCAGGACCATCAGCGCCAGCGTGCCCTGCCAAACGTCGGTCTTGTCTCCCATGTCCTTCTCCTCTTGCTAACCAATAGGAGCACTCTACAGCATCTTCTATGGGGATGCAATAGGAGAGATTCCATGATTCGCTGTGTTAGGCTGGCGCTTAAATGTTCCTTCTTCTGTGTCAGCCGAGGTCAACCGAGTGATTCTTCGTGAGTTCGCGTTTGCCGCCATGGTCCTTGCAGCTTCGCCCGTAATCGCTCAGAGTTCCAGCGCCGGCGCCGACCTTTCCGCCTCGGCTGAACGCCAGTTGCCTGCGCTCGTCGAAACCTACAAGCATCTGCATCGCAATCCTGAGCTTTCGCACCACGAGGAAAAGACCGCTGCTTACATCGCCGCCGAGCTTCGCACGTTGGGTTATACGGTTACGGAGCACGTGGGCAAATATCCAGACGGCTCGCAGGCGTATGGCGTCGTAGCCACGCTTGAGAACGGCTCCGGGCCTCGCCTGCTCCTTCGCACGGAACTCGATGCATTGCCCGTGGAAGAGAAGACTGGTCTCGACTACGCCTCGACCGTGCACTCGACGAATGCACAGGGCCAGGATGTCGGCGTGATGCACGCATGCGGGCACGACCTGCACATGACGGTGCTGTTGGGCGTGGCTCGCGAAATGGCCACTCGCAAGAGCGCCTGGCACGGGACGCTGATGTTGATCGCGCAGCCTTCTGAAGAGACGATCGACGGCGCAAAGGCAATGCTCAACGACCATCTCTACGAACGGTTCGGCCGCCCCGACTTCATCGTCTCCGAGCATGATTCGAACGACGTGCCGGCAGGTGCCGTCGCAATGAAAGGCGGACCACTTCTCGCCGGGTCCACGGGGGTCTACGTGACAATGCGCGGGGTCGGCGGCCACGGTTCTTCTCCGCAGACCGGCAAAGATCCAATCGTTCTCGCTGCCGAGTTTGTCCTTGTTGCTCAGACTATCGTCAGCCGGCAGATCGATCCGCAACAGCCGGCGGTGCTCACGGTCGGCACGATTCACGGTGGCACAAAGAACAACATCATTCCCGACCAGGTCACCCTGGGAATCACCCTTCGTACGTATTCGTCGGAAGTGCGAGACCAGATAATCGCGGATATCCGCCGCACCGCGAATGGTCTTGCTCAGGCCTACGGCATTCCCGAGGATCGGATGCCGCTGGTGACCTTGGGCGAGAGTACCCCGCCAACATTGAACGACCCGGCTCTCACTGAGCGCATGCGACGGGCAGCAACGATGGCGTTGGGAAATGATCGCGTTCTTGACGCGCACGCGATCATGGGCAGTGAAGACGTTGGACTCTTCACTCTTGAGGGCAAGATTCCCGGGGCAATGTATTGGCTGGGTGCCGCCGATGCCGATAAATTGGCGCAGAGCCGGAAGACAGGCGTTCCTCTTCCCAGCCCCCACTCTCCGCTCTTCGCCCCGGTCTATGCGCCGGCCATCACCTCAGGTGTAACGGCCATGACTGCAATCGCGCTCGATCTCTTGAAGTAGATTCCCGGCAAGTCAGCTACGGCCGTCGTATGGCTCGCCCTGGTCGGCTACTTCGATGGATCAACCAGCGCCTGGTACACCGTGGCGCGGCTCTCAAACTCCAGGTTCGGACTTGCAGGGCCGAGCATGCGCTGAATCATGCCGATGAAGACCACGTCATTTGTCGGATCGACCCAGAACCAGGTCCCTGCGGCCCCGTCCCAATAGAAGGTACCCTTCCCTTCGGGCAGATTTGCTTCAGGAGGATCAAAGACAACGGCGCAGTTGTAGCCATAGCCCAGGCCCGGACGCATTTGCTGGAGCCCAATGCCGTATTGTCCATTGAGCAACTCTGCGGGAACGTGATTCGACGTCATCAGCTTGACAGTTGCCGGTGCAATGATGCGCTTGCCATCCAGCTCACCACCATCTGCCAGCATCAGGGCAAAGCGGTAGTAGTCCTCGGCAGTGGAAACCATGCCCCCGCCGCCCGAGGCCATCGTTGGCTGTTCGGAATAACCGTTCGCCATTCCTGCGTTCGGAGGGTCGGCAAGCAACTCGCCATTTGGAGCGGTGCGATAAAGCGTAACAAAACGGTTGCGCTTCTCGGCGGGAACGAAGAAGCCCGCATCACGCATCCCAAGGGGCGTGTAGATGTGATCGCGCATGAAATCGGGCAGCGACTGGCCAGAGATCTTTTCGACAATGTACCCTTCGATGTCCATTGATACCGAGTAGGTCCAGCCCCTGCCCGGCTGATAGAGCAACGGGATCTTGGCAAGCTTCTCAATGAACTCGTGCAGGTCCTTTGAAGCAAAGAGGTTTGCATCGCGATACATCTTGTCGACCGGAGTCTCGCCGAAGAACCCATACGTGAAGCCCGCCGTGTGCGACATCAATTCACGCATCGTCGGCGCGTGGTCGGGATCAGTGAGGATTACCTTGCCATTCGCGTCAGTGCCCTTGTAGACCTTGAGGTCCGCAAACTCTGGAATGAATTTCGAAATCGGATCGGAAGGAAGCCATTTGCCCTGTTCGTACAGAATCATCATGGCCACGCCGGTGACTGGCTTGGTCATCGAGAAGTCGCGAAAGATTGCATCTCTTGCGATGGGCTTTCCGCTGGCCACGTCGCTCTGTCCGTAGGTGCGGTAGTCGACCACTTTGCCATGGCGCGCAAGAATCGTAACGATTCCGGCAATCTGCTTCTGGTCAACCGTCTGTTGCATGAGCGCATGCAATCGCTCAAGCCGATCAGACGAGAAGCCGACAGTCTCCGGCTTCACCACGGTGAGGTCGAGCGTGTGCGGAGTCTGTGCTTGTTGTGCCAGAGATGAAGTGACGCCAAGACTGAGTGCGATGCCCGCCAGAATCAGGCGCGCTGTAAACGCGAATCGATCGATCTGCATGGATTCTCCCGTGACCCACAACACATGACAGGCGTCTCGCTTGCCGCGAGAATTCGCCATGTCGCCTGTGCGGGCTGGACTGCCGCACCCTTTATAGCAGACGAATAAGGGTGCGCGGCCGCGAGAATATCCGGTGCTCGTCTTTAGTAGATGAGCTTCAGCGAGAACTGAATTTGACGGGAGTTCCCAGCGGTCTTGCTGATCTGGCCGAATCCATTGGTCCTGCTGATCGTCGCCGACCCCGTGTTGCCATCGGTGTTCGCAATCACACCGAGCACGTTCGCGGGCAGTCCCATATCCACGATGTTGAAGATATTGAAGAACTCTGCCCGGAACTGCAGGTCCATCCGCTCCGCGCCGCTATTGCGACGGCCGAAGGGGGTGTCCTTGATGACGGCAAAATCAAAATTGTAAAAGGCCGGTCCGCGAAAGCTGTTGCGACCAAGTGTGCCGAATCGCCCCTGGTTAGGTCCCGTGCCGCCGGGAACGAAAACGGGAATGCTGAAGTAGTCAGGGCCGTTGTCTCCCCCTTGGCCGAAGTAGTCCTTGCGGTCTCGACGCGCGGTAGAAAGATGCGGCTTCGCAATCTGGTCGGGACGGTCAACGCCATTTGAGCCCGCGCCGGTTTGCTGAATGCCCGAGTAAACCGTAAACGGCGCTCCCGAGCTGATGCTCGAGATGCTGAGCAGTTCCCAGCCCCCGGTAACCTTCTTGCTGACGGGGTTCAGAAAGTCCGCTTTATCAAGATGCATGTCCTGGGCAACGCTCAGGCTGAAGCCGTGAGTAATGTCGAAGCTCGAGGGGCCCTTCTCCGAATGCGTATCGTACGGATTCTGCGAGAATCCCGACGTCACCGCTCCGGTTGATCCGGTCCCGCCGATCACCATGCTTGTGTTGTCGATCGACTTGCTCCATGTATAGCTGGCCTGTATGCCCGGACCGCCATGTTGCACCGTCCCTGACAGCGAAGTCTGCAGCGCGTGATAAGTGGAGTGGGCGTCGTTCGTAATGACATTCATCACGCCGAATCCCCCAATCACGTTGCCTGCGCTGTCAAACCGCGTGTGAGGAGCAAACTCCGGCGTTGCGCCCGCATATGCGTTGGGAAAGCTGTAGCGCGGCAGGTGCTCGGCCGCTGTTCCCACGTAACTGGCATTCGCGGTGAGATTCCCGAACTTCCGCTCCAGCCCAGTGGTCCACGTGAACAGCGTTGCATTGCCAAACTTCGGATCAATGCCCGACAGATTCAGCGGGCTGATCACAGTGCTGTCTGTGAGTGCCGCCATGTCCCGCTCGTAGCGGTCCACGTCCATGATCGTGTTCGCTGGAACCGTTTTACTGCCTCCATTTGCGAAAATGTTGGCTCCGTCTGGCGTATAGACGTTCGGGAGCTGGGACGAAGTAATCTGATACCCGTATTCGAAAGGCGCCACTGCGGACGACACGCGACGAGGGTAGATCGCGTATGGAGTCGACCCGGTCAGAAAGTTATCCTGCCAGATATTGGGCGGGATCACCGTGATCGCGCCGCCGGCATGCGCTGTGAGCTTGTTGCTCACTTGCCATGTTGCCTGCACCCGCGGAGCCCAACCGTCCTTCTGCGTGCGATAGCCCGGCTGCGGATTAACGAGGTATTCCTGCACCCCATTCACCTCGCCAAACCGTCCTGTGCGCTTTGCTCGCTCCGAGATCGGCGTGTACAGCTCCCAGCGAATGCCGTAGTCGAGCGTAAGCCGGGGAGTCACCTTCCAGGTGTCCTGCACCCAGGCGTTGTAGTCCTCGCGGTTGATTGCCGCCGGTCCGATGTGCTCGCCGCCCGAGCTGAAGCTTGGCGCAAGTGCCACGGTATAAGCAAACGGGCTTCCGCTGAGGAAGCTTGAAAGCGTATCCGGAAGAGGATCGCCAACGTTGATGTTGTGCGTTCCGCTGAGTGAAGCGATCGGCTCGGTTGCGTATGCGGTGCCGCCGCCGTAGCTGTACTCGCCATTCGGGCTGATTCCGAAGTACGTGGTATCCCGGTTAATGCGCGCTTCAAAGCCCGCATGGACGACATGGTTCCCTCTCGTGTAAGAGACAGTCTGCATGCCCTGAAAGAGGTTGCCGTATGCCTGCATCACCGATCCCGCCGCCGCGTTGAACGCTTCAAAGAGCCCATCGTTGAACTTGATGGCCGGGTCTGCGTAATCGGTCGTCGGGAAACCCGGAGTGGAGCGCGTGATACTGATTAACGACTCCAGAATCAGTCGCGGCGACACTGTCCTGGTGTAAGTGCCGACCACGTTGCGCTGATTGTCGATGTACTGCACCCCGAACCTCGGATCGATGGCCGTCTGGTCAGGATTCGTGGTCGGCCCCGTCAGGTTGTTGAGGTTGAAGCGCGCGAAGAATTGATCCTTCGGCGAGAACTTGTGGTCGATGCGCAGCGAGAACTGGTCGGCATTCGTATCCACCTTCGACGCCGTCGCGTACGTGTTGATTCCGAAAGAGCCGGTTGGAAGATTCGGCATCGGATACCGCGCAAGTGCCGCCGCAATTCCCGGATGGACTGGAATGATCAGCGTGTCTACGCTTCCGTCCGGATAGCGATACGGGTGATTTACGACGTTGCTGCCGGCAGCGGGCCGCTCAAGGACCGACGGTACGGGCATAACCTGCGTCGTGCCCAGCACCTGTCGAAATCCCTGGTATTGCGTGAAGTAGTACGTGCTTTTGCGGCCGTCGAAGACATGCGGAATGTAAACCGGGCCGCCATTGGTAAAGCCGAACTCGTTGCGGCGGAACGGAGGAATGCGCCCGGGATACGCCGGGGTGGCGTGGTCGAAGTAGTTCCTGGCATCAAACGCGGAGTTGCGCACAAACTCGAAAAACGAACCATGAAATCCGCTCGCGCCGGAACGCGTGTGAATATTGGTGAATCCCGCAGCGCCCCGCCCGATCTCCGCAGGCATCCAGCCGGAACTCGAATCGATTCCTTCAACTGCATCGACGTTGAAATTTGAGAAAGTCGCGCCCCCCATCTCGGGATCGCTGATGTCCGCTCCATCCATTGCAAACGTGGCTTCAACACCACGCTGGCCGTTGATGGCAAACTGCGCCGTGAAATTGGTGGCGCCGTTCGAATCCGTCATCGTGCCTGCGGCAAGCAGCAGCAGAGTGCTGAAGTCTCGCTTGTTGAGCGGCAACTCGCTCACTGCCTGGCTCGACAACTCTTCGCCGCCGGTTGCAGCCTGCTGTTTACTCCCGGAAGCCGACACGGTGAGCTCTCCGCGGCCCGAAAGCGTCAACACCATCGAGGGAGCGGCGGGCGAGAGATCGATCGGCTGTGCGAACTGGGCCTTGCTGTCATGGGTCTCAACCGTGAGCCTGTACTGTCCCGCAGGCAGAGGCGTCAATTGGAATCGGCCGTCCGCACCCGTGACAGACTGACCCGAATCGGAATGGCCCGTCAGTTTGACAGTGGCCCCTGCCAGGGGAGCGCCGGCGCCATTTCGGAGAACGCCCTGCCAAATCGAGGGATCGGGCGGCTGCGCGGTAACTCGGGCGCATACCAGCAATGGAATGATTGCAAAAAGACAGAACTTCTTGAGAAAACTGCTCGGCCTGCAGCGGCCTGTCGAGAGCCCATTTCGCATCTTGGAATTCACTGGATTACAACCTTTGCAGTTGGCGATACCCTATGCCAGGACCCGGCCCAGGAGGGCGACGAAAGGGTCGGCGATTACCCCTAAATTATACGATGTACCCTTTACTAAAACCTTTTTGTAGATCACAGTAGCGTGTGAGAACAGCACCATTTCGTCACAAAAATCCACGAAATGCCATATGCAGGAATCAGGCCGTTTCCTGGGCCCGTAAGTCGTCGATTGAACTCCTCTTACAATTGCGGCCTTTTGGACGAGCCGCGCATGAAGGCACAGCCCGCTTTTGCTTCCCTACAATGGTGGATGACCATGAGTGATCAGGAGATTCCCCAATCTGCGCCCGGCACTGCAGTTGACACAATTGCCGCCATTTCTTCGCCACCCGGTCGAGGCGGCATCGGCATTGTGCGGCTCAGCGGACCGCAGGCGGCACCGATCGCAGCGCAGCTTGTCAGTCTCCGCCAGCCCCTCGAACACGCGCGCGCAAGGCTGGCTGGCGTCCTCGATGAGCAAGATGCAGGTGGTGAGCAAATCGATAACGCTGTGGTCACTTTCTTCGCCGCACCCAACTCCTACACGGCCGAAGATCTCGTGGAGATCGCCGCGCATGGCTCGCCCGTAGTCCTCGGTCTCTTGCTGCGCCGAGCCCTCGAGTTGGGCGCGCGCCTGGCCGAACCCGGCGAATTTACGCAACGCGCGTTTCTCGCAGGCAAGATTGACCTGACGCAGGCTGAGGCCGTCCGCGATCTGATTGAAGCCCAGACGCTAACACAAGCGCGCCAGGCAGCAAGTCAGATGGGAGGCGCGCTCAGCCGTCGCGTCGCTCCGGTTAAACAGTCCTTGATCGAACTGATCGCATTGCTCGAAGCC
Organism: uncultured Acidobacteriaceae bacterium; assembly: GCA_963751225.1. Taxonomy (GTDB): domain Bacteria; phylum Acidobacteriota; class Terriglobia; order Terriglobales; family Acidobacteriaceae; genus Telmatobacter. The sequence continues at coordinate 76,431 of CAVVTY010000002.1, forward strand.
GGCATTGATTTTGCCGAAGATGATGTCGATGTCGCGCCACAGGCTGAGATCGGTCGGCGAATCGCCGCATTGACACCGCCGCTCGTCGCGCTCGAAGCCTCATTTGCGCGCGGCCGCATCGTGCATGACGGCTTGACCCTCGCCATCGTCGGCCGCCCCAACGCAGGCAAAAGCTCACTGTTCAATCGATTGGTAGAACGCGACAGGGCGATCGTGACAGCGAGTCCCGGCACCACGCGCGACCTTGTTACCGAGCGAATCTCCCTCGGTGGAATCCCGCTGGAGCTCGTGGACACCGCAGGCCTGCGCGAGGCATTCGAAGAAGCGGAGCAGATCGGAATTGCGCGAACCCGCGAAGCGCTAGCCGACGCCGGGCTGGTCCTGGTTGTCCTCGATGCCACTCAACTGCTGAATGAGGAAGAGCGTGAGTTGCTCGCCGCCGTCGCGGATCGTCCCGCATTGATCGCAATCAACAAAAGCGATCTGGCAAACGAAGATGCACAAACTGGCGTTATTCAGCTTGATCGATCAACCGCGGAAGCGATGAGCATTCCCGCGCTCTCCACATCCGCTCTGACCGGAAAGGGCATCGCCGATCTGCGCGAGCGCATCCTTGCGCTTGCGACCGGCGGCGCTGCTGCCGAGCCCGGACTGCTCACCAGCCTCCGACATCAGCAGGCGATTGCTGCTGCCCGCTCGGCCCTCTCTGACGCTGACCGCGCCAACACCGCTGGAATTCCGCACGAGATGATCCTCCTCGACCTCTACCGGGCCCTTTCCGCGCTGGATTCCCTCACCGGACAGACCACCTCCGACGACATCCTCAATCTCATCTTCTCCACTTTCTGCATCGGAAAATAGGCGCAAGATACATATTATAAACATCTTACATAAATTGCGCGCAGATTGCAGAACCCTCGCAGATTGCGAGTATTGACCCTGAGAATCTCATCAATCCACCTCCACCGAGTGCTTTGGCTTGATCTAGAGCAGTTTCGGAATTCACGTAAACTTTTTGAGAGCATCGAAGGTGGCGTTTTCTTAAGGAAAACGCCACTTTGCCGTGTGCCTTCGGTCTACCCGCATTTCTCACGACAGAATTGTTGTTTGTTTTGGGTGGAACAAGAAAAGGGATAGGAAAGGCCGTCATTTCATGGCATAACTGCGTTGTCGAGACGTAGTTTTGGCCGAAGAAAGGGCGGCCTTTCTAATGACAGAGTGTAGCCAAGAAAGCTTCTCATTTTCGACCCATTTTTCTCGGCGTGTGGAAGCCGGTTTTACGGCGGGCCAGGTATCCAGCGACGGCGGGGCTCTGCTGCTTCGCGAAGTGGATGGCAAGATCAACCTGCTGGTCCGGCTGGCCTGCTGCTTCCGTGATGGGCGCAACCAGGACCAGGTGGAACACACGGTGGCCGAGATGCTGTCGCAGCGTATCTATGGGCTGGCGCTGGGCTATGAAGATCTGAACGACCATGAGCAGCTGCGTGCCGATCCGATGTTCGGGCTGTTGAGCGGCAAGCGCAAGCTGGAGGAACCGCTGGCGGGCAAAAGCACGCTAAACCGGCTGGAACTGTGTGGCCGTACGGCGCGTTACCACAAGATCAGTTATCTGCCGGAGGCTATCGACCGCCTTCTGGTTGACCTCTACATCGAGTCGCACGTAACGGCGCCCACCGAGGTGGTGCTCGATCTGGACGCGACCGACATCCCGCTGTACGGCCATCAGCCGGAGCGGTTCTTCCACGGCTACTACGACAACTACTGCTACCTGCCGCTGTACATCTTCGCCGGCGATCAACTGTTGTGTGTGCGGCTCAGGCCAGCTAACCAGGATGCGGCTGCAGGTTCGGTCGAAGAGGTGACACAGATCGTTGCGCAGTTGCGGCAGCAGTGGCCGGAAGTGAAGATCGTGCTCAGAGCCGACTCCGGCTTCTGCCGCGAGGAACTGATGGGCTGGTGCGAGAACAACCGCGTCGATTACGTGTTCGGCCTGGCACGCAACCAGCGCCTGCGCCGGATCATCGGCAAGCAAATGCACCAGGCGCAGCTGGAGCACCAGACCACCGGCAAGCCGACGCGTGTCTTCGCCGAGTTCTCTTACCAGACCCACAAAAGCTGGCCCTGTTCGCGTCGCGTCGTGGCCAAGGCCGAGTATCTGGATAAAGGTGAGAACCCGCGCTTCGTGGTCACCTCATTAACCGCCGGGCAATGGGCTGCACAGGACTTATACGAGAAGTTCTACTGCGCCCGCGGCGAGATGGAGAATCGCATCAAGGAGCAGATGTGCCTGTTCGCCGACCGGCTCTCCACCGATGAGATGAGGGGTAACCAGTTGCGTCTCTACTTCTCCGCCCTGGCCTACACGCTGGTCGAAGCGCTGCGCCGGCTGGCCTTGAAGGGCACTGAGTGGGCCGAAGCTCAGGTCGATACCATCCGCCGCAAGCTGTTCAAGATCGGCGCCATCGTGCACCTGAGTGTCCGCCGCATCGTGCTGGAAATGAGCTCGGCGTATCCATGGAAAAGCATCTACACCGCGGCTTTCCGCGCTCTGCGCTGCTGACCGTCAGCGTATAGCTCAGAAACTCGCTTCTCTTCGCCCCGGAACCGACCGGCCCAGCGGAGCCATGCTCAAAATACTCACCGTCAATCGAATCCAGATCACAGCGAGGACGTCAAAAGCTTCCCACGGACTCGTTCGCCTTCAAAAAAGCACCATCGACAGTCCCACACAAACACAAACACTCACAACATCAGCCACCGTGAGAAATGCGGGCTACACCCATTCCGAAACTGCTATAGTCGCTGGAAATCATGGCGGCAGATTGCCGAACTGGATTGCTCTATGGACACATCCACTTCACCCTCCTTGGTGATAGTTGTCCATAGATAATGGGCTCGGCTTCCGGCTCAGTACGGTCTGTGTCCTTCTGTTTTGGCGGGCCAGGCGTCGGTGCGGAAGGGAGAGGCGGGAAGTCCAGCGCCATTGAAGAGCGTGGCGGCGGGATTAGACTGCCACGCGTAGCGCACCTGTGTGGGGTTGGGCACGGACGGCGATGAGACCACGACGGTGTCACCCTCGATGCGCGCGTCGGCCCAGGCCCATTTGCGATCGTCTCCGGCGATAGAGAATTCTTCGAGCTTGTCGCCTTTGACAATGAGACCGCCGTCCGTGTGCGCGAAGTGCAGTCGAATGGAACCGGGGAGGCGCTCGACCGACTCGAGCGTGGGTCCCGAGTAGACCACGTTCTCGCCGTAGTATTTTGCCAGCGCACAGAGGGCAAGGCGATCGCCGACCGGTTGCTTGTCTTTGGCATGGATGTTGTCGGCGTCTCCGGTATCGATGGTGACAGCGAGGCAGGAGTTGGGAACGGTGGCCGCTGTGATGGCCTGCGATTCGCGCGTCTCAGTCCAGTCGTCGCCATCGACTGGGACGGCGCTGCGCTTTGTGAAGGCGGGTAGGCCGACAATGTAGAAGGGAAAATCGCCCTGGCCGAAGAGCGTGCGCCAGTCGGCGATCATCGCGGGGAGAATCTTGCGGTACTGGTAGCCACGTGGTGAGTTCTGTTCTCCCTGATACCAGATGGCGCCGGTGATCGAGAGCGGAGCGATGGGGGCGAGCATGCCTTCGTAAAGAACAGTCGGCATAACGGGCCAGTTCTCGTAAGCGATTGGCAACGGTTGCGGCGGACGCGCGTCGACGCTGAGCTTGCGCTTTCCACTGCCCAGCGAGCGGAATGCTGGTCTGGTCGCCGATGCTGAGATGGATGTCTTCCGGCTTGGAGAGAAAACCACCGTCGGGCTTCGTTTTGAGGACACGAATGGCGATGACATTTCGTCCCGGCTTGAGACTTGCTGAGACGGGATAGACGCGCGGATTCTCTACCCATGCACTGCCGCCGACAGATTTGCCGTTGATGTAGACCGTGTCCATGCGCTCGATTTCGCCGAGGTAGAGCACGGCTCGCCCGGCAGGAAGCGGGTCGGGCAGAGTGATTTCCTTGCGGAACCAGACAAGGGCCGGCGTATCGGGCACGCCCAGTTCCGCGAATCCCCCTGGAATTGGAACCTGTTTCCAGGTCGAGTCGTTCAATTCGGGAGCGGCCCAGTTGCCTTTGTCACCGATGTCGTACTGGTCGTACCAGTGCATGACGTAGTTGCCGTATTCGGGCGCGTTTTCGGCTTTCAGCCGGTCTAGTTCGGCGAGCGGGATATCGAAGTCGTGAAGCGGCCGAAGCGCGGCTGCGCTGGCCCAGGCCTCGGCGGGAGTTCCGCCGACTGAGTCGACGACGAGGCCGATGGGGACGTGTATCTCCTGCTGGACTTTGCGCGCGAAATAGTAGCCCACGGCGGATATCCAGCCTGCCGTCTCGGGAGAGACGACGCGCCAGTCGCCATCAATGACATCGACGTGGTGATAGGCGGGGTGACCGCCAACAGTGAAGAAGCGAATGTCGGGATAGTTGGCTGCCTTGATTTCCTCATCGGCATTCTTGGTGAACCGAAGAGGCAGCCCCATATTCGATTGGCCGCCGCAGAGCCAGACATCACCGACGAGGACATTGTGCAGCTCGACGGTCTGATGGCCCGTGATTGTTACGGTGTAGGGGCCGCCGGGCGCAGGAGGCTGAATCTTGACCTGCCACCGGCGGTCCGCACCGGCTGTGCCCGTTTCGGCTTTGTCGCCGATCTGAACGCGGACGGTATCGCCAGGGTCGGACCAGCCCCAGATGGTATCGGGCTTGCCTCGCTGAAGAACCATGTTGTCGCCAAAGATGGTGCTGACGAATGGCAGAGGCTTGGCGGCTGCGGACGGCATTGCTTGGCCAGGCGTGGGCTGCGCGAATGCAGCCAAGGTCCGCGGCAAACAAGAGCCCCGCGGCGAGAGCTGCGATATGAAAGTATCTGGAACTCACGAATGCAAACCTCTCGCTATTGACGTGCAGAGTCTTGACATTGGAAATTACGGGCGTCCTCGGTGTCACCGGTTCCGGTGTACTGCGCGTGTTTTGGATAAGCGCAGAGCGGGCGGCTGCGGCCGGGGAATGCGTGACCGGTGGCGAGAACTGCGTCTGGCGCGGTGCCCTTCTCGACCCAGTTGACGACAGCGGTGAGCATGTCGAAGTGGTCGAGAGCGGGCCCGCCACCGCAGTGAGCCATGCCAGGGACGAGGAAGATGCGGCTCCATTCGGCACACCTTGTCTGCACCGCCGTTGGTTGCAGCAAGTGATTGGTAATAGCCGAGCGTGTCGAGCGGCGAGAACCACGGATCGCTGTCGCCGTGGAAGAAGATGAGTTTGCCGCCGCTTAGCGAGAACGTTGAGAGATTGGTGGACGCAGGCTCGACGAGTGGATCGGAGGCATGCAGTGCTGCTTTGTCGACGTCGAGTTCAGTTGCGGTGGTGTAGGGGCCGAAGAGGCCACTTGGTCCCAAGGCCAGCAAACCTGAAACGAAGCCTTTCGAAGCAATGCCCGCGTCATAAAGAAAGCCGGGATAGACCTGCGTGCCATATGCATTCTTCGGGCCGGCGAAGGCTTTCTTGATGGCGTTAGATTTTTTCAGGGGCGATGCAGGCGTCGGAATGGCCGGGCTTGCAGGCGAGGACTGCTGGATCGAAGTCGCAGGCGAGAGGATCGGAGATCATGCCGTCGGCTACTCCGTCTTTTGCGTCGCACTGCTTCATGAGCGCATCCATAAATAGCTTGCGATCGCTGTCGGTGAGGAACTTGTCGATCTGCGGCTTGCCGGAGGCGTCTTTGGGAGCAGCCTGGTTGTAGGCCACGGGGATCCATTGGGCGATGGCAAGGTTGGACAGGCCGGTGCGCATGGCCGGATCGCCGGAAACAATCCCGTTGAACACAGTGGGATAGCGCTGCGAGAGGATCATGCCTTCGCGCCCGCCTGTGGAGCAGCCGACGAAGTAGGAGTACGCCGCAGGTTTTGCGTAGTAGTTCGCGATGATCTGCTTGGCGACTCCGGCGACTTCAGCGTTGGCGAGGAAGGCGAAGTCGAGATAGGCCTGCTGGTCGCGCATGAAGGAGAAATCGAATGCGTCCGGTCTTCGCCTTGTGTCCTGTATCAGTGCTGGCTACGGCGAATCCGCGGGAGAGTGCCGGCTTGTCGCCGGCGTAGTTCGCACCCGCTGGATAGGCAACGATGCCGTTGCCGCCACCGCCGCCCTGCATCATGAAGTCGCCGTTCCAGGCGGCCTTGTCGGGAAGTGCAAGAGCAAAGCCGATGCCGAACTCCTGGCCGTCGACGCCCTTGCGGCGATTGATTACGCCGTCGACGCGGCAGTGCGCGGGCAACGGGCCGATAGCCGGCAGCACCGGGGTACGGTGGCGGGACGATGGTTCCGGCGGGAACGAGCGTCGGCCTTGGTGATTTCGACGCCGTCGATCTTAAGAGCTGCGAGATCGGCGCAGAGGTTGGCCGATTGAGCGTGAGCAGCCAGAGGCGCCCACAGCGCAGCCGCCATCAGCAGCGAGAGTTTGTATCGCATCATAACCGGCCTTCTTTCCGCAAAACAATGTGAGCGCCGCTGGACCATTTGCTTTGCGGGCCCAGCGTGGCGGTGAATTACTTGATCGTCGCGTGAACTTCCTTGCCCTCGTAACTGATTTCCGCGTTGGCCGTAGCTGGTTACATCCATGCCTGACACCATGTCCGCTTGCGACCAGGACGACGCGGAATTTGCGATGTTCGATCATTCCAGGGAATGAGCCTTGCCGCGAGCCGATGGTGAGTGACGAGGTGCGATCGTCCCAGCGGATGGGGATGACGGAATGCTGACCCTTCTCGTACTCGTAGCCGTCGCCCGCGTCTTCATAGAGGTCGAATTTGCCATCGGCGCCGCGATAGATGCGGAGCTCGATGGGCCCAGCGGGATCCTGCGCGGCGTATTCGATTTGCGGGCCCATTGGAAGGATGGAACCGGCGCGCACGAAGAGCGGCATGCGATCGAGGGGCGCATCGGCTTCAATTTCCTGGCCGCCAGTGAGCGATTTGCCGGTCCAGAAGTCGTACCATGCAGCGGCTGCCGGCAGGTAGACGCTGCGTCTCGTAACGTCGGCTTTGAGCACCGGGTTGACCAGGATGGCCGGGCCGAACATGAACTCGTCGCCGAGGTTCCAGGTTTTGGGGTCGGTGCGCCAGTCCATGACGAGCGGGCGCTGGATGGTGTAGTCCTCGCTCGTTACCTTCCAGGCCAGCGAATAGATATACGGCATCAGGCGATAGCGGAGCTTGTCGTAGCTCACCAGGATGGGCTCGACTTTGTCGAAGCTCCACAGCTCGTTATGCGGCCGGTGGCCGTGTGTGCGGAAGATGGGACAGAACGTGCCGTACTCGAACCAGCGCGCGTAGAGCTCCTGGAACGCGGGATCGGCGAGAGGGTCGTCGTGGGGCGGCCAGTAGCCGCCGATGTCGGTGGTCCAATATGGATACCCGGACAGCGCGAAATTGAGACCGGCGGGAACCTGGTGGCTCAAGCCCCAGTAGGTGCCGTAGACGTCTCCCGACCAGACGGTGGCGCCGACGCGCTGCTGGCCGAGGAACGCCGAGCGCGTGAGCAGAAAGACGCGCTTGCTCGGGTTCTGCGCCTTCCAGTGATCCTGCACTCCAAGGGTGTGCACGAGCGGGAAGACGTTGGTGAATTCGGCGCCGTTGCCGATGGCGAGTTGGCGGCTGCTGAGAATGGCGTCGCCCATGTGCGGCCAGTATTCTTCGGGCTCGGCGCTATCGAGCCAGAATGCGTCCCATCCCTGCGCCAGCAGCTTGCCGGGCAGGTGCTCCCAGTAGATGTCGCGCGCCTCGGGGTTGGTGGCGTCGTAGACGTGCGCGTCCGACACAAGCTCATGTTTTGCATCGAGAAGCTTATAGGTTTCGGATTCGTGGATCGAGCAGGCCCCAGACAGAGATCATGGCGTGCACGTTCTCTTTGTGCAGAGCCTCGAGATCTTGCGCTACATCGTGATAGTTGGAATTGAAGACCGGATCGCCCTCGGTCTTCCACCAGAACCAGTCCTGCACCATGGCGTCGAGCGGGATATGTTCCTGGCGATAGCGCTTGCGCGATCTCGCGAATCTCGTCGAGCGATACGTAGCGATCCTTCGATTGAAAGAAGCCATAGGCCCACTTCGGCAGCATGGGCGCGTGGCCGGTCATGGTGCGGTACTCGTGGAGAACGGCGTCGATCTCCGGGCCGTAGAGGAAGTAGTAATCGATCGACTTGCCGGCGATGGAAGTCAGCTTCATATCGAGCGGAAAGCGATTGTCGAAGTAGGTGAGCGCCGCCGTGTTCCACATCAGGCCGTAGCCTTTGCTCGAAATCAGCAGCGGGATCGCGACATCGGTGTTGTTTTGCCCCAGTTCCACCGTGGCGCCGCGATAGTTGAACATGCCGCTCTGATGCTGGCCCAGCCCGTAGAGCGCTTCCGTTAATCGATGGGAGAAAAGCGGTCCGTGACGCGGTAGGTGTGATCGCCATTGAGCTCGACCGGCTCGTAGGTGCGCGGAATGCTGTTGCCTTCGTTCAGCAGCGATTCTCCGCCGGCGGTCCGGAAAGAGAGATTGCCGCGCTCGATGTTGACGATGACTTCAAGCTGAGCAGTCTTCATGCTGGCTGCTTTCGCGTCTTGCGCGAAGGTGAATGGCGCTCCGGGGCAGGATTGCTGTGCGTCGAGCATCCACGGGCGCGGCGAGGCGGGGGCGGAAGGTTCGGGCGTAGCAACGACGTGAATCACCGAGTCAGTGCACACGGTGACCTCGAGGACTTCCCTGCCCGCGGTGGCACGGATGCCGTGGCTTGTTTGCTCGACTTGCGCAGGCGGAGGGCCAGGCGCCTTCTGTCCCGGCATTTGCGCCGCTGTCATCGTCGAGGCCGCGAGCAAGAGAATCACGGCGGGCATCGGTGCCGATGCATAGCAACTGGATCGCAACATTCCCTCATTCCGAAACATTCTTGATCTCAACTTTCTGTTCGCCAGCATCTTACCGCTGGTTCAAGCCCTCAGTGACCTGGCGCGGTCGCTAACGGCAATCTGCCGTGAAGCAGAGATTCTTGCTGAAGAACGGCAGCACATGGTTTTGGAATCGATCGGCGACCGCGCTGACATGCGTGCCGGAATAAATTTCAAAGCTGTTGGCGATTCCGTAGTTATCGAGGATGGTGTGCAGCTTGCACGGCATCGAATCGCAGTCCGTCCTGATCGCCTACGTCCATCGAGATGGCGCGGTACTGCTTGAGATTTCCGATGTACTGATCGACAAAGGCGAGCGGTGAGTTGGCCGTGTATTTCGCTACGATCTCCGGCTGCGGAACACCGTCCTTGGTTGGCAGGTCGAAGTAGAGCGGAGGGTTCTTTGGATCGGGCGCCCACGCCGCTGCTGTTGCATATTGTGCGGAGGCGAAGCCGGGCGACTGTGCCGCCAGGTCTGCTGGAGACTTGGCCGCGGCAACCTTCTTCTCGCTGGCGATCGCCCGCTCCTTGATCTGATCGGCGGTACCCGGGCCGCCCCCGACCATCGAAGACATGCAGCAGGGACTCATGATGTAGAGAGCGCCGAAGACGTCAGGATGCTTCATGCCGATGCGCGACGCACCGTAGCCGCCCATGGAGTGACCGACAAGACCGCGGCTGGTGCGATTGGGGATGGTGCGATAGTGCGCGTCGATGTAGGCGACAACGTCGTGCCAGATGAACTTCTCGAAGTCGCCGGTGGTGGCGGAGCTTGAGTACATCGAGCCGTTGTAGATGGTCTTGGAATCGGGCAGGACGACGATCATCTCCTGCGAGCCCTTCGCAAACGCACCTTCGATGGTCTGCGGTACGTGGATCTCGTGCGTCCACTGCTCGGCGCCGATGGAGTAGCCGTGCAGCGCGTAGACCACGGGATAGCGGCGCTTCTTGTCTTTTTGGTAGCTGGGCGGCAGAAAGACGATGACATCGCGATCGACGGCGTCGCCTTCGAGATTTCCTTCAAGTGCCGTGCCGTGGATCTTGATGTGCTCGACCGTGACAGGCTTTGCGCCGGGGACGACGTCGGGAACGTTGGTTTGCACCTGGGCCGAGAGCCTGGCTGGCCGGTGCGATCGCCAATGTGATTGCGCACGCAAGCAAACAGCTTCGTTGATTTCATCGGTGATCCTCTCTCGAAAGACCGGCTACTGCACCGGGTAGGAATAGATGTTCACGCTGAAGGGGCGCACGATGATGGTGTCGGGCAGCGCACCGAGCGTCTGTTCTTCGACCTGAACTTCGGGCTTCTTGTCGACCTGCACAGTTGCATCGATGGAGTCGGGAGCCATGCGCCACAGTTTTCCAGCACTGGCAAGCTTCGCTCCGTTGATCGCGAGCTTAATGCTCTGTTCGGAGTCGGATGGATTGAGCACGGCAATGGAGAGGGTCTTGCGGTCTTCGCTCAACGCGGCGCTCACATCGAGCGGATACGTATCGCTGCCGGGGTTGACCGCAGGCTGGTCGCCGCCGGCCGGAAACGTCGGCTTCGGCTGCGGTGAGTCTCCGGTCACCTCAACAGGAATCGTGCCGAAGTGATCGCGGTACATCTTGAAGAGCATCCCGGTCGGATTGAGGATGGCTTCGGTTCGGTTCTGACTCATCATTGCGGTCGCGAAGGTGAATGCGCCCATCTGGAAGATATCGGAGTGGCGGAACATTTCGTGGAATGCCCATGCGTAGGCCGGAACGACCTTATAGCCAGTCGCGATTGCCGCCGAAGTATGCCCACTCGTCGATGGCGATGGGAACGGGCTTCGCGCGAAGCGCGGGAATGCGCTTGAGGTATTCCTGGTAGTGCTCATATTTCGCGCGGACCTGGACGGCCGGCGCGCGTTCCCATTCAAGCAGCGACAGAGGAGGTTCGATGGTTACCTTCTTTTGCAGCTTCAGGTCGGTATGCTGCGTGCCGGATGCGTAATAGTGCTCGCTGACCATGTCGATGTTGTCGAGGCAATTGAGGAGCATCTGGCCGGTCCAATCTGCCGGGGAAAGATAGTCCGGAACATACTGACCGTTGATGCGCCTGGCCTGGTCTGCCCCTTCCATCACGTCGGGCATGGCGCCGCCAGCGATGAGCTTGATGGATGGATCGACCTTGCGCATCTCCTTGGCGAAGAGGTTGTGCTTCAGTTCGAACTGCGGAAGCGACATGGATCCCATCTGGTAGTCGCCCCAGGGCTCGTTGCCGACGCCCCAGAACTTCACGTGATACGGCGCGGTGTGGCCGTTTGCGGCGCGCCATTTGCCCATGGGCGTCGTGGCGGCGCCGTTGGTGTATTCGACCAGCTCACGCGCCGACCATGCGTCGCCGAAGCCAGCGTTGACGGTGATGTACGGATCGACGCCGAGCAGGCGACAGAGCGTGAGGAATTCATCGGTGCCAACATCGTTGGGCTGCACCGCGTGCCAGACAGGATCGAAAATCGGCGGACGCTTGTCGATATCGCCAACACCGTAGCGCCATTCATATGCGGAGACGAAGTTGCCGCCGGGAAAGCGGAGGACGCCAAAGCGCAATTGCTTGAGCGCGGCGATCACTTCGGGGCGAAAGCCGTCGATGTTGTCAGCGGACATGAGTGAGACCGCGCCAACGTGGAATGAGCCGGTACCTGTGCCGGTGATCTCGAGCGTGGCGTCATCGCTGTCGGCTGCCGCGGTATAGTGCAGCGGAAATTTGTGGTACGCAGTGCCAAGCGAACGGATGGCGACGGTCTGACGATCAGTGGTCTCCTTGCCCCAGATGAGCGTGATCTTGATTACCGCGCCCGGAGAGCCGGCGAGTACGATGCGTCCGGTGTATGTCTTGCCTTTGCGAACGGCAATTCCGGATTGGCTGAAGCCATGGGGATCCTTGGCGTCGAGTTTGACAAGCGGTGAATGCTCGCCTGTGTAGGGATCCTTGGTGTCCATGGTGACACGTCGTCGCCGCCGATGGGAGCCCACCAGCGCGTCGGAATGCGGCGGAAGCGCGGGTTACCGCCAACACTACCTATCACGGGAGGAGGCGTTGGGGCGGTGGCGGCGACGGGATAGAAGAATTTGCGGTCGATGAGCATTTCGGACCAGACGCCTGTGTTGACGATGTCGCCGCCGTGCTCGAGAAACTGGCCGTAGATGTTCTTCGAGATGGGAGCGCCGGTCTTCGAGACATCGATGGTGGCATTGACCGCGCGTGTTTCGGATAGCACGAGGACCGGTGACGCGAGCAGAAGAACCATAAGCAGTCCGAGAATCAATGAGATGGTTTTCGGGACTGCGATCTTTTCGAAAGGGTGCACGGTTAGTTTCTCCGGATATCGCATTGAATGGTGCCAGCCTACGATAAGCACAGCCAGCGACGTGAATCTTCGGTCTTAGCAAGGGAATGCATCCGTACACCGCTCTCGATCGAATGCACCCGCGGCTACTGCTCGATCGAAACAACAGTCACGGATCGCGGTTCTACCGTGAGCGAGAGCTTGCCATTCTGAACCTTTACAGCCGCCGGCTTCGGCGCAACTGAACGCCGGTGACTCAAAGGTGTTGACACTGTCGACTGCGGCTCCCGTTAGAGTTTCCGCCCTGGCCGACTTTGCGGTTATGCCTGCCAGGTCCGCGTCGATGATTGCGGGGTTTTCCGCGTCGAGGTTAGTGATCTCAAGCAACAGCTTTCCGTCCGCACCTTTTGCGGCGATGGCGTCGACGCGCGGCAGGGTTACGCTGCCATGGGTGTAGGCGCCCGCGTCGAAGGCGACGGGAATAAATGTGGCGTCCTGAAACGGAACGTACATTTTGAAGACGTAATAGGTGGGCGTCAGGACCATTTTCTCTTTGTCGGTGAGGATCATCGCCTGAAGCACATTGATCATCTGGGCGATGTTGGCCATGCGGACGCGATCGGCGTGACGGGCGAAGATGTTCAGGTTGAGCGAAGCGAGAATGGCATCACGAACGCTGTTCTGCTGGACAAGGAACGCCGGATTCGAGCCAGACAAGGGCGCATGCCAGGCGCCCCATTCATCCACAGTCAAGGTGACCTTCTTCTCCGGATCGTACTTGTCCATCACCGCTTCCTGCTTGCGCAGGAACTCATCCATGAAGAGCGTGGATTTAAGGGTTTTGACGTAATCGTCCAGTCCGAACTTGTCTGAGGCGGTTGAGGGTGGCCAGCCGTTGGGGACCGTGTACCAGTGCAGCGAGACGCCGTTGATGTCCCACGCCCAGGTGTGCTTCTTCCACGCTTTCATCACGGCTTCAGTCCACTCGGTGTCCGGCGTGCCGGGACCCACGGCGATCTTCAGCATCTGGTCCTTGCCGCGCTGCGCGGGATTCATGTTGAGCACGAATCGGCTGTACACCTTCATCAGGCTCACGTAGTAGTCGGGCGTCATCGCGCCGCCACAGTCCCAGCTTTCGTTGCCGATGCCGAGAAAGCCGACCTTGTACGGCTCGGGATGGCCGTTGGCAGCTCGCTCTTTGGCAAGAGCCGTGGGCGCGCCGGCCGTCATGTACTCCAGCCACTCGGCCGCCTCTTGCGGAGTGCCGGAGCCGAGATTGATAGACACGTACGGTGTGCTGCCGATCTGCTGGATAAAGTCCATGAACTCATCGGTGCCAAAGGCATTGGTATCGATGACATCGCCCCAGGCCGAGTTCACAGTGGCCGGGCGCTTGTCGCGCGGGCCCACTCCCTTGCGCCAGTGGTACTGGTCGGCGAAACAGCCGCCGGGCCAGCGGACGTTGGGCACCTTGAGTTCCTTGAGAGCGGCCACTACATCGTTACGGATTCCGCGGGTGTTGGGGATGGACGAGTCGGGACCGACCCAGATGCCTTCGTAGAGGCCATGGCCGAGATTCTCCGCGAACTGGCCGAAGAGGTTGCGATCGATCTTCGCGCCCGGCTTCGACGCGTCGACTGTGAGATGAATAACGTTGTCGGCAGCCATCAAAGGCGCAACTGAAGAGACTGCCAGCAGACTCAAAACTGCAAGAACACGACCCGCCATACATGCCTCCGCGGAGCCGGGCGGCAAGCGAGTGCGACGGACGAAACGCGCTGTCGTATCAGGTTCGGATTTTTCGGCCGCCGCTCTCGTATTCCGTTCCGGAACCCTCGACTATACACAGGCCAAGCCAAGGCGAACAAGACAAATAAATCGCTTTATCCCATGCGGGTGGACGGATTACCATACCCATGACCGAAAAGGGCTGCGCGATCCGTTTCCAAGACGGCACTGCCCTTCGGACATGCTTCGCGCGGAGGTGCGCTATGAAACTGATTGGATTTGTGATGCTTTTGGCAGCGAGCTTCTGTTTTGCGCAGGACTCGGGTGATTTCAAACCCGCGACGTCGAATGTACTCGACGCGCAGTATCCGCGGGTGAACAGCAATTCGCGCGTGCAGATTCGGTTCAAGGCGCCTGACGCGACGAAGGTGAAGCTCAATTTCTGGAGCGGGCCCAAGGTGGATATGGAGAAGCAGGCGGACGGGTTCTGGACCATCACAACGCCGCCCATGGCTCCCGGGCTTCACTACTACACGATCATCGTGGATGGCGCCGAGGTGAGCGATCCCGGCAGCACGGCGTACTTCGGAGGTAGCAAATGGGCCAGCGCGGTCGAGGTGCCAGAAGCCGGAGCGGATTACTACCTGCCCAAGGAGGTTCCGCACGGGCAGGTGCGTGAGATCTGGTATCACTCCAGCGTGACGGGAACATGGCGGCACGCGTTCGTGTACCTGCCACCGGACTATGACACGGCGAAGACTCGCTATCCGGTGCTCTATCTGCAGCACGGCGGCGGCGAGGACGAGACCGGATGGATTCGGCAAGGCAAAGCGAATTTCATTCTCGATAACCTGATCGCCAGCGGAAGCACGAAGCCAATGATCATCGTGATGGCGAATGGGTATGCAAGCCGCGCCGGCTACGTCGTTCCCGACCTGACGGGAAAGCCGTTCGGCTCGCCGGAGTTCATGAAAGTGATGCAGGAGCGGATGAGCGCATTCGAAGACGACATGACGCAGGCGCTGATTCCATTCATCGACAAGACATTCCGCACGATTCCCGATCGCGATCACCGCGCCATGGCCGGCCTTTCGATGGGCGGCATGCAGACGTTCCAGGTGACGTTCGATCATCTCGATCTGTTTTCATACATCGGCGGATTCAGCGGAGCGGCCAACGTTTTCATCATGGGGAACTGACAAGCTGGATACGAAGACAGCATTCCACGGAGCGATGGCCGATCCGGCAGCGTTCGCCAAGCGGGTGCATCTGCTGTGGATCGGCGTGGGGACTAACGAGCCTGAGCGGATGAAGTCAGGACTGGAGAAGCTACACGCGTCTCTCGATGAAGGAAAGATCCAGCACGTCTTTTACGAGTCGCCCGGCACGGATCACGAATGGCAGACATGGCGCCGCGACCTAAAAGACTTCGCACCTCGGCTATTCCAGACGGGGAGTCAACCGGCCGTTGCCGCTCGGTAGAGCGATGAAGTAAGACGCGAGTTTAGAATTGCCTTGGCCTGCGTGGGGTGGTCAGATTCGGGCCATTGCTTGAACAAAATAGGGCGGGCCGAAGACGGTAAGCCCAGGTTCCAACTTGAGGTTCACATGAGCAGATACATGACGCAAATGATGCAGAGGTTTGTCCTGGGAGCTGGATCGCTTTTCTTTGCCTTGTCCGCACAGACTGCGGTCGCTCAAGGTGCAGCGACTCCTGCATATCTGGACACCAATTTGACGCCTGAACAAAGGGCTGCCGACTTGGTGCACCGCATGACTCTCGCGGAGAAGGCTACGCAGATGCAGAACAACTCCGCGGCAGTTCCGCGGCTCAACATTCCCGCATACCAATGGTGGAGCGAGGCCCTGCACGGAGTGATCAACGAGGGTGTAACCGAGTATCCCGAGCCGATCGGCCTGGCTGCCACCTTCGATGCGCCGGGAATTCACACCATGGCGGCCCAGATTGGCATTGAGGGACGCATCAAGCACGTGCAAAATGCGCGCGAAGGACACACCGGCATCATGGGAGGCCTCGATTTCTGGTCCCCGAATCTGAACATCTTCCGCGACCCGCGCTGGGGCCGCGGTCAGGAGACCTACGGCGAAGACCCGTTCCTCACCGGCCGCATGGGCGTTGCCTACGTGACCGGATTGCAGGGCGACAATCCAAAGTACTACCTGGCCATTGCGACACCGAAACACTATGCCGTGCACAGCGGGCCGGAGCCGACGCGCCACTTTGCCGATGTGGACGTGAGCAAGCACGATGAGGTCGATACCTACGAGCCTGCATTCCGCGCTGCCATCGTGGAAGGCAAAGCCGGCTCTGTCATGTGCGCTTACAACGCAATCAATGGCGAGCCGGCATGCGCCAACCAATACCTGCTGCAGGATCAATTGCGCGGCAAGTGGGGCTTTCAGGGATATGTGGTTTCGGATTGCGACGCGGTTCGCGACGTTGCCGCCAATCATCGTTATCGCCCAACGCAGGCACAAGGCGCGGCCATTTCCGTGATCCGAGGCATGGACAACGAGTGCGTCACCTTTACTTCAAGATTTGGCGAGCCCGTCGAAAAGGCCTATATCGATGCCGTGCAGCAGGGGTACCTGCCTGAAAGCACACTGGACACGGCGCTCATCCGCCTGTTCACCGCGCGCATCAAGCTCGGCATGTTCGACCCGCCGGACATGGTTCCCTTCACCAAGATCGATGAGAAGGAACTTGACAGCGCCGAACATCGCGCGCACGCACGCAAACTCGCGAATGAGTCCATGGTCCTGCTCAAGAACGACGGTCTGCTTCCCCTCAAGCCGGGGATCAAAAAGATCGCCGTCGTCGGTCCGCTCGCCGACCAGACCAGGCCGCTGATCGGAAACTATGCCGGTCAGCCCACGCATATCGTCTCCATCCTCGACGGCCTTCACGCTGAGTTCCCCAACGCAGCGATCACGTTTGTCCCTGGAACCCAGTTCCTGCGCACCGATGGAACTCCTGTGCCGGACAGCCTTCTCACCACTCCTGACGGCAAGCCCGGCCTCAAGGCTGACTACAACGAAGGCATGACGAGAGGCCGACCTAACCCTGGAGCGAGCGCCACACCCATCGCCAGCCGCACCGAGCCCAACGTCAAACTCACCGACAGCAATTTGCCGCCAGAGATTGCCGGGAGAAAAGCCTTCGGCGTGCAGTGGTCAGGATTCCTCACACCCACCGAATCGGGTGACTTTCATCCTCGGCATTCGCTGCCGAGGGATTCGGCAAGGCTTACGGTCGATGGCAAGCAGGTAGCAATGGCATTCGGCGGTGGCACGCGAGGACTCTCATCGGGCGTCGGCCGCGTCCACCTCGAAAAGGGCCACAAGGTCGCGCTCGAAATCTCCTACGGCACCAGGAACAGCAAGCCGCATGCGGAGCTGATCTGGGCCAAGGCGAACAACGCGCCTTCGCCTGAAGCCATCGCCGCCGCGAAAAATGCCGATGTCGTTATCGCCGTTGTGGGCATCACGAGCCAGCTCGAAGGCGAAGAAATGCCGGTGAGTGAACCGGGATTTCTCGGCGGAGATCGCACCAGCATCGATCTTCCCCAGCCGGAAGAAGAGCTGGTCGAAGCCGTGGCAGCCACCGGCAAACCGCTCGCCGTGGTTCTCATGAATGGCAGTGCCCTGTCCGTCAACTGGATCAACGAGCATGCCAACGCCGTCCTCGACGCATGGTATCCCGGCGAAGAAGGCGGAGCGGCGGTGGCTGAGACGCTGAGCGGAAAGAACAATCCTGCAGGTCGGCTGCCGGTTACCTTCTACACCGGCGTCAACCAGTTGCCGAACTTCGAAGACTACGGAATGGCCAACCGGACCTACCGCTACTTCAATGGCAAGCCGCTCTATCCGTTTGGCTATGGACTCAGCTACACAACCTTCAAGTACAGCGATCTCAGTGTTCCGACGCAGGCTGTGGCAGCGGGACAGCCTGTGGGTGCCGATGTGACGGTGACCAACACCGGCAAGGTCGCAGGAGATGAGGTTGTGCAGGTCTATCTCAAGTTCCCTGCCGTGAAGGGTGCGCCGCTCATCGCTCTCCGCGGATTTCAAAGGGTTCATCTCGAAGCCGGGTGCGAGCCAGAAGGTTCATTTCGACTTGAAGGACCGCGACCTGGGCATGGTGACCGAGGATGGAAATCCAATCATCGCTCAAGGCGATTACACGATCAGCATCGGCGGAGGCCAGCCGGACACAGGAGCGCCAGTAGTCACCGGAAAGTTCCACATCGAAGGCCAAATCGCGTTGCCGGAATAGAGCCACACATCTGATTGGCGTCCAGGAACAAAGGGGGATTCATGCACAGACGGGATTTCTGCAAACTACTTGCGATCGCTGCAGCATCGAAAGCTGTGCCATCCTCTGGGCAGACCGCGCAGGAAAACCAGCCAGGATTGCCGAGCGGGTTCAACCAGTACACGCAGGACTACGCTCAGTTTTGCGCGTTGCCGCCGGAGAAGAGAGTTTTCTACAAGGTGAGCGACGGAAAGATCGTCGAGGAACGGCTCGATGAGGCGACGTGGCAACCTTCAGCGTGGAACTACAACCCGGCAGCGCAGTCGATCGCAGGCGGACTTTGGGACGATGTGCCCTTGAAGTCGCCAATCCCCGATCTTGCAGGCGATGGTCCGTTCAAACCCACCTGGGATTCATTGCTTGAGTACGAAGCGCCGGATTGGTACCAGGATGCCAAGTTCGGCATCTGGGCTCACTGGAGTCCGCAGTGCGTTGCCGAAGCCGGGGACTGGTACGCGCGCAATATGTATGTCGAGGACCAGCGGCAATACAAATATCAACTCGAACACTATGGTCCGCCGTCGCGGTTCGGGTACAAGGAACTGTGCGCGCAGTGGACCCTGCTGAACTGGGAACCCGGACGAGTTGATTACACGCTACAAGAATGCCGGCGCGAGGATATTCATCGCTTTGGCCAATCACCATGACAGCTTTGACGCGTGGGACTCGAAGCATCAGCCGTGGAATGCCGCCGCCATCGGTCCGCATCGCGATGTGATCGGCACATGGGCCGCGGCGGCGCGAAAGCAGGGTCTACGGTTCGGCGTGACGGTGCATCAGGCGCGCAACTGGTGGTGGTTCCAGCCTTCGCATGGCGCCGACAAGTCCGGTCCACTCGCCGGCGTTCCGTACGATGGCCATCTCACGCAGGCAGATGGAAAGGATCAGTGGTGGCAGGGGCTCGATCCTCAGCGACTCTACGGCGTGAAGCACCCGGCCGGCGCACTGCCTGACACATCCTACGTGAAGAACTTCTACGACCGGACCCGCGATCTCATCGACCAGCACAATCCCGATCTGCTTTACTTCGACGATTCGCTGCTGCCGCTGGGCTGGGGTGGAATGAACATCGGCGCGTACTTCTACAACAACAGCCTGAAGGCAACACGGCGGCAAGATGGAAGCCGTTCTGAACGTCAAGGATGTTCCCGACCGGCTGGCCAAAGCGGTTGTCGCGGATTATGAGCGTGGGCTGACCGCCGAGATCATGAAGTATCCGTGGCAGTCGGAAACCTGCATCGGCGCCTGGCACTATCTTCGCTTTCTCTACGAGAAACCGGGAGAATACGGCGGGTATCTGCCCCCGCGCGATGTGATCCATTGGCTGATTGACACGGTGAGCAAGAACGGCACGTTCATCCTGAATGTTCCCGGCAGGCCCGACGGAACCATCGACAGCAAGGAAATCGCGGTGCTCGACGGCATCACGGCATGGATGCAGATCAATGGTGAGGCGATCTATGAGACTCGGCCGTGGAAGGTTTACGGTGAAGGACCCAATAGCGTAAAGGCGGGGTCCTTCCAGGGCGGGAGCGTGAGCAAACTGGGAGAGAAAGACATCCGGTTCACGCGCAATAAGGCGAATACCGTGATCTATGCGCTGGTGCTGGGCTGGCCGACGGAGCCGTTCGCCGTGCAGTCTCTCGGACTCTCTGCGCCAACAAGACCCGGGAAAGTTGGAAACGTGGAACTCCTGGGAACCGACCAGAGAGTCAGCTGGAAGCAGCAGACCGATGCTCTGCGAGTGGAGCTTCCAAAGCTCTATAAACCAGCGGTTGATTATGCAGCCGTGCTCAAAGTGAAATTGGCATAAGCGGAAGCAGGGTACAGCAGCTTTCTAGTGGTGTCCGCCGCACAGATGGTCATTTATGTTTTGAAACCGGTTCTGTCCGACGCAAGTGACGAGGATGTCGGGGAAGCCGTCGTTGTTGTAATCGCCAACGGCAACACCCATGCCGTAAAGTTCAACATCCAGGCCGGCGTGCGTCGTTACATCGGTGAACGTTCCGTTGCCGTTGTTGTGATACAGGCGAAGCGTGGAGCGCCGTTCTTGTGGCCCGGCCAGTCGGCGCCGTTGATCAGCAGGATGTCCTGCCAGCCGTCGCGATCGTAGTCCAGGAATGCACATCCCGAACCGAGAGTCTCGGGCAGGAATTTCCACCGAAGGCTCCGCTGTTGTGCTGAAACTGAATTCCCGCCGGGATGGTGACGTCGGTGAATCGAAAGCCGGGAGACGCCGCGGCTCCCGCTGCGCCGCCAGAGCGTGAAGCCGCGAGGTAGCTGCCCCAACGACGCCAGTCCCGCCATCCCCCATAGGAAAGACCTGCGATTCACGGAACGTTCACCAGCCCGGCGCGAATCGCGTAGACAACCAACTCCGCGGTCTTGTGAATCCCCAGCGTGTTCATGATGTTGGCGCGGTGAACCGCCACCGTGTTTGCGCTCAGGTCGAGCACAACCGCAATTTCCTTGTTCGACTTGCCGTCGACAATCATTTGCAGGACTTCCAGCTCGCGTGGCGTAAGCGCCGCTTCGCGCTCTCCCTTCAGAGATGACTTTTGCTCGACCTGAGGATCGAACACCGTCTCTCCCGCGGCGACCTTGCGAACGGCCGCGCCGAGCTCCAACTCCAAAGCATTCTTGAGCACGTAACCCTTCGCACCAGCTTCAATAGCCTGCCGCACCCACGTGCCCTCGGTGTGCATGCTGAGCATGAGCACGGCGGCGTCCGGGACTCTCTCCAGAATCTGCCGCGTCGCCTGCAAGCCGTTCATCCCTGGCAGAGCGCAGTCCATCACGACCACCTGCGGACGAAGCTCTTTCGCTAGTTTCACGGCTTCCTCGCCGTTGCCCGCTTCGCCCACCACATGCATGTCCGGTTCATCTTCCAGCATGCGGCGGAAACCGCGGCGCACCAGGCTGTGATCATCCACCAGCAAGACTGTGATCTTCTTTTCCATAAGACTCCGCTTTCTCTCGGGGAACGGCGAGATGCACCAGCGTTCCACCTTCCGGCGGACGTGAAAAAACAATCCGCCCCCCCATCAGTTCGGAACGTTCGCGCATAGCCACTAAACCAATACCGTGACGGTTTGGACGCTCCGTAATCCCTACTCCATGATCTTCGACTTCCAATTCGAGGGCGTCGCGGCAAGAAGCGCAATCGCACCCACGCCTGCTTGGCTCCAGAGTGCCGCGCCACATTGTTCAACGCTTCCTGCACCACGCGGTAAACATGCACTCCCGCGCCGCCGTCCACGGGAAACGCTTCTCCCTGCTTCTCATAGGATATGGCAATTCCGGTTTGTCTTTCTATGGTGGGAATGTACCAGTCGAGCGTGCTCTCCAACCCGGCCTCGTCGAGCATCACGGGATGCAGCGCCTGCGAGAGACTGCGAACGCTTTCCAAAGTCGTCTGCACCGTCTGAAGAACTTCCTGCAGGTCAGCTCGCAGCGACGATCCCTCGGGCGCATGAGTTCCTGCACGCCGCAGCATGGAACCAACCGCTGTCAGAATCTGGCCAAACTCGTCGTGCAGTTCGCGCGAGATGTACCGCAGCGTGGATTCCTGAGTAGCGATGAGCTTCTGCGCCAGTTCGCTGCGACGCTCGGAAATCTCCGCCAGACGCGCGAACAAGCGGCGGTTCCAGCGAATCAGGGAAAGACCATTCAGAAGGATCGCCAGCAACGTCGCGGCCAGGAAAACATAGACCTGCCGCTGCACCCTGTCGTAGATGCGAACGATTTGCTGCCCGGCCTGCTCCTCATTTTCGCTGTTCTGCACTAGCAGTCGAGCCACGGCGGTGCTCAATGCGGCCTGCCGTTCCTGCAGCGAGAGTTCAATCTGCTCTCGCGCATCTTTTTCTTTGCCCTCGCGCGCGAGCGAGAAAATTCGATCTGCCGCATTCCAGAACTGGCTGAATTGGCTGGTCAAAAACGCACTCTGCTCGGGAGTTCGTCCGGTGGAGGCGAAACCTGCTTCCAGGCGGATCGCGTCATCCAGATCGGTTCGGATGCGGTCAAACTGTGCCGACCACGCAGTCAGCGGATACGGCTCATCGCTGCTGACCATGTCGCGCATAGCGACGGCGAGCAGGTTGAGATCGTTCTGGATGCGCAACAACTGCAGCGAATCCTTGCGGTTGCGATCCACCAGTTCGGTCTGCAACTTGCGCAGGCCGGTCACCTGCCACGTGATGTACGCCGAATACGCCAGTACTGCAGACAACGTAATGATCAGGCCCAATAACAGGCCAAAGGTCGGCGAACGCTCGGGCGAAGACGTGCGGGACACGCACCGAGCATACAACGGACGGGAGGCGCCTGTCACAGGGTCAGCGCAGAGCCGGTAGATGTGTGACAATGCTGTAATAATGAAGCGAATCCGGGCCCAGCGGAGTCAAACAGTAGATTGAGTTCTCCAGCAAAAGAAGTCGCGAAGCCCCCGAAGACTCCAGAGATTGAAGGCCGTTTGGCCGGAAGTCTGGCAGTTGATGCGGCCGCGGCGCGGACTGCTGGCGCTCGGTTTCGTGTTGATGGTCATCAACAAGTTCGCCGGATTCGTCCTGCCATACTCCTCGAAATTCCTGATCGATAACGTTGTCACCAAACATCAGGTAGGACTGCTGCGGCCACTGGTCCTGTCGGTTTTGATCGCAACTCTGGTTCAGGGCATCACCTCTTTTTCATTGACTCAATTGCTCTCAAAGGCTGCCCAGCGCCTGATTGCCGAACTTCGCCAGCAAGTCCAGGTTCACATTTCGCGCCTTCCCGTTTCCTTCTATGACGCCAACAAGACCGGCGCGCTCGTCTCACGCATCATGAGCGACGTCGAGGGCGTTCGAAATCTCTTGGGCACGGGCCTCGTCGATTTTGCCGGAGGCCTGGTCGCGGCCAGCATTGCTATGGTTCTGCTTTTGAAGACCAGCGTTCCCCTGACGCTGATCGCCGTCGGTTCCCTCACCTGCTTCGCTTTAGTTCTTAATAAAGCCTTCGCGACGATCCGCCCAATTTTCCGCGAGCGCGGCAAAATCAACGCCGAAGTCACGGGACGCCTTACGGAGTCTGCTTGGCGGCGTGCGGGTGATCAAGGGATATCACGCGGAACGACGGGAAGAAACAATCTTCGGCAAAGGCGTGCTCCGGTTGCTCGACAATGTCATGCGCACGCTGACGGCGACTTCGCTGATGAGTCTTTCGGCGAGTGTGCTACTCGGATTTGTCGGCGCCGCCACAATGTACGTAGGCGGCCACCAGATGATCGGGAACTCTCTAACACCCGGTGGATACATCTCGTACAACCTCTATCTCGTCTTTCTTGTCGCGCCCATCATGCAAGTCGTCGCGATCGGCACGCAGATCACGGAAGCCCTCGCCGGAATGGAGCGCACGCAGGAGATCATGCGCGAGCGTCCGGAGGATCAGGATCCAAAGCGCTCCGTGGTGCTGCATGACATTGTTGGCACCATCGAGTTTGACGATGTGAGTTTCAGCTATGACGGAGTTCATGAAGTTCTCCACGACATCTCTTTCCGCTCCGAACCCGGCACAGTCACTGCGCTCGTGGGTTCATCGGGATCGGGAAAGTCGACGACCATCGGTTTAATCTCGG
>CAVVTY010000003.1:0-19595 GCA_963751225.1 uncultured Acidobacteriaceae bacterium
CAGAGCGAACTGAAACCGACCGACTTTTCGCCCTCGCAAGTCTTACATTAATCACCCCAATCCGACCAGATTCCATTGAAGAGCCTTGGAGCCAAGCGCCTCCAGTGCAACGTCGATCTCGACGAGGGCATCGTACAAAGGGTATCGATCGAGACTCTACGCGTTTCTGTTCTTAATGTTCGAAGACTTAAATGTACAGAACGATGCAAGAATCTCAACAACCCCGCCCGGACTTCGCGAGCCATCCTCGCGCCCTGATCGTGCGGACATTCGCGATTTCTTCTCATCTTGCTCATGGTTGGCAGCCGATCGCATGCCTACTCTGTGCTCACCCATGAAGAGATCATCGACCTGCTCTGGAACGACCAGCTCGGGCCTCTTCTGCTCGCTCGCTATCCCGGCCTCACTGATGATCAAATCCGCGAGGCGCACGCCTATGCCTACGGCGGAGCCGTGATCCAGGATCTCGGCTACTATCCCTTCGGCAGCAAGGAATTCAGCGACCTCGTCCATTACGTCCGTAGCGGTGACTTCGTGCTCGAACTTCTCCGCGAAAGTCAGAATGCCGACGAATACGCCTTCGCGCTCGGTGCACTGTCCCACTACACGGCCGACATCTCTGGCCATCCCGCCGTGAATCAGGCCGTCGCGATCGCCTATCCCAAGCTGCGCGCAAAATACGGGCCCGTTGTGCTCTACGCGCAGGACGAGACCGCCCACATCCGCACTGAATTCGGCTTCGATATGGCACAGGTGGCCAAGCAGCGTTACGCTCCGCAGCAGTATCACGACTTCATTGGCTTCAAGGTGTCAAAGGAACTGCTGGAGCGAGTATTTCCTGTCGTCTACGGTCTGCAGTTGAAAGACGTCCTCCCCCACGAGGACCTTGCCATCGGTTCCTTTCGTTATGCCGTCAGCAGAATGATTCCGCAGATGACGCAGGTCGCACTTCGCACCCACAAAAAGGAGATCATGCGCGAAGTGCCCAATTTTCAGAAGAAGCAATTCCTCTACCACCTCTCGCGCGCCGACTACGAAAGGCAGTGGGGCAAAGACTATCAAAGAACCGGCTTCGGGACGCGCTTTCTCGCCGTGTTGTTGCGCATCGTGCCCAAAATCGGCCCGCTCAAAGCGCTCGACTTCAAGGTCCCCACCCCGAAGACGGAAAACATGTACTTCGCAAGCATCAACCTCACGGCCGATCAATACGGCTCCTATCTGAAAGCAGTCCGCGTCAAAACCATCAAGCTCCCGGACTCCGATCTCGACAGCGGCAAGCCGACCCTCGCAGGCGAATACTCCCTGGCCGATGACACCTACGCCAAGCTCCTCTCTCAACTCGCCGATGATAAGTTCCAAAATACAGCCGCGCCGCTCCAGAAGAATATCCTCGCGTTCTACGCCGACCCCACCGCTCCCATCGAGACAAAGAAGAACCCGGAGCGGTGGCAAAAGGTGCAGACAAACATCGACGCGCTCAGGGCATTCGCTCCCAATCCCTCCTCGCCTCAGTCCCAGGTCGCCGGCAAACAAGGAGTGGGCGGCGGGCGTTAGTCTCTCTGTCTGCGAAAATAGAGATGGATGCTCTCTCTGCAAAATGCCGGCAAGCGGTTCGGGCCGCGCGTTCTGTTTCTTGAGGCCAACTGGCTGATCCGCAGCAAGGAAAAAACCGCGCTGGTCGGCGCCAACGGCACCGGCAAATCCACGTTGATGAAGGTGCTGGCCGGCCTCGAGACGCTCGACTACGGCACCCTGCAGCAGACGCGCGGCATGAGCATCGGCTACCTGCCGCAGGAGGGCCTGCGGCTGACCGGGCGCACGGTCTTTGAAGAGTGCCTCACGGTCTTCGACGAGCTGCGCGAGATGGAGCGCGAGATCGAGCGCCTGGGCGGGCAGCTCTCCGAGCTCGATCACGCGAGCCCGGAGTACGAGGCCGCCGCCGAGCGCTACTCCATGCTGCAGGAGCGCTTTCACGCCCTCGACGGCTACGCGCTCGACGCGCAGGTGGGCGGCGTGCTCACCGGCCTCGGCTTCGGCAAGGAGGACTGGTCGCGGCAGACCGACGAGTTCAGCGGCGGCTGGCAGATGCGCATCGCGCTGGCCAAGCTGCTGCTGGCCAAGCCGAATCTGCTGCTGCTCGACGAGCCGACCAACCATCTCGATCTCGAAACCCGCAACTGGCTTGAGGACTATCTGCACGAGCTATCCCTTCGGCTACATCCTCATCTCGCACGACCGCTATTTTCTCGACGTCACCATCGACCGCACCGTGGAGATCTGGAACAAGCGGCTGACCATCTACCAGGGCAACTACACCAAGTACCTCACGCAGAAAGACGAGCGGCGCGCGCAGCTTGCAGGCGGCCTACCGCAACCAGCGCGACCAGATCGAGCATCTTGAAGCGTTCATCAATCGCTTCCGCGCCCAGGCCACCAAGGCCAAGCAGGTGCAGTCGCGCATCAAGGAACTGGAAAAGATCGAGCGCATCGAGATTCCCGAAGAAGAGCCGGTGATTCACTTCAAGTTTCCGCAGCCGCCGCCTTCGGGCCGCATGGTGGTCGAGGCCGAGGGACTCGCGAAGAGTTACGGACCCAAGCAGGTGCTTCGAGAACGTGCGCTTCGGCATCGAGCGCGGCGACCGCGTGGCGCTGGTCGGCGTGAACGGCGCGGGCAAGTCCACGCTGATCAAGCTGCTCACCGGCGACGAAGCGCCCACCGCCGGCACACGTGCAAGCTGGGCCACAACGTCGTCAGCGAATACTTCGCGCAGGACCAGTACAAGGTGCTCGACGGCGACGCGCGCATGCTCGACGACATCAGCCGCGCGGCGCTCAAGGTGCCGGAAGTCGAACTGCGCTCGCTGCTGGGCTGCTTTCTCTTCTCGCGGCGACGACGTCTTCAAGCCGCTCGGCGTGCTCTCCGGCGGCGAGCGCAATCGCTACGCGCTGGCGCGGATTCTGGTCTCGCCGTCGAACTTTCTGCTTCTCGACGAGCCCACCAACCACCTCGACATGCGCGCCAAAGATGTGCTGCTCGACGCGCTCGCGGCCTTCACCGGCACGGTGGTCTTCGTCTCGCACGACCGCTACTTCATCGATCGGCTGGCCACGCGCGTGCTCGAAGTGGAGAACGGCACGGTCACCAGCCTACGAAGGCAACTACGAAGACTATCTGCGCAAGAAGGAATCTTTGGCCGCCGATCTTCAAGCCGGAGGTCATCCTGAGCGACCCGACGCGCAGCGGAGGGGAGTCGAAGGACCTGCATTTCAACGCCACACTAACGACTCGCGTCGGGGCACGACTTCAGTCGTGCCAAATAGCAGGGCAAACAAGGGGGCTTCAGCCCCTGAGCGGAGCGGCCACCGGGGTCCCCACGGACAGGCCTTCGTCCGTGGGGTGGTTGAGCGGAGCGAAGGACCTGCTTCTAAACCAAACCTTGAGCCTGGGTGTCCCATCGAACAAAAAAACGGCAAAGCCGACCCGTCGCTCAAAGACCGTCCCCGCCGCCTCAATCCCATCAAGCAGAAGCAGATGGAAGACCGCTGCGCCTTCCTCGAAGAAGAAATCCCGCGCATCGAATCCTCCATCACCCACACCGAGCAGCAGCTCGCCGTCTACGTCTCCGCCGCCGAAACCCAGCGCCTCTCCGACCTCGCCGCCGACCTGCGCACCCAGCTCGCCACCCTCACCACCGAGTGGGAAGACCTGATGCTGCAACTCGAAGGCGCGTGACCTGCCCCGAAACTGTGTCATCCTGAGCGACCGGAGTCCGCAGAGCGGACGCAGGAAGTCGAAGGATCTGCGGTTGTCTTTGGGATATGCGCGCAAGACATGCAGTCAGTTCCTTGAGGCTAAAGCGATGCCGCGCATCTACCTGAACTGACGCAGCAGAATTAGAGGTCGAGCCCGCTTCACAACGCTTATTTTGCAGGAGCAGCACGGCGCGTGGCGACCGCGATCAGGTGCTGCGGAACGCCATTCTCCGCCGGGCTGTTTGCGAGGAATCGCGCCGCGGCCGGATCGTGCGCGAGGTAGCTCTGCAAAAACGCTAGCGTGTACCGCGCCATCCAGTTGTAGCTGGCGGCGCCCTCGTCCAGAGAGTAGTCCGCCGGGGCAAAGTGCCCACCCTCGTTCCTGAACCGCTCGCTCCGCTGGTAAAGAGAGCTGAACTGGATGTGCGACATGGCGAGCAGATGGACATGCACCAGGTCGCCGCGCGTCCACTCATTCAGCACATTCGGAGCCGCGATGCACTGGCTCTTGTCCTTCCGCATCGCGTCCCAGGTCTCCAGCGGCTCCTCCGCACGGCTGAAAGCAAGCAACGGGATCATCATCTGATCCGGGTGCACATCGCCGGCCTGTTGCACGATTTCAGGCGCATAGCGGAAAGAGCCATCGAGCGAGACCAGCGCGGTGATCCGCTTATCGCGGCTGGCCGCAAACAACGCGCCCATACCGCCCCAACTGTAGGCGATCACTGCAGTCTGCGCGATGTCGGCATCGGGAAGCGTCTTCGCAAAATCAATCAGGAAGGAAATGTCCTGTGCCTCCGAGGTCGCGCCTGCCACGCCAAGCGTCATCGCGCGGGCAGTCACTCCCATGCTGGGCGAGGCAATCACCACGAAGCCGTGGCTCGCCAGGTATTCGCAAAGCTCGATGTTCTCCGTCGCGGGTGCATTCACGCTGGGTGCATACAGAACCACGGGGAAGCGGCCCGCGTGCCCGGCGGCATCGCGCACCGCACCCGTGTGCAGATCAGTGGTGCCGTGCATGAACGACGCGACAAACCCCTGCGGCTTGCCCTCTTCGACCGGCTTGTCGAAGCTCGTCTCGGTTTTGATCAGCGCCGCGTAATCGCCAAGGGTAATCGTCGGCGCGCCGGACGCTTCTGCCGGATACCACACCAGCGTCTGCAGAGGCCGCGGACCTGGCTGCGCCGATGCGCCCGGCACGGCATCGGGTTGAGCCTGAAAGCTGCGCGACCGGTCGTATTGGTCGACGACCTTCATTCCGACGGCGTAGGGCCCGGGCTTCTCAGTGAAGCGAAACTGGAATCCCGGCGTACCCTGTGCCTGTGCGAGAGAGCAACAGCCGAAGATCACCCAGACCGCCAAGCCGGCGAATGTCCGCATAATCGTCCCTCCTGATGCAATCAGAACACTGTAGCAGTTTGAACAACCACTACCTGCATTTCGCCTTGTCCGCCCTGCTCAGATGGCATTAGGCAACCACCGTTTTCCTCCGCGCCAGCCAGCGCCAAATGATCCAGGCAGAGAGAACCGCGGCGGCAGATATGAAATACACAATCCGATCCGCGATCCAAAGCGCTGCCCGAAGTGCCAGCCCGAAT
Source organism: uncultured Acidobacteriaceae bacterium (assembly GCA_963751225.1). Classification (GTDB taxonomy): domain Bacteria; phylum Acidobacteriota; class Terriglobia; order Terriglobales; family Acidobacteriaceae; genus Telmatobacter. Next base: position 5,352 of record CAVVTY010000003.1, read on the forward strand.
CGTCGTGCCCGGGTTGCGCTCGCCGACGGAATGTCGACAGCTTGACTCCAGTTAAAACTCTTCATTCGAGTAAGAAAACCCTGGCGAACGCAGCCTTCAAGGTTGTACACACCCACACGGGGCGAGAAGTGGCTCGCCACGATCAGGTCGCGGGAGAACTCTTCCCAACTCAAGGGACCAGCGCCGGATCCGGCAATCGTGTCTCCATCGGTGCTGCCAATTGCTATGCCCCCGGCATTGCGACCCAGTGACCAGATCATCCCCCCTCCCACTGGGCGCGCAAAGCTCGTGTATAGCATCAGGTAATCTTCATCTCCGTGTACGTCGACGGTCCCAAGCATTCTGTCCAGGAATGAAGAGTGAGCTTCTCGTTCCGCTGGAACATACGGCATCTGGTACGTCTCGATACGATATCCGCGCGACTGAATCTCGCGGATCAGTTCGGAATACGCCCTCTGCGCGCGCTCAATTCGCTGGCCATGCGTAGCCCGATCCAGGAGCGTTGTCATCAGTCGCCATCGGTGTGTTTTGAGCTCCGCGAGTTCAGCCAAGTTCGGTTCAATGTCCAAGCCAACGGCCGCCCATCTCAAATTCTCGTCGGCGGTCCATCGCTCGAATTCTGCGATGCGAGTCACGGCCTCGGGTTCGTTATCTGCATTCATGTAGAAGCCATCTTCTTTCGATAGCATCATCCAGGCGATAACAGGAATCCCTTCCCGGTTTAGGAGACGTACAACCGCTGACCGCTCCGCCGAAAAGTCCGGAATCGCCACGGCGACTTCGGCGTGGAGATCTTTCAGGCTCGTGATGACATCCGGATTCGCGAACATAGCCAGCGCCGCTCCAGCGCCATGTTCGCAGCAGGCGAACCCTAGGTTCGGCGGCTTGCCAGGTCCTTGCATGCGAATCTCCTCGGATGCGTCGATTGCAGTTGCTGAAGCAGACACAGGGCTACATCTGCAGAGCAGGAAGGATAAGCAAAGCGCCACGCGAAGAGCACGTTGACCAATCACTCAATGATGGACGGATAGAGTCGCATTGCGTCTCGTTCCAGGCATGAGGCGCCAGGTTCAGCACTCGCATCAACCTCATGCCCAGTAACAGCCAAGTGACTCTTCCGATCGAAGTGGTGGTTCGTCCATGCCCTCGAGTCATCTGGAACTCTCTTAAGCTCTCTCGTGCATAATCAAAAGACGATGGCCCTCTTGTGGAACCCCGAAAGCTGGTCCCAACGACTGGCCGAACTCGAGGCGCACTCCGGCGACCTCAAAGAAGCGCCGCTGCGCCGCGACGTCCGCTCGCTCGGCACTCTCCTCGGCGAAGTCCTGCGCGAGCAGGCCGGCGAAGACCTCTTCTCCCACGTCGAAGCCCTGCGCCAGGGCACCATCCGCCGCCGCGACGCCGAATCACGCGGCGACGAAGAAGAAGCCGCGCGCCAGGGCGCCAAGGCCCTCGAGCTCGTTCACTCGCTCCCCGTCGATCGCGCCATCCTGCTCACCCGCGCCTTCGCCTTCTACTTCGAGCTCATCAATCTCGCTGAGACCAATCATCGCAAGCGCCGCCGCATCGCCCTGCAGCTCAGCGGCGCCGCCGGCCGCCAGCGCGGATCGCTCGCCGGCACTCTCTGCGAGATGCGCCGCGTCGGCATTACCGCCGACGAAGCCCTCGACTGGCTGCGCCGCGTGCTGATCGTGCCCGTCTTCACGGCCCACCCCACTGAGGTCGCGCGACGCTCCGTCATGTTCAAGCGCCGACGCATCGGCGAGTTCCTTGCCACGCTCGACCGCATTCCCGTGCCCGAGCAGGACCTTGCCCGCCTCGAAGAATCCATCCGCGCCGAGATCACCAGCCTTTGGCAGACTGACGAGGTCCGGGCGCGCCGCCCCACCGTCTACGACGAAGTCAAGATGGGCCTCGACTACTACGACGTCTCCATCTTCGCCACGCTGCCCAGCCTCTATCGCGAAATCTCTGAGGCCCTGTGCGCTGCCTACGATCTCCACATCGAGCCCCTCGAACTTCCTCAGGTCCTCCGCTTCGGCTCGTGGATCGGCGGCGATCGCGACGGCAATCCCTTCGTCACTCCCGATGTGACCCGCGACGCCATCCAGCTTGCGCGCGGGCACCTGCTGCTTTACTACCAGACGCAGCTCGACGTCATCATCGACCTGCTCACCACCAGCGCGCAGCAGCGCCCTGTCAGCGACGAACTGCTCCGAAGGCTCGGGGCATACGTCGCGCTGGTGCACACGCCTGAGGCGCAGGTCTTCGGCGCGCAGTACGAATTCGAGTACTACCGCCGCTTCGTGATCTGTGTAAAGGCGCGCATTCAGCGCACCCTCGAGGAGACCGGAAGGCAGCCCATCACTATTCTCCCGGTTACGCCGTTCACCCTCGCCCAGGGTGAGGCAAAGCTCGCGCAGGCGCTGCCCGCTTACAGCTCCGCGGAGAGCCTTCTCGACGATCTTGATGCGCTGCGCGCCTCGCTCGCAGCAAACAAGGGTCTTCGCATTGCCCGCACGCTCATTGACCCGCTGATCCTCCAGGTGCGCACCTTCGGACTCCACCTGCACGCCCTCGACATTCGACAGCACGCGCGCGTGCACGCTGCGGCGTTGCAGGAAGCGATCACGGATACCATCGCACCCCACCTTCCCGCCGGTATGTCGCCGGAAACGAAATCAGTACTCGAGACTTTCCGCGTTGTCGCCGAGATCAAAGACGGCTGCTCGCCCGAGGCCATTCGACACTACGTCATCAGCGGCGCGTCCAGTGTCGATGACGTACTGGCCGTCGTACGGCTGGCGCGTCTCGGTGGCGTCACGGTCGAAGGCGCGCAAAACGGAAATGGGCGAGATCCCGGCCTGATGCCCGTCCCGCTCTTCGAATCCATCGACGACCTGCGCCAGGCGCCAACCATCTGCCGCGAGCTCTGGAGCCGCCCCGACTATCGCAAGCTGCTCGCCTCCTGGGATAACTGGCAGGAAGTCATGCTGGGCTATTCTGATTCAAATAAAGACGGCGGCATGCTCACCAGCACATGGGAGATATTCCGCGCTCATCGCGACCTGCACGCGGTTGCGCGCGAAACCGGTGTAAAGCTGCGTCTTTTCCACGGCCGCGGCGGCACCGTTGGTCGCGGCGGCGGGCCCACGCACCGCGCCATCTTCGCCCAGCCCATGGACGCGTTCGAGGGACAGATCCGCATCACCGAGCAGGGCGAAGTGCTCAACTTCAAATACGCTGACGAAGTACTCGCCGAACGCAATCTCGAGCTTATGATCGCCGCTTCCCTCGACGCGCTGGCACGGCCTAACGCCCGTGATCCAGAGGGACACTTCACCGGCGTGTTGAAGCCGCGCTGGGAAGCCGCGCTCGACAGGCTTTCTGAAATCTCCTTCGGCTTTTATCGCAAAAACATTCTCGACAATCCCGAGGTCGTCACTTACTTCGAGCGGTCAACGCCCGTCGGCGAGCTGGAGCACGCCAAGATCGGCTCTCGGCCCGCGCGCCGCAATGCATCTCCAAAGCTTTCCGACCTGCGCGCCATCCCGTGGGTCTTCGGTTGGACGCAGTCACGTTTGCTGATTCCTGCCTGGTTCGGCGTGGGATTCGCACTCGGCCAGTTCCTTGAAGAAAGCGGTCAGGACGAGCCCGGCAAGGCATCCAACCTCGCGCTCCTGCAGGAGATGGCGAAGGAGTTCCCCCTCTTCATCGACCTTCTCCGCAACGTTGAACTGGCCCTCGGCAAGGTCGATCTCGCCACAGCGCGCCTTTATTCATCGCTCGTCGACGATGCAGCTCTCCGCGAGCGCATCTACACCATGTTTGAAGCGGAATTCCACCGCACGGTGAGTGCGCTGCTAGCCGTCACAGAGCAGAAGGAACTCCTCGAGACCAATCGCGTGCTCGCTCACTCCATCAAGCTGCGCAACCCATACGTCGATCCCATGCACCTGATTCAGATCGACATGCTGCGCCGCAAGCGCGCCGGCGAGGACACGCCGGAAGTCAACCGCGCCCTCGCCGCAACCATTAGCGGCATCTCCGCCGGTCTCCGAAATACCGGCTGAAGCACATAGTTTGGCCTACGCTTTCACCACGTCAAACGGACGCATCATCTCGTTGGCCGCATGCTCAAGCAGGTGGCAGTGCCACGCGTGGCGGCCGACGTAGCCTTTGAACGGGATATAGCAGTTTCGGAATTGGTGTAGACCGAAGGCACACGGCAAAGTGGCGTTTTCCTTAAGAAAACGCCTCCTTCGATGCTCTCAAAAAGTTTACGTGAATTCCGAAACTGCTCTAATGATCCGCGTTACGGTCTCGGGGTGTACCTGGATTGTGTCTTTCCAGCCAGTTTCGCCGGGCTCGGGGCCCGCGGCTTCACCGGAATAATGAAACTTCCCAAAGTTGAGATAGTCATCCACGTCGAACGCTGGTCGATCGAGCAGTTGAAGAAAACCAAATCACGGCGTCAGGTCTTGTAACGGAGCACGACTGGCAGGTCAGGACTTAATCCCTGATGCCGCATACGCCGCAAATCAATGTGGGCTTTAGCTGAGAACTCAGAGCTGCTGAATTGACGTGCTTTCCTGTCGCTCATTCAAGAGCGCCACCCACTGCGCCGGAGGCACCGGTCCGCGCGGAACGCGGGCACGGTTCAGTTTGAAGAGTGCCTTCTCGACCCCTCGCAGCGGGCGCTCATCCCTGAGGAAAGGAATAAGCCGTCCGGCAATCTTCTCAAGGTCGCCCCGTTGCTTGCGGAAAAGTCCGCCGTCCGCCGGTCGAAACTGGGACCACGCAATCGAGCGAACAAATCCCGCTGCGCCAAACCGATCGGAACGCAAAACATCCTCAACAAACACCCTGAGCGGTCCCGCGAATTCGTGCAGTGCGTCGTGAAAGGCCACGATCCCGTGCGGCGTCACATAAGGCAAGAATCCATCGAAGTCTGTCTTTGCCCCTGGATACGAATGGTCGCCATCGATCCAGAGGAAGCGAATGGGGCGATTCCATGCGGAAGAAATCGTGCCCGAAAATGCGCGGTGCGGCTCAACGTAATCGGATACGCCCGCAGTCTCAAGGTTGCGCAGAAACTCCTCATACGATGAGGAGTCGGGACTTATCCGGTGTTCCTGCAATTCGGCGGAGTTGAAGTTGTGCGGATCGATTGCAACCACAGGACCCAGACCATAATGTTTGGCCACCGTGGCCAGCATCACCGTGGACTTGCCTTTGAAGCTTCCGATTTCGACGATCGCGCCGTCACACCGCACACAAGCGGCGATCGTTCCAAGGAGGCGCGCTTCGTCCTCAAGCAGAAACCCCGGAACCTCCCGTGTAGCTTGCCAGGTCGCGGTCAACACATCTTCGAGATCCCTGGGAAATTCCACGCAGGACAATTCGTCTCTCCTCCCGCGACTCCGTAGCAGCCGTGCGTCTCCTTGCTCAGGTGGCGACTAATCGGTCATAACCCGTTGATTATAGACGGATTTCGATCTGCTGCGCAGCAGCGTCGGGTCGCGCACCATTGGCTAAACAGAGGCGAGACTGATCTTGAATCCCTCAGCCTTCGGATTTGGGCGCGACCGTGCTTCTATGCGCATGGGAACACGCAGGCCGCACGGGAGCATTTTGCTCTGCCAAAACAAACAAGGGCCGGATTTGATCCCAGCCCCCGCTCGTATCTGCTAGATTCTGCCGAAATCCGGAAGAGTTTACAGCGGCTGGACGTCAGCAGCTTGCCAGCCCTTGGGTCCCTTCACCACGTTGAACTGCACGGCTTGACCTTCCTGCAGGCTCTTGAAACCGCTCGAATTGATCGCCGAATAGTGCACGAAGACATCTTCACCGTTCTGACGCGAGATGAAGCCGAACCCCTTCGCGTCGTTAAACCACTTCACAGTACCTTGTTCCATTTGTCCGTATTTCCTGGTATTGAATTGCGCTGGATGAATCGGAGCGACCACTGGCAGAATCTTGCTTGGTTGGGCGAGCTGCTGCACACGCCCGGTTCCACTCTAACGCTGACCCTAGTGTACCATTCCCCCTTGTAAAAGACCGAACAATTCTTGTTCTGCGGCCAGGTCCGCCAATTTTCGCTGTCTCAAAACTGCTCATAACGCAAAAGTTACAGAACAACACCGTGAACCCACCCCTCCCCTGTGGTACGTTGAAGGGTCGATATGCCGCGCGATTCCGTACCGGCCCTGCTTGCCCTCGCCACTGAGGCGCTGGAGGCTGAATTTCGCCCTCTCCCTCATTTCCACCCTGCCACAGCATCAGCCTCCGACACTGCCGCCATGGGACAGGTCCTCGATATGGTCGCCCACCGGTTAGGAGACAACTTCCCTTACTTTCATCCTCTCTATGCCGGCCAGATGCTCAAGCCGCCTCACCCCATCGCAAGAGCCGCCTACGCCCTCGCCATGAGCATCAATCCCAATAACCACGCTCGTGATGGCGGCCGGGCCAGCTCTGAGATGGAAATTGAGGCGGTTGCGCAGATCGCCGCCATGTTCGGATGGACCGGATATCTCGGTCACCTCACCTCCAGCGGTACCATTGCCAACCTCGAGGCCCTCTGGGTTGCCGGGCAGACCGCTCCCGCCCGCCGGATTGTCGCTTCGGACCAGGCGCACTACACGCACCAACGTCTCTCTGGCGTGCTCAAACTCGACTTTGCGTCCATCCCTTCCGACAGTCGTGGGCGCATGAACCTCGACGCACTTGAAACGGAACTCCGCAAAGGTGCTGTCGGCACCGTCGTCGTCACTCTCGGCACCACGGCGACCGGAGCAGTCGACCCGCTCGATCAGATCCTCGCACTGCGCGAGCGATACGGCTTCCGTGTCCATGTCGATGCGGCTTACGGCGGTTATTTCTGCCTTATCCCGGAAGCACTGGATGAGCCTGCTCGTCGCGCGTATGGCGCAATCGCCAAAGCCGATTCCATCGTCGTCGATCCGCACAAGCACGGCTTGCAGCCCTATGGATGCGGTTGCGTCCTCTTTCGGGATCCTTCGCTCGGTCGCTTCTACAAGCACGACTCGCCCTACACCTATTTCACGTCGAAAGAGCTGCATCTGGGAGAGATCAGCCTTGAGTGCTCACGCGCCGGCGCCTCGGCAGTTGCACTCTGGGCCACGCAAAACCTGCTTCCGCTCGTTCAGGGAGGAGAGTTTGCACGCGGGCTTTCACTTGGCCGCTCCGCAGCCGTTGAGCTCGATCGCCGGCTCCGCCTCGATAACCGCTTCGAACCACTGGCTGCTGGCGGTCCTGAGCTCGACATCGTGGTGTGGAAAGTTGCTGCCGAAGACAATAACCCGCGCCTCGGAACTCGCGAATTCGATTTTTGAACGATCTGGAGCGCGCAATTTGCATCTGGCGCTAGTACAATTGCCGCATTCCTGGTTTCAGCCTGCGAGCCACGCTGCAGCCGGAACGGCTGCTGAACCGGTAACTTGTCTTCGCTCAGTGCTCATGAAGCCCGAACATCGGGAATGGCTCGATAGAATTTGGGACGTGCTAACAGAAGCCACAGCCGAATCAAAAGGGGGCTTGAGATGATTGAGTCGGGTTTCTCCCGGTCGGAAAAAGAAAACGTTCTCATCCAGGCCGGCGACTGCTCGATCACGATTCTCCCGCATCTTGGCGGCAAGATCGCATCCATCCATTTAAACCAAAAGGAATTGCTGCAGGCGCCGCTGCTGCCACCGGCCCCTCGCACACACTCCATGCCCTTCGACGCCAGCGATGCAAGCGGATGGGATGAATGCCTTCCTTCCGTGGGCGAGTGTGTGGTGCAGTCTGACGCCAAACCCCGTGTCATTCCTGATCATGGTGACCTGTGGCGCGTCGAGTGGAAGGTGCTCTCGGCGAGCAGCAGTTCTGCTGTGCTCGAAGGTCAGTGCTTTTCTCTGCCGCTTTCCCTCCGCCGCTCCCTCAAGCTCACCCAGGACCGCGCCGGGTGGCATCTTCGCCTTCTGTATGAGCTGACCAACACCGGCAGTCATCCGGTGCCGTGGTCTTGGGCAGCTCACCCGCTATTCGCTGTCGAGGACGCCGATCGGATCATATTGCCTGACTCGATTCGATCATTCCGGGTTGAGGGCTCAGGGGGTGGACGCCTTGGCGCCGCAGATGACAACGTTTCCTGGCCGGTCACCACGCTCGCTGACGGCTCCCTGGCCGATCTGAGCCAGGCCCAGTCCTCGCAGTCGGGAATCGGAGACAAGCTCTTTGCTGGCCCGCTGACTGCCACGGAAAACTGGTGTGCGCTTGAGCGCCCTTCCGCCGGCGTGCGAATCCGCGTGAGCTTTGACCCCGTCGCAACACCCTACCTCGGCCTTTGGATCTGCTACGGAGGCTGGCCTGACCGCCCGGGTCTGAAACAAACCTGCGTGGCCATTGAACCCGCAACCGCTCCGGTGGATTCGCTGGCGCGGACCGGTCCGTGGTCTCGCCTGCTGTCGTCGGGTCAGCGCTTCTCTTGGCCCATGGATGTTGATCTTGAACTCTTGTGAAATGTGAGCCCTATGCATGACCCTGCAGCTTTAGTCGCTTTGCACCACTCCCGCTTCTTGGCGGAGCCTGCCGTATTTGCCGCTCCGGGCCGAGTCAACTTGATCGGTGAACATACAGACTATGCCGAGGGCTTCGTCATGCCTGCGGCAATTGATTTCGCAATGCTCGCCGGCATCTCGCCCCGCGAGGACGGCAGGATTGTCATCTATTCTGAAAACTTCCACGAGGAATGCTCCTTTGACGCCAATGCTCTGCCCGCGAAAGCGAGCAAGCACTGGAGCGACTATCCGCTCGGTGTCGTTGCCATCCTCGCCGGCGAGGGCCTGAAAATCCCCGGCTTCAGCCTGAGCCTGCTCGGTGACGTCCCGCTCGGTTCCGGACTCTCTAGTTCCGCTTCTCTCGAAGTGGCCACTGCCCTCGCTGTCACATCACTCATTGGCAAGACGATTCCCGGTCCGAAGCTCGCTCGCCTGTGCCAGCGCGCCGAAAATGAATTCGTCGGTGCGAATTGCGGCATTATGGACCAGTTCATCTCGGCAAACGGCGCAGAGGACCACGCGCTGTTGCTCGATTGCCGCGACCTGAGCTACAAGCTTGTCCCCATTCCGCCAAGCGTCGCCCTGGTAATTGCAAACACAATGGTCAAGCACTCGGTAGCCGGGGGCGAATACACCACGCGCCGGGCTGAAGTGGAGGAGGCCGCGGCAGTGATTGCTCGTCACCGGCCAGAGGTCCGCTTCCTGCGTGATGCAACCCTCGACGATCTGGCACATTGGGGCAACGAGATGAGCCTCAATGCACTCAAGCGCGCCCGTCACGTCATTAGCGAGAATCTCCGCACCGTTGCAGCCGCTGAAGCACTGATGAATCATGACTTAGCCGAGGTTGGCCGGCTCATGGCCGAAGCCCATGTCAGCTATAGTCGTGATTTTGAAGCCAGTTGTATCGAGGCCGACGCCATGGTCAACCTTGCCGGGGACCTCCCAGGGCTTATCGGCGCGCGTCTCACCGGCGGAGGCTTCGGAGGCTGCACCATCAACCTTGTTGAGCGGGCTAAGGCTGCGGAGTTCGCAGAAGCGCTTGGAGCACGCTATGCCGGCGAAATCGGCATCGTTCCGCAGATTCACATCTGCCATGCTTCGGGAGGAGCCCACCGCATCGCCTCCACCCTCTCGCATTGAGAATCGCCAAAGCCTTCCTTATGAACGTCTCATGCATCTCAATTGGATGTGGGGGGAAAGCCCTTACTCCGAAGTCACTCCACGGGCACCCCCCACCGTGCTTGACATCCCCTGTTCCTTGTAGAATCTGTTGCAGGTTTTCCTAAATCTTGCCGAGAAGATGGCCGGGAGTAATCCACCCGAACGATGCATCATGACTGCTCGACTTTTCATGACGTAAATGACATCTTGCGAGCGACGCCGAGAGATATAAAGAATGCAACCGAATTCGTCACAACCCTTCTCGTATGAATCTTTCCCAACTGCGGGCCTGGTCGCCTACTTCTCCATGGAGATCGCAATCGACAGGAACATGCCTACATACTCCGGTGGCCTTGGTGTCCTCGCTGGGGACACACTCCGCTCCGCGGCCGATCTCGGTGTCCCGCTCATCGCGTTCACATTGGCCCACCGCAAGGGGTATTTCCAGCAGCATCTGAACTCATCCGGAACTCAGAGTGAAGAAGTCCAGCCCTGGAATCCCGCTGACTTCTGCACCGAAGAGCCCGCTCGTGTAAAGGTTTCCGTCGAAGGGCGCGAAGTAACCGTGCGCGCCTGGCGCTATGACCTGCAGGGCCGCTATGGTCACGTGGTCCCCATCTACCTCCTCGACACCGATCTTGACGAGAACACGGGATGGGATCGCGGACTCACCGACCATCTCTACGGGGGCGACACAAACTATCGCCTGCAGCAGGAGATCGTCCTCGGCATGGGCGGCGCCCGCATGGCCCACGCACTGGGCCGGAGCATCAACGTCTATCACATGAACGAGGGACACGCTGCATTGCTGATCCTGGCCCTCCTCGAAAGCGAGATGGGTGGCGGCCCTCTGACCGCTCCCACTGAGGCGGACATCGAACAGGTACGCGCAAAATGTGTCTTCACCACGCACACGCCCGTTCCTGCAGGCCACGATCGCTTCTCCACCGAGCAGTCCATTCGCATTCTCGGTGGCGATCGCACCGCGCGCCTCGAAAAGCTCGGCGTCTTCGAAGACGGTCTCCTCAACATGACGCTGCTCGCGCTGCGTTTCTCACGCTATGCCAACGGTGTGGCCATGCAGCACGGAAAAGTCTCGCGTGAGATGTTCCCCCAGTTTCACATTGACTCCATCACAAACGGTGTTCACGCGCCCACTTGGGTCTCGGAACCCGTGCAGCAGATGCTCGATGCCCACATCCCTTCGTGGCGTCGCGACAATCTCTACCTGCGCAACGCCATCGATCTCCCCGAGCAGGAAATCCTCAACGCCCATCGCCGCGCCAAGGAAGCGCTTCTGACTGAAGTCGCCACGCGCACCGGCCTCGTCCTCAATCCGAACGTGCTCACACTCGGCTTCGCGCGCCGCGCCGCAACCTACAAACGCGCCAGCCTGCTGCTCACTGATCCCGAACGGCTGTTGAAGATCGCAGGCGAGGCCGGCGGACTGCAGATTCTCTACGCTGGCAAGGCGCATCCGGCCGACGAGCCCGGCAAGGCGCTCATCCAAAGCGTCATCCAGACTGCCGGAAAGCTCTCCAATGACGTGCTGCGCATTGTGTATCTCGAGAACTACGCGTGGGATCTCGGCGCGCTTCTCACTGCGGGAGTCGACGTCTGGGTCAACACACCGCGCCGGCCCTACGAGGCCTCTGGAACCAGCGGCATGAAGGCTGCCCTCAACGGCGTACCCAGCCTCTCCGTCCTCGACGGCTGGTGGATCGAGGGGTGCATCGAGGGTGTTACCGGATGGGCGATTGAAGATGGCGCCAACGACGCCGAAGAAGCGAACTCACTATACGGCAAGCTCGAAAACGCTGTCGTTCCTCTTCACCGCGCGGAGCCGGAAAAGTGGGCCCGCATGATGCGGACCACGCTCGCTTTCAACGGATCCTACTTCAACACCAACCGCATGGTGAAGCAGTACATCCGCAACGCGTACTACCCGGTGAAGCTCATCGAGCACGCCAAAGTGGAAGAATCCGCTCCTTCCTACGCCATGAAGTAACCGTATTCATTTCATCAAGGCGGCACCTACGAGCCCCGTCTTTCCAGAGACGGGGTTCTTTCATTTCGCGCAATTGGCCCGCTCTGAAAGGACGCGACGTCAGCCGGGGGGGAATCCCGGTGTGTCTCACCAGGTGCCCCACTTCTCGATATTGAGAAGCGGGAGACCAAGACCTCAACGCGCATGGAACTCGGTCAACTTTCGTTTAGCCGACCATCCGGAAATACTGCAGTCGTTTCCCTCCGCGTGACTGGGGCGACAGAAAGTGAACGAGCTTTTATCCGAAAGGCCAGTGATGTTGCGCTTACGTTCTCCCCAGGACAACCTTCTGGAAAACCAAACCATCTCCACTCGGAATCCGGAGGAGGTCACGATGAATCTGCAAAACGCTAGCAGAAGGACATTGGTTGCTTTGTCCACGTCGGTTCTCTCAATCGCATTGAGCACACATGCGGATTGTCAAACGGATTCTGCGCATGGAAACGTCGAGACAAAAGTCTTTGATCCATCGTTCATCGATAAATCAGTCGACCCGTGTGTCGATTTCTATCGTTACAGTTGCAACGGGTGGTTTAAGCAAAACCCGATTCCGCCAGACAAGACGGCTTACGGACGTGACTCGGCCCTGTTCGAGCTGAATCGGCTTCGTCTGCGGGAGATCCTCGAACAAGCGGCGATACCGTCTCCCACGCGCTCACCGAATCAGCAAAAGATCGGCGATGAATACGCAAGTTGCATGGATTCGGCGGCGATCAACAAGCTCGGGCTCGCGCCGATTCAGCCGGAACTTTATCGGATTGACAAGATGGATACCATCGCGGAATTACCAACAGTGCTGGCACACCTTCACTGGATTGGTGCTTACGCATTTTTCTGGGTTGATTCGGAGCAGGACTACGCGAATTCCGACTCGATGATTTTGTTTATTAATGCGGGCGGCCTTGGATTGCCCGATCGAGATTACTACACCCGTACCGACCTGAAATCAGTAGAACAGAGAAAGCAGTATGCGGGCCATGTCAGCAGGATGTTTGTCCTGGCGGGAGCGGCAAAACCTCAAGCCGACCAGGATGCCCAGACCGTTTTGGCAATCGAGACCCGCCTGGCAAAAGCTTCACTCACAATCGTAGAAGTACGCGATCCCCAGAACCTGAACCATTCGACAGATGAAGCCGCCTTTGCGAAACAGTTGTCACACTTTTCTTTTCCGGATTTCCTGACCGGTTTCAATGCGCCCTTCACCGGCAAAATGAACGTCACAGAGTCAAGGTTTTTTGCGGAGTTCAATGCATTACTCGCCGACACGCCCCTTGATGAAATCAAGACCTATCTGCGATGGCAGCTCTTACACAGTTTCGCGGGAACGAGCATGTCGGAACCTTTCGACGATGAAAACTGGCGATTCTATCGACATGACCTGAATGGAGCCGAGAAGCAAGAAGAACGCTGGAAGCGTTGCGTTGGCCGCATTGACTCGGAACTGGGAGAAGCACTGGGACAGGCCTACGTTGCAAAATACTTCCCGCCAGAGGAGAAGCAGCAGGTTCTGGAGATGACGAATGCGATCGAAGGAGCGATGGGGAGGGACATCGACAGCCTTGATTGGATGAGTGCTGAAACCAAGTTGAAGGCCAAAGAAAAGCTTCATGCAATGGCGAATAAAATCGGCTATCCAGATAAGTGGCGAGACTACTCTTCGCTGAATATCGTGCGCGGGGATGCATTCGGAAATGGCGTGCGTGAGAACGAGTTTGACAACAAGCGCGGCAGGGCAAAGATTGGCAAACCGGTGGACCGGAGAGAGTGGATCACGACACCGCCGACGGTCAACGCTTTCTACAATCCGAAGATGAATGACATGAATTTTCCCGCCGGTATCCTCCAGCCGCCCTTCTTCGACGCCAGTGAACCGGATGAGAATAACTACGGCGACCTTGGTTCTGTTATAGGCCATGAACTCACGCACGGCTTCGATGATCAGGGCCGACAGTTCGACAAGGCTGGTAATTTGCTGGATTGGTGGACAAAGGAAGACGGTCAGCGGTTTAACGATCGGGCAGCATGTGTGGTCAAGCAGTACGATGCGATTGAGGCTGTGCCCGGTGTTCATTTGAATGGCAAGCAGACTATCGGCGAGAACATTGCCGATCTTGGAGGAGTGCGGCTTGCTTGGCTTGCGTGGCAGAACAAGGCCCAGGGTGCTGGAAAAACTTCATGGGCCGACGGATACACTCCCGAGCAAAGGTTCTGGGTGGCCTATGCCCAATCCTGGTGTACGCAAACGCGACCCGAACAACTTCGAACGCGAGCTCTGACAGATACGCATTCGTCAGAAGAGTCTCGCGTTAACGCGGTGGTTAGCGATATCCCCGACTTCGCAAGGACTTTCAAGTGCAGCCAGAAGGCGCCAATGGTGAATCCGACACCATGCAGGGTGTGGTAGCTCATTGTGCGTCTGCATTCCCGGGTGCCCTACCGCCGTGCTCCTTCAATCAGCAGAGCGACCGT
>CAVVTY010000004.1:0-42861 GCA_963751225.1 uncultured Acidobacteriaceae bacterium
AACAAGCGTCCGAGACCCCATTCCGAAGCTAGTGTCCTGTCTCTAAAGTTCGCACCATAAAAACTGGTGTCATCCTGAGCGTCGATAGCCGCGTGTTTTGCGCCATTCGTAGTCGAAGGATCTGCGGTTGTTTTTCGGAAATTATGCCAGGAACTTCGGATTCACGACACTGGAGCTGCTTAAACAAATCAGGTTTTAAAGACCCGGCATGGGCCGAGCGGTTGAATCAATGAGGTTCTGAAAGGGCACGGCTTTGATGAATGCCGCAAGCAATCAGGTTTTGTAAGGGCACGGCTTTAGCCGTGCCGCCGAAGCCGCATAATACCTGGGCTTTAGAGCATTTTCACAGTTGCGTATCTCATAACCGCAGTGGCGGAAGAACGCTTGCGCGTCGTGGGGTGTGATGGTGGCGATGGCCTGCGCCAGTGCTGTCTCCAGTTGCTCGACCAGTCGCGCTTTGACTCCACGCAGGAGTTGCTTGAGCTTGGACCAGGCCTGCTCGATGGGGTTGAAATCGGGTGAGTAGGGCGGCAGATAGAGCACCGACGCACCGCGGCTTTCGATCGCCTGGCGCACGCCGTCCACCTTATGCGCTCCCAGGTTGTCGAGGATGACGAGGTGGCCAGGCTGGAGCTGCGGCGCCAGCACTTGTTCTACGAAGGCGAGAAAGACATCGCCATCGGTGGGCGATTCAATGCTCATGCTGGCCAGTACGCCCTGGGTGGTCAGAGCCGCCAACACCGTCAGCGTCTGCCAGTGGCCGGCAGGGACCGCCTCCCGGACCCGTTCCGAGCGCGGTCCCCATCCATAGCGGCGGGTCATCTCCGTGGTCACGCCGCTTTCATCCAGAAACACCAGACAGGCGGGATCGATCTCGGCGACCACTTCCCACCACGCCTGCCGCAGCCACAGGCTCTCACCGCTTTCCTGCTCCTGGGCGCGCAGCGTTTTTTTTGTGCCGCAAGCCCAGGCCGCGCAGCCAATACCACAGCCGCGACTGGCTGATCTGCACCTGATGGGCCTTCCGCAACTGCTGTTTCAGTTCCGACAGCGTCACATCAGGCTGCCGGGCTACGGCGGCTCGCAGATGCTGCTTGAGCTCCGCCGTCAGTCGCCCCGCAGGCCCGGTGACGCAACTGGCGCGGCCGCTCCAGCCGCCCGGTCCCCAACTGCTGGACGCGGATCTTCTTCGCGTATCCATAACTGACGCCAAACTGGCTCGCCAGTTCCTCCAAGCTCCCTCGTCCCGCTGCATAGCCTTGCAGCAGCTTCGTGCGCAGGTCGTCTGAATAGGGTCGGGGCATCTGCTCAGTTGCGGAGTCTCGCCACCTTCACCTTAACCCCCTTCTCTCTTCGTGGATATAACTACTAAGGAACTGCTTTAGCCCCTGAGGGATGCTCTGCACTCGCATTGATCCAACCAGCTCTAACGACGCGCGCCGATCCCTCCATGAGTCATTTCTGCTCTCTGCTCCGCTACCGCATGCGCAGACCCCTCAAACCCGCTGGCCTTGCGGCTCGCCCGCTCCTTCATCATCAGAAAGAAGACCGGCACCAGAATCAGCACATGAATTGTGGAGGTGATCATCCCCCCGACGATCGGTGCTGCGATCGGCTTCATTACGTCAGATCCGATTCCTGATTCCCAAAGAATGGGAATAAGGCTCGCCAGAACTGCCGTGACCGTCATCAGTTTCGGACGCAGCCGGCGAACCGCGCCTTCTATCACCGCTTCCTCAATCTCTCCGCGCGTCAAACGCACCCCCGCCGCGCTGCTCTCAAGAACACGCTTTTCAAACGCCTCGTGAAGGTAGAGAACCATCACCACTCCGGTCTCCACTGCAATTCCAAACAGCGCAATGTAACCCACCCAGACCGCGACGCTGAAATTGTAGTGAAGCCACCATTGCAGCAGAAGGCCACCCGTCATCGCGTAGATCGTCGGGAAGATCAATACCAGCGCTTCCATCACCGAATGAAAAATCAGGTAAAGCAGAATAAAAATCACGACGAACACAGCCGGAAGTATCAACATCAGCCGCTGCCGCGCTCGCAGTTGAAATTCGTACTCGCCGGACCACTGGTACGTGTAACCAGCTGGGAGACTCACGTGGTCATGCAACCTCTTGGTTGCTTCTGTCACAAATCCACCGTAGTCCGTAGTATTTAGATCAATAAAGACGTACCCCGTAAGCGCGCCATCTTCATCGCGAATCATCGCTGGTCCCCGAACGTAGTTGACCGTAGCCACCTGCCCTAGCGGAATCTGCGCACCCGTCGGCGTCGCCAGCAGAACACTGCGCATGCGGTCGATGCTGTTGCGAAAGTCCTGCGCGTACCGCACGTTGATGGGATACCGCTCGCGCCCTTCTACGTTCTCAGCAATATTCTCCCCGCCAATCCCCGATGTGACCGCGGTCTGGACATCGGCCACGGTAAGCCCGTACCTGGCCGCCTCTTCTCGATTCACTTCAACCTGGATGTAGAATCCCTGCGAAACACGCTCCGCAAATGCGGACCTAACCTGGGGCATTCCCGCCAGCGCAGCTTGAATCTGGCCGGCCAGATGCTCGATCCCCTCCACGCTCGCGCCCTGCACCTTCATTCCCAGGGGCGTCTTGATTCCGGTCAGTTCCATGTCGAGACGGCTCGCAACCGGCATTGTCCAGGTGTTGCTGAGTCCCGGATATCGAAGCTTCTGGTCCATTTCGGCGATCAATTTCTCGTACGTCATTCCAGCACGCCACTGATCGCGCGGCTTCAGCATGACGGTCGTGTCGTACATGTCCAGCGGCGCATTATCCGTGGCGCTGTCAGACCGGCCCACCGTTCCAAACACCTTCTCCACCTCTGGAAAGCTGCGCAAGACCCTATCCTGCGACTGCATCAGCGTCTTCGCTTGCTCGATCGCAATTCCTGGCAGCGACGTCGGCATGTAGAGCGTTGAACCCTCATAAAGCGATGGCATGAACTGGCTCCCCAGTTTGAATGCAAGCGGTAGCGTCACCGCGAGAAACAGCAGATTCAGCAGCACCGTCGTCTTGCGGAACCGCAGGCACATGCGCAGCACAGGCAGGTAGAGAGCCTGCGTAAAGCGCGAGACCGGGTTCTCGCTCTCCGGCTTCAAGTGGCCTCGTATCAACAGCACCATGAGCGCCGGAACAATCGTGATCGCGAGAAGCGATGAACAACTGAGCGCCAGGGTCTTCGTCCATGCCAGCGGCCTGAACATCCTCCCTTCCTGTGCTTCGAGCAGAAAGATCGGAAGAAACGACACAATGATGATCAGCAGCGAGAAGAACAGTGCAGGACCAACCTGCCGCGCCGCTCCGATGAGAATCTCCTTGCGCTCTGAATTGGAAACCGGCGCAGCGTCCTTCTGCTGCCGCTCCGCCAGTGCCCGGTGCCCGTTCTCGACCATCACAATTGCAGCATCCACAAGCACCCCGATGGCCAGCGCCAATCCGCCCAGCGACATGATGTTTGAGCTCACCCCAAGCCAGACCATCGGCACAAACGAGATGAGTACCGCAATGGGGAGCGTAAGGATCACAATGAGAGCCGAACGGAAATGAAACAGGAATACAAGGCACACGATGCTCACGATGATCGCTTCCGCGATCAGGTCGCGCTGAAGCGTCGCAATGGAATCGCGAATCAGGCCCGAGCGGTCGTACCCAGAAACGATCTGAACTCCCGGAGGAAGCGACGGTGCGATCTCCTTCAAGCGCTTCTCGACACCCCGAATAACATTGAGCGCATTCATGCCCTGGCGCATCACCACAATGCCGCCAACGGTTTCACCCTCGCCATTCCAATCGGCGGCGCCCTCACGGATGTCCGGACCAAAGCTCACGGTCCCAAGATCACGCAGAAGAACGGGCGTTCCTCCCTTGCTTCCCACGGAGACCGCTCCAAGATCGTCCAGTGAACGCAGATACCCCACGCCCCGAATCATGTACTGTGCGCCATTCAGATCAAGCACACGTCCGCCAACCTCATGCGCGCTTGATTTCACTCGATCGAGAACCATCGAGAGCGGAATGTTGTATGCGAGCAGCTTTTGCGGATCGAGTTTCACCTGGTACTGCCGAACGTAACCGCCAATCGTAGCCACCTCGGCCACGCCAGGCACAGTTTCGAGCTGATACCGCAGATGCCAGTCCTGCAGACTGCGCAAGTCGGCCAGGCTGTGTGTATGGCTCTTGTCAATGATGGCATACTCATATACCCATCCAGCGCCGGTAGCATCGGGACCGATGACAGGATGCGCCGCCTCCGGAAGGCGTCCGCCGATCTGTTGAAGATACTCCACCACGCGCGAGCGCGCCCAGTAGAGATCGGTGCCGTCCTCGAAAACAACATAGACGTAAGAGTCCCCCGGCATCGTCTGCGCACGCACCGCCTTCACATGCGGTGCCGCGAGCAGCGACGTCACAATCGGATAGGTCACCTGGTTTTCGATGATGTCCGGAGGCTGCCCCGCCCACGCCGTGTGAACCACAACCTGCACGTCTGAAATGTCAGGCAGCGCATCGAGCGGCACGTGACCCAGGCTCCAGATTCCAGCAAGCGTTAGCAGCAGGACCACAGTGAAGACCAGGAATCGATTGCGCGCGCAAACATTGATGATGCCCGATAACATGTCACATTCCCCCTGCTGCATCCACTGACGTGGATTTCACCCCAACCACCTGCCCATTGCGCCTCACGGTGATCGTCACTTGCCAGGTGCCTCCGGAGTTCAGTTCCACCATGCCGGAGTAAGATCCTGCTCGCACCTCGCTCAGATGGGCAGAAGCGCGTAGCGCGGGCATTCCCATCGCCGGCATTGCGGGCATGAAGAACGCCGCGCTCACATCCGCTCCGGTGCTTGCCGCTCCGCTCGGCTCACGAACGCTCACTGTCACTTGATTTCTGCCCTTCGAAGGAGGATTGGGACGCGTGCCGAAATCGATCTTCACCTGACCCGGCGCAGAGGAAGCGCTCGCGGACGCTGGGGTCACCGTTGCCTCCTGCGCACCAGCCGCGGCCTGCAATTGGCTCTCAGAATCGATCAGGAAGTTGGCAGACGTCACAATCCTTTGCTTCGGCTCAAGCCCGCCCGTGACCACAAGCATGTCGCCAACCCGCGCGCCAACCTGGATCTCTTTCGGTTCGAGACGGCCTTCGCCCTGATCGACAAATGCAATGTGGCGAAGCCCCGACTCAATCACCGCGGAAGCTGGAACGACAAGTTGCCTGCCGAGGCTCGCTTTGAGCGAAGCATTCACATACATGCCCGGCTTCAGCCTCAATCCGGGATTCGCCACAGACAACCGTACCGCCACCGTGCGCGTCGCCTGGTCCACTTGCGGCAGAATGTTCTGCACCGTCGCGTGAAGCACCTGCCCGGGATAGGCGTCCATCGTGATCTCCGCCGCCTCTCCCGGCCTCACGCGGCCCAGGTCATCCTGAAAAACCTGCGCATCAATCCACACGCGCGAAAGATCGGTAATCGTGTAAAGCCGGGTCGACGGCTCGGCGTAGAGATTCGGCAGCGCATTACGCTCTGTAATGAATCCGGCGACCGGCGCGTTCACGGTGATCTCTGTGATTGGCTTCCCTGTCTTTCGCAGCTTCTCGATATCCGCGTCCGAAATGTTCCACTGCCGAAGCCGCTCCTCGGCAGCGTGCACCAGCGACGCGGACCCGCTTGCTACGCCCTCCACTCCGCTGCCCGACATCGCTTTCTCGTCCTGTTCAGCCAGAAGAAATTCCCGTTGTGTCTGCACCAGGTCAGGGCTGTAGATCGTGAAAAGCGGTTGCCCTTTGCGTACCTGCATGAAAGTCGCATTGGCAAAAACTTCGCGAATGTATCCCGGAAATCGAATCTGAACGTAGGAGACGCGCGACTCATCGATTGCAACTGTTCCCGTCGCACGTATCTCGTCACTGAGCTGCTGGTATTCAACGGTGCCCGTCTTCACGCCGATACTTTGCATGCGCTCCGAGGTCAACTGAATTGGAACCAGCGGAGCGTCTGGCGCGTGCGCATTCACGGCGGGCGCCGATGAGTCCACCGAAGGTCCTTGCGCCACGGGCTCAGACTCGCGTCGCTCATCCTTCGGAGCTGCACGCACGCCACTGCGGTACCGCATCACCCCGATCGCTCCGGCAATCAGAAGCAGCCACACAAGAGAAGTTCGCCAGATATATTTGTTCATCGCAGTTCCGCTCCTGTCAGAGTCTCCAGATGTGCCAGCGCAGTCTCGCGGTCGAGCAGCGCTTGCTGATAGTCGTGCTCGAACGAGATGCGCTCCATGAGCGCATTCAAAACGGCGCTCAGCGTGCTTCGATTTGATTGGTAGGCGTTCAGCTCCGAACGGAAGACGCTCTCGGCTTGTGGAATCAGGCCCTGCTGATACTCCTTCATCAGTTCGGCCGAGCTCTCAACCGCGATGGCTTCCTTCCGTGCCTCCGCCGCTAGTTGTTGCTGATCCGCATCTGCTTCTGCCCGCGAGCGCTCAAGCATCTCGGCGGCTTCTGCAATCTCCGCGTTCACACGCTTCTTGCGCGGAAAGCGCACATTGAAGGTGGCGACATAGTAATCGCGATAGTCCGAGCCGGTTGCCTGAAACATGTATCCGGCCGTGAAGTCGGGCTTCGTCCCGCGCTTCGCCGCTTGCAGGCGCGCTTCCTGCTCCACAGCCATCGCGCGATCCGCTTTCAACGTCGAGTTCTGATCCGCAACAAGAGCGGGCGCGTCCTGCTGCTGCGGAGAAGTGTCCGTCGCTTTCAGCGGCTCCGGAACGATGTCGTCCGACTCTTGCGGCCTGTGCAACAGCGCCTTCAACGTCGCTTCAAGCTGGCCCATCTCCTGCTCGTGCATCGTCGTCTCGCGCAAAAGCTTTGTGCGCTCCAGTTGCGCACGCAGAATGTCGGCCTGGCTTCCCTGCCCCACGCTGTAGCGGGAAACCTCCGTCTTGATCAGTGCATCGATTACGGTCGTGTTCTGATCCAGCAGACTCACGCTCTGCTGCAGATACGCCAGGCGAAGATAAGCCGTCTTTACCTGGTCGGCTATGTTGGTGCGAGCCACTTCAATCTGCGCCTTCTGCGCGTCAGCCTCTCGCTCCGCCGCCACTCCGCGCAGGCGAAGCTTGCCCGGATACGGCAGGTCCTGCGAGATGCCGAAGCCCACATACGCAAAGTCACTGTTGCTGAACCCTGCCCACGGCTTGGGGCTGCCGACACTCAGGTCCTGCACGGTGATTTGCGGGTCAGGCAATGCCGTAGCCTGTGCCGCAAGGTGTGTCGACGCACGCCATGCATGATCGGCCACCGATACCTGCGCGTTCTGGCTCTGCGCCTCGGCTACAAGACTGGCAAGAGAGGTCGTTGGGCCCTGCATTCTGTGATGCGCCTGGCCCCATGCGCACACGCTTCCCGCCAACCCAAGGATGACGGCGAATCGCACTACTGCTTTCATTGAAGAACTCCGGTCCCGAATCTGCTCGTAAAGGAAATAGGACGCGTCCCCCGCGTTTCCCGCGGAGGCGTCAGGAGACAGGAGTTCTTCTAGATTCTGAGGTGTGTGGTCAGGGAGGGATCAGGGCCGGGTGGATGCGTCTGCAGCCACTCCGCAACTCCGTCGGCGCGATGCAGATTCACTCCGCCATTGAACGGGATCGGCGAACCAACACTTGCCATTTCATGTTCGAAAGAAAACGGCTTGGGTGAAATCGCCTGGAGATCTCTGCCGTCCGACTTCTGCACGCAGCAACCCGCGGAAGAGGACTTGCTCCCATTCCCGCAGTTCGATGGCATGTGTCTGCAACAGGCATGCTCCGCGCCAAATCCTTGGGCAAATCGAAGGAGACAAGTCATCGCCGACGGAGCCGGCAGCACTTGAGCCACCATCACCGTGATCGCAAGAACGACTTGGTACAGGCGTTGCATTTACCCGGGCTTGTCTCCTAAGGAACCTCTGATCAAGTCGATGTTTTGAAAGGGCACGGCATTACAGCTTGCGGAAAAGAGCCGGTGCCTTGAAAGGGCACGGCTTCAGCCGTGCCGGAAGTGCCGCAGAATGTGTGCGGCTTTAGCCCCTGAGGGACGGTATTCTCGCCGTCGTCGGTTTTTTCCGCAGCCTGTTCAGCCGTGCCGCACAAGTTGATGTTTTGAAAGGGCACGGCTAGCCGTGCCGCCAAGTTCAAAACAGCGTGGGCTTTAGCCCCTGAGGCAATGCTGGATCGCAATAGGGACTTGTTCCGAGCTTCCCTAACCACATTGCCCACATCAAGAAGAATGGCACGAGCCGCGGCTCCATCAATGTGATCCAACTCACACCTTCAGCGCGAAGCTGAGGTGTCCCTGAGTCTACCCCTCGCTTTTCAAATGCTCAAGCCGTCCGCTCATTGGGGTGAAATAAGCTCTGCATGCCAGGTTTTACCATCCGGGCTCACCCAGGTCTCAATCTTGTCCGTAACCAATTCAAAAATCGCCGGTTGAGGGGATATCCCGGCCTGCGTCGCAGTCGGTCGCGCGCGAACAAGAACTGCGCGCCCCGTCCATTGGGTCGCAACCGGCATCCACTGCCCGCCCGGCGTCTCGCTCAGGTACATCGCTCCGGCCGAGTCGATCGCGACAGTTCGTCCCTGCGCGGTCGCAGCGGAGAGTGCATTCGTCCCGTTTGGCAGCAGGGTGACCTTCTTCTTGCTGTCGAGCGCGACTCTGTCCGTGGCGCCACTGCTCTTGGCCTCCGTCTGCATTGCAAGCTCGCGCGCGGCAGTCGGCGCGGCCGCCATGGGAGCCGGTTGGCCTTGCGCATCGGCTCTGCCGGCACTTGCAGGCGCCGCTCCGCCCACTCCTCCCGCTTTCGCCGTATAGCGAGCGCTATGCAATTGGTCTTGCGCGATCTCCTGTTGCTGGCCGGCCAACTGCTGCTGAAGTGCGTTGTTCGTTGTGTTCGGACCGCCAATGTTGCCGGACTTTTGCGCTAAAGCAGCCTCGCCATGGACGGCCTGCATTCCCGCAGCCACAGACGCCTCTGTCGTGACTGAACTCATCTCCTGAGCAGGCTGATCCTTGTCACGAACAGTTACCGGAAGATTCCGAGACTCCGGCGTCTTCCGGGCAACCACACCCAGATCCTTGCGGTTCGCTAACGTCGGGCTTCCGGCTTTTTTCGCGATCGCTTCATTCGCCAACGCCGACCCGGTTATCGCGGGCCTCGAAGCCGGCTCTGCCTTTGTTGATTCCGGCTCCGTCGTTGTTGAAGCGTTGCTCAGAGCTTCGCGCGGAGTATTCCGCGCAACCTCCGTCCCAGACGGCGTATTCCGGAAATGATGCAGCACTGCAAATCCCAGAAGTCCCGCCAACGCAGTCGCCGGAACCCATGTCCAGCGCCAGCCGGCAAACCACCTGCGCCACCACTGGCCCGGCTCAGGCGAAGCCGCAACCACCCGCGCGTTGTCTTCCGCGCCGACTGCTTGCTGCGCCAGAAACACAACTTCGCGGCACCGGCCGCATTGTGCAAGATGAGCCAGGATCTCCTGCCGCTCCGCCGAGGGCGATGCCTGCTCGACAAACGCGTTCAGCCTCTCCGCGTCGGGATGCACTCCGAGATGTGTCGTTGGGTTCATCCTGCAGTCTTGGCCTTGTCTGAAATCGTCTCGTTCGACAACGCGTCCCGCATTGCCTTTTCACCAGGAGGCGCCTTATCTGGGAACGCCGTCGCCTCCGGACTTTGCAGCAGTTTTTTCAGGTCCATCTTTAGTTCCACATCCCGCGGATCCGTCCCAAGCGCTTCTTCCGCCGCTCTGCGGCTCATGCCCGCAGCCATCAGATTTCGCAGAACTTCCTTGCGCACCGCGTCCGTCGCGCGACGCAATCTTCGGCTCACTGTCGCTTCATGCACGTGCAGCACCCCGGCGATCTGCGCAAGCGTCCTCTGGTCGAGATAATAGGCGGCCAGCAGGAATCGTTCCTCCGCATCCACGCCCTGCAAGCCGCCCTCCACCGCCTGCGCCAGCACCGGCAGCGGTGTCGCGGGCTTGTCGTCACCGCTTTCCAATGCAGGCGCATCAAGTTCATCCAGCGGCTGTTCGCGATAGGTACGGCGATGGTGGTCCACAAATCGTTGTGCCAGCGTTGTCCTCAGCCAGCCCAGCAGCGAACCGCGTCCGCGATAGGAATCCAGCGGGCAGCGTCGCACTCCATCGCGCTCGCTCAGCCCGTACAACTCTGCATAGAACGCATCGGCCAGATCGCGGCCAACGCTCTCACTTCCGCAGATCGCGATTGCGGCGCGCGTCAGAGGCGGGCCGAAATGCGCAACAAAGTGCTCCCACGCGCGCTCATTACCCGCCGCACACGCCTTCGCCAGAATCAGGTCATCCAACTTGAGTTCACTGAAGAAGGCCGCTTGATGTTCCGTCGTCGCGGACGCCCCGGCTGAAAGCCCGAAGTTCTGCGCCGTTCCCACAGCGACCAGGATGCGCTCGAACTCGTCTCGTCCGAGCCCCCAGGTCTTCGCATCGCTCTTGCGACAAAGCTCCTCCATCAGCCCGCGATCAATACCGCACGCCTCAGCAGACTCATCTGCAGGCAGCGGCTCATCGACAGGCTCAAACGGCGCAGCGTCCACCCCTCGAAGATACGCCAAAAAATTCCTGCAAGAAAAGTCGAACCCCGCGTTCTCCAGCTTGAGTGGGTTGCACAAATCACGTTTTGAAAGGGAACGGCTTTAGGCAGAATCTGGCGAATCTGGCTCGGGGTTTTGGGAGGGAGTAGGGGCCTTTAGGCCCCTGAATGCAGGCTTAATTCCCATGGGCTTCAGCCCTGATTGCCGCAGAGCCGAATCGCGTTTTGAAAGGGCACGGCTGGGATCAGGGCTTCAGCCCTGATTGCCGCAGAAGCCAATCGCGTTTTGAAAGGGCACGACTGGTAGGTCAGGGCTTCAGCCCTGATTGCCGCAAACGCCTAAATCGAGTCTTTGAAAGGGCACGACTTCAGTCGTGCCGCAAGCGCCGCAACAAGATCGGGGGCTTTAGCCCCTGAGGGATGCTCTGCACATGAAACAAACCGATGGAGGAGAAAGATGAGCAATCTGGTCAGGATGAGTCTAAACGCTCTCGCTGTAATGGGCACCGCCTTCATGATGATCACAGGCCTTGCTCCGGGGGCGTCAACCTGCCGAGCCGCAGACGGCCCCGCAGAATACTATCGCGTCCTTGCGCCCATCGAGAGCGGCAATCTGCTCCTGTTCCCGGTCGTGCGATCTGCGAAAGCCGCCGCCCCCACGCCATTTCTCACCCTCGACGAGGGAATCAAAAGCGGACAAGTCGAAGTGACCGAGGCAGGCAACGTGCGAGGCCTGGTGCGTCCTCGGCCCGCACCGTCAACTCCATACGATGGGCCCGATCGCCCCGTCCCCAATCCCCAGCATCCGTCCTATCGAGGCGACCAGGTCAACACCCTCGTTCTTGTGAACAACTCTGACAAGCCTCTGCTTCTTCTGGCGGGCGAGATCGTCACTGGCGGCAAGCAGGACCGCGTGATTGCCAAGGATCGCATTGTGCCTCCAGGAAGCGACCCCGTCGATCTCGGCGTATTCTGCATCGAGCCCGGCCGCTGGACTGAGGCTTCCGCCACGTTTGGCGCATCGGCCAACGCCCCCACGGGCAGCTTCATGGTCCAGCCCAACGTTCGCGAAAAGGCCATGGTGATGAAGGACCAGCATGAGGTCTGGGCATCCGTGAGCGACTCCATCAATCAGATGGCCGCTGCGTCCTCGCCCGCTTCGTCCGGGTCATCGGGCGGTACCCGCGCAAACCCGGCCAGCAACCTCAACACCACCAGCTACGCGCGCGCCATGCAGCAGAGCAGCGTCAGCGCCAAGGTTGATGAAGCCGCGGCCCCGGTAATGAAATCCCGCGAACAGGTCCTGGCCCAGCTGCGTCAGCAGCACGCGGTTGGAGTAGTCGTCGCCGTCCGCGGCGAAATTGTCTGGGCCGACATCTTCGCTGACACGGATCTCCTTGCACGTTACTGGACCAAGCTTGTCCGCTCGTACGCAGCCGAAAGCCTGCTCGCTGGCGACACACACCCCACGCCGACCCTGTCCGACGCACAGCATTTCCTCGACGCACCCGCGGGCGGAACCGAGACCAGCGAGGGAAACGTTGGCGTCTACCGCTACCGTGAACTGCATTCCGGTGGAACCGAGACCTTTGTCCTTGAGTCGCTGCTTCCCGGCACCGGCTACGACGTCCACATCAGCAAGCTGAAGCTGCGCGGCGAACAGCACCGCCCCGCATCCCCGCAGATCTACCGCTGACTTCCGACACCGCCGGCGAATCACAGATGAAACGGCCAAGTCCTCCCGATTTGGCCGTCGCAAAAGCTGCACGATGATGAATCACGTAACTAGTGTCCTGAATCCAAAGTTCGCACCATAAATACCGCTGTCATCCTGAGCCATACATACTGCTGTCATCCTGAGCCATACATACTGCTGTCATCCTGAGCCATACATACTGCTGTCATCCTGAGCGTTGTAAGCCGCGTTTTTTGCGGCTTACGAAGTCGAAGGATTTGCGGTTGCCTTTCGGAAACTATGCCAGGAACTTCAGACTCAGGACCTAGTGGTGTCCGCCGCACAGATGGTCATTTATGTTTTGAAAGGGCACGACTTCAGTCGTGCCGAAAACGGCCCAAAATGATCTGGGCTTTAGCCCCTGAGGGAAGCCTCTTCTATAGATTCAAACCATTTGGATGCTCGGCGCAGGCAAGGAAGTAAAGCTCATCGGAATGGTATCCATAGCGACCGGCGAAGCAGACGAGAAGCAGAAGCGAGTGCAGCGAGAAGTGCCGGGAGTTTGAGGCTGAGGGGGCGATCCTTGATGAGCGAACCTGTTACGTGCATTGAGGCCTCGGCGTCAAGAGCGCGGTTCCAGAATAACTCGCCGCCCGCCCCAGGAAATTGCCCAATCCTTGCTATTCCTCTGCTCAGGCGTTTTCACGCAGAACCCCTTAAAGAATGCTATGGTGATTGATCAACCGCTAAGGATTGTCACCACGTAAAGACACTCCCGATAGTGCCCCGACGACCGAAGGAAGGACAAAAATTGTGACCGTCCGATACTTGCTCGCATTTGTTCTGATTTCCGCGATATGCAGTTCGGCACAAGAGCCGCCGAAAGCCGGCAACGCCGAAGAGGAAATCCGCGCTCTTGAAGCAGTCCGCCTGAAATCCCCCAACAAAACCGAGGTGTGGTCCGGCAATGTAGCCCAGGGCGCACTCTTCCACTTGGGAAACGGTACTGTCGCGGGCAAGCAGCACTTGCTTGCACTCATGCAGCATGAGGTGATGGACGATTCGTTGGAAATGTCAGACACCATGTTCAGCCAGATGGGCGACGTGGCTGTCTTTTCCTACGTGTTCAAGCGTACCCACCACGACGATCCCAGCGCAGTAATGCGCCAGCACATTCGGCGAACACTGGTTTATCAGCGCACCGGGTCAGGCTGGCAGATGGTTGCTTCCGCCGTTGCAGTCATTCCTTTTGCCGATTTGGAATCGAGGTCGGTCGATCCGAAGGTTCTCGACACCTATCTGGGCGTCTGGACTGCTGCGCCCGCCCCCTCGACGGTCACGCTTACCCGGGAAGGCGGCAAACTCATGGCGCAGGAATCGAACGAGACGGATAAGACCGAACTCCTGGCGGTCTCCGACAGTACGTTCGTGATTCGAGGAGATACCGGCCTGATCACGTTTGAGAAAGGACCGAGTGGCAAGGTAACCCACATGCTCTTTCGCGATATCGGCGGCTCAGTTCAGGTCTACGACAGATCGATCAACTGACAGAAAATATCCATGAAGAAGTGCTGCTTCCATGACTACGTGGAAGTAATTGTTGTGCTGTACAGATTCTTCCTGAGCTCCGGGCCGGATTATGAACGACCCGAAGTTGCTTCCAGATGCGCCACATTCACTCCGCTGAAAAGCGCCGCGTTCAGCATCCATCCAAAATCGCAGGGCGCCTCAAAACCTGCTCTGAGCTTGGCGATGGGTCTCGCCCGCGGTGGCGAGCGGGCTGGGAGCGCGAAATGGTCGGTTCGCCCTGCGTGGCGGCGCTTTGAGAGCGGTATAAACCTAGCCTGCCCCCTCCCCCATCTCTGGAAAGAAGTTCCTTATTTTCAAATGGTTACGGCATGGGTGCGTCGCCAAATTCCTCTCATCATTAGACTTAGCCGCAGATTCCTCTCAGCAAAGGAGTTAGGGGTGACTTCATGTGTGGACAGCAGTCAGTGGTCAGGGATGGGCTCCGCTCCTCGGTCATACAGTTTCACCGGCAAAGGCAGGTCATGGCTCCCGTCTTTTGATTGAGCGAGGGTGTGCCAATGGCTATGTTCATTGTGCGCCGAGAGAGGGTAATGATCTGCAAGCAAGATCGGGGAGCTTCGGCTTTTGTGGTTTCCCAGATCGCCCGCCGCGGCGGGCGAAATCTAGGGCACCCGTCCATTCAAACTGGACTTGTGGATTACTGGCATCGGACACCTGGACGCGCCATCTCAGGCGTTACAAATAAACCGCCGCTAAGCCTGAACTGGAATCTGAGGTCGGGGAATGCCGACTCCAGTACCGAAAATGTGGAATGATCCACCCAAGGTGACGGCGTTGAGTTCCGCAAGGCAATATCCAATTAGAACGTCCTCGCGATCGGTCCGTTGCTTACAAAGATCTTCGATAAGGTAGTTCAAGAATCTATTGCTCAACAGCTCGAACAAATTGACATCTACTCCACCTGCGACGCCTTCTGGCCGAGGCCTCGAAAAGGACCGACCTATCACGTACCGAATAGTAGCGTTTGAGGGATTGCGCGATCACTTTCATGTCGAAGCTAGGTGCGTTCATGAATGTTTCCATCGCACAGGTAATGCCCTTCCGTTGATTCAAGAGCTCCCTTCAGAACCACAGTTGCGTCGCCTGAGATACATGCTGCGTACGCCGTCCTCGTGTTCCACTCATACTTCTTCTCATTGGCGAATTGCCCCGATTCGACCCAGTGCCTTGCGGCCAAATAATCTTGGACGCTTCTATGAACAAACTCCCATCCGTCGGACGACTGCATAAGAATGCCATAAAACTGGGCCGATTCGCGCAGTACTAAGGCCGGATCCGTCTTTGTAACTTGCACTCTCTGTCAAGCGCCTTCCTTGCAATTGATTCGGCCCGCGTGCTTTGCATGTAAGGCGAGCGAGATGCATAGGCAATACGCTTTAGGATATCCATTCGGTCATTGCCATCCAGCTTTGTCAGCCTCTCTCGATCAATTCCCTTGTTCATGTCCCACAAATACTGGAGAGTCATCAATGCTCGCTCGAGCAGTCGAATTGCGCTTCTTGGCTGCTGAACTGTTTCCGCACTTCACAATGCAGGCGAGTGCTAGCAGCAGTGGGTGAGAAAGGAAGTCAGACAGCTCACGATCCTCAAGTTCGTTGACCATTTTTGTTGAGTCGATGTGCGACTCAAATGCCGAAAGGAACGCCTTTACGAACTCGTATTTGTCATGTTTATCAAAGCATTCAATCTGTACCTGTGAAGCACTCAATCCTATGACTTCGTAATGATCGCGGCATGTAAGAATGTATCGGCCAGCTTGCGTTGCGCTGATCGGAGAAGGGCCCATCCGAGACCTTGGTCCGTAGTTTGACTGGTAGCTCATCGTACCCGTCTACGAGCAAAAGGACTTTCAGTCGACGCTTGATGATAGATTGACTGGCGCAGATGCTAGTGAACTCCTCTAGGTCATCAACTGCTGTTGGCCTACGCAGTGTTATTAGGACCGCATATTGACTTGGGTCGGAACTCACCATGCGGAAAATGTGGTGCAGGAACGTAGTCTTGCCCCACCCAGGCCCGGCGAAAATAATCGCGTTTTCGGGATCCAAAAACGCTGAACCAACACGTGCGTGAACTCCTGTGAACGGCCAGTGCGATTGCTTGTGCTTGCCGGTTCTGGGACTGAAACGCTGCCGCATCCGAAATTCTGAAGCCAGATCGAACGCGAAGCCTCGTTGGTTGATATATCTTCTCGAAAGAGATCGGCTTAGACATCCCAATACACTGCACTGACCGCGTCATCTCCACTGCAATCTCGTGGAGTTGCTTTAGCAGCGTCTTCTGCTCAAGCGTTGCGGCATCCTTACCAAATAACCTGCGGATTTTCTCTTCGACCCAAGGTAAAGCACTCCCAACATCGAACAGGGTAATGCCAGTGTCAGACATGATCGGATTGTATTCTCCAGACGGCTTCTTTCGAGCGTACATCGTCCGTTCTTTTAAACTTGAGTGCGGCCGTCAAATGGACAGGCGTTTGAAGCGAAAGCCATTCCGTCCTGATCGGGAGCTTCTGTCAACTCCCGCGCATGGACTTTTCTTTGCATCTCCCTGCATGGCAAGTGTTTGCCTCGTTGCGGCAATTGCGTATTAATTGCGCGCCAATCGCTAACCTTGATATCAGTGAAGACGAATCA
The DNA here is from genome assembly GCA_963751225.1 of uncultured Acidobacteriaceae bacterium. Taxonomy (GTDB): domain Bacteria; phylum Acidobacteriota; class Terriglobia; order Terriglobales; family Acidobacteriaceae; genus Telmatobacter. The sequence continues at coordinate 16,525 of CAVVTY010000004.1, forward strand.
GTGAATACCGGTGCGCGAGGGTCGCGGTTCCCACCTGCGACCACGGATCACTTCGATCCGCGAGGAACTCAGGACAACGCCCACCACGTCGCGGACTGAGATAAAAAACTCTTCTTGGAGATGGTTGGGGTAGGAGAACTTCGCATGTACAACGAATGTCGCCACATCATGCCCAGCGGAATCCGGTGCCACGCCCCGGCCCTCCGCGAAACGCACTTCTGCTACTTCCACACCAACCTGCATCGCGTCACCGCGCCCAAAACCAAGTTCGACGACTGGTCGCTCAAGCTTCCCGTGCTTGAAGACCGGCGCGCCATCCAGATGGCCCTTACCCAGGTGCTGGGCGAGCTGGCCGCCGGGCGTCTCGATCCGCGCCGCGCCGGGCTGCTTCTCTACGGCCTGCAGATCGCCACCAAGGTTGCCGCGCGCACCTCCATGGTCTTCCTCAACCCCGTGCGGTCGCTAAGCTACGAGGGCGAAGACGTTCTCGCGCCCGAGAAGACGGTCTGCGAACCTCCTCAGGACTGCCGCAACTGTCCCAAAAGCGAGACCTGCGACAACTTCATGGAAATGACGACGATGAGGACGAGGACGAAGAACAGCTGCCCGGCTCAGTTGCCGCTGTGCTTGATAAACTGGCGGGCTGCGAGGAGGATCATGGCGCACCCCATCACGGTCAGGACCACTCCGTTGAGCCACAGCTCGCGCAGGCCCGCGCCGCGCAGGAGGCAGATGCCCGGCAGATCAGGGAATCCTGCAGCCGGGGCGATCGGGGCGAAATCGACGCCACCAACGGCCTTCGTCCGGAATCACCCGCGCTTCTGCAGAACGGCTTCGGGCTTCAGAGCGGCCCGGTCCTTCGTTCCCACACGCATCAGCCGCGGAACCGCAATCAGCGTAAGCGCAAACACGAAAATCGATCCGGCAATAAACTCCATGCGCCCATGCCGCAGGTCCTCGAACAGCAGCTTCGCGGCAACAAACGCCAACATGGCGTAGGCGATTCGCCTCATCTCCAGCCTGCCCCAGCGCGAGCCGCCGAAAGCGAAGGCAACCGAGACTGCGCACAGCGTCAGGGTGCGAATGAAAGCAACATGATGCACCCCGAGATTCGTGAAGGTTGCGGCCACGCCGAGAAGCCCCTGCACAATCAGTGCCGACAATGCGAATGCGGCCAGCAATGCGGGAACAAGATGGAGAACCTGCTGCTGCCATTCCTCTCCCAGCCGCTCCTTGCTGGCTGCATAAAAAACGATCGCGCAGACTGCTGCCGCAATGAGGATCAGGCCCGGTCTCTCCGTTGCTGAACCAGTCAGTTCTCCAAAGGCATACTGAGGCGATCTCGAAATCACCGCAGCTGCAACCAGGAACGCCAGTCCGTGAAGCTCCAGCAACGCGCATTGCTTGCGGACGCCGAAAACAATTGCCACCAGGGCCCCTGCGCCCAGACAAGCCGCCGCCGCGACGGACGGCAGGCACCAGACCACGCCCGCAAGCGTGAGAGCCGCGCTCCACAAGCCGAACACGATGCGATTTCGTTGTTCTCCTGATTGCGGAAGATACCGGAAAACCGCAACGTAACAACACACCGCCAGAAGCAGGCAGATCACTCCGAGCGCCATCACACCTGGTCTCGGTGCAAAGTACAGCACGGATGAAACCGCCAGCGCGAATGCAACCATTGCCTGGATCGCTTCAAAGACCGACATCGTCCTTTGTTGGAATACGGCCTTCACAGTCAGGCTGATTGCACTGATCGTCCATAGCAGCCACGCTGGAGCAATCAACGCCGTCGCCTGCAAATCCGGAAAATCAACCCGCGCATTCGGCGGCCCGCTGTAGATGAAGATCAGCGCCCAGATCGCGGCATCGCTGACCAGTGCAACCAGCGGCCGGACGCCATCCCCGCGCCCCCGTGCTGCAGAGTACTCACACAGCATGACCAGCAGTAGCAGTGTGGCAATGAACGGCAGCACCACATGGGTCGTGATCCCCAGGGATAGCGCCGTCACTGCCGCGGCTCCGTGCGCGACCCACACTACCGGCGCAACATCTCGCTTCCACGAAAGCACTGTCGCAAGCACCACGTATGCGCCAAGAATCGCAGCGGCGGCAGAAGGTGAAAACGTCTTGAAGTGTAGCGTCAGCTCCCACAGCATCGGTGCAAGAATCACGGCGGAGGCGCCTGCATAAATGGTCCGCGCGAGCTTCCCGGCGCTCTTCGACCACGCCGCCCAGACCAGCCACGCCATGGCGTAGATCACCGCTGCGCCCGCAACTGCCGGCCTTGGCAGAGAACTGGACTCCGCCACGGCACGGAGAACGTAAGCTCCGGCAATGCCGAGCATGCCTCTGCCCAGCACTGCAAACACTCCGCTCGTCTGCTCAGACTGGTTCTCTTCCGCGTTCAGTGATACGGACTGTGAGAGCGGCTCTTCAGAAGTTGGCGCAATCGCTTCAGACGGATGTTCCAACGCGTGGACGCGCTTCTCAAGCTCGTCTAGTCGGCTCGATAACAATTCCAGTTCAGCGGGAAGTTTCGTTCATGTCTGCACCCGGCTGACAGCCTCACGCTGACACAACCTCGCTGCTAGTCTCCCGCACCTTGTGGCACATGCTCTTCCGGCCACGGCGGCAGCAGCTTCACAAGAACCCACAGGAAGAGAAGCGGGAGGAGGGATAACGCGACCGCAACTAGCGATCCTTCCTGTGTCACCAGCGCCATCTTGTAGGTCGTGTAGCCAAGAAAACTCTTTGAGAACAAGTTGCCCGCCGATCACAACGTTCCAGCGCATGGCAAAGATCGCCAACCAGTGCAAGCGATCCGGCAATGACGTACATCCGCTTGCGCACCATCTCCGGCAGCTTGACCACCTGCGTGATGAACAGCAGGATCAGCGGCGTCACCGTGCCCAGCACGATCTGGATCACGATCTGCGAAAAGTAAAGCTTGGTGTGCACCATGAAGTTGAGGCTGCGGAACGATTCGTCGGCCTCGTAGATGCGGTGAATCAGGTCCAGCATCTCCAGGCTGAAGTCGATGATGAAGATATAGAACAGGTACATCGCAATCGTGTCCACGCAGCGGATGTCGATCTTCTGCTTGCGCAGCTTCGTCATCGCCATGTAGAGCAGCATCACGCCGGCAATGCCCGACACCATCGCCGAGAAGATGAACACCACCGGCATCAGCGGCGACGACCACCACGGATTCGCCTTGATCGATCCGAAGATGAACCCGACGTACCCATGCAGCAGGAACGCCGAAGGAATGCCAATCAGCGTGACAATCCAGCCGACCCGCTCGTCGATACGCAGCGAGCGCTCGCTGATGTTGTCGGATCCCAGCGTCATCACCTTGTAGATCCACCGCAGTGGACCCGTTGTGGTTTGCGACAGCAGCACGATGTCGCGCCGGTAGTCGAGCCAGATTTCGAACACCAGCACCGCCATCAGGTACCACAGGTACACATACCCGAACATCGCCATGGCCGAGGTGCTGTGCGGCGTAAAGTACATCTCAGGCGAGCGCTCCGGGTGGCCGAGGTGCAACTGCAGCGGCAGCGGCGCAACCAGCAGAAACGCCAGCGCCGTCAGCAGTGCCAGCCGATACGTCGGCTTCACCGCCTCCACTCTGAAACACGCGCTCCAGCGACGCCAGAATGAATGCGCCCGCCACCAGTCCCGTAATGAACGGGTACAGGACAATCAGCACGCTCCACTGGAGCTCAATCTCATTCGGATACATGAAGCCTTCAACACCGTTCATAAAAACTCAGATCTCAGCTGCTGGCTGCTAGCTCCTGGCATCTGTGAATCAGCCTTTAGCTAGCAGCTAAAAGCTAGTAGCTAGCGGCTGCTTATCGCACCGATCCATCCAGCCCGTTGTAGAAGGCCTTTGCACCCGTCGCCATCTGCGGCTTCAGCACCTGCACGCTATGCGTCTTCAGGAATTCGTGAATCGGATCGTTCGGATTCTTCAAATCCACCAGCTGCCGCGCGCCCGTCGGGCATGCTTCGCAGCATGCCGTCGTCAGTCCCTTGGTGATCCGGTGGTAGCAGAGCGTGCACTTATCGACGACTTTCTTCTCCGGATGAATGTAGCGGCATCCATACGGGCAGGCCTGCACGCAGTACGCGCATCCCAGGCAGTACGTCTGATCCACCAGCACCACGCCATCCGGACTCACAAAGGTCGCACCCACCGGACACACCTGCGTGCACGGCGAATCGGCGCATTGATTGCACATCTTCGGAACAAAGAAGTACTTCCCTGCATCTTCCTTTGCGACCGGAAACCCTTCCTTGCCGCCGTCAGGCGAAATCACCTGAGGATTGGTCATGTCCTCGTCTGACACGTGGTAGCGCTCCACCCAGGTGCGGAAGTATCCGTCCGGCACATCGTTCTCCGCCTGGCAGGCCCGCACGCAGTTGCCGCAGCCGATGCACTTGGGAATATCGATCAGCATGCCCCACCAGTGTTCGGACATCTTGTAGTTGGGAGCCTGTTCAGGAGTTCCGGCCAGCACGGATTTCCATGCAACCGCCGCCGCCGGCAAGAAGAACCAGCAAATGACGTCGGGAGATCTTCACTTCGCACCTCCCGCATCGATCGCCGGACTGTGCGGCTTGTGGCAGGTCTCACAGGGAACCCCGCTCGAGTGGTCCGGCGGATCAACCTGCGGAAAGCCCTTCGGCTTGGCTGCACGACGCGGTGTGGCAGCGTGCGCACAGCACCGCCGTATCCGGCTTTACAGGTGTAACCGACGCCGGATCGTCGGCATGCTTCGCCAGCGGCCCGTGGCAAGCTTCGCAGTTCACATGCGCATGCTTCCCGGCCTTCTTCATCGTCCAGTACGTCGGTGTGGCAGCCCTCGCAAGTCTCATGGCCGGCAAACTTGATCGGTTGCGCAGCAATGTCGCCGATCGCGTTGCCCCGATAGTGGCCGTACTGCCCGAAACTGCGCGGTACAACGTACCCTCGGATCACCAGAAACACAAGAAATGCAAGAACAAAGAGTCCCGCAAATCGGAAAAGATGCCCTGCATCTTTAAAGGCGTTCATCAAGCCCAATCTCCTTGACGCTGGAGACACTGAGCGCAGAAGTGCGGCTTCGTGTGATCCAGATCAATTTCTGGACAAGATTACGCGGCTTGATTACACGACTGTATGTGAGAAAAATCACATTGAAGTGTGATACAGAACGCTTTGAAGCCCGCCTTCGCGCTTTGCCGCAATGAACCGCTACTCGAGAATGCATCTGCAGCAAGCACAAAAAGAGCCACCCCTTATGGAGTGGCTCGATAGTTGCCGGAGCCCGGATTTGAACCGACGTCCGTTGGACGATGAACTCACGAGTCGCTGGTAACTGACGGAGAACCAAAGACACGAGCGCCGCCCAAGATGCCTTTTGAGAGCAAGGGCGCGTGCAGAAGTCTCCTTATATGGTCGTTGCTCATTAAGTCTTCGAAATTGGGAGCTCCGGTTTCAGCGCTGAAATTGATCAGGGGTACTGGGCATGCATGCGTTTGCCGATGAATGTGATCGCTGTATTGGTATCCACGCAGTTGTCCCCGTTCGGATCGCAGGCATAGGCTTCGCCCGTACCCACGATTTCGCCGTTGGCAGTCAAGTGAAAATACGAGTAGTTCTGGAGCATGGCAACTGCGTTGCCTGCTGGGTCGAAGATGAAGAAACTGAGCGAGTTTGCGTAACTGTTGTGGCCGATACGTCTCCAGGTTCCGAAGAGCAGCGAGATGGGAGGAGCTGGTATCCGATCGATCGTCCCTGTGGCCTGAGTAACCCCGCCAGCAGCAAACGACTGCATGGCAGTGAAGGTGATGTTTTGTTGTACGCGATGCACCTGCATGATCCAGGTACCCTCGATGGGCGCAGCCAATCCTGTGTTTTCGTCTTCAGCATTGGCGATACTGGGCATCGCCAGCGCAAAAGCCGCGGAGATTACGAGCAGCCCACAGACCTTGCGAGCCGAGCCTTTCCAGTTTGCGATAGTGTTCATTAGGGTTCTCCCTTGTTGAAATGAATTTCCGCTCGCGCCTCTCGCTGACATTTCCACCCGGACCGGCACGCCGTAGTAACGACGTTAAGTCGCCGCGGCGAATGCGTCGATGCAACGGCGATGATATGCGGGTGACATATTAGTCACGAGGCATCTGCTTGATACGGCGTAGCTTAGAGCTATTTGTAAGAAAAATGTGCTAGACTTTCACCCTGGCCACCGAGATGCGGCCTCCGCACATGGAACAGAAAGCTCCGTATGACCGCGGCTTTTCCACGTCTTCCATGATTCGTTTTGGCGCGTTTGAACTCGATCTTCGAGCCGCTGAGCTGCGTAAGAACGGTCACAGAATCCGGCTCCAGGAACAGCCCTTTCAAATACTCGTCGAATTGCTGGAGCGCCCGGGTCAAGTCGTGTCGCGGGAAGAGATCCGCAACAAGCTTTGGCCCAATAACACGGTTGTCGAATTCGACCACAGCATCAATGCGGCCGTGAAGCGGCTGCGGGATGCCCTGCAGGATTCGCCGGAAAGCCCCCGCTATATCGAGACTCTTGCGCGCAGAGGGTACCGAATCATCGTGCCGGTATCGCGCGAGCAGGAGAACGCATCCCAGCCGGGAGTCGCACCGCTCACTGCCACTGCCGCGGCGATCGAGAAGGGCTTAACTCCAGTACTCGACGAGGCCACACACGAGCCGCCATTCATCCAGACCGTTCCGACGGCTGATTATCAGTTAATCCGCTCGGTGGAGGTTGCGGAGGGTGCCTCCGGTGTTTCTGCAGCGGCCCCTGATCCTGCCGCTGGCGGGGAGGCCGGGTTTGCCACGGTGTCGGCCGCGAGCAATGCAGCCGGACGAGTTGGGCGAATACGATGGAAGTGGGTGCTGGCTGGCTGTGCTGCGGCGGTCGCTTTGTTGTCGGGCAGGATTTGGTATCTGAGCCGTCCGCTTGCGCCGCCGCGCATCACAGAGTACAGCCAGATCACCCACGATGGTCGCAGCAAAAGTCTGGGCGGTACGGACGGAACAAGGCTCTATTTCTCTTATATGTCGCCAGCCTCGATTGCCCAGGTTGGAGTCAACGGCGGCGAGATTGTCCCTCTTCCAATTACCGTGCCAGGAGCCCACAGCTACATGGTGGACCTGTCTCCTGACGGTTCCAATGCCCTGGTCCAAGTTTATCCAGCCGACCGTTCTCTCTGGGTAGTGCCCATCCTGGGAGGGTCGGCCACACGGGTAGGGAGTCTCGACGGCGCATTTTCGCCCGATGGAGCATCCGTGGTTTATTCCACAGACCAAGGCGAGGTTTTTGTGGTCCGCAGCGATGGAACCGGACCCCGTAAATTGGCGACTGTAGGCCCCGTCCCCGCTTCGTTCAAGTGGTCGCCAAATGGAAGAGTCATCCGGTTCGACCGGGGCGGTCTGCTATGGGAGATCGCGTCGGACGGTTCGGGACTTCATCAGCTCTTTTCCGACTGGCATGAACCGGGTATTCAATGTTGCGGCAGTTGGACGCCTGATGGACGGTTCTATGTTTTCAATTTGCAAAGCAGGTCGACCGGCGGCCAGATCTGGGCTCTGGATGAGCGGCGCGGGCTGTTCCAGCGGCCGCCTTCCCTTCCGGTTCCGTTGACTACGGGGCCGATCATTTGGGGCGGGCCACGTTCAAGTCGGGATGGAAAGAAGATCTTTGCGGATGGCCGAACCCCGCGTGGCGAGCTGTCACGAATTGACCCGAAGACCGGTGGTTTACAACCCTTCTTTGGCGGGGTCTCCGCCGAATTTGTATCCTTTTCCAACGATGGAAAGTCCGTGGCCTATGTCTCGTTTCCCGAAGGTGCCCTATGGAAGGCCGACCGGGATGGAAGCCACCGCGTGCAGCTTTCGCAACCGCCTATGCGTGTGGTCAATCCACGGTGGTCGCCTGACTCGAAGACAGATTCTGTTCACCGACTTCCGCGAAGAGACCCTGGAGATTTACGTCATTCCTGCAGAAGGCGGTAGCCCGCAAAGGTTGTTACCCGAGGAAGCTACACGCAACTCCGATCCCTATTGGTCTCCCGATGGAACAAGGGTCGTCTATGGCTGTGGAGCGCTGCCGACGAGAGAAACTCAAACTGTGCATTTTGGATGTGTCCAGCCGGCGGATCGAAACCATCCCCGGATCGACTAGCTTCTTCTCCCCGCGTTGGTCTCCCGATGGACGGTATATCGCCGGACTGGACCGAAACGCCTCCAATTTGCAGGTCTTCGACCTGAAAACGCAACGCTGGGCTGCGCTGACCGCAAACGGGGACGTGCAGTTTCCCAGCTTTTCGAGGGATGGCCGGTTCATCTACTTCCTGCATGCCGGTCGCGACCAGGGTGTGTTCAGGATTCCCGTCACGGGAGGAAAACTGGAGCGAGTCGCCGACTTGCGCGAGCAGCACTTGACCGGCTTCGTCGGTTTTTCGATGAGCCTGGATCCCACAGACACCCCGCTGGTGCTTCGCGATGTTGGAAGCGACGATATCTACGCCCTCACTCTGGAGGAGAAGTGATGGGGGGCCTGACATTGATGAGGGTGCCCCGTCCAAGCTTTGCTTGGGCGAGGCTGAGTTCAGCTTTGCAGTTCATTTCCCCCTCCCGGCACACAACGGAAACAGGAGTTGAAAACCGAGGAGAATGCCCCCCCGAACACCGAAAGCTAAAAGCTGAAAGCTAGCCTGCAGACTTGGCGAGAGGTCAAGAACTACCGGCTCCTCGCCGCTGGCCAGCCGCGTCAGCGTCAACACCGTAATGTCGTCGTCCTGGCCGAAGTTCACCGCGGCTGCTGTAGCCTCAGCAGCGTTGGTTCTGACGGAGAATAGGCCCTCAAGCCGCTCGAAGCCGTAGAGCTCGCCTGTACGGTCTGCGAGCCTCCAGCAACCCATCCGTATAAAGAGCAAAATGATCGCCCGCGCGTACGTCGAATTCGCTCTGCATGTAGGTGGTATTCGTTGAGACTCCCAGCGGCAACGCGCCCGGCAACTCGATCTCGCTGTCGTTGAGATAAGGCGCCGGGTGACCGGCGCTTGCCAGCACACACGCACCGTCCGGCCTGAGTTGAAGAATCAGGCACGTCGCAAACGCTTCCTGCAGGCGCCCGTGCAGACCGGCGATTGAGTTGGGTCAGCAACTGGGCCGGTGCCGGATAATCGTCGGCAAGCGCACGCACCGCCCCCACAATCAGGGAAACGGCCATGGCGGCCTTCAGGCCCTTGCCGCTCACGTCGCCCAGAATCACCAGCGTGGAGCCTCCCTCCAGCGGAATGATCTGGAAGAAGTCGCCACCCACCTGCTGCGCCGGCCGGTACGCGCTCGTAACCGTGAATCCCGGCACCGTCGGCAGCGTCTCGGGAATCAGCACCTGCTGCAGCTCGCGCGCATTTTTGAACTCCTGCTCAAGGGCCGCCTGCTGGCGCCGATTCTCAATCGAATATCGGTACACCGCGTAAATGACCGACAACAGCAAGAGAGTATTGCCCAGGGCACGCGGTGGCATCGGGTTGCCATTCAGGAAGAACAACGGCGCATTCAGCTTGTCGGCCAAGGTCCAATGAGTGTATCGCACAAACTGCGTCGCAGCGTTTCGAAGCGCGAAGATCATCTCCGTCGCGAAACCGCAGATCGCAACAATCCAGCGCTCCGAGTCGAGCCGCTTTCTCTGCACAACAGCCGCGATCACCAGGATGATTGGGAGCGTTTCAAGCGGTGTAAAGATGCAGGTAAGAATTGCATCGGCAACCTGCATCTGCGCGCTCCAGACCGTTCCCCATGCCATGGTGACAAATCCGTCCAGGCTGAAGGCGACGACGAAGCACCAGACCCACCACTTCACAACTCTCATTAGGCGCGGACTGTCTTCAAGTTTAAGGAGCAGCAGCATCAGGAACCAAAGGGAAATGTCCCGGATCATCAACACTGGCTGAAGCAGGCCGACCGTAATACTGAACGGCCATTGGATGCGCATTCCTCCAATCAGCAAGGCGACCGGTTGCATCAGCGTGTAACCTGCCATGCATAGCAGGAGCCATTGCTTGCGATCGCGAAACCAACCCAACAAGCTCAACAATGCGACAAGGGCATAAAGTGAGTTCAGGCCGAATTCGAACTGGTGACTGCGAAGCCATTTGAAATCGATCTGGGCCTTATGCGCGGCAATGGCATCCGGCCCTCCCAAGACAGGCATCACTTCAAACCCGCCCAGGGTGCCGGGATCATTTGAAGCAAGTCGCGCCTTCCAGACCCGGACTGCGAGAACGCCACTCTGCACCTGCCCCAGCCCATAGGTCTGCGGTGGTTGGGTTGTGTACCAGGTGGGGTCGGGCGGAAGCTTCCCGTTCTTCCCGACGAGGACGCCGTTCCAGTAGACCTCGTAACAGTCGTCGATCGCCGGTATCAGTACCGCAAGGTCCTTTGGTGCGCCTGCTACTGGAGTGATCGAAAGGTGATACCTGTACCACGCGAAGCCCGTATAGCTGTAGTACCCCTGCGCTCCCCACGTCTGATCCGCGGTGATTTTTGCCCACTGCGAGTCGTCCAGCGACGGTGACGCCCAGCCCGGATCATCGCCCAGACGAAACTCCCACGCGCCCTCCAGAGGAACCGTGTCTTTCCCGAGTCCTTCGATTATGTGGGCTTGGGCTTTCTGCTCTGTGCCCACACTCCCCTCCACAGCACGGGATGTGACCGGACCGAGAACGAGGCAAGCAAGAGCAGCGACACAGGGGAAGAACGAGCAGCGGGGACGCATGCCCAAGAGCATACTCTCGGAAGGATGTTGAAAGTAAAGAGGATTCTTTCCGCTGCGTCAGACTCCGCAGCCCAGTCGACCGCCCCAAGGCGATACGATTGGATGGGAGAGCACGATGCCTAAGAGTTCTCGATGGGGCCGCGATTGCCGCGGCAATCAAGCAGGAAGTGGCGCAACAGGTCCTGAAGCTTGCCGCACAAGGCATTCGGCCGGGACTGGCGGCCGTCCTTGTTGGCAACGTGCCTGCATCTGAGATTTACGTTCGCAGCAAGGTGCAGACGTGCGCCGACCTTGGCCTTTTCAGCGAACTCATCACGCCTCCCGACACCGTTACCACTGAAGAAATGCTCGACCTCGTTGCGAGCCTCAACGATCGCGATGACATCGACGGCATTCTCATTCAATTGCCGCTCCCAAAGCAGGTCGACACGAAGGCCCTGCTCGATGCCGTTCTCCCCTCGAAGGACGTAGACGGCTTTCATCCGGTGAATGCGGGGCGCCTGCAGGCTGGCCGCCCGGCTCTGGCGCCCTGCACGCCGGCCGGAGTGATCGAGATCCTCAAACGGAGCAATCTCCCCATTAGTGGTCAGCACGCGGTCAGTCGTGGGTCGAAGCGATATCGTCGGCAAGCCTGTGGCCATGCTGCTGCTCCACGAAAACGCCACCATCACCATCTGCCACTCGAAGACGCGTGACCTTGGCGCTGTCACCCGCGAAGCCGACATCCTCGTCGCCGCAATCGGACGCCCGGGCTTCGTCACACCAGAGATGGTCAAGCCTGGAGCGACCATCATTGATGTCGGCATCAATCGCCTCACGACTCGCGAAGAGTTTGACCGCTTCTTCGCTGGGGATGCAAAGCGTGAGGCCGCATTCACCAGGCGCGGATCGACCATCGTCGGAGACGTGCATCCCAAGGCATTCGAACTCGCCGGCGCATACACTCCCGTCCCCGGCGGCGTAGGCCCGCTGACCATCGCCATGTTGATGTCCAACACGGTTCGTGCCGCCAGAATGCGGCGAGGAATATAGACGGTGCTGCGCGTCGGTCTTACAGGCGGCCTCGGCAGCGGCAAAAGCACCGTTGTCGCAGTTTCTCCGCGAACTGGGCGCCGAGGTGATCGAGTCAGACGAACTCGGCCGCTCCCTCATGGAACCGGGTCAGCAGGTGTATGCCGAGATCCTCCGCCGCTTCGGTCCCGAAGTCGCCGGACCCGACGGCCGCCTGATACGCGCCCGACTCGCCCAACTCGCGTTTGAGGGTGGCCGGGTCAAGGAACTCAACGCCATCGTGCATCCCGCCGTGATTGAAGCGCAGGGAGAGTGGATGGAGCGGGTCTTCGCGCGCGATCCCGCCGCAGTCGCCGTCGTTGTCTCCGCGCTCATCTTTGAGGCAGAGCGTGAACGCGCGCGCAAGCGGTCTAGGAAACAACGCGTTCGCCGAGTTGCGAAAGCGCATCGATCGGATCGTGGTGGTCACAGCGCCCGACGACGCCAAAATCGCGCGTTATGTCGCCCGAGTCTCTCCGGCTGGCGTCAGCCGTGAAGCAGCCGAAGCCGATGCCCGTTCCCGGCTTGCACACCAGATTCCCGACACCGAGAAAGCCGCTCGCGCCGACTTTTTGATCGAAAACACCGGCAATCTCGACGCTCTTCGACGCCAGGTAGAGGAACTGTGGCTGCGCCTGAAGACCGAGAGCAACAAAAACCTTATGCGCGAGTCATTAAAATAAAAGTGGGAACAATCGGATGAAGCAGCGCACATCTTCCCTCGGAGCCGGTTCCGCCACCGTGCCGTTTCAATCCGGAACCGTAACAATATGGAAAGGTCATTAGGTTCGAAGCCATGAAACTGCGCCGGATTTTTCTGGTCGTTTTGTTGGTGGGTGGGTTCTGGTACCTCACCACTCACTTTCCCGCGGGTCTCAATCCGCTTAAATTCACCAGCGCTCGCGGCTCAGATTCGCCACTGCAGTTGACTGAGGCGCAGGCAGCCCCGGCGTTTGATCCGGAGGAGCAGAACAATATCGCGGTGTACAGGCGCGTGCTGCCCTCTGTCGTCAATATCACCTCGCGCGCCGTCGTCTTCAACTTCTTCTACGGTACTGTGCCGCAGGAAGGCCAGGGCTCTGGATTCATTCTCGATAAGGCTGGCCATGTCCTGACCAACTTCCACGTCGTCGAGGGCGCCAACCGCGGCATTGAAGTGAAGCTGAGCAACAAGCGCAGCTACAAGGCCACCGTCGTGGGCTCCGACAAAACGCACGATCTCGCGCTGCTCCAGATCGACGCGCCCAACCTGGAGCCCGTCACGCTGGCTGACTCCAGCGAACTTGCGGTTGGCCAGAAGGTCTACGCCATCGGCAACCCGTTCGGTCTCAGCGGAACCATGACCCGCGGCATCATCAGCTCCATCCGCTCCATTCGCAACGGCGACGGCGCGCCCATTGAAGACGCCATTCAGACTGATGCGGCCATCAATCCCGGCAACTCCGGCGGACCGCTCCTCAATTCGCGCGGCGAGGTGATCGGCATCAACACCATGATTGCCTCCAACGGTGCCGAGCAGAGTTCCGGAATCGGTTTCGCCATTCCCATCAACACTGCAAAGGCCGTCCTCGCTGATCTCACCCGCTACGGGAAGGTGCGGCGTCCTTCGTTGGGTATCGTCTCCTACGCAATCGGGCCCGATCTCGCCGAACAGATGGGCCTCGCTGCTGATTACGGTGTGCTCATCCAGAAAGTCATTCCCGGCGGCGCCGCTGAGCGGGCAGGTCTCCGCGGCGGAAATGAGCAGGCCTACGTCGGAAACACCCCGATCATGCTGGGCGGGGACTTGATCGTGGCCATCGATGGCCAGCAGGTCACCGATCCTCAGGACATCAGCGCCATGATGGATAAGCATCAGGCTGGCGATACGATCAGCATCACCGTGCTTGCGCGGCCGCCGGCAGATGACCGTCAAGCTGACCCTCGGCGAAGCGCGCGGAGTCAACACCTAGATTCGCAAAACATGAAGCTTGAGGGCCGCACCATGCACGGGGCGGCCCTTTTCATTGCTCTAGAACTTCACGCCGAGCGTACCAAGAAACTGCTTGACGTCAGGCCACACTGCCCTGAGGTCATTCACAGTCTGGATGTCGAGGGGAATGTTCAGAGGGTTGGCGGCAACGCCGGCGAGTTCAGCAATCGGCTTCTCGACGAGCGCCAATCAATGTGGCAAGTGCTGCCACCACTCCGGGTGCCGCATTCAAAGCCTTGTTGGCGCCGGTGAGCCACTTCAAGGCGTCTTCGGCTCCTATTTCAATTCCCTTTTCGATATTTACAAGAATCTTGGCCATCGCGAATGGTCCCTTTCTGGTTTGCGGCCGACCCTCTTCAGGTACGGCCCGCTTGGGATGTGCGGCGTTCATCAAAGTTGATGGAGTTGCGCCAACGTCCCGGCGCAATGCCGCAGCCGCACAGACAGCGACGGTCCCGCGCCCCGGCGCCTCTCGCAAAGGAAAGGCGGACACATTCGCCCGGCGCGGCATCTCCATCAACTGTCTGGCTACCAATTCAGCTTAGGACGAAGCTGGGATATCTTCTGCAAAGCCAAGCCCTTGATCAACCGGCTTTGAATCATCGATTTGGCTGTTGACGGGGACAGTCGTGAGCTTGACAGGACAATCGGCGGGCACATCCGGGCATGTTCGTGATCTTCCAGGGATCATTCGCAGCCAATGTCTCTTGTCAGCTTTGGCGCTTCAAAAACCGCCGCCCGCGAATTTCGTACTCTCCGCTGGCTACGCGCGCAATCGCTTCGCTGTAGGCAATATGCTCCTCAGCCAAAATGCGCTCCGCCAGGGAGTGCGCGTCATCCGTCTCCAGGACCGGAATTGCACGCTGCAAAATGATTGCCCCGTGATCCAGGTCCTCATCGACGAAGTGCACCGTGCAGCCGGCCACCTTCACGCCATAGTCGAATGCCTGTTGCTGGGCTTCGAGCCCTGGAAATGCTGGCAGCAAGGAAGGATGAATATTGATGATCCGGTTTGGAAACGCGGCAATGAACTCCGGCGACAGCAGGCGCATGTACCCCGCCAGGCACACCAGATCTACCTGGTGAGACCTCAGACAATCGGCGACATCTGCATCGTGCTCCGCGCGTTTGCGTCCCTTCGACACAAACACCGCGGTCGGAAGGCCCAGTTCGCGCGCAACGGCCAGCCCCGCGGCATCCGCCACGTTGGAGATCACCACTGCGATCTCCACTCCCTTGATTCGACTTTCTCGAATCGATGCTTCAATCGCCTGAAAATTCGAACCGCGCCCCGAGAGCAGGATGCCCAGCCGCAACAGTACGCGGCCGGTGCTCAGCTCGATCCGGGCTCACGTGTAATGCACCCGGCGCTCACCTTTCACAACGCGCCCTATAACATAGAACTTCTCTTCGGCGCGGTCGAGCAGGCTCTTGGCACGTGTGAACTTCGCGGCTGGAATTGCGGCGATCAGCCCCACTCCCATGTTGAAGGTGCGCATCATCTCGTCCTGCGACACCTGGCCGAGCGTGCGCAGGTGCTCAAAGATCGGCAGCATCGGCCACGAGCCAAGCTCAATCTGGGCCCCCATCCCTTTCGGCAGAATGCGCGGCAGATTCTCCGTGATTCCGCCTCCGGTGATGTGCGCCATGCCGGCCGTCATCTGCGCTGCGACAAGCTTCTGAATCACGTGAAGATAGCTGCGGTGCGTCTTCATCAACGCCGTTCCGGCCTTGTCCTTGATCGCGGTTACATATTGAGTGGGCTTGTATCCGGCCACCTCGAACAGGAGCTTGCGGGCAAGCGAGTAGCCATTGGTATGCAGGCCCGTGCTCGGCAGACCGATGAGCACGTCCCCAACCTTGATCTCCGCCCCTGTCACAAGCTTGTCGCGATCAACGGCGCCCACAATGAACCCCGCCAGGTCGTATTCGCCGTCGCTATAAAAGCCCGGCATCTGGGCGGTCTCACCGCCAATCAGCGCGCAGCCGTTCGCTTTGCACGCCTCCGCGAGCCCTGTCACCACCGCCTCGGTCACCTCGGGGTCAAGCATCCCGCTCGCAAGGTAATCGAGAAAGAACAATGGCGTAGCGCCCTGCACTGCGATGTCGTTCACGCAGTGGTTCACCAGGTCCGCACCCACACTGCTGTGCAGTCCCATCTCAAACGCCACCTTGAGCTTGGTTCCCACCCCGTCGGCGGAGCTCACCAGGATCGGGCTCTTCCACCGCTGCAGATCCAGCCGGAAGAGCGCCCCGAATCCGCCGATCCCTCCCAGCACATTGCGATTGAAAGTTTTCTGCGCCAGGTACTTGATGCGGTCCTTGGCGCGATCGCCACGCGTGATGTCCACACCGGCGTCTGCGTAGGTCACTGATTTCGGTTTGGTTTCGTCGGGCACTGTGCGGACTTTCTCTGGCCGGAGTCTTGGGACGTTGCGAGCCGGAAAGGTCGATTTTAGCAGGGCTCGCCCCGGTTGAGCAGAATTCGCCCGCTCGGTGCGCTACCTGCATTCCGGTGATCCTCTGATCAACAATGTCGAAAGATTCTCTGGACACCGTCGAAAGTCGGAGCCTCAAGGCTATTCCAACGCCCGCCGCACCGAATTCTATACTGACCCTATGAGTTCCAAAGTCACCGCTCCCGTTCACACCCGGTCCCAGGCCCTCCAGCAACGCGCCGAGCGCTTCTTCCCCGGCGGCGTAAACTCCCCGGTCCGGGCATTTCGCGCCGTGGGCGGCGCCCCGCCGTTCGTGGAGCGTGCCGAGGGTGCCTGGCTCTTCGACGCCGACGGAAACCGCTACATCGACTACTTCGGCTCCTGGGGACCGATGATCCTCGGCCACGCATTCCCCTCCGTCGTTGAAGCCATCGAACGGGCCGCCCGCAACTCCTCCAGTTTCGGCGCCTCCACAGCATCTGAGGCCGACCTGGCCGAGCGCATCGTTGCCTGCTATCCAGCCATCGAAAAGCTTCGCTTTGTCAGCTCCGGCACCGAGGCCACCATGTCGGCCATCCGCCTTGCGCGCGCCGCCACCGGCCGCAAGATGATCATCAAGTTTGAAGGCTGCTACCACGGTCACGCCGATGGTCTGCTCGTCAAAGCTGGCTCGGGAGTTGCCACCTTCGGCATCCCCGGCTCCGCTGGAGTGCCCGAGGAGATTGCGCGACTTACCCACGCCCTGCCCTACAACGACCTCGCCGCGGTTGAATCCGCCTTCGATGCGCACCCCGGCTCCATCGCCGCCATCATCCTCGAACCTGTCGTCGGCAACGCCGGCTGCATTCCTCCCGCGCCCGGCTACCTCCAAGGCCTCCGCGCGCTCACAAACCGCGAAGGTGCGCTGCTGATCGCCGATGAAGTAATGTCCGGCTTTCGAGTCGCGCTCGGCGGCGCCGTAGAACGGTACGGCATCGACGCAGACCTTGTAACCCTTGGCAAGATTGTCGGTGGCGGACTTCCCGTCGGCGTCTTTGGCGGCAAGCGCAAGTACATGGATCTCCTCGCTCCCCTCGGCCCCGTCTATCAGGCCGGCACGCTGAGCGGTAATCCGCTCGCCATGGCCGCCGGCATCGCAACCATCAGCTACCTGCAGAATCACGCCGGCGAGGTGTATCCGCGTCTCGAGGCCAATGCAAAGGCCGTCGCTGAAGGCGTCGCCGCCGAAGCCTCTCGCGCGGGCGTTCCTCTCACACTGAATCGAGTCGGCGCAATGTGGACATGGTTCTTCACGCAAAATCCCGTCACCAATTACGACGAAGCCGCGAAATCCGACACCGCTGCCTTCGGCCGTTTTCATCGCGCCATGCTTGATCAGGGCATCTGGCTCCCGCCCTCGCAGTTCGAAGCCGCCTTTCTCGGCACCGCGCACAGTTACGCCGAAGTCCAGGCCACCATCGAAGCCGCGCGAATCGCCTTCGGGAATTAAACGTGAACCGGACCACTTCGAATCGGGGCGCACACGTCCCCTTCGGACCGCCACTGAATTGGTGCCCTGCCGGGTGCCCCATCCATGACGCAGTTTCATCGCGGCATGGGTGGGAGACCACGAACCTCACTCGCCGAACAACCCGAGGGAACCCGCTCGCGGGGTGCCCCAGGTCTCGATTCTGAGACCTGGGATTTACCTACGATGAGGCGCCAGGTGGTCACCCTCCTTCACTGAATCGGCTGCACACAACCTGCCTTGAAGCGAAGTCGATTCTGAAATGGGTGTTATTCCAGGTTTGCCGATCATCTCGGCCCCTCGGCGCACACGCCCCGAACACATCGCAGCCCACCCAAGAGTGGGGTAAGCGGAGCGAAGGATCTGCGTTTGCTTTTCCCTTGCCGGGTGCCGGGTGCCCCGTCCTAGCTCCGCTAGGGCGGGATCACAGACCGCTGACCCCGAATCACGGTTCCTTTTCCCCTGGCCTTGCAGATCATTTCCCTCCCGCGCTCCACAATGGAAGTTGCAGTCCTCCGATCTCTAAAGCCGGGAGCTAAAAGCTAGCGGTTAATAGCTGATCTTTCGCCCCTAACTCCTTGTGATTAGAGGAATTTGCGTATAAGTCCAATGATGAGAGGAATTTGGCGATACCCCCTCCAGGTAAGTCATTAAAAATGAGGAATTTACTTACAGAGATGGGGAAGGGGGTATTATCACGCTTGGGTGCCCCACTTATGCAACGGCTTAATCGCGCATGAGTGGGGTCATGTACCGGCACGAACTACGAAAGCCACGTCCTCAAGCGTCACAAATCGATGCGTCGACTTGTAGTGCTCGATGAGTTTGCCGCAGGCAGCCACGGATGGCCCCCGGTTCCCGGACGCCTCAAGATGGCTTCCGTCGTGAAGCACGATATTTCCCGCAACCCCTCTGCTCGTCAGTCGTTCAATCTTCTCGATCAGTCGACGCGCGATCCGCACCTCAGAGGGCTTCTTTCCAATCGTCGGTCATCGCATTCCACATCACGGGCATCAAGCCAAGCTTCCGCGCCGCTCGCAGAACTCCAGGCCGGCGTGCACCGAAAGGAGGTCGAAAATAACGAACCGGCTGGCCAGTGATCTGCTCGAGCGCGTCGCTCGTCCGTCGAAGTTCCTCGTGAACGCGAGCCGTACCGGTGAGCGCCAGATTCGGATGGCTCCAGGAATGATTGCCAATCAGGTGTCCTTCATCCACAATCCGCCGCACCAGCATAGGCTCCCGCTGCGCGTAGGAACCCACCAGAAAGAACGTGGCCTTCACGCTACTGCTGCCCCAAAGCATCCAGCAATCGCGGCGTCCACGCAGGATTGGGACCGTCATCGAACGTAATGGCGAGCTCGCCGGGCCGCCGCGGAGCGATCAGCGTCTGTCCGAAAATCTGCGAACCCGGCCACATGGCTGCGTAGGCATAACCGCCCGCAGCCAGCCCGACGGCCCCAACCGCGCAAACGCCCGTAGTCAAAGGAGAAAGCATTGCTTCAAGTAGTGTGCGTCGGCAGGATGCAGAACCGCAAGCTCCTCCTCGGGTTCGATTTCCACCAGTTTGAGTCGCCTCACGCGCAAACCGTGAGACGTACCCGTTCATGGCGATCAGGCGTATACTCATCTTGTTCGGGTCGCATCCTGTCCAATCGGAGCGGCACTGGAGACTGCATGAGCATCACCAATTTCCCCTCAAGCGCAAATCCCTCACCGCTCAACTCCTCCATCACCAAAGTGACAATGCCGGCGCTGTCCGAGATGAAGCGCCAGGGCAAGCCCATCGCCGCGCTCACCGCTTACGACTATGCCACCTCCCGCCTGGTCGACGAAGCGGGCATCGACCTTGTCCTCGTTGGCGACTCGCTTGCCATGGTCGTCATGGGCCATGACAACACGCTCGCCGTCACGGTCGATGAGATGCTGCACCACACGCGCGCCGTTCGCCGCGCAGTGCGCCGCGCACTCGTCGTGGCTGATATGCCCTTCGGCAGCTATCACGGCTCCGTCGCAGATGGCCTCACCAACGCCGTTCGCTTTGTGAAGGAAGCTGGCGCCGAAGCGGTCAAGATCGAGGGACCGCGCGTCGAGCTCGTGCGCGCTCTCACTTCCGCCGAAATCCCCGTCGTCGGCCACCTCGGCCTCACGCCTCAAAGCGTCCATCGCATGGGCGGCTATCGTGTGCAGGCTCGCACCGCCGAGACAGTTGTCCAGCTCAAAGCGGACGCACACGCCCTTGCAGACGCAGGAGCCGGGTTGATTGTCCTCGAAGGCATACCACGCGAAGTTGCAGCCGAAATCACCGCCGAGCTATCCATCCCCACAATCGGCATCGGCGCCGGTCCCGATTGTGATGGCCAGATCCTCGTGTTCCACGACATGGTCAATCTCACGTTTGCTCCGGCAGCCAAATTCGTTCGCCGATATGGCGATGCCGCCGCGCTCTTCCGCGCCGCCATTGAACATTACCGCGAAGATGTTGAGCGCCGCGCCTTCCCGTCGGACGAAGAGAGCTACCACCTTCCATCGTCTGCTCGTAAGACGCTCGACACCGTGCGCCCCGCTGCCAAGCCCGTGCGCTCGCTCCGCAAGGCATGATGCAAGTCGTTCGCACAGTTGCTGAATTGCGCGATTGGTCGCGCAGGCTTCGGGCCGGCGCGCCTCCGCAGGCTGCCGAGCCAATCGCACTGGTTCCCACGATGGGCGCGCTTCACGCCGGACATGCGTCGCTCATTCGCGCCGCCGCGAGCGCCTGTCCCGGACGCGTCGCTGTCAGCATCTTCGTCAACCCCACGCAGTTCGGCCCCAACGAAGACTTCGCCCGCTATCCCCGCTCCTTCGAGGCCGACTGCGCCCTTGCCGAATCCGAAGGCGCCAGTCTCATCTTCGCTCCCGCAGTCGACGAGCTCTATCCAGCCGGCGCGGCGACGTTTGTTGAAGTCGCTGACCTCAGCGATCGCCTCGACGGCCATTCCCGCCCCGGACACTTTCGCGGCGTCGCCACGGTGGTCGCCAAGCTCTTCATCGCTGCTGAGCCGGACCTCGCATTCTTCGGCCAGAAAGACGCCGCACAAGTCGCAGTCGTGCGCCGCATGACCACCGACCTGCGTCTTGCAACCAGGCTCGTCGTCTGCCCCATCGTTCGCGAAGCCGACGGCCTCGCCCTCAGTTCGCGCAACGTTTACCTTAGCCCCGTCGAGCGCGCTCAGGCACTCGCTCTCAGCCGCGCCATCCGCCACGTTGAAGAACGCGTTGCTGCAGGCCAGCGAAACGCTTCCGCCCTCAAAGCAGCCGCCCGGAAAATCCTCTCATCTCAGCCGGCAGTGCGCATCGACTACATCGAGCTTGTCGACTGGTCCACGTTGCTTGCCCGTCGACACCG
Organism: uncultured Acidobacteriaceae bacterium; assembly: GCA_963751225.1. Lineage (GTDB taxonomy): Bacteria > Acidobacteriota > Terriglobia > Terriglobales > Acidobacteriaceae > Telmatobacter. The sequence continues at coordinate 37,667 of CAVVTY010000004.1, forward strand.
CAGCTCCCGGCACGCTCTTCGCCGTCGCTGCCTGGGTTGGCTCTACACGCCTAATCGACAACACGATCATTAGTTAATCGTTCGATCGCACCTGCACCATCTGGGTGCCCCATCCATGACGCGCCGTTTGCGTCATGGGTGGAAAAGCAAAACACCTGACCCGTCTGGACACGCCATCGCCCTTGCGCGCCACCCGCCTCCGCTGCAAGTCTGGATGCACATGCCGGAACTCCCCGACATCTCTGCCTACATCACGGCACTCGAGTCGCGCATTCTCAACCAGCCGCTCGAAAAGGTGCGCATCGCTTCCGCATTCCTGCTGCGCACCGTCGATCCGCCCCTGTCCAGCGCCGAAGGCCGCGTTGTCCGCGCCCTGCGCCGCATCGGCAAGCGCATCGCCATCGGCGTTGAAGGCGACGTCTGGCTCGTCCTCCATCTCATGATCGCCGGGCGCCTTCACTGGAAAGCTCCAAATGCGAAGCTCGCCGGCCGCAACGCCCTCGCCGCCTTCGATTTTCCATCAGGCTCACTCGTGTTGACTGAAGCCGGCTCAAAGCGCCGCGCTTCGCTGCACGTGCTTCGCGGCGAAAACGCCCTGTATTCAATCGATCCTGGAGGCGTGGAGATCTTTTCAACTGACCTCGACGGATTCCGTGCCGCCCTCACGCTCGAGAATCGCACCCTCAAGCGCGCGCTCACTGATCCTCGCCTGATCAGCGGAGTGGGCAATGCGTACTCCGACGAAATCCTCCACGCCGCGCAGCTCTCACCCATCACGCTGACGCACAAGCTGGGGCCGGACGAATGGGCGCGTCTCTTCTCCGCCACCCGCTCAACACTCACGCTCTGGATCGACCGCCTTCGACTTGAAGCGGAGAAGTCCTTCCCCGAAAAGGTCACTGCCTTCCGGCCTGAATTTGCCGTGCACGGCCGCTACAACCAGCCCTGCCCACGATGCGAAGAAAAAGTGCAGCGCATTCGCTACGCTGACAACGAGACGAATTACTGCGCCCGATGCCAGACCGGAGGCAAAGTCCTCGCGGACCGCAGTCTCTCGCGTCTTCTCGGCTCCGACTGGCCCCGCACCCTCGATGAGCTGGAGGCATTGAAGCGCCGCTGAACAGCGCAACGCCACCATCCTGCAATGTGATCCGCAAGCCCTTTTGCTTTCGCAGAGATGGCCCGACTAATTTGACACAGTACGCTCTGTTTGCGAGACTTGAAGATGCTGCCGAACTGGCTGAGTGAGCCTGTTTCGTGTCCCGTGCCGAAGTGGCGGAATTGGCAGACGCGCATGGTTCAGGTCCATGTACTCGCAAGGGTGTGGGGGTTCGAGTCCCTTCTTCGGCACCAAAGTTCGATATAAATGATTGATTTTAAATATAGTTGATGCACATCCGAACCTCGCTGGAGACCAGATTCTCCAGGACTATTTGGGACTAAACGGCTCGGGGCCTGTGTCCCGACAGCGTTTCACCAGTCGGTGAAGTCTTTCTTTCAACGCCAATGGACTCACGTCAGACTTCGGAAGACGTAACCCAAGCGGGTGTTGTTGGCCTCCGATGTTCAGCGCAGATGCTTCGACCTGCCCCCGTAAGCGGTGCCAAAGCTAGGAAGAGACCGGTTTCTTCCGACCACCATGAAAAGCCTGCGCAGTACCCGGTGGATGATTCTGCGCCATATGAAGGTCGAATTGCGCCGCGAACCAAGCAACATTGTCGATTGGATTCAGTATGCGTGGTTGTCCTTGAGGCATTTGCTCCCCACAAATGGAACACTTCGCAGAGACCGGAACGCTGTTCTCGTCGTATCTCATTTGCATCGTTGCTAACGGCGACATGCTTCGAGTGTAGCCCTAATGATTACCACAGCGCACCTCTTTGGGTAACATCCTCACTCTCAATCAAATGCGCGATGTATCCTTATTCTTCCCTACTTACGCATTCGGGGGTGTGGCTACTTCCGCAATCCACATAGCCCAGTGCAAAGGGTTTTTCAACATTTCCCTCGACGAGTTAGCGCGCGCCCATATCGCGTGCGATGCTGCCAACGTACTCGATCAATCCGTCGGCAGGAAACGGCTCAATCGGCTGCCAAAAGGACCAGCAAATCTGGATCAATAGCCGATTGATTAGGACGAGGCGATCCTCCTCAATCCTTTCAGCATCAGTTGTTGCTTGGGCGGTCACTTTCCGCTCTACGCAGCGGAAGTCATCCAGTTGAAATTGGCGATCCCAGCCCCTCAAGAATGGCATTGTCTTTCTGAAGCAATCAGCCACGCTCACGTCGATCTGAATGTTTCCTCGATAGCGCAAAGCAGTGTACAGGCGCGCTGCACAAACCAGCACCTTCCAGATCGGGTGGAAAACACCACCGAATATCCAGATCAAGGAATTCGGATCGCCAGGGGTTATTTGCCGCGTTTCTACAACCTTTTTCCAAAAAACCAATCCAGATTGGGTGATATCGCCATATTCTCGGTTGTGTTCCAACACACCAGCAATGCCGTCGTTTGTTCTTCGAACAACCTCTTGGGGAATAAACCTGCCGCTCCTGTAGGTCTGTTCCATACCAAAATTCCAAACGAAGTCTCTGTCCACTAATGTTCTCAAAGGGAACGGTGGGCCGACGATGACCTCAATTGCCATTTCCGCCGGCTGCACGCCCATCAATTCCGATGCTCGTAGAGCCTGATGGCGCACCAGAGTTGATCTGCGCGCTTGAAGCTCGCGGCGACGTGTGAACCGTTCGATGATCAAATCAACCTTCGCCAATTCATACGGGTTCGAGGCGTTTCCTGTGCGCACATACACCCTGGTTTCGTTTTCGATAGCATGAGGTGCCTCAGGACTTTCGTCGACCTCTACAACCAAGAAGCATCTCCAGGGACGTCACTGGCGATTTGGACTATCCGAGGAATGACAGGCGGATTGATTCCCTGCAAGCAGATTTGTTGAATTTGAAGGGGAAGCTCCTGATTGGGGATCTCGAACCCTTCGATTGGTTCTTGGGGAATACCATCTCCGTTGGAACTCCTATGATTGTCACCCCGCCAAGGGTGTTGGCAAACGAAGACAAGATCTTGGCAATCTTCGACCGAACGTTGTCATCGAAGTTGCTCTTGTATTCGACTCGAATCCCCTCATCGAACCGGTGACAGAATGCGCGAATGTCATCTACATGAGCTGGTGGGTGCGGAAATAGCACTAGCTTCTCCTAGTCGAATCGAATGGAAACTGGCTGCGATGAGGAATGATAGACGGCGTCTCATGAGAGTTCCAGTTGGAATATCGTCCTGGCATGTCCTCACCGAAGCGTGGACGGAAGATTGCGGTCAGTTTCTCATTGATCGCGAGCAGCCTCGTGCTCGGCGCGTTGTCATTCGGTCCCTGTGGTGGGGGCTACATCACTATGGTACCTGGTGCCGTTTTGCTGCTATTTGGAGTTGGCAAACTCACAGCGGCTTTTCGAACGAATCAATGAAAGCTGATCCCACGGCCTCCAGCGCGAGCAATGGCGCATCCTCGCAACACCGGTTGAAGTGACATCGCAAGGTCACCGCCCGGCGCGGATTGCGGTCCAGTCCCGAACGTCGCTGGCCGGCATCTTTCTATGGGGGGAATCAGATTGAGGGGAAAGTGCCGCTTTGCCGGATCAAAACTGCCGCCGAAGAGCTTCTGGGCGATCGGAGAGAGCCATGGGAAGTTCGCCAGTTCCTTTTTCCATTTGTTGCCGCGCCCCAGTCCAATCCTTCTCGTTACTCTGAACCGGACCCAGTACGAACAGAGCCACAGGGATCTTCATGAGAGCCGCGCGATGGGCCGACAAGAATCGACGCGCATCCTTGTGAAACCGGGTCATGTAGATCGGGATGCCCAGCACCACGACGCGATACCGTTCCAGGGAGTGCACGTTACGGACGGGTTGAACTTCCACCGCAAGGCCGCTCGTGCTCAACGTTTCGGCTACCGCCTTGGCAACCTCTTCTGTGGAGCCGTATCGAGTGGCATAGGTTACTAGCACCGTGAGTTCCATAGGTCCCTCCTGACACCGCGCATTCGGTAGACCGTAGTTCAATTCCGCTTGCGGCCGCCAGGAATCTGCAGCTATTGGGAGTCAAGCATGAATAGGAGCAGTTGGCTGACGTCACCCTTGGCGCATCGCTCTCCCGACGTCCAGAAGTTTACGGCGCGAGTCCATACCCGCTTGTCGTCCTTCGCGACCAGATGGGCTTCAACGTGTGCAGGAAGGTTACAGCAAAAAGAGAAACTGGCGCCTATCGTCGGTCGACACGTGAGCGCAGGCTTTTTCACAGTCCTTTGCAACGCGGACTCTGTTAAACGGAATCGTCCCAAATCGCGGGTGAGGTCGCCGCACGTCCTTTTCCAGCGGTGTTGGACCCAAACTGGACCCATCCCCAGGTGACCTTGCCCTCAGAATGCGTATCCCATAGCAGGCGGGTTTTTGAGGAGATTAATTCATCTCGTCGTAGTCGTCGTGGCGGTGGGAATGTGGAAATCAGCTTGATCGATTTCCATATTTCCACCGCCTGCTTCGGTTAGCGCATAGCGATCAGGCTGCCTGCGAGCCGGAGTTCCCCCAGCGGCTTTCGAACTCCGCCGGGCTGAGATAGTTCAGGGTTGAGTGCATGCGTTGCCGGTTATACCAGAGCAGCCACGTATGCACTGCGTCCTTGGCCTGACGAATGGTTTCAAAGCGCTCACCGTGTAGCCGTTCCACTTTCAGCGATCCGAACCACGTCTCGGTCACGGCGTTGTCCCAGCAGTTGCCCTTGCGGCTCATCGAAGCCAGAATGCCGTGCTTTTCCAGCACCTGACGGAAATCCTCGCTGGCGTACTGACTGCCGCGATCACTATGGAAAATCAGCTCTCCTTTCTGCGGACGGCGTTGAAACAGGCCCATCTCCAAGGCATCGATCACCAGGCAGCGGTGCAGGTCCGGCCGCATCGACCAGCCCACTACCTTGCGACTGAACAGATCGATCACGACGGCCAGAAACAACCAGCCTTCCTCGGTGGCGATATACGTGATGTCACCCGACCACGCCTGGTTGGGCGCGGCCGGAGTGAAGTTGCGGTTCAACAAATTGGGCGCGATAGGCAGATCATGCCGGCTGTCGGTGGTCGCAACACGGAACCGCCGCTTGCCACGAGCACGAATGCCGTGCTGCTGCA
>CAVVTY010000005.1:0-48772 GCA_963751225.1 uncultured Acidobacteriaceae bacterium
TCTGCGACGACGCCGCTGTAATCGACCTCAACTTCAATCAGATTCGCGTCGATTCCATAGACAGCAGCACTTAGAGCTTTGAAGAGCATATCGTTAGTTTTTGCGTGGAGTGTAGCATTTCAAATCGTCCCTGTCTGCGACGGACGACAGCCTTATCGAGGACAAAGCCGGAGAGGCAGCGGCCAAGCTACAATCTGCTGCGTGACGACGAGTCTGTTCGATCTTTACAAGCTCGGCGTTGGACCTTCGAGTTCGCACACGATGGGGCCGATGCGTGCTGCGTGCCGCTTTGCACGCGAGCTCGAGTCGAAGGGCGAACAAGAGGGTGGCCCGTGTACAGGTGCGGCTGTTATGGTTCGCTTGCCTTGACCGGGATGGGACACGGGACGGACCGCGCCGTCTTGCTGGGTTTGTCGGGAAATGAACCGGCCACGATTGATCCTGCGGTGATCGAAGCGACGGTGGCGGAGATTCGCGCGACAAAGAAGCTCAATCTTGCTGGAAGGATGAGCATCGGATTCGATGAGAGCGGGGACCTGCTCTTCGAACGCGAAACGATGTTTCCTCCGGGAGCGCGCACGCAGCATCCGAACGGGCTGAGGTTCGCGGCTTATGACGGAACAGGAGAATTGCTGGAGGAGCGCACATTCTTTTCGATTGGCGGCGGATTCATTGTTGAGGATGGCGCGGAGACAGCGGCGGGGGGTGAGAACGACGTGCGGCTGCCGTATCCATTTCACAGCGCGGCGGAACTGCTGGATATCGCGCAAACGAATGGATTGAGAATCGACCAGGTGATGATGGCGAACGAATGCGCGCGCATGCGCGCTCGCGATCCAAGCGCGAGTGATGAAGCTTTGCTGCACGAGTGCGCGACGGTATCGAGGCGATCTGGCAGACGATGAAGGGTTGCGTGGAGCGCGGCATTGCGACGGAAGGGAATCTTGCCGGGCGGGTTGAATGTCCGACGGCGAGCGCACCGGCTGGCGGAGCGGTTGAAGGAGAAGGAAGCGACGGGCAGCCGAGCGATCCGCTGGCGCCGCTGGACTGGGTGACGGTGTACGCGATGGCGGTGAACGAGGAGAATGCTGCCGGCGGGCGCGTGGTGACGGCGCCGACGAATGGAGCAGCGGGGGTGGTGCCGGCGGTGGCGCACTATCTACGAGCGCTTCGTGCCGGGAGCGGACCACGAGGGGATCATTCGCTTCTTTCTGACTTCGGCGGCGATCGGAATTCTCTACAAGGAGAATGCGTCGATCAGCGGAGCGGAAGTTGGATGCCAGGGCGAGGTGGGCGTGGCGTGCTCGATGGCGGCGGGCGGGCTTGATTGCGGCGATGGGCGGGACCAACGGACAGGTGGAGCACGCGGCCGAGATCGCGATGGAGCACAACCTGGGCATGACGTGCGATCCGATCGGCGGGCTGGTGCAGATTCCGTGCATCGAGCGCAATGCGATGGGCGCGGTGAAGGCGGTGCATGCCTCGCGGATCGCGCAGAGCGAGTCGGAGGAGCACAAGGTCTCGCTCGACCAGGTGATCCGCACGATGTACCTGACGGGTCTCGATATGCAATCGCGCTACAAGGAGACGAGCCTCGCGGGGCTTGCGCTGAATGTGATCGAGTGCTGAATCGCGGGCGCGTGCTCTTTGTCGGGATGCTCGCTCTGTCGTCTAACATCCTCTTCAATGGAACCCATCGAACACACCTGAGATCGAGCCATCGAGCAGAAGCTTCGTCGAGCCGATCGCTGAGGCCGCAGTGCACCGAGACCAGTCGATCGATTGCGCCGGTGTGGCACACGGTGGTGCTCATCGTCGCCATTGTTGCGATCTCGTTGCATCGGGGTCTACCGGCATCCCGGCGGGCGGGCGCGGCCGAGTGAATCGGCTTCACACTTATGCGCGTGACCGCGGCTCTCGAAGTCGTGCTGGTGGGCTGGGTCGCCTTTGGCCTGCGGCTCAGGGAGATTCCTCTGCGATCGCTCTTTGGGAATGTGTCGAGCGACATTCGCTCGATTGCACTGGACGCCGGCATCGCGTTCTGTTCTGGATGGGTTCGTTGATGGCCTTGGGAACGATCGCGCTCTTGTGGCTGAGCATCGAGACTGCTGATCCACCATCGGCCCATGCCGATTCGATCGCATGACGGAAAGTCGATTCGCCGCGATCCCGCAGCAGGAGCAGGCAGCGCGCGCGGTGGTGCAACTGGCGCCGACGAATGGCAAGGAAGATTGCGTGCTGGATGCTTGCTCTGCCTGCTGGTGGGTGTTGCGGAAGAGCTTGTGTTTCGCGGCTATTTGCAACAGCAGTTCACTGCGTGGTCGCGCGGTGCAGCGGCGGGCGGCGTGGTGTTCTCAGCGATTATGTTTGGCGCCGCGCATGGATACGAAGGAGTACGAGCGATGTTTCTGCTCGCGGTGTTCGGAGCGCTTTTCAGTCTGCTTGCATTGTTCCGACGAAACCTGCGCGCAGGAATTTTTGCTCACAGCTGGCACGATGCAATCGCTGGATTGACTGGTCGCGTTTCTTCATGCGCGTCATATTTTGTGATCGATGAGCGAGGAGGGGCGAGACTCGATCTCGAGAAAAATTGTTGCCACTTTTTCCACCTCATTGTCGTTTTTTTCTTGACACTTACGACGCATGAATCTATACATTCCTCAACTGCAACAAATGTTGCAGAACTCGATGCAAACCATCGAAAAGGGAGAATAGGCAAATGGCAACTAAGAAAGCAGCCAAGAAGGCACCCGCGAAGAAGGCCGCGAAGAAAACCGCGAAGAAGAAGTAACGGGTCATCCAACCAAAAAGGCAACACTTCGGGGGACGCAACAGCGTCCCCCGAAGTGTTTTTGGCGACGCAGTATAGCGGAAAGGTGCATGAATATAGGCGATGACGCGACGCCGATGGATTGCAGAGAAATTGGGATGAAGCGACCGCGACGCTTGAGGGCGCGCAAGCGGAGCACATGGTGCGCGTGTTGCGCGCGCAACCGGGAGTGGAAGCGGACGTGGTTGCGGGGGGCAGCGTGTTCCACTGCCGTGGTCGCTGCAATCTCGGATCGAGGGCCAGGGCGGAAGCGAGCGAGGTGAGGTTCAATCTGATCGCCGAGGTCGAGGCCGAGCCCGCGATTGCCCGTTACGCTGGTAATGTCGATTTTCAAGTTCGATCACATGGAGTGGGCGATCGAAAAAGCGACGGAGTTGGGAGTCGCTGCGATCGCGCCGGTGATCGCGCGACGCACCGAGAAGCATCTCGCGCTAGGCCGCGATGAAGCGCGTGGAGCGATGGCGACGCATCGCGCACGAGGCTGCGCAGCAGTCGCGGCGATCGGATGTGCCGGTCGATCCATGATCCGGTGAAGCTGTCGGATCGCGTGAAGAGCGGAGTCGAAGGCTGCGCGACTGGTGCTGGCGGAGCAGGAGCGGTCGACGACGCTGCGGGGCGCTGTGGAGGAAGCAGTCAACGCAGCCGAGGCAGAGATGCCGGAGCTGGAGATTGCGATCGGGCCCGAAGGGCGGATGGGCTCCGGAAGAAGAGGCGCTGTTCGATGCGAATGGATGGCAGGCGGTGTCGCTGGGGCCGCGCATTCTGCGGGCGGAGACTGCGGCGATTGCGGCGCTGGCGGTGGTGGCTTCGATTCTGGAGTGACGGGAGTTCGTGCTTTCCCACCCTTGGCGCAATGCGCCAAGATGGGGACGCTCCCAGCTCAATCGAGACCTGGGGCACGCCTCAGGTTCTTTGTCAGAGCAGATCTCGCTTACAGCGAGACGCCGCGCTTCCAGGGGATGAAGTCGTTCTGGCCGAACTGCTCGGCCTTGGTGAAGCGCTTGCCGCTTGCGACGTCAATGCACAGATCAAGAAGCTTATCGGCGCATTCAGGGATGGTGGTCTCGCCGGAGACGATGCCGCCTGCGTCGAAGTCGATGATGTCGCCCATGCGAGCGGCGAGCGCGGAGTTGGTGGAGATCTTGACGACAGGCGCGACGGGGTTGCCGGTGGGCGTGCCGAGGCCGGTGGTAAAGAGGACGAGATTTGCACCGGCGCCTGCTTGCGCCGTCACGCACTCGACGTCGTTGCCCGGCGTACAGAGCAGAGTGAGGCCGGGCGTGGTGGCGTAGTGCGGGAAGTCGAGCACGTCGCGCACGGGAGCGACTCCGCCCTTGCGCGCTGCGCCGGCAGACTTGATCGCGTCGGTGATGAGGCCGTCTTCGATGTTGCCGGGTGACGGATTCATCTCGAAGCCGGAGTGCACGGCCTTGGCGCGCGCGGAGTAGGCCTGCATCAGGTCAAAGAAGCGCTGGGCCAGTTCGTCGGTGGCGCAGCGGTTGATGAGCTCCTGTTCGACGCCATGCAGTTCGGGAAACTCGCTGAGGATTGACTTGCCGCCGAGTTCGCCGAGCATGTCGGAGATGTAGCCGAGGGTTGGATTGGCGGAGATGCCGCTGAATCCGTCGGAGCCGCCGCACTTCAAGCCAATGGTGAGGGCGGAGAGCGGCGCGGGTGCACGCGTGACGCGATTGGCTTCGACAAGACCGGCGAATGTCTGCTCGAGAGCGCCGGTCATGAGAACGGTCTCGCGTCCGGAGCGCTGCTGATCGAAGAAGAGGACGGGCTTGGTGAGCTTCGGATCGCGTGCGCGCAGTTCGTCCATCAGCATGCTGGACTGCAGCATTCTGGCAGCCAAGGCTCAGCACGGTGGCGCCGGCGACGTTGGGGTGATGGATGTAGCCGGCGAGCAGGCCGCAGAGCGCCTGCGCATCCTGGCGCGTGCCGCCGCAGCCTCCCTGATGGGTGAGGAAGCGAATGCCGTCGACGTTGGGAAAGACGCGATCAGTGCGGAGGATGCGCGGGGCCGAGTGGCGCGGTCCATTGCCGGCTGCCTGGCGTTCCGACAAGTTGGCGCACCAGCGGGCGATAGCTGTTGTGAGAGCTGCCGTAGCCGAGTTCTTCTTCGAGCGCTTCTCTCATGCGTTCGACGTTGCGGTTCTCGCAGAAGACGAGCGGAAGGACGAGCCAGTAGTTGCGCGTGCCCACCTGGCCGTCGGCGCGGTGATAGCCCATGAAGTGTGCGGCCGGCCCAAGGCGAAGCATCGGGCAGAGCGAAGGAGACCGGGTGCCGCTGCGCGGTGTAGCCGCCGGTGCGATGGCGGATGTTGCGCGTGGAGAGGAGAGCCGCCGCGCGGAATGGGCGCTGTTGCTTCGCCCACCACCATGCCGTACATGAGAATCGAGGTCGCCGGGTTTGAAGTCGACGAGTGCGAGCTTGTGCTTGGCGGGGATGTTCGGTGACGGGACAGGAAGCCTGTCCGAAGCGCACGGTGGTTCCGGCTGCAAGCGGAACGAGCGCAACGAGGACATTGTCGCGCGGATCGATTTGAAGAACGGTTTCGGGCATGGGAACGATTCCTTGAGATGGGCGGGCAGGGAAAATTGCCAGCTATCTTAGGCAAGGATACAACCTGCGAGTTAGAGCCAGATTGGTGGACGGAGTCTATGATCGGTGGGCTGGTTGTGAAGGATCACTGGAGACGACTGGAATGAAGGCTGTTGAGTTGGAAGATCCGGGCAAAGCGTCGTGACGCAGGTGCATGAGCCGCGGTCAGCGCGGGAGATGTTCTGCTCCAGGTGCGCATGGTGGGCCTGTGCGGAAGCGATCTGAATTCCTATCGCGGGCGGAATCCGCTGGTGAGTTTTCCGCGCATTCCGGGGCATGAGGTTGCAGCGACGGTTGTTGATGCGGGATCGCACACCGAGTGGCAGCAGGGAACGGCGGTGACGTTGTCTCCCTACACCAGTCTGCGGACGTTGCGCCTCATGCCTGCGCAACCGGCCGAACGCCTGCCAGTTCAATGAAACGCTTGGCGTGCAGCGCGATGGCGCGCTGACAGAATTGATCGCGGTGCCGTCGGCGAAGTTGTATCGCGCCAACCTTAGCTGAAAGAGCTGTGCCTGGTTGAGCCGCTTACGGTGGGCTTTCATGCGGTGGCTCGCGGGCGTGTGACCGCAGGCGAGGTAGTGGCCGTGTTCGGATGCGGCGGCGTGGGACTGGGTGTGGTGGCAGGCGCGGCATTTCGTGGCGCGACGGTGATCGGGATCGACCTGGATGAAGCAAAGCTCGAGACCGCGCGCAAAGCGGGCGCAGCCCATGTCGATCAATTCGAAGCGGGATGATCTGCATGCCCGCCTGATGGAGTTGACGTACGGGCGAGGACCGGATGTGGTGATTGAGGCGATCGGATTGCCGCAGACCTTTCGGGCCGCGGTGGAAGAGGTCGCCTTTACGGGAAGGGTGGTGTACATCGGGTAGGCGAAAGAGCAGGTTGCCTATGAGACACGGCTCTTTGTGCAGAAGGAACTGGACATTCTCGGATCGCGCAATGCGCTGCCGGAAGATTTTCGCGAGGTGATTCGGCTTGCTCGAGGCGAAGCGGTTTCCAGTGGAGGAGGCGGTGACGCACATGGTGTCGATGGACGAGACGCCGGCGATATTGGAGGAGTGGAGCCGGGAACCGGCGCGATTTACCAAGATCATGATCGAGGTTGGTTAGAGGCGCGCAACGTGCAGCAGCACTCCGGCAAGCGCGCCGCCGATGAGCGGACCAGCGATGGGGATCGGGGCGTAGCTCCAGTTCGAGCCACCCTTGCCGGGTATGGGCAGCAGAGCGTGAACCAGGCGCGGACCGAGATCGCGCGCGGGATTGATGGCGTAGCCGGTAGTTCCGCCAAGCGAGAGGCCGATACCCCATACGAGGCTTCCGACAAGCCACTGACCCATGCCCGCGGCGGGGCCGGCGGCGGAGACGCCGTGAGAGAAGATGGCACCGGCGACGATTACCAGCACCATCGTTCCGATGATTTCGCTGATGAGGTTGAAGACGGGGCTGTGGACCGCGCCCTTGGTGCAGAAGATGCCGAGCTTCGCGGCGGGATCGGGCGTGAGGCTCCAGTGGGGCGCGTAGTGCAGTGCCATGAGCGCTGCGCCGCAGATGGCGCCCAGCATCTGTGCCGACCACAGGCTCAGCAGTTGCGAGTAGCTTCCGCTGACGACTGCGGCCGATAGCGTGATGGCGGGATTGAGATGCGCGCCGGGACTGCCGAAGGCCTGCGCGACGAGGACACCGCAGAGCACAGCCAGCGCCCATCCGGTGGTTACGACCATCCAGCCGGCATCCGCCGCATAGGACTTGCGAAGTGTAACGGCAGCGCATACTCCATTGCCGAGCAGGACCAGCACCAGCGTTCCCATGAACTCGCCAAACCACACAGAATGCATCGAGGCTTCTTTCGTGCCGAAATTCCGGAATCGACCAGAGGTGGTCGAGTGCAGAACGCGGGCAAGGGATCAGTTTGCGGAACGAAAGCATTCTGCACTGCCGGCCATGCTTCCGCCAAGTGACCCATGGGATGCGGGCTTCAGGATTCGGCAGAAGCTCGTGCGGTTGCTACGGGAATAACCGGGATTTCGCGGGCCTGGCACTGAGACAGGGAAACCGTCGCCGAGTGGCGCAGAGTGTTGTGGATCTCCGCCACCTTATCAGTGTGCCTCATCAGCTCGAGCACGGCTTCTTCGGGCGCTTTTGCGTCTACAGATGCGCGATATGTGATGTTGGAAGCTTCCACACCTTCAGACGCGAATTCACCTGTTACTTCTATCCGGACTCGTACGACTTCGATTCCGCGCTTGCGGGCCTCGCGATAGAGATCATTGCAATAACACGTTGCCAGGGCGGAAAGGAGCAACTCGCCGCCGCTTACGCTCGAGCCAAACCCATCTCCTCCGCAACGGATGGCCAGATCCCTCTCGCGGCCGTCGGTCTCAATCGTGAGCGAATGCTTTCCCTGTTGATTGGTGATTCGAGAAGACATCTTCATGCGCACCTCCTGCAAGGGCCGAACGTGACGATGTGAAATTTGGATAGTGCGGGCGATTGGGAGGTGCATCGCCGCGGGCAAAAGATCGAGATCCCCGGGAAGCTCCGATAAAAATATCCTAAGGTTTGGACGCGGTCTGATCAACTTCCGGTTGGTTGGTGGAGTATCTGCTCCAATGCGTGAGCAACTCATTTACAGCGACGTGGCCGATCTTATAGGCAGCTTCCAGTGCGGGAATGTAGGCGCTGTAGGATCCGATGCGCTGGCGCGCCAGGCTTTCGGCAGCGGTCAGGCCGCGGGGTTGCTGATCGAAGTTGCTCACGGTGCGCAACACGAGGACGCGTTGAAAATCGACCTGCCCGGCGCGCGCAAGAAACTGAAGCGATTGCAATGAGCCTGTATCTTCCATGGCGGTGGTGAAGAGCTGACCCTTTCCTCCGGTGAAGTAGCTGACCCATTCGGCGGCCCATGCGTCGGAGAGTTTGCCGTGCCAGAACGTGGATGAAGAGATCTCATCGCCAAGTGTCACAAACGGCGGACGCTGCGCGGCGGCGCCATCGAAGTGGGTTCGAATCTCCTTGAGGGCGTCCGGGTCATCAAGCGGCGTTGCGCGGGTGAGGTCAAACGCCCATTGGGCGCAGAGCCGGCATTGAGGCTGTACACCTGGCCTTCCGGTGCGGCGACCGGTTGTTCAAAGGGTCGTGTCTTGCGGAGAGGCACGTAGCCCGTGGTCCAGTCCGGGGGCGTCTCTCGCGGATCGATCTCGTAGCCGAGGTCTCCGTCCACCACCCAGCGGGCCCATGCCGCCGATCCGAGCGAGATGCGGTCGGGACTGCCTCCGGCGATGCCGGCGATGATCCAATATGCGTGGCTCAGGTCGAAGCGAGGGTCAAGACCCAGGGCCATGATGGTGGCCGCGGCATGCGCGGTGCCCTGACCAGTGAGAACCGCCATCTCTCCTTCGCTGTTCATTCGGACGGCGTGGTAGCCGGCAGGCAGTGGAAAAACCCGGTCTAAATGGTCGCGCTCAACCCAGTATTGCAGTTCGCCGGGCCTGTCTCCCGTATCTTCGCCTACCTCAAACATGGCGACTACAACTACTTTCACGGGAATGCGACGGGGCGCGGCGATGAGCCGTAAGCCTTGCGAAGAGAACACAATAAGCAGGAGGAAAGGAAACCACCGGGAATGCTTGGGCATACGAATAGTATGCGATGACCGGAGAATTAACGTGGGAGTCATTTCAAGAAGGCAGGATTGAATGTGGCATTCAAAATGCGATCTTTACAGGGCGTGGGATAATGACAGCAGAGAAATACTCCTGTCAGCAGAGATCGTCCGGTTCTTTCGGGTTTGAAAGAAATCCGGATGATCCGCAATCAAACTAATTCTCAACGGGCCACTTTTAAAAGACCCGAACCGTGTACTTCCTACCTGAACCCTCCTTGCGCTCATTCGAGGGGCAATCTGAATTTCGATTCTTGAGGCAAAAACGCTCTTATACGGGGCGAACTAATCCTTCACCAAACACTTTGTGAGGAGAACCAGAACGCAATGAACTCTTTCCCTAAAGCTCCCAGGAGATTCCGCGGGTGTTTACGCGGAGTGCTCTTCGTGATCATGGCGCTGGCAGCCTTGACCCTTCCTTCGCTCGCGCAGGACGCCGGTTTTGGCACGATCAGCGGCACGGTTACCGACCCCAATCACGCCGTCGTCAGCGGCGCAACCGTCACGGTCATTCAGTCCGACACGAGCATCAGGCGCGATCTGCAAACCACTTCGACCGGCGGATACTCGGCCACGTTCCTGAAGCCCGGCCGATACGAGGTGATTGTCGCTGCTTCAGGATTCGCCAAGGTGGACCGGAAGGAAATCACTGTTCCAGTGGGGCAGATTCTGACGATCGACATCGAACTTCCCCTTGCGAGTGCCGAATCCACGGTGACGATTACCAGCGAAGCTCCACTCATCGATACCGAGAAGATCGGGACGTCGCAGGAGATCGGACAGTCCATGATTTCGAATCTGCCGATCAATGGCCGCAGATTCGACGAAGTGGTGCTGATGACGCCGAACGTTGCTCCAGACGGAACCAGCGGTCTGATTGCTTACCGCGGCGTTTCGGGCCTTTACAACACCAATCTCATTGATGGCGCGAACAACAACCAGGCGTTCTTCTCTGAGGCGCGCGGACGCGCAATCGGCGCTCCATACGTTTATTCGACCGATTCGATCCAGGAGTTTCAATCGGCCGCTTCGTCTTACGGAGCGGAGTTCGGCCAGGCGGCCGGCGGGCAGATCAACGCTGTCAGCAAGTCCGGAACGAACCGGTTTCACGGTGACCTGTTTTATTACCTGCGCTATCCCGACCTGAATGCGCTCGATCCGTATGGCAAGGCGCACGGTCTCTTCACGCAGCCAGTGCACCAGCAGAATCAGTTCGGCGGCTCAGTGGGCGGACCGATTCTGCGCGACAAGCTCTTCTTCTTCTTTACCTATGACGGATTCCGCAAGGTCAACCCGATCGTCTATCTGACCAACTTCAACTTCAGCACGTTTGTCTGCCCGGTGCAGTTGACGGCTGCGCAGTGCCAGGCAGCTCTCCGTTACGTCAATGGAACAGATGCGGGCATGTACGGCTACAAGAACCAGGGAATCTTTTCCAGGCTGATCACGCAGGACATCTATTTCCCGAAGCTTGACTGGCAGGTGAACCAGAAGAACCATCTCAGTGCGGAGTTCAACTGGCAGAACTTCAAAGAGCCGAACGGATATAACACGTCGAACACGGTGACAAACGGCGGCGTGACACAAAACGGCTCGGCCGCCTTCCACGAGCGCTTCGGCATTCTGAACTGGACAAGCGTCATTGGTCCGACGTCAGTCAACCAGATGGTGTTCCAGGGATCCCGTGACTTTGAGACGGCCGGCACGAACACCGGTGGGCCGGCGGTAAGCATTTCCGGTGTAATGAGCTACGGCGAAACGAGCGCGCTGCCTCGCGGAGCATTCCCCGACGAGCATCGTTACCAGATCGCCGACATCTACTCCAAGGCAGTTGGGAACCACGACATCAAGGTAGGTCTCGACTTCAGTTTTATCCACGAGTACCTTGCGAACCTCTTCCAGGGCGACGGCAGCTACAGCTATTCGGCTGAAGCTGCGCCGGCAGGAAACCTGGCGGACTGGATGCTCGATGTATACGGCGTGAACACGGGCGATGTGTTTGCCGGGCGGCATTACAGGACGTTCACCCAGGTCAACGACCCCATCACACACATCGGCGCGGATGACTTCTGGAACAAGGATCTGTCAGCTTTCGTGCAGGACCGCTTCAAGGTCACTTCGAAACTGCAGCTTTCCGCAGGGCTGCGCTGGGATGCGCAGCTTGTTCCGCAGCCTCCGCAGACCCAACACCTCCAGCGATCTGGCGAACCTCTATACCAAAACGATTCACATCGGATACGACTCGTTCCAGCCGCGCGTGGGATTCAGCTACCAGGGATGGAAGGGCGGCGTGGTTCGTGGCGGATACGGACTCTTTGTTGGTCTGACCTCGAACTCCACCTACTACACAATGCGCGTGGAGAACGGTGTGTATCAGCAGCAGTACAACATATCGCGCAGCAGCAGCAAGACCGCGCCATACCCAAGCTGGGCTCCTGCGTATACCAATGTGCTGTTCCAGCCGCCGGGTCCGGCGCTTGCCGCGCCGTTCAGTGGCGCGCTCACGCCGCAGGTGGTGAACACCGGCGCAGCACTGACCCCGCTGGCGATTCGCGGACTTGATCCCAGTTCGAGAATCCGTATTCGAATTCGTACGACCTGGCGATTGAGCAGGAACTGCCTTACCACATGGCCCTGACCTGGGCTACGTGGGGAATCATGCAGCGCGTCTGCCGATCTTCATCGATTCGAATGTGAAGGCGGCGACAACTACGAAGTCTTATGACGTGGTGGACAGCAAGGGCAAAACGCTCTCGGTCGTTACGCTGCCGTGGTACACGCAGCGCGTAACATATAACACCGCCAATATCCTCACCGGCTTCAGCGTGCTCGATGCAGCTGGTACAACTCGTTTGTCGCGACGGTGAAGAAGCCGATGAGCCACGGCATCGAGCTCCTGGGCAACTACACCTATTCGCACGCGACGGACGGCGGCCAGGTTTCCGGCGTCAACGGTACGTTCAACGGCACGGACACCCCAATCGATCCGATGAATATCGGAGCCGAGTACGGGCGTTCCGACCTTGACATGCGGACGCGCGTGACCGGGACATTCATCTTTGCGCCGACCGTCAAGACGGACAACGGGTTGCTCAAGGCGATTGCCAATGGCTGGACCGTGTCGGGCGCATATACCGCGCAAAGCGGCAATCCGGTCACGGGCTTCATGAGCAACAGCCCACCGAGCGGATTGGGTGTGGGCGATCCGCGAATACGGCGGGCGTAGCAGGCAACGGCGGTTTGACGGGTGCGGCTCTGAGCCTGTTCAACTCCGCCACCGGAGCACGGGTTCCGCAAGCGCCTCGCAACGCGTTCCCGGGGCCGGGCGTTCACAACCTCGATGCCCGCGTATCGCGGTTCTTCACGCTCCACGAAGGAATCGGCTTGCAGTTCTTTGCTGAGGCCTTCAACGTGGCCAACCACCAGAACATTCTTTCTGTGAATACGAGCTACTCTTCGTATGTGGCGCCTGCGGCGACACAGTCTCGACGTGCAATTCCTCGGCACACGCGAACGGGTGTATCGCTCCTTACACGGGAGCCGCGTTTCGGTTCGGCTTCCTCAACCAACTCGCTGCTCTTTGGGCCACGCCAGATGCAGTTCACGGCGAAGTTCATCTTCTAACAACCACCAGGACGAAAGACCAGGGCACGGCGGCTCAACCAGCGCCGTGCCTTTGTCGTTTTCGGAACGCGAATCGCGGGTTATACCATGGTTAAAATGTCCGAGAGGTCACGCGTGAAGAGAACAAAGAGGTTTCTGATTGCTGCGGCGATGATGCTGGTGTTCATGCTGCCGGCACTGGCGCAGCAGCAACTGAAGGTCATCGGCTTTATGACCGATTTTGACGTGAAGGATGACGCGGTTGGCATCTGCAAGGCTGTGATGGACGGCGTGGCGCCCGGAGTGCGCATCATCGACATCACGCATCAGTCAGAGCCCTATAACATCGCCATGGGCGCACGTTTTCTGGCTGGATCGACGTCCTATTTTCCGAGAGACGCAGTTTTCGTGGTGGTCATTGACCCCGGTGTGGGCTCGGCACGAAAGGCGATTATCGCCCGATCGCGTGCGGGACAGTTCTTTGTTCTGCCCGATAACGGGCTGCTGACTCTGGTGCAGGATCGCGACGGCATTGTAGAGGCGCATGAAATCACCAATCCAAAATGGATGATCGGCTCCGGGATATCTTCGACATTTCATGGACGCGATATCTTCTCGCCGGCCGCGGCGCACCTGGCACGCGGTGACGATTGGACACAGGCGGGGCCCGCGCTGGATGTGAGCAAACTGGTGCGACTGGACATCAGAGAAGCGACCGTAGACGGATGCGGGCTTGCACGGAGAAGTGATCGGGACAGATGGGCCGTTCGGCAACCTGGTGCTGAATGTCCCGGAGGAGACGTTTGCGCGTCTCGGCTATAGGCTGGGCGACGAAGTTCCTATTGTGCTTGACGGCAAGAGCTACACCTTTCCGCTGGTGAAGACGTTCAGCGACGTTCCCGTGGGGAAAGAGCTTTTCTACATCGACTCACGCGGACGGCTTTCGATCGGCATCAATCAGCGGAACTTCGCTGAGACGTACAAGGTGGGAGAAGGCGCGCAGCTTACGATTCCCAAAAAGAAGTGAGACAGCCGGATCATTGGCGAGGATGACGACTCAATGACAGGAATGCAAAAGGGTTATTTGTTGATGGGATTGATTGCCGGGTTTGCAGCCTCAGCACATGCGCAGCAGGCGACCCACCATTGGGCCATTGTGGTGCATGGCGGCGCGGGAGTTATCGAACGCTCGGCGCTGGGGCCGAAGGCTGAAGCGAATTATCGCGCATCGCTTGAGCAGGCCATTGGAGCGGGCGCGAAGGTGCTGGAGCAGGGTGGATCATCGCTCGATGCAGTCGAAGCGACCATCAAGATTCTCGAAGACGATCCGCTGTTTAACGCCGGGCGCGGCGCGGTGTTCAACGCCGAAGGCAAGAATGAGCTGGATTCGTCGATCATGGACGGCGCCACGTTGAAGGCGGGAGCAGTGGCGGGCGTGATGCGCACGCGCCACCCCATCAGCCTGGCGCGCGCGGTGATGGAGAAGTCGCCTCATGTCATGCTGGTCGGGCCCGGGGCGGATGCCTTCGCGGGCAAAGTCGGCCTGGAACAGGTGGATCCGAGTTTCTTCTTCACGGAGAGCCGATGGCAGGCGCTGGTCAAGCAACTGACGAAGGAGAGTCGCCCGGTTCCACCGCGGCCAGCTGGCGCGCCGCCTCCCGGGCAGACTGTGCCTGTGGCCATGCTTGAAGAGTCGTCCGACACGCCACCGCTATGGCACTGTTGGAGTGGTTGCGCTGGACAAGCAAGGCAACATTGCCGCGGGCACATCGACCGGAGGAATGCAGGCGAAGATGCCGGGCCGCGTCGGTGACTCGCCCATTATCGGCGCGGGCACATATGCGTCAAACCAATCCTGCGCCGTATCCGGCACCGGGACGGGCGAGTACTTCATTCGGCTCGGTGTGGCGCGCGAAGTGTGCAACCTGGTCTTCTTCAAGGGCATGAAGTTACAGGAAGCGGCTGACCAGGTCATTCACAAGGAGCTTGAGGGACTGCACGGCGACGGCGGGGTGATTGCGGTGACTCCGGATGGTCAGATGGCATGGAGTTTCAATACGCGCGGGATGTTTCGGGCTCGTCTCGCGGAAGGCGGGAAGCTTGAGGTCGGGATCTATAGCGACGAGCCGTAGGGCGGAGGCGCGGGGGGCTCCGCATTCTCAGGAATGCGAGAGAAGATTGTGAGATTTCGGACACTCACGATTCCGGAATTGCTCGACAAGCTTGAGGCGTTCTACGGACCGCAGGAGCCATGCTGGCCGGTCGATCCCTATCAATTCCTCATTTGGTGGCACTGCGGATACCCGGCGAGCGACGCAACATGCGCACGCGGATGGAACGATCTGAAACGGGAAGTCGGCGTTGAGCCGCACGAGCTGTTGAGAGCACCCCAGACAAAGCTTGCAAAGGCGCTGAAGGCGGGTGGGATGGTGCCCGAGGTGCGAGCAATACGTCTGCAACAGATCGCCGAGCGTGTGCAGAATGAATCAGGCGGTGATCTTCGCGCGTCGCTTGTCGGTCCGTTGAGCAAAGTTCGCAAGCTGTTGAAGGGGTTTCCGGGGATTGCGGATCCCGGCGCAGATCGCATTTTGCTGTTTGGTCACTGCGCGCCTGTTGCTGCGATTCCCTCAAACTGCCCGCATGTCCTGGTGAGAATTCAATCGGGACTGGAGCGTGAGGACTATGGTGTGACCTACAGGGAGGCGCAATCGATGGTTGAGGCAGAGGTCCCTGAACAGTTTGGTCCCAGGATGCGTGCTTTTCTCCTTCTGAAAGAGCACGGCCAGACAACCTGCAAGCGGGTCAAGCCGAAGTGCGACGCATGCTGTGTCAGCGGGCATTGCGCTTATTTTGCAGGTAAAGACCGCGGCCGGACTCGCCCCGCATGAAGTGATCACAACCTGGCAGCGATTTCCGCGCATCTCGAATACACTGTCGGCATGGCGCTGAAGTTCACTACTTCGTATATCGAGGATTCGCTGGCGCTGCTGCGCTACTACAAGAAGCTGGGGGAGCGTGCCATGGAGCAGGTGACCGATCCGCAGCTTTTTGCACTGCTGGATGATGAAGCCAATTCGATTGCCATCATCGTGAAGCACATGGCGGGCAACATGCGGTCGCGCTGGACGGATTTTCTGACCACGGACGGAGAGAAGCCGACCCGGGATCGCGACGGCGAGTTTATCGATCCGCCCACGACTCGCGCGGCTCTGCTGAAGGAGTGGGAGATAGGGTGGGCGTGCATGTTTCAGGCATTGCAGCCGCTCACAGAGGCGGATCTTTCGCGAACCGTCACGATTCGGGGCGAGGCGCATTCGGTGATGCAGGCGATCAACCGCCAGCTCGCGCACTACCCGCACCACGTGGGGCAGATCGTTTTGCTTGCAAAGCATTTCGCGCGGGGAGCGGTGGCAGTCCTTGAGCGTGCCGCGTAACCAGTCAGAGGAGTTCAACCGCAGAGTGGCCGGGGGCGAAGCGAGCCAGCGCTAGGGTGTCGCTGGGCGCCCCTATATGTCGATGCACCTTAGAGAATTCAGCTACCGAACGACCTCGAACTTCTCCTGGGGCAGGTTGCACACGGGACAGCACTCGTCCTCTTCGGAAAGCGCCGAGGTGTATCCGCACGTTACACAGACTTTGAACTCCACCGGCGCACCAGCCCAACTGTCTTTCAAGTCGTCGTCGACTAGCTCGATGGCTTCACGAAAAAGCTGGGCATGCGTCTTCTCTGCTTCGATGGCCCAGGTGAAACAGCGGATTGCCGCGTTGACATTTCCGGCGCATGCCTCAGTCAGAAAAGGAGGATACATGCTGTCGATTTCGTGTTGTTCGCCGGCGAGAGCTACTTTCAGGTTCTGCAGCGTCGATCTCACTTCGATGGGATGCATCCTGCAATGTGCTTTTTCGCCCAACAGCCTGATGGCACCCAAGTGATTTCGGGAATGAACCTCTTCGGCGCGAGCAGCGGCACGGAACAGGCTGGCGACCCCGTGCCACCCCTCTGAGTCGGCCTTAGCGGCGAATGCGGTATACCTGGCCTGAGCATTCGACTCGCACTCAAGGGCAGACCCCAAATTCACGATGGTTGCTGTCTTCTCTGCGAGACTTGACGACATACTTCTACCTCCCAGAGTGCGTTCAAAGCATAGGAGCGCCAGGGGGGTGATGCTGTGACGGCGGCTACAAGTGAAAAGCCATCCCAGATCAGGGATGGCTTTTCACATTCGGAATGGTGCGTCCTCACTGCGCCGACTGGCTGCTTCGCGCTTCTGCCTTTTCCGCGAGCACCTTATGGGCGGTGTCCTCAAGCGCCTGGGCTTCAGGAAGGAAGGTTAGCGCTTTCTGGATCATCGGATCCCAATCTGCCATGACGTGCAATCCCTGCAACTGGCCGAACTGGCTGGTGATGATCTTCTCCTTAATGCTGGTCTTCAGCCAATCGGAGACCTCGGCGATGTCCTTCTCGGTCCAGGGAATCTGTTTGCTGGTGAGGAACTGCTTGAACTCGGCCATGACAGCGTCGTCGACCTGGAAGTTCCTATCCACGGTCCGATTCGCAAGATAGTGCGCCGCGAAGTGGAAAAAGACCTGGGGATAGATCAGCGAATCCTGGAACTTATTGCTCTTCGGACTGTCGATCTTCTCGTCCGGGGTGATGCCGCCGCCGCCGTAGACGGTGCGACCCGAATCAGTGAATTTGATTTCGCGATTCGTCGCATTGTTCGGCGATGCGCCGGCGTGGTTGTAGTAGTAGTCGTAAAGCGAAACGCCGCTGTAGTTGCGCTGGATGAGCCGGCCCGACGGTGTGTAGTAGTGATAGGTCGTCAGTGCGAGACCGGTGTTCTCACTGAGGTTGTACACGGTCTGCACAAGGCCCTTGCCGAAGGTGGTTTCGCCGACGACCAGGGCGCGGTCGTGATCCTGCAGCGCGCCGGTGACAATCTCTGCCGCGGATGCGGTGTTGCGGTTGACGAGCACGACGATCGGAAACGTCTTGCCGTTGTTGCCGTGCGTCGCCGTGTAGTTCTGGTCAGGATACGCGCGGCCGCGCTGGGAGACGATGCTCTGTCCCTTGGCGAGCAGGTGGTCGCAGACTTCAACCGCCTGGCTGAGAAGACCGCCGGGGTTGCCGCGCAGGTCGAACACCAGTCCCTTCAGGTTCGGAAAGCTGTCGATCGCGTCGTTGACTTCCTGTGCCGTCGTCTCCTGGAACTGGGTCAGATGGATATAGCCGACTCCTGGACGAATCTCGTATTTGAGATCGACCGAGGGGTGCGGGATCTCGTCGCGAATCAAGTCGAAGACCAGCGGGTCCTTGTGCCCCTCACGGATCGTTGCCACCTGAACATGTGTGCCTTTGGGCCCCTTGAGCGCCTTGGCCACCAGGTCGGAACTCATGCCGTCAGTCGATTTGCCATCGATCGCCGAGATAATGTCGCCGGGACGAATGCCTGCACGGAATGAAGGGGTGCCCTCGTAAGGCGTAATGACGTAGACCTTGTTGTCCGTCTGCTGCTGGATGACCATGCCGACGCCGTAGTAGTGGCCGCGCTGGTCTTCGCGCATCTTGGCGTAGGCCTTGGGGTCGTAGAAGTTGGAGTGCGGATCGAGGACGCGGAGCATTCCCGGAATGGCTCCGTCGTAGATGGCGGTATCGGCTTTATCGCCCTGGATCGGCTCGGCGTAGTTCTGCTCGACGATTGCGTAGACGTCAGTGAACGATTTCAGGCTGTCGCGAATCTGGCTTTCATCCTGCGATGACTGTGCCCCGACCTTGCGCTGCAAAACGCTGCCAGCTGCGGCGCAAATGGCAAAGAAGACAATAAGGCTGAATAGTGCCCGGCGAGCGGGGGGAGTCATAAGCGGAAGGAACCTCCGAACTGCAACTGCGAAAGGCGCCTCCGAGAGATCTCGCAGGCCAATCCTGGGCTAAAGTATAGCACTGGGTTGTTTGACGTCTCGCAGCCCGCTTTCGGGTAGCTCGACCGTTTGTGAGGAGGCTCGGAAGCCCTCATCGGGAGGGCCGTGGCGGAGACTTGAAGCCGTTTCTGACCGGATTCGTTCTTGAGGAGCGCCGCGGCTGCTCCCGGGCATTTACAATGACGTCTATGCCTCAGGTGGATTGAAATTGCCACCTGCCCATGTGCCGACCTATGACTTTGAAGCCCCTTCGTGTCCCAGTAGCGTCATCGCTTGCCGCTCATCCTTTTGTCCACATTTTCATGGGCGCAGGCGCGTCCAACCACTCCGGAGAGCCCGTACGGAGGCACGACGGTTGAGGAGATCATTGCCCGCGTCAATGACCAGATCATTACCCGGTCGGATTATGACCGCTCCCAGGCGGAGCGCGACCAGGAGCTTCGCCAGCGGGGCGCCTCGATGCAGGAGATTTCTGCCAGCCACAAGGACCTGCTGCGCGACCTGATCGACCAGCAACTCTGGCTGGCCAAGGGCAAGGAACTGGGCATCACCGGCGAGACCGAATTGATCAATCGGCTCAACGACATCCGCAAACAATACAACATGGCGACCATGGAAGACCTGGAGAAGGCTGCCAAGGACCAGGGCGTCTCGTTCGAGGATTTCAAGGCAAATATCCGCAACCAGATCGTGACCCAGCAGGTCATGCGGGACCAGGTGGGACGGAGGATTGCACCTACCCCCGGTGAGATCCAGCGCTATTTTGAGGCGCACAAGCAGGAATACGCACAGCCTGAGAGTGTGAAGCTGGGCGAAATCCTGATATCGACGGGTCCAAACCCCGACGATCAGCAGAAGCTCGCGGAGGCCAAAGCCAAGGCGGACGACATCGAGAACCGGCTGCATGCAGGTGGTGATTTTGCCCAGCTGGCGCGGAGCTTCAGCGAGGGGACAACAGCCGCCCAGGGCGGCGATCTCGGCCAGTACAAGCGAGGCCAGCTCGATAAAGTATTCGAAGATAAGACTTTTGCGCTCAAGACGGGCGAGTTCACTGAGCCGATTCGCACCAAGCAGGGCTACGTGATCCTGAAGGTGAACGAGCACGTCGCCGGGGGAGTTCCCCAGTTCAAGGATGTTGAAGGGGACGTTGAACAGAACTACTTCATGTCCAAGATGGAGCCGGCCATGCGCGAATACCTGGGCAAGATGCGCGACGAGGCCGCCATCTATATCAAGCCAGGCTATGAAGACAGCGCGGCAACGGCAGCCGAGAAGCATCCCAGCATCACTTTCAGCGCTTACACTCCGCCTACGTCAAAGAAAAAGAAGAAGGTAGAGCGCACGCGCTACCGCGAGACGACACACGGCTACCGCCAGAAGTCTCCGGCTCCCGCAGTCGCGCAGGCGCGGCAGCAGCTTCCACAACTGCGACTCAATCGGCGACTGCCGCAACTGCGACGTCCTCTGCAAAGACCGCCAGCAAGACCAAGTCGACGGAACAGGCTTCGATGAAGCCCGGGAAGAAGGAAAAGATCCGCTACGGTAAGGCGCCGCAGGAGACCTTGCCGAGCACTCCGGCGGGCACGACGGAAGATGCCGGTGCGGGTCAGCAGGTTGCTGCCAGTGCGGCGGAGCCCGACAATCCGCTTGAGAGCACAACCAAAGCCGGAAAAGAAGACCCGCTACAGTGATCGCGCCAAGCAGCCCAAGCAGCCGAAGCCGAAGGGGCCGCAACTCGATCCGCAGGCTCCGCCGGCACCCGACGCAGCCGAAGTGGCCGACCGCCAGGCACAGGCAGGTCCGCTTGGCCTGGGAGGCGACACAACTACAAAGAAGAAAAAGAAGTCGACCACAACCGGCGACAAGTCCCGCTTGAGCGATAAGAAAGCCGCGCCCAAGGAGGATACCGGTGACAAGCCACTGGGAGAGGCTCCGCAACAGCCTGCACCCGCTCCCGCGCCTCAGCAGGCACCTGCGTCTCCGCAGCAGTAATCGAAGAATTGAAAGCCTCACGGGCCTGGGAGGTTACTCCCGGGCCCTTTGCGTTTTGGACTGCGAAGGAGAAGCGGTGAGTTGCAGCGCTAGAGCGGTTCCGCAGTTCATGTGGCCCTTTCGAGCCTGTTTGAAGGTGGCTTCTTCTTAAGAAGCCACTTCGCCTGAATGCCTCCGGACACAACGACTGGGGAACCGCTGTAGTCCAGCCAGCTACTCTGGCCTCTTCTTTTCGAAGACGTGAGATATCTTCGACGGCTCGAAGCCGTTCTTCGAGTAGAAACGATGTGCATCGGGCCGCGTGCTTCGGGATGTCACGCGTACCACGGAGACCAATCGCTCCCAACCCCACGCTTCGGCGGCCCCGCAGAGCTGCCTGCCGATCCCCTTGCCGCGGACGCCTTCTTTCACGACCAGTCCTCCAATGAGGGCGAATGGCGGCGACTGCAGGTGTGACTGGAGCGAAACCTCGACCCAGCCGACCACTTCTTCGCCAAGACAAGCTACGAAGGCGGCCTGCGCGGGAGCGGAAGCGGCGGCAAGCGCCTCGATCCATGCGACAACTGCATCCAGCGATCGCTGGTACCCAAGCTGTTCAACCAACAGGGCAACTTCGCGTGCATCCCGTATCTCGATGCTTCGGACAAGGACTCCGCTGTCATCGGGAGATGATGCAGCGCGATTTCGGCTTTCACCCATCACCACAATGTTTGCATGGCTTCCGCGATTTTTGATGCGCGTTGTCGCTTCCTGTATGCTGTCCGGAAGAATGAAGGACATCTATATTGCCGATCTGGCCGGCTTTGACGAGAGCAGGCTTTTCGATAGCTTCTTCCTTGTCTTACATAAGCAGCAGCGGACCACGAAGACAAACAAGCCGTACCTGAATCTGATCCTCGGGGACAAGACGGGGCAGGTGGAAGGACGAGTCTGGGATCTGGGCGATCCGCGCATCGCGAAGGACTTTGAGCGCGGAGATATTGTGAAGGTGCGCGGTTGTGTGTCGCGATTCGACGACCGGCTGCAGGTGAAGGTTGACCAGTTGCGCAAGAGCCTGGCAGGCGAAGCAGACAAGACGGATCTGCTGCCGAGCACGATCTGCGACGTGGACGAGTTGTGGAAACAGCTTCTGGGTTTTGTGGAGAGCTTTACCGATCCGCACCTGAAGCAGCTGCTGACGACGCTGCTTTCGGATGCCAAGCTGGCGCAGGCATATCGCGAGGCGCCGGCGGCGAAGCAGCTGCACCACGCGTATCTGGGAGGGCTGCTCGAGCACGTTATCAGCCTGTTGAAGCTTGCTGATCGCGTTGCGCCGCACTACCCGGTGCTGCACCGCGACCTCTTGCTGACCGGAGTCATACTTCACGACATTGGCAAGGTTCGCGAACTGGCATGGGACGTCGGCTTCGAATACACCGTGGAAGGGACGCTCCTCGGGCCACATTCAGATGGGGACGGAACTAGTGGAAAGGACCATCGCAGGCCTGCCTGAATTCCCACCGCGGCTGAAGACGCTCGTGATCCACGTCATTCTGTCGCACCACGGCAAGCTTGAGTTCGGCTCACCGAAGCTGCCCATGATTCCCGAAGCGCTGGTGCTGAACTTTCTCGACGATCTCGATGCCAAGATGCAGGCAGTGGCTTCGGAGTTCGAGAAGTCCCTGAGGGAGGGAAAAGAGGCCGACGAACTGACCGGCAAAATCTGGGCTCTCGATCAGCGGCAGATGCTGAACACGCGCGCTTGGCTCAAAGAGACAGGGACTCGAGATTAGTCTCTCGTCCCTGCTTCAAGCATGCGGTCGAGCGCGACCCTGGCCCAGTGCTTCACGTTGGCACGCACCTTGATGCGGTTTACAACGCGGCCGTCGACCAGGTTTTCGAGCGCCCATGCCAGATGTTGCGGGCTGATGCGGTACATCGTCGTGCACAGGCAGCCCGTATCGTCGAGCGTGATGACGCGCTTGTCCTGCGAGGCGAATCGGCGCGCAAGGCGATTGACGAGATGAATCTCAGTGCCCACGGCGAACATGGTTCCGGCGGGCGCTTTTTCTACCAGCGCGATGAGCCGTTCCGTGGAGCCGAGGGCGTCAGCCTTCTGGCAGACTTCCCAGCGGCACTCAGGATGCACGATGACCTGAATACCCGGATACTTGGCGCGCACCTGGTCCACGTGGCTGGGCAGAAAGCGCTGATGGACGGAGCAATGGCCCTTCCACAATAGAATCCGGCTGGCAGCAAGGGTTGCGGCCGTCTGACCGCCTTGCAGGGCCCATGGATCCCAGACAGACATTTCATCCAGCGGAATTCCCATGGCGAAGCCTGTGTTGCGGCCGAGGTGCTGATCAGGCAGGAAGAGGATTCGTTTTCCGCGGGCGAAGGCCCACTCGAAGGCTGCGCGTGCGTTTGAGGAAGTGCAGACGAGCCCTCCGCGCTCACCGCAGAACGCCTTGATGGCGGCGGTGGAGTTCATGTAAGTCAGCGGAATCATGTCGTCCGCGAGATGCAATCGTTCCAGCGCTTCCCAACACGCCTCAACCTGCGAGATCTCGGCCATGTCTGCCATGGAACAGCCCGCATTCAAATCAGGCAGGATAACCTGCTGGTCGTCGCGGCCAAGTACGTCTGCGCTTTCAGCCATGAAATGCACGCCGCAGAAGACGATGTATTTCGCTTCAGTTTCCGCGGCAATTTTTGAAAGCTTATAGCTATCGCCGGTGAAGTCGGCGAAGCGAATCACCTCGTCGCGCTGGTAGTGATGGCCAAGCAGCACGGTTGTCGCAGCCCAGGCGTTCGCGGGCCGCGGCAATACGGGAGTCCATCGTGTTGTCTGGGAGTGCCAGGTAGTTGTCGAGGCTGCAAGCGCTGCCAGTCTCCGGCGAAACCGCCGTTACGTCGTCAAGAACAAGATCCACTCTCTTCCGCCTTCAGTCCAAAGTTGGACGGGGATGTTGAAAGCAACTTCGGCTGCAGTGGATGCGCCGGCAATCCTGAGGGCGCCGATGAACGGCCCGGTCAGATCAGGAATGCCCCATCCACGGGGTTGTTGCAGCCTCAAAACAAATGGATGCGATCAGCTTCCAGCGGATTCCGAAATTCGGTCCGCAAAGACCGCGCCCACTGACATCAATTTTAGCAAAAATCGCATTCGCGCCGGGAGCGGACCGGCCTCTTTTCAGTTGAGCACGCAAGCTGGTAACGCTCGGTTTGTGAGGGGCATGCACGGGCAGTTATCATTAGCCTTCATGGGCGCACCGCTGACAATCGAATATGCCAGCCTGGGAATGGCCGATTCACTGATCCTGATGGTCATGGCGCTCGTGGTGTTTGGGCCGCGGCGGTTGCCGCAGATCGGCCGCCAGATCGGCAAGCTGATGTACGAGTTCCGCAAAGCCTCCAACGACTTCAAGTTCCAGATGGAAGAGGAGTTGCGGAACGCTGAGGAGGCCGATCGCCGCAAGAAGGAAGAGGAGCGGCAAAAGGCACTTGCCGCGCAGAGGCCGACGGAGCAAGCGCCGGTATCGGTACCGCCGGCGCCGGTGAACGCAATCGAGTCGCCGTATCCGGGAGAGGGCACGTATCCTCCCCAGACGCCGCTGGAAACCCCGGCGGCCTCATCTGCGACCGATGAATCGACACCGCGCATTATGCCGCCTGCGACCGGAGAGACGATCCCGGCGGAGCGGCCCGCGCGCGGCGTTGGTCTGAGTGAAGATGCGGCCTCGAACACAACCGAACCCGGCACGCCACCGGGCAATGAAGGCGCGGCGGCGCCAGCCGAATTTGCGCAGCCGGTGACGGAACAGCCAAAAGATGCGACGGCGGAGGCCCTGAATCAGCATGGTTGATGCCGTGGAAGCAATCGAAAAGGCACGTGTTGCGGTAACTGAACGCGCGGAGCTCCCGGGCATGAGCCTGATGGAGCATCTGGATGAGTTGCGCCGCCGCATTGTGCATTCAGCGCTTTACCTCTGCGCGGGATTCATCGTCGCCTATTACTTTCACGAGAGGCTGTACGGGTTTGTCGAGGCCCCGCTCGACCATCTGCACATCAAGCTCAATTACACGCACCCGATGGATCCGCTGAACCTGTACCTGCAGGTTTCGCTTATTGGCGGCGCAATTCTGGCGTCGCCCTTCATCCTGTACCAGGTCTGGCTTTTCATTGCTCCTGGACTCTACCAAAAAGAACGCCGGTTTGTTATCCCGTTCATGGCCGCAACAGTGGGCTTGTTTCTGGCCGGTGCATTCTTCGGGTACAGCTTCGTCCTCCCTGGCGCGCTCAAGATTCTGATCGTCGACTTCGGCAGCAAATTCAATTCCATCATCACGATCGAGGAGTACACCGGCTTCTTCCTGTCGGTAATTCTCGGCCTCGGCATCAGTTTCGAGATGCCTGTGCTCATCTTTTTTCTTGCGATGTTCGGTATCGTGAGCCCGAAGTTTCTTTGGAAGAACATTCGCTACGCGATTCTCGCGGTCTTCCTCGTTGCGGCCATCATCACGCCCAGCCCTGATCCTTGGACCATGTGTATCTACGCCATTCCAATGCTTGGGCTGTACCTGATTGGGATCGGCGTGGCCTGGTGGGTGCATCCGTCGCGTCGAAAGGCGAAAGAGGCTGCGCAGTGATTCTCCCCATATCCGGGAGAAGGATCGTTCTCAGCCTCGTTGTGTTCGCTGCAATGGCTGCGTCGCGAGTCTCTCAGGCCCAGCAGCACTTCAACGGCGGCAAGGCTTACGAATACGCGCGCCAGTTTGCGGCAATCGGTCCGCGCTGGCCCACCGGTCCGGGACACGTGAAGGCCGAGGAGTTCCTAAGGAGTCAGTTCAAGCACGATCAGCTTGAAGAAGACACCTTTATTGCGAACACCCCCATCGGCGCGGTGAACATGCGCAATTTCATCGTGCGATTTCCCGGCAAGAAGGACGGCGTGATCGTGCTGGCCACGCACTACGAGACGAACTACTACCTGCGCAACATCAACTTCGTGGGCGCCAACGACGGTGCGGCAACGACGGGTCTTTTGCTGGCAATCGCTGACGAGTTGCGCGGCAGAAAGCTCGATGGCTACTCCGTGTGGCTGGTCTTCTTCGATGGCGAGGAGGCAATCCAGCAGTGGTCCACGTCCGACTCGACTTATGGCAGCCGCCACCTCGCTGCCAGGTGGGGCCGCGACGGCACGCTGGGCCGCATCAAGGCGTTCATCCTGGCCGACATGATTGGAGACAAGGATCTCGACATTCAGCACGAGACGCATTCCACCGATTGGCTCGTGGCGGTGGTGCGGCAGGCGGCCCGGAAGTTTGGCTACGAGCGCTATTTCTTCCAGACGGATGAGCCGGTGGAAGACGATCACCTGGCATTCGTGGCGCGCGGCGTGCCTTCAATTGACGTGATCGATCTTGATTACGGCCCGAACAACAGCTATCACCATACTGCCCAGGACACGATCGACAAGATCAGCGCTCACAGCCTGGCGATCGACGGCGATGTGTTCATGGAAACGATCAGACTGATCAATCAGAAGGTGAACGAGGAATTTCCGGTTCGTGCTTGGGGGATTCAAGTCCACGGTTGCTATTGTTGCCGACTGCCAGCCGAGAACCATGAACTAAGAACCGAGAGCTGAACACAATGATTGCCGGCGCGTCCTGGACATGGTGGATTGGATTTCACGCAGCGGTCGCGGTGCTTATTGCCGTCGATGCGCTTTTGCCAAGCCATCGCCACGAGACCGCGCACGCACAACGCGCGGCATGGATCTGGACCGGCGTTCTGGTGGTCGCTCGCGACCGCGTTTGCGGGTTGGATTGCATACGAGAAAGGCAGACAGCCTGCGCTTGAATTCGTGGCCGGCTATGCGATTGAGACTTCGCTCAGCATCGACAATCTTTTTGTATTTCTGGTTCTCTTCAAGGGATTTCAAATAGGCCCGCAGCGGCAGCACACGGCACTCCTTTACGGTGTGGCAGGAGCGGTGGTGCTTCGCGCTTTGTTTATTGCAGCCGGCGTCACGCTGATTCAGAAATTCGACTGGATAACCTGGGTCTTTGGTCTCTTCCTGCTCTATGCCGCATGGCGCCTGGTGGCCGGAGGCTCCGCACACGCGGCGATCCCTCAATGGATCCGTAATCTGCAACCGGCCAAAGGCTCACTGCTCCCCGTGATTCTGGCGGTCGAATTTACCGACCTGCTGTTTGCGGTGGATTCGATCCCCGCGGTGCTTGCCGTATCGCACAATCCTTTTGTGGTCTACACCTCAAACATCGCAGCGATTCTCGGTCTTCGTTCGCTCTACTCCGCAATGTCTTCTTTACTCGACCGCTTCCGCTACCTGCACTACGGGTTGGGCGCGCTGCTGGCGTTCGTTGCGTTCAAGATGCTCGCCGGACACTGGATTGAAGTGCCGATCACCATCTCGCTCGCCATCATGGGCGCGATTCTGGGAATTTGCGCGCTTGTTTCGGTATTAGCAGGACCCAAACGCGAGGGAGTGGCGCAAGAGAAAGAGAGCAAGGCAAAGGTCAAGGGCGATTAGGGTTGATTCGATCGTTCGCCTGCCAGTCCTGGAATTCAACCTCTCCATCTGGGCGAATGACCGTGTGCTTTCTGAACCGCTCGTCATCCTGCGCTGGATAATCGTTGCGGAAGTGAGCGCCGCGGCTCTCGGTGCGCGCGAGCGCCGATTGCAGGATTGCGTGCGCGACGCGACAGAGGGCTGTCGCTTCGACAAGGCGCCGGCTGGTCTTCCCTTGATCGACAAAGCCTGCCAGGCCTGCCTCGCACTTGCTTTGAGCGGCGAGCCCCTCGCGCAACGTCGATTCTTCGCGCAGCAGGCCGGCGTAGGCCCACATCGCATTCTGCAAGGCGACCGTGATTCTTTTCCACCTGTTGTTCGTCACTCGCGGTCATTGCCGGTGCGGCGCTGAGCTGTCCTTCAACGGGAACGGACGGCAGATCGTCCGCCAGCATTGCCTGGGCGGCGCGCGCGCCAAAGACGAGCCCCTCGAGCAGAGAATTTGATGCCAGTCGATTTGCTCCATGCACGCCTGTACACGCGGCTTCGCCCGCAGCGTAAAGTCCCCGTATGCTGGTGCGTCCCATCAGGTCTGTTCGGACGCCGCCCATCAGGTAGTGAGCCGCGGGGCGTACGGGAATCAAATCCTTTTCGAGATCCAGCGCATAACGCGAAAGAAACGCGCTGATCTGCGGGAAGCGCTTGTGCAGGTCCTGATCCCTTACGTGCCGCATGTCAAGGTGAACGACCCGCGTCTCGCCCGGCGCGTCACCCATGCCCTCTCGCGTAATCGCGCGGGCTACCACGTCGCGCGGCGCAAGCTCGAGCAGCGGGTGATATCGCTCCATGAATCGCTCGCCGCGATCGTTGCGGAGGTAAGCGCCTTCGCCCCGCAATGCCTCAGACAGCAGGAAGCGTGGCGCGCCGGGCAGCGAGATCGCTGTTGGATGGAACTGGTAGAACTCCATGTCAGCCAGTTCCGCTCCCGCTTCGGCCGCAAGCGCAATGCCGTCGCCGGTGGCGACAGGGGGATTCGTCGTGTCGCTGTAGACCTGGCCCGCGCCACCTGAAGCGATGAGCACAGCCCGCGCGCTGACGCGGTAAGAGTACCCCTGCTCGTTATTCGAACTGGCCGGTATCAGGTCCGCGGCGACGACGCGGCCATCTTTGACAACGAGGCCTGTGACCATCGTCCATTCCGCAAACCGAATGCGCGGGTGAGTTCGTGCGAAGGCGACGAGCGAACGGCTGATTTCCGCGCCCGTCGCGTCGCCGAGTGCGTGAAGGATGCGTGAAGTGGAATGCGCTCCCTCGCGAGTGCGAAGAAGACGGCCCGCCTCCCGATCGAATTGCGCGCCCCACGCGATCAATTCGGCCACTCGCGCCGGGCCTTCGGCCACGAGAACCTCGGCCGCGGGTCTGTAGACCAACCCATCTCCCGCAGCAAGGGTGTCTTCCAGGTGCAGTGCGACATCCGCGTCGCCATCGATGGCTACGGCAATTCCGCCCTGTGCGTAGTGAGTGTTCGATTCGCCGAGGGACTCCTTGGTGACGACGAGAACATCGCCGTGTTCAGCCAACTCCACCGCGGCACGCAGGCCGGCCACGCCCGCGCCCATCACCAGATAGTCCACCGCAGAGGCCAACGCCATAACTTTTGAGCCTATCATCCTGGTTGTTGGAGCCGGTCTCAGCTTGTTGCCAACTGTCCGATGAGGAACTCGCGCGTTTTGCCGGAGGGAAGAACAGAGATCTTCACTCGCAGATTGCCGCTCGCATCACACGTGTACTCCTCGTGTGCCGAGAGCCCGGCCTGGGTGGACATCGGCTTCACCGGCTCTACCGCCAGATCAGCCCGGCCCCAGAGTTGCGTATCAAACGGAAACTGAATCTGCTCCCAGTTGGTGATTTCGCCGATAGGCTGGCCCTTGGAATCAAGGCGCGAGCACTCGAGGAAGCGGAAGTGTCCGATGTTGTGCGCGGGCTGGTAAGCGCGCTCGAGGCGCAGTGGCGGCTGGCCCGGCTCGGGGAGGCGTATTCCTCGCGGAAAGATCAGGTCAAAGACAATGGTGCCGCCGGAATCGGCCTCGCGCCACATTCCAAAGTTCTGATTGAATCTCTCGTTCAGGCGGTCTGATCCGCTGGCCGCACGAATCGCAAGGCCCACGGCACTCGCCGAGCGCATGTAAGCGGAACGGCGCACTTTGCGGCCGAAGCTTTCGCGCAGGATGCGCGCTACAGAGGGCAGCTCCGATCCTCCTCCGGTCACATAGAGCGTGTCGAGCTGAGAGTCGGTGTGATAAGCAAGCAGATTCTCCACGACGGTCCTGGTCGACTCGATCAGTGGCCGGCAGCGTTCGTAGTATGTCTCCGCGGGAATCGTGACCTGATCCAGGTCGGGCCGCACACGCTCCAAATCGATTGTGATTTTGCGCGTATTCGGATTCAGTGACTCCTTCTTCTCGCGGCATTCGTCGAGCAGGACGCGCTTTTCGAAGGGCGTCAGCGGCGGAGCCGGCGCGGCAACCTCCAGGGCAAGGTCAGCGAGAATCTCATCGAAGTCATCGCCACCCACATTCGGAATTCCATCAGAGGCCTCGACGGTATGTTCCGATTCGCCCAGCGTGACCAGTGAAACATCAAACGTGCCGCCGCCAAGGTCGTATACCAGCAACCCGCCGCCGGCACGGTGCTTCCGCTCGGCGCTGTTGCGATAGGCAAATTCGATGGCGGCGGCGGAGGGCTCATTCATGACGCCAAGCACTTTGAACCCCGCAACGCTCGCAGCTTCTTCTGTCAGAAAGCGCTGATTGCTGTTTGCGTTTGCCGGGACGCCAAGCATGACCTCGAGCTCTTCGTTTGGCTCGGCGCCAAGATTAGAGTGCTCCAGAAGCTGTGTCCTGAGAGCATGCATCATCTCGTTCATGAGCAAACGCAATGACACGGACTGATCGCCGACGCGCAATTCGGTGTGCGGGCCGGCGGTGCGCAACGAGCGCTTCGGCGAGCGCAGGAGTGTCCAGTCTTTGTCGTCCTGCACCGCAACCGCTTCCCAGCCATACAGGCGCTTTGTGCCATTGATCGCAGCGACAGGGGGAAACCAGTCGCGCATCTGGCCATCTGGTGTTTCAAAATAAACAAGGGGAAAGTTGCCGCGATCCACAGCTGCGACCACAACACGAGTAGTACCAAAATCAATACCAATACGCATGATTTCAAGTTTAACAAGGCGCATTTTCATGCGCGAAGGGCGAAGCTATCCGATTGATTCCGTTAGGATGGAAGCAGCGTGCAAACCATACGAGTCGACACACCTTCGGCCAGATACGACGTCATCACGGGCAGCGGGCTGATCCGCGGCCTCGCTCCGCGCATCGAACGCATCGCGGGAAAACTTCCGCGGCGAGTCTTCGTTCTCACCTCGCCCGAGATCTGGGCGTTGTGGGGTGATGCATTTCTCGCTTCGTTTGCCGAGCCGCCGACCACGCTGTTCCTTGCCCGCGGGCGAGAAACACAAGACCATGCCAAGCGTGGAGAAGATCCTGCGCCAGATGGTTACGGCGGGAGGAGATCGCGGCTCGCTGCTCATCGCATTCGGAGGCGGAATCGTTGGGGATGTGGGTGGATTCGTCGCAGCTATCTTCATGCGCGGAATCCGCTACGTGCAGGTGCCCACGACCTTTTTGTCACAGGTTGACTCGTCTGTCGGCGGTAAAACGGGAGTGAACCTGCCGGAGGGCAAGAACCTCGTCGGGAGCTTTCATCATCCGCTCGCCGTCTTTGCGGACATCGATGTGCTGGGAACTCTGCCCGACCGCGAGCTGCGCGCCGGACTGATGGAAAGCATCAAGGCCGGAATCATTCGCGATCGTGCGCTTGTGCGCTTCATGGAGGAGCACGCGGAGGAAGTTCTTGGCCGCGAACCGAAGGCGCTCGAGAAGGTCATCGCCGCTTCAATCCGAATGAAGGCGGGTGTGGTCAATCGCGACGAGCGCGAGAATGGCTTGCGCATGATCCTGAATTTGGGCCACACGGTCGGCCACGCCATCGAGCAGGTCACCCGTTATAAAGCGCTGCTCCATGGCGAGGCTGTCGGCTGGGGCATGATCGCTTCGCTCTATGTTGCACATCGACGGGCAAGCGATCACGGGGGCGCAGGCCGCGCGGCTGGAGAAGCTCATTCACCTGTATGGCCCCTTGCCGCCGCTGAAGGCAAAGGCTGCCAAGCTGGTGGAGGCAACGGGAAGCGACAAGAAGAACGTCGGCGGCATCAGGCGATTTGTGCTCCCGGTCGGAATTGGCGACGCGGGTGTCGTCGAGGACGTCACGCGGACCGAACTGGAAGCGGCGGTCAGCCTATATGCTTTCGCAGGCCAAGGAGCCGCGCAGGCAGTGACGAACACAGGAGCGAAGCCGATCGGTGCACAGGACGAAGCGAGCGCGGCGCAGTCCGTGCAGCAGATGTTCAACTCGATCGCCCACCGCTATGACCTGCTGAATCATGTCCTCTCCGCGAATATCGACCGACTGTGGTGGCGGCGCGCAGCGCGGCGCTTTCAACCCGTGCTGGCGAATCCTGACGCCGCGGTTCTCGATATCTGTTGCGGTACGGGTGATTTGACCATGGCCCTGCTCAAGCACAGGCCGCCGGGCGCGCGGCCCATCCTCGCGGCGGACTTTGCGCATGCGATGCTGAGCCGGGGAGCGCAGAAATTTTCTGCTCGAGGGCCGGGCAGTGCCTCCGCAATCGCTCTGGAAGCCGATGCTTTGCACCTGCCGTTGCGTTCTGCGTCTCTCGATCTGATCGTCACTGCCTTCGGGTTCCGCAATCTGGCAAACTACGAAGCCGGCCTGCGGGAATTTCATCGGGTGCTGAAACCGGGCGGACAGTTGGGAATCCTCGAATTCAGTGAGCCCGCAGGCCTGATCGGGAAAGCTTACTCGATCTATTTTCGCCACGTGCTTGCCGGCCATCGGGCGGTTGATCTGTGGGCGAGACGGTCCTTACAGCTATCTGCCCGCGTCGGTCGGCAGCTTTCCGTCCCCTGAGGAGATGCTTGTCTCTGATGAACAAAACCGGCTATCAGGACTGCACGTGGCAGCCGTATACATTCGGAATCGCCGGGTTGTACAGAGCGGTGCGTGCGACTTAGTCTAGGAAGGCGATGACACCCGTCTCAAGTCCACTTGTTTCCGTTCCGGCCGATCACTCTGCCGAGAAACGGCGAGTGGCATTGCACTCAATGCTGGCGGCTGCGGTGATGACGCTTCTCAAGTTGGCGGCAGGCATCCTCTCCGGCTCGCTGGGTGTTCTTTCCGACGCGGCTCATTCAGGGCTCGACCTCGCCGGCGCAACGCTCACGTTCTTCTCCGTCCGCGTCTCGGACAAGCCCGCCGACGAGGATCATACCTACGGTCACGGCAAGGTTGAGAATCTTTCCGCCTTCATCGAAGCAGGCCTGATGGCCGTCTCCTGTGCGTGGATCATCTGGGAAGCAATCGCGCGGATCATCCAGAATACTTTTGAGCTGCGCCATTCGATGTGGCCGGTACTGGTCATGGTCACTTCCATTGCCGTGGATTTCTGGCGATCGCGAAAATTGCGCGCCGTGGCCGAGAAGACCGGCTCACCCGCACTGGCGACCGATGCGTTTCACTTCGCCTCAGACATCTGGGCGAGTCGTAGCCGTGCTGGCTGGTCTGGTCGCGACGTGGGTGGGATCCGTCTATCACGTTGATTGGCTGCGCTTTGCCGACCCGTGCGCGGCCATCTGTGGTCTCTCTGATGATTCTTCGCATCACCTGGATGTTGACCCGCGAGGCCATTGGTGCGCTGACGGATCAGATCCCAGCGGAGACACGGCCAAGAGTCATTCGTGAAGCGGAACGGGTGCCGGGAGTGCTGGCCGTGGAACAGGCTCGCGTGCGGCGAGCGGGCGCCCACTATTTTGCCGATCTGACGCTAGCTCTTCCACGCCTGTATACGTTTGAGCACACTGGTGAGCTGGTGCGCGCCGCGACGGATGCCGTTCATCGTGTGATCCCGGAAGCCGACGTTGTAATTCATACGGTGCCGCGTCAGTCCCGCGCGGAGAGCATCTTCGACCGCGTGAGAGCCGTGGCCGCCCGAAATAATGTTGCCGTGCACGACCTGAGCATTCAATCGCACCATGGAAAGCTGCACGTGGAACTGCACGTGGAACTCGACGAGACGTTGCCGCTGCTTGCGGCGCACAGCTTTGTGAGCGGCCTCGAAGCCGAGATCATGCGTGAAACACCGGAGATCGACACGATCCTGACGCACATTGAGAGCGAGCAAAGAACCATCGAACAGCCCGAAGAACTGGTCGAAGAGGACCGCAGAATCGAACAGGCGTTGCGCACTGCGGCTGCATCCTGCCCAGAGATCGTGGATGTGCATGAAATCACCGTGGGCCGTACCGCTGAGCACGTCTCGCTGTCGTGCCATTGCACATTGCCAGACGATCTTGCCATGCACCGGGTCCACGAGGTGATCACCTCTCTCGAGGATCGTTTCAAGCTCAAGTGCCCTGAGGTGCATCGCGTAACCATTCACCCAGAGCCCGTCACGGATAACACCCGTTAGTTTACGGAGAAGCACACGATGATTGCGCATAGCGAATGGAAGGACGGAGAGGTCTTTCAGGGAATAACGGAGAGCGGCAACACGATTCTCATGGACGGCGACGCCGCGCATAAACATGGACCGAGCCCCATGGAAGCGGTGCTGATGGCGCTGTGCGCATGCACGTCGGTGGATGTGGTCAGCATTCTCGAGAAAAAGCGACAGACCCTGACCGGGTTGCGTGTCTCCGCTGCCGCAACCCAGGCGCCGGCGCCGCCGCGCGTATTCACGCACATCAAGCTGACTTACGCCGTGCGTGGAAAGCTGAGCCGTAAGGCGGTCGAAGATGCAGTCTCGCTGTCAAAGAACAAATACTGCTCCGTCTCAAAGATGCTGGAGAAAGCTGCGACCATCGAGTACGAAATTGTCTATCCCGACGGAGAGCCGGAGCCATGAAAGGAAACATCCTGATCCGATTCTTCCGCATGGCCTCTGTGGTCATGCTTCTGGTTGCGGTGGCGCTCTTGGCGGCCATTACCACCATGCACTTCGCGATTCACGGCGCAGAGGTGCAGGTGCCCTCACTTAAAGGGATGACGGTGGCCGAGGCGCGCAGCCAGACCGCGGGGCTGGGCCTGAACCTTGACGTGGATAATCGCTATTATTCATCTGATGTTGCAGCGGGACACATTCTGTCGCAGTCTCCGGCGCAGGGCATGGTTGTTCGCCGCGAATGGCGGGTGCGCGTGGCTGAGAGCCTGGGACCGCAGAAGGTGGACGTGCCTGACACCGTCGGAACCGAAGGCCGTGTGGCTGCGCTGCGTTTGCGCCGCGCGGGGCTTGAAGTTGGCGTGACGGCAAAGCTTCCGTACAACGGTGCTGCGGAGGGCACAGTACTGGCCCAGGATCCGCCGGCTCATGCGCAGGGAATCGCGCAACCGAGCGTTAACCTGCTTGTAGCCGCGCCCGACGACACAGCACCCGACGGCTTCGTAATGCCGGATCTAACCGGAGTTCCGGTCATCACGGCACAAAGCATGCTTGCGAAGGTCGGCATCAAGACTGCTACGCCCGCATTTGTGGACGTTCCAGTGCCACCTGTAGGCACTGACGCCGCTCCACCTGCAGCCCAGACCCTGCCGGGGACTGTCGTCGCACAGCAACCTGTGGCAGGCGCACGCGTGGACCAGACGACAGAAGTAAAACTGGCCGTGGCCAAGTAAAAGAAGTCGCGTCAGCGCTTCAGGCATCCAACGAAGAACGCATGACGGTGCAACGAACCGTACCCCGGAAGAATCAACTTGACGCGCCTGCGCCGAAGGGCCTGTCGCACGCGTGGCGTGCTTTGCGCCACCGCAATTTCCGGCTCTTCTTTGGGGGCCAGAGCATCTCGCTCATTGGCACGTGGATGACGCGCGTTGCCACGTCGTGGCTTGTTTACCGCCTGACGAAATCGCCACTCCTGCTGGGCACGGTGGGTTTCGCCGGCCAGATTCCAACGTTCCTGCTCGCGCCCATCGCCGGCGTCATCGTCGATCGGATCGACCGCCGAAGAGTGCTGGTGTGGACACAGACGCTGGCGATGGTGCAGTCCCTCGCACTTGCTTTTCTTACGCTCTCTCATCGCATCACGATTCGCTGAGGTCCTCGCGCTCAGCGCGATGCAGGGGATCATCAATGCTTTCGACATGCCCGGGCGGCAATCGTTCATGGTCAAGATGGTGGAAGACCGCTCCGATCTTTCCAATGCCATCGCCATCAACTCGTCGATGGTCAACACAGCGCGGCTTGTCGGACCCTCACTGGCTGGCCTGCTGATCGCAGCAACGAACGAGGGCTGGTGCTTTCTGGTTGACGGAGTCAGCTACATCGCCGTGATTGCTTCGCTTCTGATGATGCGGCTCCCTGCCGCTGCCGAGCAGCGCGAGAACGCCTCAATGCTCGGCGCAACTTCGCGAAGGCTGGACATATGTGGCGTCATCTGTGCCGATACGAACCATTCTTTTGCTCTTCGCGCTCCTCAGCCTGATGGGCTGGCCTTTCATGGTGCTTATGCCCGTGTTCGCCGGCCAGATTCTCCACGGAGGCCCACACACGCTGGGCTTTCTCATGGGAGCAGTCGGAGTCGGCTCGCTCCTTTCGGCTCTTTCGCTGGTGATGCGGCGCTCGGTGCGCGGACTCACCAAGATGATTCCCATCGCAGCTGCGATATTCGGAGTCGGGCTGATCTGCTTCGGATTGTCCTCGTCCGTCTGGCTGTCGATGCCACTGATGTTTGTAACCGGGTTCGGCATGATGCAGGGCTTGACGAGCAGCAACACGATCATTCAGACACTCGTTGACGAAGAGATGCGCGGCCGCGTTATGAGCTACTACACCATGGCGTTTGTCGGGATGGCTCCTTTCGGGAGTCTGCTGGCGGGCAGCCTCGCGAACGCCATTGGTGCGCCCCGAACCGTCATTGTCAGCGGCGCTGCGTGTATTGTGGGCGCCCTGTGGTTCTGGTCGCGACTACCGGCTGTCCGCAAGGAGATGCGGCCAATCTATGAGCGGCTCGGCATTGTGCCGGCCACAAAAGTGCCGATCGAGGAGGGCCCGGAGAACTGAGGCCGTCGCATAATGATGGCAGTGCGAAAGGGATACCCGGATGGGATTGACGGAAGACCTGGAACGAATTGCCCTGCAGGAGCGAGAGCTTGTATTGCCGAAACTGGACGCGCACGTGGCATGGGAACTCGGATCGCGCCTGCGAGCCATGGCGGCAGAGCGCAAACTGGCGGTTGTGATCGATGTGCGGCGATTCAGTCAGCAGCTCTTCTACGCAGCGATGGAGGGCACTACGCCTGACAACCCGGAGTGGGTTCGGCGTAAGAGCAATGTTGTGGCGCGCTTTCACTGCAGTTCCTATGCAGTGGGGCTGCGCGAGAAACAGAAAAACCAGACGCTGTTTGAGACGCAGGGTCTTCCTGTCGCAGACTATGCGACGCATGGTGGATCGTTTCCGTTGCGTGTGGCCGGCGCGGGCGTCGTTGGCAGCGTGACCGTGTCCGGCCTGCCGATGCGCGCCGATCACGAACTGGTTATCGAAGCGCTCTGCGCCGTGCTCGGGCGTTCCTACGCGGAGCTGAGACTGGAGCCCGACTAGGCGCGCAGAAATCTTGATCGGCGCCCGGTAAGAATCCGAAACGTCAGCCCTGCTTTTGCACTATTGCGGCGAAGAATCCGTCCGTGTGAAACGCGCCCGGCAAGAGGCGCAGATACCCTTCTGAAGTGATGCATCGGTGCAACCGCTCGGCGCCCCACGCGGTCAGAATTCCCTCCGAACGAAGCTCTTCGAGGCGCGCTGCAATGGAGGCCACGCGCATCTGGCCAGACTCACTGAGCACCGCTGCGACTACATCTTCGTTTTCTTCCCTCTCCAGAGAACACGTGGAGTAGACCACAAGCCCTCCGAGACGAACGGCGCGCAATGCGGCGCGGAGGATGGCCTTTTGGCGTTCAGCCTGACGCGGCAGGTCCTCAGGGCGCAGGCGATGACGAATTTCAGGATTGCGGCCGAGTGTACCGGTGCCGCTGCAGGGCACGTCCGCCAGCGCTACGTCGTAAGTGGACTCATCTGAGAGCTGTGTCGCATCTGCGTGCCTGCACTCGACGCGGCCACCCAGCGGCTCAAGCCGCTTTCGCAACTGGGTCAGCCGTTGCGGGCTCGCTTCGCAGGCCACGATGTGCGCTGCTGGATTGCGCTCAGCGAGGATGAGGGTCTTGCCACCGGGCGCAGCGCAGCAGTCCAGAATCGTGCTCCCCCTCGGCGCAAGCTCGGCAATCAGTTGCGATCCCTCGTCCTGCAACCGCAGCCGTCCTTCGCGGAATGACTGCGTTGCGGTCACATCGCCAGTTGCGACAATGCGCGCCGCACTCAGCAGCTCGCCGGGCTCCATCCTGACGCCGTTGGCAGCGAGTTCCTTCTCGATGGCGGGTTCTGCGGTGCGGAGGGTGAGCAACGGCGGGTTCTGGCCATGGGTGCAGATTGCAGTGCGCAGCGTCGATGCCATAGAAACCTGCCCACCGTTTGAACATCCAGTCCGGGTATGCTTCCACTGAATCAGGCTCGAACACGAACTCTTCTGCCCGTCGTGCACCGGCTGCCTTCGCGATCCTGCGAAGAACAGCGTTGACCATTCCTGAGGCGAACCGGTGACCGGCCTGCTTTGTCAGCTCAACGCTTTCATCGATCGCCGCATGGGCCGGAATGCGATCGAGATGCATCAGCTGGTAAGCACCGAGGCGCAAGGCAATCAGGACTTCCACGTCGAGCTTTGCATTCGGGTGCTTCAGGAGAGGCCGAATGAGGACGGTCCAATTCCAGTTGCCATCGAAGGGTTCCCAATACAAGCGCGGT
This sequence comes from uncultured Acidobacteriaceae bacterium, assembly GCA_963751225.1. GTDB lineage: Bacteria > Acidobacteriota > Terriglobia > Terriglobales > Acidobacteriaceae > Telmatobacter. Next base: position 38,121 of record CAVVTY010000005.1, read on the forward strand.
TGTCAGATTTCGATCCGCAGGTGAGAGCGCTTCGACGCGCCTGCCGCGAAGCAGGTCGTCTGAATGCGATTGACCTTCCTCAACCGCAAGGAGGATTGCGAATGCCGCTTTCCGCGCTGGAGAAACAGCTGCCATCGGTCTCAGGCCAATCGCGCCCCGGCGCGCAGCCCGGCTCCGCGGAGGAACTCGGCGGCACCCAGGCGCTTCCTGCCTTCGAGCTGCAACTCGACGAACTCGATCCATGTGCGCGCGGCGCAGGCGACAAGCATTCGTTGATTTTCAATGCAAACCTCGCCCGCGGCGCCTGTGCCTGTGCGGTCCGCCAACTTTCATGCGATGCACGATCAGTTTCTTGCCTTCGAGCATGGTGAAAGCGCCCGGCCAGGGTTGAAATCCACGCCAGCGGTTCCAAATCTCGGTTGCAGTGTGCCCGGCGAAGTCGATTTGCCCGTCTTCGCGCTCGAGAATCGGCGCAAGGGTGGCAACAGCGTTGTTCTGAGGGTGCGGTTGGATCGTCCCGTCTGCGAGCCCGGTCAGCGTCTCTACAACCAGAGGTGCTCCAGCGTTGGCCAGCACGTCAAAAAGATCCGCTGCAGTCTGCTCCGGACCGATCGCAATTTGTCGCTGCAGCAGAATCGGCCCCGTGTCCAGCCCTTCTTCCAGCAGCATGGTGGTGTTTCCTGTGACCGTCTCGCCCATTGCCACGGCCCACTGGATCGGCGCCGCGCCACGGTACTTCGGCAGCAGAGATGCATGCAGATTGATGCAGCCAAGGCGCGGCAGAGCGAGCATCCACGGGGGAATGATGCGGCCGTAGGCCACAACTACGATGGCATCGGGCGCGATCGCTTCCAACCGCGCGCGAAACTCTGCGTTATTGCGGATCTTTTCGGGCTGCGTGACTGAGAGCCCTGCGGCGAGAGCGGTCTGCTTGACGGGCGGTGCCGCAAGCTGCCTGCGAGCGGCCCACCGGGCGATCCGGCTGCGAGACAACCAGGGCAATGTCGTAGCCCGCCGCAATCAGCGCCTCCAGGGTGGGCACTGCAAATCGCGGCGTCCCGCAGAAGACGAGCTTCACGGTCTTACCATGTGCCTTCGCGCTGCATCTTGCGAATCTTGCGCAGCGCAAGATCGCGCTTGAGCGCGCTCATGCGAAAGATGAACAGCTTGCCGTCGAGATGATCGATTTCGTGTTGAAAGGCACGCGCAAGCAGCTCCTCGCCGTCCATCTCAAACCACTTTCCCTTGAGATCCTGCGCACGCACGCGCACCGTTGCGGCGCGCACCACTTTCTCGCGAATCTCAGGAAAGCTGAGACAGCCTTCTTCCTCGTATTGCCTGCCCTCGCGGAAAATGACCTCAGGATTCACAAGGACTAGTTTCTGCGCCGGATCCTTTCCCTGGCTCAGATCGACCACCGTCATGCGCTTTGACACGGCCACCTGGGGCGCGGCGAGGCCGATGCCCTGCGAGGCATACATGGTCTCGAACATATCCTCTGCGAGTTTGGCCAACTCGGCGTCGAACTCTGTAACTGGCTCTCCGGGTTGCGAAAGCACCGGCTCGGGGTATTTGACTATCTTCAACATCATTTCTGTTTGCTAAAAGCTCCGTATCTGTTCGATGTATCCGTCGAAATTTCGTTTCATCTCGAGCATGGAGTCGCCGCCAAACTTCTGTTGCGCAAGGCCTGCGACGGTAAGAGCAACCATAGCCTCGGCGGCCACTCCGGCAGCGGGCACCACGCAAATGTCGCTGCGCTCGTAGCTTGCGCTGGTCGCCTCGCGGGTGTCAAAGCGGACCGACTCGAGCGGCCTGCGCAGGGTGGAAATGGGCTTCAAATACCCCCGCACCACGATGTCTTCGCCGTTGGAGACGCCTCCCTCCACACCACCGGCATTGTTCTGCTCGCGGGTGAAGCGCGTAGGCCTGCCGATGTCCTCGCTGGCGTAGTGAATCGCGTCGTGCACCTTGGAGCCGAAGGACTCAGCCGCCGTCACGCCGCGGCCAATCTCGACGGCTTTGACCGCCTGCAGGCTCATGACCGACCAGGCCAGCAGACCGTCAAGGCGCTCGTCCCAATTGGCATAGGTGCCCAGGCCTGCCGGAGCGCCATGCACCACCACCTCAAAGACGCCCCCAACGGTGTCGCCGGTGCGCGAGGCGTGCTCGACTTCTTCCTTCATGCGGGCCTCAGTGGCGGCGTCCACGCAGCTCAGCACAATCTCGTCGCGGGCAGCAACCGCCGCAATCTCATCCCACGAGGCGGTGCGCTCCAGTTCAACGCGGCCAACGCGAATCACGTGGCTTGCCACCTCGATTCCCAGATGCCGCAGCAGAAGCTTTGCAAAAGCGCCCGCCGCAACGCGCGCCGTGGACTCACGGGCCGAGGCGCGCTCAAGGACGTACCGCGCATCAGGGAAGTTGTGTTTCAACGCGCCAGCGAGATCGGCGTGACCGGGACGAGGCGAGGCAACGGCCTGGTGCTTGGCCGGATCGCCGGCCTCGACGGGCAGCTTCTCCTCCCAGTTCTTCCAGTCGCGGTTCACGATTTCGATGGCGATGGGCGAGCCAATGGTCTTGCCGTGACGCACTCCCGAAAGCACATGGGCCTTGTCGGTCTCGATCTTCATGCGGCCGCCGCGGCCGTATCCCTGCTGTCGCCGCCAAAGCTCGCGGTTGACAAAATCGAGATCGACGGGCACCCCCGCCGGCAGCCCGGAGACAAGCGCAATCAATGCCTCCCCGTGCGATTCTCCGGCTGTTGAAAAACGGATCATGTTGACTTCATTGTACGATGGAGGCCATGGCTTACTTTCTCCTCAAAACCGAGCCAGACGTCTACTCCTTTGACGACTTCCTTCGCGACACGGAGACGAGCTGGGATGGCGTGACAAACCCCACAGCCGTGAAGCACCTGCGCGAGATGAAGGCAGGCACAGAATGGATCTTCTACCACACGGGAGACGAGCGTACCGCTGTCGGCACCGGCACGGTGGTCAACGTAGATCCCACCGACCCCAAGGTGCCGATTGTCCGCGTCAAGGTAGGCAAGCGCCTCAAGCATCCCCGAACGCTGGCCGAAATCAAGGCCGAGCCACTCTTCGCCAAGTCACCGCTGCTGCTGATCGGGCGTCTTTCGGTGGTGCCGTTGACCGAGGAGCAGTGGGATTGGTTCGTGGCATAACGCCTGCGAAAATGTGAATGCTAACCGGGGATCGCGTTTCATCGCCATGCTTGAAAAGATGGATGGCTACTCCATCGCGCTCGACAATGGCGTATTGACCGTCCGGCATCCGCATGGCAACCCGAAATCCAAGCTTCTGCTCATAATAAGTGACCGCCTTTTGCAGGTCGGTTGCCGGCAACTCTGGTGCGATACGCGTAAGCTTCGCCATGATTCACGGTTTCCACAACCCGGTGTTCAGCGAAAGCGGCCAGCTTAGCAGAGGGTGTGATTGCGGGTCCAGTCGAAGAGACCCATTCGAGGAACTCATTTGCCACGTTACGCCGGTACCGCTCAACCTGTTCGCTCTCCGGCTTCCGTCGTATCCTATACCGAAGGATCCCGCATGAAGACCTTCACCCTTGACGAGGCGCAGTCCCTGCTTCCGGTACTGGAGTCTCTGCTGAAGCGAGCTATTGAAGGAAGGCGTGCCGCCCAGGAGGTGGAGTCCCGGCTCACTGAACTTGGCCGGCGGATTTACCTCAGTGGAGGCATGCGGGTGAATGTCGCCGAAGCGGGAAAGCAGCGCGCAGAGATGGAAGCCAACCTCCAGCGCGTGCGCGAAAGTATCGCGGAGATCGATTCGATTGGAGTCCAGGTGAAGGATGTGGACTCCGGCTTGCTTGACTTCCCCTGCCGTCTCGACGACCAGGTTGTGCTGCTTTGCTGGAGGATGGGAGAGACTGCCATCGAGCACTGGCACACGATTGAAGACGGCTTCAAAGGCCGTCAGCCGGTTGACGAGCGCTTCCGCCGTCGTTCAAACTCGAGCAATCGACCGAATTAATGCTCGACGGGGCCCCGTGGAACTCTGGCTCCAACCATGTACGTAACCGAACAGGAAGTCCGCGCTGTCCTCACCTACGAAGCCTTGATCCCTGCCATCCGGCAGGCGCTCATCGACTATTCCGCGGGCCGCGTTAACCAGCCCCCGCGCACCATTCTTCGTGCCGGAAATGCCGAGGACCACCGCAACGGCTGGTTCGCGGTGATGCCGGTCGTTGCCGGTGACGTGATGGCAGTCAAAACGGTTACCTTCTACGCCGGAAACGACGAGTTGGCCATTCCAACGCACATGGCCACGATCGAGCTATTGCGACGTTCGACGGGCGAGCCGCTGGCACTGATGGATGGGCGTCTGATTACCGAGATGCGGACCGCGGCGGTGTCAGCCGTGGCCTTCGCTGCGCTTGCTCCGCTTCACTTCCAGTCGGCGCCATCCAGCCTGGGGATCCTGGGTGCCGGCGTTCAGGCCCGCGCGCACATCCAGGCACTGCGCGTGGTCTGGCCCGAACTCTCTGAAGTCCGCATTGCGAGCCGCAATCCGGCCAACGCGGCAAAGCTGGCGGCAGAGACCGGGTCCCGCGCTGTTGTGGCGGAAGAAGCTGCTTCGGCGGATGTGGTGTTGACCGTCACTTCGTCGCCAACCCCGGTTCTGTTCGGCAGGTGGCTGTCGTCGCGCGCCCTCGTGCTTGCGGTGGGCGCCACGGGCTCCTCGCTCCGCGAACTGGACGACGAGGCGATGTCGTCGTCGAGCTATGTTGTGGCCGAGGCTCGAGCGAGTGTCGAGCGAGAGTCCGGCGATGTGGTGCTTTCCGGCGCGGAGGTGCAGGCGGAAATCGGTGAAATCCTGGCCAATCCTGCCGGCGCGGCGGTTCCTCGCAACGGTTGCGTTATTTTTAAGTCCGTCGGAATGGCGGTTGAGGATCTGACCGCCGCACGCCTGGTCTGGCAGGCACGCACTGAGGGCCCAAAGCAGGCCTGAGCGATTGCTTTCCGGAGTACGTCCTTTTATCACAAAGAGGGATCTAAGCCGGGGAGTGCAATCAGGACAGGACAGATGCGGCTGAAAGCGCTAACCTTAGAGCGATATCGACACTCAGTTGCTGGAGGAGCGGCCATGAAGATTGCGAGGTTGGCAGGTGTGTCGCTGACGATGGCGCTGTTTCTGGCCGGCTGCTCAGGCTTCTGGGATAAGCCGGTCACTCCGACCCCGCCGACGACCCTGACCAGCGGTTTCTTTTATGTGCTGAACTTCGCGACAAAACAGCTTGCCGGCTTTTACGTGAAGGCCGGCACAACGACGGCAGTCCCTGGAAGTCCGTACACGCTGAACGCTGCTCCCATCGCTATCACGGTTGCTCCTAATAACGCGTTCCTCTACGTGAGCAATTTGAGCGGCATCTACCTGTACACAGTTTCGACGTCGACGGGTCAGCTGACTGAAGGCAACTCCTCACAACAGATCTCCGCCGACCAGGCGGCGAGCATGCAGGTGGACTCAACCAATTCGTGGCTGATCGAGGCCGTTACAGGCTCACCGAACTTGTTTGCGATTCACATTAGTCCGACGGATGGTACTGTGGTTTCATCCGTACCTCAGTCAGTGTCGCTGCCCGCTTCTACCATCCAGCAGATCGCCATCTCGCCCGACAACACCTTCGTCTATGTGGCCATGGGTTCCGGCGGCACCGCTGTTGTTCCATTTAATGCAAACAACACCAATCCACTCGGATTGGTCGTCACCATCCCGGCAAAAAGCACGGCCGGCGGCGCCATCTCCGTGGCAGTCGATCCCATCACTACAACCACTACAACCCCAAGGCTGCTCTACATCGGGGAAACCGCAGCGACCTCCGGAAGCAACACTGGCGGATTGCGCGTCTTCAACTACAAAACGTTGCAGGAGATCACCGGCTCCCCGTTTGCCATCAACGGCCTTTCTCCTTCGTCGATCCTTCCATTCTCCACAGGCAACTTTGTTTATGTCCTGAACCGGCAGGTAAGCGGAAGCAGCACGGGAGTCATCACTGGATTCTCAATCGCTGCCAGTAATGGCAGCTCCACCCTCACACCTCTTGGAAACACATTCACCGTGGGAACGAATCCTCAATCGATGGTTGAAGACAGCACGGGAGCCTTCGTCTTCGCGGTGAATTTTGGTGGCAGCCCTGACCTGACGGGCTACACCATCGACTCCACCAAGGCCGGCTATCTCGACAAGGTTATTTCGTCCGCAACAGGAACGGATCCCGTGAGCGCCATCGAAGTTGCGGCGTTGCACTAGAGCGATCCAAATCGATCAGTCCCCAGAGGCATCCGGATTGTTACCGAGTCAGGACTCCGATTCATTTCTGCGCAACATCAGCGCGCAGCGCAACGCTTCAGGCGGCCGCTGATCATCATCGCGTCAACGGTGCTATCCTCTTGATGATCTCCTTTGGCTGTGCTGACGCAATTGCAAATCCCATTCGGCTTCTCTGTCCCGCGCACTGATGCTAAGGCTGCTTTCCTGCTTGTTCTCGCAATTGCTGTGTTCGCCGGTGGATGCAAGCGGATTCGCCACGAGCAGCACGAGATGGTATACGTTGCCGCACGCCAGATGTACCTGCACGATCGCGTGGCTGCTGTTTCGAATCGGGTAGGGCAGGTAACGAACGGCCAGCAGCTCGAAGTACTCGAGCACGGGCGTCGCTTCCTGAAAGTCAAAACTGAGAAGAACGAGGTCGGCTGGATCGAGCAGCGGGCGGTCATCGATTCCGAGTCCTACGACGCCTTTGCGAAGTTGGCCACCCAGCACAAAGAGGACCCCGTGGTTGCGACCGGAAGCCTGCGTGACGATATCTATCTTCACATCAGCCCTGGCCGCAATACCGACCGGTTCTATCTGCTTCCTGAAAACGGCAAAGTTCAACTGCTGGTCCGCGCATCTGTTCCCAAGACATCCTCAACCTCTCCAGCCGAATCAGCCAAGCGTCCTGTACCAAGTCCGGCAGCAACCGGCAAGGCGTCCGCATCCAGCCCCGCTGAGAAAGCTGCGGCAACGCAAATCCCTCCTGAACCCGCCGCTGCGGAAGCGGATTCTGAAGAGGCTGAGACTCCGTCTCTGCCGATGGAGGATTGGTGGCTTGTTCGTGACAATCAAGGCCACGCAGGTTGGCTGCTCGCGGGGCGAGTGGATGTCGACGTGCCAGATGAAATCGGCCAATATGCTGAAGGTCAGCGCATCGTTGGAGCCTACATTCTCGCCAAGGTCACCGACCTGCAGGCCAATGTGCCCAACAACCAGGTGCCGGAATACGTGACCGCCTTGAGCCCGCCCAGATCCGGACTCCCGTTTGACTTCGATCAGATTCGGGTTTTCACCTGGAGCTTAAAGCGCCACCGGTACGAGACGGCATTCCGGATTCATCCGATCCAGGGCTACCTGCCAGTGCGAGTCTCTACGCAATCCTCTCCTAACGGAACCGAGCCCGTTTTCAGCTTTCAGATATCGAGCACACCGAACGTCTCGATCGATCCAAATACCGGCATTGCCCGCCCGTTGAGTCCTCGCACTATCAAATATGCGATGCGCGACACGCAGGTTCGCCGGATCGGTCCGGATCTGGCTCCGATTCCTACCACTCATCTGTCGGGAGAGAAACAGAAGCCCGGGAAATCCGGCAAAAAGAAGGGCCGGTAGGGATCTGAGAAACTCCCCGCATACCTTGTGGTGAGTCGCGGGCTCTCTCTCAAGCACGGTGACGTTGAGACCCGCGTCTGCCAGGCGCATCGCGAGCATTGCTCCCGCGGGTCCTCCACCGACAACAAGGTTATCCACTGCCTCACGAATTCTTATCATTGCTTCTTTCTCCGTCCCACGCAGAGCCGTGCGGGCGTGAAACCCTCAATCGAGACTTTGCCGTCGCCAAGGCCTGCCGCCGCGCACAGTCTCTTCCAGTCAGCCGGAACAAATGCACGCGCGATTGAAACGGGCCCGTCATGCTGCACAAACGGATGCAGAGCCGTAATCTTCGAGAACAGGCGGAACAAGCCGTACGGAACCGCGTTGCGTGAAAGGTCATTGATGAACCATCCAAGCAGGGTGTTCTCCTCCATCCAGCGGAGGAATTTCACGAGCTGCGGGTCGCTCAGATGATGCGTGAACAGTGAACTTACGACAAGGTGAATTGGATGGCGGCTATCAAACGAAAAAACGTCCGAATTAATCCATTGAATGTTACTGGAAGCCGAAGTGGCTCCCTCGGCGATTTCAACCGTTGCCGGATTAAGGTCAATCCCCGTTAAGCGTATTGGAATGTTTCGATTGCCGGCCCATCGCTCAATGCGCCGCAGTCCGTCTCCGTAGCCGCAGCCGACGTCGAGAATATGAACCGGTTGTTGAAACGCGCTCAGCCCGAGCGAATCGAGCCAGTGCAGTACTGGTCGATATGCCAGAAACCACCTGTTGACTCGCGCGAGATCTCGAAGGCACGCGCGTAGCTCTTCCGGGCTGCATGGGTCATCCATCCGCTCAGAGAGTTGTGCGCGGTAGCGAAAGTCCATTGTGCTAGGCAGCATGGAACAGCATCGTCTCCGCCGTTACACCCGGGCCGAATGACATGGCGCAACCTTGCTGTCCGGGATGAGCATTGCGCAGAACCTGGTCGAGCACAAACATCACGGTTGCCGACGACATATTCCCGAATCGCGCCAGAATATCGCGTGAATACCCTAGTGCCTCTGCTGGTAATCCAAGGCCCTTTTCCACGGCATCAAGCACAGTGCGGCCGCCGGGGTGCACCGCCCAAAGTTCCATCTCGCGCGGATCTTTGCCTCGCGTAATATGGCTCCCAACCTCCTTCATGGCGCGACATATCTCGGCGGGCACCTGTCCTGAAAGTTGCATGTCAAATCCGAGTTCCCGGATCCGCCACGTGATCAGATTGCTCGTATCCGGAATACGCAGCGCGAGGAAACTTTCGATCGCCAGGCCTTTCGGCTCGGCGCTCACAAGACATGCGGCGCATCCATCGGCGAACAGCAGGAACGAGAGCATCTGTTCCAGATCAAGCGTCTCCTGCAGGTGCAATGTGCACAGTTCGAGGCTGAGGATCAGGACGCGTGCTTCGGGTTCGGAGCGAACGATGTGATTGGCGGACTTCAATGCGTTAATCGCGGCATAGCAGCCCATGAACCCGATCATCGTGCGTTCGACCGAAGGGCTCAGTTGCAGGTGATTCACAATGTCGTAGTCGAGTCCCGGTGCATACAGCCCTGTGCAGGAAGTCACTATGACGTGAGAGATGCTGTTTCGCTCTTCCTCAGTGAGCGCAAGCTTGTTCAGGGCGCACTGTGCCAGCCGAGGCGCGAATTGCTCGAAGGCCTCCATGCGGCGCGCGGTACCAGGGAAATCCCCCTGCACGTAAAGTTCCTGCGCATCCTTCCACGAGCCGTCTTCGGTTGTGAGCGGCTGCAGGAAGGAATAGCGATGTTCGATCGCCGACATCCGGGCCATGCGCCGAAACAGGCTCCGCGTTGTGCCCTCGGGCAGGATGCTCTCTGCGAATGCAACGAAGGATCGGTGAACATCGTGCGGAGGAACTGCAGTGGAGACTCGATTGATGTATGCCGTCGTCATTGCGATCCTCGTGGAGATGGAATCATTGTCAACATGTTCAATCCCGAAGGCGGGCACCATGTCACCCAAATGTAATCGTTGTTTCAGCAAATCATCGTGAAACGAAGAAGTGGCTCATCTGCCTCTTTCAAGTGCGCGGAGGTCTGTTTGAGCAGCGGGGAACTCTTGTTTTGGTTTGACGATCGCCCTTCGGAGAAGTGTGCCCGGTTCAGGAATTTTGAATGTAAATCGACGAAGATCCGGCTCTACGCGGACTTTTGGGCCCGTTTGCGCAACTCGTGCTCCACAACGCGCATCATCTCGGATTCGGGCGCAGGCTTGCCCGTCCAGATCTCGAACTGGCGTGCTCCCTGCTGCATAAACATCTCCAGGCCCGAAATCACAGGAATTCCCCGGGACTTTGCCAGTTTTAAAAGTGGCGTCTCCAGCGGGTCGTATACCATGTCGAAAACCAATCCGGCATTCAATTCGCCTTCCGCGATGGGCATAGCCGGTTTCACTCCAGGCATGCCGCACGGCGTCGAATTGATCAGCACATCGAATCGCTGCTTGGCCAGCAACTCATGCTTGAGTGATTTGGCTTTCGCATGCCGCGCAAGCGTAACGGCGTGTTCATGTGTTCGATTCACGATGAAGACCTCCGCGCCCTGCGCAACCAGTCCGAAGGCCGCTGCCCTTGCCGCCCCGCCCGCGCCTAGAATCGCGACACGCGGTGTCCTTCCATCGTAGCCGCCTTTCCAGCGGCCTGACCACTCCCGCAACGTCCGTATTGAATCCGTAGAGCTTGCCGTCGGCGCCGGTCCGCAGAGTGTTGCAGGCTCCGATGCGAGACGTCAGAGGATCCATATTCGCAAGGTGCGGCAGCACTTCAGTCTTGAGCGGCATGGTGATGGCAACGCCTGCAAGCGGCAATTCCAGCGCCAGTGTCAGCAGGTCAGCCAACGACTTCACCTTCAAGGGAAGCAGAACGGCATTCACATTCTCTCGACGGAATGCGGCGTTGTGCAGCAACGGCGAGAGCGA
>CAVVTY010000006.1:0-71400 GCA_963751225.1 uncultured Acidobacteriaceae bacterium
CTGCCCCACGGCGCTCGCGCCGGGCCACAAACGGCCGGCCCCGACCAGCGTGTTCACGATCGCGGCATCGTTGGCCGGGTTCATTTCTTCTTCGCGGAACCAGCGGCCCTCCACCAAATGGACGCCCATCGTCTGCAGATACTCCCCGCCGGTCACGTCGATCTCCGCCGTCAGCGCCTGCCCTGCCCCGCCCTCGCTGTCGCTAACGAATCCGCCGTGGTTCTCCCCGCTAAAAGGCAGCGCGTCCACCGTTCCGGCGCTCTGCACGCCGGGCAGCGCTCGAACCGAATCCAGAATCTCGCCGGTAGAACAGCGCTCGCTGTTCGGGGTCTTTATAACGTTCCGGCGCCGGCAGCACGACCGACGCCATCACGCGATCCGCCTGGAAGCCGGGGTCGATGGCCACCAGCCTGAAGAAATTCCCGAGCAATTGCCCGCCGACCACGATCAGGACAACGGAGAGCGCGACCTCCGCCACCACCAGCGCGGAACGCATGCGGTCGCGCCCTCCGGCAGCGGCGCCGCGCGAACCGAGACCGCTCAACCCGGCCGATTGCCCCGAGAGCCAGCCTCAGGGCCCGCGCCATGCCGAACAGGATGCCGTTGATCACGGCCAGCGCCAGGGCAAAGCCGAAGACGCTGGAATCCGCGCGCGCGGCGGCCAGCCTCGGGATGCTCACCGGCGCTATCGCCGGCAGGATCCTCCACGCCGCTGCCGTGAGCGCAAAACCGCCAAGGCCGCCGGCCAACGCCAGCACACAACTCTCCGTGAGCAGTTGGCGGACAATGCGTCCGCGCCCTGCGCCGATGGCGAGCCTCACGGCGATTTCCCGCTGCCGCGATAGGCCGCGGGCCAGCAGCAGATTGGCCACGTTCGAACAGCCGATCAGCATAAACAGGAGCGCCGCGGCCATCAACATCAACAGGGCGTTCCTGGCGCCGCCCAACATTCGATCGCGCAGGAAATTCAGCCGCAGCACGTGATCGCGGTTCGTGGCCGGGAATTCCCGCGCCAGCGCCTCGCCGATCGAACCGATGTCCTGGCGCGCCTGCGTCAACGAGACTCCGGGACGCAGACGCGCCACGACGCCTTGTGCGCCCGAACGAGCGCCGGAATGCGCGGACAACTGCGCCCAGAACTCGACGTAAGGCGAGGGCGTGTGAGCCGCGGCGCGGCGCAGCGGGAAGTTGAAGCCGGGCGCCATCACGCCAATCACCAGGCAATCGTGGCCGCTCACCACGACGGTCCGGCCCACCACGCCCGGGTCCGCATGGAACCGGCGAACCCACAGGCCGTAGCTCAGAATCATCACGTCGGCGTGGCCCGGCTGGTCTTCTTCCGGGAGGATACCGCGCCGCGCATGGGCGACACGCCGAGCGTCGGAAACAGGCTTGCCGTCACCTTCAGGCCGTACAGCGCTTCCGGCGGAGAACTGGTGTCGCCGGCAAGATCGAAAACGGCGTTGCGATAGATACCGACGGATTCCAGCGTGCGCGTCCGGCGAATAATCTCTTGCGCGTCGTTCCAGAACACCCAGTCCCCGCTGGACTGTTCCCGCATGCGGGGATACTCGCTGCGCACCAGCACGAGCTGCTCGGGATGCGCGTATGGCAGCGCATCGAGCAACACCGATTTAATGCCTGCAAACACTACCGCCGTCGCGCCGACGCTGAGCGCGATCGATAGCAATGCGATTGCGGTTGGAGCCGGTGCGCGGCTAAAGAACCGGAATGCGATCCGGATGTCCTGCAGCATCGACATCCATTTTACTAGCGGCGGCGCGCCTGGCTATTTCGCCTATGCGATCTGCACCAGGCACTCCGCCCGCACGGACCGTAACCGCGCCACGCGGAGCAGTGTTTGACGCGCGCTTCATCGTTGCCGAAAGTGTGCCTTTTAACGGCGTACCAGGGGTCCAGGTCAACAACGGCCGGACCTCCAAAGACCGGGCAGCTCACCTGCCGCGCCGCCTGCGCTCTCCGCCGAGACGGGTACCAGCGCCAAGGCTAACGGAATCGCCAGCGCCAGAAACAGATAGACCAGAAACGCATACACCGGTAACATGAGTTACCTCCTTACTTACGTTCCACACACTTGGCAGTAAAGGTCCGGGAAAACCGCGTCTGGGTCATAAGTCGACTTGAGTTGATCGTAGCGAACCTTATCGTAAATACTCCAAAACGTTTGCTTGTCGTAGTAAGACGCGGAATAGAGCCCCTTCCGCACCGCCGAGTTCCACGATCTTACGCTCGATCATCCGGTTGTAATATCCCGCCTCGCGCGTGGTCGGAACCATATCCCAGAATCCAAAGTTGACATAGAACCGATTCGCGGGCAGGGGGCACAAATCATACCTCCGCTCCGAGTTCCTGAATGGACAGACCCACACCGGCGAGATCCCGATCTCGCGCAGCAGAAATTCGCAGAACTCCGCGGCCCGCGCCATCGGAACATCGACATCCTGGATCACGCTCTCGACGCTCGTGGAAGCCGGCAGCAGCTCCTGCGACAGTCGCATCACCCTTTGATAGGTGCGCGAGTTCAGCGCCGGCCCGGCGAAAAGCCGTATGGCTGGATGCTGCACGCCGAAGTGCTTCGAGCACCAGAACCAATCCGTATCCCAGCGCCAGATGTAGTCCCTGGCCGTCAGCCAATCACTCTGCTTGCGCTGAATGGATCGGTAGTAAATGTCCATGTAAGTGTAGTCGCTCACTTGGGGCGCTCTGTCGCAGAACGCAGCCTGCGTGATATACACTCCCCTACCGAAGATGGTCGCGTCCAGAAAGTCGTCGGAAGCTTGCTCGCAGAGTTGGCGGCGAGACGCTGAAGAAATCGTCCGGAGCCGCGAACCGGGTGTGCGTAAGGTAGACGTATGGCTGCACGGGAACCAGACGGATGGTAAGACGCAGGGCGTACCCGAGAGTGCCGTAAGAGTTAGGAAATCCAAAAACAGGTCCGGGTTCCGGCACGCGGAGCATGCCACGATGTCCTCGGTTCCTGTCAGGACCTCCATGGCTTCGACGGTCTCATGCACCAGACCGTACTTGAACGAAGATGACTCGATGCCCAACCCGCTGACCGCGCCGCCCAGCGTGATCGTCTTCAATTGAGGCACAACCGCGGGGAGCAAACCGTAGCGCAGCGTCTCATCGGCTAGCGTTTGGTAGGTGATCATCCCCTCGACCTCGGCGGTCCGGCGCTCCGTATCGATGCGCAGCACATGGTCGAAAGAGCGCACGTCCAGCCGGTGCCGGGCGGCAGGCTCGCGGTGACGAAACAAGTTGGAGGTGGCCTTTTCAGGCCGAGCCGCGCGGAAGACCGCTGCGCCGCGCTGACTGAACCGGTCTTCGGCCAGCGCGGCGGGACCTCGTCTGGTACGACGCTTCGCACTCTTCGATGCGGTCCATGTCAACCTGCCTCACGTATTACCTGACGGGCGTGTAAGACGGGATGTCGCCCTTCGATAAGACAAGCTGCCAAAGCTGCAGCCTGCGCGCACGGAATGCCACCCGCGCATCCCAGCAGGTAATACTTCCACATGCGATAGAATCGGTCGCCATACTTAGCCTGTAGCGACGCCAGGCGCGGTCGAAGCCTGTGCCACCACGCCAGCAGCGTCTTGTCGTAGTCCGGACCGAAGTTGTGCCAGTCTTCCACCACCCAGCTCCCTTCCATGGCCCTGCCCAGTTGAGCGACCGAAGGGGTCATCCCGTTGGGGAAGATGTACTTGTCGATCCAGGGATCGGTCGCGCGTTGTAGGACGCGTTGCCGCCGATCGTATGCAGCAGGAACAGGCCGCCGGGGCTCAACCGCTGGTGCACCAGTGCAAAAAGTCCGCGATAGTTCTTCTGGCCGATGTGTTCGCAGAGACCCACCGAAACGACGCGGTCGAAAGTCTCTTTTTCGTTGCGGCCTCCCGGTAGTCCTTCTGCTCGAACCGGACCGGCAGGCCCTTGACACTTCGCGTCCGTACGCCACCTGCGCCGCCGAGATGTTGTATGTCACGACGCGGCAGCCGTACTCGGACGCCATGAAGTGCGCCAGGCCGCAGAAGCCTCCGCCCAGCTCCAGCACCGTCATGCCCGGCTGAAGTTGGAGCTTACGGCAGATGAGGCGCAGCTTGTTTTCCTGCGCCTCATCGAGAGTGGTCGCGTCTTTCCAATAGGCGCAGGTGTACTGCATGTTGCGGTCGAGCATGTCCGGTAAAATCGTTGCCGGTCGTAGTGCTGACCGCGCGACCTGGCGCGTGCGACTTCTCTGCGGTTGAAAATCGGCTTTCCATGCCAGCCACGATCTCTCGAGGGGCCAATCCGGCCGGCAGATCGGCGCGATGGACCCGGTGCACAGCTCGTTCAAAGACGGCAGCGTCCCACCAGCCATCCATGTAGGATTCACCCGCCGCCAGGTCGCCGCCCGCCAGCAGCCTCGCATAGAAGCGCTCGTCGCGGACCTGGAGTACCCGACGGCCGCCGCCCACCGATCTGTATGCCCGCCAGGGCGAACACCTCGGCAACCTTCCTGGCTGCGAACGTAGCACTGCGCGGTGCAAGAAAGGGTACGGATGAAGTGGGTTGTGGCGAGCTCGCCGTTGGCTGCTCCGCCGGGGCATGGTACAGACTGGATCGCGGGGAACCCATGTTTCGCTCCTCCGACAGTTTGCGGGCACGGAGCCGATGCCGGGCGCCGGTGCGCCCGCCGTTCACGACACGCGTCCCCGAAGCTGGATCCCGATTTTTCGGGTGCACTGGATGGTCTCTGCGGCTTGCCGGCACGTTGTATCGCCGGTCCCAGGACCAACCGTCGCCATCATCATACTCCGGCGGCAATGCGACTACAAGGCCAACCTAATCGATCATTTCAGGCACGAGTTCGATGTTCTTCTCGCCCGCCGCCTTGCGCTCCGCGTACTTCTTGACCCACGCCTCCCAGCTACGTCCGTCAGCCATATCGCGGCCCGTAAAGGAAAGCTGCGCGACGTCGGCGTACCTGACAGTGACCCTCTGGCCCGTCTTATTCATAATGCGCATCGTCGAAGCTGCTCCATCGCGATCGAAGATGTAGCCTTCCAACCGCTCGCCCGTACGAAGCGTGACAGTGACATCGCCGCGATAGTCGAACGCCTGCTCGATGCCGTCGGCCAACTTGTCCGCCGCGACGTCGGTGCCTTTCAGCGTGGGCCTCGGGGCGATCGCTTCAATCTGCACCAGGGGCGCCGCCGGCTTCTCGGCTTCGATCTGGCCCAGCGCCTCCGCATCGCGATATTGCGAAAACAGCATGGCGCGAACCGTGGCGAAAACGCCCTTAAACGAGAAAGTGTAATCCACCGCCGACGCTTCGTAGCCGGAGTGCAGCATGCAATTGGCGCACTTCGAATTCCCGGACTCGTAGCCGTACTTCGACCACTCGGTGGAAGCCAAAAGTTCCGCGAAGGTATCTGTGTACCCATCCTGCAACAGGTAGCAAGGTTTCTGCCAGCCGAAAATGCTGTAAGCGGGCATGCCCCACGGCGTGCAGTGGAGGTTGCGTTTCCCCATGAGGAATTCGAGGAACAGCGGGGACATATTGAATTGCCAGCGCGGGTCGCGGTTCGACAGAATTCTACGGAACATCGATTGATTGCCCTCGCGCCCCGTGAAATGCTGCTGGTCCGGCGCCTTGTCGTAAGAGTAGCCGGGCGAGATCATCATGCCCTCCACGCCGGCCTCCATCATCTCGGTGAAAAACTTGCGGACGGACTTGCTTTCCACGCCCTCGAATACAGTAGTATTCGTGGTCACCCGGAAGCCTGCCTTGACTGCCTCGCGAATGGCGTCCAGCGCGATTTCGTATCCGCCCTCCTTACATACCGACAGATCGTGATGCTCCTTCTGGCCATCCATGTGGACCGAAAAAGTGAGGTACTTGCTCGGCTGGAAAAGGTGCAGCTTCTCCTTGAGCAGCAGGGCGTTCGTGCACATGTACACGTACTTCTTGCGGGCCACCAGGCCGCGAACGATTTCGGCGATGCGCGGGTGCATCAGCGGTTCCCCGCCCGGAATCGCGACCGTCGGCACGCCGCACTCATCCACCGCCTTGAAGCACTCTTCCGGCGTCAATTCGCGCTTGAGAATGTGACCGGGATATTGGTGTTTCCGCAGCCCGGCGCACGCCAGGTTGCAGCGATAGAGCGGCTCCAGCATGAGCACCAGCGGGTAGCGCTTGCGCCCTTTCAGCTTCTGCTTGAGCACGTAGCTGGCGACGGTCCACATCTGCGACGCGGGAACAGGCATAAACCTTATAATACTGGATGAGAGGATGCGAATGCGAATCGCATTCGCGTTTGACCCGTGAGATGACCGTTTCAGCCAATCGAAGATCGCCGCTCCAGGCGCGCAGCAACAGGACCGTCGAGGAGATTCTCGACGCGGCATCCTCGCTGCTCGGCCGCGTTCCGTTCGAACAGATCACCACCAGCCGGATTGCCGAGCAGGCCGGGATCTCCGTGGGCGCGCTCTATCGCTTCTACTCGGACAAGCAGGAGATCTTCGACGCCATTGCCGTGCGGGAATTGGATGCCTTCCGCGCCGAGATCGAGCGTGCGTTCAGCGCGCGCCAGCTAATCTTCTCCCCGCGAAAGTCGCTGGGGCGCGTGCTCGACGCCTATGTGGATTTTCTGGAGAGCCGCCCGCACTTCCGCGAGTTGTCCCTGGGCAGCCACATCAGCGAATGGACGCGAGAGAGCCAGTCGGATCCCCAGACCGGCCCGGGCGGGATTCTGGGCGACCTGCTGGTGAAGAAGTGCGGCTGGAAGCCCGGCAAGAAATTGCAGTTGAAAATCCGCGTTGCGGCCGAAGCGGGCGACCGCGTAATTGCCTTCGCGTACAGAGCAGGAATCGCCGGGAGGCGCGGCAGGCCGTATTGAAGGAATTGAAAGACATGCTGACCCGGTATCTGCTGCCGTAATCGGTCTTTTTAGTCTGTGTTGGTGGGGCAGGCGCTTTCGCCTGCCAACCCCCGCCACCCTACCAATGCGCCATCAGAAACGCCGCGGCGTCGCGCATCGCATCGCGCGCCACCTGCAGCGTTCCCAGCATCGTGAAGAAGCCGTGAATCGTGCCCGGGTATCGCCGGGCCGCCACGCCGAACTTCCGCGCGTAAGCCTCGCCTTCATCACGGAGCGTATCGTACTCCGCAGTCACGACCATCGCGGGCGGCGCCCCCTCCAGTTCCGCGGCAAACAGCGGCGACGCCATGGGATCGCGTGGATCGGCGCCCTCCGGCAGATACTCGCGCCAACCGCGCTTCATGTCCTCTGCGCCGGGCCCGTACCCCTCCGCAAACGCGGCATACGAGGGCATACCGCATGTTGCGTCGATCATCGGATAGACGAGCAACTGACAGCGCAGCGCCCGTCCGCCCGGCGGCAGGGCAGCCCCGGAGGCCAGGTTCGCCCCCGCGCTGTCGCCCGCCACCGCGACCGGTATGGACTGCCCTAGCGCCCATTCCACCGCCAGCGCGGCATCCTCGGCGGCCGCCGGAAAGCGATGCTCCGGAGCCGGCGGTAGTCCACGGCGAGGACGCGGCAGTTGGCCGCAAGCGCCAGCGTGCGGCAGACGGCGTCGTGGCTCTCCAGGTCGCCGCTGATGAATCGGCCCCCGTGAAAGTACACCAGCACGGGCAGCGCGCTACCCGCCACGGGCCGAGTACTGCCGGGCGCGCACGTACCCCGCCAGGACCAGGTTTTCGACGCGAGCGAGCGCCGGCGGAGGCCCCGCGAGCGCCGCCGCCTGGCGCAGTCGCTCCCGCGTGGCGGCGATATCCAGCGCGCCGCGTGGCGGCAGGCGTTTCTGCGCTTCCAGGTAACCGGCGATTTCAGGGTCCAGCGGCATCAGGCAGGCACGCGCAGGCGCGCAAAGATCTCGCGATAGAAGAAGGGGTGCGATTGCCACGTTTGGGCGGTGATCAGGCGTCCGTCGCGCACTGCCTTTTGTCGACGAAAGTGGCGCCGGCGAGTTCCGCTTCTCTGCGCACGTGCTGGTAGCACGTCACCCGCTTTCCGGTGGCGAGCCCGGCGGCGCTGAGCGAAGAGATCAGAACCATGGCGCTGGACCACTTGCACCGCTATGCACTCGAGCAGGCGCACGCGAAAGACTAGTACGAGAGACCCAGGTACGTTTGCTGGTGTGTCCACTCGTAGAGCGGCTGCGAGCCGAGTTCGGCTCGGATTCCAGGGTCGAGGAGCAGTGCCTCTCGCTGCTCAGGCATATGCGCACGGAAGATGGCATTAGCAAGGGCTATGGTCCGGCTAACCTGATCAGCCTGCTCAAGGATCTGCGCGGCCACCTGCGCGGCCTGGACCTCTCACGGCTCGCTATTCGTGAGGCGTACTTGCAGGGGGTCGAGATGCAAGACGCGAATCTTTCTGGGGCCTTGCTGCGTGAGTGCGTCTTGAGCGAGGTCTTCGATGCCATCACCGCCGTGGCCGTAAGCCGTAGCGGGCAGTACTGGGCGGCCATCAGCAGGTGGGGGGAAGTGCGGGTGTGGCGCGAGGAGGGCAAGCTGTTGCACCTGGCCTGGCAGGCTCATACCGATCTGGCCTTTGCCCTGGACTTTAGCCCGGACGAGCGAACCCTGGCCAGCGGGGGTCATGATGGCAGCCTCAAGCTGTGGGACATCGAGAGCGGAGCGCTGCTCTGGTCTAACTGGCTTACCAAGGGCAACAACCGTCTGGCCTTTTCCCCTGATGGCCGCCTCCTCGCCAGCGGAGGACTTGATGCTACCCTCCGGCTCTGGGATGTGAAGCAGGGCAGGCTCCTCGAGGAGGTGCCACATCCAGGCCAGGTCTTCTCTCTGGCCTGGAGCCCGGATGGGCACCTGCTGGTCAGTGGCGACTTCACGGGTACAATTCGGCTCTGGCAGATGCAGCCGAGTGGGACGGTTCGCAGCACAGAGACGCTCTCCGGGCATAGCGGCTGGGTGCGTGGCCTGGCCTTTGTCCCCGACGGCAGCCGATTGGCCAGCGCCAGCTGGGACGGTAGCGTCAAGCTCTGGGAGATCGGGCAGACGGGAAGTGGGCGCTGTCTGCGGACGCTAGTGGGGCATACAGATAAGGTACTCTGCGTCGCCTGGAGTCCGGATGGAGGCACGCTGGCCAGTGGCAGCGGTGACCACACGATCCGCCTGTGGAATGCCCAGGAGGGCCGCTTGCGGGCGGTGCTGCAAGGACACAGCGCCGATGTGTACAGCCTGGCCTTCACTCCCGACAGCCGCCACCTGCTCAGTGGCAGCGAGGATGGCACCCTGCGGCTGTGGGAGGTGGTGGGTGGGCAGTGCGTGCGTATTATGCAGGGCTCCGTAGCCATCCTCTACGACCTCGACTGGAGTCCAGACGGCACGCAGTTGGCGAGTGGCGGTACCGATACGCTGGTCACCATCTGGGATGTGGCCGAAAGAGGAGGAAGGACGCTACCTAGGGTGTTGCGCGGACATAACTGGGACGTCTACGGCGTGGCATGGAGTCCTCATGGGAGCCTGCTTGCAAGTTCCGGGTGGGATCATACCATCCGGCTGTGGGACCCGGCAAATGGCAGATGTCTCCAGATCCTGGGGGACCCCGACACCTTTTTCTTCGGCCTGGCCTTCAGCCCCGATGGAAAGCTGCTCGCCAACGGCACCTTTCAGCAAGGCGTGCTGGTGTGGGACCTGTCAACCCGCTCCCTGCGTTGGGCAGATCGCGCGCATGCGACCTGGTTCCGGCGCGTGGCCTGGAGCCCGGATGGCACGAGGGTGGCTGGCGGGGGTGATGATGGCTCCGTCTATGTGTGGGATGCGACCGATGGTACGCTGCAGCAGCAGCTAGCAGGTCATCAGGGAGCCATGATGAGTGTAGCCTGGGGCCCCGATGGGAGGCGGCTGGCCTCTGGTGGCAGCGGCAGAGGGGGCGACGGCGTGCACCTGGGCCACCAGCAGATTCTGGCGGCCGTGGCGGCAGAAGCGCGACTGCGCGGAATGCAGTCAATTGCCGTCACCTTTCATCCTCATCCCGCACAGTTCCTTTATCCCGCCGAGGCACCGAAGCTGATTACGTTTCTTCCGGAGCGGCTGCGCCTGCTGGCCACCACAGGCGTGGATGCAATCCTCGTACTGCCGTTTGACGATGCGCTGTCGCACGTATCCGCGCGGGATTTTGTGCGCGGTATTCTGGCGGGGGTGCTCGACGTGCGGGGCATGCACGAGGGCAGCAGCTTTCGCTTCGGCCACGGAGCCAGGGCAGGGGTAAACGAGCTCAGAGAGTTCGGCGCGGAGTTCGGATTCGGATTGCAGGTGCATCCTGCTGTGCGGATCCATGGGCTGGAGGTGTCGAGCTCGGCGGTGCGGGGACTGATCGCTGCGGGCGACATGCGGCGCGCACGTTGGATGCTGGGACGGCCGTTCACAGTGGATTCGGCTCCGGCGCGCGGAAGAGGCATTGGTTCGAGACTGCTGGTTCCGACAGTGAACCTGGCCCAGTATGACGGTCTTCTGCCGGCATTCGGCGTGTACGTGACGCGGCTGACGGTCGGCGAGCGGTGTTTTCAGGCCGTGACCAACGTGGGCAACCGGCCTACATTTGACGGAGCAGGGTTTGGAGTTGAAACGCACATCCTCGACTTCGAGCCGATCGAACTGCACCCCACGGACGCAGACCTGTCCGTGGGGACCCCGGGCGCTTCGAACGAAGCGACTCCCCTCAAGCTCGAGTTTCTGCTGCGTTTGCGCGGGGAGATGACGTGGCCGTCGTCCGAGGCACTGAAGGTGCAGATCTTCAAGGATGTGGCGCGGGCGAAGCGGTATTTCCGGCTGTCAAAGCTATCAAGCCTCCCATCCTGAGCAGCCGTGACTGCGGCCTCAGCGGGCGACACCATCTATGTGGCTCCGGGTATCTACAAGGAACAGGTGGTGATCTCAAAGTCACTCTCTTTGGTGGCGCTCAGTCGTTGGATGCCGGTAGTCGATGCCCGCGGACTGAACAATGGATTCTTTGTGAATGGAATGTCGGCTGCGCCGAATCCCGGAGTGACGGGCGTGCTGATCTCGGGCTTCGATGTGAAGAATGCGAACTTCGAAGGCATTCTTGTGGCGAACGCCACAAACGTGACTCTCGTGGACAACAATGTTCACGATAACAATAAAGCGCTTGATATTGCCAACGCCACTTGCGATGGTATTCCCGCCTTTGAAACCAACGAGGGAGAGGACTGTGGTGAGGGTATCCACCTGATGGGAACCTCGTATGTCTCGGTTGTCCGGAATGACATCGCATACAACTCGGGAGGGATTCTGATCTCGGACGAAACCGGTCCAAGCCACGCGAACCTGATCACCGGAAACAAGGTGCATGACAATCCCTTCGATTGCGGGATCACACTTGCCTCACACGGGCCAGCCACATCTGTCATACCGACCGCCGGATTGCCGTACGGAGTCACGGCGAACACGATCTCTGAAAATGTGTCATCGCACAATGGGTATGAGGTTCCGGGCGCGGGCGCCGGAGTTGGAATCTTTGCTCCTTTTCCCGGGACGACAAATGCAGGAAACGTGGTCATCGAGAATGTGCTCATCAACAACGGACTACTCGGCGTGACGATGCATAACCATGCATGGGCTCCGTCTCCGGCGCCCCCGGTGAACTTGAACGACAATGTCATTGTCGGGAACCGGATCTCGGGCAACGGCGCGGATACCGAGGACGCTTTTACTCCCGGTCCGACAGGCATCAACCTTTACAGCCTCGCCCCGGTCTGGGGAACCGTAGTCTCTCAGAACGTGTTGCATGATGAAGCGATTGATGTGGCGTTCAATGCGCCTGTCGGACAAATCATTGCTCACTTCAACAACTTCTTCGGGAACGGACTCGGCGTGGACAACATCGGGAAAGGTACGGTGGATGCGACTGAAAACTGGTGGAATTGCCCGAAGGGTCCTGGAACACACGGATGCGCTGGCGTGGCAGGGACAGGCGTAACGTTTACGCCCTGGCTTTTTGCTCCATTCGAACCGAATCCGTAGAGCTAACGGAGAACGGTGCGAGAAAAGGGCTTTCAGCAAGGCGGGAAGTACCGCCTTCCCAAGTCCCAGTGATGAGACCAGGGAAGGCGACTCACTTCTTGGCGATAGCGATTCTGAGCCGGTTTAGAGTCCGCTGTGAGCCTTCGGCGTGGTTGAGGTATTTTGCAGAGCGGGTGCTGAATGCGGGCTCTGGACGGCAGGCGGCAACGGCTTCACGACGGGTCTGCTGGGCTCGCTGGCCTTGGCAGGATTCAATGGCAGGGGCGCTACCTGCGTTCTGGGAGTCGGAATGGCTGCCCCTGGTTTAGCTGGGGGAGTTGAGGCGGCTTTCAGCATCGGACTCGCTTCCTCATCGCCGAGGAACTGCTCGTCGTCTTTGCCGGCGATGGCGGTCTTCATCACGTCCATCCAGATGGGGAGAGCGGCGCGGGCGCCGGTTTCTTTTTCTCCGAGTGATTCGCGGCTGTCAAAGCCAACCCACACTCCGCATGTGATGGAGGGCGAGAAGCCGAGGAACCAGGCGTCTGTGAAGTCGCTGGTTGTGCCGGTCTTGCCTCCGAGGGGGTGGTTCATCTGGGCGACAGCGGCGCCGGTGCCGTGCGCGGTCACGCCGCGGAAGAGCGTCATCATGGTGCGCGCCGTCTGCTGGCTGATGATCTCGTCGACGGAAGGCGAATCCTGCCACATCGTGATTCCGTCGGCGTTGGACACCTTGCGAATGAGCCTCGGCTTCACGCGAATGCCGTCGTTGGGAAAGACCGGAATAGGAAGTCACCTGCTCCTCGAGGGTGATCTCCGCCGCGCCGAGGGCGATGGGCAGATAGGCGGGGATGTTTGTCGTAACGCCGAATCGATGCGCCATGTCGATGACCTTGTGAATGCCGACGCGCGCCGCCAGCTTTACCGCAGGGATGTTGCGGGACTCAGCGAAGGCGTTGGCGATGGTCATTGCGCCCTTGTAGTCGTTCTCGTAGTTGTGCGGCGCGTAGCTGCCGAAGCTGACCGGCGCGTCGACGATGATGTCGTCCGGCTTTGCGCCTTCTTCGATTGCCGTTGTATAGACATAAGGTTTGAAGCTGGAGCCGGTCTGGCGCTCGGCTTGTGTGGCGCGGTTGAATTCAGAGAGAGCATAGTCGCGACCGCCGACCATGGCGAGGACGTCGCCGGTGGTGTTGTCCATGGCGAAGATGGCGCCCTGTGTGCCGGAGTCCTGTTCGAGGGTGGCTCGACGCGCGGCGCCCTCCTGCTTTTCCAGCAGATGGACGTAGATCAGGTCACCGGGCTTGACGAGAGCGTCGGCGTATCGCTGCCCGGTCCATGCCCAGTCCTCGGGAAGAATGACCACGTTGTTCGACCCGACGCGCGCACGAATCTCAAGCGGAAGCGTATGGGTAACGACGGCGTGGACGTAGTCTCCCGCGTGGCTTGCGGTGGCCCAGTCAGGATGCTTGTAGTCCTCGATGGTTGTGCCGTTGGCGAGGACGTTCTCGAGCTTGCCCTTCCATCCATGACGACGCTCGTAAGCGGCGAGTCCGTCTCCGAGAGCGCGATTCGCGACTTTCTGCAAATCCAGATCGAGAGTTGTTTCCACGCGGAGGCCGGCAGCGTGAACCTGCTCTGTTCCGAAGCGCTTCTCAAGCTCGCGCCGGACCTCCTCCTGAAACCATGGCGCGACAGACATCTCCGGCTGGCTGACATGGAGACCCAGCGGCGCACTTCGCGCCTGCTCGGCCTGGACATGGGTGATGACGCCGTCACTCTCCATCTCACTCAGGACGAGGTTGCGGCGTCGCAGAGCCTTCTCAGGATTGATGAGCGGCGAATATGCGACGGGGCCTTTGGGCATGCCGGCGAGGAGGGCAGCCTCAGTGAGCGTGAGGTCTTTGGCGTGCTTGCTGAAGTAGTACTGTGACGCGGCCTCGAAGCCGTACATGCCGCTGCCGAGGTAGATCTGGTTTCCGTAGAGCGTGAAGATCTGCTGCTTGGTGAAGGCCCGCTCAATCTGGATGGCGAGATACGCTTCCTGCGCCTTGCGGGCTGCGGTGCGGTCGGCGGAGAGGAAGAGATTGCGCGCCAGCTGCATGGTGAGCGTGGAGGCGCCCTGGGCGCGTCCGTGGCTGCGGAGATCGTGCCAGAGGGCTCCGGCAATGCGGAAGACGTTGATGCCCCAGTGGGAATCGAAGTTCTTGTCCTCGATGGAGACGACGGCCTGGCGCAGGACGGGCGCGAAGTCGTCGTAATTGACGACGACGCGGCGCTCCAGGGCAAAGGACCCGATGATGCGGCCCTTGATGTCATAGAGGTCGGTCATGGTGGAAGGCCGGTAGCGTTCGAGGTCGTGAATCTGGGGTAGATCGACAGAGAAAACCAGCAATAACCCAGCAAGGGATCCGGCGACGACAGCGAGGAACAAGAGGATTGCGAGCGCGAGTTTGCCGGCGATCTTGGGGCGCCGATACACCGGTACAGGCTCGGGTTCCAGGCGGTGGGTTCGGCCGAGGCCGCGCGGTTCAAGGGATCGAATTGGAGGAGCAGCCACGCGCGTCAGGCCTCGCCGACATTCCTCCGACGTGCCAAAAAGGGATGCCTCAGCCTCAGGCTAGCATGGCGGCAGAGCGACAAGGAGCGCCGGCAGACCATGCGAACCACGCATTACAAGAGCGTGGTGCCGGGGTGCTGAAGCAGTCACGCGGAGGAATTAACTGCTTTTCGCCTTGAGCAGCTCGAGAGCCTTATTCAGCGTCTCGTCGCCTTTCGGAGACGGCGGCTGAGTATCATCGTCCGAATCGTCGTCGACGCCGCGACCAACCACAACATTGGGCGCAACGGCCTCATCCTGGATCTTCTTGCCATCGGGACCCTGATACTTGGCCACGGTCAGCAGCAGGGCGGAGCCATCCGGCAGTTCAATCGTCTTCTGGACCGAACCCTCGCCGAATGTGCGTTCGCCGACCACGTCGCCGCGCTTTGCGCCTTCAATGGCATCAGCCGCCAGTTCCGCAGCGCCGTAGGTTCCGCGATTCACAAGCACGGCAACCGGAGCACTTGTGATCCATTTGGCAGGGTCGGCGGTGAAGGTCTGCTTCGGATACTTCTGACCTTCAAGCGTGGCGAGCGTGCCTTCCTTGATGAAGAAGTTCGCCAACCGGAGACCTTCGGAGGGATCTCCCTCAGAGGTGTCGCGCAGGTCGAGAAGCACCTTGTGGCCTTTGGCCGCCTTGATTTTTGCAGCCAATTCATCCACACGCGCAGTGGAGAGAGAGCCCGGCTTGAGATAGAGAATGCTGGCGTTCTCGTACTGCTGCTCGCTGATCGCGGGAGAGGTGAGCAAAGTGCGCGTGAGGGTGATCTTGTCGGGATCCGGTTTGCGAGGACGGACAACGGAGAGCGTGACGGTGGATCCGGGCTTGCCCTCCAGCATGAGACGAATCACGGCGAGAGACAACTCGCGGGTGGAGGTGTCGCCAATCGATTCGATTACGTCGCCATCAGACAAATGCTCGCGATCGGCAGGCGACCCCGGCACGACATTGACGATGGTGGCATAGCCATAGCGCTTTGAGACGGTGGCGCCAATCTGCGCAACGCCGGTTGCGGGCCGATCCTTGTAAATCTTGTACTCGGTGGGGGTCAGGAAACTCGAATCGGAGTCGAGGGATTCGAGCAGTCCGTGCAGAGCACCGGTGGTGACGTCGTTAATGTTGGGCTCAGTGACATAGTCGCTTTGAATGCGCTTGAGGACCTCGGCGTACACGTGCATCTGGCGGTACGCGCCATCCTGCTCACCGCCGGCATGAACGCCGAACAGCCCAAACTCGCCCAAGGCGAAGCCCAGACCGAGGGCGGCGAAGATTGCCGCAGCCAAAACGAATGTCAATCTCTGGAAGAATCGGGACACACACACCACCATTAACGGCCCCGGGGGAAGCAGACCGCTCACTCTATAGACGCAATGATAGCTCAACTGGTGGTTTGCTGGAGCGGGCAGCGGGCGAGGTAGCGATTCTGCGATGAAACGGCGCGGAGATCGCGCGCAGGTTTGAGAGGCGAGAATCGAGCTAACTTGTTGATTGGATTGGTGGCGGGAGGCGGGATCGAACCGCCGACCTACGGGTTATGAATCCGTCGCTCTAACCATCTGAGCTACCCCGCCGGGAGTGACAGGCAGCCGAGCGGCTGCGTCACTTTTGATGATACGGGGGTTTTGGAGGCGAGGTCAAACCGTTGCATGGATCAGCTACTCCTCGGCGTCAATGGGCATGTAGTTGCGCGCGGACTCCTGTAGACTCGCCAGCATGAGCAAGTTACGGATCGTCGGAGTTATTCCTGCGCGGCTGGCTTCTACGCGGCTGAGCCGCAAGGTGCTGCGGGAGATCGCAGGCAAGCCGATGGTCGAGTGGGTGTGGCAGGCAGCGGCCGGGAGCGGACTAATGGATCCGGTGGTGGTGGCCACGGATTCGGACGAGGTGGCCGATGTTTGCCGCGCGCGTGGAATTCCGGTGGAGATGACATCGCCAAGCTGCGCCAGCGGTTCAGACCGGGTAAGGGAGGTGGCCGGACGCATCGCTGCAGACATCTACGTCAATATCCAGGGAGACGAGCCGACGTTGACCTCGGAGTTCTTTCCGCCGCTGCTGACGATGTTTGATCGAAGCGATGTGGAAGTGACGACCCTCGCGGTGACATGCCCGCCGGAAGAGTTCGCGAATCCGAATGCGGTCAAAGTGGTGACGGCGCTGGATGGGCGCGCACTGTACTTCTCGCGGGCAACGATCCCGTTTGATCGCGATGCAACGGGATTTGCCGGGTATCGAAAGCATCTGGGAATATACGCGTTTCGCAAAGCGGCGCTGGACCGGTTCGGTGCGCTGAAGCCGGCTCCGCTGGAAAAGCTGGAGCGACTGGAGCAGTTGCGGCTGCTGGAGAACGGAATCGACATCTACGTGGCTGCGGCTCCCGCCGACACGATTGGTGTGGATACCGAAGAGGACCTTAGACGCGCGGAAGAGGTTCTGAAGAGCCGCCGGTGATAGGTGTTTCGGGTGGGGCACTTTCTTCGACGACTATGTGAATTAGGAGCAAGAACCGGATAGCGCGCGACGCCAGCTTCGGCGACGATGATTTACGTGAACACGAGACAACAATCCGAACCAA
Source organism: uncultured Acidobacteriaceae bacterium (assembly GCA_963751225.1). GTDB lineage: Bacteria > Acidobacteriota > Terriglobia > Terriglobales > Acidobacteriaceae > Telmatobacter. Next base: position 17,186 of record CAVVTY010000006.1, read on the forward strand.
TTGAAAACACACTCGGCCGTGACGCTTGATGCGGAGGCTGCATGGCGGCAGGTTGCGGGACGCGACCCTGCTGCGAACTTCTTTTACGCGGTTACGACGACCGGTGTCTTCTGCCGGCCGAGTTGCTCGAGCCGGCGGCCCACAAGAGCGAACGTGCGGTTCTTCGCGACTGCACTGGACGCGCAGGCTGCGGGCTTTCGCCCCTGCAAGCGGTGCAAACCCTCGATTGCATCGAGCAGACCTTTGGACAAAGTCCGTAGCCATATCGAAGCTCACTTCGATCGCCGTGTTTCGCTTGCAGAGCTTGGGCGCATCTCGGGGCTGAGTCCATTCACGGTGCAGCGCCAATTCAAGCAGACGATGGGCGTGAGTCCTCTGGAATACCAACGAGCGCTGCGTGCCGGGAGGCTGCGCGGAGCGCTGAAGCGCGGAGGTAATGTGACAGACGCGATCTATGAAGCCGGGTTTGGTTCTTCGAGCCGCGCGTATGAAGGCTCAGCACTGGGAATGACACCTTCGCGATTTGCGCAAGGCGGGAAAGGCGAGCGAATCGGCTGGTGCTGCGCCCAATCGCCGTTCGGCTGGGTGATCGTGGGCGCGACGGAACGCGGACTGTGCTGGCTTTCGCTGGCGTCCACCGCATCAGAGGCAGAGGCGAGTCTGCGCGCGGAGTTTCCGGCGGCCGAACTGCGACGCGATTCCACACTCTCACGACTTGTGGACGCTGCGCTTAAGAGCGTGCGCGATGGGACAGATCTTTCTGAGAATCGCGGCCTGGCCGGCGCGCTCGACCTGCGTGGAACTGTCTTTCAATTGCGCGTGTGGCAAGCGCTGCGACAGATTCCGCGAGGCACGACAAAAACCTACAGCCAGTTAGCGCGCGAATTGGGCAACCCGAACGCGACGCGAGCGGTGGCACGAGCCTGCGCGCTGAATCGAGTTTCAGTGGTGGTGCCCTGTCATCGCGTGGTGGGCGCGAGCGGTTCGCTGACCGGATACAGGTGGGGTGTGGAACGAAAGAGGCAACTGCTGGAGGCGGAGAGGGCCCAGTAGGAGGTGCTCCACGCTGGGTGACGCGACCGAACGATAATCAGACATGGATCGTCTTTCGTTTCCGCTGCAAGGATCGTTTGTTCGTCAGTTCGCCGAGGAGTGGGTTGAGGCATGGAACAGTCACGATCTCGATCGGATTCTGTCTCACTACGATGATCGGGTGGTTCTTATTTCGCCTGTCGCCCTCAATCTGCTGAAAAATGGTACTGGAGTCGTAGATGGAAAGCCCGCATTGCGGGAGTACTTCTCTCTTGGGGTTGAAGACATATCCCAATCTTCACTTTGAGCTGATCGATGTGCTCTGGGGCGTGGAGACGATTGTCGTGCGTCTATGCCAACAATGTTCGCGACGGCAAGTCAGCGGAGGTCATGCAGCTAAATCCTGCTGGAAAGATCTGTCGCGTGTGGGCCAACTACGATAAGTAGCGCGAGGAGAACAGGCGCTGCTGCCCAGGCCGGACTTGGATCGTCTGGCCTGGGATTCACTGATTAGAGCCGTGCTCCGCCAGAAGCGCGAATGGTCTGGCCGGTGACCCAGTAGGAATCGTCCGAGGCCAGGAATGCGGCGATGGTGGCGACGTCCTGTGGCTGACCAATGCGGCCGAGCGGCGTTTCAGCTTCTGTCTTCTTTTGGAAGTCACTCCCGATAAAGCCGGCTGCGTGGACACCTTCGGTTTCAACCATGCCGGGATTGAGCGAGTTGACGCGGATCTTCTTTGGGCCGAGTTCACCGGCGAGCGCGACCGTGATGGAGTCGAGCGCGCCCTTTGTCGCACTGTAGACAGAAGCAGCGGGGACGCCTGCAGCAGCAACCGATCCAATGTTGACGATGCTGCCGCCTTTCGGATCAAAGTGCTTGAGCGCGGCTTGCGTCGTCAACAGAAGTCCCAGAACGTTGACGTTGAACTGCTTGTGAAAGTGCTCGGGCGTAACGGCTTCGAGCGGTGCGAATTCGTAGATGCCGGCGTTGTTGACGAGGACGCTGATGGGGCCGAGCTGGCGATTGACGGTATCGATCAAGGGACCAATGGTGTCGGGGTCGGCGACGTTAGCCTGCACCGCGATAGCCTTGCCGCCTGCCGCCTTGATTTCGGCGACGATTTTTTCAGCGGCTGCCTTGCTGCCGGAATAATTGACAGCCACTGAAGCGCCTTGCGCCGCGAGTTCGCGCGCAATGGCAGCGCCGATGCCTTTCGATGCTCCCGTGACCAATGCGACTTTACCTTGTAGTTTGCTCATGATCTCCACTCCTTGTCGAAACTTTATCGATTCGACATTTCGACAACTATCGAATTGATTGCGGAGCGGAGAATTGGATTCAGGATGATTGTGAAAATCTCGCTTAAGGGATTCGGCGCGATGGACAGGAGGCAGGGCCGAGGGCCTGAAGGGTGGTTGCCAGCGCTTCCAGAACTCCAGGACGCATCGAGAGATAGTGGAATTTTCCAGCCCGGGCGACCTGGATCAATCCGGCCGCCTGCAGTTCCTTGATGTGGTGCGACAGTGTGGCGGGAGAAATGGCGAGCGCGGCGCGGGCATCGGTGCACCCAAGCGGACACGACGCCTTTGCGATTCGCTCGAGCAACTCGAATCGTTTGGGATCGGCAAGCGCTTTGAGGATGGCAGTGCGGCGGGCGCGAGTGAGGCTTGTTCCGTTCGCGGGAACGACCGCGGGTTGGGCTGGCGCTTTCAATGGACTCTTCATTTACTCGATGCCATGATACTGATTCTCAGCCCTGCTTGCGTGCGACAGCGAGCAAAGTTTGAAAATGGGGAGCATCTGTCTCCCGGTCGACAACCGACGCATTGACATCCGCGAATCCGGCCTTCTGGAGCGTCGCTTCGAGCTCCGCCTCGCTGAATCCTAGCCATTCGTCGGCGTAGATCTCGCGCGCCTCTTCGAAGCGGTGTTTCCCCAGGTCGAGAATGGCGATCTGCCCGCCGGGGCGCAGAATTCGCCAGGCCTCTCGGATCGTACGATCGGGGTGCAACGCGTGATGGAGCGACTGCAAGAAGAAGACCAGGTCGACTGCGGAGTCGTCGATCGGAATCTCTTCCATGTCGCCGATCCGGTAATCCACGTTCTTCACTTCGTGGCGGGCGGCCTGCTCGCGCGCGAACTCGATCATCTTTGCGGAAGAATCGACGGCAATGACCTTTTTCGCCTGCTGAGCAAGCAGGAGCGAGAACGAGCCGTCGCCGGCGCCGAGGTCGGCGATCACCATGGGCGGCATCAGCCGCAGGAGCGCTTCCGCGAGGCTCTTCCACGATTTTCCAGGCACGTAATCCTTGCCGAGCCGGCCGGCAACGCTGTCAAAGAAGCTGCGCATCTTGTCCTGACGCTTCTTCACGACGCGCCGCATGGCTGCCTGGTCGTGTTTAACCTCGTGAATTTCGCGTTCAGCGCGGACAAGCAGGTCAGTGATGATTGCGCCCCCGTTCGCGGAGGTGAGGCGGTAGAGGCTGCTCTTGCCTGTGCGGCGGTCTTCGACGAGCCCAGCTTGCTTCAGCTGGGAGAGATGCGTGGAAATCGTGCTTTGACCCATGACCAGGATCTCCTGCAACTCCGCCACAGAAAGTTCCTCGGCGTTGAGGAGCAAGAGGATGCGCAGCCGGTTGGGGTCGGCAACGACGCGGAGGACTTTGACGATTGACGCGGTCATGGCTTTCTGGTACATATCAATGTATCACGATAGGTCGATATAAGGAGAACCGAATGGCTTCCTCAACACTTGAATTGACTGAATTCAAAGTCGCCGATCTGGCGCTAGCCGACTGGGGCAGGAAAGAGATCGCAATCGCCGAGCACGAGATGCCGGGCCTGATGGCGATTCGCAACAAGTATGCGGCGGAGAAGACCCCTGGCGGGCGTGCGGATCACCGGTTCTCTGCACATGACGATTCAGACCGCGGTGCTGATCGAGACGCTTGTGAGCCTCGGAGCCGAAGTACGCTGGGCGAGTTGCAACATCTTCTCAACGCAGGATCACGCGGCGGCGGCGATCGCGGCCAGCGGAGTTCCTGTTTTCGCGTGGAAGGGCGAGTCTCTTGAGGACTATTGGGATTGCACGTATCGCGCACTGAGCCACAAGGGCGGTAAAGGGCCGCAACTGGTGGTTGACGACGGCGGGGACGTGACGCTGCTGATTCACAAGGGCTATGAACTGGAGCAGGGCGACAAGTGGGTCGAGAGCGCATCGGGGAATCACGAAGAACAGGTGATCAAGGATCTGCTGAAGAAGGTGCACGCCGAAGATCCGCAGCACTGGTACAAGGTTGTGAAGGAGTGGCGCGGCGTTTCAGAAGAGACAACGACCGGTGTTCACAGGCTCTACAAGATGATGGAGCTTGGCAAGCTGCTGGTTCCCGCGATCAACGTGAACGACTCGGTAACCAAGTCGAAGTTTGACAATCTCTACGGTTGCCGCGAGTCGCTGGCCGACGGCATCAAACGCGCAACGGACGTGATGGTGGCGGGCAAGGTTGCGGTGGTCTGCGGATATGGCGATGTGGGCAAGGGCTGCTCGCACTCGCTGCGCGGCATGGGCGCTCGCGTGATTGTGACGGAAGTGGATCCAATCAATGCGCTGCAGGCGGCGATGGAGGGATTCGAAGTTACGACCATCGAGGACACTTTGGGCCGCGGTGACATCTACGTCACGTGCACGGGCAATGTGGACATCGTCACTCTCGAGCACATGAAGAAGATGAAGGACCAGGCGATTGTCTGCAACATCGGCCACTTCGACAACGAGATCCAGGTCGATCGGCTCAACGCGGAAAAGGGCGTGGAGAAGCTGAACATCAAGCCGCAGGTGGACAAGTACACGTTCCCCGATGGGCACGCGATCTTCATGCTGGCGGAAGGGCGACTGGTGAACCTGGGTTGCGCGACGGGGCATCCGAGCTTCGTGATGTCGAACAGCTTTGCAAACCAGACGCTGGCGCAGCTTGATCTCTGGAAGAACAAGGACACCTACAAGGTGAATGTCTACACGCTGCCGAAGAAGCTTGACGAGGAAGTGGCGCGACTGCATCTCGAAAAGATCGGCGTGAAGCTGACGAAGCTCTCGGCGAAGCAGGCTGACTACATCGGCGTGCCGGTGGAAGGGCCGTACAAGCCGGAGTTTTACAGGTACTAGGAACCAGGGGTCAGGGATCGCGGTTCAGGGGTCAGGAGCAATCCTGACCCCTTCGCTCTTTGGGGCGAGATGAAGAACCAGGGAGGATGACTCTTCGGAGGCGGCTATTTTCGTTTGGCGCGCGTGATTCGCTGCCACCATTGCCATGTGGTGCCATGTAACAGGCGAGTCTGTTCGGCCTTGAGAGCGGCATAGGACCGCTTGACGTAGAGGTCGAATTCCGGCGGCCACCCGATGGTAGAGCGGCGCTCAGTAAATTCGCCTTCTGCCCACTTAGCCATAACCGCCTTGTAACCGACGACGTGAGTGACGAAATCGAGCAGGCATTGCGGCATCTTCTCTTCAATGATGAGGTATGCCTTTTCGATGATGATCTTCTCGCGGATATCGTTCAGCGGCATGAAGATGGTCGTCATCCATAGGACCCACTCCTTCATTTCAGCGTCGGTGATGGGATCGCTCTTCACTTTGCCTTGCCGCTTGAGCAGGGACCGATAGGCGATGTCTCCAGCCTCGGATGCGACATAGAGGGGACCGTAGAACTCGTTGAGCCGCTTGTTGACAAGGCGAAGCTTGTCGCGGCGGCGGGCATTCATGCGCGAGCCGAACAAGGTGACCAGGTAGCCGATAAAAGCGAGGACGACCGTGAAAAGTGCGGCGCTGTGCAGTATTGCTCGAAGCGAAATTGACGATAGATCCATCGGGCGCTCAACCTTGGGCGAAAGTATACCGTGCGCGCTAACGGAGGACTGTGATCGTCGCTGCATTTGGCTGGATGGTTGTTACTTGCTGTGCCGGGATGGAACGGGTTTCGCCTGACCTGGAATAAGTTTGATCTCGAAGATTCTGGGCCAGAGCTTGCCGGTAACGAAAAGCCGATTGTTCGCCGCATCGTATGCGATGCCGTTGAGCACGGCCTCGGGGCTCGTTCGCTGGCTCTCGGGAAGGAGGCCGGTCAGATCGATCCACCCAACGACCTTTCCGCTTGTGGGAGAAATGCGCGCGATGCGATCAGAGTGCCAGATGTTCGCCAGGATCTCGCCACGCACGAACTCGAGTTCATTCAACTGCGTGACGGGTTTGCCGTGATCCTTGACGACGATGCGTCGCTGTTCCTGGAAGGTTGCCGGGTCGAAGAAACGAAGCGTCGAGGTTCCGTCGCTGAGAATGAGGTCCTTTCCATCCTGCGTCAGTCCCCAACCTTCGCCGTCAAAGTGAAAAGTGCGCAGGAGGCGGAAGGTGGCGCGGTCGTACACAAAGGCTGTGTGCGATTGCCACGTGAGCTGGATGAGGGTGTTTCCCCAATTCGTCAGCCCTTCAGCAAAGTATTGGGTGGGGACACTGTGGAACTCGAGGATTCTCCCACTTTCCAACTCTTCCATGCGCAACGAGGATTGGCCGGCGATGCCGGTGCTCTCGTAAAGGTGTCCGTCAACGAAGACGAGTCCCTGCGTGAATGCCTGTGTGTCGTGAGGAAATGAGTGCACGACTTTGTACGTATCAACGGTCTGACCGTGTGCTGAGCAGACGATCGAGAACGAGAGCACGACAAGTGCACGAGAAAGGAATGGGAGACGCATCTACAGAAATCCTATCGGGTCGCTCGAGACTCAGGCTCAGCTGGCTCCGAGATAGACGAAGCGGAGCAGGAACATGACCGCGAGGATGTACAGCAGCCAATCCTGCCTGCGATAGTTGCCGGTGGCCAGGTGAAGCACGGCCCAGGCGATGATGCCAAAGCCAAGTCCATTGGCGATGGAGTAAGTGAGCGGGATAAGGATCAGCGTGAGAAACGCGGGAACTGCGACGAGAGGCTCGTGCCATCGAATCTCAGTGATGGTTGCGAGCATGAGCGAGCCGACCAGGATAAGCGCCGGAGCAGTTGCCGATGGAGGAACGACTCCGACAAACGGGGCGGCGCCAACGGCGACGAGGAACAGGATTCCGGTGACGATCGCGGTTACGCCGGAGCGGCCTCCCGCGGCTACGCCGGCAGTGGACTCGACATAGCTGGTGACGGTGGAGGTTCCGGCGAGCGATCCAAACACTGTTGCCGTGGCGTCGGCGAAGAGGATGCGGTTCAGGCGGGGAATGGAGTGATCCGTGGCGATGAGCCCGGCGCGCTTGGTCACCGCGACAAGGGTGCCGAGATTGTCAAAGAGGTCCACGAAGAAGAAGACAAAGATAATTTCGATCAGGCCCTTGCTGATGGCGCCGCGAATGTCGAGCTGAAACGCGGTTGCGGCGAGGGCATGAAAGCCGCCGCCGGTGGGAGTCCAGTGAACCTGGCCCAATGCCCAGGCGATAATGGTGGTGGTGAGAACGCCAATCAGAATTGAGCCTCGGACTTTTTTGATTTCAAGGGCGACCATTAGGATCAGGCCGAAGAGCGCGAGTGCCGTGGTGGGATTTCGAATGTTGCCGAGACCGACGAAGGTTGCGGGATCGCTGACGACAAGGCCGGCGTTGCGAAATCCAATGAACGCAATGAACAATCCGATTCCACTTGCGACCGCGGCGTAGAGCTCGTGGGGGATTGAGCGCAGGATCATCTGGCGAATGCCGGCGGCTGTGAGCGCGAGGAAGATCACGCCGGAGAGAAAGACCGCGCCGAGCGCCGTCTGCCAGGGGATGTGCATCTTGAGGCAGACGGTGTAAGTGAAATAGGCGTTGAGGCCCATGCCGGGCGCGAGCGCGATCGGATAGCGTGCCACTACGCCCATCAGGATTGACCCGAACGCGGCGGAAAGACAGGTTGCCGCGGTGACCGCCGGGAGTGGAACTCCCGCCGCCGAAAGAATTGCCGGGTTGACCAGCACGATATAGGCCATCGTCAAAAACGTCGTGACTCCGGCCAGAATCTCGGTGCGCCAATTGGTTCCCAGATGAGTGAATTCAAAATAGCGTTCGAGTATTTTGAGCATAGGCGGGTGATCTTAGAAGACCACAGGCACGGCGTAACGCAAAGCGATTTATGAGTCAGAGAGCGAGCTGAATCCGGGTCAGCAGGACCGGATTCTGTATCAGGCCGCCTGCGCATGGTTGCGTCGGCGCATCAGCCAGTCCAACGATCCACCCTGTATGACAACTGAGAAGATGACTACGAGGTAAGTCGCGGCGAGCATCCAGGTACGGCCAAATTCGGGAGGCAGAGAGAGAGCCAGAGCAATGGAGAGCCCTCCGCGCAGGCCGCCCCAGGTGAGTAGCATCGTGGAACTGCGAAATCCGCGGCGGAAGAGTCTCATCACGGCCAGCAATGCGCCAACGACGGCAAAGCGGACGATATTGACGGATAGGATGGCTGCAAAACCGGTGCGTAGTGTTGCTGCGTCGAGAGCAATGGCCATTGCTTCCAGGCCCAGGAGCACAAACAGGACCGAGTTCTGAATCTCGTCGATAATTGCCCAGAATCTGTCGATCTGTTCATGGGCGATCGACTCATACGGGACCGCCCGATTGAAATAGCGCAGCGAGATACCAGCTACAACTGCTTCGAGAGGAGCGGACAAGCGCAGGTGGTCAGCGAGCACATAGCCGCCAAAGGCGAGGGCCAGTGTGAACAGAATGTCAACCTGGGGTGCGTCGATCCTGCGCATCAGTTTTGACGTAACCAGAGCGGCCACGACGCCGACTGCAACCGCGCCACCTGCCTTGACAAGCAGGAGACCGGAGATATGCCAGGGAGTCGGAGCATGGCCACGGGCAACCTCGAGCATGGTGAGGAAGAGAACGGCTCCAATGCCGTCGTTGAAGAGCGACTCGCCGGCAAGCTGCGCTTGAATTGCTTTTGGGATGCCGACTCGCCGGAGCATTTCCAGAACGGCAATCGGGTCAGTGGGAGAGATGAGTGCGCCGAAGATCAGGCATTCAATCCAGGGAATACGGCCGCCGCTGAACAGCAACATGAGGAGCGCCACGAGAAGAAAGGACATCGCGGTTCCAGCGAGAGACAGGAAAGAGACCGCGAGCCTTTCCCTGGCCAGTTGCTTGAGGTCGAGCAGAAATGCGCCGGCAAAGAGCAGGAGCGGCAGCATGCCGTGCAGAATGAGGCTCTGAAAATCGATCTGGACCACGAGGTTTGCGGCCCACAGCCGGATGGCGGGATAGCGCTGAGCCGCAAGCGTCATGCCCGCGGATACCAGCACAGTCAGCATCATGGTCCCGATCGAAATTGGCAACCGGAGCCATCGGGAGCTGATGAGCCCGAAAAGAGCCGCTGTGGCGAACAGTAGGCTGAGGATTTCCAGCGTAGTCATGAACGGGACCCCTGTGGCAAGGTGATTCCATCGTATCGAAAGGCTGAGCAATCGTTGGAGGAATTACCGGCAACTGCACCACGCCCTCGTCATTGATGGGGAGCAACGCGATGCAGGATCAGAGCAGCTTTGCGGCGTCCTTGGCGAAATAGGTGACGATGAAGTCTGCCCCCGCGCGTCGAATCCCAACCAGCGACTCGAGAATGGCGCGATCGCGATCGAGCCAGCCCTTTTCAAATGCGGCCTGGAGCATCGAGTACTCGCCGGAGACCTGGTAAGCGCCCATTGGCACACCGAAGCGATTGCGCGCTTCCCGCACTACATCCAGATAGGGCATGGCGGGCTTCATCAGGATCATGTCAGCGCCTTCATCAAGGTCAAGCTCAATCTCGCGCATGGCCTCGCGCAGATTCGCACCGTCCATCTGGTAGGTCTTGCGATCGCCGAACTGGGGAGCGGAGTCGGCTGCCTCGCGGAACGGGCCGTAGAAGGCCGATGCGAACTTGGAGGCGTAGCTGAGAATCGGCGTTTGCGTGTTGCCGTCCGCGTCCAGCGCGTGGCGAATGGCAGCGACTCGGCCATCCATCATGTCGCTCGGTGCGACGACGTCGGCGCCTGCCCGGGCGAGACTGGCGCCTGTGCGGGCCAGAAGCTCGAGAGAGGGATCGTTCTTCACTTCGTAGCCGTCTCCAGCCTGGACGACGACGCCGCAGTGTCCGTGGCTGGTGTATTCGCAGAGACAAACGTCGGCGATGAGGACGAGCTTCTTCGCGGCGGCGGACTGCTTCAATGCGCGCAGGCCCTGCTGTACGATGCCGTCGTCGTTCCACGCGCCAGTGGCCTGTTCGTCTTTTGCGTCGGGCAGGCCAAAAAGCAACAGGCCGCCGATTCCGAGGCCGGCTGCTTCTTCAGCCTCTCGAACGGCCTCGTCGACGGAGAGATTAAAAACGCCGGGCATGGAACTGACGGCAGTGCGGACACCCTTGCCGGGGCGGATGAAGAGGGGGTATATGAGGTCGCCCGGATCGAGCGTGGTCTCGCGGACGAGCGAACGGAGCGACTCAGTGCGGCGCAGCCGGCGCATGCGATTTTCGGGAAAACTCATGGAACGATTGTAAGACAATGCGCAAAGCGCGCGAGAAACGGCATGGCCGTTGAATCAACGGCTCGGACAGGTTGAGTTTGCCCGGTGAAAACCTGTGTTCAGGGCAACGGCTCCTGACGGTACAGTTGCGACGTGTGGCGCACGGTGACGATGACCGCCATGGTGAACATGATGACGGCCGCGATGGTTCCGCCCACATCGAAGAGCAGCAACCTGTGGCCGAACAGGGTCGAGTAGGGGCTTCGGAGCAGCGCGAGGTTTCCGATGATCAGCAGAATGCGGATCTCGGTCGGCCCAAAAAGGCCCTGTGAGAGTTGGAAATGCGCCAGTGTGTAGGTAGCCAGGTAGGTCTCGCTGGACAGTATCAGGAAGGCGATCAGCATGGCGACTGCGGTTTGCCAGTGGAGGAGTCCGGAAAAGCCGAGCCCGCACATCAGCGCGATTGATCCGAAGATGTCAATCATGTGGTCCACGTAGAATCCGTAGCGCGGACGCTCTTGTTTGCGCACTCGCGCCAACGTTCCATCCATGCTGTCTCCGAACCAGTTGAGGACGATGCAGAGGATCACGAGAAGCAGAGCAAGCCGGTTGTAGCGCGCCAATGCGTAGAAGATGCCGGCGGCAACCTGCGCACCCAGGCCAAGAGCAGTGAGCTGGTCTGACGTGAGCCACTGCGGTGCGTGCTCAGCCATCCATTGCAGTGCGCGCTTTTCGATTCCGGCGGTCAGCGCCTGATTCACGCGCCGGGCCTGCGCAAAGGTCGTTTCCCGGCTCAGTGTGGCTGATTGGACTTGCATGGGCAATTCCTTTCCGATGCTGCTCATTGTGATGTCAGACAATCGCTCTACCTCTGAAGCGCATTGCATGTGGAGCGAAGGGTTGATTCCAGAGACTCTCGCGGGACACTCTCAACGAACGGCCGAACTGCCCACGCGAGTCCCATTGGAATGGAACGTGTGAGCGAGACAGTCTCAATCTGCATATAGAGTCCGTCGTCGCGTTCCTCGTAGCTCCAGTAGGTATTCAATCGCCAGAGAAAGCCGTGTTCTTCGCTCGAGTTGAGCACTCGCTCTGTTGCCGTTCCGGGAGAGTCGATCTCGGAGATCCGGATGCTCCGCGAGATGCTGTATCCGTGTTGCGGGTCAAGGCGTCCGAAGGTCACGTCGTACGTGGTATCCATCACAACGGTGAGGACTTTGCGCTGCCGGACCCGCATAAACACTCGGAAGTGATCATTGCCTTGATCGGGCAACTGGGGGAGCTCGCCGGCCCGGAGCACGTGCGGAGCGAAGCGCTGTGGATAGGCGTTGAAGTTCTTCATGAGCCGTTCGAAATCGGCGGCCTTGGCTCCGGGGGCAAAGGCGGCGCCGCGCCAATGGTGAAGCATGGCGCCGGGCAAGTCTGCTGACGAGGAGGGCGTGAGCTGCTCGATGACCAGGTCTCCCTTGCGAAGGCGCATTTCGGACTGCGGGACAGACGACAAGGGGGCAAGGAACGCATTCGACGAGGCATGCTGATGGGCAAGGCGCGACTCGAGAGCAGCGATGTAGGCGTCAAATGCGGATGCGGCTGCGGGGCTTGGCTCCGCCTTAAGTGCGGGCGCGCTCGCGAAAGATACAAGAAACAGTGTTCCGGAGATGATCGCGAAACTTCGGGTGACCGGGAGAACACGTCCTGTCATGAGAGATACATTGCATCCCCAGCCCTTGGCGATGCAATGGATGGCATCTCATTTGCCGGTGGATGGTTCTCACCGTGCAAGCGATTGTAGAGACAAGGGTTGCTGGAATTTATCATTTGCCGAGGAAAGGTGGGATCGGGTCCGTGATCGGATACACTTGGGTCTAAGACATGACCGAATCACGGCCAGCGCGGCGGTATCGCTTCGGAACATTTGAAGCTGATGCAGCCACTGGGGAGCTTCGCAGGCAGGGAATTCGCGTGAAGCTGAACGCGCAGCCCTTTCACGTCCTGTGCCTGCTGCTTGAGCGGCCCGGCGAATTGCTGACGCGGGAGGAGATCTCCAGCGAGCTGTGGCCGGACGGGACCTTCGTTGACTACGAACATGGCGTGAACTCGGCGGTCAATCGCATTCGCGAAGCGATCGGGGATACGGCGACCAATCCGAGATTCATCGAGACGATCGCCCGCCGCGGCTATCGCTTCGTGGCTCCCGTGGAACAAGTCGAACCGCAGGTTGATGCGTCATCCGGCGCCGCGGGGGTTTCCGCGTCAAATTCGACTGAGCAGGCAGCAGTTGAGCTTGAGGGAAATCCCGGCGGAGGGATCCTCGCCTCTCCGCATGAGCTACCCAGAGCGTCGCACCGGGTTGTGCTGACGTTCTTTCTCCTGCTGCAGCTCATGTACATGGGCTTCTACGTCGGGGCGCTGGCTAATCTGGCGGAGATTGAAGATCTCCTGTCAGCGCTTCCGTTTGCGGGAGTGGTATTGAATGTCTTGATTGTGACCGCCGGGATTCTGATCCCTGTGAGGGCTTTTGTGCTCTCCGCGGTGCTCTTCCGCGCTCCCAGAGCAGGCGAGAAGTTTCTGAGGATATGGCCGTTCCTGCTGGTGTTCGATGTGCTGTGGTCGCTTTCGCCCTTCCTGTTGCTGCATCACATCAACTTCGGACTGGCACTGGCTTGCACCGCGCTTCTTGTCTATTCGCCGTTTGCGCAGCGGTCTCTGGTGCTGATGGGCGCGGGCAACGCGACGCACGAGATGGCCATCAAGTAGCAGCCATTCTCGCATCCGGCGTGCGAGTGGTCTACAACTGGTCGTAGAGGGTGGTGTTGCGGTATCCGAGGAGCATGACAAGGGTCCAGATGCCGATTGCGGTACCAAACGGGATCTTGAGAATATTCAGGAAGGCAGCCACGATGGCCACCACGCGACCCCAGGGCGCGCGCTCCATCAGGCCCCAGCCGGCGGCGAACGCCAACCCGGAGCGGAGGATGATCATCACCCAGGCAAAGTGGATAATGGCTGGGCCGAACCACTGGGGGTTAATGGGGCCATGGCCCCAGGGGCCGCGCATGAACGGTCCAAAGCCGCCATTGAGGAATGCGCTGGCAAAGGTCATGCCAAGGACGCCGAGCGCGAGCGAGAGTCCCCCGTAGATAAACCAGACCGTACTGAGCGCCTTGACTCGATTGGCGTAGGTGGCCAGTTGGAAACCGAAGTTGGGCACTGGGGGAATTGGCGGTGGCGCGACTGGACGGCCACATTGAGTGCACACTTGCTGCCCGGCCTCGAGTGCCTGACCACATCCGCTGCAATACATGCTTACCTCCTTGACGATCCGAGCACGTCTCCCTCGGTGGGAATAAATCCGTGATGATGTGCCTTACCTCGGTCCGAATACTGCATCACTTTCCAGGTGATCGTACATGGTTGCATGGTGTCTTCCCAAGAGCACCTGCAATGTATAGACGCCTAAAACCAGCCCGATAGGGAACTGAAGGATGGAGATTATTCCTGCGAGAATGGCAACCACCCTGCCCCAATCAGTGCGCCGTTGCAGGCCCCAACCTGCGGCGAATGACAGGGCGATCCGTGCCGCGAGGAGACTCCAGGCCAGGCCGCCGGCCATCGTCCAGTTCCAGATATACGGATGGGGCCAGGGCTCCCAGGGTCCGGGATGAACAGTCATGCTGGTTTGAATAGCGAAAAGTCCCATGGCCCCCAAAACGATGTTGATGCCCGCGAACAGGTACCAATAGCGGCTCAACCTGGAGATGGCCCGATCGAATTTCCCCAGCCGGGCCTCCTCGCCAGTCCGGGCGGTTAGCGGGTTCCCAGCGGCGTGCCCACATCCAGTGCAAAATGTCTGATTCTCCTTGAGTTCCAGTCCACACTTGCTGCAATACATGACTGTCTCCCTCCGGACAAATCCAGGAATTCCGGGTTTGAAAGGAGCGCGGAAACCGCCTCAGCATCTTCGATCAACCGGCTGACCCGCGTCTCTTAGTCCGGCTGGAAATGAGTACGCAAGTTCAGGTGCATTCGTTCCCAGCGCTCCTCATGGCGGTCGTCCCGGAGCAGAAGAGCCGTGACGCGATTCTGCGTATCGCGTTCCACGGTTATGCGCGCGAAATTGCTGCCCGCAGGGTAGAAGAGTGTGGAGGGCGATTCCGCAGCGAGTTCGGCGACTTCCCCGTGAAGGTTCTTCTGGAAAAGCTGGTCGGCCTGCCGGAAGAGGGTGAGGACGTGCAACCCGTGGGAGTCCTCGTAATCGCCGGAGAGGCTGTCGAGCTGGGCCGGGGTAAGTTTGATGGCGGGCGGGTGGAGGGGGATGGAGAGGCGTTCAGCGAGGGCTGGTGGTTCGTGGTGCGGGTCGCGTCGATTTGCAAGCAGCCAGCGTGGCAATTCCGGCTCGTTGTAGGCTCGGCTCCAGCAATCGTGCCGTAGACCCTGATAGATCCAGAGGCGAATGTTGCCGCCGGCAGCTTTCACCGCCGAGTACATCAGGTCGCTCTGGCGCGGGACTACGACATTGTCATCCGCTCCGTGAAAGAGCCAAACCGGGGTTCGTCCGATGGCCTGAGCGTATTCAGCGGGCAAGGTGGAGGAGCGCTGCCAGCGCTCGGGTGCGTAGCTCCAGAAGATGCCGCCGGCCGCTATGGCCACGGCGGCCCAGCGCGTGGGAAACAGGCGCGCCAGCTCCCATGCGCCGTACCCGCCGAGCGAGAGGCCCGTGAGGTAGGTGCGTGCGCCGTCGCCATGAAACTCGGTCGTTTCCTGATAGAGCGCCGTCATGGCCAGGTCGAGCATGTCGCGGTCGGTCCAATAATGGCCTTGCGCGCACTGCGGCATGACGACGATGAATGGCCAGCGTTCAGGATGATCGCGGAGCTCCTGGGGGAGGCCGATCTGCGTCTGCCACATTCCTTCGGAACCACGCTCTCCGCGGCCGTGGAGATAGAGGATGACCGGCCATTGCCTGGCATCGTCGCGCCGCCATTCTTCGGGCAGATAGACCTGGTAGCGATAGGTGGCACCATTGATCTGGATCTTGCGATTGAGAAACCCAGTCTCCTGCGGTGGCTCATTGCGCGAGCTATGAGATGACGCCGCGGCGTGCAGAAGGGCGGGCGCCAGCCCCCAGATGGTGCAGAGGAGGGCCGCGACGAGTCTCAGGTTGCGGTGCATACTCTCGAAACATCATAGAGCCTTGCCGTACGATTTTCGGGCTGCGACGAAGGAGTTGTCGCTCGAATTTGCAACAGAATGTTTCTGACTTCCTTACGAATTTCTTGTGAAGCGGCATGAAAGAATAAGAAAACCGTGCATAGCGCGCTTATGACCACTTACGACACCGGAGAAATGCTGGACCACTACCGCATCGATGCCGCGATTGCGCAAAGCAACATGTCGGTGCTCTACAAGGCTACCGATTTGAAGACGGATCGACAGGTGGCGATCAAAGTCCCGCACAGCGAGATGGAGAAGGACCCGGTGCTGGTGGAGCGATTCAAGCGCGAGCAGGAGATCGGGCAGGAACTGGATCACCCGGGAGTGGTGAAGACGTTTAATGACGAGGAGCGCAGCCGCCTCTACATGGTGATTGAATGGGTCGATGGCCGGCTGCTGCGGTCCATTCTGAATCAGGAAAAGAAACTGCCGATCGATCGAGCTGTGAAGATCACGCTGGGCATCTGCGACGCACTTGATTACATGCACAAGCATGGCATCGTCCATCGCGACCTGAAGCCTGAGAACGTGATGGTGGATGAAAACGACCAGATCAAACTCATCGACTTTGGTATCGCGATGAAGGAAGACGCGCGAAGGCTGACGTTTGTGAATATGTCGTCGATGCTGGGAACGCCGGACTACATTTCGCCAGAGCAGGTGAAGGGCGGACGCGGCGACCAGCGTAGCGACATTTACGCGGTGGGCATCATGCTTTACGAGATGTTGACGGGCCGCGTGCCGTTTGTGGGGCCGAATCCGCTGGCCGTGATGAATGAACGCGTGCTGAACGAGCCGAAGTCCCCGAGCGAACTGAATCCGGAGATTTCGCCCGAGCTCGAAGAGATTCTCTATCGAGCGCTGGAGCGGGATCCACGTCATCGTTACGCGACGGCAAACGAGATGCAGTGGGACCTGGAGCACCAGGATCAGGTGGGCGTGGAACCACGCGGCGTGCGTCCTGTGGGACGCGGCGGCAAGCCCGCGTTCAACAAGAAGACGCTGCTCTACGCGGGACTGGCGCTGGTGCCGCTGTTGCTGTTCGGATTGATGCTGCTGATGGCGAAGAATTGAAAGCTGCCGGAGGCTAGTGTAGGCCGCCGCAAATAGGGTCATTTACCGATGCCCGCAAATGGTTTGAATCTATAGAAGAGGCTTCCCTCAGGGGCTAAAGCCCAGATCATTTTGGGCCGTTTTCGGCACGACTGAAGTCGTGCCCTTTCAAAACGTAAATGACCATCTGTGCGGCGGACACCACTAGTAGCTCCTGACCCATTCCAGAATGGAGCGCACCGCTACGCCGCTGGGACCTTTGGCGATGAAGGGTTTGTTCTCGTCGATCCAGGCGAGACCGGCGATGTCGAGGTGAATCCATGGCGTGTCTTCAGCGAAGACCCTGAGGAACTCCGCCGCGGTGATGGCGCCGCCGTAGCGGCCGCCCGTGTTCTTGATGTCGCCAATGTCGGACTTGATCAAGTCGGCGTATTCGTCGCCCAGGGGCAGGCGCCAGAATTTCTCGCCGGAAGTCGCAAGGGCCGCGTTGAACTTTTCGTATGGTGGCGTCGTCGTTGGAGAAAACGCCGGCGTTCACCTGGCCGAGGGCGACTCCGACTGCGCCGGTGAGGGTGGCTGCATCGATGAGGTGGGTGGCGCCGAGCGTTCGGGCGTAGGTGAGGCCGTCGGCGAGGACCAGGCGGCCTTCGGCGTCGGTGTTGATGATCTCGATGGTCTTTCCCGACATGGCGGTCTGCACGTCGCCGGGCTTTTGCGCCTTGCCGTCGGGCATGTTCTCGGCCGCGCAGACGACGGCGATGACGCGCACCTTGGGTTTGAGCAGCGCAATGGCGCGCATGGCGCCGATCATGGCTGCGCCGCCGGCCATGTCGTACTTCATCTTCTCCATGTTGTCGGAGGGCTTGATGGAGATGCCGCCTGTATCAAAGGTGATGCCTTTGCCGACGAGGCCGAGGATCGGGCCCTCGGTTACGTCTTCGGGCTCGTAGCGCAGGACGATCAGAGCCGGCGGCTGGTCGGAGCCCTGAGAGACGCTCCAGAAAGCACCCATCTTGAGCTCGTGCAGCTTGTCGGTGGACCAGACTTCGGATTTGAGGCCGGTCTCGGAGGCCATCTGCGCAGCGCGTTGGCCAAGGATCGTTGGAGTGAGCTTGTTGCCGGGTTCGTTGACGAGCGAGCGAGTGAAGTTCTGGCTCTCGCCGATGACCGCGCCTTCGGCAACGGCGGATTGCAAGGCGTCCTGATCGCTGTTGCCGGGGGCAGCCACGGTGAATGTATTGAACGCTCAGATTCTTGCGGTCGCTGCGGTAGGTGTCGGGGTCGAAGTCGCCGACAAATGCGCCCTCGACAGCAGCGCGTGCGCAGGCAAGGAGCGGGAGCTCGAGGCTGGGTATGCCTCCAGAGTCGGGCATTGCGAAGGCCAGTTCGCGAATGGCGCGCGGCTTGGCGAAGCGAACGGCGGTCCCGGCCGCATTGCGTACGGCATGGACGGTGACTTTGGCCTGCTTGCCGAGGCCGACGATGAGGAGCCGTTTCGCTGCGAGACCCGCCGGGGCGTGGAGCAGCAATGTGTCATTCGCGCCAGCCTTGTATTCGCCGCTGGAGAGTACGGCAGAGGCGGCTGATCTGACGACTTCGTCGGAGGTCAGCAGGACGGGTTGCGGCCTGGCGTCGGGGCCCTTGGCGGTCTGGGTGTCGGTAGCCAGCACCGCCAGCATTTCGGTTTTAATTTCGGCAAGGTTCGCAAAGGACAGCTCTGATCGCATGGGTACATTATTTCATTGCGCCCCGCGAGATGAGCGAAGTGCGGCGGAGGATGTTGATCCTGCACCTTGTCACTCATTCATCGCCAGTGAGATGGGGAGTCTTCATTGGAGTTCCAGCAATGCGGACAAGGTCAATTCCAAATGTCTTAGGCGGCGAAATAGACGGTCACAGAGTCTGGTGATTTGAGTCTCTACAATATTTGCGGCCGTCATTCGTCTAGGGAAGTAGATGGATGAGCCATGAGCGTGATGTCGATGGTCGAGCAAGACCGTGAAATCTCCGAAGTGATCGCGGAAGAGCGACCCCGGCTGCGCAACTTCATCCGCAAGCGGCTGCCCAATGAAGCCGACGTGGAAGATCTTCTACAGGATGTTTTCTGCGAACTGGTAGAAGCCCGTCGCCTGCTGATGCCGATTGACTACGTCACGGGCTGGCTTTTTCGCGTCGCGCGCAATCGCATTACGGACCTGTTTCGCAAGAAGAGGCCGGAGACCTTCGCTAACGCGGCACTCGTGGACGAAGAGGGCGAGTTGCTGGATGCAGAAGATCTGTTGCCGTCGCCCGATGCCGGGCCGAAAGCGCTGTACATCCGTCACGCGTTGCTTGAGGCGCTGGAAATTGCCCTTGGCGAACTACCCGCCGAGCAGCGTGAGGTCTTTGTGGCCCACGAACTGGAGGGGCGCAGCTTCAAAGAGCTCTCTGAAGCAAGTGGCGTCAATGTGAACACCCTGCTTTCACGCAAGCGTTACGCGGTGCTGGCTCTCCGCCAGCGGTTGCAGGTCATTCACGACGAGTTTGCGATGAAATGAGGAACCCAATATGAAAAAGAAATGGTGGCTTTTCCTGCTGGTCCCACCAGCGATCGTGCTTTTTACCTGGATATTCGGCGAAGTGGTGATGCATTTGTGGAACGGGCTGCTTCCGACGCTGTTCGGATGGCGGCAGATTACCTTCTGGCAGGCTCTTGGACTTCTGGTTCTGTGCCGGATTCTGTTCGGAGGCTGGGGTGGGGGTTCCGGCTCCAATTACCGGCGGCGCAAGGGCGAGCAGTGGGAGCGGATGACGCCGGAGGAACGCGAAAAGTTCCGCGAATCAATGCGCAGCCGTTGTGGAGGATTTGGAGCCTCAACCGGCGAAACCGGGGAGCCAGCCTGATGGCGCCGGGTTCCCAGGTGGCGGCGGACCGTGCCATTAATTGCCGTCATTCGGTTGGGGTAGCCGGGCAGATTCCGGTGACTTTTGTAAGGGGTCGAGCCTGTGCGTAGTTGTGTATACTTTGCGAGCCAACTTCTCGACCGCACGATCGGCCGGGAAGAGAATCGCGCTGAACCGACCGATGTTGCATCGGCGGGCTGGGGCGAGGATCCGGAAGAGGTCCGGACTACGGGCTGAATGTGACGCCGACAAGCAGCGTTTACTTCTCCTTATCTACATTGGTCGAGATCGGCCCCGAGGGTGGATGCCTTCGGGGCCGATCTGTTGTTGGGCGGAAACAGGAATTCGTCGCGAAGCTACCCTTGCGAGGCTTACCGGTTGGTAGCCGACGGATTGCGGACCACAACACATCCACTACCTAAGTCGCAAAGGACTTTGCAAGATGCTGTACATTCTTTGCTATGCGAAGACTATGCGCTCTTGCTGGGATTCTCGTGCTCGAGTTCTGTACTTACGCATCGGGACAAAACCATCAGAGCAGATTTCCTCTCGGAGATGCCTTAAGCAAGGCGTTGGCTACCGATTCGCTCACCGGTGAGGGTTCTCGCCCCTTTCATATCCGCGTGACCGTGTCCGAACCGGAGAATCCTCAGTCACCGTACCAAGGGAGCATTGAGGAGTGGTGGTCGTCTCCGACGAAGTGGCGTCGCGAAGTGACAGTGAAAGGCGGAATGCACCAGACGATCGTCGTGGCGGCAGGAAAGAAGAGCGAAAAAGACGAAGGGGACTACTTTCCGCTTTGGTTGCGCAACTTTGTAACTGGACTGTTCGATCCAGTTCCGAACACGTCGGCGTGGAAAGCCAGCGGTGCGACTATCGAAACGACCAAATTGCCGAACGCCTACAATTCTGACACTTGCGTGAGAATCAAGTCGAAGATCGGGACCGGGAACCGGGCAACGGATGGATATTCAATCATATGCTTTGATGCTCAGGGACGGTTGGCTTCTGTTGTCAGCCCACGCTACAGCATGTCCTTCAACCACTACCGCGACTTCGGCAAGAAGCAGATCGCATGTGCGCTAGGCGATGTTCCCGAACCGGGTACAGAAATAGCGGGCGATGTACTTCAGCTTGAAGACTTATCTAGCGCCACACCGGATGGCATCTTTGCACTGTTGCCGTCGAATGACAACCGCTTTGATTCGCTAGAGCTAAGTGCGGCAAAGCTGGAGGAGTTGACTTCTGGAAATCCGCAAGTGGTCTGGCCCCCTATTCGTTCCGGGAATCTACACGGGAATCTCGCGATGTACATTTCGATTGACGCGCAAGGCCACGTACGTGAGGCCTGGCCGCTCAACTCTGATAATGCCGACCTCAATGATCCTGCCCGCGATCAAGTCAAGGAGTGGACGATTGTTCCGATGAAGGATTCCTTGGGGAATCCGGTACAGGTGGATGGTGGTCTCGCGTTCCGCTTTGAAACGGTGATCGCAAATCCAATTCCCGTGCTTTCCGATGCTGAAGCTCGCCAACTCGCCATTAAAATAGTCGAGCCGGAATTTGCGCCCGGTATCGTTCGAGCTGGCACGCGCTATCGCATTCGCGTCGCCGTGAATGAACAAGGTATCGTAACCGGCTTGGCCGGGGAGATACAGAGGTGCCCGGCACCATAAAGACAGCTGAGCCTTTTATCTTCCCGCTAATGATAGCGGTGCGCGAGTGGCGATTCCGACCACTAATCAGAGAAGGCGTGTCCAAAAACTTCTTTGCCGAACTCGTGTTCTCGGTTCGGTGAATCGTTTCCAGGTAGGCAAGGGCCAATTCGGACATTATGTTGGAAGAAACGGAGACGGGTGCTAGCGGCCCATGCGGTGTTTGCTGGCGTTGACGGCGGCGCGGGCTTCGCGGTCGGCTTCGCGGCGGCGCTCGGTTTCGCGCTTATCCCAGTCCTGTTTGCCTTTGGCGACGGCCAGCTCGCACTTTACCCGGCCGTTCTTGAAGTAAAGGCGGGTGGGGATGAGCGTGTGACCCTTGATCTGCGTCTTGGACTGTAGCCGCCGAACTTCGTCCCGATGCAGCAGTAACTTTCGTGTACGCAAAGCATCGTGGTTTGCTATGTTTCCATGGGAATACGGGCCAATATGAACGTTAAGCAAAAACGCTTCGCCGTCCTTGATAAGGCCGTAGGAGTCTTTGAGGTTGGCCTTGCCCTCGCGGATGGATTTGACCTCAGTGCCGCGGAGGGCCACGCCGGCCTCAAATTTCTCCAAGAGGAAGTAGTTATGGCTGGCGGCCCGGTTTTGCGCGGCGTCGCGCTCGCCGGAGGCGACGGGGTCGCGGGGCCGGGAAGGTTTTTGGGGTCCCGAGCGGTCCGGCTGTACGATAGTGTGGCTGGTCTGGCGGGCCATCGGGGAGGATCTCCGAACTTTCATCGTAGCATCGGAGGAGGGGAGAGATTCCTGAGTTGCTATCTCCCGAGCTGTTGCGGCGAATTGGGTTTCTTCTCAAGAAGACGCCAGCATAAAGAAGGGCTCAGAACGGCTGGATGAACTGTGGAATTGGTTTAACCCCCACGATTCACTGGGGCTTTGCTAGAATGGGGCATTATTTGGCAGTCTGTTCCAACACAGAGAATCGCATCGGAAGTTGCGTCAAGAACTGCGTCGGGGGCGGCCAAGGCAGCCCGATGGGGTCCGCGGGTAGAAGCGGACCGGTCAAGACGCTCGGGAGCACGATGAAAAGCCGCGAAAATGGTCCGATTCCCCACGGATCTGCAGTCTTGAGAGCGAAGGTCTGGATCCTCTGCTTCGTCGCGCTGGCCGTCTTCGGTTTGAGCGGCGTTGCTGCGCACGCGCAGTCGGCGAGCACCTATTTCAAACATGGACAGGATGCAGAAGCGCGGGAAGACTTCGACGCCGCCTATCAGAATTACCAAAAAGCCTATTCGATGAGCCCCACGGACGTGCGCTATAAGGGCGCCTATTATCGCGCGCGGCAGTCGGACTCCTCAATGCACGTGACCAAGGGACGCAAGCTTCTTGTTGCAGGGGATTTACAGGGTGCGCTTGTGGAATTGCTGCGCGCCACCGAGATTGACCCGAGCAATGAAGCTGCCCTGCAGGAGATCGCAAAAGTTCGTGCCTTGAGCGGAGAGCAACCGCTGAAACAGCCCAGCCTGCCGATGGCCCCGGGACGGCAGGAAGAAATCGATTCGATCGGCACACCGGCGCAACTGAAGCCGATGTCGAACGAGCCTCTGACACTCCACATGGCGGAAGACTCGAAGGTGGTGTACCAGGCGATTGGCAAGGCGTCGGGCGTCAATGTGCTGTTTGACCCTGACTACATCTCCAAGCGCGTCCAGGTTGATCTCAACAACGTTTCGTTGCTCGATGCGCTGCGTATTGTGGGCACTTTGTCAGGAACATTCTGGCGACCCATCACGCAGAACACCATTTTCGTGGCCGCCAACACCCGCTCGAAGCGTGCGGAGCTTGGCGAGCAGGCAGTGCAGACGTTTTACCTGTCGAATGCCTGGCAACAGAACGATCTGAACGACGTGCAGACCGCCCTGCGCAACGTAATCACCGACGCCAAGGTTTACGGTGTCGCCAGCCAAAACGCCATCGTAATGCGTGCAACTCCGGACGAGTTGCTGCTGGCGCAAAAGCTTATCAACGATCTGGACAAGGCGCGGCCGGAGGTTGTGGTCGATATTGCCGTGCTGGAGGTGGCCAAGAACTGGGAGCGCAACCTCGGCATCGCGTGGCCGGGAAGTGTGAGCGTTGCCCTGGTGCCTTCGACGAGCAGTACGTCGTCCTCGACCTGTCCGAGTGGCACCACGTGCACCACGACCACGACCCCTCTGACGATCTATGACCTTGCGCATTTGAACTCAACGAATTTTGCAGTGACGGTCGGATCGGCCACGGTAAATGCACTGTTGAGCGATAACAACACACGCATTCTGGAGAACCCGCGTATTCGTGCCGCCGACCAGCAGAAGGCCACGCTGAAGATCGGCTCGAGAATTCCGATTGCCACCGGTTCGTATCAAACGGGCGCGTCGACGGCCCTGGTGAGTTCGCTGGTGAACACACAGTTCCAGTATCAGGACGTGGGCGTGAATATCGAGGTGACGCCTACCGTTCACTTCGATCGCGATGTGACGCTCAAGATGAAGATTGAAGTGACGGCTCAGAGCGGTTCGGTAACCATCAGCGGCGTGACCGAGCCGATCATCAGCCAGCGCGTCGCGGAGCAGATTATCCGCCTGCGCGAGGGCGAAGCCAATATTCTCGGCGGCATCCAGGAACAGCAACTCCAGGACAAGTTCAGCGGGATTCCGGGGTTGGGCCAGATTCCGCTGTCTGCGCTACATCTTTGGCATCCAGGGACAAGATCATTCAGGACGACGAGATCGTGTTCCTCGTGGTGCCGCACGTAGTTCGCGGCCAGGAATTGAGCCCGGCGAATTTGCGCACCATCGACACAGGGGCCGGAATGTCGATCGAACTGCGGCGCGCCTCGAACGAGGTTCCTGCCGGTGCAGGCTCGCCGGCGGTTCCAGCAGCCGCGGCGCGACCTGCAGCGGTTGCTCCGGTACCCGGGCAGACGGCTGAGGGCGCGGCCCAGGGCGCGCTGGCGCAAATGAAATCCACACAAGAAGCGAGTACAGCGCCACCGAGTACCCCGCCTGCGGGAGCGGCACAGCAGGTGAATATCATGCTGAATTCGCCAGGACCGGTGATCAATGGGACAACGTTCCAGGTGCCGGTGGTGATTACGGGCGGCAACGATATCACTTCAGTTCCGTTGCAGATTCAGTACGACGCGTCGAAGATAGCGCTGGTGAACGTGGGCGATGGCGACTTTCTGAATCGCGACGGTCAGAGCGTGGCGATGGCGCACCGTGACGACGGACCGGGCACGATCACGCTGAACGCATCGCGACCCGCCGGGAACACCGGGAGTGAGCGGCGCAGGTGTGGTGTGCGTGTTGACTTTCCAGGCGAAGGCGTCCGGAGACAGTAATCTCAGCATCACGCGCGCCGGGGCAATGAACAGCGCTCAGAGCCCGATTACGGCTCAGCCTACGCAAACGAAGATAACGGTGCAATAGGGTTGTGCAAATGATGGTCGAGCCTCGAATCCGGAGAAAAACGGAGCGCGGCCTTACGCTGATCGAGCTGATTGTGACCGTGACGATTCTGGCGATCCTGGCGTCGGCAGCGGTGCCGGTTTACAAGCTCAATCTCAAGCGCAGTAAGGAGCGGGAGCTTCGCCGGGATCTCTGGGAGATGCGTGATGCCATCGATCACTACAAGGATGCGGCAGACAAGGGTGCCATCCAGACGAAGGTCGACAGCCAGAACTACCCTCCGGATCTGGAAACGCTGGTGACCGGAGTGGACATTCAGGGCAAGAAGGTCAAGTTCCTGCGCCGCATCCCGGTAGATCCGATGACGGGAAGGGCCGAATGGGGATTGCACTCGATGCAGGATGATCCGAAGTCGGACTCATACGGCGGCCAGAGCGTGTTCGATGTGTACTCCAAGTCCACGGGCATGGCCTTGGATGGCACAAAGTATTCTGATTGGTAGGCAACGGTTTCAAGGAGCAAACGGAGCCATGCGCGCGCGTCGTAAACAAGAGGCCGGTTTCACGCTGTTTGAACTGCTGGTGGTCATGACGATCATCGCGGTCCTGGCCACGCTCGCGGTTCCAAGCTTCAAGGCCGCGGTCAAGTCAGCCCGTGAAGCGGTGCTGAAGGAAGATCTTCAGGTTATGCGTTCGGCGATCGACGCCTACACGATGGACAAGCAGAAGGCGCCGCAAACGCTGGATGACCTGGTGCAGGAAGGGTACCTCAAGTCCATCCCCGAGGACCCGATGACGCGGGCGCGTGATACCTGGGTTACTGACACAAGTGATTCCCTGCACTCGCTCGACCAGACAGATCCGGGCATCGACAATGTACACTCAGGCTCGCAGGAGAGCGGCTCGGACGGCCAGCCGTATTCGACCTGGTAAGAGCGAGAGGACAGTATGACCGGATTGAGCTGGAAGGCAATAATGCTGCCTGTGTTGATGGCCGGACTCTGCTCATCACTTTGCGCACAGGATACGAAGTCCATTACGGTTCGCGTTCTCGATGGCAAGACGGGCCATCCCATCGCGCCGACCGGCTTTCCAGGTTCGCATTGATCATCTGAAAGCTGTCCACGGCGACTGGGTCAAGCAGAACGAGGATGGATCGGGAGACGTAACCCTTCCACTCGACGCTGCTGCGATTACGATGCACTTCTCGTACGAAAACAACATGACGGTCTACGTGAATTGCGATGTTGAAAAACAGAAGGACATGATCGGAGACCTCTGGTACTCGGTGTTGGATATCCTGGAAAAAGGGATCGTTGTACCCAACGCATGCGCCGATGCCAAGCATGCGGCGAAGATCAAGATGCCGGAGCCGAAACCCGGAGAGATTGTTTACTTTGTGCGGCAGAGGAACTGGCACGAAGTCTGGGATTGAAGCGATTCCTGACTAGACTGCTGACCGGAGTTTAAGAGGAAACCTGCATTGCCGTTCGATCCTGTCCCTTTCCCCTCGTACTCATTCCTGCGCGAGACATACCTGCTTTATCTGTCGATCATCCCGTCGGAAAGCACCAGGTCCGAAGAGGAGCCAGGTCTGGGCGGCAAACTCCTGTATGCCGGCGAACTCGACCAGCAAGGCCGGGCACTTATGATTGCGGGCAACATTGCCGGAGCCGCTTCATTGAGTGCGTCGGCTGATCCAACCGCGCAAAAGCAGGCAGTTCGAGATGGCGTGGCGGACTTTCTTGTCAACACATTGGAAGAGGCGCTGCGGATTCTCAAAAACGAGATCCGCAAGCGCAATGCTGCTTGCCGTCTGTGTGGCAGTCGCGCCGATCACCGTTGAGTGCGAGATGCTGGAGCGCGGTGTGAAACCTGATTTTCATCGGGATAGTCTGGTGCGAGACATGGAGCCAATTGAGAACCGGCAACTGGTTTCCTGGTGTGTTGAGTCAGCGCCGGCACGGTGGCTGCCCAAGGTGGATGCAATCGCCATGACATGTATTGCGAACGAGGCGCAGTTCGACCGACGCTGGCTGCGTCTTTCCCCGCGTTATCTCGGGCGGATGGCTCAGGGAGTACGGATTCTTTCCGGCGATGTGGAATTCGCAGACCGGTTCGCGGAACGAGTACGGGAGAGCGTGCGCATTGGGGAGATTGGGGCCGAGGTGCGGATTCAGGTTGTCGGAGATGGCCTCAGCAAAGAGCACCGCATTCTTCCCGAAGGCCAGTAACGGTCAAGATGGCTTCAGGCGGGTCCGGAGGCGGCGTTCTCAATGCGTGCCCAGAGTTCTTTCAATCCGAAGCCGGTCTTGGCAGAGACCGCCACCACATCATCAAGCTCAAGACCCTCCTTGAGAGCCTGCAGATTGCGTGCGCGCTCGTTGCCGCTGAGCCGATCTGCCTTTGTGGCCACGACGGCGAAGTCTCGACCAGCGTGGCGCAACCAGTCGATCAGTTGACGGTCGCTTGGCTGCGGAGGGACGTTGGAGTCGACGAGGCAGATGCAAAGCCGCAGAGTTTCGCGTTCGGCGAGATACGGCTCGATGAATGCAGGCCACGTGGACGAGATTGACCTGGAGATCTTCGCGTAACCGTAGCCGGGTAGGTCGGCGAAGATCATTTTCTGTTTCTGGGCATGGTCCAAAAGCAGGAAGAAATTGATTGCGCGCGTGCGGCCCGGGGTCTGCGAGACTTTCGCCGCTTTATCGCCGACCAGCGCATTGAGCAGGCTTGATTTGCCCACGTTGGAGCGTCCAAGGAAAGCAATCTCCGATACCGCGGGTGCCGGAAAGTGAGCTGCTGACATGGCCGAGAGCAGGAATCGAGTGGTGTAGCGCATCGTGGGCATTCTGAAGGATGATGGAGCGGCTGCTCGCGGGTTGAGCCTTTCTTCGTTGAGGATACAGGACGGCAGGGACCGACGGTTGCGACGGCACGGGCAGGACTGCTTGTGGTGGGAACCTCAAGGTGCGCAGGGTGTGACGAAAGAATATGCGACGATCGGATACCGGTTGCCTTGAAACGCGAATCGCATATACTGACTTCACCCAAGAAAATCTGGAGCGACAATGCATCCTTTGGTTGCCATCTGTCTACTGGCTGCTACGGCCAATGGAACGACCGTCCCCCCGAACCGTGTCTCTGATCCACCTGTGACTCAACCGGCGATCAACAAAACCGAGAGAGGGTCCAATGGGCTGAAACTCTACAACGAAAAGGGTGAGAGGGTGGCCGTGTGTGAGAAGAAGGGCGACACCTTCACCAATTGCAAGATGGATTCGGGCGTGACTCTTGACGATGTTATGAACGCGTGGGTTCACGCGCTCGAAGACTTCGGGAAGTAGCAGCGTCTGACTGGGTCTCGCCGCCGCAGCGGGAGACCCGGACCAGTTTCCTGCGAGTGTCTACTGCGCGGGCAGGCTTGCGGGCAGATCGGCTCCGGTTGGAGGAACGGACGCCAGGACTTCCGTTTCGACAGGAACTGCGTTGGGCAGCGGTTTCTCCAGAGCCAGCGCAAGCACTTCATCCATGTTGTCGACGAAGTGGAGCTTCATTGAGCTTTTGATGTTGTCAGGAAGCTCGGCGATGTCTTTTTCGTTGGCACGGGGCAGGATCACTTCGAAGATGCCAGCGCGGAGCGCAGCGAGCAGCTTCTCTTTCAGGCCGCCGATGGGCAACACCTTGCCCCGCAGCGTGATCTCGCCGGTCATGGCGATGTCGCGGCGGACGGGGATCTTGGCCAGCGCGCTGGCCAGTGCCGTGGCCATCGTGATGCCGGCCGACGGGCCGTCCTTGGGGATAGCACCTTCCGGTACGTGGAGGTGCAGGTCGATGTTGCGGTAGAACTCGCGGCTCAGTCCAAGTGCCTGGGCCCTGCCCCGGATGTAACTAAGCGCGGCCTGAGCCGATTCCTGCATGACGTCGCCAAGCTGGCCGGTGATGGTGAGCTTGCCCTTGCCGTCAAGGACCTGCACTTCAGTGGTGAGAATGCTGCCGCCAACCTCGGTCCACGCGAGGCCCGTGACCAGCCCCACTTCGCTCTTTTCGTGCACTTCAGAGTCGCGGTATCGAGCGACGCCAAGAAATTCGCTGATCGTCTGCCCCGTAATCTCTTCCTTGTGCTTCGCACCCTTCTTCACGACGCGGCGCGCGACCTTGCGGCACACGTTTCCGATTTCACGTTCGAGATTGCGAACGCCGGCTTCACGCGTGTAACTGCGAATGATTTCGAGGATTGCGTCGTCTTTGAAGACGATGTTCTTTTCGCTCAGGCCGGTTTGCTCGCGCTGCTTCTTGACGAGGTATTGGCGCGCGATCTCGAGCTTTTCCTGCTCGGTGTATCCCTGCAGGCGCAGCACTTCCATGCGGTCCTGAAGCGCTGCAGGAACCGTGTGCAACACGTTCGCTGTTGCGACGAAGAGGACTTGCGAAAGATCGTAATCGACGTCGAGGTAGTGGTCCTGGAATGTGGTGTTCTGCTCGGGGTCGAGGACCTCAAGCAAAGCGGACGCGGGGTCGCCACGGAAATCGGAGGCCATCTTGTCCACTTCGTCGAGAAGGAAGACGGGGTTCTTGGTGCCCGCGCGCTTCATGTGCTGGATGATCTGGCCGGGAAGCGCGCCGATGTAGGTACGGCGATGGCCGCGGATCTCGGCCTCGTCGCGTACGCCGCCCAACGACAGTCGCACAAACTTGCGGCCAGTGGCCTTGGCAATCGACATGCCGAGCGAGGTTTTTCCTACACCCGGGGGCCCGGCAAAGCACAGGATCGAGCCTTTGGGATTCTTGACAAGCTGACGCACCGCCAGAAACTCGAGGATGCGCTCCTTGATCTTCTCAAGTCCGTAGTGATCTTCGTTGAGTACCTTTTCCGCATAGTCGATGGAGCGTGTTTCCTTGGATCGCTTCTTCCACGGAACGGCCAGGAGCCAGTCAATGTAGTTGCGGCTGACTGTGGACTCGGCGGACATCGGCGGCATGGCTTCGAGCTTCTTGAGTTCCTGTACCGTCTTTTCGAGCACGTCCTTGGGCATGCCTGCGGCTTCGATCTTTTTGCGCAGTTCGTCGAACTCGCTCTTTTCGCCGCGGCCGAGTTCCTTCTGGATGGCCTTGATCTTTTCGTTGAGGTAGTACTCTTTTTGCGCGCGCTCCATCTGGCGCTTGACGCGGGACTGTATGTTCCGGTCGAGATCGAGCTTTTCGATTTCGATATCGAGAACGTCCGCGATGCGTGCCAGGCGCGCGGCGGGATCGAAGATGCCGAGCAGTTCCTGCTTCTCGTCGATGCCAAGCTGCAGGTTGGCAGCGATAGTGTCAGAGAGCTTGGCCGGTTCGTCCATGCGGACGGTGGCGATGATGGTTTCGTAGTTCAGCGACTGCTGCAGCTTGACGTACTGCTCAAAGAGAGTGGTAACGCGCTGCATGAGCTGTTCGACGGCCGATGTCATTTCGAAGTCTGTCTTGCCGGTGCGCACGGTTGCCACAAAGAAGCCGTCGCGATCGTTGACTTCGGTGGACTTGGCGCGCTCCACGCCTTCGACAAGAACCTTGATGTTGCCGTCGGGCATCTTGACGCTCTGCACAATATTGCAGATGCAACCGACCTGGTAGATCTCCTTAGCCTTTGGCTCGTCAATGGATGCGTCGTGTTGCGTGGCGAGAAAGATCTTGCGATCCCCATTGAGCGCTTCTTCAAGTGCGCGCACACTCGAAAGGCGTCCCACCACGAAGGGCGTCATCATGTAAGGAAAGATCACCATGTCCCGAATGGGCATCATGGGCAGTTTGCGGGGCTCAGTCTTTTCGCGTGAAGCAGTCATGGGGATACCTATTAGACGCGCGAACCCGGCTCTGGCTTCATACTATCGGCGCGGGTCATGTTGGGATTGTACAGCGGATTCGGGATATGCGAGGACAAAGTCGGCTGCTCAAGTAATCGGGCCTCCAATGGAGGCCCGATGCGATCAAATAGATTTGAAGTTCGGCGAATCAGCCGGCTTTTTCGAGCAGACAGAGCGACAGATCGCGGCGTTCAACCATTTCGCGCGTGATCTCGAGATCGCGAACGCGCTTGCTCGAAGGCAGATGATACATGAGGTCGAGCATCAGCTCTTCGAGGATCATGCGCAGTCCGCGGGCGCCAACCTTGCGGGCCAGTGCCTCGCGAGCAATGGCTCCGATGGCTTCCTGGGTGAAGTGCAGGCGTACATTCTCGTACTCGAGGAGGCGCTGATACTGCTTGACGATCGCGTTGCGGGGCTTGGTGAGGATTTCGATGAGCGCTTCTTCGTCGAGCTCATCGAGCACTGCCCATGACAGGAAGGCGGCCGACGAACTCTGGGATCAGGCCGTACTTGATGAGGTCCTGCGGCTCGGTCTTGCGGAGCAGCTCGGTATCGCGATGTGAGCGAGTGGTCGCCGCATCGGCTTCGGCATCGACAGATTTGAAGCCCAGAGCCTTTTTGCCGATTCTGCGCCCGACAACGCGTTCGAGGCCGACAAATGCACCACCGCAGATGAAAAGGATGTTGGTGGTATCGACGGCAGTGAATTCCTGGTGGGGGTGCTTGCGTCCGCCCTGCGGGGGCACGTTGGCCACGGTGCCTTCGAGAATCTTGAGCAGCGCCTGCTGCACGCCTTCGCCCGAGACGTCGCGGGTGATGGAGGGGTTCTCGTCCTTACGGCCGATCTTGTCGATCTCGTCGATGTAGATGATGCCCTGTTGAGCGCGATTCACGTCGCCGTCGGCGGCCTGGAGCAGCTTGAGGATGATGTTTTCGACATCCTCGCCGACGTATCCGGCTTCAGTGAGCGTGGTCGCGTCGACAATGGCAAAGGGGACATCGAGCATCTTGGCCAGGGTGTGCGCGAGGAGGGTCTTGCCTGAACCGGTGGGACCGATGAGCAGGATGTTCGACTTGGCCAGTTCAACTTCGCTGTTGCGCATGCGATTCATCTGCACGCGCTTGTAGTGGTTGTACACTGCGACGGCGAGCTTCTTCTTGGTCTGGTCCTGGCCGATGACGTAGTCGTCGAGGAAGCTTTTCACTTCCTGTGGCTTGGGCAGGTGGCCGGCGGCAGTGGCCGGATGCGTTGAATCGCCTCGTCGTCTTCAAGGATCGAGTTGCAGACAGCGACACACTCATCGCAGATGTATGCCCGAGGATAGTCGCTGGGCGACGAGATCAATTTGGCAACGGCATCCTGCGACTTGTGGCAGAACGAGCACCGCAGCGCTTCTTCAGGTCCCGTGCGCGTTTTCATTTTCCTGCTCCCTTTGGACGAACGTGTTCGATTCCGCTTGCTGTTTGGCGGCCGTTACGTACGGGGCCGGTCAATGATCTCGTCAACGATGCCGTATTCCTTTGCCTGCTGTGCATTCATGATGAAGTCACGCTCGACGTCGCGTTCAATGCGATCAAGCGCCTGGCCGGTATGGCGAGCCATCAAGGTATTCGTGATCTCGCGGATGCGAAGGATCTCGCGCGCGTGAATGTCAATGTCAGTGGCCTGCCCGCTGATTCCGCCCATCGAGGGCTGGTGGATCAGGATTCGCGAATTGGGCAGCGCGAACCGCTTGCCCTTGGTTCCCGCGAGGAGCAGAAACGCTCCCATGCTGGCGGCCTGCCCGATGCAGTAGGTCACCACGTTGTTCTTGATGAACTGCATCGTGTCGTAGATCGCAAGGCCCGCAGTGATGGAGCCGCCGGGCGAGTTGATGTAGAGCTGGACGTCCTTCTCCGGGTCTTCGCCGGAAAGAAACAGCATCTGCGCAACGATAAGGTTGGCCACCTGGTCGTCGATCGGTGTGCCGAGAAAGATGATGTTGTCGCGTAGCAGACGGGAATAGATGTCGTAGGCGCGCTCGCCTCGACTCGTCTGCTCAACCACCATGGGAACCAATGCCATTGAGTACTCTTCTCGCCCTTCCGTTGCGGGATTTCTCTTCCCGTCCCTTAGATGGCCGTGCGGGCCGAGGTGAAGCATCTTTCGGAACGCACGGAGATTCTCACCGCGTCAAACCACTCCAGTGACGAAGTCCAGTCACTGGATTTCCCGATTACGACGGCAGTCTTTCGTACAGCAAACTTGCAGTCTTTTCCCGTCTTATTTGTTCCCGGATTCTAGCTAGCCCGCCGTCTTCAGTCAATCGCTGGCGGAGTGCCTCAACCGGTTCCCGCGACTGGAGAGCGGCCAATGTGTACCTCCCGGTCCAGTTCCTCGTCGCTCACTGAAATGCTCTCGGCCTCGGCGATGCGGTCGAGCAGGATCGAGGCCTTGACCTCGGCTACTGCGGAGTCACGCTGCGCTGCGCGGAGGCGGCCGAAGTCGAGCTTGCGCATCTGGTCAGTGTTCATTCCCTGCGCTGCCAGCGCGCGCAAGCCGCGTTCAAGGCGCGCATCGATCTGGTCCTGCACTAGCGATTCAGGGACCGGGAAACTGATAGCGCTCGATAAGCGCGGCGAACAGCCGGTCCTTGGTTTCACTCTCCACGCTGTGGCGCTTGCGATTGGCCATGTGCTCGCGAATCCGGGACTCCAACTCGGCCAAACTTTCGTAATTGCCCATTTCCTTGGCGAAGTCGTCATTGAG
This sequence comes from uncultured Acidobacteriaceae bacterium, assembly GCA_963751225.1. Classification (GTDB taxonomy): domain Bacteria; phylum Acidobacteriota; class Terriglobia; order Terriglobales; family Acidobacteriaceae; genus Telmatobacter. Next base: position 50,569 of record CAVVTY010000006.1, read on the forward strand.
CTCCGGAAGGGTTCGCTTCTTGATGGCCTTCACGGTCACGTCGTAGGCCACGGTCTTGCCTTGCAGCTTGGCATCCGGATAGTCGGCGGGATAGATCACTTCGGCCTTGAGCTCCTGTCCGGGCTTTGCGCCGCGAAGGACCGAAGTGAATGCTTCAACAGTATCCTTGCCGCCGACTTCGACCAGCGAATCCTCGCCGTTGATCGGCGCGGCTTCAGAGTCGTCCGCGAGTTTACCGATGTAGGAGATCTGAGCCCAGTCACCATCGACGAGCGGGCGGTCTTCTTCGACAGGCTCGACAGTGGCGCGAGACTCGCGAAGTTCAGCGAGTTCATGTTCGAACTCATCGTCGGTGATTTCGACGGAGGGCTTCTCAACAACCACGTCAGAGTAACCGTCGATGGAGAAGTCTGGAATATATTCAAAGACTGCCTTGACGTGCAGGGGCTGTCCGTCCTCAACGGTCAGTTCGGTGACCTGAGGCTGGCCGACCGGCTTGATACCCAGATCCGAACACCCTTGCTGAAGCGCTCGGGCAGCAGGCCGTCGATCACCTCTTTGCGAATCTCAGTGGCAAAGCGGCGGCGAATGACAGATTCCGGTACTTTGCCAGGCCGGAAGCCGGGAATCTTGGCGTATTTCTGGTAGTTGCGGACCACGCTGCGAAAGGACTTCGAGACGTCCTCCGCCGGGATGTCCAGCACCAGCTCCCGGGTGCAATCCGGATTCAGGACCGGGCCGTGGTGGTGGTCGTGGGAGTGGTCATGGCCTTCGTGGCCATGTGGCTCCTCGACCGCTTCATGGCCGGGGGTGTTTTCGAGGGTGTCAGTAGAACTCAACGTTTTGCCTTCCGGGCGCGACAGGCGCCAAATCGAACTGCTACAGCGGGCTGTCGCTCGTGGGCGATACAGCGTCGTGTGGCGGGGAGTGCCTCATCTCATGGTAAGAGGGTTTGCGGGGCGGGTCAAACCTGCGGGTCGGATGGAAGGATGGTTCCGCATCGCCAAAGACACGTTACTGGCGAGTGACCCCGCATTACGCGAAAGGGGAATCAGGCTTGAATTACTGCTCAGCGGGCTGCGGCTTGCCCACGTAGGGAAGGAATCGCGGGTGAGCGGCGCCGCACCGGGCGTAATACTCGCGAGCGTCACTGAGGCTAAGGGAGCCATTCACCGTGTTGTGTACATCGTCGGCGTCAGGGTCTTCCTGTCCGTCGTCCTCCCACCAGCAAACAGGGCAGAGAGCCATGGCGCCCGGCCTTTCCAGAGTCCTATAGCCGCAACATGGGCAACGGTAAGGCGTATCTGAATTCCCGGTCGGCTCTCGGAGAGCAGAGGTCTGTCTGTACCCTCCAAGACCAAGGAGATTGTCTGCGGAGCAACCCATGTCCCGATGGACGTGGATTCAGGCTGCCACGTTTACGGCGGGAAAGGGTTCTTTATTCAGGCGCGGGGTGCACGAGCCTAGAAGTGAAAGACGAGTCCGGTGGAAAAGCGTGCGTGGGTGCCTCCGGTGGGTGACAGGTCGGGCGCGCTGATCCCGTCAATCATGAACCTCCATCGGAAAAACGGGGCCAGGGGCAGGTCGACGCCTCCGCCGAAGGCGTAGGTGAAGGCGTTGCCGGAGATCCCGAAGCTGTTAGAGGAGTGTTCACCGCCGATCATGCCGTGTGCGAAGATCTTGATCCCGGCAGCGCCGACTGTTACGCGGGGTCCGAAGAGGTAGGTCGTGGTGCGGGGCACAATTGAGTCAGCGCCCAACCCGTAATGGGCAACATCGCCCTCGACCCCGAGGAGAGGCTTCAGGTGGATGTGGAGAGCTCCTTCCCAGCCGTTGAGGCCGCCAGTATTGGGATAAAAGGCGTCGGAACCGGATCGGCTGTATCCGACAAAGGCATCGCCTTTTGGGCCGAGTGCGTGGGCCTGAAGTCCGATAACGAGAACAAGGAAGAAAACAAAGGCGAGGAAGCATGCCAGGTGGGTCCGACGGAGCATCGGCATTGAGAACTCCAGTCCCGCATGGGATCAAGACACTTTTGATGCAGATGGCAGACGATGAGCTTCGGTTGCCTCTGCTGCGTCTTTCGGGTTGGACACCGGAGCGCAGCCTGAGTTGCGTAGAATCGGTGCGGCGGGAGGGACTCGAAAGTTCATGCGCCTATTTCACTCTTGTTCTGTTCTGCAGTTGAGCCGTGTAGTGGTGTTGGGATTGCTTGCGGCCATGCCGGACTGGGCACATGCCGAAGCGCCGGAGAAGCCGTTACGGGTGGCGATCGTGGGCCTGGAGCACGGTCATGTGGAAGGATTCCTGGCGCAGTTGCCGAAACACAGCGATGTGCAACTGGTGGGGATTGCGGATGCGGACACAGAGCTCTGGAAGAAGTATGGAAAGAAGTTCTCGTTGTCCGAAACGTTGTTTTTCAAGAGCATGGCGAACATGATCGAGGTGCGCCATCCGCAGGCGGTGCTGGTGTACACCTCGATTGCGGAGCATCGCCACGCGATTGAGATCGCCGCGCAGTACGGCGTCTCGGTCATGGTGGAGAAGCCGCTGACGATTTCGCTGGAGGACGCGCTGGCGATTCGCGACGTGGCGCGACATTACCACGTTCAAGTACTCGTGAACTACGAGACGACCTGGTACGCGAGCAATCGAGCCGCATTTGATGAGTTGACGAATCGCCGCATTGGGGAAGCGCGGCGAGTGGTGATTCACGATGGTCACCAGGGTCCGCAGGAGATCGGCGTGCCTCCGGAGTTCCTGAAGTGGCTGACAGATCCGGAGCAGAACGGCGCGGGCGCTCTCTACGACTTCGGTTGCTACGGCGCAGACCTGATGACATGGCTGATGCATGGTGAAGCTCCGCTGACGGTGACGGCGGTGGTGAACCACGACAAGCCGCAGCTCTATCCGCGCGTGGATGACGACGCGACGATTGTTCTCGCGTATCCGCATGCGCAGGCTGTGATTCAGGCTTCCTGGAACTGGCCGTTCGGGCGCAAGGATATGGAGGTCTACGGCGCGTCGGGGTATGTAATCACGGTTGGAGCGGACGAAGTGCGCCTGCGGCACGAGCACGATTCTTCAGAGCAGAAGGTCTCGGCTTCGGCGTTGCCTACGAACCAGAAGGATTCGTTGAGTTATCTTGCGGCGGTGATGCGCGGGGAGATCAAGCCCAAGGGCGATTTGTCTGCGCTGGATACGAACGTGGTCGTGATGCAAATACTTGACGCGGCGCGGGAGTCGGCGCGGACGGGGAAGACAGTTCGCCTGACGAGGTTGGGGGAGTAGGTCGGAAGCGCACGGTGCGGAAGAGTTAACCTCCTCCGCACCAGTAACTTATGGTGTAAAGCGCCCATCGCAAAAGCACGGTTGTGAAACTGTGCAAATGTGTTGTGCGGGCCTGGCCTTACGGAACGAAGACCTTAAGGCGCACGTGCCACTTTGTTCCCTGGCCGGGCTTCAGCGTTACCATGCCAGTGTCAGTGGAACCCCATTCTTTACCGAAGGGATCGCCGAAGTTGTACTGGTGTTCGATGGCAACGAATTTCTGGGTTGGCGGCGCATATACCTGGATCGCCTTGATCTCGGGCGAAAGGCCGATGATGGCCACGCCATAGCGGGCTGCCGGATCGACCAGTTGAACAGTCACTGTCTTGTTCACCCATTCAAGGTGGTTCCAATTGTCGTCAAAGAAGTTCTGGCCGAGGGGCTCCCCGCCGGCTGCATGCAGGTCAAATCTGGTTCCCTTGACGGGCAGGACTTTCCCCGTGGGGAAGACGTTGTCGTAGCCGTCTACTTCAGCCATCGTAGAGGCCGGAACACGGAGGCGGACCTGGGTGCGATCTCCCGAGGGCAGGTTGAAGTACGGGTGCCATGCGATGGCCATCGGCTCGTTCTCGTTGCCGACGTTGCGAGCCTCCACGATGGCATCGACGGCATCGGCAGTGAGCTGGATTGAGATGACTATCTGGGTCTTCGAAAGCCAATGCCCGTTGAAATCGCCGGCATGAATGATCCCCGAGACCTGCTGGCCTTCAGGAATGTCTTCGACTTTCACTTCATCCGTTTTGGCCTTCAGGATAAGGCCGTGCATTGCATGGCGCTCAGCTCCGGGGTTCTTGCCGATGTTGTTGGCCGGGAGGGTGATGGTGTGGCCCTGCCACTCGGTGGTGAGGGTCTTACCATCGGCGGAGAGTTTGCCGCGAATGCGATTCGGATAGGGAACGAGGAATGCCGAGCCGAGGCGATAGCCGAGGTCGCCGTTCGCGTTGTCGTCCTGATCGAGCATCTTTTTAGACGCGGCGAGGTCGGGAGAGGCGAGGACGTCAACGCTGCCTTTTCCCGGGAAGTTGGCGGTAATCTGCAGGACTTCCATCCCGCGTCCGGGAAGGACGGTGACGCTGGTGAACTCGGGCTTGGTGGTGCTTGTGGCTTTGCGCGTGAGGGTCACGATCTTCTGGCCGCCAATTTCGGTGACGGCCTGGGCAAAGCCGGACTCAACCAGCGCGCCCGCCAGAAGAACCGGCAGGCCAAGAGGAAGAACGGCAGCAAATGTGCGGAGAATTGGGTTCATCTCGATCCATCCCTGAAAATGCAGTTGGTTTTTCCGGAAAGCTATGCGAGTTTGACGGCGTGTGAAAGCGTATTCCGGAAGCGGCCTCATTCTACGACAACGAAGGCGGGCGGGGGGCGCGGCGCAGAAATAACAAAGGAATGACGTGTGTCATTGCAGGAGATACGAGATGATTTCGCAAGTTTGTCGTCTAATCTTTCAGATTTTCCAGCCGGAAATGACGCCTGCTTCTGGAAAGTGGCAGCAGCAGAGGAGAGATTAACGCTTGAGACGCTTCGAGAGTCCTGCTTTGGTAACCAATCCAGAAGCCGAGGGTGGTATTGCAATGTACGCACAGGACGATACAATTCCAGCCAATCGGCGCATATTCGGTGATTTGCGCGGGAGGGGCAGCGTGCCCTTTCCAAGTGCGCCGGCTCAAACTCAACGCTTCGCCTTTTCGGGGGATGCCCCCGGAGAAAGGTACCGGGTCAGTCCCATGCGTCCCCTGCATAAGATTCTCCCTTGTCTTGTCGCCCTGGCATTGCTCAATGTGGGGTCGGCAATCGCCCAGAAGAGTCCATCCACTGCCCGGATCGTTGAGCAGGTGGACGATAACCAGCTTGTGACGCTCGGGGGCAACACCCATCCTGCGGCGAATGCGCAGAACGATCTGGGCAGGGTGAACCCGAGCCTTCGCATGTCGGATCTCGTTCTCGTGCTGAAAAGGAGTCCGGAGCAGCAGGCTGCATTCGATGCGTTTGTGGCCAGCCAGTACGATCCCACCTCCGCGAACTTCCACCGTTGGCTGGAGCCGTCGCAGATTGGCGCGCAGTTCGGTCCCTCCTCTGCGGACATTGCGACGATTTCAAACTGGCTGTCGGGGCATGGCTTCTCAGTTGATGAAGTGTCGAATGATCGCATGACGATCCGGTTCAGCGGGAACGCGGGCCAGGTGGAGCGAGCCTTTCATACCGAGATTCATAACCTTTCGGTGAAGGGCGAAGCGCACATCGCGAATATGAGTGATCCGCAAATTCCCATGGCGCTCGATCCGGTGGTGGCCGGGGTGAAGGCGCTGCATAACTTCTTCCCGCGACCGCAGCACAAGGTGGGCGGCAAGGCGACTTTGAATCCTGAAACAGGGAAGTGGCAGAGAGCGGCAACCGCGGCGGCAGACTGGGGAAAGGGCCGAGCGCAAATGCGATCGGGATTCATCCGGACCTTGGGATTACAGTGGGCACCGAACAATGGCAATCCCTACCTGGTTGAGGATGTGACGCCGTACGATTTTGCGGCGATCTACAACGTGCTGCCGCTATGGAACGCGGTCGACGCCGATTGATGGAACGGGACAGACGATCGCAATTGTGGGAACCAGCGACGTCCGGACGACGGACGTGGCGAGTTTTCGAAGTGTGTTTGGATTGCCGGCAGGGCCGGCGTTTCAGACTGTCCAGACCAACTCGATTGATCCGGGATACTGTAACGCAACGACTGTGGCAGCAGCGACTCACTACTGCACGATCGACGACCAGACCGAAAATGCACTGGACGTGGAGTGGTCCGGTGCGATCGCCAAAAGCGCGCAGATTGTGCTGGTCGTCTCCGGGGCCGCCACAGCGACGACCGATACGGTGTTTGCGTCGGCGAATTACATTGTCCAGAACAAAACCGCGAAGATCATGAATGTGAGCTACGGCGAGTGCGAACTGGGCCTTGGGGCCGCGGGCAACGCGACCTACAACACTCTCTGGCAGACCGCTGCGGCAGCGGGCATTGCGGTGTTCGCGGCATCGGGTGACTCGGGATCGCCGGCCTGCGACCAGGGGCAGGCGACGGGTACGCCTTACGGAGCGCAGTTTGGGCTTTCGGTGAGCGGCCTGGCGTCGTCGCAATACGACACGGCTGTCGGCGGCACGGACCTGAACTGGGGTTCGAGCGGAACACCACCCACTTCACCCTCCTGGAATACAACGAACAACCCGACGACCGGAGCGAGCGCCAAAGGTTACATGCCGGAGATTCCGTGGAACGACTCCTGCACGAATCCGGAGGTGTTGCCGATATCTTCAGACTGTCTGGGCAACGCGTACCAGTGAAACAATGCGGTTCAATCCGACGAATCCGACAGACGCCGAAACGGCGTGCAACTTTGTCAGTCAAGTGGTATCAGACGGTTCTCAGCGCTACGGGTCGGCCAGACGGACCTTTCAGGCTTCGTGAACACCGTGGGCGCGGGCGGCGGCAAGAGCAACTGCATCAACGGCGATCAGTCAACACGCTGATCGAGTTGTACGCAGGGCTATCCGAAGCCGACCTGGCAGGCGGGCGTGACCGGGATTCCGAGCGATTCGGCACGCGACATTCCGGACGTATCGTTCTTTGCGTCGAACGGGTTTCTGGGCAGCGCATACCTGATTTGCGTTACGGACAATGGCGCGTGCCCAAACACGTGCTGACTTCAACGAGCCCGACGACGGAGCCGATCAGCGCAGGAAATCGGCGGAACGTCGGCTGCGTCTCCGGCGATGGCGGGCGTGATGGCGCTGATCAATCAGAAGGCCGGAGCGCCGCAGGGGAATCCGAACTCAGAACTGTACACGCTGGCAGGCAAGCAGACCTACTCAAATTGCAAGTCGGAAAACGGGACTACTTCGAACGGGCTGCTTTTCAACGATGTGGTCACCGGAACGATCACCATGGCGTGCCAAGGCCCACAAATTGACCCGCCATCGGGTGCCCTGAATTGCACAGTATTGCACAGCGGCGACACATGGGGGCTTCTGAGTGGCTACGATGCGGGTGTTGGCTTCGACCTAGCCACCGGGTTGGGCACGCTGAATGTGGCGAACGTGGTGAATGGATGGACTTCAGCGACTGGCTCAGAGACCGCGATTGTGACGGTAACTCCGACGCCAGGCAGCATTGTCGCGAACCAGACCATGAGCGTAAAGGTGACGGTGAGCGGCGCAGTCGGAACGCCCACCGGAACCGTTTTCGTTACTGGTGGCGGATTCAACTCCGCAACGCAGCCGTTGACCTCAGGAAGCTACACATTCACAGTTCCAGTGAACACTCTGACTGTTGGATCCGATACCCTGACAGGCGAGCTATAGCGGCGACGCGACGTATGCGCCAGCAAACGGAACGGCAACGGTTACGGTGACTGCGCCACCAACACCGACAGTCACGGTTACGCCAGCTTCGAGCAGCATCAATTCGGGCCAGAGTCTCAACGTGACCGTCGCGGTTGCGGGTGGAAGCGGGACGCCGACAGGGACGGTTACGCTGTCGGGTGGGGGGTACACCGGCTCCGCAACAACTCTGACTTCGGGGTCTACCTCGATCACTATCCCGGCAAACAGCTTGAGCGCGGGAACGGACACGCTCACGGCAAACTACAGCGGCGATTCGACGTACGGGACTGCCACAGGCACAGCCACTGTGACAGTGACGCAATCGACGTTCAGCCTCACAGCTGCGGCGGCGACACCGGCAAGCGTCAATCGGGGGAGCTCGGCGACCTCGACGATTACCGTGAACACGAGCAACAGCTACAGCGGAACGGTAACGCTGAGCTGCACCCTGACGAGCGGTCCTACGAACTCCGCTGGAGATGCACCTACGTGTTCTGCATCTACTGCGGCTGTCTCGCCGGGTGCAACTGGAACGGCAAGTGTCAGCACGAGGGCTGCGACGACATCCGCGCTTGAACGGCCGATGTCGCCCGGGAAGGGCCGCGGTTTGCTCGATGGTGGAGCGGTGCTGGCGTTGGTGGTGCTGCTCGGTATTCCGGCTCGGCGTCGCAGCTGGCGGGCAATGCTTGGAGTGCTGGTGCTGATGATCGCACTGGGCAGCCTGGCCGCCTGCGGTGGTGGCGGCGGCAGCAACAACAACGGAGGGACCAAGGATCCAGGCACTGCGTCAGGAGCTTACACCTTCACCGTGACGGGTACGGGCAGTCCTGCTCAAAGCACGGGAAACACGGCGACGTTTACGGTTACCGTGAACTAAACTGAACACAAAGAGACGCGACGGCCCTTCCTTCGGGAAGGGCCGTTGTGTCTGCTGACGAAGTTCGCCGGCATTCCCTCAGGGGCTGAAGCCCACATTGATTTTGGGGCGTTTGCGGCACGACTGAAGTCGTGCCCTTTCAAAACCGTAAGCTTTTCATCCACACTCGATGGCCCTTCCACCGCGCCCTTTCAAAATGGTGGGCTTTTTCATCAAGCTCGCCGGCCCTCTCTTGCTCGTCACGAAGAAGGGGCGATGGACGGTATGCAGATTGCGGATAGAATCAGAGTCGATACGCGGGCGGCTTTCGCGTGAACGGTTCGACATCTTATAGAGCGGTTCCGCAGTCCACATAGCCGTTTTCGCCTAGAGTGGCAGGGGACTTCTTCCCAGGGAAGGAGACCCATCGGCGCAATCGTTCTGCACATAGCAAATGCGGAGCCGCCGTCGCCAATTGGGGGATTGGATGAAATCGCTTTTGCTTACGGAGTACAGCAAACTCAGCATCGCGGATATGCCTCGTCCGGAGCCAGGTCCGGGCGAAGTGCTGATCAGGGTGGCTGCATGCGGCATCTGCGGCAGCGATGTGCATGGCTACGACGGATCGTCAGGAAGGCGGATTCCACCGCTTGTGATGGGGCATGAGGCTGCCGGAGCAATAGAAGCTGTGGGCAGCGAGGTGACACGGTTCAAGGTTGGCGACCGCGTCACGTTCGATTCGACGGTCTACTGCGGCGAGTGCATCTATTGCCGGCGCGGCGATGTGAATTTGTGCGACCGGAGAGAGGTTGTCGGTGTTTCGTGCGGGGACTATCGCAGGCATGGAGCATTCGCCGAATTCATTTCTGTTCCCGAGCGGATTGTGTACAAGATGCCGAACAGGATGTCGTTTCCAGAAGCCGCTATGCTGGAGGCACTGGCTGTGGCGGTGCATGCCGTGAAGGTGAGCGGCGTGAAGAAGGGTGACACGACGCTGGTGGTGGGCGCGGGGATGATCGGCCTGCTGACAATGCAGGCATTACGCGCGGCGGGAGCTGGCCGCGTGATGATTGCGGATATAGACGAGACGCGGCTGACGATGGCCGAGTTGCTGGGAGCAGACGAGGCGCTGCGCGGCACAGGCGGGCTGATTGCGGAGGAGACACTTAAACGCACCGGCGGAGTTGGAGCGGATGTCGTGTTCGATGCGGTTGGGCGCACCAAGACCGTGGCGGAGTCGATTGACAGCGTGCGCAAAGGCGGAACGGTGACGCTGATTGGAAACATCGCGCCTGAAGTCACTCTGCCGCTTGCAGAAGGTGGTTTCGCGACAGATACGCTTGCAGGGGAGCGCGGCGTCTTCGGGGGAGTACCCCGAGGGGATGGAACTGCTGGCGAGCGGGCGTGTCCAGGTGAGGCCGCTGATTACGGCGGTGGCCCCGCTGGAGGAGGGTCCGCGATGGTTTGAACGTCTTCACGCACAGGAGCCGAACCTGATGAAGGTCGTGCTTTCTCCGGAGTTGGAGGCTTCGACCAGCAGCCCGACGAGCGAGGCGGCGCAATGAGTGACGCTTTGTTCGATTTGAGTGGACAAGTTGCGATCGTTACAGGAACCAGTCGCGGGCTGGGACAGTACCTGGCACGTGCGCTGGCTAAGGCAGGCGCCGACCTGGTGATTACGAGCCGGAGGCGCGATTCGTTAGCAGAGTTCGCGGCGGAGATTCGCGGGCTGGGCAGGCGGGTAGTTTCGCTGGAACTGGATGTGCGCGACCAGGCGAGCATTCACAAGATGATGGGTGAAGCAGAGGCGGCGTTCGGGCAGATTCACATCCTGGTGAACAATGCGGGATGCAACGTTCGCAAGCCGGCGCTGGACATTACGTGGGACGACTGGAATCTGGTGGTCGAGACGAATCTGCGGGGCAGCTTCTTCACGGCGCAGGCCGTTGCGCGCGGGATGATCGCGAGCGGCTATGGGCGCATCATCAACATTGGGTCGGTGACCAGCGTGTTTGGATTTGCCGGACTTGCCCCATATGGTGCGAGCCGGGGCGGCATCCGGCAATTGACGATGAGTTTGGCGGACGACTGGGGACCGCACGGCGTTACAGTAAATTGCCTTGCACCGGGCTGGTTCCGGACGGAACAGAACAAGGTGCTCTACGAAGATCCAGAGTGGGTAGCTTATATTACGGATCGAATTCCAGTGAAGAGGCCGGGGCTGCCGAACGATCTGGACGGGGCCGTGGTCTTTCTGGCTTCAGAGGCCAGCCGCTACATTACCGGACAAACCCTCCTGGTGGATGGGGGTATTTCAACAGGCGCAACCCGCGCGACTGTGGCTCGCAAGGAGAATGGCTGAGGAGCGCTACGGGTTTTCCGCAGAGAGGAAGGCTCACATGAACAGCACAAGGATTTCCCCAAATCCTGGTGGCGGTTCTGATGACGTTTGCCGGAGTGAATCAGGCGCAGGGCGCGGCGCAGAACAGCTCGTTGTTGCTTCAGAGGACCCCGGGAACTGCATTGGGGGACAGTGCTGCCGCCGATGCAGCAATTTCAGGATTGCCCGCCACGTTTGCTGGCACCATTCCATGCGCCGACTGCCCGGGCATCAGGTACCAGGTGAACCTGCTTCCGGATCATACATTCGCATCCCGCATGACTTACCTCGAGCGCAAGACCGAGTTCGCTGACCATGGAAGTTGGCAATTGGCGAATGACGGAAAGTCTGTCGTCTTGCAGGGAGAGCGCGGAGCACGCGAACAGTTTGCACTTCACGATGCGGACACTCTGCGCAAGTTGGATGCGGACGGCCACGAGATCAATTCGCAATTCAATTACGACTTAAAACGCTCGCCGACCTTCGCACCCATCGAGTCCCCGGGGAAGCAGGCCACCGCCGTTGCGCTCGAAGGAACAGATTGGAAGCTGATCAGCCTGGGAGAAACAAAGATTCAATCCGCCTTCAAAGCAGCAGGGGGCTCATTTGCTTCTTGACGCGGAGTCACACCGCGTGAGCGGGTCGGGCGGCTGCAACCGCATGGAGGGAAGCTATGTGCTGAGCGGGGATCAGCTCACGTTCAGCAGGATGGCCGGCACCCTGATGGCTTGCGTCAGCGGCATGGAAACGGAGAGAGCGTTTCAGGATGCGCTGGCGCAGGTGCGCACCTGGAAGATCGAAGGGCAGGTCCTGAAGCTGTTCGATGGCAATGGGCGGCTGCTGGCGCGATTTGAAGCACGATAACCTCTGAGATCTCCGCCGGCCAACCGTCACACTTGTGCAGGCATCGAATGCCACGAAGGTCTAATCGTCGACCTTCGGCCCCGCGATTTGTGCATTTTTCGCCTTTCAGCTGGCTCCGGTCTAAAGCAATCCTGAAAATGTCTCTGTGGAATGCGCCCGCCTATTTCTTTTCTTCAGACTCCGCCGACCATGATTCAGCAAAGGATTCGTCAGGTGAGTTTGCCGGCCACCCAATCATGACGAGAAATACATCGAGGACGAAGAGGGCTATCGCAAGGTCATTGAAGAGAGTTGCGTAGCTAAGATCGGGCCAGAACTGATTGGCAGCCCAAAGAATAAATGCAGTTGCCAGCAGGAGAGCCTTGACGAACTCCATGGGAGCCGGCCGGTGCACAGCCTGGTAGACGAGGTAGGCAAGAGCAATCATCGCAAGTGGAAATGCGGCGAGGAAGTCATGTGCGTTGGCAGGAAACAGTCGAGGAAAGGCATCCCACACGAATAACACCACGACGCCGGCGAGTGTAATCACGCCGAGTGCCGCTGGCAGTGCCCGCTGAGCTGGGCCGAGGCGAGTGTACATAGGCCATTCTTCCGCAATTGCCGTAAAGGGATCATAAGAAATAGGAGGTTTGGAAAGGCAAAACAATAATGCAAGCTTCGACGGCTGTGAATTGCTGAACCGCTTGCGCCAATCGGGCCAGAGGCCGAATGGGAGTGGGATGGGAGTCATTCAACCTTTAAGTGAGACCCATCACATCCTTCTTTGAGTCTTGGGGGGAAGGATTACCCTGACGACGAGTTTTCGGCGGAGGGAGCACTGTGCCCAAGCGGGAAATTGATAGCCACGCACCACCGAGAGACGCGCATGAATTGCGCGATGCACGCTTCGCGATGCGACTCTCGCTGATTGTCGGCTTTGCCATGCTGATAGGAAAGACGGCCGCCTATCTCATGACCCATTCGTCGGCTATCTTCTCTGACGCCGCCGAGTCCGTCATTCATGTTGTTGCTGTGGGTTTTGCAAGCTTCAGTCTTCGCCTGAGTACAAAACCGGCTTCCCACCACTTCCTCTACGGCTACGAGCGGATCAGCTTTTTCTCTGCCGGCTTCGAAGGGGCGATGATCGTCGTAGCTGCGATCGCAATTCTCGTTGAGTCGATCCGAGATTGGGTCGGTGGGATTCAATTGCAGCATCTCGGATCGGGGGTTGTGCTGATCCTGATGGCGGGAGTCCTGAATGCGGTTCTCGGCTATTACCTTGTTCGGACCGGCCGCAGAACGAACTCCCTCATTCTCGAGGCAAACGGCAAGCATGTTTGGGCCGACTGTTGGACCAGCATCGGCGTAATCGTGGGACTGGGACTTGTACTGCTTACGCACTGGAAGCCGTTCGATCCCCTGGTGGCTATCGCGGTCGCCGCAAATATTCTCTGGTCCGGTGGACGGCTGGTCTGGCGTTCAGCAGTTGGTCTTCTGGACTATTCCGATCCCGACGCCGGCCGGAAGATTCGAAGCAATCTTGACTTGATCTGCTCAGAATTGAATGTCCAGTATCACGGCGTGCGCTTCCGAACAACTGGTTATCGCCAGATCATCGAAGTGCACTTGCTGTTTCCGCGTTCGACGCCGGTGAGCGAAGCGCATGCCCTAGCCACGATTGTTGAGGAGAGACTTCCCGCTGAGTTGCGGATGCCCGCCGAAGTGATAACTCACCTTGAGGCATTGGAGGACCACGCCGAGGTCCACCATCGTGAGCACTACACCGGCAAACCTGAATAGGGATGGCGAGACAACGCTGTTGGGGTGCTGAGCGATCGACCAGGCCATCACCACGTCAGTGCATGGCCGCGGTCTCCTTTGCTTCTTCCGGGCTGGGACGGCGCATGATAAGGGGCAGCGGTATCAGGAACAGAATCAAGAAGCCAAGGACCCAGAAAGAGCTCGCGAAACTGAGTACATTCGATTGCAGGTCGATCTGAGCTGAGAGTTGCGCCAGCGCGCGATGCGAGGCTTCAGCCTGGCTGGCGCCCATTGCAATGAAGTTTTGTACCATACCCTGGAATTGCTGCTCGAAGAAGGGGTTGGCGTGATTGGTATGAGCGGCAAGGGCAGTGCGGTGCACCTGGTCTTGTCGAGCGATGAAGTTGTTCAGCAACGAGATTCCAATTCCGCCTCCGAGGTTGCGAACGAAGTTGCTGATGCCGGATACCTGATTGAATTTGTTGCGCGGCACGCCCACATAGTTGAGCGTACTGATCGGAATGAAGATGAGCGGAATGCCGATGACCTGAATAATGCGGTACGCCACCATCGTCTCGAAGCTGACGCCGTAATGGATGCTGGTGGCATGGAAAAGTCCAAAGGCGGTTAGAGCGAAGCCGGAAGCGATGATGACACGCGGGTCGAACTTGCTGGCCAGGATCCCCGCGACAGGCATCATGAAGGCCAATACGATGGCACCGGGCGAAAGCGCCATGCCCGCCTGTTGCGCCGTGTATCCGAGATCGTTCTGGAGAAACTGCGGCAACAGGATGGTGCTGCCGTTCAGTACCATGCCGAGGACGAAGCTGAAGGTGACGGCGGTCGCGAAGTTGCGCTTGCTGAGCAGCCGCAGATCCATGATCGGGTTTTCATGTGTCAGTTCTCGAATCACCAGCAGCACCAAGGCTACGATGGCGACAATCAGGCTGACGAGGATCGCCTTCGATGCGAGCCAGTCATTTTCCTGACCCTTGTCGAGAACATATTGCAAGAAGCCAACGCCGACTACGATGAGACCGATGCCTGCGTAGTCGACACGGAACCTGGACTTTGCCATGTTGCGCAGGTACGCCGGGTCATGGACGATTCGCTGCGTCAGGATGAGAGAAAGAATGCCGATGGGCACGTTGATCAGGAATATCCAGTGCCAGCTGTAATTGTCGGTAATCCAACCGCCCAACGTCGGGCCGATTGCGGGTGCGACGAGGATAGCCACTCCGTACATGGCAAAGCCCATCGCGCGCTGCTTGGCTGAGAATGTGTCGGCGAGGATGGCCTGTTCAGTGGGCTGCAGACCCCCGCCGCCGGCTCCTTGCAAAATGCGGAACAGGATAAGCATGGGCAGGCTCGGGGCCAGTGCGCAGAGGAAGGAACTGATGGTAAAGATGGCGACGCATGTCATGTAAAAGCGCTTGCGGCCGACCAAATTCGAGAGCCAGCCGCTGATCGGCAACACGACGGCACTCGAGACCAGGTAGCTGGTGATGACCCACGTGCTCTCTTCGGGGCTGGCGCCAAGAGTGCCGGCCATGTGAGGCAGTGCAACGTTCGCAATCGATGAGTCAAGCACCTCCATGAACGTGGCCAAAGTCACGGTCATGGCAACGACCCATGGATTGATCAGCGGGCGGGAAGCCGTGGCCGAACCGAGGTTCGTGATTTCGTTCTTGTGAGTCATCGATCAGTCCAGACGCACAGTGGGTTCGACCGACATCCCCGGCCGCAGCTTGTCGAGGTCCTTCTGGCCGGCGATGAAGCGGATCCGGACGGGGAGGCGCTGAACGACTTTTACGTAGTTCCCAGTGGCATTTTCGGGAGGCAGAACGCTGGTGCGTGAGCCGGTGACCGCCGGCATGCTTTCCACAGTGCCGTCAAATGTGCCGCGAAGCGCATCCACGTAGATCCGAACGCGCTGGCCGGAATGCATCCGCGCCAACTGCGTTTCCTTGAAGTTGGCAGTCACCCACAGATCGTCCGTCTGGGCAATCATGAACAACTGCTGGCCTCGGGAAATGTGAGCACCCACTTCAGCGCTGCGTTGCGTGACCACCCCTGCAACCGGCGCCTCAACGTGGCAGTAGCTGAGGTTCAGGCGGCTCTTTTCCAGCGCTGCTCGAGTGGCTTCTTCGTTAGCCTGCTGGCCCTTGATGTCGGCCTCGCGAATTGCTACCTGCAACGGCGCACTACTCTGCGTCTGCTCGAGTCTGCTGCGCTGCTCGGCAAGCTGCGCCATGCGCTGCTCTACGGTCTTCTGGGAGGAAGCGACCGCCGCCTGGTTGAGTAGAACGGTCTGGGCTTGTGCTGCGGCAGTGGCCCTGGAATGTTCATAGTCCGCGCGAGGCACCAGTTGCTCCTTAAAGAGCGATTGGTAACGAGCGAAGTCGGCCTGGTCCTGGTCGTTGACTGCCTGAGACTCCTTCAATCTTGCCTTGGCGCTTTCCAAATCGTTCTGCGCAGCGAAAAGTGCAGCCTCCGACGCGGCTACCTCGGCCTGGTGAGATGTCAAATCGCCGCGGTTGCTGATCAGCGTCATTGGCAGATTGGGGTGCGTAGCGCTGAGTTGTGCCATAGCCTGATCATGCTGCGCTTGCGCCTGCTCGAGCGCTATCTGATCATCGCTCGGATCAAGTTCCACGAGTGACGCACCGCTTTCGACGTGCTGATTATCGTCAGCATGAACTGCCTTGATCGTGCCGTCTATTCGCGCCGCGACGGGGTTCAGATGGCCGTCGACCTGGGCATCATCTGTGTCCTCGAAGCCACGTGCATGGAGGTACCAGCCAATTCCAGAGGCCAGCGCGACGAACAGAATCGCGCCGATCAGAAGTGGATTCACCCGGCGGCGAGGCGCGGCGGGCGCGGCGATGTCGAAATCGAATTGGGCATCCGCAAGGGGCTCCTCAGCGGCCTGCGCTTCTGTCTCCATGTCCAGAATCATCTACATGCTCCCATTGAAGGAATCAGGAACTGCCTGTTTCGCTTCTCCCATCGATTGCGCTCGAGTGACCAGGTCGTTCCCGCGACGCGGATGCAGGCAACGCATTGACATGAGGAGTCGAAATCTTAATAAAATACATACACGCATGTATTAATATGAAATGAACGATAGAATCTGTCAAGAGGAATCTCGCATGGCCGCCGTGACACGAATGGGCAAGACAAAACACCAGGTGCGAACAGAAGAGACGCAGGCCAAGATCCTGGATGCGGCCGAGACCGTCTTTTCCGAGCAGGGTTTTGATATGACGCAGCTTGAAGAGGTAGCCACCCGCGCGGGCTTCACTCGCGGCGCCATCTACGCACACTACGCCAGCAAAGAGGATCTCTTTCTCGCGTTGATGGAGCAGCGCGTTCTGACCAAGTTCACACACATACGCCAAGTCATCGAAGCCGAACCGGTGGTCCGCAAGCGACCGGGGATCTTCATGGGCTGGATCGCGGAGCAGGCTGGCGATCACACCTGGGGAACTTTGATGCTTGAGTTCAAGCTTTACGCGCTTCGTCGTCCGGAATCGCGAGAGAAACTATTGCGGATGTATGACCTGATGGCCAAAGCGTCAGGGAATGACTTCATCGAATTGCTGTTCGGCGCCGATCTGGATAAAGCTTCGAGGGCAGCGGCGGAGCGGAGGCTGGTTCTTCTCGGCGCCATTCTCAGTGCAGTCAATCTCGAGAGCCACTTCCGTCCGAAGCTGCTGCCCAGGCAGCATCTGGAACCGATTCTCGATGAACTGTTCGAGGGATTGATCCACGCTTAATAGAATCCGAACTGCAGGGGCATCCTCTATCGATCCTCTTGTCGGATTAACGCTGAAAGGCGCAACCGAGGCAGATTTTCATTTCATTCCGTATGGATGGGGTTTTTTGCCACGATGCGGTAATGACCCGAGCTTACGATGAGATCGATCCGATCATTGTTACTCGCGTTCATTCCTACTCCTGGCGCATCGGCCGGTCGTCTTCCATTGATTTCCACCGCATCGGGCCTCGACGTCTTCAAAGCCACTGTTGCTGTTGCGCCCGCGCAATTCGGACCTGATAGCTCGACTGGCGCACACCATGGAGACTGTCCGCGACCGACACAACCTTCCACGCAAGGTCCAGTTCCCCTTACGGCAACCGGCTCCTCTCGACCGCCGCAGCGAAGTTCTGCGGGCGCCGCAAGGTGCGAGACCTGGCCTTCCTGGCAGGCCAGCGCACTTCCTGAAAACAGTGCGAACCCGAAGGCGAAGCAGAGTGCAAGATGAAGAAACGCTCTTTGGCTCACGACCGCCCATGGTAATCAGCAGCGCTCCCTCTGACAAAAAGAGTCCGAGCCGCAGACACTTATTTCCATCTCGTTCGTGCAGGTTTTCGTCCGGTGTAATGGAGCGGCACAATCAATGTCCAATCTTGGTATACTTCTTCAAGTTCGCTCCAGTGCTGTTCTTACTATCCGCAATTCCTGTCCACCGCTGTGCTGTGGGCTTCGCAGCAAGGAGAGAAGCCCGATGAGATGTGGGAAAGTTGGAATAGGGATAATAGATTGGATTGGAGACCAATTGCTTCTCAACAAGCAATTGAGTTGAAGGGGCGGGAGTAGTTCAGTGGTAGAACGTCAGCTTCATTAACGCCCATAGAGCTATTGTCGATACTATCTCCTTTGTAATCATAAAAACATAATTAATTCAACCACTTGTAGGTCATTAACGGAGAACTGGCAGGTGTGTACAAATTTAGACAATTGTGTGACTTTTATGCAACTTTCGGGGATGTGGATAGTAAAAATGGATAGTAAATTTGCCGTTCTGTTTGACCCCGAATAGTGGCTGTATTCTGATTAGCTGGCCGAATGGATTCGGGAGGTTGTATTCCGCCTCATCTAGATGTCGGCCACATCTACTCAAAAGCGTAAATATGAACACCTCGTCGGCTCCGGCAATGCGAACAAACGACTGGCGACAGATCAGTACCATTTAAGACAGTGGCAATAGGTGTTTCAAAAGGCTCTCGCAGGCTTATGAGACGGATCAGCGACGATCTTTGGGTGGCAACGGTCTACCTTTGCCGTCCAAGCGAGCGTGCGTCGTACAGTGGCCTTGGCTTGATCTGTTCGGGTATCGACGCCAATCGCTGTAACTTGTCCTGACGGATTTGCAATGTCTTTAAGATGGCATCAGCCATTTCTCTTTCCGGGGCTGTCTTCTCCCACTTGATTTTCCTGCCCACTCGTTGCGCCGCTTACGACCGGAGGCTCCTTGACCGCAGTCGACGAAGGGGAAGTGATCTTCTTTGTCTGCTGAGCTGTTGAGGTCCGTGCATGATCCTGCATCGGGTATGTCTCCTTGATGACGGGCTCCACTCTTTTCTTGGCTGGAATTTTGGATGATATTCGACGAACATCCTCGCTGGCGCTCTTAGTGCTTTGCTTCTGGGGCTCCTTGGCTAATGTGCTCTTCATCATTGTGGCCCAATCGTTGCCTTCTTCGGACGGATTGGCTTTCGCGATGTACTTGCGGATATTCGACTCCGATTTCCCTAATTCCTTCGCGATCCCACGCCGAGAACATTTGAAGCCAATCAACACTTTAGCTTTTCGCCTCGTTGCTGCGGACTGAGGTCGCTCCAACTTGTTCGAAGGACGTTTAATGCCTCCCGAACTTCTGGCCTTGTCATGGCACGCTGATTGGCAGTCTCGTTGAGGGGTTTCTCTTTCTGGTCAGCTTTTTTCTTTGTCGTCACGATTTAGATAGCTCCTTGAGTTTTGAACGGTCGATTACAAAATGTGCCAAATGGTATTTGCTGCGGAATCTTTTCTTATTGCGTGGAGGAATCGGATCATCCAGATGCCATTACGACCCTCACGAGCGTATCGAGCGTAAAGTCGCATGAGGCGGCGAAGCTCCTTGTCTTGGGGTGGTTTGTATCCTTCTTCGTGTAGTCCGCGCTTGGCAATCACCATCAGCTCATCCAAGTCTCGTAGCTGGCGGGCTCGACGACCAGGACGCGGCTTTGCCGGCGGTTTGCAATATGCGATGTGCAAGCGCATCCATCGTAGATGCGCTTTCCAGGACCCGCCAGCGCCGCGTATTGTTCCTTCCCAACTGCTGTTGTCAAAGCGCGATTCGCTCGTTTCATGTGACGTTCTAACGAACGGATCACGCGATGCGACTTCACCTTTAACTGAGCAATGGATCTGTCATCAAGATGCAACCTGGCTTTGCCTTAGACTCTTACGCCGTTGTTGGCGTCTCAAAAGGCGCGCGTAATCGACATTGGCGCGAATGGCGAAGATAGCGGCGCGTAAGTGGAAGGCATCCATTTTCACCCAGCGGCTGATTTCGAAATTGGCTCTTATGATTTCCCGGAGAGCGATTGTATTGTCCATGAAGGTCTGGTTATAGAGCCCGCGGTCGAAACCGCGGGGCGGGGGAAAGATGCGGAAGGGATAAGCGAGGGGTGAGGTTCCGGTGCGCTGACGAGTCTGATATGACCGAGTGATCAGTTCAATCCCGGGCGCGAGGATAGCGATCTGGGCAGGCGACAAACGAAATCGAACCGCGGTATTGATCTCAGCCACATTCCCACCCATACAAACGGAGAGCCTATCAGACCGATGGGCCGAGGGATTGTGATCCACGTCGCCGGACAAAACAAAGAGGATCTGATCTTGATCAGGCAGGCAAGCAATACAGACAAGCAGGCAAGACGGACTAGAGACGTCAGCCCGGAAATGATGGGAAGAGCCGCGGATGGACAGGGCTCAGTGGCGCAGTTTTCAGGGTATGCCGGAATCAGGTGGCGCAGTTTTGGATGTGGTGAGCGGGGCTTGACCGGCGCCGGTGCGCGAATCCGGTAAAGACGGGCAATCATGATACGGCGCAAGTGATTAATATATAAGGATATATTTGATTATTATCCGCGTTGACGGTAGTTCTTTTCGATGGTTCCAAAACAGGGCAAAGGACGAGAATACCTGGTCTGGATGCAGAATTGGGTTGTGTTTCCACTTCTCTTCTTCTGACCCATAGAGGGCCGCGTCTTCGGCGTGGCTTTTGTGGAGGATGCTCCAGTGGGGGCGCCATTCCTTGATGCGAGCGCCTTCGAATGCGGTGGATCCAACTTCCCACCAGCGGCCTGCGCGGATGGGAACGGGCTCGACGCCGGAGCAGATATCGCAGAACTCGTCGCCTTCTTGCGGGATCCGAACATGCCGGGGAGGAAGGGGAGCATGGCAGCCAATCCGATGGCTGCTCCCTTTCCTGGTGTACCCAGGTTCTTCCATATCTGAGTCATG
>CAVVTY010000007.1:0-235866 GCA_963751225.1 uncultured Acidobacteriaceae bacterium
CGCCGTCGAAGTTGCCGATAGCCGCCACACAAGGTCCGAATCCACGCGGCACCTCGGTCGCCGAGCGAAAAACGGGAATCTTTGCGTTCCGGGAATCGTTCATATGCCGGCTCCGCCCAGGTCCACGGGAAAGCTCAGCCCGTCGTACGCCAGAGCGATCCCCTCCGGCAAATGGCGATCCGTCTCCGCGTGTCCAAGCTCGTGCGCAATGTGGGTGAACCAGGTCTTGCGGGCGCCGATGCGTCGCGCCCATCCAAGCGCCTGCTCCACCGTTGCGTGGCTCGGGTGGGGCTTGTGGCGCAGTGCGGATAAAACAACGTGATCCAGCCCCTCGAGCAACGCAAAGCTTGACTCGGGAATCGCGCTCACGTCCGTCAGGTATGCGATACGCCCGAAGCGGAATCCCGCGATCTCCTGTTCGCCGTGTACCACCGGCACGCGAATGAACTCAACGCCAAAGATGCAGGTCCGGTCTCCAAGCGGCTCGATCTGCACCCGTGGCCGGTTGGGGTAAGTGGCATCCGGCGAAAACGTGTAGTCGTAGATGCGCCTGAGAATCCTCTTCGGTCTCCGGCGATGCATAGAGCGGAATATGTCCGCCCTCGCGAAAAACAGTGAAGCTGAGCGGCCGCAGATCGTCCAGCCCGAAGATGTGGTCAGCGTGTCCGTGGGTGTAGAGAACGGCGTCGACGCGCGTCAGCTTGTTTCGCAGTGCCTGTTCGCGAAAGTCCGGGCCGGTGTCAATCAACACAACCCTGTCGCGCTCGCCCTCTCGCCATTGCAGCAGCAACGAGGGCCGCAGCCTCTTGTCACGGGGATCCGTTGAAGTGCACACCGCACAGTCGCACCCCAGCGTTGGGACCCCCATCGAGGTTCCGGTCCCCAGGAATGTAAGTTTCCCTTCCATTCTTTCCGGCGGCGCTCCAATTAGTGTGGCTTCTTAAGAACCGTGTATTGTGGCTCACGCAGAAGGAAGAAGCCACATACGAGTTAAGGCCTCAGCTCAATGCCAGTTGGAGACCCGCGTCAGCGCTTGTCCGGCTTGGGAGGCGGCGCAGGCACGCCTTGCAGCGAGATCATGTTCGATAGCTCGTTGAACGCCATCCGCACCTCGAATAGCACCGTCTGCAGCGTTTGGTCTTCGGCCGGGGTCAGATTCCCTTTGGTCTTTTCCGCCAGGACGCCCATCAGGTCAATCGTCGTTTTGGCGCCCAGAATGTCCACACGCGGCCTCTGCCCCTCGGGCGCACCTGCTCCCATCTGGATCATGGCCGAGACATAAAGCTGCTGCACAAGGTGCTCGAACCCGATAGCCGGTTGAGCTCCCATGGCCGGATTCTGCGCGCGAACCAGATCTTCAAGCCTCTGCGCGGAGGCCTCATAGGCCGACTTCTGTTGCCGGCTCTCTTCGGCGCTCGGCACAGGCGGCAATTCTGCTTGTGCTTCCGACTCCGACAGCACCGGCTCTTCTGCACGAGCTTCCGGCTCAGATACTACGAGCCGCGGTCCTGCGGCTGGCTCTGCTGGCTTTGTCTCCGGCTGAGCTGCCGGCTTCGGCACGCTCTCCTGCTCTACTTCCGCCTTGATCTTCCGGCGATCGATCACTTCAAATTTCGGTGTGTCGCTCATAAGATTGTCCAATTCCCATCATAGACGGGGTGGCTCGGCAAGAATCCGCGCCGTTCCAGCAGTCCCGTCCACCGAGTACTCGAGCGGGCGATTCTTCACCTCGGCCTCGCCGCGGATCATCCCCATCGCAAATTTACGGCTGCCTTTAGCCAGCAGGAGTTCGGCGGCGCTGGTAATTTGTCCAGCCGCGGCGCCATCCAGCGTCAACTCAGCGCCGGACGTGTGGTACTGGCCCATCCAGATCCAGCTGCCTCAGATGGCGGTGCACGTTTCCGCGGGAGCGAATGCGCTCAACAATCTCCTGCCCCAGATAGCAACCCTTGCTGAAGTGCAACCCGCGCATCTGCGAGGTCTCCTGCGGCAGGTCGCGCTCGGCGATGTCGACGCCGTACGCCGGTATCCCCTCCGCAATCTGCAACGACATCAGCGCCGCAAACCCCACCGGGCTCGCGCCGGCAGTGGAGAGCGTGCGCCAGAGCCGGGTCAGACCGGCAACAGGTGTCCAGATCTCATAGTGGGGCACTAGCACCCCATAGGCTCGCAGGATCCACAGGTCCAGGCCGTTCCACTCGACGCTGGTTGAAGTCAATGGCTCCGACAGCGTCGGAAGTCCCATCCGGCCCAGAACATGATCAGCCTGCGGTCCGGTTAGCCCCACTGCTGTTTCGCCTGCCGGATCGTAGGGGACCAGCTCAACATCGTCCATAATGATGAAATGGTCTAAGTGGGCCGTCAGGCGGTCGAACTGGTCGGCGGCAATTTCAAGGATCAGGCTTCCGGAAACTTCGCCGGTGGCGCCCGATTCCTGAAGACTCGGCGCTTCGCTTTTCCGCCAGACCATCAGGTCCCCCTGGATTCGACCCTGCGCATTCAACACCATGTTCCACGCGCCGCCATTTGCGGGCAGATCATTCACGGTGTTGGTCACCATACCGCTCAGCCAGCGAAAGCGATCTCCGCCATGCACGGCTACGCGACGCATCCAACCAAGATCGTGGGCCGCGGCGCCGCTGGTCAAAGCCGCTGTTTCATCCCCAGGCGCGTCAAACTCCTGAGGGGTCAGTACCCCGAGGTGCTCGGTGATACGGGGCGGCTTGGCTGCTGTGCTGAGTAGATTGCTTAATGGAGTGGGAAGCGCGCTTACGGCAAGATGGGTGTCTGTCATAGGGGGAGTTTTCTGCAACTCAATACTTAAATTCTGCGGAATTCTAGTGTCAGGCCGCATCCTGATTATAGCCTTGGTATTGGATGCGCAGTTGAGTCCCCCGGGAGCCGAAAGATCTAAGGAGAAGGCATGAGCAGGCGTTACAATAAAATGCACGGAAAGCAATGGATACTGGCCTTCTCGACGGCTTTTTTCCTGTCGTCTGCGGTGGCAGATACCTGGGCCCAGCAACCCCAGGCACCGCCTCCCGTCCAATCGCCGGCGCCACCCGCCGGCAAGCACTCGCCCAACGACTCCTCCAGCCCCGAAACCCACATCACCCCGGAGCAGGCAAAGGAGTTGTTCGGTTTGGTCGATGAGTTGCTCAAATTCTCCTCCCAGGAGACGGGACTTCCCATCAAGAGCGACGTAAAGCGCCAGATGACCACGCGTGCCGCAGTGGAAAAGTACCTGACCGAAAAATTCCAGGAGGACGAAGACGCCAAGCGGATGCAGCGCAGCGAAATCGTCCTGAAAAAGTTTGGGCTCCTCGATCGCGATTTCAACCTGAAGCCCTTTTTGCTGGCTTTGCTGAAGGAGCAGATTGAGGCCTATTACGACCCCAAGACCAAGACCGTGAACATGCTGGACTGGATTGGCGTCGATGAGCAGAAGCCCGTTCTGGCTCACGAGCTTACCCACGCATTGCAGGATCAGCACACTGACCTTGAGAAATGGAGTGATCAGACCCCGCCCGACGTGTCGATCAACTCGGCAGACGACACAGTCCATTTGGCGAAGGATGAGATCGACACGGCCCGTGAAGCCGTGACCGAGGGTCAAGCCACAGCGGTGATGATGGACAACATCCTCAAGCCAATGGGCAAAAGTCTTATCGGCGATCCCGAGGTCGTGGACTTCATCAAGCAGCAGATGGCGGGCTCTGAGAACTCCCCCGTTTTGGCGCGCGCCCCGCTGCTGCTCTCAGAGTCTCTGTTGTTTCCGTATCGCGAAGGTCTGAGCTTTGAGCAGGACGTCTGGATGGATCGCGGCCAGAATGCCGCATTCGCCGGCACTCTTGACCGCCCGCCCTCATCCACCTGGGAGATCATCAACCCTCGTGAGTACGAAAAGGGGCACCTGCCGACCGTGCCGCTGCTGCCCGATATCCACCCGCTCGTGGACAAGGTCTACAGGCCGTACGACATCGGCCAGGTGGGCCAGCTGGATCTGCATATTCTCGCTGGCCTCTTCGGTGGAGAGGATGCCGCCCGGAATCTCACGCCTGCATGGGACGGCGGCATATACTGGGCTGGCCAGCGTCTCGCGGCAACCCCTGCCGAGCAGGCCACCACAAACTCCATCGCACTGTTTTATCTTTCGGTCTGGAAGAACCTCAATTCCGCGCAAACCTTCGCCCGGCTCTACGCGGAGGAACTCGGCCGCAAGTACTCCGGCCTGAAAGCTGATGTCAGCGTCGAGCACACCGCACCCGCAAATTCAACCGATGGAACAGTGGAGCAGGTCTACTCCACAAGCGAGGGCCCCGTGGTCATCACCACGCGAGGCAAGCTGGTATTCGTTACGGAGAGCTTCGATCTGACGCTCGCCCGCAAACTGACCTCGCTGATTCTCGATGCGCAGGGCAGCGGCGCGCTGCAGATGGCGTCACTGCGTCGGCCCTCCGTACGCCATGCCGGAACGGGTTCGCCGATGCCACGAATCGCGAGAGCCGCTCTCCGACAGCATGATCCGGTTTCTCTCCAAGTGCGGCATTATGAAGACCGTTGTCGATGCCACAGTAGAGGCCGGTCGCGCTCAGCCGGTGACTAAGGGGTTGGTTGTTGTCCCTTAGTGCCATTACTTGCTGGCCATTTCGCGCTATACTCCTGGTCTGTCTCTGACCTAAAACAGGAGGGCGAGAATGAAAGCCATTCCCCTGCTTGTGCTTTCCGCTTCGGTCGTCGGAGTGGGTGCAAGAGGTGCCGCGCAGGCAATTACAAGCACCGTTCAATTGACTCAGCAGTCCGTGCAGAACACAAAAAGCGCGAGTCAGGGGCAGAGTGTTCCCGTCAACCAGCAGGGTCCCCAAAAGGGAGGAACCTCTGCGCAGGGTAAAGTCCAGCCGTTCATCGACAGCCATCGCCCATCGGTTGACTGCCACTGCGCAAGACAACCCTTGTTCTCTCTCAATTCAAGCGATGTCGCTCCCGGAACTGAGATCACCATCAGCAGCATCGAACCCGACGCAGTCATCTACTACACCACCGACGGCTGGACGCCGACCAATGCATCGCCGCGCTACTCAGGTCCCATCACCATTAATGCAACCGCGCGGTTGCAGGCGATTGCAATCATCCCGAAGAAGCTGCCCAGCCCGGTGCAGGAAGCGGACTATCTGGTCAGCGGTGTTGCGTCTCCCGCGCCATCGGATTTGCAGGTGGAAAGTAGCGTTCTGTCCAAAGGCACCCCCTTGCGCCTGGTCACCGCTTCAAAGGTCACTTCTGAGACGGCCAACGTCGGAGATCGCATCTCAATACTGCTCGATCAGAATGTGACGGTCGGAGGCAAGGTCGTTGCGCCTCGAGGCGAGTCTGTTGAGGCCTCGATCGCATGGGTCGAGCGCGCGGGTTTAGGCGGCAAACCTGGAATGGTGATCTTCAAGGTCGAGTCGTTCCCGATCCACGGCACATCGGTTCCGCTCAGCGGGATACTCACGCTGGTAGCGCCGGATATCGGTACACAGACACGGCGCATCTCAAATCCAGACCTCGTCAGAGTGACAGGGCCGCTGCCCCCTGGAAATCCGGCCTCGATCGAACCTGGTATGGCACTCACCGCCGTTGTAGCCGCGGACACGCCTTTGCATCCGTAGGGAATGCCCGTGAGGTGCGGGCTTCAGCCCACACCTCTACCGACTATCAAACATGGAATTAGACCAGGACGCTGTGCCAGCCGCGTTCTGTCCGCACAGCAGACCACACACTACCAAAGTTGACATTCCGCGAGTTCGCAATCACAAGCAAAGCCGAGGAATCTGCTGTTGCCGTATGAATTGCTTTCCCCCTCAGGACCGCCGGCAGGGGCGAGGTGTGAAGGTCAGTTTCCGGCAGCGGAGATGACGTCTTCAAACTGAATCGTTTCATTCTTCAGATCAACGGCTTGCAATATGACCGTCTTGTCAGTCGCCGTACGGATTTCAATCGCACCTGGTTGGCTGGCGGGGTTGCTTACAAGCTTGGCGAAAGCGGTGGTGACGACCTTCTTGCCTTGGGTGAAACTCACGCTTACATCCGGGCCGTTCCCTTCCCAGATCAGCTTGTACTGACCCGGCGCGAGTTGAGTGTCTGCAATCGTGACCGACTGATCTAGCTCGAGGTTTGCAGAATTCCTCTGTCCTGCAAACGCCAGGGCAGGGATCAGGAACACCATGGCAGCGGTAAACAAAGACTTGGATTTCATACGTTATTCCTTTGTGAGCAGTTGCTCAGTACCGGGAGATGCACGGTGAACGCCAAACATCGGCCTCGCGGTAACCTGTTGTATTTTCAGGGACGGAATCGGGAGGGGTGTATGTGGTGATCACGAAAGGTCAGAAATTTTCGAAATCTCGTGAGTCCTCGCGGTCCAGAGGATAATCAATCTGAAGGAACAATTCGAAGGTTGATGTGAATGAACCATAGGCCGGGGACCGTGAGTTCCACGCTGGAAACGAATAGCCAACGCCTCTCTGCACCAGGCGGTCCGTCGGCGTCCACAGCCGCGAGAACCTGCGAAATCTGTCGCACAGCTTCCGAGAGGGACTGAAGCATGGCTGAAACCATCGCTGATTCGTGGGTATCGAATTGGCGCAGAAAGCCGACATTTCGTGTTGCTCTGGGCTACGCGCTTGCCATTGCCTCCGTGAGCGCAGCCTTTGCCGCTGCACAGGCATTTCTCTACCTCCACCTGCCTCTCGCAATCATGTCGTTTTCGTTCTGCGCGATTGCGATCACGTTTGGGTACGGAGGCGTCACGCCAGGGATTCTCGCGGTTGTGTTGGTCGTGCTCATCCGTACGTTTTTCTTCTCTAAAGGGATTGATCTGATCTCGCGGATCAGCTATGACCTTGTCTTTATTTTGTTCTCGGTCTTCATGACACAGGCCACGCGTGCCCGGAATGAACTGGAGGTAAGGGTCGCGAAACGAACCGCTGCACTGACCAAAGCCAACGAAGACTTGCAACTCGAAATCTCGGAGCGCAAGCGGGCAGAGGAAGCCCTCCAGGAACATGTCGCCGCTCTCAAGAGTGCGTTCGACGAAATTCAGGTTCTGAAGGACCAGTTGTACAAAGAAAATCTGGCACTGCGCGAAGAGATCGACGTCAACCGAATGTTCGAGGAAATCGTGGGCTCATCTCCGGCGCTGCAAACAGTTCTATCGAGCGTCGCCAAAGTGGCGCCTACGGATTCGACGGTTCTGATTACTGGTGAAACGGGAACGGGCAAAGAGCTTATTGCCCGCGCGATTCACAAGCGCTCTAACCGGTCGTCACGCGCTTTCGTGAGCGTGAATTGTGCCGCTATCCCGCGTGACCTGATTGCTTCCGAACTGTTCGGACACGAGAAGGGCGCCTTCACGGGGGCGACGCAGCGGCGCCTGGGCCGTTTCGAATCTGCGGAATGTGGCACCATTTTTCTGGATGAGGTGGGTGAACTCCCTTCGGAAACACAGATCGCCCTGTTGCGCGTTTTGCAGGAACGCGAATTTCAGCGTGTCGGTGGAAATGAAATTCTTAAAACTGACGTGCGGGTCGTTGCCGCAACCAATCGCGATCTGCAAGCCGCAATTGCGGAGGGCCTATTTCGTGAGGATCTGTTCTATCGCTTGAATGTCTTCCCAATAGAGATTCCGCCTTTGCGGGAGCGGAAGGAGGACGTTCCCCTGCTGGTCGAGTACTTTGTCGAACGCTATGCCAGCAAGGCCGGAAAGAAGATCATCGGCATCTCCAAAAAGAGTATGGAACTTCTGCAATCGTACAGGTGGCCCGGAAACATTCGAGAATTGCAGAACGTGATTGAACGCTCTGTCATCATTTGCGATTCGGAAAACATCTCCATAGACGAGAGTTGGCTCGTGGGACATTCGGCAGACAGCGATTCGACGATTCAGCCTCTGTCTGAGAAGCTGGCAGTCCAAGAGAAAGAGATGATCGAGGCAGCGCTTGCCGAATGCAATGGCAGGGTGTCCGGCCCCCGGGGAGCTGCAGCCAAGCTCGGGATTCCACAGTCGACTCTCGATTCGAAAATCAAGGCTTTGAAGATCAATAAACATCAATTCAGAAAGGTGTAGGTCCGGAGCTTTTCCCTCGCAGGTTGATTCCTCAGATCGAGATTGATTGAAGCATGGTCACCAATGCACTAATCGAGCACCGTTACGAATGACGAAGATCGAAGCAATCATTCGGCCGAATAAGTTCGACTCGGTCAAAGCAGCTCTGATTGAACTTGGGGTTGAAGGAATGACCGTCTCCGAGGTCAGGGGACACGGCCGTCAGAAGGGCCACACTGAGGTCTTCCGGGGAAGAGAGTACGACGTTGATCTCCTGCCCAAGGTCAAGGTTGAGCTCGTCTTGAACGATGATGGCGTTGAAAAGGCAATCGATGCCATTCTTTCAACCCCTACACCGGGAAGATCGGTGACGGAAAGATCTTCCTTTACAAACTGGATGACGCAATTCGAATTCGAAGCAAGGAGCGCGGCGTCGCTGCCATCTGACACTTCTCCTAAAACTCCGGCAAGCCCTCCCCAGGTAGTTGCTCATTCGCTCGGTGGTGCATTCCTCACAGGATGCGCCACCATTGCGATCACTCCGAAAACTCGAAGTAAGCGTTGCCGAAATTCATGGGTGACCATACATATCTGCCGCACCGATGCAGATCGAAATCTCCGTCGCGAAGACTGTTTCGACTCGTTCCTGCGTCGTCGGCAGACCGGAATAGTGCCTTCGCGGATTTCAATGCATCATAGGTATATACTGGTGCGCGTTCGGCTTCCCGTGCTCGTCGTTTAAAGTCACTCACAGACTGCAGGGCCCCCAGCATAGAGATCGGCGAACCCGATTGCCTGAGGTTCGTTTCCAAATCAGATGTTTTCACGCGAGAGACCGCACAGAGTCAAGCGTGATATGGGAATTGAGCATCAGGAAGATCGACGACAAAACCTGTGAGATCACAAATATGGCCCGCAGCTTTGCGGTGCCGACGGCGGGCAGCAACTCGTCGCCGGTTAGCTGAAGAGGGCAGCATGATCGTCATTGGCGGCAATGCGATTGGCGAGCAATGCATTGGCGCGCTGGCCAATGGTGGACTGAGATCTTCCCGAAAGGAGGTTCCTCGTGTCGCGGCATTTTGATGCAATCATCATCGGGACCGGACAGGCAGGCCCGTCTTTGGCCGCGCGATTTGTGGGCGCGGGCATGGCGGTCGCCATTATTGAGCGCCACAAGTTTGGCGGCACGTGTGTGAATACCGGATGCATCCCGACAAAAACGCTGGTTGCCAGCGCGTATGCAGCCCATGTAGCTCGCCGAGGCGCCGAATATGGTTTTGCTGTCAATGGCGATGTGCGCATTGATATGAAGCGCGTCAAAGCACGCAAGGATGAAATTGTAGGAAGGTCGAACAAGGGTGTAGAGGGATGGTTGCGAGGACTGAAGAATTGTACGGTCATCCAGGGCCATGCCCGCTTTCAGTCGCCCCGCACTGTCGTTGTCAATGATGAAACCCTGGAAGCCGACAAAATTTTCATCAACGTTGGCGGCCGCGCCACCGTTCCCGCGTTTCCGGGGATTCACGATGTACCATTCTTCACCAACTCCTCAATGATCGACGTCGACTTTTTGCCGGAGCATCTGGTCATTGTCGGCGGAAGTTACATTGGGTTGGAATTCGGTCAGATGTATCGCCGCTTCGGAAGCGACGTCACGATTGTTGAAATGGGACCGCGCCTGATTGGGCGTGAAGATGAAGATGTTTCCCAAGCCGTGCGCGAAATCCTGGAGCTTGAGGGAATACGGATTCGGTTGAATGCGGAATGTATATCCCTGGCGAAGCGCGACAGCGGAATCGCCGTTAGCGTCAATTGCGACGAAGATCCGCGGGAAGCATCTGGCACTCACGTTCTCCTTGCGGTGGGGCGTACACCCAATACGCACGACCTTGGTCTCGACCGGGCCGGGGTTGCGACGGACGATCGCGGCTACATCATCGTTGATGATCAATTGCAAACGAACGTGCCGGGCATCTGGGCCCTGGGCGACTGCAACGGCCACGGCGGCTTTACGCATACTTCATACAACGACTATGAGATCGTCGCCGATAACCTCCTCAACGCAGACCATCGCCGCGTGTCAGACCGGATCCAGACGTACGCTTTGTTTACAGATCCGCCGCTGGGCCGATGCGGCATGACGGACGCCGAAATACGGAAATCCGGGCGCGCTGCACTCGCTGTGAAACACCCGATGAGCAAAGTAGGCAGGGCAATCGAGAAGGGTGAGACACAAGGTTTCATCAAAATCACCGTGGATGCGGAAACAAAACAAATTCTGGGTGCTGCGATTCTTGGAACCGGCGGCGATGAAGTCGTTCAGGTTTTGCTGGACGTCATGTATGCGAAGGCGCCGTATACCGTAGTACAGCGCGCAATGCATATTCATCCAACGGTTGCGGAATTTCTCCCCACCGTCCTATCCAAACTGGAACCCTTTGCGTAGAGGGCAGTCATCATCGAGCCAACGCAACCGACGTGGAGGAAGTTTTTTTACCTGCTTGACGCCCGTTTTCAAAACTGTCCGGTTTCGATTACTGTCCGGCTTCGATTCAGGTGAACGCACAGGAGGAAAAGACATGGCAAGTCCCATTCTGGTCACCGGTGCGGCGGGCCGCGTCGGCGCAACAGGGCGCACGATCACCGAACTGCTGTTGATGCAAGGTAAAGCGGTGCGTGCGATGGTGCGGAATGAAGACGAACGAGCACAGGCGCTGCGGACATGGGTGCGGAGGTCGTGGTCGGCGATCTGCTCGATCGAATTCGATGCAAGGGTGATTGCCGGCTGCGAGGCATGTACTCGCATGTCGGTTTCGAGATTTCTGGCCGCGAGGTCAATGTGGCGGCGGTGGCGATGCATCACGAGGTAAAGGCGTTCATCAATATGTCGCAGATGACCCTCTCGCAGATGAGCATTACCGAAACCACCGCGAGCCCGCAGCACAAGCTGCACTGGCTTGCCGAGCATGCGCTGAACTGGTCCGGTCTGCGGTCGTGCATCGTGCGGCGACTGTGCTTCTCGAAGGCTTCTTCGAGAGTTGTCACTCCGGATTCGGTCAGGGAATCAACCAGATCAGACTACCGTTCGGCGAGGCCAAGACTTCGCCGGTCGCAGTGGAAGACGGCACGTGTGGTGGCGGCGCTGCTCGCAATCCGGCAGCCGCATATCGGCAAGATCTATCACCTGACCGGTCCGCAGTCGGAGAACATGCATTTCTATGCACAGGAATATTCGAAGGCTCTTGGCCGCACGATCAATTTTAGGGACATTCCGGTGGAGCCGTGGAGGGACGCGCTGCTCGAGCGCGGCTTGCCGGTCCACCTGGTGAACCACCTCGCGACGATGCGGATTTGCAGCTCGGGAAGCACGGCATGTCGCCATCAGCTCATGGTCACGGGGCACTCATCGCGCACACTTGTGTGGAGTCAACTGTTCGTTATGCCGCTGAGCTTGGCTTTGAGGTCACGGTAGTGAGAGACGCGATAGCCGTTTACTCGGATGAAGAGATGCATGCAGCTCTCGACGTCAATATCCCAAACTACGCCAGTGCAGTTGTGACCACAAACGAAGTCATCAAATCAAGTTCCTCTCTCTAAACCTCGGAGATCAGTTCGCAGTGCGGATGCCACCTGAGAGCCGTCTCGCACACTGGATTTGTATCTTTTTGACCAGGGCCTCGGCGACTACTCTTCGCGTAAAGCCACCATCGGATCAACACGCAGCGCGCGTCTCGCTGGAACGGTCAATGCCGCGATCGATGTCGCAACGACCACGATGATAACTCCCAGGAACGTAATCGGATCGAGTGGTTTGACGCCGTAAAGCAAGCTGCTCATCCCGCGTCCCAGAACCAAAGCCACTCCTGTTCCCAGTACCATGCCGGCGAGTGTCAGCTTCAGGCCCTCCTTAAGAACAGATCTGAAGACCGTCTCGCGCAGTGCCCCGAGCGCCATTCGAATACCAATTTCATGGGTCCGCCGCGAAACAGCGTAGGACGTTATTCCATAAAGACCGAGGGTGGTAAGCAGCAACGCAAGCCCACCCAGCGATGCAGTCAGCCAGGCTGCCATACGGTTGATGTACGTAACAAACCGCATGTGGTCCGTCAATGTCTGAGTATTCATAATCAATGTATTCGGGCTCGTCTGCTGCAAGGTCTTTCTGACTATCGGCAATAATGCACCTGCATCCCCGGTCGTCGTCACTATCAGAGTCACTTCTGACCGGCCCTCCTGCGATAGCGGCAAGTACAAATAGGGCTGTGGCGCCTCATTCAGATCGGCGTACTTGCCGTCGCCAGACACACCAATGATTTCCGCATCCACCGGTTCCTGTCGTCCGAGCCGCACGTGTCTCCCCACTACATCCACAGTGCCAAAAAGCTTCTTCGCCAGCATCTGGTTGACGATAACAACTCTCCCGCTGGTCGCTGTGTCCTGCGTTTCGAATGCGCGACCACGAGAAAGGGGTACGCCCATAACGCGGAAGTAGCTATTGTCAACCGAATTGAACCAGACTGGAGTTCCTGCCGCTCCTGATGGAAGCTCGCCCGGAGCCAGGACAACCATTGTTGCGCCCCCGCCACTATCGGGAAATGGCACGACGCGCGCCACGCTCGCATCTTTTACGCCTGGCAGTGCCTTCATGCGTGTAACCAGGGCGTCAGATTCCGCTTGCCTTTGTGGACTCTGTCCACTCACGCCTATTCCCAGCAGGATGGCGTTCTCTCTGCTGCTGAATCCCAGGTTCATGCTCTCAATGCGAATCAATGCCCTTATCAAGAGCCCCGTCGCGATCAGGAGGGCCATAGAGATTGCCAGTTGCGCTACTACGAAGACTTTTCGCGTCGGCATCCACAACTTGCCACTTTGCGGCAGCTGGGCCCGCATGGCATCGAGTGGAGAGGTCCGCGTTGTTGCAAGTGCCGGTATCAGGCCGCAAACCAACACAGACACAACGGCCGCCGCAGCCGTGAACGCCAGCACGCGATG
This sequence comes from uncultured Acidobacteriaceae bacterium, assembly GCA_963751225.1. Lineage (GTDB taxonomy): Bacteria > Acidobacteriota > Terriglobia > Terriglobales > Acidobacteriaceae > Telmatobacter. The sequence continues at coordinate 13,076 of CAVVTY010000007.1, forward strand.
ATCGATTCTGAAGTCGAAACCGAGCGGAAAGCCAATGTTGGGCAAAAGTGCAGGGACCAGCGAGATCAGCCTCTGCGCCAGCAGCAGCGCGCCCACGACGCCGAACGCCGCAAGCACTGCGTATTCCGTTACCAACTGCCGCAGCAGCATGCCACGTGTCGCGCCAAGAGCCGTGCGCATGGCAATCTCTCGCCGGCGCGAATCGTTCAGCGCGAGCAACAGGTTGGCGATGTTCGTGCATGCAATCAGCAGGACTGCCCCAGCGATAGCCAGCACCAGGATACTGAGCACTCGCATCCCTCCGCCTTCCGTTTTGGTCTGCCAATCCGCGCCGAAGGTGCGTCCGCTGTTCGCCTGCGGATACTTCGCCGACAAATCTGTGCTCAGGATCTGTAGCTGTTCCCTCGCCTCGTTCAGAGTGGCGCCCGGCCGCAACCGCGCGTAGAGTTCGAACTCACGGATCATTCGCGGTGTGTTCCGCTCGTCCGGAGCCCACATCACCCAACTCGACTGCGGAACGTAGATCTGCGGATCGATGAGACGCTCGGTTCCTCTGAATCCGGCGGGCAAAACAGCCAGCACAGTGGCGAACCCTCCCTTCACCTTTACAGTCTGTCCAACCACATCTGGATTGCCACCGAAGACGCGCTTCCACGTGCCGTGGCTCAGCACTACAATTGGCGATTGAACACGCCGAAGCTCGCTCTCATCCGGCAGCCTCCCAATCTCTGGTCGCACACCCATAAATGTGAAGTAGTTGTCGCTGACCACCTCTGCAAGCAGCAACTGGAGGCCGTCTTCAGTCTGTAATACAAACCCCCTCCGGTCCGCAGCCGCAACGTCTGCAAATGCTGGCACACGCTCCCGAACATCCGAGAATTCTCCGTACGATGACCCAGAGTATGTTCCTTCAGAATCCGCAGCAGCGTGGTTCTTTACACTCTTGATTGCTACCAGGTGAGAGGGATCCACAATGGGAAGCGGCCTTAGCCAAATACCATCCACAAGGCTGAAGATCGCAGTATTTGCCCCAATCCCCAGTGCCAGCGTTACCATGGCAAGCGACATTGGGCCAGGCGACTTGCGCAGTACCCGCAGTCCGTGGCGCACGTCCCGTCTTATCGTGTCGATCCACCATCCAGGACGTTGTTGGACGCATTGCTCTCGCGTGCGCTCCAAGCCTCCAAATTCGATCATTGCCTGTCGGCGTGCTTCCGAAGGGGTCAGCCCTGCCGCCACTTTCGCCTCAATGGACTGCTCGAGATGGAACCTGAGTTCATCTTCTAGTTCGTTTGGCTTCTTTCGAAAGATGAGGAACCGAAGACGAGTCAGCAACTCCGTCGTCATGACTGCGCCTCCACAGTTCGGCCCAGAACCAACGCAATCGCAGCCGACAGCCGATCCCAGGTAGCGAGTTCCGTTTCGAGCTGCTTTCTGCCGGCAACCGTTAACCGATAGAACTTTGCACGTCGATTGTTATCAGAGCTTCCCCAGTCCGATCGGATCCATCCCTTGTATTCCAGCCGATACAACGCTGGGTAGAGCGAACCCTGGCCAATCTGGAGTACATCCTTCGAAACCTGCTGGATACGCTGGGCTATTCCCCAGCCATGCATCGGTTCCAATGCGAGCGTCTGAAGAATAAGAAGATCGAGCGTCCCCTGTAGCAGGTCCGTGGGCGTTGGCATTTCTTCCCCTTGATATTCGACAAGAACTTTGCTCCGATTCCTGTCGAATGTCAAGGGGTGCGGTCTATCGAGAGAGGAATTGATTCTCGGTGGAGTGCTAAATCGCTCGGCACTCATCGAACTGTATGGGCCGGAATTCTTCGATCTGCGACTACAACGGTTCCGCAGTTGCTGTGTCCGGAAGCCATCTCGGTGAAGTGGCTTCTTCCTTAAGAAGAAGCCACCTTCCATAAATGCTGGAAATGGCTACATGAACTGCGGAACCGCTCTAACCGATCCGCAAGCCTCGAACACGCTCCACTTGTTTGCAGATCATTACCCCTTCCGCCCGCACAATGAAAGATGGCCGTGAGCCTGCCTGCGCATCCGGCCCGCCCTAGAAACAGAGAAGAGGCCCGACTCCTAAATCGAGTAGGTGCTTGTCTTGAGCTTGCGAAAAACCCTGACTCCGCTAGAGGAGTCCGCCGCACAGATGGTCATTTATGTTTTGAAAGGGCACAACTATGGTTTGACAGGGCCGCCTTCGTAACCGTGTCGAAAACGGCCCAAGGAATGATCTGGGCTTTACAGCGTTGAGGGAAGCCTCTTCTGTGGATTCAAACCATTTGCGGGCACGGGGTAACGGACCCTATTTGCGGCGGCACACGGCTGACATCTTGGACCGCGATCAAAGCAGCTGAAAACTGCGAACTCAGCCACTGGAGCTAGAGGCTGTGAAGCTGGAAGCTAGAGAGCTGTAAGCTGCTTTTCGCCCCTAACTCCTTTGTTTAGAGGAATCTGCGGCTAAGTCCAATGCTGAGAGGAATTTGGCGACACACCCTCTCCGTAAGTCGCTGAATATAAGGAATTTCCTTACAGAGATAGGGGAGGGGGGGGGGTATTAGTACCACAATATGATACAGACAATCGATTTGCTTGGAGACAGCGGCTCAACCCCTGAGAAATCAGTCGGATACCGAAGACTGAGAGCCAAAAGCTGCCCCTCTCACGCTGTGTCCTTCCGCACGAGATACTCGTCCATAAGAATCGAAACGAGCACTGCCGTCGGCACAGCGACAATGGCCCCAACCACTCCTGCAAGCGCCGAGCCTATCAGCAATGCAACCAGAATGCCCAGGCCTGGCAGGCCAACCGTGCTTCCCATGATCCGCGGAACAAGAAAGGAGTTCTCAGCCTGCAGCCAGACTACGTAGAAAATCGCGACTCCCACCACTCGGCCCCAGGAGTCGATAGCCGCAACCAGCAGTGCAATCGCAATGCTGATCGCGGCTCCGACCACAGGAATGATGTTGAGCGCACCCGTCAGCACGCCAAGAGCATATGCGTAGCGCACGTGGAGCGAAGCATACACAACAGTGCTGGCCAGCCCAAGAATGAGCATCAGGCTTCCCTGCCCCAGCAGCCACCTGCCCATTCTCTTTTCGGCTCGCTCCAGCGCGCCGTCGAGCCGGGCACGACTCTTCGGCGGAAAGAACGATAAGGCCCACTGATACGCGGAGCTTCCTTCAAGAATGAAGTACACGGTGAGAACAAACCCCATCAGAACGCCGAAAACTGCGCTCGCCCAGTTCTTGATCGAAAGCACAATGTACGCGGCCGCATTGCTCATCGAGTCCTGAATGCGGGCGCTGAGATCCTCGATGTTGACTCGATCGGCAAATGGAATTCGCTTCAGCCTTCTCCAGGAGAATCGGTAAGCGAGTCGGCAGCTCCTTGGCAAACTCACGCAGATCGCGAATGACCGGCGGCAAGGCGAGGAAGCCGAATGAAGCGACTGCGCCGGCAACAAAGAGCAGCAGAACAAGGATTGCGTATCCTCTGAAGGGACGCCAGCGCCCGACCTGGAGCCTGGATACTGCGCGTACCACCGGCCGAAGCACAACGGCAAGCAACGCGCTTACGTAGAGCAGAACCAGGACTTCGCGAATGAGCCATGCCACGTAACAAGCCGCGGCAAGGCCAAATGCGAATGTAATGTCCCGTCGAAGGTCGCGGCCACTGCCGTAGGTCTCATTCATCCGATGAATCCTCAGCCTTCTGGGGAAGATGTTGCCGCGTCACTCGCTCTAACCTGGATGCTTTGACTGCGGCTACGATTGATCTCCGCCGCTCAGGATTGAACCGACGATGCCGCCAAGGACCGCACCACCCGCCGCTGGTCCCACCTGCCGGCCTTCGACGCGCGGCAGATACTCGCTGATCTGGTGTGCCAGCCGCGAAATGGGCAGCGTCTGCAGCCACACCGTGCCTGGCCCTGTCAGCGCTGCCAGGAATATCCCGTCTCCGCCAAAGATCAAATTTTTGATACCCGGCACAGTGGTGATCTGAAATGCAACGGACGACTGAAATGCCCCAACATGACCCGGATGAACGAGCAGCACCTCGCCCGGAGCAAGATTCTTTGTGACCAGTTCGCCTGAGAGTTCAAGCCATGCTGTACCGACGCCACCAACCTTCTGCAGCACAAATCCACTGCCGCCAAAGACGCCTGCACCCAGCGACTGCTGGAAACCAACGCCGATGGTCACCTGCGGCGTGGCGCAAACAAATCCATGCCGGTGAACCAGGTATTCCTGCCCTTGTCCCAGTTGCACCGGTACGATGTGGCCCGGCACCTTGGCCGCAAATGACACCTCGCCTGGATAGCCCACAGCCCGATACTCGGTCATGAACAGGCTTCCGCCTCCAACCACCCGCCTCAGAACACCAAACAGCCCACCGCCTCCGCCCATCTGCGTGTGCGTCGTCATCTGGATCGAGCCGGTCATCCACGAAAGCTCGCCGCTTTCAGAGAAAATTGCTCTCGTTCGGGTCTAGTTGAATATCGAGCACTGGCATGGTCGTGCCCTGAATCCTGGCTTGCATAGCACCTCCTCCTGTTCAACCGCAGTGTACAGGTTGAACAGACAAGACAGACTTGCAAAAGTTCAGGTCCAATCAAGGAAGAAACTTCGTCGACATGATCGTGCTCGGTCAGAACAGGCGTCACTCGACGATCTTGAGGCTCGTCTCCGCAGTCGCCAAGGAGCTTCCGCCGACCCAGATCGTGTAGGTTGTTGGCTCGACGGTACGCTTGACATCGGCGTTGTAGAAGTTCAACTCGTCGAATCCCAGCGGAAATGTAACTTGCTTTGTCTCGCCCGGAGCGAGCGTAACGCGCGCGAAGCCCTTCAGCTCGCGCACGGGCTGTTCCACGCTGGCTGACGTGTTTCGGATGTAAAGCTGCGCCACTTCCGTTCCTGCGACGCTGCCTGTGTTCTTAACGTCCACCGTCACCGTCACAACAGGACCGTGGTCAGCCAGCACTTCACGAATCGGCACCTCAGCGCGGCTGATCGCGGGCTGCGAATAGCTGAACCGCGTGTAACTCAGTCCCCATCCAAACGGAAAAAGGGCCGAGTTGTCTTCATCTATGTAGCGCGACACAAACTTTTCTTCCGAGTTTCGCGGCATGTGGCTAAGATCGCCGTGGGCTGGCCGGCCCGTTGGCATCTGCGCGTAGTAGAGCGGCTCCTGCCCCACAGCACGCGGAAAACTCGCTGGCAGTTTGCCTGACGGATTGACATCGCCAAAAAGTACGTCCGCTACGGACGGTCCGGCCTCGATACCGGGACTCCATGCCTCCAGGATCGCAGGCACATGTTCTGCAGCCCATTTCAACTCAAGCGGTCTACCGGCCAGCACCACAAGAATCACGGGCTTGCCGGTCGCGACTACAGCTTCAAGAAGCTGCTCCTGCGCTCCCGTAAACCCCAGATTCGTGCGGCTCGATGCTTCGCCCTCCATCCAGTTAGTGCTCTCGCCCAGCGCGAGAATTGCCACATCTGCCTTCCGTGCAATCTCCACTGCTTCGGCGATCGACTTCTGATCGTCGGCGATGGACATCGTCTGTGTCCGCCGCATGCGATGCGGTGAAGCTTACAGACTTGAGCACATTTTCATCTTCGCCCGAGAGCAGCCCGCATCCCTCGGCGTACAACAACCGGTCGCCAAGGCGATTCTTGAGCTCAGTCTTCAAGGTGATCACGTCTTTGGGATTGCCGGTCACCGTCCACGCGCCAAGCAGATCCTGCGCGTCGTCGGCCATAGGTCCGATCAGCGCCACCGTTTTGGCCTTGGCTGTTAGCGGTAGCAACGCGCCGATCCCTTCCACCGGATCATTCTTCAGCAACACCATCGTCTCGTCGGCAACCTTGCGAGCCACCGCACGACGTTCCGGCGTTGCTTCGTAAGCGGGTCCCACGTCCACAAACGGGTGATCGAAGAGCCCCAGAGCAAACTTGACGCGCAGAATACGGCGCACCGCCTCATCGACCGTGCTCTCGGGAATCTTGCCCGCCCGCACCTGAGAGGCAACCACGGTCCCAAAGAGATTGCCTTCCATGTCCATGTCGACGCCCGCTTCAAGCGCTTTGCGAGCAACCGTTGGACCGTCGCCGATCGAGTGGTTGCGCAGCTCGGCAACTGCTCCCCAGTCAGAGACAACGAATCCGTCGAAGCCCCATTCCCTGCGCAGAATCTGCGTGAGCGTGAAGGGATTCGCGGTAGCGGGAACGCCGTTGATCGAGTTGAAGGAACTCATCAGCGTCGCGGCGCCGGCGGCTACTGCGGCTTGGTACGGCTTTAGGTAGACCTGCCTCAGTGTGATCTCGCTCATGTCTGTCGCGTTGTAGTCGCGACCCGCGATAGCAGCACCGTATGCGGCATAGTGCTTGACGCTGACAGCAACCGAGTCTGCTTTGGAAAGATCATTCTGCTGATATCCCTTGACCCAGGCACGCGCTAGAACTGATCCAAGGTACGGATCCTCGCCGTTCGATTCGATAATGCGACCCCACCTTGGATCGCGAGCAATGTCCACCATCGGCGAAAAGACCCAGGGAATTCCGTCGGCACGCGCCTCCTTGGCGCCCCAGCGCGCCACGGTTTCGGCCGCTTCAGGATCCCAACTCGCCGCAACCGCGAGCGGTACCGGAAATGTGGTTCTGTGACCGTGAATCACATCCAATCCAAAAATGATGGGTATGTGAAGGCGCGACTTCTCCATAGCGATTCGCTGATAATGGTTCGTCCTCTCCGCTCCCACCACGTTCAGCATGGAGCCAATCTGTCCTTTGGCCACAAGCTCGTCATAGGTCAAGTTCGAAGCAGACGGCCCGGTAGCAAACCCTGCCGAATACTGCACCAGCTGCCCAATCTTCTCCTCCAGCGTCATCTGTTTGAGTAGCGCTTCGACGCGTGAATTCACTTCTTTCGAAGCGAGCTGTGGATTGGGAACGGGCCGGGTCTGGGCAACGGCCGAATTGCAGCTCATGCCGGCGATAAGCAGGAGCAGGACGCTCAGATGACGACGTTGTGCCGAGGCAGCTTTCATAACCGGCCATGATAAACCGTTTGATTCCCGGCCGTAAGTGGACATCGCACCTCCCCGCATCAGTGCTCCTCAGCGGAGCCGGCACAGCTTTGAACTGACCTTGTTCGATGCGGGAGCCCTTGAAGCTTTTGATGCGCGAGACAAGACATCTCGCTCAGTGTTCGTTGAATGCTCTACTCTGACAATGGAATACAAATGCCCCGGTTTCTTTCACAATTTCGCCAAGCTCTCTGGCTGGCCCTCAAGCACGATGTGCTCAACACGGCCAAGGCCGCTGCGTATTCGGGAATGCTGATGTTTTTCCCGGCGCTCGTGCTCCTCACCGCTCTGGTTGTAAAGGTGCCGGAAGGACCTACGCTGCTGGGCGAATTTCGCGCCACGTGCGAGCAGTTCCTGCCTGCCGATACGATGGCGCTTATGCAGGCATCCATGCAGACCCGCCGGTTTCATTCGTCGCAACTGATATATTCTGCGGCGAGCCTCAGCGTCTTTGCCGGTTTAGGCCTCATGCTTTCACTCATGGACGGGTTTCGCCGCGCTTATCGGCTTCCTCGCGATGCATGGGGATTCTGGCACCGGCGGCTTCGGGCTCTCATGCTTGTGCCGATCGTCCTCGTCCCACTCTCCCTGGCCACTCTTCTGCTGGTTTTCGGCCACACTATTGAGATCTGGATGGTCCACAATTCGGATCATGAGTTGCGTCACGTCGTTCTCTTTTTCTGGAGACTGGCACGATGGTCCATCGCGCTCGCCACGTGTGTCGCTGTACTCGTTGAGCTTTATCACTTCGGCACAAAACGTGGCGAACACTGGATGCTGGTCGTTCCCGGAGCCCTAACTGCCACGGCCGTGTGGTTTCCCGCCACGCTTGCCTTCGGCTGGTATGTAACCCGTGTTGCTGACTACTCCATGTTTTACGGTTCATTCGGCGCCGGAATCGCAACATTGGTCTGGCTCTATATCACTTCTTTCAGCGCGTTGCTGGGCGCGGAACTGAACGGCGTCCTGTTCCGGACACGCAGAAATCAGAGCTAGCCTGAATTCCAGACTGTCCTGCGCAGGTCTGTGACATTCCTCACCGACCGATGCACATGCTGCGATGCATTCTTGGATACAAGTCTCGGTCTACCCACCCGTGTACAATGAAGCGGGCCGCACTCACAAAATCCACACTTCCCAACTTGAGTCTTTCTTGGAGTAATTCCTATGCCATTTATTGAATCCAGCCTGACAGACACCCCGATCCAACGCCGCGCAAAGATTGTCGCGACTCTCGGCCCAGCTTCGAATACCGAGCCCGTATTCAGGGAGTTGGTCCGTGCGGGTGTCAACATTGTTCGCCTCAACTTTTCGCATGGCACTCACGAGGAAAAGCTGGCTCTCATTCAAATGATCCGCAAGGTCAGCCGCGAGGAACACAAGCCACTTTGCATCCTGGGCGACCTGCAGGGACCGAAGATCAGAACGTCAAAACTGAAGGACCATCAGCCGGTGTTGCTAAAGGCGGGTCAACGCCTCACCATCACGCCTCGAGAGGTTCCCGGCACCGCATCGCTGGTCGGCACCACATTCAAAACACTCGCAGAGAATGTCGAACAGGGATCTCGGATTCTGCTCTCCGACGGCCTGATCGAGCTGCGAGTTCATGAGGTAATCGGCTCCGACGTGGTTTGCGAGATCGTCAACGGTGGCATGCTGGGAGAAAACAAGGGCATCAACCTGCCCGGCATTCCGGTGCGTGTTCCGTCGCTCACAGAGAAGGACTCACAAGACCTTGAGTTCGCACTCAAGAACGGAGTTGACGCCATTGCAGTTTCCTTCGTGAGAACGGCTGAAGACGTGCGCCTGGTCCGTAATCGCGTCTCAGCCTACGGCGCCGAGACATGGATCATCGCCAAGCTCGAAAAGCCGCAGGCCATTGAACATCTCGACAGCATTCTCCAGGCTGCGGACGGCATCATGGTGGCCCGCGGTGACCTAGGCGTCGAAGTCCCGCCAGAGAAAGTCCCTGCGATTCAGAAGCACATCATTCGGCGCGCCTCAGAATATTTCAAACCCGTGATTACAGCAACACAGATGCTGGAATCCATGATCGAGAACCCGCGGCCGACACGCGCCGAGGTCTCCGACGTGGCAAATGCCGTTTATGACGGAACCGACGCGGTCATGCTTTCGGGCGAATCCGCGGTCGGTAAGTATCCCGTTGAAGCCGTGGCAATGATGGCGCGGATCGTGAGCGAAGCCGAGCGCCACATCAAGGAAGATCGCCTCGCTGAACCGCGTATCAGCACAAGCCATCTCTCCATCGCCGAAACGATCTGTGAAGCCACCGCGCACGCTGCCGACGACCTGGATCTCCGTGGCATCGCGCTTTTCACCGAGTCTGGGGCAACGGCCCGTCAGCTCTCGAAGTATCACCCGACCGCGCCAATTTTTGCGCTCAGCCCAGTCGAGATCACAATCAACCGCCTCAACCTGCTCTGGGGCACCACCCCGATTCGTTGCCCAAAGGTCAACTCGACCGAAGCACTCGTCGACGTTGCTGAAAGCCTGCTCGAGCAGCATGGCTACGTGCGGACGCGCGAAGTCATTGCAATTGTCGCGGGAACACGCACCAAGTCCGGCTCAACAAACTTCCTGCGCCTGCACGTCCTTGGCGAGCACAATCAGGAAGGCGTTCGCTTCTTTGTTCCCCATGAAGAAGAGATCGTGCCTACGCCCGGGCCTGCCGCACCGGAAACCAAGCCGAGACGAACTGCGACTAAACCTGCAAAGAACGGTACACGTCGCAGGTAGATTTGCACCATCTCCAGATCAATAGAAAGCGCCACTCTGCTTCAGAGTGGCGCTTCAGTTTTCCGCGCGTAGTGAATTGACTCTTACTTCTGCGCCAACTGACGCAGCACGTATTGCAGAATCCCGCCATGCTCGTAGTATTCAATCTCCTGCGGCGTATCAATCCGGACCCTCGCGTTGAATTGCTTGACGGATCCGTCTGCCGCTTTCGACGCTACTGTCAAAATGCGGCCGTCAGCAAACTTCGCCTTCAGCAGTTCCGTGAGTCCAGCGAAGTCGTACACTTCTTCGCCAGTCAGCCCAAGCGACTCTGTGTTCTGCCCTTCCTCGAACTGCAGCGGCAATATCCCCATGCCGACAAGGTTGGACCGGTGAATGCGCTCGAAGCTTTCAGCGATCACAGCGCGCACGCCCAGTAGGTTTGGACCCTTTGCCGCCCAATCTCGCGAAGAACCCGAGCCGTACTCCTTGCCCGCCAGAATCACCAATGGCACGCCGCGATCGGCATACTTCACACTTGCGTCGAAGATCGACATCTGCTCACCTTCAGGCAGCAAGCGCGTTACGCCGCCCTCCGTTCCAGGCGCGAGCTTGTTACGTAGGCGCACGTTGGCGAAGGTGCCGCGCACCATCACTTCGTGATTGCCACGGCGAGAACCATACGAGTTGAAGTCTGCCGGCTTCACGCCGTGTTCGGAGAGGTATTTTCCGGCCGGCCCGTTTGCCTTGATATTACCTGCAGGCGAAATGTGATCCGTGGTCACAGAGTCACCCAGAACCGCCAATACCCGCGCCCCAAGAATGTCTTTCACCGGCGCCGGCGTCTTCGTGATGCCGTCAAAGTAGGGAGCCTTGCGGATGTAGGTCGAGTCCGGCTCCCACTTGTACACGTCGCCCATGGGGAAGCTGAGGCCCTGCCAATTCGCATCGCCGAGACTTACCGTGGCATACTCACGTCGGAAGCTCTCGCTGTTGAGGCCCTTCTCGATCGCGCTGGCCACTTCCTGTTGCGTAGGCCAAATGTCCTTGAGATAAACCGGCTTGCCAGCCTGATCGGTTCCCAACGGATCTGTATCGAAGTTGTGTCCGATCCTGCCGGCGAGCGCATAGGCAACGACAAGCGGCGGGCTCATGAGATAGTTCGCACGGACGTCAACGTTTACGCGCCCTTCGAAGTTGCGATTCCCGGAAAGCACACTCACCGCAACCAACCCGTGCTCATCGATACTCCTGGAAACATCTGCAGGCAAGGGCCCTGAGTTTCCAATGCATGTGGTGCAGCCATAACCTACGACGTTGAAGCGCAACTTTTCGAGGTATGGCAACAATCCTGCTTTCTCGTAGTAATCGGTAACAACCCGCGACCCCGGAGCAAGAGACGTTTTGACCCACGGCGGCACCGTCAGCCCCTTCTCAACAGCCTTCTTTGCCAGAATGCCTGCGGCCACCATTACAGATGGATTTGAAGTGTTGGTGCAGCTTGTGATCGCAGCGATCACTACTGATCCGTGGTCGAGGTATTTGTCGGGATCGATGTTGAAGCGTTCCTTCACGGTCGTCGTCACATGCGGTGGAGCCTTCTCCGCAACCGCCGTATCGGTGACGGCTGTGCTGCGCTCCCAGACTGCCGCGATTCGCGTACCGAGGGGCTTGGCTGTGGGCGACAGCAGCGCAGGCAACTGCTCCGTGAAGCTGGCCGCCGCGTCCTTCAGCAACACGCGATCCTGTGGGCGCTTCGGCCCGGCAACGCTCGGCTCGACGGTCGCAAGATCCAGTTCAAGCGTCTGCGTGTACTCCGCTTCCGGCGAGTTCTCCGTATGGAAGAGCCCCTGCTCCTTGTAATAAGCCTCGACCAGCGCGATTTGCTCGTCGTTGCGACCAGTGAGCTTGAGGTAGCGGAGAGTTTCGGTATCGACCGGAAATATGCCGCAGGTCGCACCGTACTCGGGCGCCATGTTGCTGATGGTGGCACGGTCCGCGAGCGGCAAGGCAGAGACGCCCGGCCCGAAGAACTCCACGAACTTGCCCACGACGCCGAGTTTGCGGAGCGCTTGCGTAACCGTGAGCACTAGGTCCGTGGCGGTCGCACCCTCGCGAAGCTTGCCTGTGAGCTTGTATCCAACCACCTGCGGCACCAGCATTGAAACCGGCTGACCGAGCATGGCAGCCTCGGCCTCGATGCCGCCGACGCCCCATCCCAACACGCCCAAGCCATTAATCATTGTTGTGTGCGAATCGGTTCCGACGAGCGTGTCGGGATAGGCATGGAGTTGTCCGTCGATTTCCGTCGTGAAGACAACGCGGGCCAGGTACTCCAGATTCACCTGGTGGCAGATTCCCATGCCTGGCGGAACGGCTGAGAAGTTCCGAAATGCCGTCTGGCCCCACTTCAGGAACGCGTACCGCTCGCGGTTGCGTTGAAACTCGAGCAGCGCATTGGCATCGTACGCCCCAGGCGTGCCAAATTCATCCACCTGCACCGAGTGGTCGATGACCAGTTCGGCCGGCACCAGACGGATTCACGCGTTCCGGATCTCCGCCGAGGGTCTTGATGGCGTCGCGCATTGCGCCCAGGTCAACAATGGCGGGAACGCCGGTGAAGTCCTGCATCAATACGCGAGCCGGCATGTACGCGATCTCACGGCTCGGCTCGGCTTTAGCGTCCCATTTGGCAAGGAACTCGATGTCCGCCGCGGTTACGTTCACGCCGTCTTCGCGACGGAGCAGGTTCTCGAGCAGAATCTTCAGGCTGAAAGGCAGACGGCTCAGATTGAAGGCGCGCGCTTCAAGCGCAGGCAGGCGATAGATGGTGTATGAGTGTTTGCCGGAAGTCAACGTTGCACGGCTGGCAAAGCTGTTCATCAGGGAAGGACCTTTCTATCCGCAACGAGCGGATGGAAATTGAAACTCATTTTGCGGGCTTCAAACCGCGAAAACTCTTCGGCCGGCAAGGCGTCCGACCGGCGTGCGGAGCCGAAATTCAACGGAAATAGATTACTCAGCGGGAAGAAGAACGTCCACGGTCGTGACGCCCGCGACGAAAGCGCTTGAGGAATGGCGTTGTGATTTTAGCAGTGCGACTGCGCATACCCGACGCAAAGATTCTATCGCGCCGCGGCTCGTGTGGAAAAACGAAAAACTCAAGCTACCAGGCACCCCGTCTTGCGTGTACCGGCAACACCGGCTACGCTCTTCCCTAAGTTCCGGAGGCCTATCATGCCCTTGCCTGCTGCGCGATTCGCTCTTGCAGCTCTGTTTCTCTCCAGTTCGGTTGGCGTTTGTCAGACCAGTTCCACACCTGCCACGCCGCCTGCCAGCAAATGGCCAGTGGTTGACGGGACCGTGAATCTGGCAAATTTCCAATTCGGCACCGGCGAAACGCTGCCGAAACTCAAGCTTCACTACCTTACACTGGGCGCGCCGCACCGTAACGCAGCCGGACACACCGACAATGCTGTGCTTCTGCTGCACGGCACCGGTGGCAGCGCGCACTCATTGCTGAATCCGATCTTTGCCGATGTGCTTTTCGGACCGGGGTCAATTCTCGACATCACAAAGTACTTCATCATCCTGCCCGACGACATCGGCCACGGCGAGAGTTCCAAGCCTTCAGATGGGCTTCATGCGCATTTCCCTGCTTATGACTACGACGACATGGTGCGCAGCCAGCGAATGATGCTCGACGAGATGAAGGTCGACCATCTACGCCTCATCCTGGGAACCTCGATGGGATGCATGCAGACGTTCGTATGGGCAGAGACCTATCCCGGATTTGCCGATGCTCTTGCGCCTTTTGCCTGTCTGCCAGTTCAGATCGCGGGTCGAAATCGGATGATGCGTTACATGGGCATTGAAGCGATAAAGCGCGATCCTGCATGGTTGGGCGGGGAGTACAAGAGCGAGCCAGTGCAGGGATTGCGCCTCGCCAACACGCTGATTCTCATCATGGGTTCGGCTCCACTGCGCATGCAGAAGCTTTACCCTACGCGCAAAGACGCGGAGCAGTTTGTCGACAGCTACTGGGCACGCACCGAAACCAGTCCCGACGCGAACGACATGATCTATTACCTGAACGCAAGCCGCAACTATGACCCGAGCCCGAGGCTCGAAAGCATCACCACGCCGGTGCTTTGGATCAACTCGGCCGATGATTACATCAATCCGCCGGAACTCGGCATTGCCGAGAAGATGGTGAAGCGCATCCCGAACGCGCGCTTCATCCTGCTTCCAATTTCCGACGCCACGCGTGGGCATGGAACGCACACGGATGCCGCGGTCTGGAAGGGATATCTTGCCGAATTCATGAAAGCGACGGAGCCGAAGGAGTAATGCGTCAGTGCAAGATCGAATGGTACCCAAGTGTACAAAGTTCTATACACTTAAGAAAGACAGGTCCTCCAGGTCGCCCCAACGGTGAATATAAGAAGCCCGCTTTGAAGAACTCAGTACTCGCGTCTTTGCATGGCTCGTGCGCCGCATGCCAACGGAAAGGCAGCGGCTGCTGGCGGTCACCATTCTGGCGGGAGGATTGTGCGGCCTCGCTGCCGTCGCATTCCACCTGAGCATCGGGTGGATGGAAGCTCTGTTCATCGACCGCGCGAACCATGCTGCTGGACATAGCTGGATCTGGTGGACGATCCTTTCGCCGGGGCTTGGCGGCCTGGTGGTGGGGATCGGACTCACCTATTTCGCCCCTGCGGCGGCCGGCAGCGGCATTCCACAAGTCAAGGTTGCCTTTTCGCTTCGCTCCGGACTCGTTCCATTGCGAGAGACCATCGGCAAATTCGTTTTGTGTGCGGTGCAGATTGGATCGGGCGCCTCGCTTGGCCTTGAGGGACCGACGGTCCAGATCTGCGCCGGCGTCAGCAGTCTGCTCGCCCGCGCAGCGCGACTCAGACCTCACAACCGCAGACGCATGGCCTCTGTCGGGATGGCGGCAGGAATCGCGGCGGCGTTTAATGCTCCCATTGCCGCGATTACATTCACGCTGGAAGAACTGATCGGAGATCTTGATCAGACAATGCTTTCGGGCGTGATTGTGGCTGCCGCACTAGCTGCCGTTGTGGAGCACACGATCCTTGGAAGCAACCCGGTCTTCCAGATGCCGCGTGCATATACGCTGGGAAACGCTTCGTCTCTGCTCTGGTATGCGGTTCTTGGATTGCTGGCGGCGATCATCTCCGTGACGTTCACTGACTCGCTGCTCGGTTTGCGGGCTCTGTTCAAACGCTGGACCTCGGTTCCACGCTGGGTCCATCCGGCCATTGGAGGGCTGGCCACGGGCAGCCTGGCTGTAGTCGGCTTCGAGTTTTTTCATCTGAATGGCATTGCCGGCGATCCATACAAGACACTTACGCTGGCGCTTACCGGCACCATGCCAGTTCTCTACATGGCAACTTTCTGCGTTCTCAAGCTGGCAGCGACGGTTTCGTCCTATTCGAGTGGCGGTTCGGGTGGAATTTTTGCGCCCTCACTTTTCATGGGCGCCATGCTGGGCGGCGCTGTGGGGTATCTGGATGTGGCTGTGTTCCATCATCCGGCTGACTCGATCGGCGCTTTTGCGGTCGTCGGAATGGGAGCCGTTTTTGCGGGAATCGTAAGGGCGCCGATGACTTCGATCCTGATCGTCTTCGAGATGACAGGCGGCTACGGCCTGGTCCTGCCACTGATGATCGCCAACATGAGCGCATTCGCGCTGGCAAGGCACTGGCGTCCTGTGCCGGTGTACGAAGCTCTGCTGGCGCAGGATGGCATTCGGCTGCCGCACGGCAAGCGGCCGCTCGATCCGCCGGGAGCCGCAGAAATCACGGCCGATGCGCCGACCATGGACGCGACGGTGTGAATGAGTTCTTAGTTCTCGGTTCACAGTTTTCAGTTGTTTGGGTTCTGCTTAGATGAGCTGTACCATATTGTGGTATGCTTACCCCCCCCTCCCCCATCTCTGTGAGTAAATTCCTTATTTAAAAAGACTTACGATAGGGGTGTGACGCCAAATTCCTCTCATTATTGGACTTAGCCGCAGATTCCTCTCAGCATTGGACTTACAGTCAGATTTTGAGCGTCGTGCTTGGTTTCGTCCCACTTCGCGGGACACTGGTTGGTCATCCGGTCGGGACGAACTACCTTCTCCGAGACGAGCAACGCGCCGACGGCGGTCTGTTTGGCCGGGATGGGTACAGAGGGCGTTCTTATGTCGCACACCGGAACCATCTCCTGGAACCATTGTGCGCCGAGGTGGCGGAATCATTTGCAAATCGAGAATTCAATCCCGCACAAGCAGGCCTTGGACGGGACACCCGGCCATGGTCCAGTTTTTGGCACTACGCTCTTGGGGAAGAGGGTGTCATTGAGATCGAGTCCTTCTGGACGGCAAGGCGCAAAGAACGGCGAACGCCAGTGCCCGCCCACCCTCGCCGCGGCGAGGATGGGACCTCCAATCTCGTGGCTGAAATGGAGAGTTCGAAAAGAAGGGTGGGGCACCTGCCAAGTCAGGGTTCGTGCTATCCCGGGTCCGAAAATCCGGACCCGGGGCACCCTCAGGTATTATCGGGTGAGCATCCCGCCACCCGGGCCACCCGCCATCAGGGCAGGTTGTCTTGGCACCAGGTATTACGACGATAATACGACGGCATTTTCCCACAGCTCAGACAGACGAGACCCTTCGACTTCGCTCAGGGCAGGTTGTGAGGGCACCCATATCACGACAATACGACAGACTATTCGACACCCACATCTCAAAATCGAGATGTGGGGCACCCATATGTTGGTTTGTCAGCGTGGCTCCATGTTGTAGAGGAAGATGGCGCGCAACTCGAGATAGGGTCCGTGGAACTCTCTCGGCAAGGGGGGGTAGTTGGAGCCGGTGAGTGCTCCCCACGCGGCACGGTCGAGGCCTGTGTCACCGGAACGGCCCTCCAGAACCATGCTTCCCTCCTGAATGCGGCCGTTGGGCAGCACCTTGAAGCGAATGACGACTACGCCTTTCTTCAGAATCGGAGGGTTGACCTCGTCGGGGATGAGTGGATCCCAGGTTCTCTCCGTCTCGCGATGCCAGCGCAGGAGCCATGAATTGAAGTCGACGCCCTCGGTGTCGGAGAGGATCTGGATACCGCCGCTACCGGCGCCGGGATGAGTGGCCAATCCGCCGCCCGATGGAACCTGGTTTGTCCCCGGTCCGGAATTGCGGGAGGCGCCGCGCATGGCATCACGAAGCTGATCAGCGGGATTTGCCGAGCCCATGGCAAAGTTGGGCTTGGCAGGCACAGGAGACAGCCGTGGAGCCTCGGATGGTTCCGGTGTCGGCTGCGGCGGTGGCGTGGGTGCCGTCACAGCGGGCTGAGGCGCCGGTTCAGGGGCGGTTTCAGCAGGCGGAGGCGGAGCAGGCTTGTTCAGTGCTTCAAGTGTCTTCTTGTCAACGCGCGGCTGCTTCTCTGGCACCGGTTTGACCTGGACTTTGGGTTGCAGTTTTTGCAGGATATCCGGCGGCAGATCGAGATAGCTGAGGTCTTTGCGCTGCTTGATGGCGTCGAAGGGATCAATCACCGGGGGAACGCGGAAGACGTAGCGCGGGATCCACGTGATCGCAGAGATCAGCAGGATGTGGATCAGGAGAGCAAGCCAGACACCTTCACGCAGACGTGCCCAGCGGCGCTCGTCCTCGAGCTCGCTGATCATCTGCAAGAGTTCGTGGGTGTCGTAGTCTACCCAGCGCGAAGTGGATGCTCCACGGGAGACGGCCTCGGCTGAGCGCCCATCATCGGGAATAGCGGGAATAGCAAGATGGAGCGGTCCGTTGCTGACCCTGCCCTTTGGAGGTGTGGTGGGCTCATCCGGCTCACTCACAGTGGGTTTTGCTTCGCTGGTGGGCATACTTCGGGCAGTGGGCAGCCTGGGACGCACGCCCGGCCAGCTCCGTTGGAATCCTTTCTTCCATTCTCTCATTCCCGGCGTTTGAGGCAACCAAATGCGTTCGCAATTTCCGGAACGTACAATAAATCTTTCTGAATGGACGGATTTGAAGCAGGAAAGGGACGGATTGAAGCGGCTTTTTCAAGGACTTTGGTGGAAGTGGAAGCTGGTAGCTCTGCCGGCGCTAGTCAAATTGGGAGTCTGGGGAGCGGCCGCCGTGGCGCTGCTGGATTCTTCAACCATCCCTGTTCCAATGGACGCAATCCTGGCGGTCTGGATCTGGAACGATAAGAGCCGTTTCTGGCTGTACTGCCTGATGGCGGCAGCCGGTTCTGCGGTGGGCGGGCTGCTGCCCTATGCTTTGGGGCGGGCAGGCGGCGAATTGTTCATTCTAAAGCGTGTAAACCGTGAGAAGTACGAGCAGATGCGGTTGCGGTTTGAGAAACAGGAGTTTCTGGCGATGGCAATTCCCTCAGCGCTGCCTCCGCCGACGCCCTGGAAGGCTTTTGTGTTTGCCGCGGGCGTATTTGAGATGCGGGTGCTTCCGTTCATGCTGGCGGTGTTTACAGGGAGGATGGTGCGCTGGCTGATCCTGTCATTGCTGGTATTGAAGTTAGGGCCAGGCGCGGTGCTCGTCGTGGCACATCATGCGCTCACGGCCTTCCTGACGGTGACCGGATTAGGAGTGCTGTGGTTCCTGTGGTGGTGGTCGCGGAAGCGCAAGTCGGGCGAGATCAATCTTGAAGGATGACCCCAGGGGGGCGGAGGGAAAGCCGGCATGAAGCTGGGGCTGCAGGTATGGGGCAGTGAAGGAGACGTTGTGCCGTTCACTGCGCTTGCAGCCGGGTTGGTGAAGGCGGGGCACGAAGTACGGCTCGTGGTCACCGACAACCTCGGGCGGGACTACAGCGGACTTGCACGGCGCTTCGGATACGAGATGGAAGCCGTGGCGGCCCCGAAGATGCCGCCTCCGGCTGAAACGGAAAGAATCTGGCGCGAGATCATTGACACGCGCGACCCGCTGCGGCAGATCGGGCTGATCCTGAAGTACGGGTTCGATCCGGTGATGGAGGATATGTACGCCGCCGCGAAGACGCTCTGCGCATACAGCGATGCGGTGGTGGGACATTTCATTCTCTTCCCGCTTGCCGTTGCTGCAGAGAAGGCAGGAGTGCCCCTCGCGACTTTGAACGTGGTGCACAACTGCATTCCTTCGCGGTTCATGTATCCCGCGGGATTGCCAAACCTGGGTCAATGGTCGTATCCCCTCGGCTGGAGTTTGATCCGCTGGGCGGTGAATCGCCTGTTTCTGACAAGGGCAAATGAGCTGCGCGTCAGAGAAGGCTTGAAGAAACAGACTGACGTGATGAGTGAGACCTGGCCGTCGAATCGCCTGAATCTGATTGCTGTGAGCCCGAACATTTGCAAGCGACCGTCGGACTGGGAAGAACGGCACCAGGTGTGCGGGTTCCTCACTCCCCCGGCGATTCCGCATGCGGACGAACTTCCGGCGGGGCTCGAGGAGTTCCTGAAGGAGGGACTGCCTCCTGTGTACTTCACATTTGGAAGCCTCATGCCAAGCACGCTGGATCACATCGAGGAGACAGTCGCGGTCTGGCGGGAGGCGGTGCGCCTGACGGGATGTCGGGCGATTCTACAGATTCCCTGGAGCGATTTGACCGTGTTTGCGGAGGTACCGGGGCAGTTCATTGTGGCTCGCGCACCTTACCTGGAGGTGTTCCCGCGATGCGCAGTGATCGTGCATCACGGCGGCTCAGGAACCACGCAGTCGACGCTGAAGACAGGCAGGCCTTCAGTGATTGTTGCGCATATCGCAGATCAGTTCTTCTGGGGCGCCGAGTTGGAGCGGATGGGTGTCGCAGGAAAGACGCTACGGAGAAAGGGGCTCAAGGCGCGACGCTGGCGCGGGAAATTAAACGAGTGCTGTCGGACCCGGGAATGGCGGAACGAGCAGAAAAGCTGGCCCGGAACGATGGCGCAGGAAGACGGAGTCGGCAGGGCGATGGAACTGATCGAGGATCGGTTGTTGCGCGACCTAGTGATCAGGGGTCAATGATTCCCGCCCAAGCTGAGCTTGGACGGGGCACCGGGCGAGTCAGCGAGCTACTTATTTTCCAGCAAGGGCCGGTTGCGTTTGCGTTTTGCTCATGCGACGCAACAGCACTGGAACGCCAAAGGCCAGTCCAGCCACGATGGCTGTGGAGAAAAGGTCGTTGCGATAGAACGGCACGGCCGCGGCGTAGCAGGTTGCGAGACCGGAGAGAGTGCGGGGATACATGTCTCCGCCGACCCACACTGCGTAGTTCGACAGCATAAAGAACGAGGTGGGGCCGAGAACGACGCCTGCGGCCACGCGGACAAAGGTGGTGCGAGCGTGGAGCAGAATGTGGCCGAGGGCCATGGCGGCCAGGTACCAGGCCCAAGTGGTCACGTACGCCTGCCACTTGAATGCGTAGTGGTAGCTGAAGACGGTGAGGCAGTAATCGGTAGCCATGAGGGCCGCCAGAGGAGCCAGCATCTCGCGCCAGGAGCGCCGCGCGCCGAAGTAGAGCAACGCGCCACCAACGGCGGTGAAGTTCAACCAATCGTGGTGGGGAAGAACGCGGCTGAGGATGGCGACAACGAGGAGCAGATATGCGGGCATGGGCACCTCTTACATGGGATTCCCCGAAAAGACAGATTCGGGAGAAGAATCGACATATCCATTCTGACGGGCGGGAGCACTGTGGTCAACCGGCAGGATTGGCAATGTGAACAAAACTCTTCGATTTGGTGCGCCGAATCTGCTATTTCTGTTCGCGTCTACCCATGCCCTCGCCGGCCTCTTCGCGGCCGTCGATGATGTAGACGGTGCCGCCAAGGGGCGTCCGCTGTTCAGGTCGCCCTGAACCGCGAAAATCGTATGCGAACCTGAGGTCAGTGAACTGGACGGTAGTCCATTCGCGACCCGGCGGCAGGCGCGGCGGTTCGATGCCGGGAACGGGAACGGGGCCAAGATCACGGACAACAGCCCAACGGCCCCAATCGAGGTAGACCTGGCCAAGCGAGGTTCGCTTGGCGGCTTCGACAGCGGGCGTGACGGCGGGCTTGAAGAGCTGGTCGGTCTGGGGTTCGCTGTCGATGTCGCCGGTGCGCGTATTGATCTCCGCTGTCTGGAAGAAGCTCGGTGTCTCAAGGATGGCGTGCCAGCGAAACGGATTGACCGGATAGGGCTCCACGCCAATGCGCTGGACGGGCTCAGTGGTGATCTGAGTGTTGTTGAGCAGGGCCTCTGCCTGGGCGTGCTCTGCGTAGCGAAGACACCATAGCAGGATCATTCCGGTCAGGGCGAAGATGGCCCAGCCGCGGCCACGGAATGGGGTACGGCGGGCCCCAATCTCGCGATCAGTGAGCGAAAGGAGGGCGGGAATGATGAGCGCTGCGAGGAGGAGTGCCCAGAGAACGGGCTCCGCGATGAAGACAAAGCTGCCCGCATACCATCGGGGGTTGAAGGGAAAGAACGGGCGGACGCCGTAGTTGGTTGTCCAGTCGAGAAGGATGTGGCTCAGCGCCGAGATGAGGGCGGCAATGTAAACCCAAAGCCATCGAACGGGCTGCGGCGCCGGGCGTGCGGGAGCGCCGGGTTCAACGGGGGCGAGGGCCTTTGCCTTGTGCGCGAGACGCTTGACCTGCCAGCGATGAATAGAGCCAGACAAGTCCGACGGCGGCAGCAGCGACGAATGGAGCGCCGACGAAGGTATGGGTAATGCCGCGATGGTGCTTGAGGCCCTCGACGGGACCGGCGAATCCCCAGAATATGTCTAGATCAGCGGCTTCGGCGGCGAGCACGGCGGCGAGGGTGGCGTAGGCGGTCTTGCGATTCAGGCCGGCCCGGCCGATGCAGGCTCCAGTAAGGAAGTGCGTTATTGGTTCCATGGCGCGCTGGGAACCATAGTAGCGGAGTCAGCTGGCATAGCGAAGTTAACGGAGTAAGCTAGTGTCCTGAGTCTGAAGTTCCTGGCATAATTTCCGAAAAGCAACCGCAGATCCTTCGACTTCGCAAGCCGCAAAGAACGCGGCTTACGACGCTCAGGATGACACCAGTATTTATGGTGCGAACTTTAGAGGCAGGACACTAGTCTCCGATCTTCAAGTGACCGGGGTCGGAAGGGACGCACCCTATAATCCTGCCCATGGATGAGAAGAGCAAAGCGAAGCAGGCGGCGCAACGTGTGGTGGATCTGCGCAAAGAGTTGCGCCGGCACGAGCACTTGTATTACGTGATGGACGCGCCGGTAATCAGCGATGCCGAGTACGACACGCTGATGAACGAGCTCAAGCGGCTGGAGGCGGAGCATCCAGATTTGCTGACGCCGGACTCGCCTACGCAGCGTGTGGGCGGGAAGCCGGCGGAAGGGTTCAAGAAAGCTCGCCACTCGCGACCGATGTTGAGCCTGGACAATGCGTATAGCGAAGAGGAGCTAGCGGAATGGGATAGGCGCGTGCACGAGCTGGCGGGGAACCTGCCGGTGGAATACACGGCGGAGTTGAAGCTGGACGGGTTGAGCGTGGCGTTGACCTACGAAGCGGCTGAAGACGGCGGAGCGCGGCTGGCGTACGGCGTCACGCGCGGCGATGGGCAGATCGGCGAGGATGTAACGACAAATATCCGGACCATTCGAAGCGTGCCGATTGCGATCCCGGCTGCAGCGCTGAAGAAAAGTGGTTTGCCGCAGGCATTCGAAGTGCGCGGCGAAGTGGTCATGCCGGAGAAGGCGTTCTTGCGCACGAACGAGGAGCGGGAGCGCGAGGGGCTGCCGGCGTTTGTCAATCAGCGCAACTCAGCCGCGGGAACGGTGCGCACCCTTGACCCGAATATTGTGGCGGGACGCGGCCTGGTGTTCTTTGCGTATTTTCTGCTGATCGACGGAGAGTATTTTGCGGCGGGGCAGGATGCGACGCTGGATGCGCTGACGACGCTGGGCTTTCGCGTGAATCCGCACCGCGGGCGCGTGCACGCGGTAAAGGAGATGATGAAATTCATCGAGAAGGCCGGCGAGCAGCGCAAGACGCTGGGGTACGAGATCGATGGCGTGGTGCTCAAGGTGAACGCACACGCGACGCAGCAGCGGCTGGGCTACACAGGGCGGGCTCCACGGTGGGCGATTGCCTACAAATTCACCGCGGAGCAGGCGGTGACGCAGATGTACGACATCATGATCACGGTGGGACGCAGCGGCAAGCTGACGCCAACAGCGATGCTGACGCCGGTCTTCGTCGGCGGAGTCACGATCAGCCGGGCGACGCTGCACAACGCCGATTGGATCGAGCGCATGGGATTGCGCATTGGCGATTGGGTCAAGGTCGAACGCGGCGGAGACGTGATCCCGAAGGTTGCGGAGATCGTCGAAGACGCCGAGCATCCGCGTGGCGCACAGCGATTCGCGTATCCCACGGATTGCCCGGTGTGCGGCAACCCCGCCGTGCGCGAACAGGGCGAGGCGGACTATCGTTGCGTTAATGTCGACTGCCCTGCCCTGTTGCGAGGCACAATCGAACACTGGGGCAGCCGCAACGTCATGAATATCGAGGGACTCGGCGAAGCATCAGTGTACGAGCTGATCAAAAGCGCAAATTGCGCGAAGCGTCGCTGATCTCTATTCGCTTAGTGAGACCTCGCTCGCCTCACTGACCAGAGGTCGAGCGGAATGGCGTCAAAAGACAGCAGCGGGTATGCGGTCCAGTCGAAATCAGAAACTATTGAAGCAGATTGAGAACTCCAAGAGCGCCGGGCCTCGCCCGTGTGCTGATGGGGCTGGCATTCGGTTTGTCGGTGAACGCACAGCGAGTTGCTGGCCGCAAGAATTCGGATCAATCGATGCCTTAATGGCGGCGAGCGCGGAGGAGTTGGAGCGTGTTGAGGAAGTGGGTCCGCAGGATTTCCGGGCGATTCTCGACTTCTTTGCGCGTCCGGCGAACCGGGCTCTTGTACAGACGCCTGAAGGATGCCGGCGTAGAGATGACGGCCGAGAAGAAGCAGCGGTCAGCAGAGTTGGCCGGACTTGACGCTTCGTGCTGACGGGGACTCTGCCGAATCTCACGCGCGAGGAAGCGAAGGCCCGGATCGAGGCGGCAGGCGGGAAGGTTGCCGGGTCGGTGAGCAAGAAGACCAGCTACGTAGTCGCCGGAGAAGAGGCGGGATCAAAGCTAGATAAAGCACGCGAATTAAAGGTTTCGGTTATCGATGAGGCTGGGCTCCTCGCTTTGCTGAAAGGGGAACAGCCCTAAAGATACGAGGGTTATATACTGTTTTTCACTTAACAAATTAGCTGCTAACTCCGGGGAAGTGTACGAGCATGGATTTTGTGGCTGTCGACGTTGAAACAGCAAACCCTGACTTATCGAGCATTTGCCAAATTGGTATCGCATCTTTCCGAAATGGCAGTTTAGCTGATTCGTGGGTATCTCTTGTGAACCCGCAAGACTATTTCTGTGGTATTAACGTATCCATACATGGCATCGATAACTATCAGGTTAAAGATGCTCCCACTTGGGAAGACGTGTTTCCACAAATTGATTCTCGATTGCAGAACAGAATTGTTGTGTGCCATACGCCATTCGACCGCCTAGCCTTGGCGCGCGCTTGCGACCGTTACAACTTGACCGGTTCCGAGTGCACTTGGCTCGACTCGGCCAGAGTGGTCAGGAGGGCGTGGCCGGAGTTCTCTAGATCTGGATATGGGCTCTCCAACGCAGCGGCACATTTCGGGATCGAGTACCGAGCGCATGATGCGCTGGAGGATGCTCGGTGTGCTGGCCTTCTTTTGCTTCGGGCCATCGCTGAGACAGGTCTAAGTGTTGAACAGTGGCTTGTGCGCGTTACGACGAGCCGAATAGGCTCAAACGTCGGATCAAACGGTCACCACGGGATCAAGAGGGACGGAAATCCGGATGGTGAGCTTTTAGGCGAGATTCTCGTATTTACCGGCTCATTGTCGGTCCCTCGCCACGAAGCTGCGGATAACGCTGCGACGGCGGGGTGCCGCGTCGATGACCGCGTGACGAAACACACGACGATTCTCGTAGTTGGTGACCAAGACTTGCGGAAACTTGCAGGCCACGAGAAGAGTTCAAAGCACTTGAAGGCCGAGCAGCTCATTGCCAAGGGGCAACGAATTCGCATTCTCGGCGAAAGTGATTTCATGCGAATCGTATCTTGTTCTTTTGCACTATCTGACGTATAACCGGTTGCACTATGCGATGGAGCGACGAGGCATCGTGCGCGGATCGGCTGTTTGCTGCTGACGTTCGCGTTCCCGTTTCCAGGCTTCGGCGCGGCTGTTGCGCGTGGGCGGCTCCAATGGAGTAAGCAGGCGCGCGGAGGATTCGAATTCGTCCTTTTTGTCGATATATGCAGCTGCAATGGCGGGAAGAGCGGGACCCGAGGGCGCTTTTGGTGATGCGAGACTCATCTCCGTACGGAATGAGGCGGACACGGGACCCAGCTTTTCGGCGGGAGGATTGTCGGCGGACGAGGACACTCGCTGACTCACGGTTCGAGCCGTGAATTCGTCAACCAGCTTGTGAAGGCAGGTCTGTCCGCAGAGATGCTTCGTGCCGGGACGCAGGCGGGTTCGCGCATTCCATTTGCTGACGCGCAGCTCAGGGCCTTTATCGTTGGCGGCGAACCAATGGTGGGTGTGCAACATCTCGGCTCCGCAAATGTCGCACGAGATAGCTTGTCGAATCACGGCTTTCTTCTCTCTGTTCTTATTTCACCGTGATGGACCCGGGATTAAAAGCGAAGAGAGGAAAAGATACGCGGAAAGGGGCCAATTCAGGATCGGCACCGAAAGGAGTGCTGAAACGGGAAGAAGAATCTGCCTTCGGCCTTCGTGGATCATTGCGAAACGACTGAATTGTCCGCGGAACGCAAGGTCTTCGCGACTTCCGAAAACCGTTCCTCAGGGCCTAAAGGCCCGATAGATCTTGCCGTATTTGCGGCACGGCTGAAGCCGTGCCCTTTCAAAGCAGTGATTTTCTCGACATTTGCGGCACGTCTGAAGCCGTGCCCTTTCAAAGCAGTGACTTTCTCCGCTGAATGCCAAGTCGTGCGCTTTCACAACCCACTTATGCAAACAGCCCTATTCGCGCGGTGCGAAGTAGCCCTTCTTGGCGCGCGCAGAATAGCGACGATCGTTGCAGAAGAGATAAATGGTTCGGAATGCGCCGTTGGTTTTGAAATCGGCCGGAACGTAGGTGAGCGCATACTGGCTGCGGAGCTCCTCCTCGACTTCATGGAAGGCGCTGGTGATCTCTTCAACCGAAGGCGGGAACATGACTTTACCGCCGGTGTCTGTGGAGAGCTGCGTGAGGACCTGATCACCGCGTCCGCGGCTCGGGGTCCAGTTGGTGCTGATGCCATAAATGATGGTCTCAGAGCGCTGACACATCTTGATGGCTTCATCGAGGTGAACGCGGCTTTGATTGTCGTCGCCGTCGGAGATGAGGACCATGGCTTTACGAACCGGTTCCTGGCCACGGGACACATCGAGCAGCTTGTCACGGCAGGCCGTATAAACAGCGTCAAACAGCGCGGTGCCGCCTCCGGGCCGCATGCGGTTGATGCCGGTCTCGAGCGCATCGACGTTATTGGTCCAATCCTGCATGACGGTGGGCGTTACATCGAATCCCATCACGAAGGCCCGGTCGCTCTTTGCCTTGATGATCTGCAGCAAAAACTCCGTGGCAGCCTGCTGTTCAAACTGGAAGCGCGTACGAATCGAGGTGCTGGCATCGACGACGATGCCTACGCGCAAAGGCAGATTGATCTGTTGGCGGAATGAAGTGACCTTCTCCGGCGCTTTCTGGTCATCGAGCAGAGCGAAGTCGTTCAGCTTTAGATTGGGGACGTAGTGGCCGTGCTTGTCGGTCACTGTAAAGATAAGGTTGACCTCGTTGACACCCAGGTGAAGGATGGGCGCGTTGTCTGGAGTCTCGACAGTCTGCGATTGCTGGCCGGCAGCAGGCGGTTGGGTGGCATTGGGCGTCTGCGCAGGGTTTTGTGAAGCAGATGCGGACGCGGGCTGCGCCGCAGGCGCAGACGGTTGTTGTACTTGCTGGGCGAGAACCGGAAGCGCCACCGCAAGGACCAGGCCAAATAGCTTTGTCCTCATATCACCAATCATTTTATCAATGCCGCGCCGTGGCAACCGGCGTTCAAGTTACGGAGGTGTTTACGGGTCCGGTTCGACCGTCGTCAAGGCGATCGAGCAGTTCGGAGAGTTCTGGCGGAAGAGGCGCTTCCAGTTGCAGGGACTTGCCGGTGGCTGGATGGACAAACTCGAGGCGCGCTGCGTGGAGAAAGTTGCGGCCGAGGCGAAGCCTTTCGGGTTCTGCCTTGCGGCGCGCAGCCCGAGACGACACAGATTGCGCCGCGGCTTGATCGACAAGCTGAGATGACGCGCCGTAGAGCGTGTCGCCGACGACGGGGTGCCCAAGGGAGGCCATGTGCACCCGGATCTGATGGGTGCGGCCGGTTTCGATGCGGACGCGAACCAAGGTGAATTTCCCGAATCGCGTGCTGAGACGGCGAATAACTTCATAGTGCGAAACGGCGGAGCGCGCATTCTCTTGAGGGCGCGTGGTCATGCGAGTACGGCGCACGGGGTCGCGGCTCAGGGCGGCGGCAATCGTTCCCTTCTGTCGTTCGACTTCCCCCTGAACGAGCGCGATGTAGGTCTTGCTGATCTTGCGCGAGGAAAAGAGTTCGGCGAGCTTTGCATGGGCGGCGTCGTTCTTCGCGACAATAATGAGGCCGCTGGTCTCTTTGTCGAGCCGGTGCACGATTCCGGGACGAAGATCGCCTCCGGTGGAGGAAAGCTTTCTGAAGCGATAGAGGAGAGCGTTGACAAGCGTATTGCGGCTGCGCGCGTCATCGCTTCCGCCAGCGCCGGCATGCACCATCATTCCTGCGGGCTTGTTGATGACGGCAAGATGCGCATCCTCAAATACGACTTCGAGCGGAATATCCTGCGGAACGGCCTTGAGCGGCGCAGGGTGCGGCTCGCCGGTAATGACAATCTCCTCGCCTCCGCGGAGCTTGAGTGAGGGCTTGGAGTGTGAACCGTTCACGAGCACGTCGCCCTGATCGAGCAGCAGTTGCACGCGCGAGCGGCTGACGCCGTCGAGTTGCGTGGTAATGAAGTGGTCGAGGCGCTGACCTGCTGCCTCGGGTGGAACGGCAATCGTGCGCAGCTCAGCCATGCATCGTTCCTTCGAAGCGGGGGATGGGGGTTCCGGAGCCGCCAAGGGCGCTTTGCCGATGCGTTGCGAGTCGCGCTCGACCAGCAGCAGCGCACCTGCAAGCACCAGAACGATTGCCGCAGCCTGCGGACCTCTTAGAAACCCACCGAGCATTGCACCGCGGCCGATGGGGTCTCGCCAGAACTCCGTGAAGAACAAGGCAACGCCCAAGGCCATGAGACAAAGCCCAGCAGCGTCGCCGTGCTGACGTCGACCTGGAAGAAACGGCAAGAGGCAGATGGAGATGGTGAGAAATGCAAGTGCGGCGTATGCCTGCACGGGATGCACCGGGATGCCGATGGGAGCGCCGCTCCAGCGCGCGGCGAGCGGACTGGAGTAAGAAACGGCCCAGGGCAGGTGGGTCCCGGTTCCGTAGCCGGAGCCTGCGAGCAGAGCGCCAATCTGTTCGAATGCGAGAGCCAGCGCAAGAGGCGCGGCGAGAACGTCCGCGGTGGTGCGCAGCGGCATCTTATTCCGGCGCGCGTAGATCCACGCGACAACGAGCGCGAGGGTGCCTCCAGCGGCAGCAAGCATCGGGTGATGAATCATCGCGAGGCCCAGCATCCACATCGGGTGGGTGCGCAGGATGGACCAATTGACGATGATGAGCAGGAGGCGCGATCCAACGAGGGCTGTGAAGAGAACGACGATACAGAGATTCCAGATTCTATTGGGATCAGCGCCGACTACGCGAGCAGTGTGCTGCGCAAGCATGAGCGCCAGCAGCACTCCAACTGCGGTGAGAGCTCCGTAGGCCGGGATGACGACAGAGCCGATGTGGAAGAGGACAGGATGCACCTGAGCAAGAATAGCTCGTCAGATGCGGCAAGAGGTAGAATCCGGCCCACTGGGCCGTGAACGGTGTGCTGGTGAACCCGTCCTAAGACGGTGGAGCTCTCCGCGGTTCATTAGGCATTCCGGACTGGCGGACACTGCACACCGAACCGATTGTCGAGTTGAGCCCCTGTTCATGAATGTTGGTTCAACCAGCGTTGACCACCCACCTGCTTTGCAGGCCGGTTTCTAATGCGTAGAGTATGGGTCCCCGGCCGGAATTGCAAGTCTTGTGCGGGTTGGGCAGGGTGTGATAGGGATTCGAAGGTCATGTTGAAAAGGCGAATTCGCAGCGATTCAAAATTGGAAAGTTGCTCGCAACTTCTATGAGCTTTTCATTTGGTCGTCGTCGACCAGAACCTCGTCGAGCAGATTGCGAAGGGATTCGGCGCGGACACGGCCCTCGCCCGCATCGCCGCCTGTCGATTGCGACAATTCGTCTGCGAGGTTGAGAGCCGCAAGGACGGCCACACGCAGAGAATCGACGGTGCGGCCTTGTGATGCGACTGCGCGCATCTTGCTGTCGACCAAATCGGCGAGCTGGCGAATATGGTCGGCGTTCTGTCCTCGCAGATGGTACGTCTGGTCGTAAATGCTCACAGTGACGTAACCGGGCGCGTCCTGCGGCGTGTTTTTAGCCATTGCCGACCTCACAATTCAAGTGCATCAAGCTGCGACAGCAGGCGCTCGACTCTTTGGCGAACCTGGTCGCGCTCGGAATTGAGTGCCCGCACCTCTTCCTGAAGGCTCTTCACCAGCGCGCTCTGCTCCTGCAGCCGTGTCTCGAGGCCCTCCGCGCGCTGCTCGGCGGCGGTGCGTGCCTGGCGCTCGCTCTTGACCAGGTTGACTGCGCGCACTACTCGCTCCTCGAGTGCGGAGAAATCGTTGGCGCTCATGGCGAGGGTGCCGTGGTCGTGCTGTTTCATAACGGGTTGCTCGGTCTGCGGCTGTTCCGCGATCTGGGATTCAAAGAATGATTGCGACATGAATCATAACCTCCGCGCAAGAGCGCTGTATCCGAAGAAGTATAGCTCCCGCACGGGATGCGGGGAGACGATTGGGTAAGTTGCTTTCGTGCTTTCCCGCCTTTTCGGCAGGCAACGCTCAAAGGGTTGGCACACAGGCGCTTCAGGAACGGAGGCGCGCGCCGGTTCTGCTGACTGCTTTCACCACCCGGGATTGGAAGGCCTGCAATTCTTCCTCGCGCAATGTGCGATCCGGGGCCTGGAAGGTAGTGCCGAGCAGCAGACAATACTCATGCGCACCCAGCTTGGCATCGTGGAATACTTCGCGGACGCGCCACTCTACGAGTTCAGGA
The DNA here is from genome assembly GCA_963751225.1 of uncultured Acidobacteriaceae bacterium. Taxonomy (GTDB): domain Bacteria; phylum Acidobacteriota; class Terriglobia; order Terriglobales; family Acidobacteriaceae; genus Telmatobacter. The sequence goes on from CAVVTY010000007.1 coordinate 43,299, forward strand.
ATCTGGAGAGCGGCAAGCGCCTGATCGATCTTTTCCCATTCGATGCTCTGATCGAGGATGAGAGAGAAGTCGCGACGCACCGGCTGGAAGCGGGAAATTTCACGCGCGGCCGGTTTGCGCAGCGGGAGGTTGTAAAGGCGATCGAGGTACAACTCGCCGATGAGGACCGGGTCCTTGAGCTTTCGCGATGCGGCTTCAACTGGATGCAGCTGACCAAACCACCCGACTGTGAGACCGTCAGCAACCACTCGCGCGGCGCGGTAAGGATGAAGCCAGTCAGGTGTAAGGCCCGTCTCCGGCGGGAAACGGTCAAAGTAGACGGCGCGCGTCTGGAAGCCGGCAAGCACTTGTTCGACGATTCCCTTGACGTCGTGGAATTCGATGGAACGGGCGGGATGGAGCGCGCTCTGCTCAGGCAAAGCGCCGACGGCGGCGAAGCCGAGAGCCGGGCGCTCGTCGACCTTGTCGGTGGATCCACTAAAGACGGTTCCAAGCTCGAAGAGGCGCACGTCGCTCACATCACGATGAAGGTTGCCCGCGACCGTGGTGAGCAGGCCGGGTATCAGAGACGGACGCAGAACTCCGGCTTCTTCACTGAGAGGGTTGCCGAGTGGAACGACCTGGGCCGGCAATGGCGCGGTAAGAACGGCCTCGGCAGCGGAGCAGAAGGTGCTGGCGATGGCCTCGTGGAGTCCCGAAGCAAGCATGGTGCGGCGCACAGCCGCCTCCGCTTCTGCCCATGGGAGCGCCTTCACGCCTTCACCGAAGACGGGAAGCGTGTTCGCAAAGCGGTTGTAGCCATAGACGCGTGCAACCTCTTCGATCAGATCAATCTCGCGCTCCAGGTCGAGGCGCCAACTGGGCAGCGTAACCTGCCAGGCTGGAGTCTGCGAGGAGTGGCTGGTGAGCTTGCATCCGAGCGCGGTGAGAAGATTCTCCACTGCGGGAGCGGTAATTCCCTCTTCGTCGAGTGTGGTTCCGAGATGGCGATGCACCTCGCCAAGAGCGAGCGAGATGGGGGGCCGTTGCGCGGTTCGGTTTTCCCATGCGGGGATGCGCACATCGACCAATTCGCCTTCGGGATTGCCGCTGTTGGCGAGCAAGATGCTGCTTACCAGCGCCGAAGCGACCGGGGCCGCGTTGAAATCGGCTCCGCGCTCAAAGCGGTGGCTAGCGTCAGTGTGCAGGCCATGACGACGCGCGGTGCGGCGCACGGCCATGGGCTCGAACCATGCTGCCTCGACGAGAACATTGGTGGTAGCGCTTGTGATCATCGAGTCCCAGCCACCCATGACCCCGGCCAGCGCAAGAGGCTTGACGTGGTCGGCAACCACCAGGTCTTCCGGATCCAGGATGCGGTCCATGCCATCGAGGGTTTTGAGGCGTTCGCCTTTGCGCGCGCGGCGCACGATGATGCCACCTTCTATCTTGTCGAGGTCGAAGGCATGCGTAGGCTGTCCCATGGCGAGCCAGGCGAAATTGGTCGCATCAACTGCGTTGGAGATCTGCTTCTGCTCGAGGAGCGCGAAGTAGGAGCAGACCTCGGCGCCCGGGAACCAGTCGCGCGACTCGGCAATGGTGATGTTGCGGAGGACGCGGGCGGTGAATCGGCCGCAGGCATCTTCTGCCTCGATGCGAACTGAGAATGACTGCTTGGCTGGACCAGCCGCCGGAAGCGCGAAATCGAGCGGTTTGAGAGGAACGCCGTAGATGGCAGCAGCTTCGCGGGCGATGCCGTAATGGTTCATGGCATCGACGCGGTTGGTGGTGATGTCCATCTCGTAGAGAGAGCCGCTTTGGCCGAGCGAATGGATGCCTTCGACTGCGATGCCGCGCAGAGTCAGGTCTTCGGCGAGTTGTGCGTCCGAGGTGGGAAGATCGGGGAGGTAGCTGCGAAGCCATTTTGTTAGGATTCTCATTCGCTCGTTGCATCTCCTAGCGAGTTAGCCGCGCTTCGCGCGATAGCAAGTTAGCAAGTTAGCGCGGTTGTGGCTCAAGCACTCCGACTCGTAGAGGGAGCCGCATTTGCCGAGTGAGTAGATGCCTTCGACTGCGATGCCGCGCAAGGTCAGGTCTTCGGCGAGCTGGATGTCGCTAATCGCGATCTCAGGGAGGTAGCTCCGCAGCCATTTCGTGAGGACTTTCATTGCCTGGTTTTGATCTCCTAGCGAATTAGCCGCGCTTCGCGCGATAGCAAGTTAGCAAGTTAGCGCGGTTGTGGCTCAAGCACTCCGAGCAAACCATTGATCAGTTTCGCAACTTCTGTTGAAAGTTCTAGCATGTGCTCTCCTGCTTGCTTGTCAAGGAATTTGAGGCTATCTGCGAGTTCTATTTGAGTCTGCAGTTCATTCAGAGCGCCGCGAGCAACGCTGAGCGATTTTCGATTTTCGGCATCCGTCAAACGTCCGTGACCATCCGCAATATGGCCTGCTGCGCTTACGGCCGATCGACGCAATTGCATCCGCAGGCCGAACGTTTCGGACTTCGGAAACTCTTCGGTTTGTGCATAGACCGCACGCGCCAATTCCATCGCTTTTTGCCATGCAATCAAGTCTCGATAATGTCTTGTTCTGCTCATCGCTATCCAAATTGACTCAAAAACCGCATATCACCCGCGTAGAACTGGCCGATTTCGCTGATGCCGTACTTCATCATGGCGATGCGCTCGACGCCCATGCCGAAGGCAAAGCCGGAGATCTTCTTCGGGTCGTATGCTGGCTGTTTCTCTGCTGCGAAGGCGAAGACTGCGGGATCAACCATGCCGCAGCCGAGCAGCTCAATCCAGCCGGACTGCTTGCACTTGCGGCATCCCTTGCCTCCGCAGAAGATGCAGCTGATCTGCACGTCGGCCGAGGGCTCAGTGAACGGAAAGAACGACGGAAAAAAGCGCGTCTTTACCGATGAGCCGAAGAGCGCCTTCATCGCGTAGTCGAGCGTGCCCTTGAGGTCGCTGAAGGTGATGTTGCGGTCGACGCAGAGGCCTTCGACCTGGTGGAAGATCGGCGAGTGGGTGGCGTCGGCGGCGTCGTTGCGGTGGACCTTGCCCGGGATCACGATGCGGACGGGCGGCGGTTGCTGCTCCATGGTGCGCATCTGCACAGGCGATGTGTGAGTGCGTAAAAGCAGGCGATCGCGCAGGGGGCGACGCTCCTGGTTGGCAACGACGAGCGTGTCCTGCGTGTCGCGCGCGGGATGGCCCGGCGGAAAGTTCATGGACTCGAAGTTGTAGAAGTCGGTTTCGACCTCGGGACCGACGCCGACCGAATATCCAAGTGACGCAAACACCGACACGATCTCATTCATCGTGCGGGTGATGGGGTGTTCGGCGCCGGTGAGGCGGCGGGTGCCGGGCAGCGTGATGTCGATGGCTTCAGCGGCGAGTGCGGCGTCGCCGGGTCCGGAGGCCGAAGCATCTTCGAGCAGACGCTCGACGAGCTCTTTGAGCAACTTGAATCGCTCGCCGACGGGCTTCTTTGCTTCAGGCGGAGCTGCCTTGAGCCACCGCGCAGAGACTTCATTGAGTCGACCCTGTTTGCGACCGGTCCAACGCAGGCGGAAGGCTTCGAGGTCGTCGGGGCCGGCGATTGCGGCGGCTTCGTCGGTGACCTGTGTGGCCAGTGCGGCAAAGGCTTGATCAAGTGCGGCTTCATCAAAAGCCGTCAGATTGGGAATTGCTTCCGTAGTCATTGCGAAACCCCAGAATATCTCATCGCATGCGGCGGGGCTCTGATCCGGTGTTGAGGAGAAAAGATATCGCTGAAAATGGCAACGGCCCGAAGCCAGGCTCCGGGCCGTCAAACGGCTGAGTCGAACGCCGGGCTTAAGCGGCTGAGCTGGCGAGAGCGGTCTTGGCCTGCTCCACCAGCTTGGTAAACGCGGCTGCGTCGTGAACGGCGATGTCGGCGAGGATCTTGCGATCGAGTTCGATGCCCGCCTTCTTCAGCCCGTTGATGAACTGAGAATAGCTGGTGCCGTTGAGCTTGGCGGCGGCAGAGATGCGCACGATCCAGAGTGAGCGGAACTGGCGCTTCTTCTGGCGACGGCCGGTGTAGGCGAACTTGAGGCCGCGCTCGACGGCTTCCTGGGCGGCCTGGTAGAGCTTGGATTTTGTGAGGAAGTATCCGCTCGCTCGCTTGAGAATTTTCTTGCGGCGGTCACTCCGCTTGGTACTCCGTTTGACACGGGGCATGGGGGTTACTCCTTTTGCGTTCTTCTGTCAGGCGGCTGGAGGCAGGATGCGCGGCATTTGATGCTGCGCTTATGGCCTCTTCACTCGCTCATTCAAGCCTTGATCTCTCGCCGGCTGGGACGCAGTTCGTGCCGACGGGGGCCCATCAAGCAGGCCCGGAAGCGCTCAGAGCGCAACGATCAGGCGTAAGGAATCATGCGCGCAACCTTCTTGAAGTCGCCGTCAGAGACAAGCACGATCTTGCCGAGCTTGCGCTTCACTTTTGGCGATTTGGACGAAAGGATGTGGCGCGTCTTCGTCTGGCCACGCTTGATTTTGCCAGTGCCAGTCTTCTTGAAGCGCTTCTTCGCGCCCGTATGTGTTTTCAACTTGGGCATTTTTCTTCTCGTTTTTGGATAGGGCCCTGCAGTTCCAAGCCCTGCAATTCAGACCTGCTTAGACAGGGACTTCCCTGCGCCAGAGGCACTCTAACCAGTATACAGGAAGGGCGGATTCGGGGCCATGCGCCGAGGTTTCGACCAGTGGGATGACTTGCATAATTGAGCCGGATTTCCGACAATGTCTGATAACACAATCACAATAATTCGCAAGTTGTGGATTTGCTGCCTTGGGGGAATTGTAATGCTCAGAAGAATTTGTTTTTGGGGACTGGCAGGACTGGGTGTCGCCTGCTTCTGGGTAACCTTCGGCATTCTGGCAGGGCCCAATTCGAACATTGGTGCCTGGACCATTGCAGCGATCACCGCGCCAGCGTCGTTACTGGGGCGTGCTGTGCCGTTGGCGTACCACTCGTTCGCGCTTTTGAATGCAGCCTGTTACGGCGTGCTGGGCTTGTGCGCCGAGATCATCCTGAGGCAGCATCGCCATCGGCGCGGCCTGCATTAATTCATCGTGTAGAGTTTTGCCTTTTCTGTATTGACGTGGCGCGAATCGAAGCGCCAATAGCCTCCCTGATCATTTTCGTCGCCATTCAGTCGCCGGTCCGGATGCCATTTCCCATCCTCGAAGGTGCCTTCGTCGATGGATGCGATCCCGACTCTGGGACCGGTCGGGGGAGCTGCAAAGGAGACCCGGAATCCTTTCCCGGTGCCCAGGAATTCATTGGGACCAGTCGCCATGATGAGACCATAGCCTGCCGTGGCATGCGAGCCAAAGATTTCGTCGAGAGTGACATGAAGTGTGTATCCGCCAAGGACGAAGTCTGCGGAAGGATGTTCCCTGTCAAGCACGAAGCCGCGAACATTGCCGGCGGCCTGCTGCTCGAGAAGCAGAGGAGCCACATTTGAGATCGCTCCGTAGCTTATGGCCAAATCCTGCTTGGGATCCATGCTGTCTTCAATGGCAAACGGCGAAAAACCAAAACCCGCTTCCTGTCCGACCGCATAAAAGACATTGGCGGCGCCGGGAGTTCCGCCCCGCGTCTCGGGCATAAAGAGCGGGTTGCCATCGCGATGATACCGCTGGCACCACTCGACAAAGTTCGAAGCGTAAAGATCCGGCGCGTAGAAATCGATTGCGGTGCCGGCTGCTCTCCAAATATCGATAACCCATGGCTCAGGACCTCCGCTGGGATAGGAGCCCGGCTGAGTGTCGTCGTCGGCAAGCCAGGTGTTCACGTACATGGGGAGGTTGTAAGCGGCCTTGCCCGCTGCCGTAACCGCGTGGATGAACCGCGCATAGTGCCAAGCCATGAATATCTCGTCGGCGCGCGATGTGTTGCCGAAGACCTCGGCCCAGGTGCCGGCGACTTTGGTTCCGTTTTCGTCCCAGAGTTCACGGAGTCGTGGATAGAGACTGTCGTGATGGGCCTTGAGATAGCGCGTCAACTCGGCAGGGACCTGCGATGCGAAGGCGTGCTCTGCAGCAGCGGAGCGATCTCGCGAATCGCCGAGGACACCGACTTCATTCTCGACCTGCATCATGAGAACGGTGTGGTCGCGGTTATCGGCCTGATTGAGGTGCTGCATGAGGGCCGCGAATGCGCGCGCATCGGCCTGTTGCGTGGCGGCGGCAGCGGGGCTGAGAAGCTCAATCTGGCTGCCGCGAACCTGAACTCGCGGGAAGCGCTTTGTATCCTGTTTGACCCAAATAGGGGCATAGCTTGACATGCCGTTTTTCCAACTTGCGAGCCAGAGGAACACAATCCGCTCATGGGCCTGGCGCGCCTGGGAAAGCAGGCCGTCAACGAGCGAGAAGTCGTAACTGCCTTCTGTGGGCTCGATCAGTTCCCAACTCAGGGGCGTGACCACAGTGTTGAGCCCCATGCCTGCGAGTTGGGACCACAGCGGCTGCATGTAGTCGAGGCTCGAAGACGACGAGTTATGCAACTCGCCGCCGAGGATCAGAAATGGCTTGCCGTCGACGATGAGCTGTGTGGCAACGCCGCGCTTTTCGAGGTGAGGCGCGTTGTTCTGTTGGGCGTGGAGGGCCGGATCCAGGACGCCTGCGATGAGCAGGAGAATAGGCAGTGTGCAGCATGAGATTCGCATGTCGAGTGGGAGGATAGCATGGCGAGCCGGAGAGGTCGGTGATGGGCCGGCGAAGCCCGCTGTCCGAGCCAGTCAGCCGGCCATGAGGGCGCTATGGTTTGGCCGCGGCGGTGGAAGGTTGAGGCGTCGATGAGAAGGCTGCTTCAATGAACTGGACGATACGCTGCCGCGCGTCGAAGCCGTGCCATGGCTCGGGTGAAGGATGGCCCAACATTCCGATGACAAGCGGGCCGTGGTCTTCGCGCGGGTAGGTGACGAGTTCAACGGGGACGCCCTCCTGGCGAAGGGCGCGATACATTTCCTCAGCCTGCCCAAGAGGATCAGTAGTGTCGCTTTGGCCCTGGATCAGCAGGAAAGGTGTCTTGGCGTGTGCCGCACCGGCGAGCGGGCTCTGGCGCCACGCGTCCTGCATGTTCTCCCATGGCTTGCCGAAGTACCAGCGGTCGTACCAGGATCCCTTTTCCGTCCCGTACTCGCTGAACTGGTCGATGACGGGAGCGCCGCTGATGATGGCTTTGAAGCGATCAGTCTTTCCCTCAACGAAGGCAGCCATTTCGCCTCCGTAGCTGTAGCCCATGAGCGCGAGCCGGGCAGGGTCAATCGGATAGTTGGCGAGCACGTAGTCGACACCAGCCATCACGTCCTGGTAGTCCCCACCGCCGAGATCATTTTTGTTGGCTGCGGCAAACCTGACTCCGTAATTCGATGATCCGCGAGGGTTGGGCCGGAGCACCGCCCAGCCGTGGCCGACGAGGAAGTCAGCAAAGGGGTCGCTGCGATTGACCCAGGCGCCGAAAGGGCCACCGTGAACATCGACAACGAGCGGGATTCGGGCGGAGCCAGTGTCAGGGGGGAGATAGAGAAGGCCTTCAATGTTGAAGTCGCCGCTCTTCCAGCGAACGAGCAGTGGCGCGACGGAGCGCATATTCGCTGGACCAAGATCCGGCGTGGGCAGAGCATTGCAGCTCTCCCCGAGGCGCGCCGCAAAGCAGAGCTGCGTAGGATGGCCACCGGAGTCAGCCAGCCAGACCCAACCGGTTTGCATGCGATTCGTGTTGAGGCCCGAGATGACGTACGCTCCGAAATCGATCTGAGCAGGTGGGGCCTTTGCGTCAGCCGCGATGAGGATGGGGGTTGTGCGGGTGCCGATGGCTGCAACGGCGATGAGCGAGCCTTCACGGGTGAAGTAGATACCCTGTGCGCTTAACTGGCCTTTGAAGCCGGCGGTTAGCCGTTGGGGATTGGCAACAGGAGCGATGCTCGGCAGAAGATAGAGCTCGTTGTAGCCGGGGGGCGCGTCCTCGGGAGTTGCGGCTGAAAAGACGAGCGAGGCGCCATCGTTACTCCATGCTCCGCCCTGCACGGTGGCGGGAACACGATCCAGCTTAACCGGGTGCTCGAGATCAGTGGTGTCAAGGATCCAAGCGGCCCCGGCCGGTCCCAGATCGGATGCTTCATTGGGAGCTTCCGTGAAGACCAAGAGCTTGTCTGCCGTTGGAGACCATGCAGCCCGATGCACGTCGGGCGGAATGGCGGCCGGCTTGAGATCACCATCGAGGGATCCGTCGGGCTTCAGGGCCGCCAGGTAAAGACGGGTGAGGTGCCTCTCGTGGTTGACCCACGATGCATCCACCTTGGCTTCTTTTTGCTTCTTCTCGCCTGGGGTTTCGGGGTCGTGCGCCCAAACGGCAAGGAATTTGCCGTTCTGGCTCAACGCAAAGCCGGCGATATCGAGAGGCTGCGCTTCCGTTTTCTGCTCCGCGGACTTCTTTTCGTCTTTCTTTTCTGTCGAGTTTTCAGAGGGCGGAGGGTTGATGGCGTCTTTGTCCTTCGACAGATCGACGGGGGGAATGATCTTCAGGTCGTAGGGGGACGCATCGCCTCCACGCAGATCGAGACGGAAGATCTGCGTGTGTTCGCCGCGCTTGGCGAGGAAAAAGACACCGGAGCCGTCGGGCGCCCACTGGGCGTCGTGTTCACCGCGTTTGTCGGCAGGCGGAGAGTAGGTGAGCTGGCGCGCCTTATCGCCACTCGGTGGAACGGGGACAAGCCAAAGGTGGCTGCCCGCTCCGTCTGCTGTGGACTGGGTGACAGTGAAGAGAACCTGCTTCCCATCAGGCGAGAGCATCGGGGCGGACAGGGCCCTCATGTGGCGCAAGTCTTCGTTGGTTGGAAAGCGTGGCGCCGGTTGTACCGGGGCGGAAGTCGAGCTCGTTTGCGCGGATGCAGAAAACGGCGTTAGAGCAAAGGCCGCGCACGCTATGGAAAGAGCAGAGAGCCCGAGTCGATGCATGGGGTCAGAATACATGGAGGCAGCGGAGTTGGCGGGGTCAGCCGAGCTAGCGGGCTAGCGAGTTAGCAGGTTAGCGAGTTAGCCTGTGAGATTGTTGCGGAGCATGTGCGGGACGCGCGAAGGCCGCACCGAGAGCCGTTCCCTGAACACACGAAGGCCGCCTGCGAGAGGCGGCCTTCCACGCGGGTTGGCTTACTGCGCCGGCGGCACCAGCGGTCGGGGGGCCTGCGCCTGCGGCTGCTGCGGAGGCTTGGGCTTCTGACCCTCGGGGCGCTTATTGGGCGCGAGGATGGCGTGCAGAATGGTGCCTTCCATGCGCGGCATGAATTCGACGACGCCCACTTCACCGATATCCTGAATAAGCCGGTTGATGATGTTGTATCCGAGATCGCGGTGGGCCATCTGACGGCCGCGGAACCGAAGACTCGCTTTGACCTTGTCGCCGCCAGTGAGAAACTTGACGGCCTGATTCTTCTTGGTCTGGTAGTCGTGTTCGTCGACGGTGACGGAAAACTTCACTTCTTTGACGACGATGACCTTTTGTTTCTTGCGGGCTGCACGCTCGCTCTTTTCCTTCTCGTAGAGGAAGCGGCCGTAGTCCTGGATGCGGCAGACCGGCGGGATGGCATTGGGTGATACCTCGACCAGATCGAGGCCGCGCTCACGTGCGATTTTGAGTGCTTCAAAGGGCGGCAGTATGCCGAGTTGCTCGCCGTTTTCATCGATTACGCGGATTTCGCGGGCGCGAATCCGATCGTTGATACGAATAAAGGACTTTGCCGAACGCTTGTCGAGTGCGATGGTACTCTCCTCCGGGCTGCTCGGACGCCCCGATCCGGATCCATCCGGAGCTCTTGCTGGGCGCACGAACGCACACTGAGTATAGCACTGGCGGGGATCACGAAACCCTTTGTAAGGCCTGCGACTAGCAGCCGCTTTGCATGGATTCCGCGGCAGAAACGGAAGGCGGACAAACGTGGAGATTCGTCACGTAAGGACCGGGTGAAGCAAGGGTTGCGACGAGCGAGCTTTGAACGTTCACACCCGTGACATGAATACGCACGAGGCGATTCGCCGGCAACAGTCCTTCCACCTCGACCGGGAGAAAGTTGACCGTGAGCGCGGAGGTGCGGCCTGACGCTCGGAGAGCTGGAGAAGTGTGCAGCGTGATTGCGTCGAGCTCTCTGAAGGTGAACTGCGACCTGTGGGCACGGGACTTTTCGGCGGCCAGGGCACGAAGTTGGGCCATGCGTTCCTGAACCACGACGGCGGGAACAGGCGATTCGGTGTGGAGGTTCCAGGCATGCGTGCCGGGCCGCGGAGAGAACGGAAACAGGTGCAGGTATCCAAAGGGAAGCGAACGAACGAACTCCATTGTTTCGGCGAACTCGCGGTCGGTTTCGCCCGGAAAGCCCACCATGACATCTGCACCGAGGGTGAGTTCGGGGCCGACGGCATCAAAGAGGGCGGCGACCTTTTCTGCATAATGCCAGGGCCGATAGCGACGATACATGCGGCGCAGAACGGAGTCTGATCCGGACTGAAGCGGCAGATGCGCGTGGCGCGCGAGCCTCGACCCGCCGAATTCCGACATCAGGGCGATGAGATCGCGATCCCAATCCATTGGCTCGATGGAGCTGAGGCGGAGCCGGGGCAGACTTGTCTCGGCGAAGATTCTTCGTACCAGCGTGGCGAGAGTGCGAGTCTGAGTGGCGGCGTCGAGATCGCGGCCCCATCGGCCAAGGTTGATTCCGGAGAGGACAAGTTCATTCCCACGGGCCGCGACAAAGTTTTCGATGTGGCGAAGGACCGATGCACTGGGCAGACTTCTTGAAGATCCGCGTGTCTGCGGAATCACGCAGAACGAGCAGCGGTTTCCGCAGCCTTCCTGAATCTTCAGATTGGGGCGGGTCTGTGCGCCCGGGAGCACCGGAGCTTCTTCGAGGAATGAATGCGCGAACGTGTCATCTGCGAGGACGAGTGCCCGCCCGTCCGTGCTGCCACCTGCGATGAGCGACTGGACGCTGACCATCGATGGCTGCGACTCGGGCTGGCGAATTCCGCTTTGAGCCAGGTGAAGCGCGACCTCGGGAGCGAACGACTTGTGGCTGTTGCCCACCACGGCGGCAACACCAGGCAAGACCGCAAGCTCTTCCGGTGCGCGCTGGGCGTAACAGCCGGTTGCGATGATGCGCGCTTCGGGGTTGAGGCGGTTGGCACGACGGATGAAGGCGCGAGCCTCGCGATCAGCCTCTCCGGTGACGCTGCAGGTGTTGACCACGACAACGTCTGCGTTGATGTGTTGGCCTTCCTGCATTCCCGCGGCACGTAGGAGGCTTGCGACTGCCTCGCCGTCGGCACGTGCGGCGCGACAACCGAAGTTCTCAATGTGGAATGACGAGGCCACACATCAAGTTTAAGCGAGATGCAGTGACAGTGGGGATAACGGGTTAGGCAGTTTTCGGCGCGGCCGAAGGCGTGCCCCTTTCAAATTTGTTCAACAGGCGCATCCATCAGACGCTGCTGCGTAGAGGAGTCGGGAAAATAAGTTGTCGTCCGATATACTGGAAGTGACCGCAACTCGTTCGGAATCCGCTTTCATTCATGCCCAATGCTGCCCTAGAAAATACTGCTGCTTCGGTCCCCGTGTCGACCAATGGCGGGACCTGGCACATCATCAGCTTCACCAGCTTCTCATTTGTGGTCTATCTCGCGATTGGGCTGCCGCTGGCGATTCTGCCTGCGTATGTGCATCTGCGAATGGGTTACCACGCGTCGCTGGCGGGATTGGTTATCAGCATTCAGTACATTGCGACGTTTCTGAGCAGGCCGTGGGCCGGACGCATCTCAGACCGCGTGGGAGCAAAAGTCTCCGTGCTGTGGGGCATGGGCGCGTGCACGGCAAGCGGAGCACTTCTAGTCGGCGCGGCGGCGCTGCACCGCAACCCGGCGTGGTTGAGCTTGACGAGCCTGATCGCGAGCCGCCTGGTGCTCGGCGTGGGTGAAAGCCTTGGATCGACGGGCGCGACGCTATGGGGCATCACGAGCGCTGGTCCGGAACACACGGCAAAGGTGATCTCATTCAACGGGGTCAGCACGTATGGGGCTCTGGCTCTGGGTGCCCCGCTGGGCGTGGTGATGGAGATGCACTGGGGCCTTGGAGCAATCGGCATTGTAACGATCATCATCTGCGGCGTGAGCCTTGCGATGGCCGCTGCCAAGAAGCCTGTGCCGGTGGTGCCCGGCGAACATCTTCCCTTCCGCAACGTGATGTGGCGGGTGACTCCGCACGGCATGGGGCTTGCATTGGGTGGCGTGGGATACAGTGCTCTGGCCACGTTTGTCACACTCTTCTATGCGAGCCGGCATTGGGGAGGCGCGGCCCTGTGCCTGACCGCTTTCGGCACGGCCTTTATTGCCGCGCGACTGCTTTTCATCCGAGCGATCGACCACTTCGGCGGATTCGCGGTTTCGAAGGTGTGCCTGATCGTGGAATCAGCGGGCGTGCTTCTTTTGTGGCTCGCGGTTTCGCCGTGGATGGCGTTTGCCGGTGCGGCATTGGCGGGAGTTGGGTATTCGCTGGTGTTTCCGGCATTAGGCGTGGAAGCGGTCGAGCGCGTCCCGGTGGAGAATCGTGGAACCGCGTTGAGCGTCTACACGGTGTTCGCGGATGTCTCGTTCTTTCTGGTCGGGCCGGTGGCGGGAGCGGTGATCGGGGTGTTCGGCTACGCCAGCGTGTTTGGGTTCGCGCTGATCTGCGTGCTGGCGGCGCTGGGGATTGTGCTGGTGCTGGCGAGGAAGAGACCGGCTTCCAGCTTCTAGTGTATGCCGCCGCAAATAGGGTCATTTACCGATGCCCGCAAATGGCTTGAATCTATAGAAGAGGCTTCCCTCAGGGGCTAAAGCCCAGATCATTTTGGGCCGTTTTCGGCACGACTGAAGTCGTGCCCTTTCAAAACATAAATGACCATCTGTGCGGCGGACACCACTAGCTTTTAGATCCAACCTCCTCCATATTCAGGAGCGATTACGGAATCCGCTTCAGCAGGGTTCCCGCCCTGATAACGGCCTCGGCAGAATCGGAAAGATTCGTATAGCCGCCAATATATCGGCCCTTGCGGAAGATGCATAAGCCGTTCAGATACGGGGCTTGCGCCTGGAACGCTTCGTCGCCAAGTTGCGTGAGTGCGGCACCGGAGTATCGCTCACGCAGCTTCTTCATCGCATCCGAAGCTGATTCGGACGAGTCCATGGGGACAACGAACGCCTGGCCTTCTTTGTACGTGGCCACATAGCCGCGCTTCAGAATGCGCAGACCAAGCACGCTTTCGGGGACCAGTCGGACAGAGACCTGATCCTCTGTTGGGAACCATTGCAACGCTTCAGGAGGTGAGTCGCGGCCTTCGAGAAGAGGCTGCATCCTGGTTGCAAATGCCTGCAGCGTCGTGGATTGGTCGCCATTGGGATTTCCGTCGTTCTCGATAATCTCGACGAAGAATCTTCCTTTGGCAAAGATCAGGCTCTCCGGCATGACCTGGCCACCCATTCCGATTTTGGCAATAGGCTGCTTTGGGTCGCGATTGGCGCTGAACATGCCGTAGGCCGAATCAGCGTCAGTCATATCAGAAACATCGATCGCCAGCGTGGTTGCGCCTGATTTGCAATCGATGCCCTGCATGCGGACAAAGCTGAAGATGAGGTAGCCTTCCGCGGCACCGTCTCTGTAGTCAAAGAGATTGTCGGCGGTGTAGGCGCGCCTCTGCCCGGACTGCTCCCATCCTGGCACGAAGTGACAATCGAGATATTCCTGTGCGCCGGCAGTTCCGGTGGAGAGCAGGAAGCCAAGGAACACAAGCGCAAACCTCATGCGAAGAGTTCCTGTGCGCGCGCCATGCGTTCCGCGACGCGTACACCGTGAGGGCATTTCACGGTGCAATCGGCACAATCGCCGCAGCGGACAGCGGCGTGGTGAGCCGGAAGCTCCTGGAACCTCTCGCGGGCGAGAGCGAATTGGCCGTATCCGTCGGCGTAGGTGAGGATGCGGAGGGTGTCGGCTACCTGAAGACCTTTCTGGCAGGCGCCGTCGCACTCGCCGCAGAAGCGGCAATAGAGCGGCGCGATCTGTTCCAGGTGAGCAGACAGGATTTTCTCGTCGCTTTGAGAGAATGGCTCGGCCATCGCTCGCAGGTTTTCGTCAAGCTGATCCATGTCGGTCATGCTGGGGATGGTGGTACCGATGTTGGGCCTGCTTAGCACCCACTTGAGCGCCGACAGCATGGCGCCTTCGCGCTGCATGCGCGGGTCGACGGGCTCGCCGGGACGATGGGCGTGGGCTCCCCCGGCCATGATCTTCATGGCGACAACTCCGGTGCCGGTCTTTGCGACGGCGGCAATGGCCTCGTCCATCTTCTGGTCCATGGTGAAGTTGTAGACGGTGAGGACGACGTCGAACGCCTTCTTATCGATGGTCCACTCGGACATTCTGGGCAGCGCGTGCGTGCTCATGCCGGCAAAGCGGATCTTTGCCCTGCTGACTTGGCGATCTGCTGCGCCTCGATCATGTCGTCGCGGATATCGCGCGGGCTTGTCTTTGGCGTGGAGATACCAGATATCGACGTAGTCGGTCTTCAGTTCAGCGAGGCTGGTATCGAGGTCCTTGAGAAGACTCGCCTTGTCGGCGGAATGCGATTTGGTGGACAGGATGAGCTGCTTGCGCCTGGCGCCAAGGGCCGCGCCCACCATGCGCTCGTTATTGCCGTGCTGGTAGCCGCGCGCGGTATCGAAGTAGTTGATGCCGAGATCAGCGGCGCGCTCGATGACGCTGGGATCGGATGTGATCATGCATCCGAATCCGACCGAGGTGACCTTGAGACCGGTGTGGCCGAGAGTGCGGTAGTCGAGTTTGACGGGGGCGGCAGGCGGCTTAGTCGGCGGGAGTCTGCAGGAAGCCGATGTTTGAAGCTGCGCCGGCGACGGGAACCATCAGGCCGGCCGACAGGAAGTCGCGGCGAGACGTCTTGAACGACATGGGGTGTGTCCCTTCCCGGGGAAGAAGGGCAGAATACACCGTGTCGGCAGACCACCAATAGTTCACCGATCACAGATGGTTGGTCATCGGGCCTGAATCAGGTTGGCCAAACGCAGAGCGGCCACCCCGGAGGGTGGCCGTTGCTGTGACCAGCTATGAGGTGGCGGCTTAGCGCTCGTTCTTCCGCCAGTTGATCAGATCGCCAAGGGTGGTGGTCGAGCTGGAGACGGGCTGTTTGTGCGCGCTCTCCTTGTAGTGCTCGACCTGGGCACGGCTGGCTTCATGGCCGGATACCGCGCGCAGGCTGAGGCCCACTTTCTTCTCTTCCACGTTGATCTTGATGATCTTGAAGTCGTGTTCCTGACCAGCCTCGAGCTTGGATGGCTGACCCGGCTCCTCGGCTGCTTCTGAGATGTGGCAGAGGCCTTCAACGCCCTCGGCGATCTCAACGAATGCGCCGAACTGCGCGGTGCGAAGCACCTTGCCGTGTACCACGTCTCCGACGCGATGCGAAGCGAAGAAGCTCTCCCACACATCGGGCTGAAGCTGCTTGATGCCGAGCGAGAGGCGGCGGTTCTGCGGCTCGACGCCGAGAACGACTGCCTTGACCTTCTCGCCCTTCTTCACAACTTCAGAAGGATGCTTGACACGCTTGGTCCAGCTCAGGTTGGAGACGTGGACCAGTCCGTCGATGCCGTCTTCGATCTCGATGAAGGCGCCGAAGTCGGTGAGGTTGCGAACGCGACCCTCGACAACGGTGCCGGCAGGATAGCGCTCAGTGAGGTTCTCCCACGGGTTCTCGAGGAGTTGCTTCATGCCGAGCGAAATGCGGCGGTCTGCCGGATTGACGCTGAGCACAACCGTGTCGACCTCGTCACCGGGCTTGACCAGCTTGGAGGGGTGCTTGAGGCGCTTGGACCAGGTCATCTCAGAGAGGTGAACGAGTCCTTCGATGCCCTGCTCCAGCTCGACGAACGCACCGTAGTCGGTAACCGAAAGAACGCGGCCGTGAACATGGGCGCCGACCGGATACCGCTCCGCGGCATCAAGCCACGGATCGGGCGTGAGCTGCTTGAAGCCGAGCGAGACGCGCTGCTTCTCCTTGTCGAACTTAAGGACCTTGACCTGGATCTCGTCGCCGACATTGACCAGATCGCGGGGGTGGGTGAGGCGGCCCCAGCTCATATCAGTGATGTGGAGCAGGCCATCAATGCCACCGAGGTCAACGAACGCACCGTAGTCGGTAAGATTCTTGACGACACCGGTGAGGATGGCGCCTTCGCCGAGGTGATCGAGAGTCTGAGAGCGCTTGGCGTTCTGCTCTTCCTCGAGGATCTCCTTGCGGCTGACTACGACGTTGCCACGCTTCTTGTTGAGCTTGATGACGCGGACTTCGATCTGCTGACCGAGGTAGCCGTCCAGATTGCGGACGGGACGAATCTCAAGCTGCGACCCGGGCAGGAATGCCTTCATGCCGATGTCGACGGTGAGCCCGCCCTTGACACGGCTCACGACGGTGCCGATCACGGGTGTCTTCTCGTTGGCGGCTTTTTCGATGGTGTCCCACACGCGAAGGCGCTGGGCCTTCTCGTAGCTGACGAGGTAGCCACCCTCGGGCTCCTCGCGCTCGATTACCACGTCAATGACATCGCCGGGGTTGAACTTGACTGCGCCGGTGTGGTCAGTGACCTGCTCGAGCGGCACCAGACCTTCAGACTTGAGGCCCACATCAACGACCAGGTGCTTTTCGGTCTGCTTGATGACGGTGCCGGAGACGACCTTGTCTCCATAGGCTTCGACGGCAGCAGCCTCTGCGGCCTGCTCGCGCTCAAAGGCTGCGAGGGCGGCAGAGAAATCTTCAGCGGAGTCGGCGCTGTGGTCGCCATGGGTGCTTGCCTTTGCGGCGGCTGGCGGTGCGGGCGCTTCAGCAACCGAAGCGGCGGGCTCTGCATGGCCAGCTTGCTCGGGTTCTGCGGGTGCGGCCTGGGCTACAGGCTCGGTTGGGGCATCGGCGTCCAGCGCGGGTGAATCGACAGCGGTGACTTCTTCGGCGGTCTCGGGGTTGGACGTGGATTCGGACGACGGCTGCTCAAGCTCCGTCGCAGGATCGAGTGTGGGTGTTTCCAATTCGGTGTTCAGGGTTATGCTCTCGGGTTCGGGATTGAGGACGTTTGGCATGACAGCAGCTCCGCGATTCCTGGCTCCAGTGACGGGATTGCTTATCGCTGGACGGCATCTACTCCGCAATTGAAGCGAGCGGGGATGCCTCTGGGTACCGCCTTCCTGCTCGGGGTCGTGCGCCACAGGCCTTGGAGTTCTCGCAGGGACGGCTTCCAGCCAGCGATGCTGGCTTTGAAAGCGACTCGTCTCCTTGGGAAACACCAGGCAGGCAACGGCTGGCTGGAGGGCGGCCGCAGCTAACTGCTGGAATCCGCGCAGGAAGCTACGCTTTCAAGTGTAGCAATGTACTCTTTCCAGCGTCAATGCAACAGTTTGGGCGATTCAAGTGTGAATGGACTATTACGAAGTGTTGAAGGAAATGACGGTGAAAGAACGATTGGAGTTAGGTGCGCTTTGTGATTGAGGATACAGATCATTGCGCGAAGAAAGAACCGGAAAGTCTTTCTCGAGGCTTTGAAGCGTGCAGAGACCCGGCCGCGATAAGGCTTGTGAGGGTCGGACACGAAGCGCGGTTCCCAACCCGTCTATATACTGGGTCGACGGAATACCTTATGGATCTGCTTTGGACCCCATGGCGATTTGCGTATGTGACGACGGCGGATGGAGCACCGCGACCCGGCATTCCCGCAAGCCTCAGCGCATGGCCCGGCGACAACGGGTGCGTTTTCTGCAACCTGATTGCATCGGTTGACTATGCAATTGCCAATGGCATGAGTGCTGATCAAGCGGAGGAGGCAGGGGGACTGATATTGCGCGGTAAGCACTGCTTTATCTGCCTGAATGCGTTTCCCTACACATCAGGACACATCATGGTTGTGCCATTTGCGCATCTCGATCGGCTGGCGGGCCTGCCGACTGAGGCCTCGCACGAGATGATGGATCTGGCGCAGCAGACAGAACAGGTGCTGACGCAGCTCTATCGACCGCACGGACTCAATTTCGGCATGAACCTGGGCCAGTCGGCCGGCGCGGGCGTAGCAGGTCACCTTCATCTGCACGCATTGCCGCGATGGACGGGCGATACAAACTTCATGACCACAGTTGCCGAGACGCGCGTGTTGCCTGAGGATCTGGGAACGACGTGGAGGCGGATGCGGGTGGTGTTTGCGGGGACAACCTAAGCTTCGGACTCCGCTGAGTCCGAGTCAGTAGCAGCAATTGTGAGCAGAGACTGGGACCACTCGTCAGATTCCATTTCGCGAATTTCGGCCGGTAGCTTTTTGATTTCCGCCAGTTCGTCATCGGAATGAGCGAGCTGGCCCAACTGCCTGCCGAGCGGGAAAACCCCACCCTTGCCTTCAACCGTTCCGAGAAACTTGTTGTAGTAGTCGACGCTTGCGTTGAGCGCGTTCCCTAGCCTTGACACGTGACTCTGCGCGACAACAAGCTTGTCGTAAATTCTTCTGCCCGTTTCGTGAATGGCCTTGGCATTTTTTGTGATTTCCATTTGCTGCCATCCGAACTCGACCGCACGGAGCAATGCGATGAGAGTGGTCGGCGTGGCCATTACAACGCGGCTTTGCGCGCTGAACTCGATGAGGGATGGGTCCGCTTCGAGCGCTGCGCTGAACAACGCCTCGCTCGGGAGGAAGCAGACCACAAAGTCGGGGACCCTTTCAAACTGCTTCCAATAGGCTTTGGCAGAAAGATCCTTGAGATGTGCTTTCACTCGCTGCGCGTGGGCAACAAAGCGGAGTTTTTGACTCGACGGGTCCTCGTTGCCCCCTGCATCGAGGAAAGCGTCGAGTGGAGTCTTCGCGTCGACCACGATCTCTCTGCCATTCGGCAGCTGTATCGTCATATCCGGGCGCAGGATCTTGTCGTCCTCGTCGTGCGCGCTCACTTGCTCTCTGAAGGAGCAGTACTGCACCATCCCGGCGTACTCTACGCAGCGCTTGAGTTGCAGTTCTCCCCAGTTACCGCGGGTTTTAGGCGCCCGCAATGCAGAGATGAGCTGCGAGGTTTCAAGCTTGAGTGCATCGAGGGATGCAGGGATGTTTTTGCTGATGCCCTCTACCATGTTCTTGATTTCGCCATACGCGCCGGCCCGAGCAACTTCCATGGCGCGCGTTTGTTCATCAAGCTGCCTCAGCGTGCCTTCAAGCGGCTGAAGCAACGCCCGAATCGCCTTCTCTTTTGTCTCCAGAGTCTGCTTCGCCTCCTGAGTCTGTCCGCCCAACTCCTGCTTTGCCAGCGAAAGGAAAGACTGCGTGTTCGCTCGAAGCGCGTCGGCGGCAGCCCCTTTGAAGGCTGTGTCCAGATCGGTCTTCATCTGCGCGTACTTCTCTTCTTCATTCTTGAGTTGCTGCTTGACTGCGGCCAATTCTTCGGCCTTGAGGCGCAGGTCTGAGACTTCGCGCCGGGCCGCGTCAAGCTGGCTTTGGAGGGACGTCTCGCGCTCCGTGGCAAATCTGCGCTCATTTGCAAGTGCGTCATCGCATTGAACCTTCGCGGCGGCTCGGCCCTGGCGATGACCCAGCCACAGACCGGCGAAGAGAGCAATGATACCGACGAGCGAAATCACGACTGCGGTGCTTCCCATGAACGAGGAACCTCTTCGCCTAATGTACGCCTTTTTACTGTGCATTTCGTGGGCCTAATCTTGCGGGAGTCGCCTTCTTGACAAGAGGCAGGAATGTGTATTTGCAGGGCCGCAGATTGTTGATTTTATTTCCCACTGCGCTTGCCTTTACACACTTGGACCCGCCCGGTAGACTTGAAATTTCGGGACCATGCGCGAATTTTTGGCGCGGTGGTTGTGTTCTTGTGCCGCGGGCCGGTATTGTAGGCAGGCGGAACGCGGATGGTTTCTATCCCGGAGAAGTCCCAAAGTTTTCAAGGAACAAGAGGAGAAGGACGCATGGCCGTTGAAGAAAAGGTAAAGCAGATCATTGTCGAGCAGTTGCAGGTGGACGAAGCTGAGGTCACCCCTGGCGCGAGCTTTCAGGAGGACCTGGGCGCGGATTCGCTGGACGTGGTCGAGCTTGTGATGCAGTTCGAGGAGGCATTCGATCTGGAGATTCCCGACGAGGATGCCGAGAAGATCAAGACCGTCAAGGACGCGATCGAGTACATCGAGAAGAACGAAAAGACCGCGAAAGGCAAGTAGCCGGTGACCCGTCGAGTCGTCATCACCGGCCTTGGGCTGGTGTGCGGTGTGGGAAACACCGCTCCTGAGGTATGGCGGCAGTTAGTAGCCGGAGCCAGCGGTATGGCTCCGATTCAAGGCTTCGACACCACCGGGTTTCCTGTCACCTTCGCCGCCGAAGTCAAGAACTTTGACCCTCTCAATTTCGTGGACAAGAAGGAAGCGCGCAAGATGGGGCGCTTCATTCACTTTGCCTTTGCCGCCACGCAGGAGGCACTGGCTCAGTCAGGCCTGCAGATCACTCCTGAGATTGCAGATCGGGTGGGCGTCTTTATTGGCTCCGGCATTGGCGGTTTCGAAATCATCGAGCGCGAACATGCAAACCTGCTGCAAGGCGGCCCGCGAAAGATATCGCCCTTCTTCATTCCCGCGACCATTGTGAACATGGCGGCGGGACAATTAAGCATTCGCTATGGAGCGAGGGGCCCGATCTCAGCTACCGCGACCGCGTGCGCCACTAGTGCGAACTCCATCGGCGATTCGGTGCGCATGATTCTTCATGGCGACGCAGACGCGATGATTGCCGGCGGGTCGGAGGCGGCGGTGACGCCACTTTCGGTGGGCGGCTTTGCATCCATGCGCGCTCTCTCAACGCGCAACGATGAGCCGACGAAGGCAAGCCGTCCTTTCGACAAGGACCGCGATGGCTTTGTAATCGGCGAAGGCGCAGGCATTCTCATCCTGGAAGAGCTGGAGTTTGCCAAGGCGCGCGGCGCGAAGATTCTCGGCGAAGTCATCGGCTACGGTATGAGCGCAGACGCGTATCACATGACCGGAATCGCTCCGGAGGGTGCTGGTGCGCAGCGCAGCATGCGAGCGGCGATCAAAGACGCCGGCGTGAATCCGGAAGAAGTGGGATACGTGAACGCGCATGCCACTTCGACGCCTGCGGGCGACGGCAACGAGTCGCGCGCGATCGAGCTTGTGTTTGGCGAGCACGCTCTGAGCCACAAGCTGAAAATCAGCGGGACCAAGTCAATGACCGGGCATCTGCTGGGCGGCGCGGGCGGTCTTGAGGCCGGCATTACCGTGATGGCGTTGCTGAACCAGGAGCTTCCGCCAACCATCAATCTGGATGCGCCCGATCCCGAGTGCCGGCTCGACTATGTACCGAACAAGGCAATCAAGCACAACTTTGATGTGGCGCTGTCGAACTCATTCGGGTTTGGCGGGATCAATGCAACGCTGATCATGCGCCGGTGGATGGAATAAGGCAGCTTCTAGAGCAGTTTCGGAATTGACGGTGAACTTTTTGAGAGCATCGCAGGCGGCGTTTTCGGGCGAAGGAAGCGAGTTTCTTAAGGAAGACACGCGTCGGCTTGCCGGTGGTCTGGTGCCCAGCTGTGGCGTGCTGCCTCCGGTTAATGAAAACGGCCTTTGCCGTATGCCTTCTGGTCCACACCAATTCCGAAACTGCTCTAGCCTCTAGCTTTCAGCTCTTAGCAAAGGCAACGGCGCACATCGATGAGATGCGCGCCATTTTTGTTTGCCAGGGTGCAAATGAGGCTGACTTCAGCCCATGATAGCGGCCCAGCCCGCGCCAACCAACACCACGATCGCCCACCAACCGAAGACGGCAATGTAACCCGAGGATCGCTTGACTCCGGCGACGATGGCCACGCCGATGCTCACGACCACCAAGGTCCAGATTGTAGTGAAATCGATCGAGCTGGCGAGGGCATAGAGGGCAGAGTTGGTCTCCAGCGGGTTCAGGAAGGCTCCCAGATTGGTCGGAGCAAAGTTCCTGATGTTAAATGACTCGGGCGCCATTCCCGTAAATACCACGATCGTTCCTAAAATTGTCTTTATGATCCCCGGCAGAAATCCGTACATCATTACCGCGAAGATGCTCGGGAACTGGGCCTTTCCAGCAAACAGAAAATTGATGGTCCCCCAAAGGACGAGTGCCATTACCGCCGCGAAAACAAGCAAGAAAATGGGGGTTGCAGCAACAACGCCCTCCGTGAAGGACTGGGTAATCTTCATCGTCATATCGCGTTGAGCCGGAGGAGCCTGCTGCATCCGTTCCTCAGCCTTCGGATTGAGATGAATCGCGTTCTGCGCAACCTGAGTCCAACCGATTTTCGTTGTGACCGCCGCGAAGAAGATGTACCCAACCAGGACCATGATCAGAAATGGCAGCCACCAGCTGCGGTTACCGCGCTTAATGTCTTCAAAAGTTCTGGACGGTGCCGAGAATATGTTGATAACGCGCTGCCATTGGGTGAGCCCGGGGGTAGTTTCGGCTGCTGGCTGAACTGCCTGATCGTTCATATGTTCGTCTCTCCTGTAAGCCGTTTGGGATGTTCGCGCACTCTTCATACGCATTCAATCCGAGTTCTGCTGCGACGGTTTGTGGTTCCCAACAAGAAGACTTGCCCGGGGTATGGGCCTTATGTACTTGAACGTAGGAGGATTTGCGCTCGCCCGCGATTGTAACCCGTCCCGCGCGAAGGCGGTAGTGAATTTGCAGGGACTTTCTGCCGTTAGGGGGCGAGCGCTACTGAGAATTCGAAACCGGAGCACCGCTCGTGGTGTGGTCGTCGGCCTCGGCAGCAAGCTTTGTTGGGGCGCGGCTCGGCTGCTCAGGCGCGTACTCCTTGTAAACCGTGATATGGAAGCAGGCCTGCCGGAATTCCTCTTCCACGTCGATCAAGCTCTTATTCTGCAGAGAAAGCAACCGGTCGCGCATCCAGGCAAGCTCGTGACGGCTGAGTCCCGATTTTGCAATGTCGACGGTAGCGCCGGTGAGGTGGGGGCTTACGATGTCGCCTTCGGCTGCCGCGGCATTGTGATTCCTTCTCATCAGGTGCCTTTGATATTCCACGGTACGCACCGCGGAACTGACCACGAGCGGTCTGTGGAACTGAGTATCATGGGCGCGTGCGAGGTCGGTGAGAAAGGAAGCTGTCCATGGCCGGCAGTAGCGGCGATCCTCGGGGAGACTGGGATTAACGGCGAGGGCAGGCGACTCAGGAACGGGAACCAACATGCCGCGAGCAATTCGATCGGCGAGGTCGGCATCGTCTTCGATGCGCTCAAGGGAGTCGGCTTCAGAGCGCTCGTTCTGGCGAATCAGGGAATCGCGACTCCCGCGCAACGCGTACCTGCCCAACTTGTCGTTTGAGGCGACTGAACTGGACGCGGAGTCGAATAGACGTTCGACATCGATCGGCTCATTGAATGGATTTGTGGTTGCGACCGATGGCGCTATTCCTGACTCGAACTGTGCTTGAGGAACGACCTCCGGTGCGGATGCAACGGCGACGGTTGTCTCCCTGGAAGGCTCGACGGCCGGAGTAGCCGGAAGAGCGGCCGGCGGCTCAGGGCTGCGACGCGGTTGAGCGGATGTGCCGGGAGTGGTTTTGAGTCCCAGGGACCGGGCGGATGTATAGCTCCGGCCTGCGTTTGTGTGTTTGACGGTGCTCGTTTTCTTTGCTGGATGCAAAACGTGCGTGGCGGAACGATGTGCGGAGCGAGACGCGTGCCGCGGCACCGCATGCGATGCGTGATGCGACGAATGAACAGTGCTCTTTCCGCTGGCTGGGCGCGGGGGTAGTTTGGCGGGCGTGGCAACCCGAACAGCGCCAGCTACGGAAACGACGAACGCGGTCAGCACAAGAGCGGTAATTGCAGTTCGCACCATCAGGGGCGCGCGGAGAATTGAGAGCGTCACCAGTGTAAGACGCAGCCGGGAGGAATTCGAGTGCTGAAGTGGGTTCGGATTTGTCTGATAAGTCGCGTGGCAGCCGGGTGAATTCGATTGATGAGATTGAGATTGTAGAATTGGCGGGTTCCGAAAGAATAAGGAGTTCCGGTGACGGGAAAACGCCAGGTGTGGTTTGCAGTCCTTTGCCTGCTTTTGATTCAGACAGCGCAAATGGTTTACGTGGTTCATCGTGAGTCGTTAACGTTTGACGAGGCCAATCATATGTTCGCCGGGTACATGATGTGGCACACTGGCGACTTTGGCTTGAACCCGGAGCATCCTCCGCTCGTAAAGCTGCTTTCCACGCTTCCTGAACTAAGACGCGATATCTGGGTCCCCGCCTTGAAGGATCGCAACTTCAAGGGTGAAGCCTACATGGGTGGGCGCGAGTGGCTGGCCCGGAACGACGGGTCGAGCCAGCGCATGGTCTTTGAGATGCGGCTGGCGGCGGGATTGTTGGCGCTCGGCCTGTCTTTAACCGTGTTTTTTGCGGCGCGGGAGTGGTTTGGGGCGACGGCGGGACTTGTCGCGCTGGTTCTGGTGACCTTTGACCCCAACATCCTGGCACACTCGGCACTGGTAACAACGGACGTCGGCGTCTCGCTGTTCTTTTTGGCGGCTATTTATTCGTTTTACCGGTATGTAAAAAAGCCGACGATGCTCAGGCTGGGGCTGGCAGGACTGGCAGCCGGGCTGCTGATGGCGACGAAACACTCGGGCGTCCTGCTTGCACCGATGCTCGTGCTGCTCATTGTCTCGGAAATTGTTTGTGCGCCAAAGGGCGAGCGCGTGCGGGTTACGCGGCGGCTGAGCGGGGCATTTGCAGCCATTGTAGTTATCGGAGTTGTGGTGCTGTGGGCATTTTATGGGTTCCGCTATGCCGCCCGGCCAGCTGGAATGCATATGAACCCAACTTTGGCGAGCTATGTTGAGCCGCTAAGCCATTTCAATGCAAGCGCAGTGATGGCGATCGCGCATATGCATCTGCTGCCGGAGTCGTACTTGATCGGGCTCGTGGATGTGAAGCGAATGGCAGAGTTTTATCCCACGTTCATTCTCGGCAGGCAGCTTGCGCATGGTGTGTGGTGGTACTTCCCGGTTGCAATCCTGATCAAGACGACACTCGGCATGCTGGCGCTGGTGGCACTTGCCTTCTTTGCAATCGTGACAAAACAGATGCATAAAGCGCGTGAGGTGGCTTTCATCCTGATTCCCGCGGCGGTGTATCTGGGCGTGGCGATGGTCTCAGGGATGAACATTGGAGCACGCCACGTTCTGCCGCTCTACACGCTGGCAGCGATCCTGTCGGGCGGAGGAGCGGCAATTCTGGCAGAGAGCGCCCGGCGATGGGCATGGGTATGCGGAATGCTCGTGGCGGCTCATGTTGTTTCTGCGCTGACCGTGTTTCCGAACTACATGGCCTACGCAAACGAAGCCTGGGGAGGACCGAAGAATACGCACAATCTGCTCAGCGATGCCAACGTGGATTGGGCGCAACAACTCATTCAGGTGAAAACGTGGGTGGACGAGCATCCGGGTGAAGAATGCTGGTTCGCATATTTCGCGCATCCGGAGATCGATCCGGAAGTGTACGGGATCAAATGCCATCACTTGCCGAACCTCGATACATTCTGGTTGGGCGGTGCGGATGTGATTCCGCCGACGATCAGCGGCAATGTGCTGATCAGCGCGGGCGATCTGAGCGGATGCGAGTGGCCGAGCGCGCGTGTGAGTCCATATGGACAGTTTCAGCAGATGAAGCCGGCGGAGATGATCGATTATGGCGTGATGGTGTATCGCGGAACCTTCGAGGTGAAACAGGTTGCCGCGCTCAGCCGTGCGATCAATGCGTTTCATCTGCTCTGGAAGGGGAATGCCAACGAAGCGCACGGCCTTGCACTGGAAGCAGTCGCGATTGATCCAACCGAGATCATGAGCCAAACGGTGCTGGGGGACAGTGCCGCCGCGCTGGGACAAAAGGACGAAGCCCGCAAAGCCTGGGAGACCGCCCTGGCCGGGGCGCGACAGTTGGAACCAGATGCGCAGGTGAGCTACGTGCCGGACCTGGAGGAGAAGCTGAAGAGGCTCTGAGAGGCTTGTTCCATGGACGAGACGAAATTTGACCGAAGCTATGTGCCAGAACATCTGACGGAGAAGATCCAGAACTGGCGCGACCTATCAGTCGGCGAGCGGATTGTACTGACGTCAGAGTTGAGGCTGGCGGCATGGGCGAAGATTGGTGTTGTCCGGGAACCGGACAAGCCGATGGATAAGACGATCAGACGGGTCACCGCTTGAGTGGGATGTGGAGGATATTCGGGAGACGGACAAATCACTTAAATCATCCGGGATTCGTTGTCGCCGCTCCAGCGCTCTATTCAGTTTGCTCATGATTCGAACATAGCCGGACTCCCAGGTCTCAGAGGCGAGACCTGGGGCACCCAGATTCCAAGCGGTTATTGAAGCAGTGTTGGCTCGTCGTCCTTGCCGTTGACTTCGTCGGGCGGAATGATCACTGCGGCGGCCACCTTGTCGTCGGGTTCGAGGTTGAGCAGTTTTACGCCCTGCGTGGAGCGACCCGCGGCACGGATCGACTTGGTATCGATGCGGATGATCTTGCCGAATTGGCTTATGACCATCAATTCTGAAGTCTCATCGACCAGCAAAATCGAGGCAGATTTTCCGACTTTGGAGTTTGCCTTCAGGTTTGTGACTCCCTGCGCCGCGCGCGCGGTGAGGCGGTATTCGTCAATGTCGGTGCGCTTGCCGAAGCCGTTCTCGGTCACGGTGAGGATCAGGAACTTGCTGACACCGAGGCGTTCGTCGAGGTCTTTCAATGCCTCGTACGAATCGTCTACTGCCTTTTCGGCTGCTTTCTCCGCGGCCTTCAGCTTCTCGTCTCCTTCAGAACCGCCTCTCCTGGCCTCGCGGGCCCTTTGGAGTTTCTCTTTTGCTGTCGAGTAGGCGGAGCGAAGTGAGGTGAGCTTGGTAGTGAGGTTTAGTTTCGCGGCGCAAGCATCGCGATCTTTGTCGCGGGTTTCGTCCGAGTCGGTGATGGCAACGCCAATGACCTGATCGCCCTTCTTGAGTGAGATGCCCTTGTTGCCGGCGGCATTGCGACCCATGGGGCGAAGGCCGTTGCGGTCGCGCTCCAAATCGTACTCCTCATCGAAGCGAATGGCCATGCCTTCGCGTGTTGCGAGGAAGATGGTCTGCTTACCATCGGTGATTCGCGCGTCGATGAGGTCGTCGTCTTCATCGATGGCGATGGCGATGATGCCGCGCGCCATGACGTTGCTGAAATCCTTGAGCGGAGTTTTCTTGACGACGCCGTTGCGGGTAGCAAAGAAGATGTAGCGTCCTTCTTCTTCGAGATCGCGAACAGGGAGGATGGTGCGAACATTTTCTCCGGGCTGCAGATTGAGCAGGCTCTGCATGCTCTTTCCTTTGCCGGCGGCGCTTACGTCCGGAATTTCGTAGACCTTGAGCCAGTAAACGCGGCCAGTGTTCGTGAAGCAGAGGAGATAAGCGTGCGTGGAGTCGACGATGAGTTGCGAGACGAAATCCTCTTCGCGCGTCTTCATGCCGGTGCGGCCAGTGCCGCCACGGCGCTGCTGGCGATAGATGGAGATCGGAGTGCGCTTGAGGTAGCCCTGGTGACTCACAGTAACTGCAACTTGCTCGTCGGCAATAAGGTCCTCAAGCTGAAGTTCCGCGGACTCGTCGACGATCTGGGTGCGGCGCTCGTCGCCATATTGGTCGCGAACCTTCTCCAGTTCCTTCACGATGACGTTGCGTAGCTTCTTCTCGCTGGCGAGGATGGATTCGTACTCCGCAATCTTCTCGCGGATCTCTTTCAGTTCGTTGAGAATCTCATCGACGGAAAGTTGGGTCAGCCGATAGAGCTGCAATTCGAGAATGGCATCGACCTGGCGCAGAGAGAGGCCGCGTTCCTCGGTGGCAAGCCGCTCGCGATCGAGGTTGATGACGATCTCGGTTCCCTTGCCCCATGCATACAGGTTTTCGCGGGCCTCGGCACGCGAGCCGGATGCGCGAATAATCCTGATGACCGTGTCGAGGTTATCGAGGGCAATCTTGTAGCCTTCGAGGATGTGTTCGCGCTCGCGGGCCTTGCGCAGCAGGAAGACCGTGCGGCGCTGCACCACGTCTATGCGGTGATTAATGAAGGCGCGGATGGCGTCGTCGAGCGGCAGTTCCTTCGGTTGGCCGTTGAGCACGGCCAGCAGGATCATGGAGAAGCTCTCCTGCATCTGCGTGTGCTTGTACAGCTGATTAAGCACGATCTCGGGCTGAGCGCCGCGCTTGAGCTCAATGACGATGCGCATGCCGTCGCGATCGCTCTCGTCGCGGACGTCGCTAATGTCGTCGATGATCTTCTCGGTCACTAGCTCCGCGATGCGCTCGATAAGCTTGGATTTATTGACCTGGTACGGAATCTCGGTGACGATGATCGCCTGTTTTTCCTTGGTCAGGTTCTCCGTCGCGACCTTGGCGCGCATCATGAAGCGGCCGCGTCCGGTTTTGTACGCCTGCGCAATGCCGCCCTTGCCGTAGAGGAATCCGCCGGTTGGGAAATCCGGGCCCTGTACGTGCTTCAGAATCTCGATCAGGCCTGCCTTGGGATTCTTGACGAGCTCGATTGTGGCATTCACGACCTCTGTCAAATTGTGTGGCGGAATGTTGGTGGCCATGCCGACCGCGATGCCGCTGGAGCCGTTAACGAGAAGATTTGGAATGCGTGTGGGGAGCACCGTGGGTTCGAGCGTGGATTCATCGTAGTTCGGCGTAAAGTCGACGGTCTCCATCTCGATATCGGCGAGCAGTTCGCCGGTGACGCGCATCATGCGGCACTCGGTGTAACGCATGGCCGCCGGCGGATCGCCATCGACTGAACCGAAGTTTCCTTGCCCATCCACAAGCGGATAGCGCAACGAGAACGGCTGCGCCATTCGAACCAGCGTGTCATAGATCGCGGAGTCACCGTGCGGGTGGTAAACGCCCATTGCCTGGCCCACGACCTTGGCGCACTTGGTGTACTTCTTGTTGTACTCGAGGCCCATCTCGCTCATGGTGTAAAGCACTCGTCGATGCACGGGCTTGAGACCATCGCGAGCGTCAGGGAGTGCGCGCCCGATGATGACAGACATCGAGTAGTCGAGATAGGAGCGGCGCATCTCCTCTTCAATGTTGATGGGAATGAGGTTCGTGCCGTCGCGCGGTGGCGTTCCGCCATCAAGAGGGAGCTGGGGATTCTGATCGTCTGGCATAGAGGCTGTCTGGGGCCCGCCAGAGAGGCGGCAAGATACACCGGAAAAGCAGGGCCGGGATTCTCGCGGGCTACATCTCTATTTTACGTTGCGGGAGAGCTTTTCAGCAAGGTCCAGAGTCGCTAATAACTCATTATTTTACTTGAATTTATACCGCGCATACGCCCGTCGGATTGCGCCCCTTCAAAGTGGCCCCCGAGGGGCACGATCCCACTCGCATTTTGAG
The DNA here is from genome assembly GCA_963751225.1 of uncultured Acidobacteriaceae bacterium. Taxonomy (GTDB): domain Bacteria; phylum Acidobacteriota; class Terriglobia; order Terriglobales; family Acidobacteriaceae; genus Telmatobacter. The sequence continues at coordinate 72,850 of CAVVTY010000007.1, forward strand.
ACTGATGAGGCGGATTCGGGCGGCGTCTTGGGGCGGGAAAACCAGTGCCGATGACCCCCCACCAGGTGACAGCTAGGTGGATCCTTACATCCTTTCCGCGAGGCTTCCAACACAGAAGACAATCTGCATCGCGACGATCGACCCGGCGGCGGCCAGCGCAATTCTTCTGCGAGGTGTATCAAATGCATCGGCGAAGACCCCTCCAATAAACGTCAGCATGAAGGGCAATGCCCAGAGCGATGGACTGCCCGGCACGCCGGCTGTAACGAGCACCAGCAGGAGGATCGCACAGAGGAGCGGGGTGGTATTTCCGAAGTATCGAGAGCGCCCGACGCCGAGATAGAGCAAAGCGGCGGAAGCGGCGGCAACGGTAATGCCGGCATTGCCCAGCGTTGAAAAGAACCAGCGAGCCGGATCGAGCGAGAACGAAAGAAACCCGGCGGCGGAGCGAAAGATATAACTGAATGCGTCGGGCGAAAAACCGTAACAGGCGAAGACCAGCAAGAGTGCTCCTGCAGAAGCGAGCAGTACGACCGGCAACACCTGGCTGCGGCGGCCCTCGGCGATCCACAGCATCAATACAAGTCCCAGGAGTGCGGCCAGGGGCAGCGCAACGATGTGCGATGCGGCTGCGATTCCAAAGACCACGGTAAGCAACAAAATGCGGGGACGCCACTTTCGCCGCGGTCCCTGCATGGCGTGTGCGACGCCAATGCAGGTGTAAACGCCACCGTAGACGCCAAGGGCCGCAAGCACTTCGGGATTCGGTGAAACACAGGCCTTAAGAATGACGGGAGAAAAGCAGTAGAGAGCGAGGGCTACGTATCCGCCCAGGTTTCCATACAGTCGTCGTGTGACCCACCACAGGCCCCCGCCTAGAACGCATCCGCAAGCCAGAAAAGGCAGGCGCAAGAGCAGCAGTACATGCGTCATCTGGTGGCGAAGTTCCCAGGTAGTCAACTCTGCTGTGCCTTGGCCCGAGGAGTCCTGCACTACACGATCTTCAGGCTTGCGAAAGAGGTCCATTCCACGCTGGGCCAGCAGATTGAGGGTCAGCGGCAGGCCTGCCACGCGATAGGCGAGAATGCCGTCGCGGATATTGCCGCAACTGGTGAAGTAACCGGCCAGCGGCGAGGGACGCTCCCACATCTCACGTCCACAGCGTGCGTATTGGTAATCGCGGTCAGAGAGCGTCTGGTGCGCAATGATCCAGAGACCTTGAGCCAGGAAGAGTAGCAACATCCCCGCTGCTATGCGTTGCGGGAGATTGAAGTGAAATCGGCGAAGGCGGGCAAACCGATGGGTCATCAAGAGGGCAAAGAGACCAATTCAGTTTAAATGGTGAATCTCACGACGGCTTTAGAACAGCCTGGCGTCCGATTCTGTGCTGGGAGCCCTCCACGCAAGAAAGCCGCTCCGAGGAGCGGCTTTCGAGGTTGTCGAGGATCGCTGACTTTAATTGATGATTGCTCCAACAGTTTCGTCAGACGTCAAAGTGACGGTGCAGGTGTTGGGTCCGGCAGCCGTAACGGGTGTGATTGCCAGGCAGTTGGTCGACCATCCACCGAACGCACCTGATCCTGCCGGTGCCGTCAACGTTACCTGGGTTGGTGCCCCGTTGGTTATGGCTGGGAAAGTTGCAGTGCAAACAGAACCTCCGGTGCCGCCACCCAGAGCCCAACCCGGACCGCAGTGGAGCACATTCGGAGTTCCTGTGGCGGATGGCGCAGTGATCTCCCAGCTCGTTGTGTTCAAGCCTTCGTTATACACGGTCAGAGTAGAGAGCAGCGCCGTTGCCTCGGATCCCGGAAAGCACGAACCTGGAGTGGGTGGGTGGGTCGTGGGATCGGGCAGAGCCAAGGGGCAAGTAAATGTTGCCGTAGCAGTCTGGACTGACCCATCGGGCTCGACGGCTTCGGCGATAATCACCGCACCCCCACTTCCGTAGGCGCTCGCAACGCCAGCGTTCGACTTGCCTTGTGAGCCGCTGTTGTTTGTGCCGACCGGGAAGACGTTGGGAGTGGAAGAGAGCCACGTCACAGTGTTGGTGAGATCCCTGACGGTTGGGGCAGTCGAGAACGTTCCAATCGCCAGGAATTGCCCCGTCGCCTGCAAGTTTCGCAACCGAGATGGAACTCGGAATAATGGTGAGGGAAAGGAGGGGCTCCGGCGCGGATGTGAGTGTCACAGCAACGGACGCGTCGGCCGTGACGACGGAGCCATCGGAATTGGTCAGCTCTGCTGTGATCGTGGTGCTGCCCGCGCTGACACCCTGGGCGAGTCCGGTGGAACTGACCGTTGCGATCGATGGGATGCTGGAAGTCCACTTCACCAGTGGTGAGTCGGTCACATCCTGGATTAGACCGTCGCTTCCAGAAGTGCCAAGAGCGATAAACTGTCCGGTTTGACCAGAGGCTGAAAGTGACTGCGATCCCGGCGTGAGAGACAGTGCGGTGAACTGTTGCGATGCACCTCCCATCACAGTGAATGTGGCGGTTCCCGTGGCTGTCGAGTTGTCCGCGTTGGTGTAAAGAGCGGTAATCGTAACAGTGCCCTGTTCACGCCCGTGGCCAGACCCGATGAGTTTATCGTGGCGATCTGAATACTGCTCGAAGTCCAGGCAGCCAGTTTGGTCAGGTCGAGAGTAGTTCCTGACGTTGTTGTCCCGACGGCGAGAAACTGTGCGGTTTGACCCGGAGATTGAACCGATTGGCTGGTCGGAATGATGGAGATTGTACTCACATCGGAGCTTCCCGGTCCCGCCGCTTCCTCCACCACCGCCGCCGCTGGACGGCTGGGTGACATTGACCGTCATCGTGCCCGTAATCACACCGTGAAATCCCGGGGAAGTTGCAGTGACAAGAATGCCGGAGCACGTGAGCCCTCCGGAAACGATCAGACCCGTGCTGTTAACGGTGACGCACCCGGGTGTCGAACTCTTCCAAGTCACCTGACTGGTGATGTCCTTTGTTACCGCCGCGTGGTTGGGCCGAGTGTACGAACCGATAGCTGTCAGTTGCGTAGTGAGACCTGCCCCTCCAAAGTTCATGACGGTTGGAGAGACGGCGATGGACGTAAGCCCGGGAGAGCTGTTGCAGCTAGATAATGGGATGACAAGACCGAGAGTGAGTAGAGCCGATAGCAACGAATGCTGACGCATTAGGTTCTCCTGGCGTTTTCGCCCGGCTGGACCATTCAAATTGATGGTTCAGCACCAAATTGTGGGGTAAGTACCAGCAGATTTAGTCACCTCTACCGGTCTGCCCTCTCAGAACCACCTTTAAACCGCTGGCTCGCGCTGGTGTTTGGCGCGTATCGCCATTAAAGGGAGATGATTGGCCCGCAGACTTTTGCAGCTCATCGAACCCAGTCAAAACCCAAGAATCCTCTTGTGAGGTGGCCCAAGAATACGGCACGTCAATCAGCCGAATCAATAGCAAACTTGGGTCAAAACCCTCCTTACGTTACGCGCGTAACGAAGAGATTGGCGAAGAGTTGCGATTAAGGAGGGAGTCTCTTGCCGGGAGTCAAGTCCGTCCCTTACGGCGATGAAAATTTGCGGGCTATTCAGCACGGAGGATGCTCGTTTTACCCGGGAGGCTGCTACCCGATACACTGCTCGCATCATGGCGATTGCCCGCGACAACTCTCCGGAACGGCTGGTCAGTGCCTCGCGCGCTGAAGAAGAGCAGGGTTTCGAACTGAAGCTGAGGCCTCGCTGGCTGCAGGAGTTCATTGGCCAGACGAAAGCGAAGGAGCAGCTGTCGATTGCACTTGAGGCAGCAAAATCGCGCGGCGAGGCCCTGGACCACGTGCTGCTCTTTGGGCCGCCGGGGTTAGGCAAGACGACGCTGGCGACCATCATTGCCAATGAACTGGATGTGGGATTTCAGCAGACCTCGGGTCCGGCGCTCCAGATCCAAGGTGACCTGACGGCTATTCTGACGAACTTACGCGAGCGGCAGGTGCTGTTTCTCGACGAGATCCACCGGATGCAGCCGGTCCTCGAGGAGAAGCTCTACACCGCGCTCGAGGATTACAAGCTTGACATCATCATCGGCCAGGGCCCGGCGGCGCGCACTCACGTAATGGACATCAGGCCGTTCACGTTCATCGGCGCAACGACGCGACCCGGGTTGCTGAGTTCGCCTCTGCGCTCGCGATTCGGCATTCTTCTGCGACTCGAGTTCTATACCGAAGACGAGCTGCGTGTGATCGTTGAGCGGTCGGCTGAAGTCCTTCAGGTACCGATTGATCCGGATGGCGCGGCGGAAATTGCACTGCGTTCGCGCGGCACCCCGCGCATAGCCAACCGGCTGCTACGGCGCGTGCGGGACTTTGCACAAGTACGCGGAACGGGCATCATCGATCGCCCAACCGCAAACGCTGCCCTGACCATGCTCGAAGTGGATGCACATGGGTTCGACGAGATCGATCGGCGACTGATGTTGACGATCATGCAGAAATACGATGGCGGTCCTGTCGGGCTGGGAACGCTGGCAGCTACGCTGGCCGAAGAGGAAGACGCGCTTGAAGAAGTATACGAGCCATTCCTGATTCAGATTGGATTCCTGGATCGAACGCCGCGAGGCCGAGTTGCGACTCGCCTGGCGTATGAGCATTTTGGAATCGCGGTGCCCGGGCGGCAGGGCGGACTGTTCTAGCTTGAATCAGGCTCTAACGCCGCTCGTGGCTGTAACGGTGCTTGCGTTCTCCGTTGCGATCATCAATTCGCTTCCGCTTATAAGGAGGAGATTCATGGCATTGACTGAGTCCACGATGCTGAAGCTTGGCACAACTGCGCCGGATTTCGCACTTACCGATGTGGTTACGGACAAGATCGTGCGGCGCGACGACTTTCTCGGCAAGAAAGCGTTGCTCGTGATGTTCATATGCGCACATTGCCCTTACGTAAAGCATGTTGAGAAGGGGCTCGCGGCGCTTGGGAGGGACTACGACGGAAAGCCGGTGGGCATTGTTGCGATCAGCAGCAACGATGCAGCGTCGTATCCCGAAGATAACGCGGCAGGACTAAAGCGTCAGGCTGAGACCCATCGATTTCTCTTTCCGTATCTGTACGACGACACGCAGGATGTGGCGCATGCCTACAAGGCAGCATGTACTCCGGACATCTACCTTTTCGACGCGGAATTCAAGCTCGTATACCGCGGGCAATTCGACGGAAGCCGGCCTGGGAATGGCATTCCGGTCACGGGCGAAGACCTGCGTGCGGCAATCGACGCCGTGCTTGCAGGCAGAGCACCGAGCGCAGATCAGCGGACCTCCATCGGCTGCAACATTAAATGGAAGTCGTAAGGCGGCGGAGTTAACGGCACACGGATTCGTGCTAACTCCGCGAGCTCTGGTCTACAGATCCAGTTGCTTGAGGTACTCTCGAAACTTTGGTCCCAGGTCGCTGCGTTTGAGCGCGAATTCAACGGTGGCCTGGAGCATACCGAATTTGTCTCCAGCATCGAATCGCTTGCCCTCAAATGTGTAGCCGAAGACCTTTTCTTCCTTGAGCAGCGCCTTGATCCCATCGGTGAGCTGGATCTCGCCGCCAGCGCCCGGAGCCGTCTGCTCGAGAAGTTCAAAGATGCGCGGCGTGAGAACGTAGCGGCCGATGATTGCCTGCTTTGATGGCGCGTCTTCGAACCTCGGCTTCTCGACCATGCCGGTGCAGTTGTAAACGCGAGGGTCGTTCGGATCCTGGGAGCCAGCCAGCACGCCGTAGGCGGAGATGCCGGGTCCTTCAACGGTCTGCGTCGCCAGCACTGAACCGCCGCGCTGGTTGAAGACATCGATCATCTGCTTGAGACAGGGTGTTTCGGCATCGATTACGTCATCGGGCAAGATGACGGCGAATGGCTCGTGGCCAATGAGTTCCTTGGCGCAAAGGACAGCGTGTCCGAGCCCGAGTGGCTCGCGCTGGCGCACATAGCTGATGCGGGCGAGACTCGAAACACCACGCGAGACTGCCAGCAGGTCCTGCTTGCCGCGACGCTCAAGGGTAGCGTCGAGTTCAAAGCTGTGGTCGAAGTGGTCCTCCATGGTTCCCTTGCCACGGCCGGTAACGATGATGATGTGCTCGATCCCTGAGGCGACCGCCTCTTCGACGCCATACTGGATGATGGGCTTGTCGACGAGCGCCAGCATCTCTTTCGGTATAACCTTTGTGGCCGGTAGAAAGCGTGTGCCCAAACCGCCAGCCGGAAAAACAACCTTGCGAACTTGCTCGCCCATTGCGTCTCCCTGTCCCAGTCGGAGCTTGCCGGAGTATCTCCGAGCCCTTCATTTAATGATGTCAGCCGGTCATCGCACAGTCGGCATTCTGCGATACGGCTTGAACTGCGGGTAATTCAGAGCACTGGAGAATCATCTCCAAGCAGGGCTTCGCGCGCAATCTTGATGGGAGGAAAGCCGAGACCAAGAAATTCATCGTGGAACTTCCCGAGCGAGAAGGCCGCGCCTTGCTTCTTCATCAAGTCTGCCCGCAGCTTCATGATTTCGATTTTGCCCAGAGTGTAGTAGAGATAGGTGGGATCCCCAGCGCCGCGCTTGGTTTCGACGACAGCCGTCTCCTTTGATTGATAGCCTTCCTTCTGGAAGAACTCGACAGCCTCATCGAAGCTCATGTTGCCGGTATGCATTTGGATGCCGACAATAAACCGGGCGTTGCGCAGCAGCGCATCCTGAAGCTGACCGAGGCGCAGGAACCTGGATTCGCGCTCGTCTTTTGCGCCGGCTCCCGGCTGACCGTAGCCATTGTCGAGCATCATCTGCTCCGTATAGTGCGCCCATCCTTCGATGTTCGTCGTCGCTGTAATGATTTTGCGAACGCGGCTTGGCGCCCGAAGCGACCACAAGTACTGGATGTAGTGGCCTGGATAGGCTTCGTGAACCGACGTGGAAATCACGGTGCCGATATTGAACGAGTGCATGAAGCCCTCGACCTGGGCCGGAGTCATCGAAGCGTTCGGCAGTGTGACGTTGAAGTAAGAGTCCGTAGCGTGCGTCTCAAATGGACCGGGAGAATCCATGCTGGCAAACGTGGTGGCGCGCATGAATGGCGGAGTCTCCTCCACAATGGGCCGTACGTCGGACGGTATCGTCACAATCTGATGCGCGCGGATGAAGCCGAGCAGGCTGTCGAAGGTGGCGCGGAATGCATCAAGCAGTTTGTCTGGCGCGGGGTGGTTGTGTCCTAACTCTTCGAGCACATCGCGCGGGGTCTTGTCGGGCTCCAGTTCCTTTGCGATCTTGTTGAACTGCTCCTGGTTTCTGTGCATATCGGCGTAACCAATTGCCAGCAGCTTGTCGAGAGGGAGGTCGACCATTTCGTCGTAACGCAGCTTCTTTGAGAAGGTCTCGGCGCCGATGCGGAAGTCTCCGTTGGACCGCGGAAGCAAATCGGTCTTTAGCCAGCTGAGATAGCTGTTCAGCGCAGAGATCACGGCGTCATTGGTTTGTGTGAACTCCTGTTTGAGTGCGGCATCGTGTGCATCAGCGAAGGCCAGAGGCACGTCGCGCTGGAAGAAGCGAATGATGCCGGGCAACTGCTCGATGGCAATTTCGGTAAATATGCGCGGCGGATTTTGAAGGTTCACTCGTGCCTCGGCGAGGAGGTCCGGCATCTGCTTTTCGCGCGCAATCAACGAACGCAAACGATCGTCGGCGGGCGCGAACTTGCGCTCCATCAACGTGAAGGCGGCATTGGCTGCAATGCCAGAATACTTGTCCGCATCTTTGGCCCAGGGGCGAATGGTCTCGAGCGTCAGCAGTCTCGAATGGATCTGGCCCAGCACCATTTCGCGGTCGCCACGCGTGGTCGGGCTGAGCGAGGACCCTGGGACGGCGCTGACGCGCTTCGCGATTCCGTTCAACGCAGCAACCTCAGCATCAATGCTATTGCGCGAGAAACTCTTCGAGCTTCGTATCGTACTGGTGATATCCCGCGATTGTCCCGGCGGTGGGCTGATTCGGGAAGTACACGTGATCAAAGTATTCGTCCGAAATCTTCTGAAATTGCTGCTCCGGAGTCTCTGAGCGCGCAAGGACCGCTGCAGACATGAATGCTCCAAGGATAAGGAGTACGACCGTTTTCTTCACTTTACCTCTCGTAGGCCGGAAGTGACTGTCACACACTCACCGGCGCGGGTGCTAGTTTTGCGAGCAAGTCGCGAATTTCAAGCAGGACTTCATCGGGCCGCGTGGCTGCCAGCGGAAATTTGAGCAGGCCCTGCGGGGTGAACTGGGCTCCGCGCTTTGCATTGCGCGCAACCATGCGCATCAGATGCTGTGGATCGATCGCAGCGTTTTCAGTGAATCGCACCTGCAATTCTCCGCGTTTGCGGTCGATCTGTGCGATGCCCATCCGTTCGCACTCAAGTCGCAACGCAGCCGCCTCGAGCAGATAGACGGTGGAGTCGGGCAGAGAGCCGTAGCGATCTTCCATCTCGGCGCGAAGGTCGGCGATGGCTTTCTCGCTGTCGGCGCCGGCGATCTTCTTGTAGAGGCGCAGGCGCTGGTTCTCTTCCGCGACGTAGCTCTCGTCGATGCGCAGCGCGATGCCGAGATTGAGCTGCGTAGCAGGCCGCTCCGCACCGGCCTCGCCCTTCAGTTCTTTCACGGCACTCTCAAGCATTGACGTATAAAGCTCAAAGCCGACCGCTTCGATGTGTCCGCTTTGTTCGCCGCCGAGCATGTTACCTGCGCCGCGAAGCTCAAGATCGAGCGCGGCAATCTTGAAGCCGGCGCCCAAATCACTAAACTCCTTGAGCGCGGCGAGCCGTCTCCGCGCGATGTCAGTCAGTTCCCGCTCAGGCGGAATCAGCAGATATGCGTAGGCACGGCGATTGGAGCGGCCGACGCGTCCGCGCAGCTGGTAAAGTTCACTCAGTCCGTGGCGATCGGCGCGGCTGATGAGAATCGTGTTGGCGAGTGGAATATCGAGACCGTTTTCAATGATGGTGGTGGCGACAAGCACATCGAACTCGTGCCGCATGAAGGCGAGCATCACGCTCTCAAGTTCTTTCTCGCCCATCTGTCCATGGCCCACGGCAACGCGCGCGGCAGGAACGAGTTCCTGAATCCGCGATGCGATCTCATAAATCGACTCAACGCGATTGTGCACGAAGTAAACCTGCCCGCCGCGCTCGAGCTCCACCTCGATGGCGGAGCGCACGATTTTCTCGTCGAATTTGGCCACCACGGTCTGGATAGCCATGCGGTCTTTGGGTGGAGTCTCGATCACGCTCATATCGCGCAAACCAACGAGCGACATGTGCAGGGTACGCGGTATCGGCGTGGCCGACATGGCGAGCACGTCAATTTCCTTGCGCAGCTGCTTGAGCCTTTCCTTATGACGCACCCCGAAGCGTTGTTCTTCGTCAACAATCAGCAGACCGAGATCCTGGAACTTGATATCTTTCGACAGGATGCGGTGCGTCCCGATGATGATGTCGGCTCTTCCGGTTTCGATCTGTTCAATAATTATCTTTTGCTCCTTTGGTGAGCGAAAGCGCGACATCATCTCCACCCTAATGGGGAATTGCGAAAAGCGGCGCTTGAACGTCTCAAAGTGCTGAAACGCGAGCACTGTCGTGGGAGTGAGCACGGCTACCTGCTTGCCGTCCTGCACCGCTTTGAAGGCGGCGCGCATGGCTACTTCGGTTTTGCCGTATCCCACATCGCCGCAGAGAAGTCTGTCCATGGGTGTGTTAGCTTCCATGTCCTGCTTCACAGCCGCTATCGCGGTGATCTGGTCGTCGGTCTCGCGGAAGTCAAAGGAACCTTCGAACTCGCGCTGAAATTCGTTATCAGGCGAGAACGCGGTCCCTTGCGCAGTGTGACGCTCGGCATAGAGTTTGAGCAGGTCAGCCGCCATGTCCTGCATGGCTTTGCGCACGCGCGCCTTGGTCTTGGTCCACTGTTGCGAGCCAAGCTTATTCAGCGCGGGCGCCGGACCGGTGTCGGTTGACCGGTATTTCTGAATCAGGTCAAGGCGCGTCAACGGAACATAGAGCTTGGCCTGCTCGGCAAACTCGAGAATCATGAACTCGACGGCCAAGCCGTCCTGCACAATCTCCTTCAACCCCTGGTATTGCGCAATGCCGTGCTCGACGTGAACGACGTAGTCGCCGATTGCCAGATCGCGAAAGTCCGAGAGGAAAGCTGTCGTCTTCGATCTCTTTGGCTCGGGCCGCGCGGCAACGTCCGCGTCGTCGGAAAGGTCATTTGCACCGAAGACAATCAGATTGGCATCTGGAAAGCTGACACCGGTAGCCAGATGCGTGCGTACAATCACGGGCACACGCAGATCGCCTGCAAGGTAGCTGGCTTCTTCGAGAATGGTCTCGCTGCCGGGATGAACAGACCGGCTGCCGAAGCGATACGAAACCTGATACTCGCGAAGCAGCGTTGCCATTCTCTCCATATCACCTTGCGTTGGCGTGGCGAGCACGATGCGCTGCTCGGCGGCTATCAGATTCCGCAGTTGCTCGACAAGAGCGGGAATCGAGCCGTGGAAGCGAAGCGTTGGACGCGAATTGACGGCGATCTCGCCCAAAGTATTGTCCTCGTCAAGTACGTCGACTGCGCCAAGCTGATCGAGGTCAAGCCCCGGATGCGATTCAAGCATACCTTGCAGCACTTCGGGCCGCAGGTAGATGTCTTCCGGGCGGATAAGCGAGCCAATACCGGAACGTTCGTGACGCTGCTCCACCTTGTTCCACCAGCGATCGATCTGATTGCGCACCATGGCGGGCTCATCGACGAAAAGCACACTACGGGGCAACAGATTAAGCAGGTGAAATTCAGCTCCCGCCACGGATGAGAAGAACTCCCAGCCAGGGAAGACGCTCACACCTCCGGCCGCTGCAGCCTCAACAGCCATCTCGTCAACGTCGTCGGTCGGTTCTTCAATCCCGACGCGCTGCCTGCTGAGGCGAGCGTGAACGGCGGCGAGCAGGTGCTCGGTCACGGGCGTCTCAGTCAGCGGAAGAAGTTGTGTTTCATCGAGGCCCGACTGCGAGCGCTGTGTCTCCGGATCGAACTTCCGTATCGTGTCAATCTCGTCGCCAAAGAACTCGATGCGCACCGGGCGGTCAGACTCTGGCGAGTAGACGTCGAGAATGCCGCCGCGCCGGGTGTACTGGCCCGGCATCTCAACAAGATCCATTTGCGTGTAGCCGACGCTCTCCAGATGCGATGTGAGCACTTCCACGTCGATTTCTTCGCCCCGGCGAACCGTAACCGCAAGACCAGAATAGTAATCGCGACCAAACAGCCTGAGCGCAGCGGCCTCAGCGGGGGCGATGAGGATGGAGACCGCGCCGGTCGCCAGCTTCCACAGAGCAGCGGCTCGCTGTTCCTGGACATCGGGGTGGGGCGAGAGATTCTCGAACGGAAGCACATCGTGAGCGGGCATACGGACAACCCGCGCCGGATCAATGGCTCCTGTCAATTCGCAACCGGAGCGCAACGTCAGTTCCAGGGCCTCAGCAGCCTTGTTGTCAGCAACTACAACGATCACCGGGTGCTTGGCTGCGCGCGCCAGCAGAGGAAGGTAGAGGGAGCGACCCGTTGACGTGAGTCCAGACACACGTCTGCGTCCTGTACCGAGGCCCAGGTGCCTGCGTACGCGATCGAAGGAGGTGGAATGCTCCAGCTCCGCGAAAATCTCGCGGACAAACGGGAGGATCATGCAGATTCCAGTTTACCAGCGCAAAAGTCGGATGGTTGGAAGCGGATGGCGGATTCACGCTGTGTCGACCACTATGCGCGATCGCGATTCAGGAGGCTTCCGGGAGCTACGATGGCGGCAAGTGCCATGCTCAGGGCGACGGCCCACAATCCTGCGGAATAGCTGCGCGTGGCGTCGCGAAGCCAGCCCATGAGTGAAGGTCCCGTAAAGGCGCCTATTGCGCCGACCGAGTTGACAAGGGCGATTCCGGCTCCGGCAGCCTTGCCACTTAAGCGAGCGGTAGTTGCGCCCCAAAATAGAGGCAAAGCGCCAAAAATTCCGATGGAAGCAAGGGCAAATCCCAGAAGCGAACTGTTCAGTCCCTGAAACGCGGCAAGCACCAGAAACCCGCTCGCGCTGAGCAGATACATCGACGGCAACCACCACTTGTTTCGGAATCTGGCCCACGAGAACCATCGCAAGAGCGCCCGCGCCGTACGGTGGGACGGCCCACCAGCCCGAAGCCGTCACGGAGGTGCCGAGGGAGACGAGAATCTTCGGCAGCCAGAAGGTCAGACCGTAGAGGCCGACGCTTGCGAGAAAGTAGGCTACGGAGGTCTGCGTCAAATGCCGCCACGTCGATCCGCACTGAGGACGTGCCTCTTCCTCGTCGCCCTGCAAATCTTGAGAGAGCTCTTTCCGCTCTTCTTCGGAAAGCCACCGAGCGGAGGCTGGGCCATCAGCCAGATTGAACAGGGTGACCACGCCGAGGATGGCAGCGGGCGCGCCTTCAAGGAGAAACAGCCACTGCCATCCCTTAAGCCCGCCTGCTCCGTCCAAGAGCAGGATATGTGCCGAGATCGGCGATCCAATGCAATTGCACAGCGGCACGGCGAGCATGAAGAGACCCATAGTCTGGGCGCGCAATCGACGTGGCAGCCATAGCGTGAGGTAGAAAATCACGCCGGGGAAGAATCCGGATTCGGCGATGCCGAGAAGAAACCGTACAGTCACGTACTGAGGCTGGTTCATGACAAACGCCGTTCCCACGGATGTAACGCCCCAGACGATCAGAAGGATCGAGATCCAGCGCCGGGCTCCCATGCGTACAAGCACCATGTTGGCCGGCACTTCGAAGAGACAGTAACCAAGAAAAAAGATTCCCGCGGCAAATCCATAGAGGCTGTCAGAAATCCCGAGGTCGCGATTCATGGTGAGCGCCGCGAAGCTGATATTGACGCGGTCAAGGAAGGCAACCATGTAGAGCAGCATCAGGAATGGAATCAGCCGCAGGGCGATCTTGCGATACAGAGGGCTTATGGAGGCTGCGATCACTGTCCGCTTGACTCCTTGCGATGAAGAATCTTTCAGCTTCGATGCACTAGTGCGGTCGACCCGGCAGGATGAAGTGTTCCGCGCAACGCGGCTCGTAGGAATCCCCAGGCATCTTGATTGGACTATCGTAGGGTGCCGGCTTCCCTTCAATGAGTCGCTGTGAGTAGAGAGCGCGTGCGCCACAACTGCAGTAGGCCATGCACTCGGTAATACTGCCGCCGTAGGCGTTCACGAACCAGGTGAGATTCAGCATTTCGCCGAATGGGATCGCACGGAAGTCGAGGTCAAGGCCCGCGACGAGTACATCGTGGTTGCCATCGAGAAGGTTCTTGGTGAAAAGGAAGAGCCCTTCGACGAATTGACCTTCATCGATGGCGATGCACTCTACCCGCTTGCCAATCTCCTGTTCGATGTCTGCGATTGCCTGAAGAACCGGCCAGGGATCACTCGATTTGAACTCGAGGGCCTTCATCTTCGCATGCCCGTTTGGGTTGCGGCTCTCGACGACACCGGGGCCTCCCTTTGTATCATCACTGGGCTTGAGGACGAGGACGTATTGCTTGGCGTATTGTCGCCGCACCTCTGCGCGCCGCAAAAGCTCCGCAGTCTTGTTGCTTCTCATCGGCCCCAGCATCAACTCGATCTTGCCCGCCACAAAAACTTCTCCCTGAATCAATTTCGCTTCCGGCATTTCATCATACTCGGGCGGAACGCTGGCCCGCCCCCTCATGGGCTCTTCGTCAGGTTGTTACTCGCCGCCAAGGGCTTTCGTGAACAGATAGAAGAAATCGAGCGATTTCCAATACGAGTCGACGGGCAGACGTTCGTCCCGTCCGTGGGCGCGGTCATCGTCGCGTTCCAGCGCGATGGCTGAATAGCCATAGCAAGGGATGCCGGCTTGCGCAAAGTAGATGGAGTCGCTCGCTCCGTTCTCCATTACTGGAGTGACGGGCACGCCGGGCCATATGGATTGCGTAATGCGCGTCAGATGGGTCGAAGACCTCTTTGAGCGGAGCAGGCGGAACAATCGCCTTGCGTTCAGGAGCGATATCAGAAACCACGCCGGAGTCGGAGACATATTTCACGCTCAGTTTGCTGTCCCCGAAGACTGAGATGAGCTGCTGGCGAATCTCTTCCGGAGAGTGGCCGGGGAAGATGCGGCAGTTGACGTTCGCCTGGGCGGTCTGCGCAAGCGCATTGTTGGCGTGGCCGGCAAGAAGTCGCGTGGCCACACACGTGGTGCGGAAGTTGGAATTGAAGCTGGGCTCGGCGCTTAGACGCACGGCCGCGGCCGGATCGGTTGGCGTGGTGAGGATGGCGTTGATATCCTGCGCGGTCTGGCCCGTCTCCTGCCCAACGAGGTTTTTGAAGTAGGTGCGCGTGACTTCGTTCAGTTCAAATGGAAAGGAGTATGCGGCCAGTTTGTTGAGTGCCGCCGTCAATTCGTAGATGGCATTGTCAGGGCGCGGACGGGAGCTGTGGCCGCCCGGATTCGTTGCTATGACCTGGTAATCGGCGTAGACCTTTTCGGTAGCTTCGACGTCGGCCACCACTATTCTCCCATTGTCGAGTTCGATCCCACCGGCATCGAGGTTGATTACATAGGCCGCATCCACCAGGTCGCGATGCTCCTTCAAGAGCCACTCGGCTCCGTTGGACTTCCCGCCTTCTTCGTCAGCCGTGAGCGCCAGGATCAGGTCGCGTTGTGGCTTGTAGCCTTCACGATGAAGGCGCAGTAACGTGGCGACCATCGCGGCGTCGGACTCTTTCATGTCCTGTGTGCCGCGGCCGTAGAAGAAGCCGTCCTTCTCGACAAACTCGAACGGATTGGTGGTCCAGTCGGACGGAAGCGCCTCGACGACGTCCATGTGGCAGAGAAAGAGTACGGGTTTCTGTCGAGGTGGGGCGAGCCGCGCGCATGCGAACAACGAGATTCTGTTTGTTGGGATCGGGTCCCAGCAGATGCACGTCCTCAGCCGAGAAGCCGGCATCCAAAAAGCGCTTCTGCATGGCGACAGATCCGGCTGTCACGCTGCCTTTTGGCGTATCGGTCGTGTTGATTTCAATGAGTTGCTTGAAGATGTCTCGAGCCTCGGCACGGTCTGCGGACGACGCTGCGGGCAGCGTGCTCTGAGCGAGGAGCGGCAATCCTAAACTGGCTGCAAAAAGGCACACAGCGATGCGCAAAGGAGATCTGACAGGATCCATTTCCGCATTGTACGGTGCGCGATCACTAGAATCTCCTCTGAATCTGGCCTTATGCCACCTTCTTCTGAAGCAGCACCGCGTGATTGTGCCTTACCAATGGATGGCTCACTTCTTCAAGGCCAGCCGACCACGCGGCCTCGGTCTCTTCAGCGAATTTCTTCTGATTGACGTGACCAGCCGGTTCAACGAAGAACACTTGGCCACCGGGCTTGAGGGCTGCGACGTTTGTGAAAGAACACTTCCGCAGAGGGCATCTCGTGTACGACAGCGAAAGCCAGGACGAGGTCGACTTTGCCATGCAGATCCTGGACTTCGAGCGAATCGAGCCTTGCCAGTCGTGTCTCAATGCGGGACTGTAAGCCAGCCTTGGCTGCACGGCGACGCAGGCCACTCAGCATCCGCGCCTGGATGTCCGCCGCAACGACTCTGCCTGAAGGTCCGATCATGCGCGCAATGGGAATCGTGAAGAAGCCCATTCCCGGTCCGGGCTCTAAAATCGTCATTCCTTCCCGGATGTATGGTGTAAGTATCTCGTTCTGGATTCTCTATCCATCGCCGGATGGGACCCGCCAACAGGTAGCCGAGCCACCATGGACATACATGGTGCGCCATAAGCTTCCCCCCTTGTCCGCGCTCCGGATCCGAATTGCCGGCGGGGAATGACCAGAGACGGCCTGGCGGACGTGCACATGAATTCTATGACGACTGGACGTTGAGCGCACCTGAAGCAAGCGATTTGTTTACATTGCATACCAAATCGATTTATTGTGATGCCGCTATCTTTTCGAGGTGCCTGATGCGCTCAAGTTCAGTTGTCGTTGCTCTCTTTCTCGCCGTGGCTGCGACTGCGGTCGCCGAAACGACGCCTGCACGGCCGAAGATCACCGGCGTTTCCCATTTGGCCGTCTACACTTCAAACCCGGCGGCGACCGACCACTACTACCGTGAAGTCATTGGCGCGGCGAAGGTACCGGACCCGGAGAATCCGCAGGGAGTGCGCTATGCCTTCAACGCGACGCAGTTTGTCGAGGTGCTTCCGCTGCCACCAAACTCGGGAATCAACCGGCTCGATCACACCGCGTACAACACCGAGAACGCCGAGGGATTGCGCAAATATCTTGCGGCCAAGGGGTGGAAGACTCCCGCATCGGTAACGAAGCGCTCAGATGGCAGCCGCGGCTTCACGGTGCTGGATCCGGAGGGCAACAAGGTGGAGTTTGTTCAGCCGCCGGCAAACGCCGAGGCGCCAAACGCGCCAAATGTGATTGGGCGCCATATCATCCATGTCGGCATTCTTGTACATAATCGCGCCGAGCAGGACAAGTTCTATCGCGAACTTGCTCGGGATTCAGGCCCTACTGGTTCGGCGGCATGCAGGACGACAAGATCGACTGGGTGAGCCAGCAGGTTCCGGACGGGCACGACTGGCTGGAGTACATGCTGACGAGCGGGCCTTCGGGCTCGGGAATTCCCGCAAACATGACGCAGCAGACCCTGGGTGTATTGGATCATTTCGCCGTTGGGCAGAAGTCGGTTGAAGACGCCTTTAAGGTCTTGAAGGCGGGCAACCGGCTGGAAGGCAGGCACGATGCAGCGCCAAAAATCGGCAAGGACGGCAAGGGGCAGTTCAACATGTACGACCCCGACGGGATTCGCGCGGAACTGATGAACTTCCACGCGACCGAGAAGCCGTGCTGCTCGCCGTTCACGGCGGACGATCCGGCGGAATGAGAGTCGGTAAAGAAAGGCTGCCGCCAGGAAAGTGCTCTGCCGAGCACAGGTGGGGCCCGAGCATTTCTGGGCGGCACATCTGAATGCGCCGCGCGCTAGAATTTACACATGCCTGTAGCAGCGCTGTCACCCGAGGTTTTGGCCAAGTACGAGCCCGTCATCGGACTTGAAGTGCACGTGCAACTGCTGACCGCCACCAAGGCGTTCTGCGGCTGCGCGAATCACTTCGGCTCGGCCCCAAACACGAACATCTGCCCCGTGTGCCTCGGATTGCCGGGCGCGCTTCCAGTGCTGAATTCAAAGGCGGTGGAGTTTGCGGCGCTCGCTGCGCTCGCACTGAATTGCGAGGTGCGCGAGCGGTCGATTTTTGCGCGCAAGAATTACTTCTATCCCGATCTGCCCAAGGGTTACCAGATTTCACAGTTCGACAAGCCCATCGCGGAGCATGGCTGGATCGAGGTGCCGACTGCGGATGGCAGCGTCAAGCGCATCGGCATCACGCGCCTGCACATGGAGGAGGACGCGGGCAAGAGCCTTCATGACGGATTTGCCGACTCCGCGACACGCACCTACCTCGATCTGAATCGTTGCGGTACGCCGTTGATCGAGATCGTGAGCGAGCCCGACATTCGAACACCGGATGAGGCTTTCGAGTACCTTACGCGCCTCAAGGAGATCCTGCTATACACCGAAGTCTCAGACTGCAACATGGAAGAGGGCTCGCTTCGCTGTGACGCCAATGTGAGTGTCCGCCTGAAAGGCGCGGAGCGCTTCGGCACCAAGGCCGAAGTGAAGAACGTGAACAGCTTCCGCTTTATCCGCGCGGCGCTTGAGTACGAGATCGAGCGGCAGATCGAGGTGATCGAAGAGGGCGGACGCGTAGTGCAGGAGACGCGGCTGTGGAATGCGAACGAGGGCCGCACGTACTCCATGCGCTCGAAGGAGCAGGCGCACGATTATCGGTACTTTCCTGAGCCGGATCTTCCGCCGTTGATTGTGACTGAGGATTTTCTGGCGACGGCCAAAGCGAAGCTCCCTGAATTGCCTGAAGCTCGGCGCAAACGGATGATTGCCGAATATGAACTGAGTACGCAGGACGCGCACACTCTGACAGCGTCGCGTGAGTTTGCAGATCGCTTCGAAGCTGCGGCGAAGGCGGCAAAGAGTCCCCGCCGTGTCGCCAACGTGTTGCTCAGCGAGTTGGGCGGGCGGCTCAAGACGCTCGGCCTCGAGCAGGAGCAGTCGCCGGTCTCGATGGCCGGCGTGGTGCTGGCAGCCGATCTGCTCGAAGAAGGCAAGATCAGCTCGAAGCAGATGAAGCAGATCTTCGACGTATGCTTCGAAAATGGAGAGGACTTTCCTGCCGTCTACGAACGCGAGAAGCCACAGCAGATCACCGACATATCTGCGATCGAGGCCATGATTGATGAGGTGATTGCTGCAAACCCGAAGCAGGTTGAGCAGTATCGCGCCGGGAAAAAGACGTTGGCGGGATTCTTCGTCGGCCAGGTAATGAAGTCGTCGAAGGGGCAGGCGAACCCGGCACTGCTGAACGAACTCGTGACGAAAAAGCTGGAGATCTGAAGGGCCGCAACTTCGCCGAGAGCGGCCCGCCAGATTTACTTCATCTTCAGTTCAGTTTCGAACTCCTTGCGTGCATCCCAGGAACTGACGGTTTTGGTAGCGGTTTTTTTGCCATCCTTTTCCGCCCAAAGATCGTAGTCCTCTACCATATTCACCTGCGCGAATCGGAATCTCCCGCTTGAGGAGGACGTGTAGCTGCGAATGGACTTTGTCTTCTGATTCTTGAGGAAGACTGTGGCGCCGGCAATGGGCGTTGAAGCGTCGTCTACCACGGTGCCCGTCACATTGCGCTGACCCATGTTCTGCGCTGCAGCCAGAAACGCTCCAGCAAGGCCCGCATGCTGCGTCAGCGGATTAAACCCTGCAGTCAAGGCGACAAATAGCACCCAGGCCGCTCGTCTTACGCGGGTTACTTTCACTCCTCCTCCTCTTCCTCTTCCATGTGGTCTTCTTCATCCTCATCAATGTCTTCTTCGACTCGCGACAACTCAAGCGGCTCGACGCCGACGACCTCATACTCGGTTCCGCATTCGTCGCAGGCGACCACGTCGCCCTCCTCAATTTCGTCCAATTCGATGTCAAGATCACTTTCGCATTCCGGGCAGCTGGTCATGGCAGCGCCTCCTCTCCCAAGGCAATATGTGACGTATGATGACGGCACCCATTCGGGTACGACTCCGCTAGTTTTAGGCAATCCGTGCCAAAGGTCAAGAGGTCACGGGGATGTCTGGGGTTACGAACTCCCAACAGGAGAATACCCTACGGGCCTGGCCCTCTTTTGCTCTCCCGGCACCCCCGAACGCGCCTGCGATTGCATATAAATGGACGATGCAGACCCGAGGTCGGTATCACAATAGAACGCCGAGACTGGAACGGCGCGTTGCAGCCCGAGCCGGTCGGCCGACGCCCGTTTCCCATGACACGCGGGTGCAGTTCGATTTAACCTGTTGAGAACGATGCCAAGGCTTGGCGCCAGCCCGTTCGCTTTTCCCGACTTCCACGGCGCCACGCGCCGGCTTGTTCTGATCAACCTGGTCGCCTTTTTCGTGCTGGCGCTGCTGGGACTCGTAAGCGCAGATGCCTACAACCGGCTGTTTCTTCACCTCACCTTTTGGCCGCAGGCCTTCCTCCATGGCTGGATCTGGCAGCCGATTACGTACAGCCTCGTTCAGGTTGGCATCCTATCCACCTTGCTTGGCTTGCTGTCGCTTTGGTTCCTCGCTGGCTTCCTCGAGAACTTTCACAGCAGCAACTGGGTGATGACCCTCTACGTCGTTTCCGTGCTTGGAACCGCCCTGGCCGCAATCGCCATCTATGTCTGCAGCCAGGCTCTGGGGTTCTCTCTGCAGCAGGTTCCGATCTACGGGTCTTTTGGCGGCACTTTCGGGCTCCTGGCTGCAATCGGCTTCCTCTACGGCGACACGCAGTTCATGATGTTCCCTTTGCCGATAGGAATCAAAGCCCGGTATCTGGTTGTGATCTTTGCTCTGGTTGCCATCGCTTCAATGTTCGGCGCGCAGCGACTCTACGCCTTCTCGCAATTGGGCGGCGCACTGGCGGGCCTGCTTTACGTACGACTGGCCCCTCGACGCGGAGTTTCGTTCGTGTTGAGCGAGAGCTGGTATGGCATGCGCAATCGTTACTACCGGTGGAAGCGCAAACGCGCGGCGCGGAAGTTCGAGGTCTACATGAAGTCGCAGGGCCGTACGGTGCGATTCGACGGCAGCGGTCGCCAAATCGACGAAGACCAGGACGACAAGAAGCGCTGGAATTGACGCCACGCGCACGCAAAGAATCCAACGACAAACAGAGCAATATCCTGGCGAGCTCGAGCTTCTCTCCAACCGCGTTCCTTCCTCTGATTTCACGAGACGTTTCATTGCGCGCTGGCGCAATGCGGGGTCACGGTTCGCTGGGATACAATCCACTCTGAAATGTCAAAAAAGGTTGCTTTTCTCTTTCCGGGCCAGGGTTCGCAGACTGTTGGAATGGGTCGCGAACTGGCCGAACGATTTCCGATTGCAGCACAAACCCTTACAGAGGCCGACGAGGCCTGCGGTTTCCCCTTGTCGAAACTCTGCTTCGAGGGTCCTGAAGAAGATCTGAAGCTGACGGAAAACACTCAGCCTGCAATTCTCGCGGTAAGCGTGGCAGCGCTGCGCGTGATTGCTGCCCATGGGGTGGAGCCGGCACTGGCTGCAGGTCACTCGCTCGGCGAGTGGTCAGCGCACGTGGCGGCAGGAACGCTGCAGTTTGCCGACGCGCTGCAGTCGGTTAAGGCACGCGGCCGGGCAATGCAGCAGGCAGTTCCAGCCGGGGCAGGGCGCAATGGCGGCAATTCTCGCGCTTGATCCAGCCCAAGTGGCGGATGCATGTACAGAGGCCGCGAACGGGACAGGCGAGGTTGTTGCTGCGGCAAATCTGAACTCACCCACTCAGACGGTTATTTCCGGCGCGAAGGCGGCTGTCGAGAAGGCCGTCACGTTGTGCAAGGAGAAAGGCGCACGACGCGCGGTGATGCTTCCGGTGAGCGCGCCGTTCCATTGTGCACTGATGCGCCCGGCCCAGGAAGAAGTAGCTCGGGTGCTGGGCAGGTTGACGCTGGGCGACCCGCGCATTCCGGTGGCTGCGAATGTCACTGGTGGGCTGGTAAATACAGCGTGGAACGCGAAAGACGCCCTGGTTCGTCAGGTTACCGGGGCTGTGCGCTGGGTGGAGTGCGTTCAGTCACTCGTTGCGGCAGGCACCGAAGTTTTTGTTGAAGTGGGTCCGGGCAAGGTGCTCTGCGGGCTGCTCAAGCAGATCAACCCCGAACTGAGAGCGTTGAACGTGGAAGACGCGGCGAGCCTGGAGAAGACCCTGGCCGAGCTGGCAGGATAGGCCTTGCTGCGCTCTTGATGCTACGGCCCGAGGTACAACTCCTCGTCCGGTGGAGCGAAGTTTAGGGTGTGGTCCTTTGGGAAGTACGTAAGGAAAAGCGCTTTGCTCTTCCTTCCGTTGATCAGAATTCCCATCAAGAGAACATTCTTGTACACTCGCGCCGCTACGATCTTGTGCGACTGAATCACGCCATATTCGTTGTCGGGACTCGTGGAACTCCAGTCACGCTGAAACCGGTCAAACGGGTAGGAAATCAAATTCGCCTGATGCGATCGCCAGTTCTTATCGCGCAGAGAGTCACCATAGGCCTTGTACATCTCCCTCTCGGTTTTAATCGAACTATGCTCTTGCTGAAAGCGTACGAGGGGATTTGCGTTCATTTGTGCCACGTGCTGCTGCCAGTCGTGGTCATTGAGCCAGATTCCATACGCCTTCTGCAGGTCATTCTGTTCGACGGCGGAGAGGAAGTGATTCGCCGCCGATCGACCCGCCAGGTGGGTGTACCAGTTCCACGGCCAATCGACGGGTCGGCCGGAGATCAGCCAGTAGATCACAATCAGAACAAACACAAGTCCAGCACCGCTAAGCATTACTATCTGGCGGCGCCTGGCGAGTTCCTCGTCAAACTTGGGTGCATCGAGCAGGGTCATGGAACACGTTCCTCGTGGTTAAGCATAAGGCATGGAGCAGGGTTCAGGGACCAGGGATCAGGGGTCAGTGTTCCGGAGTCAAAATCATTACTTTCGGAATCTTCTGCTTCTATCTGAGCGAAAGATCGCAGGTAAATGACGGATCGCCTGGATATCTGACCACTGACCCCTGACCCCTGATCCCTGACGGCTGCTTTTCACTCTTGCCGACTGTACGTATTACGATCCTTCTCTCGTTGCCGCTCGACGGCCAACTCGATGAGGCGTGTGATCAGGTCGCGATATTTGAGGCCGGAAGCTTCCCAAAGCTTGGGATACATGCTGATCTGCGTGAAGCCGGGCAGCGTGTTTACCTCGTTGAGGTAGATGCGCTGTTTGCCATCCGGCTCCATGAGAAAGTCGACACGCGCCATTCCGGCCAGGTCGCAGGCGCGAAAGGCCGCGACAGCCATCTCGCGAATCTCTTTGGATTGTGCGCGAGTGATCTTTGCAGGAATTATCGGAACGGAGCCTTCCGAAAGGTACTTGGCCTCGTAGTCGTAGAACTCCTTGCCAGGAATGATCTCTCCTACGACACTGGCCTGCGGCGAGTCATTGCCGAGCACCGCGACTTCCAACTCGCGAGCGCGCGATTTCTTGCCGCCAACGCCCTGTTCGATGACAAGCTTGCGGTCGTATTTCGCAGCAAGATCGAGAGCCGGGCCAATCTCCTTCCGATCGTGCGCCTTGCTGATTCCGACCGACGAGCCAAGGTTCGCCGGTTTCACAAAGAGCGGATACTGAAGCGCGGCTTCGATCGAGGCAATCGCTTTGCGCGGCGAGGCTTCCCACTCTGCCCGGAGCAAAGTGACGTGTTTCACAATGGGCAGCCCGGCGTGCGCAAAGAGCCGCTTCATGACGTCCTTGTCCATGCCCGCTGACGAACCGAGCACGCCCGAGCCCACGTAGGCAATGCCCGCGAGCTCAAACAGACCCTGGATGGTGCCATCTTCGCCGAAAGTGCCGTGCAACACGGGAAATACGACGTCGAGCGACTTGCCATCAAGCCGCGCCTGCAGATCGGTCCCCGCAGAGGCTGAAGGAGTTCGAGTGCATCGGCCGGTTCGGGAGCCATGAGCGTCGGGATTCCCTCATGCAACAGCCTTGCGCCGGGGGTTGCCTCGGGATCGCCGGCGCGCAGATGCCGTGCGATTGCCGCGTGGTCGCCTGCTAGCAGCTTGTGCGCATCGCCGGCCGCCAGCCAGCGGCCTTCCTTGGTGATGCCGATGGGTACAACATCAAATTTCCTGCGATCGATTGCCTTGAGAATCGATGCCGCCGAAAGCAGCGAGACCTCATGCTCCCCGCTGCGTCCGCCAAACAAAATGCCAACACGAAGTTTCTTTGCCATCGATTCATTATTCATGGTCCGGCGGATTCAGGCATGATGCCTGACCGTGAATGGAACCAATTAGAGAATCTTCTTCCCAAATGCTGAGCATGCGAGCTCGACCGCGAGGTCTGCCGTCCGATTGTGCTCATCGATGACGGGGTTTACCTCGACAATTTCAAAGCTGAGCATGCGGCCGTGGTCAGCAATGATCTCCATGGCAAGATGCGCCTCGCGGTACGTTGCTCCGCCTCGAACGGGGGTGCCGACGCCGGGCGCGTCCTCGGGATCGATCCAGTCCATGTCGAGCGAGACGTGATAGCCCGCAGTACCGCGGCCGGCGGCGCGCAGAGCCTCCTCCATGACAGTCCTCATCCCGCGCTCATCGATATCGCGCATGGTGTAGACCTCGCCGATACCTGCACGGCGAATGTTTGCGCGCTCTGCTGAGTCGATGTCGCGCACTCCCACGAGCACCGTATTTTCAGGCGCGATCTTCGGCGAGTAGCCATAGAGATTGCTGAGCTGCTCCGGTCCGAGACCCAGCAAGGCGGCCAAAGGCATTCCGTGCACGTTGCCGCTGGGGGACGTGTCAGGGGTGTTGATGTCAGAGTGAGCGTCGATCCAAAGTATTCCGATCTTCTGGCTCTGCCGGCGGTAAAACTCCGCCACGCCGGAGACTGAGCCGACAGCCAGGGAGTGGTCGCCGCCCAGCACAAACGGAGTCAAACCCTCTTCGAGTGTCTTGATGACAGCATCGCCGGTCCGGCGGCAGGTTTCGGCGATCTGCTTGAGATATCGAGCATTGGGCTCGCCAAAGGCTTGCGTTTCAGCAATTTCCACCAGAATATTTCCGCTGTCGGTTACGCGATGCCCGAGCGCCTCAAGTCGCGCTTCAAGGCCGGCAACGCGCATGGCTGACGGCCCCATATCGACTCCGCGCCGGCTGGCGCCCATATCCAGCGGAACGCCAATGACGCGGATGCGGCGCGTCGGGAGGGCTTGCGTCCCGCTCGGCGGGAATGAGGGTGAGGTGGAAGGGCTTTCGACGTCCTTCGGCATGCCGGTCGCTCTCCGTGCCCGGATTCCAGGCCCAGCCATGATAGCTCTCCGCCCCTGATCGGCCCAAAACGGGACCCGCTTTCCCGACTTTGGCGGGCATGACTCCCGTGCTGACAGATACCCCAAAAGCGTTACCGGCCCCGTCTCAGCCCAGCGTAAGATGAAGGACAAAATAAACGGAAGATCCGAACGGCAGAGATGCGACTAACACTCTTCCTATGTGCAAGTAAGGGAAGGAAGCTCGAATGAGGGCCACGACTGGACGCCGGCGCGGCAAGACGCGCGACATGGGTGCAGCGGCTTTCGTTCTGGCCGCGATATTCTGCGTCTGCTCCTCAATGGCAGCCGGGACCGGCACTCTGACTTCTCTCCGCGCCATCCACGCGCTTTCCAATGCCGAGGCCAGCCATCAGCTTCCCGTTTCGTTTGAAGCGACGGTCACTTACTACCGGTCGTATGAGAAGACGCTCTTTGTTCAGGATGGCGATGTCGCCATCTATGTCCAGCCCGCCGCTCCAGTCGATCTGACACCCGGCGATCGCGTTCTCGTGAAGGGCACGACCCACGACAGTTTCCGACCGATGGTGGCGGCCACCAGCATCAACGTGCTGGGGCGTGCGCCTCTGCCAGCACCTGCACCGGCCACGTGGGATCAGTTGATCCGTGCGCAATTTGATTGCAGGCTGGTCACTGTTCGCGGGACGGTTCGCAACGTCGATCTCGTGTTGAGCTCTGACAGGCCGGGCATCTCGATCCAAATGCGCACTGACGGTGGGCTGATTGAGGCAGTGATCGACAACGACAACATAGACAGCGTTAAAGACATCCTCGATGACGAGGTCGAAATCACCGGGGCGCAGTCGGGCCAATTTGACGGCAAGATGCAGCAGACAGGAATTGTGCTTCACGTGAGATCCCTGGACGGCGTAAAAGTGCTCAAGCGAGCGGTAGCCGATCCATGGCGCTTGCCGGTAACGCCCATGGATGAGGTTCTCAGCGGCTATCACGTCAGGAACGAGACCCAGCGGGTCAGAATCCAGGGAACCATCACTTACTACCATCCAGGTGAAGCAGCCGTGCTTCAGGAGGGCTCCAAGAGCCTTTGGATCATGACCAAGTCCTATGCTCCGCTGAGTATCGGAGACAAGGCAGACGCGGTCGGCTACGGAGACGTGCACGATGGATTCTTGACGTTGACAGGGGGAGAGATAAGGGATCGAGAGGTACCTGCGCCCATCACTCCGCGCCCTGTCACCTGGAGTGAACTCGCGACAAGCCACCATCTCTTCGATCTCGTTTCAATTGAGGGAAAGGTCATTGCTGAAACGCGGGGAGCGGCGCAGGATGAGTACGTGCTTGACGCTGACGGGAGCCTCTTCTCTGCAATCCTTCGGCAACCCGCACCGCGAACATTAAATCCCGCACCTCTTCCGCCCATGAAGCTAGTGCCCCTCGGCACAACGGTTCGCGTGACTGGGATCTGCGTGATGGGCGCCTCCAATCCCTTCGATACTCAAGTGCCGTTCGACATCCTTCTGCGCTCCAGCGAGGACATGGTGGTAGTCGACGCGCCATCATGGCTCAGTGTCGGCAACCTGATCCGAGTGGTCGGTGCGCTCACGGTCGTCGTGCTGATTGTGGGAGCCTGGGGCTGGACCCTTCGCGTCAAGGTGCGTCGGCAGACCGCGGTAATGACAGTACACGCGGAGGCCGAGGCTGCGACAGAAAGGCATAACGCCCAATTGGAGAATCGACGAAGCCGGATTCTTGAGGACATCAACAGCTCACGCCCGCTGATCGAACTGATTGAACAGATCGCGGACCTAGTGTTGTTCAGCACGAATGCACAGTTCTGCTGGTGCGAATTAACAGATGGCAGCCGCGTGGGAAAGAGCCCGGCGCAGCCCCTGGAATTGCGCGTTATTCGCCGCGAGATTCCTGCCAGCGACGGGGGCTCGCATGGCAGTCTGTTTGCAGCGCTCGAGTCTCCCGAAACCTCGGCCATGGACGAAGCTGCAGCTCTCGAGTCCGGGATACGGCTGGTGACTCTCTCCATTGAAACGCGCAAGCTTTACAAAGACCTGGTTTATCGATCCGAATATGATCTTCTGACGGACATCTACAATCGCTTCTCCCTGGAACGCTACCTCGAACAGCAGATCGCAAAGTCTCGTGAGGAGGAATCGGTCTTCGGGCTTATCTATATTGACCTGGATGAATTCAAACAGGTCAACGACCAATATGGTCACCACGTCGGCGACTTGTACCTGAAGGAGATTTCGCTCCGCATGAAACGGCAATTGCGATCAGGCGACATGCTCGCCCGGTTGGGTGGTGACGAGTTTGCCGCGCTCGTTCCAGTCGTGCGCACACGTGCTGCGATTGAGGAGATTTCGCAGCGGGTGGAGAGATGCTTTGACGCGCCGTTCGCCGTGGAGGGCCACGTCTTACGCGGAGCGGCGAGCGTGGGCTTTGCCCTATATCCGGAGGATGGAACCACAGCGGACAGTCTCTTAGGTGCGGCCGATGCCGCGATGTACGTCTCGAAGCACACAAAGCGCGACCGCGCGGACAGGCCCGGAAGGCTCCAGGGCGCGCTCTTTAAGCCTGAAAAATAGATATTCGGACCGGCGCTTGAAAGCAGGCGCGGAAGTCGCTGGTCGCATTTGCTCAGACAGCATGAGCGCACGTCCACCTGGGAGATTGCAACCGTTCCCTCGGCGAGTTCCGCCTTGCGCCGGATGCAACCCGGCGCCGCTCGTCGCTCCAATAGTGAGAATATCAGTGGCGCTGCAGTTGAGGCTCACTCTCTTCATTCTGCTGCTCGCTGCCGGGCGGCGGAATCGTGACCTTCAGCGTGATCGGTGACTGGAGTTGGAAGTTGATCAGCGTTTCAGTCGGAATCACGACCTGTTCACCGCGAGTCACAGCATTGACGCCTGTTCCCGCGGCACCCCCGGCCACTCCGCCGATGGCCGCGCCTTTTCCGCCGCCTGCGATCGCACCGATAATGGCGCCAAGTGCAGCACCGCCGCCTGCCTTGGCAACCGTGTTCTTGCCGCGCCCTGCTCCTTCCTTGGTATAGGCGTTTGTCACTACCGGAATCTTCTGCCCTCCGCGTTCAACCTCTGTCAGCTCAAGACTGAGAAGCGCATTGCCTTTGAAGTGTGCCGCCTCCCGGGCATCGATTACACGACCGAGCACCGGAGCTCCACGTCGAAGCGCGATCACGCCTTGGACCCCGAGGTCGGCGGCCAGGGAGCCGTGGAACGCGTCGTTCTGTTGCGCTGTCTTGGTATCCAGAGTTTCCGTGATCCTGACTGGGATGACCGTGCCTTCTGGAATCGTTACCTCTTTCACAACCGGCTTGGGAGTTGCAGGAGGAGGTGGCAGCGCGCTCACTGCTTGCACAACGGGCTGCTCCACCTGCGGTGGAGGCGCGGCTACGGGTCCGGAGTCATGGCGGACCTCGGCCTCATTCTTGTGCTTGCGATCGGTCCTGCTCGCCTTTTCAGGGGCATGCGCCGGCGGAGCTTCCGGTTGCGAAACAGCCTGGGCAGACTCGACCGGCACCTGCGAAGCGGTTTGGACGGTGAGATTATTGATTACCGTTTTGACTCCGCTGACCGTTCCACTATCGCTGGCGGCAAGTGTGCGCGAAGCTTCGTCCGTGACTGTTCCGTCCAGGGTCGCCACTCCGTTCGCAACGCTCACCTCAATATTCTGCTGTGCAAGGGCCGTTTCACCCTTGATCTTTGCTTGAATGTCGGCTGCGACCTGCTGGTCGGTACGGGTTGCTGACTGCTGGTTCCGGCATCCGGTTGCGAGCCCAATGGCGATGGCAAGGAGCACTACTCCCGCCCACCCTAACTGCTTCTGGTCGAAGATCCTTTTCATCAAGAGCCTCTTGCTGATTTGATCGGCGGCATCCGAGGGCCCCCGCCTTAATGCTTCTCTACTTAACTTTGACTCTCGAGGGGCACACCTGGTTCCGGTTTTGACGGTGGTTTCGGTCGAAGAGAACCATGGAAATGACGGCAAGTCTCATCATTGAGGACGGCCGGACAACAGCCATCTCCTTGCCGAAAAGGAAAGGACCTCGCATTGGCGAGGTCCTTTTGTCTAGGTAGATGATTGGTGAAGAACAGGTTATTCCGCGGCCATCTCTTCTGCTTCGCCTTCCTGGCGCATGAGCTCCAGTTCGCGCTCGGCCGCTTCGATCTCGGCACTGACTTCCTGCTGCACACGCGCTGCCGCTTCTTCCAACTCGGGAGAGAGTTGAACGTTGCGATAGTACTCGAGGCCGGTGCCGGCCGGAATCAGGCGGCCGACGATGACGTTCTCCTTGAGTCCGCGCAGGTTGTCCACCGCACCGTTGATGCTGGCTTCGGTGAGAACACGCGTGGTCTCCTGGAAGCTGGCCGCGGAGATGAAGCTGTCGGTCGAGAGCGATGCCTTCGTAATGCCGAGCAGCAGCGGACGTCCAAGTGCGGGACGGCCCCCCTGCGCGACCACGCGCTCGTTCTCTTCGCGGAAGCGGAACCGATCGACCTGCTGCTCGAGCAGGAAGTTGGTGTCGCCCACTTCGTCGATCCGCACCCAGCGCAGCATCTGCCGCACAATGACTTCGATGTGCTTGTCGCTGATGGCCACGCCCTGCAGACGGTAGACTTCCTGGATTTCGTTCACCAGATAAGCCTGCAGTTCCTTTTCTCCCAGCACGGCAAGAATGTCATGCGGGTTCAAGGGACCGTCCATCAGAGGATCGCCAGCGCGAAGCCGCTCGCCTTCCTGCACGTTGACGTGAATACCACGGGGAACCGAGTACTCCTTCTCGTCTCCGTTGTCAGCGGTAACGTAGATCTTGCGCTGGCCCTTAGCCACTTCACCGAAGCGAACCACACCATCGATCTCGCTGATGATGGCCGTTTCGCGCGGCTTGCGGGCTTCGAAGAGTTCGACCACGCGCGGCAGACCGCCCGTGATGTCCTTCGTACGCGTGCTTTCCTTCGGAATCTTCGCAAGCACATCGCCGGGGCCGACTTCGTCTCCGTCCTGCACCATGAGGTGAGCGCCACGAGGCAGCAGATAGCGCTTGTGCCCCTTGGAGTTCTTCACCACGAATGCAGGCTGGCGCTTCTCGTCAGGAGCATCGGCAACCACCCAGCGCGAGAGGCCGGTCACTTCGTCGACTTCTTCGTTGAGCGTGATGCCTTCCTGCAGGTCCTTGAACTGCACTGCGCCGCCGATTTCCGTGAGGATGGCGTAGGTATAGGGATCCCACTCAGCCAGCAACTGGCCAAGCTTCACCTGTTCGCCGTCCTTCACGCGAAGACGCGCGCCGTACACGACCTGGTAGCGCTCCTTCTCACGGCCGCGCTCGTCCTGAATCGCAATCGAGCCGGAGCGATTCATTGCGACCAGCGTGCCGTCCTTGCTTTCCACCGTATTCAGGTTGATGAAGCGAACGAATCCGTTGTTCTTTGCGTCGAGGCGCGACTTGTCGGCCACGCGGCTTGCCGTACCGCCCACGTGGAAGGTACGCATGGTGAGCTGCGTTCCAGGCTCGCCGATGGACTGCGCTGCGATGACACCGCAGGTTTCGCCCAGCTCGACCATGCGGCCCGAACCGAGGTTACGCCCATAGCACAGCGCGCAGACGCCGCGGCGAGATTCGCAGGTAAGCACCGAGCGGATCTTCACCTTCTCAACGCCAGCACCCTGAATCAACGATGCTATGTCTTCGTCGATCGGCTGGTTCACATCGACCACCACGTTGCCGTCGTAGTCCTTGATGCGCTCGAGCGACACGCGGCCAATGATGCGGTCGCGCATGGGCTCGATGATCTCGCCGGATTCAACGATCGACCCGACGTAGATGCCTTCGCTCGTTCCGCAGTCGTACTCGGTGACGATGACGTCCTGCGCCACGTCGACGAGTCGGCGCGTCAGGTAGCCCGAGTCGGCGGTCTTCAGCGCCGTGTCGGCCAGACCCTTACGAGCACCGTGGGTCGAAATGAAGTATTCGAGCACCGTCAGGCCTTCGCGGAAATTCGCGGTAATCGGCGTCTCAATAACTTCGCCCGAAGGCTTGGCCATGAGTCCGCGCATACCGGAGAGCTGACGAATCTGCTGCTTTGAACCGCGGGCGCCGGAGTCGGCCATGATGTAGATCGGATTCATGGCTCCTTCGTCGTCGGCCTTCTTCATATTGCCGAACATCTCATCCGCGACCTGATCGGTAACGGCCGACCACATCTGGATGACCTTGTTGGAGCGCTCGCCGTTTGTGATGGCGCCGTCCATGTACTGCTTCTGGACTTCGATGACCTTCTTGTCAGCTTCGTCCACCGTGGTGTACTTGCTGGCGGGAATGACCATGTCGTCGAGACCAACAGACAGGCCCGAGCGCGTGGCGTACTGGAAGCCAAGCTGCTTGATGCGATCAAGCATTCCCACCGTTACCTCAAGCCCGAGGTTCTGGTTGCAGTAGTTGACCAGCTGACCGATGCCCTTCTTCTTAAGCAGGCCGTTGATGTATGGCATGCCCGCGGGAAGAGCGTCATTGAGAATGACGCGACCCACCGTGGTGTTGATGTAGTCGTTGTTGAAGTCCAGCGGCTCGGTATGCGTCAGGTCCTGATCGTCGTAGGCCGTGGTCATGTCGAGCACCTTGCCCGTGTAGCGCAGGCGAATCGGCGAGAGTGTTTCCACCTCGCGTGCTTCCAGCGCCATCAGGATCTCTTCGGTGTTCGAGAAGACGCGACCCTCGCCCTTGCGCACCCTTCTTGGCCTTGGTCAGGTAGTAGAGTCCGAGCACCATGTCCTGCGTGGGCACGGTGATCGGCTGACCTGAAGCCGGCGACAGGATGTTGTGCGAAGCGAGCATCAGCACGCTGGCTTCAATCTGTGCCTCAGGCGACAGCGGAATGTGCACGGCCATCTGATCGCCGTCGAAGTCGGCGTTGAAAGCGGTGCAGACCAGCGGGTGAATCTTGATCGCCTTGCCTTCCACCAGCACCGGCTCAAATGCCTGAATACCCAGACGGTGCAGGGTTGGGGCGCGGTTCAGCAGAACGGGATGGTCCTTGATGACCTCTTCAAGGATGTCCCATACCACCGGCTCCTGCATCTCCACCATCTCTTTGGCCTGCTTGATGGTGGTGCAGTGGCCGGTCTGTTCGAGACGGTGATAGATGAAGGGCTTGAAAAGCTCAAGCGCCATCTTCTTCGGCAGGCCACACTGGTGGAGCTTCAGCTCGGGCCCGACAACGATAACGGAGCGGCCCGAGTAGTCAACACGCTTGCCGAGCAGGTTCTGGCGGAAGCGGCCCTGCTTGCCCTTGAGAGTGTCAGAGAGCGACTTCAGCGGGCGGTTGTTTGCGCCGCGCAGCACACGTCCACGGCGACCATTATCAAACAATGCGTCGACAGCTTCCTGCAGCATGCGCTTCTCATTGCGAACGATCACTTCCGGCGCGTGCAGGTCCATCAGCTTCTTCAACCGGTTGTTGCGGTTGATTACGCGACGATAGAGATCGTTGAGATCCGAGGTGGCAAAGCGGCCGCCATCCAGCGGCACGAGTGGGCGCAGCTCAGGAGGAATGACCGGCAGCACGTCGAGAATCATCCACTGCGGCTTGTTACTGCTCTTGCGGAAGGCCTCGACAACCTTGAGGCGCTTGGCATACTTGATCTTCTTCTGCGCGGAGGTCTCGGTCTTCATGCGCTCGCGCAGCTCGACACCCAGCTCGTCCACCTGGACGCGCTTCAGCAGTTCCTTGATGGCTTCCGCGCCCATCATGGCCTTGAAGCCGGAGGGGCGGTACTGCTGGTCGAGTTCGCGATACCGGGCTTCGTCCTTGATGATCTCGCGCTCTTTCACAGGCGCGTCACCGGAATCGACCACGACATAGGACTCAAAGTAGAGAATGCTCTCAAGATCGCGCAGAGAGATATCAAGCAGGTGGCCGATGCGCGAAGGCAGACCCTTGAAGAACCACACGTGCGAGCACGGCGAAGCGAGCTCAATGTGGCCCATGCGCTCGCGGCGCACCTTGCTTACGGTCACTTCCACGCCGCACTTGTCGCAAATGACGCCCCGGTGCTTCATGCGCTTGTACTTGCCGCAGAGGCATTCCCAGTCCGTCACGGGGCCAAAGATGCGGGCGCAGAACAGTCCGTCGCGTTCCGGCTTGAAGGTGCGATAGTTGATGGTTTCCGGTTTTGTGACCTCACCGTGCGACCAACTCCGGATCTTTTCCGGAGAGGCCAGCATGATGCGGATGGCGTCAAAATCTGTAATCGGGCTGGTAAGTTCAAACGGGTTTGAACGGAACAAGGCGACCCTCCTTGGCGGGCCTGGCGGCACTCGCCGCGGTATCTCCCGGGGATTCTTCTGCGGGTCCTTCCTTCCCGGGAAGCGGCGGTTACCGCTTTCAAGAAGGACACCGAAAAACCAAAACTCAGCTTCTAGCTTCTAGCTACTAGCCTCTAGTTCTCTGTGCTTAACCGGACAGCCGCGGATCCAACCACCGGCACGGTCAAGCTAGCAGCTAGAAACTAGCGGCTAGTAGCTGTCTTTAGTCGGCCACTGCCGCAACTTCCGGCGCCGGTGCCTTGCGTAAAAGATCTGCGCGCTTGATAAGTTCGACGTCAAGGCAGAGCGACTGCAACTCGCGAATGAGCACGTTGAACGACTCGGGCACACCCGGCTCGATGGCCGCCTCGCCCTTGACAATGGCCTCATAGATCTTGGTACGGCCATATACGTCATCGGACTTGGCAGTCAGCAGTTCCTGCAGGATGTAAGCCGCGCCGTACGCTTCCAGCGCCCAGACTTCCATCTCGCCGAAGCGCTGTCCGCCGAACTGCGCCTTGCCGCCCAGCGGCTGCTGGGTGATGAGCGAGTACGGCCCGATGGAGCGAGCGTGAATCTTGTCGTCCACCAGGTGCGAAAGCTTGAGCATGTAAATGTAGCCCACGGTAACGGGCTGCTCGAACTGTTCGCCTGTCATGCCGTCGTAAAGTGCTGTCTTGCCAGATGAAGGCAAACCAGCTGCACCCAGCAGCGCCTTGATCTCTTCTTCCTTGGCTCCGTCGAAAACCGCTGTTCCGAACCAGATGCCGCGTTCCATGCCGGCAGCTACGCGGAGCAGCATCTCGTCGTCAAGTTCGAGGAGCTGACGAAGAGTTGCTGTGCCGGCGAACTCTTTTTTCATGAGCTCGCGTGTGGCGTTCACATCACTGTTGGCCCGGACCACTTCGGCAATCCTCTTGCCCAGTCCGTGCGCTGCCCAGCCGAGGTGCGTCTCCAGAATCTGTCCCACGTTCATACGAGAAGGCACGCCAAGCGGGTTGAGCACGATCTCGACAGGCGTACCGTCGGGCAGATACGGCATGTCTTCCTCGGGAAGAATTCGCGCGATTACACCCTTGTTTCCGTGGCGACCGGCCATCTTGTCACCGACCGAAAGCTTACGCTTCATGGCTACGTAAACCTTCACGAGCTTGATTACTCCTGGAGGCAGTTCGTCGCCCTTCTGCAGCTTCGCGATCTTCTCATTGGTGATCTTGCGCAGCACCTCGATCTGGCGCGAAGTCATTTCCTCGATCTCATCGATCTGCTCGTTCACGCGGGGATCCTTGTCCGCGTAGCGGATGCGCTTGAGGTTCTTGGTGGAGATGCGCTCGATCGTCTCGCGGTCGAGGATCGCGCCCTTCGTAAGCAGGCGCTTGTTGGTCCGCTCGTCGTGAAGATCGGCGAGCACTTCCTTGGCGCCGAGAATGCCTTCAAGGCGCTTCAACCGCTCGTCGGTCAGAATTCGAATTTCGTCGCCGAGGTTCTTTTCGAGCTTGGCAACGTAATCAGCTTCGATCAGCTTCGCGCGCTCGTCCTTCTCCTGGCCCTTGCGGCTAAAGATGCGAACATCCACAACCGTGCCTTCAATGCCCGGAGGGCAGGTCAGCGAGGCGTCACGCACGTCTCCGGCCTTTTCGCCGAAGATGGCGCGCAGCAGCTTCTCTTCCGGCGTCAGCTGGGTTTCGCCCTTCGGTGTCACCTTGCCGACGAGGATGTCGCCATGGCCGATCTGGGCGCCGATGCGGATTACGCCGCTCTCGTCCAGATCCCTGAGAGCGTGCTCGCTAACGTTGGGAATGTCGCGCGTGATTTCTTCCGGTCCGAGCTTCGTGTCGCGCGCCTCGATTTCGAACTCCTCGATGTGCACCGAGGTGTAGTAGTCTTCGCGCACCAGCTTTTCGCTGATGAGGATTGCGTCCTCGAAGTTGTAGCCGCGCCACGGCATGAAGGCCACCAGCACGTTACGGCCGAGCGCCAGCTCGCCTTGCTCCGTGCAGGGACCGTCGGCGATGACCTGGCCCTTGACCACGCGCTCGCCCTCGCGCACAACCGGCTTCTGGTTGATGCAAGTGTTCTGGTTCGAACGCTTGAACTTAATGAGCGTGTAAATGTCCGAACCCACCTCACGCGACAACTGCGTGGGATGATGCTCGCCTTCGACACGCACGATGATGCGTTCGGAGTCGACCGAATCCACGATGCCGTTGCGCTTTGCCAGGATCACGGCGCCGGAGTCGCGTGCAGTTACGCCCTCCATGCCCGTGCCCACCAGCGGAGCCTCTGCAACAAGCAGCGGCACTGACTGGCGCTGCATGTTCGCGCCCATCAGCGCGCGGTTCGCGTCGTCGTGCTCGAGGAACGGCACGAGCGATGCAGCCACAGAAACCAGCTGCTTCGGGCTCACGTCGATGTAGTCCACCTCGGAGCGATTGACGAGGACGAAGTTGCCCTGACGGCGGGCATTCACCAGGTCTTCAGTAATCTGGCCGTGCTCATTGAATTCAATGTTCGCCTGCGCGATCGTGTGCTTGTCCTCTTCCCACGCCGACAGATAAAAGCTGAACGGGATATGGTCAATCTGCCGCTTGCCCTGCTTCTTGAGCGAACCATTCAGCTTGTGAGCCTCTTCCTTCTCGATGTGGTCTCCCACGCGCAGGCCACTTTCACCGGCGTTGGTGATTTCAACGTAATCGAGAATGCGCGAGTCCTTCACCTTGCGGTAGGGCGACTCGATAAAGCCATACTCATTGATCCGCGCAAAGCAGCTCAGCGAGCTGATCAGACCGATGTTCGGACCTTCCGGCGTCTCGATCGGGCAGATACGGCCGTAGTGCGTCGGGTGCACGTCACGCACTTCAAACCCCGCGCGCTCACGCGACAGGCCGCCCGGTCCAAGCGCTGAGAGCCGACGCTTGTGCGTAATCTCCGACAGTGGATTGGTCTGGTCCATGAACTGCGAAAGCTGCGATGAACCGAAGAACTCGCGGATCGCGGCCATAACAGGTTTCGCATTGATCAGGTCGTGCGGCATGGCCGTCGACAGCTCCTGATAAACGCTCATCTTTTCCTTGATGGCGCGCTCCATACGCACGAGGCCGATGCGGAACTGGTTCTCCATCAACTCGCCAACGGCGCGCACGCGGCGGTTGCCGAGGTGATCAATGTCGTCCACGATTCCGATGTTCTTGCGCAGCTTCAGAAGGTAACGAATGGTCGCATAGAAATCTTCCGGCGTCAGCGTGCGATGATCCAGCGGTGTCGCATCCTGGTTCTCGTAGAGCTTGATGTTGAACTTCAAACGGCCCACGCGCGAGAAGTCGTATTTGCGCGCATCGAAGAACATGCCTTCGAAGAGCGCCGTCGCGGTGTCAAGCGTCGGCGGATCACCCGGACGCAGCTTCCGGTAGATCTCGATGAGCGCCTCTTCCGGCTTGTGTACAGAGTCGCGCTTGAGCGTGTTCGTGATGATGTTGCCCACATCGTCGCGCTCAGGAAAGAACACTTCAAAGGTGGTGGCGCCGCTCGAGAGCACCTTGTGCAGGCGATCGGCGGTCAACTCGACGTTGGCTTCAACGATCACTTCACCTGTGTTCAGGTCGACCACGTCCGAAGCCGTCAGCGCACCGTCAAGCTCGGCAGACTCCACTTCAATCTTCTCGATGCCTGCAGCGCGAATCGCTTTCAGTGCATGCGTCGTGATCTTGCGTCCCGAGTGCGCGATCGACTCGCCGTGATGCACCACCGCATGCGCGGGCTTGGCGCCGACCAGGTGCGTGTTCGCCTTGACATCTGCGGGAACGATCCACTGCAGCTTGCCGTCTGCAATTTGAATGCGATCGACTGTATAGAACGTCTTGAGAATCTCTTCGTCAGAACGCAGGCCAAGCGCGCGAAGGAAGATGGTGCCAAGAAACTTACGCTTGCGGTCGATGCGCACATAGAGCGTGTTCTTCTGGTCGTACTCGAACTCAACCCACGAGCCGCGATAGGGAATGATCTTGCCAAGGAAGTAAGTGCGATTGTTCGCGGTCTCGAAGAAGACTCCGGGGGAGCGGTGCAACTGCGAAACAATCACACGCTCCGTGCCATTCACGATGAATGTGCCGTTCGGAGTCATCAGCGGAATGTCGCCGAAGAAGACTTCCTGTTCCTTGATGTCGCGGATCGTCTTGTTGCCGGTTTCGGCGTCCTTGTCGTAGATCGTGAGCCTGACAGTTACTTTCAGGGGCGCAGAGAACGTCATACCCCGCTCTTCGCACTCCTGCTGGTCGTACTTCAGCTGCAGTCCGACAGGGTCGCCGCATTTGTTGCAGAAGTCCGGCATGTTCTTGTTGTAGGTACCGCACTTGTGACAGAGGACATCGCCCGGAAGAAACGGATCGGTAATGACCATTGCGCCGCAATGCACGCAGGCGGTGCGCAGGTGGTGCAGGCCTTTCAGGTGGCCGCACTTGCACTCCCAGTTGCCAATCGAGTAGTCGACAAAGTCGAGCTGCGAGATGCCGCGGAAATCAGTAATAGGAAAAACTGAAACAAACACCGACTGCAAGCCCGAATCGTCGCGCTCGTTGGGGAGCTTGTCCATCTGCAGAAATCGCTCGTAGGAGCGACGCTGCACTTCGATCAGGTTGGGAATCTGCGTTGCGGTAGGAATCTTTGAAAAATCGAGCCGGCTGCGAATCGCGCGCTTCTCGTTGGGCATGCTTCACTCCTGAGACTCTTCACTCTGGCGACTGAGACCTTCATCAGGGCCATCACCAGGCCAGCGCCCGAGTCTCGGGACACTAGCTGTTTACGATAAGAAATCGACAATTCAGATTGGCCACTGCAAGATGCCAATCTCGTCCGCGCGCTCGACGACTTTACAGCCAAGCCATTTCCGCTGCGCCGGATTCTCCATGCCAAGCGTTTTGAGTTAAGGAAGGCGCCACGAAAAATGCGCCACAGGCGTTGCCGCACTTCAGGGTGTTGCGCTAGACTGCGCACAATCGGAAGCAGGCGCGCCGGACCGATACCCGAACAACGAACCTGCGCGCACTTGGTAGATTCCGCCGCAAAAGGCCTTATCTGCGTAAGCCGAGAGACGCGAAAAGCCCGCAAGGACGCAATGCCTCACGAGCGCGGCTTACTGCCTGTGCCCCCATCCGATTTCTCTTGCACTGCTATCGCCGATCCCAAAGCTCGCTTCTGCTGCTCGCCGCCTGCCAATCGACATCCGTCAACAGGAAACCCGCATATCCCGCTGACCCGAGGGCACTTAATACCACGCTGATGGTCCGCCCCAGAGCTGCTTGGCCCAGCTTTGGCCTACGGACTTTCCCGTGCCCTTTAACTCGTATTCATTCAAGACGCGCCGCGATGTTTTCGCCCAATCCTTGGAAAATCGGAATGGGCCGAAAAGACGCGCAACGATTATCGTAGCGCGTCCCGGCTAGACTTGCAAGTCAAGTACCAAACTACTTAACTTCGATGGTGGCCACGCCGTCAAACTTCTTCTTGATGGCTTCAGCCTCATCCTTGGTCGCGCTCTCTTTCAGAGTCTTGGGGGCGCCGTCGACCAAGTCCTTGGCTTCCTTCAGGCCGAGCGAAGTCACTTCGCGTACCGCCTTGATGGTGTTGATTTTGTTCGCGCCCGCATCCTTGAGGATGACCTGGAACTCGGTCTTTTCCTCGGCTGCCGGAGCTGCCGCTGCACCACCGCCCGCCGCTACTGCAACCGGGGCCGCTGCAGCCGCCGAGACGCCGAGGCGCTCTTCGAGTTTCTTCACCAGTGCCGCCGCTTCGAGCAGGCTCAGGCTTACAATCTGTTCTTCCAACTGTGCGAGATCCGCCATTTTTCTTCTCCAATCACTAATCCGTTTGAATTGCTTGTCTTTTCGGTGTTACCCGGCCGTCAATCCAGCCCGAGAGTTTCCGATGCGCCAGACCCGCGCACTCTCCGCCTGTTTCCGGCCAAAACTCGAGTGAAAACCCCACCGCGGTGGGCACACGAAGCAGCTTTACGCTGCCCCGGCGAACTTTTCCTTTTCAACGCCCTGGTTTAGAACCACTGCTAGATCGCGTCCCGTGGCGTTGATGACAGTCGCCAGACGCTGCGCCGGAGCATTGATGAGGAACAGCAGCTTGGCGAAGATCTCTTCTTTACCCGGCATGGTGGCCAACGACTTGACCTCATCCACATTCAGCAGCTTGCCGTCCACAATGCCCAGCTTGAACTGGAACTCGGCATTCTCGCCAGCCCACTTCGCGAAGACCTTGGCCAACGCAACAGGATCGCCCGAAGTGAAAGCAACCGAGTTGACGCCCTTGAGCCCCTTCAGTGCCGGTCCGATCTTGCTGCCTTCACTCGAAACAGCCGCCAACTTGTTCTTCACGACGCGATACTTGCCGCCAGCTTCGCGAATGACTTTGCGAAGCTCATAATCCTTGGCAACGGTCAGCTTGCTAAACGTGCCGATAATTGCTGTTGTCGAGGTCTCCAGCTCCTTGGCAAGTTGCTGGACCTTCTCTGCTTTCTTCCCCTTCGAAATTGCCATTTCCCTGCTCCCCTCAGCGGGTGGCGCCATTCACGGCGCTCTCAATCCTGCTCTTGAATTTCCAT
Organism: uncultured Acidobacteriaceae bacterium; assembly: GCA_963751225.1. GTDB lineage: Bacteria > Acidobacteriota > Terriglobia > Terriglobales > Acidobacteriaceae > Telmatobacter. The sequence continues at coordinate 112,315 of CAVVTY010000007.1, forward strand.
TTGGCTCAGGATGGCCATCGGCTGCTTCAGCCCGGTCTGGCGTCCCTGACCCACTGATCCTTTTAGTGCTTGCCAGCCGCGTCTGCAACTGCCGAATCCAACGGCACTCCGGGGCCCATCGTCGAACTCAGCGTGACGCTCTTGATGTACTTCCCTTTGGCCGCGGAGGGCTTGGCGCGCACGATCGACGTAATTACGGTCGTCGCGTTCTCCACCAGTTTCTCGGGCGGGAAGCTCAATTTGCCCACCGGTACGTGCACCAGGCTGGTCTTGTCGGCGCGGAACTCCACCTTACCGGCCTTGATCTCTTTCACCGCCGCAGCCACATCCTGCGTCACGGTTCCCGTCTTCGGGTTCGGCATCAGGCCCTTGGGGCCGAGCACCTTACCCAGACGGCCAACGACCTTCATCATGTCGGGCGTCGCGATCAGCGCGTCAAAGGCGGTCCAGTTTTCCTTCTGGATCTTCTCGACCATCTCCTCGCCGCCCACAAAGTCGGCGCCGGCTTCGGTTGCTTCCTTCTGGCGATCGCCGGTGGCGATCACGGCAACCGTCTTGGTCTTGCCCAGTCCGTGCGGCAGAACAACCGTTCCACGCACCATCTGGTCGGCATGCCGGGTATCCACTCCCAGACGCATGGTTAGATCGACGGTCTCATCAAACTTGGCGTACTTGACCTGCTTGAGCAGGGTCACAGCTTCATTCAGCGGATACGCCGGCTTGGTGACAGCGGCGCGCGCTTTCGCAATATTCTTGCTGACTTTTGCCATTCATCCCTCGTCTCCCACCGCCTTTGCCAGCCCCGCATTGCGGAGAACCCGGAGCGCCTATCAGATCGATAGCGCTTTCGAACGGGTCCAAAAACCGTGGTGCTTGTGACTGCCCAGAGATTTCCCCAGGCATGTCATTGAATGATACCTGAGTGGCATCCGAAATGCAACGAGCCGCGCAATCGCCGAGCTCTCGCAATATAGCTTTTTAAACCAATGAAGCGGACAAAGCGCAGCCGTATCACCATCCGGCCGAAAAATCATCTAAGAGATAGAAGGGGGAACGAACCGGAAGCAACAAGCCCTACGGGATCGACCCCCTTGGAGATCTATCGATATGAAAAGGCTTAGTTTGACATACACGCTTGTTGCGGCGCTTCTCTGCGCCACGCCCGCGTTCGGCAACAATGACGGCGAGGAGGGTCATGGCCGTGCAGTGATCACAATCCTCCCGGCCCATTCAAGCGATCAGGTTACCAGCGTCGTTACGCAGGACGTGAAAATCAAGGTCGACGGAAAGGAGTCGAGCGCAACGAGTATCACCCCTCTGCGCGGCCCCGCAAGCCCCGTCGAACTCGTGCTTCTCATCGACGCATCAGCACGCTCAAGCATCGGCGAACAGTTCAAGGACATAACCACCTTCGCGAAAGAGATGCCAGCAAACGCGAAGATCGGGGTCGCCTACATGCAAAACGGACGCGCTGCAATGGCTGCTCCGCTCTCAGCTGACGCCGCCCAAGTGACGCAGGGCCTACATCTGCCTATTGGTGGTCCCGGCTCCAATGGCAGCCCCTATTTCTGCCTCTCTGATCTGGCAAAGCATTGGCCATCGAACGATCGAACCGCACGACGTGAAGTGGTGATGATCACCGATGGTGTCGACAACTACCAGCGGCGCTTCGATGCGAATGACCCATACGTCGAGGCCGCAATCAACGATTCGATTCGCGCCGGCCTCGTTGTCTATTCGATGTATTGGCAGGATATGGGCAGACTCAACAGCACTGAGTATGAAACGAACGCCGGCCAGAGTCTTCTGCAGATGGTCACACAGGCAACTGGCGGATACAGCTACTGGCAAGGCACGGGCAACCCTGTCTCGTTTGGGCCATATTTCGATGACCTTCGGCGGCGCCTGAATCACCAATACGCGCTTAGCTTTTCCGCGCCATTCAATGGCAAACCCGAGGTAAGGACTTTGAAGGTCGATCTCCACGTACCGTCGGCAAAAGTGGAAGCACCGCAAAGGGTTCTTGTCGGTGCCGGAGTCACCTCCGCAGGTGAATGATTTCACTTGAGCGTTGAGGAACCAGAACGAAGATGATTGCGGGGGGCTGATTTGGTTTGGCTACCGGCGACGCGCAATACAGCGGATCACGAGGTAAGTTCCCAACTGCAGCAACCCCTCGAATGCATTTGCTACACCCTGGGCCGCCCTTCCGCACGTATTCTCACGGACCCCTATGCTGAGCGACCGACAGGGCGCGGAACCGTGGAAGACAGCGACGAACCGCTGGGCCGAAGAGCCGCCGAAGCAGAGCCCCTGCAAAAGCAGCAGCCGTGGGAAGCCAAGAAGCTCAATGAAGAGCAGGTCCGCAACAATCCGATTGTCATACCCGCCGAGTTGCGGCCCGAAGTGATTCTTCGCTTTACCGAACCAAAGACCCTGTTCCTCGACGGCCTGCTCGACAAGGGCAGCTCAATTGCAGAACACGCCGTCGTCGTGAATGCACACCTGGGCAAAGGCAGCGTCCTCCTCTTCGGCAACGACCCGATCTACCGCGGCGAGACTGTCGGAGATTACGCTCTCGTATTCAACGCGATTCTGAACCACGATCATCTGGCTCGCGCAGTCGTCCCGGAGAAGCAGAGTAAGGAGAAGAAGTAGATCTGCGAAGCGCAACTGGCCGCGCGCATGGACCCAGAATGCTAACGACGTGCCGGGATTGGGGCTTTTCGCAAATGCCGTTTTGTGTCATGCTTTCATCCATGGGAAGCAAAGACAAAGGCAGAAAAGAGCAGAAGAAGGCGCCGAAGCCGAAGCCCAAACCAGAACCCAGCCAAAGGCGCGAGGTGTTCACTCCGGCTCCGCCGAAGTAAGCGCCTGCCAGCCACGTCATAACGCTGTCAGTGAGGTGCGGAATGCAGAAGGGCCCTCCCCACGGGGAGGGCCCTTCTATGTGCAGCTGTAAGCCAGTCCGGACTTACCCTACGACTTCAATGCCCATCGAACGCGCGGTGCCCTTGATGCTCTTGATCGCCGCATCGACGGATGCAGCGTTCAGATCGGGCATCTTCTGGGTCGCGATCTCGCGCACCTGCTTCTCGGTCACCTTGCCCACCTTGTCCTTGTTCGGTGTGCCCGATCCCTTTTGGAGGCCAGCCGCCTTCTTCAGCAGAACTGCCGCAGGAGGCGTCTTGGTGATGAAGGTGAAGCTGCGATCACCATAGACCGTGATGACGACCGGAATGATGAGCCCGGCCATCTCCTTGTTCTGCGTACGCGCGTTGAACTGCTTGCAGAACTCCATGATGTTGACCTGCGCCTGGCCCAGCGCGGGACCGACTGGCGGCGCGGGCGTAGCCTTGCCGGCTTCGATCTGCAGCTTGACTTGCGCGGATATTTTCTTCGGAGGTGCCATTTGGTTCCTTCGGACCAGCTTCCGGCCCCTAGCTTTTAGCCGCTGGCTGGTTATTTCTCATTCAAATTTTGGTGTTGAAGTCTCAGCGTTCGCTTTCAACCGGCAGTCGCTAGGTAACGAAACCGGCTAGAAGCAGAAGCTAGTAGCTAAAGGCTGCAACTACTCAATCTTTTCCACTTTGCCAAACTCCAGTTCGACCGGCGTGGAGCGTCCGAAGATGGTCACCATGACCTTCAGCGTCTCGCGATCTTCGTTGATCTCATCCACCACGCCGTTGAAGTTGGCAAACGGCCCGTCGGTGATGCGGACCTGTTCGTTCTTCTCAAACTTGATCTTGAGCCGCGGCTTGTCCTTGGCCGTCTCGGAGCGGAAGAGGATCGAACTCACTTCTTCCTCAGAGAGCGCCACCGGCTTGTCGCCCGTGCCCAGAAAACCCGTCACCTTCGGCGTGTCTTTCAGAACGTGCCAGAGGTTGTTGTCGAGATCCATCTCCACCAGCACATAGCCGGGCAGGAAAACCCGTTCGACTGTCCGCTTCTTGCCGTTGATGATCTCGGTGACCGGCTCGGTGGGAATCATCACCCGGCCAACCCGGTCGCGCAGTCCGAAGGCCTGCACACGGCTCTCGATCGACTCGCGCACCTTGCGCTCAAAGCCCGAGTAGGCGTGCAGGATGTACCACTTGAAGCGCTCGTTGCGCTTCGGGCGCCGGTTGCTCGGCGGGTTGTTCTATTTCTTCTGCCATTCTGCTCTCGATTCGCGGCTGCACGGCTACTGCAGTGCCGCCCAGTCTGTGGCAGTATCGCCTGCAGGGCCAACGCTGAAGATCCGGTCCACCACCAAGAAGAAGAGCCCAAAGAGAAACACCGTGACAATCACGACCGACGTCGTGACCTGCACTTCTTTGCGCGAGGGCGTGACGACCTTGCGCATCTCTGCGCGCACATCGCTCAAAAAGCGGGTAAGCTCCGCGCCCACGCACCGACCGCATTACCCGAGATGCGTCTGACAGCTGCGCTCGACTGGTTGTCGCCATTCTCGACTGCTGTTTTCGTTGCCATACTTCCATTCCTTCGCGCCCGTCGTTCACAGCCGGCCGCTACCTGACTAATCTGGCAGGGGCGGAGGGATTCGAACCCCCAAGTTCGGTTTTGGAGACCGACAGTTTAACCGTTGAGCTTACGCCCCTAAAAGCAGCTATCAGCTTCTAGCCTTCAGCTTCTAGCTCCATCTGTCGAGAGCCTGAACACTTTGCTCTCCCAATGCATGAGCTAGTAGCTAGAAGCTAGCAGCCAGAGGCTGCCTCTACTTCGTTTCCTTGTGCGGCTGGTGCTTGCGGCAGCGGTTACAGAACTTCTTGAACTCGAGACGGCCAGTGGTCGTCTTCTTGTTCTTCGTCGTCGAGTAGTTCCGCTCCTTGCACTCAGTGCACTGCAATGTCACAATTTCCCGCATTTCAAATCCTTCCAGTTCACAGTTCTTAGTTCGTAGTTCTCAGTTTCTTCATCGCTGTCATCGCTTGATCCCTGATCCACTGAACTGTGAACTGCCAAGTTACTTGATAATTTCCGAGATCGTGCCCGCGCCCACCGTGCGTCCGCCTTCGCGGATCGCGAACCGCAGGCCCTTTTCCATGGCCACCGGCGTGATCAGCTCAACCACCAGCTCCACGTTGTCGCCCGGCATCACCATCTCCACGCCCTCCGGCAGCTCCGCCACGCCCGTCACGTCCGTCGTGCGGAAGTAGAACTGCGGACGGTAGCCCTTGAAGAACGGCGTATGACGGCCGCCTTCTTCCTTGCTCAGCACGTACACCTCGCCCTTGAAGTTGGTGTGCGGCGTGATCGATGCCGGCTTGGCCAGCACCATCCCGCGCTCCACGTCTTCCTTGGGAATGCCGCGCAGAAGAATGCCGGCGTTGTCGCCCGCCAGACCTTCGTCCAGCTGCTTCTTGAACATTTCCACGCCCGTGCACGACCGTCTTGCGCGTCTCGCGGAAGCCGACAATCTCCACGTCCTCGCCCACCTTCACCTTGCCGCGCTCGATACGGCCCGTCACCACCGTGCCGCGGCCGGAGATCGAGAAGATGTCTTCGATCGGCATCAGGAAGGGCAGATCCACCGCGCGCTCAGGCTGCGGAACGTACTTGTCCACCGCCTCCATCAGCTCGTCGATCTTGGCTTCCCACTGCGCTTCGCCGTTCAACGCGCCCAGCGCCGAGCCGCGAATCACCGGCACGTCGTCGCCCGGGAACTGGTACTTCGACAGAAGCTCGCGCACTTCCATCTCCACCAGGTCGATCAGCTCCGTCGTCTTCGACCGCGTCGCACTTGTTCAGAAACACCACGATGCAGGGCACGCCCACCTGGCGGGCCAGCAGCACGTGCTCCTTGGTCTGCGGCATCGGTCCGTCGGTCGCCGCAACCACCAGAATCGCGCCGTCCATCTGCGCCGCGCCGGTGATCATGTTCTTGATGTAGTCGGCGTGACCGGGGCAGTCCACGTGCGCATAGTGACGGTTCGCCGTCTCGTACTCCACGTGCGCCGTCGCAATCGTGATGCCGCGCTCCCGCTCTTCCGGCGCGTTGTCGATCGAGTCGAACGAACGGAACGTGATTCTTCGGGTTGTGCTTCTGCAATACCTTCGTGATCGCCGCCGTCAACGTCGTCTTGCCGTGATCGATGTGACCGATCGTCCCCACGTTCACGTGCGGCTTCGAACGATCAAATTTTTCCTTCGCCATACCCTGTCAGTTCCTTCCGTTAGACTTTGTTTCTCGCTCCAGATCATGCCTGGTGCGCAATACCCTGAGGCTCGCCTCAGTAGTAGGCGTAGACCTTGAAATACCTCTGCCGCAACTCCAGCGGCACCGCTTCCACCAGCCGCAGATAGCGCTCGCGCGTCAAACCCTGGTCCGAAACCGGCAGCGCCTCGTAGAGCGCTACAGCCGTCCTTGCCCAGCAGACCCGCGCTTCAGAACTCCCTCGAAGTCGCGAATCCGCAGCTTGTAACGGATCACCCGATTCAAAAAGACTTCAACATCCCGCGCATCGAACGCCGCATCGATCAGCGCATGAAGCTCCGCATATCCCTGCTCATCCTGGACCGCAATCGCTGCCTGCTCAAACGCCATTCCTGACCTTCTGCTTCCGCAAATTTCCTTATCTGGAGCGGGAGACGGGGATCGAACCCGCGACCAACAGCTTGGAAGGCTGTGACTCTACCACTGAGTTACTCCCGCCCAAAACAGTACAGCAAGCAGTTCACAGTTCTTAGTTCTCAGTATGCGAGTCGCATCCCGAGCATGTGCAACTGTGAACTGAAGAACTGCTCCACTGAACTTCTGGAGCTGATGACCAGGATTGAACTGGTGACCTCTCCCTTACCAAGGGAGTGCTCTACCAACTGAGCTACATCAGCCCTCTTGCCTCAGGGGCTAAAGCCCCCTCGTGTTTGGTCCCGCTCCCGGCACGACTAGAGTCGTGGCCTGACACAGGATCCCCAACTTGCCGGGCGTTTAACTGCCGCCCTTTTCCTCACCCCGGCGAATCTTCTCCGCCTGCAGGGCCAAAACCGTGCGCAAAGCCAGGCCGCCAATCATGATGAGCGGAACCAGCCTCAGTTCCACCGGCTTGCCCAAGACGAGAATCTTACCTGCTCCAGCGTGAACCAGACCAGCACCGCCAAAACCGCATACAACGCAAGGGCCATCGGATAACGCCGGTCCATCTCCGAGTCCGGACCGCCTTACTTCCTCGCGATCCCGAACCTCGCGCCTGTTGCCGCTACCGGTTCCTCGCGCATTTCAGCCCCTCAAACCATGGTGCACAGGGGAGGATTCGAACCTCCGTAGCTCCAAGGAGCGGCAGATTTACAGTCTGCTGCCATTAACCGCTCGGCCACCTGTGCCCAAACACCCCATCGACGAAAACCTGTCGCTGGGGACTCCGCTTCCCAACTCGCCTGCAACCGCAGATTCAATCCCTCTCAGCGCATCACGCCCCGCCCGGAAGCGCCTCCGGCGCTCCGAATCTCGGAGCATGCACCTCAGTGGGATCACCGCGGAGGACAGGCCCGGCGCCCTGAACTCCTGTCGCCGGTTAAAACTCTTGCCGCTTCGCTTCTCCGGTTTGGGCTTCCATCGTGGAGCTGGCGAAGGGATTTGAACCCCCGACCCTCTGATTACAAATCAGATGCTCTACCAGCTGAGCTACGCCAGCCCTGACCACCCGGAAACTGCACCGAAAAGCACGAGTTACGCACGGACACACTCCCGCTCCGCGCATACCACGGCACAGAATTCAAGGTTAGCACACCGCGGCATGCGGAGCAAACGCAGCTCTGAGCTAGCCTATTTCAGCTCGCTTCCTCCGACAATTTGACTTGACTTTGCCTGCATCGCGCGGGAATCTGCTTCCACAGTCGGTATTCCCCTTTCGAAGGAAGACCTATGAACAGCAATAAGATTGTTTCCGCCTGCCTGGCTGGGCTGACCGTTGATTGCTTGTGCTGTCGCCAGCAAATGCGCAAGACTGCGCCCCAGCGCAAACCCCGCATCGCCGTTCTGGACTTTGACTACGGCACGGTGCAGACCTGCGTCTGCCGCGATGTTCGGCACCAACGTCGACGTCGGCAAGGGCATCGTCGATCTGCTGGTAACCGACCTGGTGAAGGACGGCACCTACTCGGTCATCGAGCGCAAGGCCCTCGACAAGATCCTGGCAGAGCAGAACTTCTCCAACTCCGATCGCGCCAACCCGACCAGCGCCGCCAAGATCGGCAAGATGCTCGGGCGTGGACGCGATCGTCGAGGGCAGCATCACCGAATTCGGCAACGAAACCAAGAAGACCAACCTCGGGGGCGGCGGAGGCAACTGGCACGGCTTCGGTGTTGGCGGCCTGGGACACTCCAACTCCAAGGCCAATGTGGCCATCACGCTCGCGCTTATCAACATCGACACCGGCGAAATCATGGCCGTCGCCGATGGTACCGGACAGTCCAGCCGCTCCAGCACCTCGATGCTCGGCAGCGGCGGCAACTGGAACGGATGGGGCGGAGGTCATGCAGACTTCGGCTCCAGCGACTTCCAGCAGACCATCATCGGCGAAGCCACCAAGTCCGCGGTGGACCAACTGACCGCCAACCTCGTCTCGCAAGCTCCGAAGGTCGGAGTGCGCACCATCATGGTCGAGGGCGTGATTGCGGCCGTCGACGGAGGCCAGATCATTCTCAACGTCGGCGCAAAGGCCGGCGTAAAGGTGGGCGATCAGCTCGAAGTATCGCGCGTCACCAAGGAGATCAAGGACCCGACAACCGGCAATGTGATTCGCCGTCTCGCCACAGCGGTTGGAGTCGTCAAGGCCACAGACGTCGACGACGCTTCCGCGATTTGTACGCCGGTTTCGGGCTCCGACTTCAAGACAGGCGACCGCGTCAAGTCAGTCACTCAGTAACTCAACTGCGATCTTCGAAACGCCCGCTGCGCATCACGCGTCGCGGGCGTTTTTGCGTGCGACAACGGGTACAAGATTGCCTACGACGGCGGTTCGATTCAAGACGCAAAATCAGGAACCGCAATGAAGCTCTACATCGAAGGCAACAACATTCGGATCATGAAAGACAAAGGCGAAGTCGCAGTAATTCCGGCTGCAGCTGTGACGGAAATCAGCTACGGACAAGATGTTCACAGGCGAGTGGGAGCAGCGATAGGCGTCGCAGTTGTCTCATTTGGTATTGGTGCTCTGTTGGCCTTGACCAAGTCTAAAAAGCACTTCATCGGCCTTACTTGGGATGACGCTGGCAAGAAGGGTGGGCTTGCCTTCCAGGCAGATAAAAGTGACTATCGCGGCTTGTTGGCGGGGCTCGAAGGTGTTACAGGGAAGAAGGCCGTCGACTCCGATGCTATGACGGTTAAGAACTAAGCGGCCGTCTTAATGCCGGGGAATCGGCATATCCTTTGATCGCGAATTTGAGGACTGAGCGATTCCAGGAGCTTCTGCTGGCAGTGCCCAACTCATCGAAGCAGAGTGCGAGATGACTGCGCTGTTGGGCCCTGAGGTTCTTTCCGGTAGTTAAATGGGGCCGCGCTCGAAGTGGTAGGGTTATTTCTGACGGTCTTCACTGACCTGAGGGATGCACAAGCGCACGCGTAGAACGCTTCTTGTGGTGGCCGCGGTCCTGCTCTTGCTGGCCGTGGCCATCTTTCTGCGCTCCAAGGCACCGCCTGAGGCGGCCCGCCTGCTACCCGAGTCCGATGGCATCATCTACTTCAACCTCAAACCGGTCCGGGCCTTCCTGCGCAAAGGTCTGAAGCCTCCGAAACGCGTCCCCGAATACCAGCAGTTTGTTGACGCCACGGGCGTGGACTGGGAGCGCGACCTCGATGCAGCCGCGATCGCACTGCACCGCATGCCCGATCCGAACGGCCCCAATGGCCCGGTCGCGTACTCCATGGTGCTGGTGGGAAAGCTTACCGGCCAAAAGCTCAATTCGTGGCTCGAAACCCACGCGGCCTCGCGCGAAAGCTACGCCGGGCACACCATCTACAACATTCCTTCCGAGGGTCGCACAGTCCGAGTCGCCCAGATCGGCTACGACATGATCGCCGTCTCAAACTTCCCGACGACCGAGCAGGTTCACTCCATCATTGACCGCCATCGCACCGCGGCGCTGCCATTTTCAGGGTCCACTCTTCTTGCCGAGCACTACCGCGACGTTCCTCTGCTCGCGCTGGCATGGGGAATTGGTCAGGTTGGTCTGCCTTTCTCAGAGAGCGGTTCGATCAGGATCTTCGGGTTTTCATTGCCGCTTGAAGCCGATTCGACGATTGTGGCCAGCGTGACACCAGGACTCCCCCTCGCCAACTCGGCGCACCTGCGCGTCGAGGAGATTGCATCGAATGACGAAATCGCTGCGAGCCAGGCTGCTGCACTTCTCAGGCTCGTCAACCTGGCCCGGGTGGTCACCGCCGCACTGTCCGACAATACCCCCAATCGCGCATTGAAAGAGTTGCTGAGAACCGCCGATGTGACCCAGCGACACAACCGAGTGGTGGCAACGGCCTCAGTGTCGCCCGCGTACCTTGGTGAGCTCACCTCCTCCGAGGATTCTGCCGCGCCGTTGGCAACCTCGCCTACAAAGGGCTCATCGAAGTAATTAGTTCCGTGTGCTTCCCGGATCTGCTCGTTGCCCGCTGCCGCAGTGAAAGGGCCGCCTGAGCCAGTCCTCCTTCTCCTGGGTTGAATGAGGGCCGGTGCTCGGCGGCCCAATCATTTTCAGAGCGTTTTCTTGCACTCCTGCCGCGCCGCGCGGCATCCTTTCATATGGGCAGATCAAAGCCTTCCCCAAAATTCCCCTGAGAGGTGTCATGAATCGCTTTTTGAGAACTCAAGCTCTTATTTGCACGATTGCCTGTGTTCTATCTGTCACTGCATGTGCCGCTGATAAAGCTGCGAACCCGGCACAGTCCAGCCCAAACAAAGTGCTTACGGGGCAGGCTGCTTTCACAGATGCACTGCATGAGTCGCCCGGGATCCGCCGCCATCTCACCGCGGCCGATCTGCCCGCGCCTGCGCCTGAGGAGTCGGTCGACAACGGTCCCACCGTCGTTCCCCGGCCCGATAATGCATGGCCCGTCGCACCTAAAGGATTCAAAGTCGATCTCTACGCCACTGGCCTCGACAACCCTCGCCTGCTCCGCGTCGCGCCGAACGGAGATCTGTTTCTTGCAGAGAGCGAGAGCGGCACGATCAAGGTCTTCCGCGGCGTTGGCTCCGATGGCAAACCGCAGCAAACTTCAGTCTTTGCAACGGGACTCAAGCAGCCATTCGGCATCGTCTTCTATCCCTCTGGCTCTGATCCGAAGTGGGTATACATCGGCAACACCGACGGGATTGTTCGCTTTCCATACCAGAACGGCGACCTGAAGGCGCGTGGCCCAGAACAGGATCTCGCCGAACTCCCCGGCGGCGGACGCCTGCGCGGCGGTGGTCACTGGACCCGCGACCTTATTTTCTCGAAAGACGGCACAAAGCTCTTCGCTTCGGTCGGCTCGCACTCCAACGTGGATGACGCCGACACGCACCCGGAGGAATTTCACCGCGCTGATGTGCTCCAGTTCACTCCGGAGGGCAAGTTTGTAAAAGTCTACGCATGGGGATTGCGCAACTGCGTGGGCGAAGCCATCAACCCCATCACCAGCGAGTTGTGGTGTTCTACCAACGAGCGCGACGGCCTTGGCAACAACCTTGTCCCCGACTACGTAACGCACGTTCAGGAGGGCGGCTTCTACGGCTGGCCGTGGTACTACATGGGCGGCCCCAGCGGCGGCAGGCAGGACCCGCGCCACATGGGCAAACACCCCGAGCTGCAGTCCAAGGTGCTTACGCCTGACATACTCGTGAACCCGCACTTCGCGTCGCTCGAGATGTTCTTCTACGAGGGCTCGCAGTTCCCCGCCGAGTACAAGGGCGACGGGTTCGCTGCCGAACACGGCTCGTGGAACCGCAAGGATCGTTCCGGATACGAAGTCATCCGCCTGCCGATGAAAGACGGCCACGCGACCGGCGAGTATGAGGACTTTCTCACCGGCTTCGTAACTCCGGATGGCAAGGTGTGGGGACGCCCCGTCGGCGTCGCCGAAGCCAAGGACGGCTCACTCTTTGTGTCTGACGATGGCTCGCGGTCAATATGGCACATCACGTATCCCGGTAGGTAGTGCGCGGGGCGAAAACACTGGGTGCACGTGCATACAATTTTGGGAAAGCGGGCCAATGCCCTTCTGGAGGTGCACCATGCCTGAAACCGCTGAACAGTATCAGCAGAGGTTGGCGGAATACACGAAGGGCAGGGATCCCCTTGAACTCCAGCGCGCGACCCCAGCCCGGCTATATCGCCTGGTCGACGGCCTTTCCCCCCGTCAATTGACCTATCGCCCTGCCCCTGATAAGTGGTCCATCGTGGAGATTCTCGCTCACATGGCGGAGGACGAACTTTCGAGCAGCTGGCGCTACCGGCAGATGATCGAACACGACGGGGTCACGCTTGAGGGCTTTGACCAGGAGCTCTGGGCCCTGCTGGGAAAGTACGAAACCTGGAGCGCAACCGAGGCTCTTGAAATGTTTCGCCTGTTGCGCGAAGCCAACCTGCGCATGCTGAACGCACTGACCTCCGAACAATGGGAGCGCTCCGGAAACCATGTTGAACGCGGAAAATTGACCGTGCGAGAACTTGCGCGCCACATGGCTGCGCACGACATCAACCACATCAAGCAAATTGAGAATTTGCTCGCGGACCAGAAGTAATCTTCATCCAAGCCGGTGTATCCCAGGTTTTTCGCCGCGGTGAAGGAGCCGTGAAAGCACGGCCGCAACCTAATTCTTCAGCCCCAGCGCCTCGCACCACCTTGTCGTCCACCTTCGCGGGCTGGTCGTCCTGCTTCCACACCACGCCGAAGCCGCCGCGATAGTCCCACATCGTCCAGCCGATGCCGTCCGCCTCGAGCGCCGTGCGCACATCGTGAATCCAGTTCATGCGCGAAGCCGGATCGGTCACTTTGCGATAGACGCCAAATTCGTTGCAGATCAGCGGAACGTTGTGCTCGTGGCCCCACGCCGCCGCCGCATCCATCTGCAACTTGATGCGATGCGCATCCCAGTGGTCGAGCCAGTAGTGCTCCAGCGCGTAGCGATTCGCCGCATCCGGAACCTGCTTCAGAATCTCCTGCATCGAGCTCTCCGTCGCCGGATAGGGAATGCCGTGCGTGTAAATCCAATACGCCGCGCCCCAGCCCGCGCCCTGATGCGTGAACTCGTGCGGTTCGTAGAAATGGAAGTTGTAGATCACGTTGCCGTCGGGCAAGGGTTGCTGTGTCAGCAGGTCGGCGATGCCTGACCAGTTCGGCCCTGTGGCGATCATCGTGTTGTGCGGCGCAACTTCGCGAATGGCCGCGGCAGCGCGCGCCTGAATGCCGGCCCAGCGATACGGATCGCGCACCTCGGGTTCGTTCATGATCTCGAAGAAAACCATCTCCGGATCGCGCGATCGGCATAGTGCGCAGCCAGCTTGCGCCACAGCATGACAAAGCGCTCCACGCCCTCGCTGGTCTCGCGCACTTTCGTCTTGTAATCGCTCTCGGGATGAATGTCGATCTGCACCGCCATCCCGTTCGCCAGCATCGTGTCCACGGCATGATCGAGGCGGCCAATGAAATCGGCGTTTAGCCCGTCAGGCCCCAAAGGCCCTTTCTCGAGCGGGGCCGCATCGATGCTCAGCCGCACGTTGTCGAACCCCAGCTTTGCCATCAGCGCGATGTCCGCGTCATCGGTGTAGCGGCTCGTGCGTGCGGTCGAGTAGTCCTGCGGCGATTGTGCAAACCACTCGGAGGCATTGATGCCGTGGCGCAGATGCTGCGCGCGCGCAAAGGCGGTCTTCACGTTCCGCTGCGCGGTCCTGTGCGGCAGCGGGCAAAGCAGATAGCAAGCATGACAACAAGGCAACGAAGACGCAGAGGCACCGTTGGCTCTCCTGAAAATGATGCAGCGAAATTCAGAAGTAACCATACTACGGTCGTCGAATGCGTGTTCCTGCGACTGCAGCCACAAAGCAGAAGCGGCTCCCGCGCGGGAGCCGCTTTCAGTTCAAAACTTGTAGGGCTACTTGCTGGCTATGTGTTGATCAGGTTCGCCACCTGCAGCCTGCTCGTACGTGGTCCGCATGTACTTGTGCGGATTCACCGGCACCTTGTGGATGCGCACTTCGTAGTGCAGGTGCGGCCCGGTTGCGCGGCCTGACTGGCCCACATAGCCGATGACCTGCCCGCGCGTAACATGCTGGCCCGGCACCACCGCGATTGCGGAGAGGTGCCCGTACAGCGTGACCACATCGTGACCGTGATCGAGAACGACCTGGCGGCCATATCCGGCACCCATCTGTCTCTCCGGTCACTTCGCCATCGGCCGCGGCGCGCACCGGCGTTCCGTAGGGCGCGTCGATGTCGATGCCAGGGTGGAATGCCCCTTCGCCGTTGATCGGATCTTCGCGCTCGCCAAAGCTCGACCCAATCGGCCTTCGACGGGCCAGATCGAGGGAGCATCGGCAAGCTGCGTCCAGTCGCCGCAAAGGCCGGCGACAGTCCGCCCTCAAGCGCGCGCGTCACGCGGCCTGACATGGCCTGGTCCGCAATGCATAGAACTGGTCGAATCGATTGCTTGACATTTTGCGCGTCTACGTCATCCGAACGCAAGGCTGTCGGAGTGGGTGGCAGCCGCAGCAGCTCGCGGCTCGCGTGCCTTGGCGGCAATCAGCCTGTTCTGCCGCAAACCGTAGAGCGCAGTCACTTCGTTGGCCAGTGCACCCAGCGACGCCACCTGCACATCGCGATCATGCGCGATCTGCGCCAGCTGCTTGTAGTCTTTGCGCAGATTCTGATTGTCCTGCCGCACCTGGTTGAAGCTCTCGGTCTTGAGCAGCATGCGCGTATACGAGCCCGCCAGGCCCACAATGGTGAACGCACCCACCAGTGCCGCGGCGACAAATCCGTACACATAGTGCAGAGGAAGAGGAATCTTCCTTACGCGACCGTCTTCATCTCTGGCAACAAAAAGTATGTAATAGCGTTTTCGCAGCATGGTCCTGCTTTCACTTCAACATCGTGCAAGGTGCTACTTGCGCGTAGCCATTCAAAAATGAATGATGCAGAAGGTCTGGGGTACCCCCTGGTTTACTGAACGCTCTTCTTTGAGCGCATTATCGTGAACGTCTGTACAGGCTAACAGTCCCCTCCGGGACGGGTCAACGTTACGAAGAGGAAATACAGGCTCGAAATCCGATTTACTTGCTCGGATCCGGCTTTCGCCTGTCTGCCTAAACTCCGCCATTCCCATCGGGTTGCCCTATTCTCTATAGGATGCACACGAAAGAGCATGGTGAACTCGCTCTCCTCGAAGGGATTCGCAGCCGGGCGACCGGTCGGCGAGCGGCGATCTGCGGCTCGGAATCGGGGACGATTGCGCTCTATTGCGTCTGCGTCCAGGGGAGGAACTGGCCGTAACCACTGATTTATCAATCGCCGACCGGCACTTTCGGCTAGAATGGCACCCCCCGGAATCCATCGGTCACCGCACTCTCGCCCGTGGCCTGAGCGACCTGGCCGCAATGGGCGCCCGTCCCGTAGCCGCCTTTCTTTCCCTGGGTTTACCCCGCAAGCTGACCATCGCCCGGAGGCTCCTACGCTCGATCCTCGTGGATGGACCGATTTCTCACCGGTTTCCTGAACCTGGCCGCAGCCCATAAGACCCCGCTGGCCGGTGGCGACCTTGCCGAATCCCCCCTCCCCGTGGCCGATATCGTCCTCGTCGGTGCCGTCCCGCGCGAGCGGGCTCTTCTTCGGTCGGGCGCACGTCCGGGCGACTTTTTGTACGTCACCGGAAGTCTTGGCGGGGCCTCAGCCGGCCTTCAGCGCCTCGGCGAGTTGATGGCTTCCCGCAAAGGCCCGCTTCGCCGAATTCCGCGCCACCTGCAGAATCTTCTCGCTCCTCACCTCTATCCGCATCCGCGCATTGCTCAGGGTCTTTACCTTCGGCGACGCGGCCTCGCCACTGCCGCCATCGACCTGAGCGACGGGCTCTCCACTGATCTGCACCATCTATGCGCGGAATCAGCCGTGTCGGCCGAGGTTGACGCCGACAGCGCTCCCAATTCATCCAGGAGCGACGCTCGATCAGGCCCTCAACGGCGGAGAAGATTACGAACTTCTCTTCAGCGCATCACCGTCGGTCAGAGATTCCCCGTGCCATTGCGGGAGTGCCCGTGACGCGAGTCGGGCGCATTCTCCGCGCCCGCCGCGGCCGCCCTCCCGTCATGCTTGTGACCACCCTTGGCCGGCAACCTCTTGAACGGCGCGGCTGGCAGCATTTCTCTTAAGTAACGGTCGTACCGCTTAAGTGTTATTGAATTTCACGTTTAACGACAACATCGATTTATGATCGATGGTGCTATGGACAGCAGCAAGATTCGTGTGCGCTTTGCGCCTTCCCCAACGGGTCTTCTTCACGTAGGAAATGCCCGAACCGCACTCTATAACTGGCTCTTCGCCCGCCGCATGGGAGGTAAGTTCATCCTTCGCATGGGAGATACCGATCTCGAGCGATCAGATATCCGCTACGAGAGAAAAATCATGGAAGATCTAGTCTGGCTGGGCATCGACTGGGACGAGGGACCTATTGAAGGCGAGAAAGGCGAAAAGGGCGCATATGGTCCTTATCACCAGTCGCAACGCCTCGACATCTATGCTCAACATATTCAGTTTCTTCTCGCCGAGGGAAGGGCATACCGGTGCTTCTGCACTCCGGAGGAACTGGAAAGGGAACGCGAACTTGCGATCGCCCAGCGGCGCCCGCAGGTCTACTCGGGCAAGTGCCGCTCTCTGAGCGATAAGCAGATCGCCGAGAACCTGAGCGATGGCAGGTCATTACGCCGTCCGCCTGAAGATTCCAGACCACCCTATCCATTTTCACGACATCGTGCGCGGAGACCTTGACGTTCGCACCAGAGACGGTCAGCGACCCCATCCTTGTTCGCTCGGCACACGGCACCTCGGCCGGAGTTCCTGTCTCCAATTACGTCGTCACCGTCGATGACGCGCTTATGGACATCACCCACGTCATTCGCGGAGACGATGACATCTCAAACACTCCAAAGCAGGTTGCCATCTACGAGGCGTTCAGCTGGCCGGTACCGCAGTTCGCACACCTTTCAACGATCCTCGGGTCCGACCGCGAGCGTCCTTTCCAAACGCCACGGGGCAACGTCGATGGAGAGCTTCCGCGAGATGGGCTACCTGCCCGAGTCGCTCGTCAATTACCTGGCACTCCTCGGCTGGGGTGCAGAAGACGGCAAGACCGAGACCTTTACGCCTCCGGAACTCATCAAGAGTTTTTCACTTGAACGCGTCACGCCGAGTCCCGCCATCTTCGACCTTGAGAAGCTGAACTGGCTCAACCGGCATTACATGAAGCTTGCGCCTCCAGCACGCCTTGCCGCGCTCTGCTGGGACTACTTCGGCGGACTCCTGCCTGAAAAACACGAAGCCTCCGACGCTGTGCTGGTGTGGTTCTTTCACCTGGTGGGTCTTTTTGCTCCTACCGTCAATCACCTTGATCTGCTTCCGGCAAAAGCGCTCTTCATCTTCCGGCTCGACCCGGCCATTGCCCGCGCCAACGAAGAGAACGCAGCAGTGCTTGCGACTGATTCTGCTCGCACGGTGCTGGCCGAAATGGCCGATCGCGCCCGAGCGCACTCCGGACCTGTCAGCGCTGCCGATTTCTCAAATTGGATGAACGAAGTGAAAGAGGCTGTCGGCGCAAAAGGAAAGGAACTGTATCATCCGATACGCATTGCGCTCACCGGCACACACTCCGGACCGGAGTTCGACAAGATCATTCCGCTCATCGAACAAGGTGCAGCATTGAACCTCGGCGTCCCCAGCGTCCGCGATCGCCTCTTGCAATTCGTCGGGGTGTGACCAACTGTGAAAACCGTTTACTGGATTGCAGAGAACGCGGGCATTGCCGCTTATCGCCTCGCCATCGTCCTCCGCCCACACGGCGATGACTCGCTGCAGGATGAGTTACTGCGCATGAAGAATGCCGGCATTCGCACCGTGGTCTCCATGCTTGAGGATTGGGAAGCCGACTATCTCGGCCTGGCGGATGAACAGAAGGTGGCAGAGCAGATTGGGCTCAACTTCCTTTCCTTTCCAATTCCCGATGGTGCCGTTCCCGGCAACAAATTCTACTTTCGTCGCTTCATCAGCGGACTCGCAGCCAGAGTTCGCGACGGGGATGCAATCGGGGTGCACTGTCGAGGCTGCATCGGGCGATCGACGATCGCCGTTGCGGCCGCACTCATCCACCTCGGCCTAACGCCTGAAACTGCTCTCAATGCGGTTGAATCTGCCCGCGGATGTTCAGTTCCAGACACAGAGGAACAGCGGAATTGGATCATTCGCTATGAGGCCCGGCCGTGAATTCACCGCGGATCGATCTCAGCTTCCCCCACTGCTGGCGTGCCGAGATTCTTCCGGCGCGTCCCGTCATTCTGCCTGCGCGGCATTTCACTTACCCAGGCGAAGCAGAAGAAGTCGAACGCGGCGCACTCGAAGTTCTTGTGCGGCCAGAGCCTCGACAAGAGGAAAAGGCTTCCGGCGTCGAGCCCTTTCTTGCCACGTGCGCTCTCGGCTTTCGCGACCCTGCGGTCACCACCGGCCTTTGGTCTACCCCAAGGGCAGATGAAATGTGCGCGGTCTCAGGTGGCTACGCCTATGTCATCAACACCACGGCACCGGATCGCTTCACGATGCTGCCCTATCGCCCCGTGCTCCACGTTCGTCCGCTTCCCGAGCACAACCTGCTCCTCTTCGTCGGCCATCACGCCATTCTCGCCTGGGGCGCAAATGGCGAAGCATGGCAATCGGCCAAGCTTTCCGATGAGGGATTTACGATCACGAACATCGAGGCGAACACGCTCCATGGCCTCGGATGGAACCTAATGACGGACCAGGAGACGCTCTTCGCGCTGGACCTGCGAACAGGCTCAGTGATTTCATCGACGTCCTAATTCTCTCGATTCCGCGCGGCCGAACAATTCCCTGAGCAAGCCTTCTGCAGCATCGTCTCGTAGGCAGCGTAAACGCCCTCAAACACCGCACCCCAGCAGGCCCGCAGCGCATGAGTTCGCGCCGCTTCGCGCATCCGCGCGTGCTTGCCCGGGTCACCAAGAGTCTCCGCCACCGCCCCAGCGAACTCCGCATCAGGCACAATGCGACCGGTTTCCCCGTCGCGCACAATCGTCTTTGGTCCGCCATCCGGAGTGACAATCGCGGGCACGCCGCTCGCAAGCGCCTCCAGCACAGCATTTCCGAAGGTATCGGTGTGCGACGGAAACACGAACACGTCGATGTTCGCGTAAGCCGTAGCCAGCGCCTCGCCCTTCAGCACTCCAGCAAACTCCGCGCGCGGAAGCCGCTCCCGCAGCCAACCCTCTTCCGAGCCATGGCCGACAATCAGGAAACGAAAGCTCTTGTGGCCCTTTCGTTCAAGTTCATCCTGCACTCTCGCCAGCAGTGCAACGTTCTTCTCCACTGAAAGCCGGCCAACATAGCCCAGCAATTGATCGCGATCATCTTCCCGGCGATTCCTGTTTGCAGGATGAAACAGCTCTGCATCCACCCCTCGCAACATCAAGTGGCATGGCCGTCCCGTCATGCGTTCGAGCATCGTACAAAGCTCGCGATTCGGCGCAAACAGCACCTGCGCCATTGAATAGAACTTCGCCGTGACTGCCATTGCCAGGTCTTCGATTTTCTGTCCCGTCGCCAACGAATGCCGCTCCGGAAGCAGACGAAGAAACCAATCTGATCGCCGTGCCGCATACTCATGCAGGTTGGTGTGCCAGCTCGCAGCCAGCGGCAACCCTCGATCTCGAGCGAGTGCCGCACCAAGCAATCCCACTTCGCTTGGGCCCGTGATGTGAATCAGGTCGGGCCTGAAATCGTCCAGCAGTTCTCCGATGAGAGGCACGTGGCGCGGAAACGTTGGGTCGAAGCGCAGGTCCTTCTCCAGAGCAAAGGAGAAGAAGCCCCGCGGCAGCTCAAGCGTCCATACGTTGCCGCTTTTTGCAACGGTTCGCTCGCGATCGCCGGCCCGCACGCATAAGAAAGGTAGATTGCGCTCTCGCGCAAACGACTCAAAATGCCGGCTCGTGTGGGCGACTCCATTCACCTCGTGAAATGAGTCGGGAAAGTAAGCCACGCGCGGCGGGGTCACTGTCATCGGATCAAGCTGCCTTCTGCTTCGCGATATCGCTATCCCTCTTGCTCTCCCAGCGCCAGACGCGACTGGCTCGAATCGCTCCAAGCCAGCCGCAATCCGGTGGAGACCGGACCCGCGCCAAGCATCTGCACCATCCTGATCGCCCAGCCAATCGTGAGCGGCATGCGTCCCTTCGGCCAGATCTCTTTGAGCGGACGCACGACGCCATTCGAATCCGGATGATATGCACGCTCGTCCCATGTGCGCGAACCCTGCGGAAAGTCCGGATACTCACGAATCGCATCCAGCGTCGATCTCAGCAGGCGATGCTTCCATGGCTCGGCATACTGCGGCATGAAGAGCACGTTGCTCCTTCGCTGCCGACGAATTTCATGCACAAACTCCGTGAAATTCGTCGCGTTGGTCAGGTTGATGTTCGCGTTCGGCTCAACTCCGTGGCGATCGCCGCCGCTGATCAGCACCATGTTCCACTGCTGCGCCATCCGTCGCGTTGCGCGATTCTCTTCCCAGTTGCGGAGCCCGTTCAACTCCAGCGCATGAATGAATGCGCCGTACTTCATAAGAAACTCATTCACGAGGAAATCGTGCTTTTCCCTTCCGAGCAGAAACAGATCCCACATCGGATGGTTGAAGACAACCAGCACATTCGGCTCGTCGTTGAGCGCAACCAGAATCTCGAGCAGCCGGCTTTCGCTCGAACTCTCTGTGAAATCGTTGAGCGCCCGCAACCACTGCGCCGCGCGCGCGCTCGGCAGATTGTGAACGCCAAGGTGAAAGTCCTGCACTCCTCCGTAGGGAACGCTCCACTCGATCGAAACGGGAATTCCTCGCGCGCTTGGAATCGTCCGTAGCAGCATTGGTGCGTTGATGTTGTCGTGATCGGTGATTGAAACCATCGAGGCCAGACCGAGCGTCTCAATCTGCCGGCTCTCGAGGTCGAAGGCCAGCCGCGGCGTCATCGGCGGAGTCCAATAGCTTGCCGCGTAGTTCACACGCAGGCCCTGAGTTTCTTCCGAGCGCCGCTCAAGCCGCGTCAGAAGCGGCCGAATCGCCGGATACTGATTCCCGAGATTCGCCAGAAAATCCAGCGTCTCCTTCGACTGGTTGGTGTGACTGTGAAGCGAAACGCCGGTACGGAATCCTTTTGCAGCATCCTTGTCGCGCCACAGGTACGAGACGGTCGAGTGGGCCATTTCTCCTCCTAATTCCGCGAACTGGTTGTGGATTCTTACAGTCCAGCTTCGCTGTCGCCCGTGAACGACGAGTTAAGAGGAGACGAATTGCCCTTCAATTGTGTAATGGAATCAATAGAGTAACGACGCCTAACTACTTGCTGGTCTTCGCGAACTCCGGCCCCAGAAAGTCTTCAAACGTTGAACTCGGCATCAACTCCTGAGCCGCACGCTCCGCGGCAGCAGCTGCCTCGGGAATCAAATAGTTCTCTGTCAAGCCGTTCCGCAGCAGGTCAAACGCCGCCTCCGGCGTGTCCGCGTATTTGAAAAGCTCAATGTCCTTCGGCGAAATTGCGCCGGTATCCACCAGGGTGTCGAGATTGAAGACCTTCTTCCAGTATTCCGACCCGTACACCACGACCGTCATCTTCTTTGCCAGCTTCTGCGTCTGCGCCAGCGTAAGAATCTCAAACATCTCGTCGAGAGTTCCGAATCCGCCCGGAAACACCACCAGAGCTTTGGCCATATACGCAAACCACAGCTTGCGCATGAAGAAGTAATGGAACTCGAAGTTCAGCGATGGAGTGATGTAGGGGTTTGGCGCCTGCTCGAACGGAAGCCGTATATTCATCCCGATTGTCTTGCCGCCCGCTTCATGAGCGCCGCGATTCGCGGCTTCCATGATTCCCGGACCGCCGCCCGATGTCACCACGAAGCGATGCCTGCGCGAAGGAATCTTCCCCGCCCACCCGGTCAGCATATGCGCCAGTCGTCTCGCGTCTTCGTAGTAGCGAGCCATCTCCACGGCCGCCACCGCGCGCTTGCGCTGCAGGGCGGTGGCTTTGCCGGCTGCAATATCGGGCACACTGGCCGGCTGCTCTTCACTCGGCGCGGGATTCGTCGATCCCGTGTTCTCAAGCAGTTCCAGTGCGTGATCTGCCTCCTCTCGACCGCGAAACCGAGCCGAGCCGAAGAAAACTACGGTGTCCTGTATGCGCTCGTGTCGAAATCGAGCCAAAGGCTCCATGTACTCAGCGACAATTCGAATCAGGCGCCCATCTGGTCCGTTCAGAAATGTCGGATTCTCATACGCAAGTGGAGCTACACCAAGCGGAGGCGGCACACCATTTCCGGGAATTGTTGCCGCAGGCAGAGCCGTCCCATCGTTGGAAGGAATCTCAGATGCCTTCTCTGCAACGGCAGCTTCAGACTCCTGATTCCTGATCCCTGTTCCCTGCTCTTCACTCATACTCATTCATTCCTGTGGCGAATGGCATCCTGAACCGCGATCCAGATATTCAGCAGCCCCAGGCCGGAGATGATTCCGCGCACCGCTCCATTGGCCGCATAAATCGCAAGCGTGGGAAACTGCACGAAAAGAGGGTTCTGATCCCAGAACAATTGCGACCATGGTGCGTAGCAGATTGCCAGGCCGATGTACATCCGCAACAGCACTCGCAGATAAAGCTCGGTACGAACCAGCCATCTGGGAATGCGTTGAGGAGGAGTCTCCACCTCAACTGGTCCGCGCCCCGCAGGCGCCTGCGTAGCGGCCACCACCGCCCCCGGTATTGGAGCCGGGCCCGCTGGCAAACTTGGCGATGTAAGTTCCGGCTGCTGCGACATTCTCCAGGGCCTGTAAACGCTGCCCCCGAATCCTGCCGAATCATCTGCTCAGGGACGCCGTACTGCAACGGTAACACAGCGAAGAGGCTGGGCATCTCTCGCTGGATTCCTCGGCTTCCTCCAGCCTCAGGTCAGATTGATCGAGAACGGAAACAGGCGTATTTTGTTGGCATACGCGGATTCTGTTGGTCAAGGAGTCCTGCCATGAAACTCGGTCCCGCTGGCCTCGCTCTTCTCCTCAGTTCATTGACGTTAGGCGCGCAGGATCGCAACGCGCAAACTCCGCAGACGTTCCCCATGCCGGGGCGGATCACTTCGCTCGGTTGCCCGGTTGGCATGCAGGCTCAACAAAGGGGAAGCAGCCAACTTGTCGCGGTGCATAACGGCAACCGCGCACAGCTTCCCGGACAGCGAATCTGGCTGACATTGCGCGGCGCTCATTCTCCGCACATCATCACTGCGCGTGTCAAAGTGCACGGCCTCACTCCCAAGGGCCGCGTGCTCCAGTCCAAAGCAGGCGACAGCCTTGCATCGGACATCAGTCGGACTATGACCGTCTCATTCGGTGAAGAATCGAACGGAGGCGTGACTGGTGAGCTCTGGCTTCCCGGCTTCACGTCGATCACTGCGATCGAGTTGGAAGAGATCACCTACGGGGACGGAACGGTGTGGAGTGTCGGTGACCCGAGAGGGTGTCGAGTCTCCCCTGATCTGTTCATGCTGATTTCCGATCGCTGAGTCAGCGCGGGCTGCACAATTGCACGCGCCGTGCTTATCGACCGGGTCCAATTCCGGACAATCGTCAATTGGGGGCGATGTGGGTCAGTGGATTGTCTTGGCCCGGTCCGGGTTCCTTACGTTTGCCTGTTCTTCGCGTTGCCTTGCCGCTGCATAGCGGAAAGGACTCCAGGTTACGAATCTCTCCTGGGTGATGGCCACGTCCGCGAGTACGGCAGCTCGCTCCCCTTCGAAGAGGCAGAAAGCTGGCCATTCAAGACCTGACAACTTCAGTTTCGTAAGCAACGCGGGAATATTCTCCGCTACATCCAAAGTAACGTGACTTGGGCGTTACGAAAGCACCATTGCGCGGCATGTCGTTGAAATGAACCACGGTACGATGATCGATGCCGATATTCCTTTTTCATCGTTGATACGGGGGCGAAAACGTGAGCGCATCTGAGGACTCCAAGTACGGCCGGAGCGTGGTCGCAGAGACGCTGCAGAGCCTGATAGAACAAGCCAGACTCTGCCGCAATACCATTGATTTTCTTGAGGCTGGACAGCACGTCAACCGGGCCGACGCCACTGCCGGACTGAGCCGACTGCTCGACGCCTGCCAGAACCTGCGTGACGCCATTCTCTCCGAGGACAGCGCTGCGGCCTGGAGTACCCGGGAAGAACTGCATGCACTCGTAGATCGGCTCGACGACGCCGCAGCGAATCGCCGTCGTTACCTCGATCTTTCAGAAGTTCTTGCTGCCGGAACAGTTTCCCACCGCCGCGAACGCACGAGGCAGGAACGCCTTGCGCAGCGCGATGCGGCAGTAACGGAGCTGATGGAGATCTCAGAGCTCTCCTCTCCGCCGGAATTACCCGGACCGGCCGCAGAAGAGTGGCTCGCCTGGGCTTGCAGCCTTGAAGATGGCGCCAATGAGTCTGATCTCGCGCATCTGAAAAGCAATTTCCCGCGCCTCGATGACTTTGTCCGCCAGCTTGAGATTGAGTGGTGGCACGACGGTGATGCACCGGCTGCCGCGAAGTTGGGCGGTTCGAATCCAGCCGCGAGCCCATTGAGAGACACTCCGCCTGCAGCTTCCAACTCAGGGTCTTCGCAGGAGCCGAATGCCGCCAAGCCGTCCTCCGCTGCGGCGGATTACGACGTTTCGCTCGATGGAGAAGCCGAAACCGGGGCTACCGCAGTGGCCATCACCGAGCTGCCGCACGAAGATGCGGACGAACCCGAGATCGATCCTGAAGTGGCCGAACTGCTCCAATCCGCCACTCTTGATGATGTGCACACTGTCTCGCCTCAGTCCGAAATTGACGCAGGCGATTCATTTACGAACCTTACGGATACGATTCTGAGCGGTAGACTCTCGTTCTTTGCCTGGAGCGACGTGGATCAATTCACGCGTCACCTCGAGAAGGCGAAATCGCAGCCCAAAGCTGAGCGGCAGGTGCGCGCATTGCTCGCCGTTTCACACTGGCTGGAGCCCAAAGAACAGAACCCGGTCCTTCACAAAGAGTGCGGAATCCGTGCTCTGACCGGCTACACCGGCACTTCGTCCCTCTCAGTTGTTGACCCCGAGGACGTAGCGAAGGCCATTGAAGCCGATCATCGTTTGGCCCTCTTCACGGGCGGCGCCGCGCTGCTGCGCTGGGGACTCCTGCAGCCGGCCGAAGATCACTTTAACGGGATAGCTCCGATTCGCCGCCTGCGCTTTGACCAGATCAAGGCCTGGTTCGGCGAGCTCTACAGAATCGAACTTGCCGACCAGCAGTTCCGCGACATTTATACGCTGACCTCTGGGATTCCGATTCTGGTTGGCGAAATGCACAAGCTGATCATCACCAATCCCGAGGAACCGCCTTCCTGGATTGGTCATGCTCCATGGATCGAGATCAAGTCTAAGTTCGAGCTGCTCATTCCAAAGGTGGCTCAGGAACTCAGGCGCGGTCTGCGTTCCGTGCGGCTCACTGATCGGGAGATCGCTCTGATCAAGATGGTCGTGATTGCCAGCGAGAACTCTACCCCGGAGACAATCTCGTCGAATCTCAGCGAAAACTGGTCGTCCTATCAGCACAGCGAATACCGCGCAATGAGTTCACGAGACGAAACCTGCGTGGCCCTGCTTCAGGACCTCGGATTGTTGCCCATGCGCCGCATGAATGGCCAGGACCGGACTAAGTCCCTGTTGCCCCTTGAGTCGGGGGATGCCATCCGGCAAGTCGCGGCGCACTTGTAGTCGCGCTCAATTCACTCGATGGGCCGTCTTAGCAGGCGGCCCCTTTTTATTGGCTGACGTTCAGGCCTTTCGGCTCTCCAGGAGCATATTCGGCATCAATCCCGCCGGGTCTTCACTCTGAGGTCCCTTCACTTCGACCCCCTTCGCGGTTTCCATGAGGTTCTCGGCAGAGGGAAAATCTCCAATCGGCAGGAAGACCGAGAATACCGTTGTGCCTCGTTCACCGCGCTGCAAACTCCGTACTTGTACGTGCCCCTTGTGCCTTTCCACAAGCTGCGCCACTACCCAGAGGCCAAGACCCGTTCCTGTTTCCGCCTTCGTTGTGTAGAACGGCTCAAAAATCCGGCGCAGCATGGCCCGGTCAATGCCAGCGCCGGAATCACATATCGTCACGCGCATCCCTTGAGCTCTGTGATCGCGCCAGTCGCGCGAGGCTTTCAGCCGAATCCTCAACCGACCTCCGCGTGGCATTGCCTCGATTGCATTCGCCAGGAGGTTGGCGAATATCTGTTGCGCCTCGCTCGGCATGCAGGCAATCGGCACCTCAGATCCCGCCTCGATTTCAAGCGCGATGTCCATGCCCTGCATCTTGGCGCGAAACAGCGCAACAACCGTGTCAAGCACCTCGGACAGCAAAACCACTTTCGGGGCCCCGGTTTGCCGATGAAACTTCAGAGTTGACTGCGCAATCATGGAAATGCGCATTAACTCTTCGAGTGCGTTTGCGGCATGTTTCTGAGCTTCCTCGGTCGTATCGGTCAGCGTTATCAGATAAAGCATGTTTGCGACCGCTTCCAGGGGGTTATTAATCTCATGGGCCACCGTGGCCGCCAGCCGGCCCGCGACAGCCAGTTTCTCTGAGCGAAGCATTGCCTCTTCTGCCTTCTTGCGACGCGTGATATCGGCCGCCACACCAACGATGCGAACCACGCGGCCTTCGCTGTTGGTCTGGCACTTGCCCTGCGACTCCAGCCAGCGCTCTGAACCGTCCTTCCAGCGGACACGATACTGATTGTGATAGTCCGTGCCGTCTGCCCGGGCCTTCTCAATTGCTCGTTTCAGACCTTCGGCGTCGTCAGGGTGGATGTACTCAAGCCAAGCTTGTGGGTCGTCTCGAATGGCGCCAGGTTCGCATCCGACCATCCGGAACATCTCGTCCGATCGGTGGACAACTCCTTTCTCGATGTCCCATACCCACAGCCCCATTCCGCTCGCCTGCAATGCAATCTGCAGGACATCATCGCGGTATCGAAGCTGTTCACTTGCGAGGGCGCGTTCCTCCGCCAATTTGCGTTCCGACTCCGCCAGCGCCAGCTTTCGTTGCAATTCATTGCTGCTGAGTTCCTCATGCAGCTGCGACAGTCTTCGCATCGCCCATCCCAGTAGAAGTGAAGCCGCGATAAATGCTGTCAAGCGGACTTCTTCTGTCGTTCTGCTGGACACCGTCCAGGGATGCGTTCTCGAGATGATCGAGTTCATAAGGATCGCATCGACCAGCGCGCACCCGGCGGCTCCGAACATTCCGAAAAACCACGCCGTAAGAACGATCGCTGGGAGGGCCACTATCAAGGGGAACAAACGCAATGGCGGGATTGCATCGTTCAACACCACGGCCGCAGCGGCGATGCTGCAGCCGATCAGAAAACGGAGAAACCATGGCAACCGTTCTATGGCTTCGAAGTTGGGGGTTCTCTTCGCCATGAACAGAGTCTCCGGTTCTTCAAGTACTTCGAGTACTTAGCCCTGAGAAAAAGAGCTCTCGCTGAGCGTGCGCGTATTCTCCGACCGGAACGGAAATCCACGCATTCTGCAAGTTAGGCATGGTTGGTGAAGAAGGCCCGGGGAATACAGTGTGGGTAGCATAGGCAAATTCCTGTGTTCTGTCCAGTGCAAGAAACTGCTTGCGCCGACTCGCTCCGCGCATTATTGGGCTCTCTGACACAGGCTCAGATGAGTAACCCGGTAAGTTATTGCAAAGATGAGACAATGAGATAAAGAGGTGCAGCGCGCCCAGCGTTGCTGCACAGGGGGTCGTTGATCATGCTGCGAGTTCTTTCCACTCACTTGTTCCTCAAGCAGCGCTTGCATCCCGGACAGTTAGAGTTGGCTGAGCGATCCGGCGCGCAGGCGGTGGAAATCTTTGCGGCCAGGCAGCACTTTGACTACACCAGCCGCGACCACATCGCCGAGCTGAAAAGCTGGTTCGCCTCCAATACAATGGCACCATTCTCCATGCACGCACCCCTGTTCCCCGATCGCGAGATGGGCCGGGCCGGCGCCCCCGCTGTGAATGTCATCCACCCGGAAAAGTCCCGACGCATCGACGCAATGGATGAGATCAAGCGTGCCCTTGAAGTCGCCGAGCACATTCCTTTCAAGCAGTTGGTGATGCACCTCGGAGAAAATGCCGACGGCTGGTCACTGCGCACCATGGAATACGCCACCACGGCGCTGGAGCATCTCGGAGCATTTGCGAGACCTCTTGGCGTGCGCGTCACCGTCGAAAACCTCACCAGCGACGCGACCACTCCAGAGCACCTGATGATGATTCTGGAGATGGCTCACCTGGACAACATCGGTATCTGCCTCGACCTGGGTCACGCAAACATCACAGTGGGAGTTGCAGAGGCCATCAGCAGGTTAGGCAAGCGCATCGCCGAAGTCCACGTTCACGACAACCACGGCTTCAAAGATGAGCATCTGTGGCCTGGCGAGGGCACCATCGACTGGCGTGCAACGTCGACGGCTCTCTGGGGTACCCCCACGCCTCCTCCTGCAGTCCTTGAGATCAGCTACAGCCTCGATCTCGACTCGGCCTCGCTCCCGGGACATGTCCAGGCAGCGTTTGATCGGCTAGCCTGACCTTTGCAATCATTGCCTAGGCGGTTCCTTCCACCGCCTTCAACGCCCTGCGAACAGTCAGCGACAGCATCAGGCGCGTCGTCCCGGTCATGATCATGTTGATGCCGACCAGAAAGCCGATCACCCAGAGCGAGCCGCTTGGCCAGTGACGCCAGATCATTATCCCGAGGATAAGTGTAATGATTCCATCGAAAAGAACCCACCCGGAAGCGCCCACTTTGCGAGTGCGGAAATAGAAGAAGATATCGATCAGCCCCTCAGCGACAAGGAACACGATGATCGCGAAGGTTAGCGAGGCGATGCCGATTCCGGGATTCATACGAAGAAAAAGCCCGGTTCCGAAGTAGATCAGCGCGACGATGATCTTCCAGATGATGTGGCCCACGCCCGAACTACGAAACGCGTGAATAACCTGGAAAACTCCACTGATCATCAACAGCCATGCAATCACGATGACCACGCCGATGGACATTTCAATCGGCAGCAGGATAGCCAGCAATCCACAGATAATCAGAAGGATCGAAAGAAAAATCGAGAACCCCGATGCTCGTTTGGCGACTGTCTGCAATGGTGTGCTCATAGTCCCTCTCATGGCCGGGAAAGGCGTGACAGCCCTCCCCAGTGCGCGCTGAATAAGCTAAATGGTTTTGGTGAATCTGTGTACTGGCAACATTGACAGTCAACAAAGAAGCCGGAACTGGCTGGACCAACCCGGAGACGGGCACGCTGCTAAGTCATGCCATTCGAGCCGCACAAATCAGGGGGTTCAACCCCTGAGAACGCGGACAATCTGCCGGGTTGAATCTGAGCTTACGGCGCTAGCAAATGCGCGGCAGCTGCTCGCCGATCTGCGTGGCTATCACGCGGTTCGCGCCCATTTGCGTATGGGCTACCAGCATCCGCGGATGCTGCGCAGTAACCTGCCCGATGCGCGCTGCCTCGTGGCCCAGGGGATGGGCGCGCAGCACTTCCAGAACTCGCTTGGCAGCTTCCGGCGCGACGAAGAACACTGCTTTGCCTTCATTCGCCACGTAAACCGGATCGAGCCCCAGCAGTTCACACGCAGACTGCACCTCTGTCCTGACCGGCAAGCTGGGCTCGTCGATCTCGATGCCCACACTCGAAGCCGTGGCGATCTCGTTGAGCGTAGACGCCAACCCGCCCCGCGTCGGGTCGCGCATGGCGTGGACATCAGCACCCGCAGCATCCAAAACCTGCGCGATCAATCCGTTTAATGCCGCGCAATCCGAGCGAATCTGGCTCTCGAACTCCAGTCCCTCGCGCACGCTCATGATTGCCATGCCGTGATCGCCGATCGTGCCCGAAAGCAGCACAACATCTCCCGACTGTGCGCGATGCGGCCCCACGTTGATTCCTGGCCGCAGCACGCCAACCCCAGTGGTATTGATGTAGCAGCCATCCCCGTGACCGCGTTCCACCACCTTCGTATCGCCGGTCACGATCTTCACGCCCGCCGTTGCAGCAGCAGTAGCCATGCCCTCCACGACAGCCGCAAGCTGCGCCAGAGGAAACCCTTCTTCAAGAATGAAACTGGCGCTCAGAAACTTCGCGTCGGCCCCCGACACCGCTAGATCATTCACCGTGCCGTTTACTGCAAGCTCCCCGATCGATCCACCCGGAAAAAATAGCGGCTGCACTACGAACGAATCGGTACTCATCGCCAGCCGGCCCGAACCCAACTCAAACACGGCAGCGTCGCCTAGATTCTCAAGCGCAGGATTGCGAAATGCTGGCAGGAACAGATGTTCGACAAGCTCATTTCCGAGCTTGCCCCCTCCTCCGTGCCCCATCACGATCGTCGGATACCCGACCAGCGGCAGCGGACACGTCCAGCTCGAGAAGTCCGGCGCGCCATTGTCTTCAGTCATCTTCAGCCCTTGATCTGAAATTGCTTTCCCCATGCAGCCATCACAAAAACTCAGCTGAAAGCTGACAGCTAAGAGCTAATAGCTGTCTTTCCCGCCGTCGCCAGCTCTTCCGCCGAAATGAATCGCCCGTAGTTGAAGTACGCTGCGCAGGCGCCTTCACTTGAAACCATCGTGGCGCCGAGGGGATGCCTCGGCGTGCATTCCTTCCCGAATGCTGGGCACTCTGCAGGCTTGATCGCACCCCGCAGCACATCCCCTGAACGGCAGAGTTTTGACTCTTCCGTGTGAATTCCCGAAATCTTGAACCGCTCTTCGGCGTCGAACTCGCGATACGACTTGCTTAGCTGCCAGCCGCTCCTTGGAATCACGCCGATCCCGCGCCACGCCCGATCTGTCACTTCAAACACTTCAGACAGCAGTTTCTGCGCGGCCTGATTCCCGTCGTAAGTCACGATCCGCGGATAGGCGTTCTCCACCTCGTACCGTCCTGCCTCAAGCTGAATCACACAGCGCCGAATCCCTTCGAGCAGGTCGAGCGGTTCAAAGCCGGTAACCACCAGCGGTATCCGGTACTTCTCGGCAATTGGCGGATACTCCCAATAGCCCATCACGCTGCACACATGCCCGGCCAGCAGGAACCCCTGAACCTGGTTCCCGGGCGACCCCATAATCGCCTCAATCGCCGGCGGCACCAGCACATGCGAAACCAGCAGCGAGTAATTCCTGATTCCGCGCCGCCTGGCCATGTAAACGCTCATGGCATTCGCCGGAGCCGTCGTCTCGAATCCCACCCCGAAGAACACTACCTGCCTATCCGGGTTCTTCACTGCAAGCTCGACGGCATCCAGTGGCGAATAGACCACCCGCACGTCTCCGCCGCGGCCTTTCACCTGGAACAGGTCGCTGTCCGTCCCCGGTACCCTCAACATGTCCCCGAAAGAGCAGAAAATAACGCCGGGCTGAGCTGCAATGGCCAGCGCCTTGTCAATCAGCGCCAGAGGAGTGACGCAGACCGGACACCCCGGCCCGTGCACCATCTCGATCCCCTCGGGCAACATCTGGTCGATCCCGTTCCTGATGATCGAGTGCGTCTGCCCACCGCAGACCTCCATGATCTTCCACGGCCGCGTGGCCACCTGGTGGATCTCTCGCGCCATGCGCTGAGCGATCTCGCCATTCCGAAATTCAGTAAGGTACTTCATTGGGGACTTGAACTCCTGGATGCCTGGGGCCCTGGGTTCCCGTCCTTGGAACCTGGGAAATCAGGAACCTCAACCTCGGATCTTCCCGTTTGAATCGACAGAGCAACTCCCGTCAGGACACGGCGACTGCGGCGCCTTGGCCGCCCGTGCAAATGCCTCTTCCTCGGTGCCGAGTTCCTCTTCCAGCATGCCCATCTCGCGGAAGGCAGCGAGCGTCTCCTGGGCGCTCTGTTCATCAATCTTGGAGAGCGCAAACCCAACGTGCACAATGGTATAGTCGCCGACCACGACCTCTGGCACGTAGTCCAGGCAGACGCGCTTGACTACTCCGCCGAAGTTGACTCGACCCATTCGAATGTCCCCTTCGGTGGTGATCTCTTCGACTTTTCCCGGAATCGCTAGACACATGGCAATCCTCTTATACCCCTTCAGAGGCGCCGTCAAATGTGATTTAAATCACCAATCTCGCGGACTGGGAGAACTTAGCGCCCCTTCTTCTTCTCGTTATCTGCCACCCGCGCCTTCACCATCTTCTTTAACAGCGCGGCAGGCAACGGCTTATCCATCGGAAATTGCAGCGTGCCCTTCGACGTTCGATACCCTTTCAGCTCATCCTTCATCGTGTCGATCAGCGCAGCGTTCATCGGAAAGAAACTGCAGTGGTCCTTGAACGCCGCGTAGGCCACCAGCGCCCCTTTGTAGCGGAAAGCAGGCATGCCGTAGCTCAGCCCCTCCGTCGTCTCCTTCGGCACAACCGACCGAATCGTCGCGCGTACTTTCTCGAGCGTTGCACGCGCCGGTTCCGGCACCTTTGAGAGATATTCCTCAACTCCCTCGAGGCCGTCCGCCGCCGCCCCTTTTCCAGACTTTACAGCTTTCACCGTGTCCTCCTTGCGTCTCTCGTGAAGTCGGAAACCCGTTGACTCGCCGATTCGCGGCGTCCCCACCCCTCGGACGTCTTTGTCTTTGTTTGTCAAGGATGGGAGAGCAATCTCGTTCCCAGATTCCAAGTCACTTCTTCTTCGGCGAAGGCATCGGCGGCACTTCAGAGGTAGCAATATCAGCAACCGCCTTCCATGACCCATCCGCCTGTTTGCGGTAGGTCGTCACATAGCTGCCGTGATCATCGATGGGCTTGTGCGTCGCAGGGTTGGTCACCGTCAGCGTGTACGTTCCCTGGGTGAATCCGACGTCGCCGCCCTTCGAGACATCCACTCTGTCCGCCTTGAAATTCAGATTCAAAGCAGGATCCGCAATCATCTCCTTCAGCGCATTCCGAATGGCGTCCTTACCCTTCACCGGCGGCCCGCCCGGCGTCATCAGGACCGCATCATCGGCATAGGAGCCTGCGAGTCCATCCAGGTTCTTCGCCGCAAAGTTGACCACCTGCTTTGCTTCCAGGTCGCTGATCGCTTTCACGTCGGCGTCGTGCGTATCGGGCGGTGCAGCAGGGGGTGCCGGATTACATCCTGTCATGGTCAACACAACGACCGCCGTTCCACAGAGAGCAGCAAAAGCCTTCATTTCGTCTTTCCTCCTCCAATGAATCCCTTTGAAAACGAAGGAACCATGGCTGAAACCGAAGGATGGAATGAATTGAGATTCGAAACCGAAAAGACCGGGGAGACTTGACCCGAACCAATATAAGCCAAAGACAATAGCAGGAAATAGCACCGCACGAATTTTCTTCGGAAGGCGTCGGGTTCGGAGTTAACTGCTAAAAGCCGACAGCTGAGAGCCGCAGTGGGTTATCGCACACTTTGCTCGCCCAGGTAGCCGAGCCACTCCGCCATTCCCGCGCCCGTCTTGGCGGACGTCTCGAAGATGCGAATGCCCGGCCGGATCTCGTTGATGTTCTTCAGAGCCGCGTTCCGGTCAAATCCGCACGGTTCCGCAATATCGATCTTTGTAATCACCGCTGCATCGGCGGAGTTGAACATCGTCGGGTACTTCAGCGGCTTGTCTTCTCCCTCTGTCACGCTCAGCAACGCCACGCGAATCTTCTCGCCCAGGTCATAGCTGGAGGGGCACACCAGATTGCCAACGTTTTCGATGAAGAGGTAATCAAGCGCGCCGAGATCCCAACCATCCAGGTGCTTGCCCACCATCTCGGCCTCGAGATGGCAGATGCCATGAGTATTGATTTGTCGCACGGGTGCGCCACTTGCCGCCAGGCGCCGCGCGTCGTTGTCCGTCTCCAGATCGCCCACCAGCGCGGCAGCGCGAGAACCGCTGGCAAGCAACTCGCTCAGCGTCCGCTGCAGGAACGCCGTCTTCCCTGTCCCCGGACTCGAAACCAGGTTGAGCACCAGCACGCCCGCCGCCTCGAACCGCCCGCGCAGCCCCGCCGCCAGTTCATCGTTCTTCTTCAGGATTCCGCGCCGCAGCTCCACAATCCGGGTCGTCATACTTTCTCCTCTACTTCATCGATCTCCACTGATTCAATCTCCAGCTCCCGGCCCTGTCTCAAATCCAAGACAGGCTCTCCGCACGCAGGACAGCGAAAGCTCTGCAGGCTTTCGATCTCCACATCCTGCGCACATGCGGGACAATGCGCAACCACCGGCAAGATCTTCACCACGAGTGCGGAGCCCTCCAGCGCCGTCCCCTCCGTCGCTATGCCGTAGCAAAACTGCAGCGAATCCTCAATCACTGACGCCAGCATCCCCACGCGCAGCCGCACTTCTTTGACCCGTGCACCGGGGTAAGCGGCCAGGGTCTCTGTCACTGAATCGACAATGCTGGAAACAATGGAAAGCTCGTGCATCCGACCTCACTCTGAAAGGACGATTTTACGCCGCCGACACAGCGCCACTCAGTGCCGAGCAGCACTCGGCTCTTGAACCGCGACAAAATGTAAAATGGCAACCAAGGTCGGAGACCCTTTCCCTGTGAGCAAAACCCTTGTGCACCATTCGCATACCGCGTCACGTCTGGCCCTGAGCGAGCTTGCCCCCGGAGCCATGCAGTCCGAGATCCGCGCCATGACCACCGAGTGCGATCGCATCGGCGGCATCAACCTTGCGCAGGGCGTCTGCGATACCCCGGTCCCCGCTCCCGTTGAAAATGCTGCCATCGCCGCCATCCTCGCCGGCCACAACATCTACACGCGGCTTGACGGCATCGAGCGCCTGCGAAACGCCATCGCTCAAAAGCAGCTCCGCGACTACGGCTTGCGCTACGATCCGGAGACTGAAGTGCTGGTGGCCAGCGGCGCCACCGCGGGCCTGCACGCTGCGGCTATGGCGCTACTCAACCCCGGCGATGAAGTCCTGCTCTTCGAGCCCTTCTATGGCTACCACGCCAGCACTCTGAAATCGATGCGCGTGAAGCCGGTGCTCGTCCCCCTCGCCGAACCTGACTGGACCCTCGACACCGACGCTCTGCGTTCCGCGATTACCCCGCGCACGCGAGCCATGATCGTAAACACCCCAGCCAATCCAAGCGGCAAGGTCTTCTCTCGCCCGGAGCTCGAAGCAATCGCCGACGCCGCGCGCGAACACGACCTTTTCGTCTTCACCGACGAGATCTACGAGTACTTCGTCTACGATGGCGCGAAGCATATTTGCATTGCCACCTTCGAAGGCATGCGCGAGCGCACCATCGTGATGTCAGGGTTCAGCAAAACCTTCAGCGTGACCGGCTGGCGCCTTGGCTATGCGACCGCCGATGCACGGTGGCTGGGCGCGATGGGATACTTCCACGACCTCACCTATGTTTGCGCACCGTCAGCCTTCCAGCACGGCGCTGCAGCAGGACTCGAGCAGTTGACGCCCCAGTTCTACACACAGCTCGCAGCCGACCATCAGTCCAAGCGCGAGCGCATTCTCGGTGCATTGCGAGACGTGGGCATGGAGCCCAGCGTCCCCGCCGGCGCCTACTACGTTCTTGCGCGCGCCAGCCGGCTGCCAGGCGAAACCGCCGCACAAAAAGCTCGCCACTTGCTCGCCGCCACCGGAGTAGCCTCCGTGGCAGGCTCCGCATTCTTCCGCCCGGGCCGCGGCGAAGACCTCCTCCGTTTCTGCTTCGCAAAGAAGGACGAAGACCTCGACGAAGCCTGCGCCCGCCTGCGGAGACTCTGAGGCGCGATTCTGAACGCGCAACTGCGCCGCTTAGAATGAACGCGTAAGGTTTTGCATCCGCAATTCCGCGGGAAAGGCTTTCCGTCGTGACTGAATTCCCTCATGCCATGCTGCGCGAGATTTACGAGCAGCCTGCTGCTCTTCGGCGCACACTCGACCTCTATCTCGACAAAAGCGGACTTAGGACAGAAGCATTCTCTGCATACGCCAACTGGCTCAATCCGCGCGGTGAAGTTCTGATCGCGGCGAGCGGATCAAGCCGTCACGCGGGTCTCGCCGCCGAGATCATCCTGGAAGACATGTGCGGCCTCGCCGTCGATGTGGAGTACGCAAGCGAGTACAGCTGCCGCGTTGCCGCAAACCCGCGCCAGCCCTCGGTGCTCGTAATCTCGCAGTCGGGCGAGACCTCTGACACGCTCGCCGCCCTTCGCCTGGCCCGCGATGGCGGCCAACAGACCCTCGCCATCGCCAACGTCAGCGGAAGCACCATGTTGCGTGAAGCCTCGGCAGCCATGCCGCTTGCTGCCGGGCCTGAACTGGCCATCCCGGCAACCAAGAGCTTCACATGCCAGCTTGCTGCGCTGTATCTGCTGGCCCTCTATGAAGGCGGTCGCGACGGATCGCTCGACGCTGCTGAGATGCAAGCCCGCATCCGCGAATTGCGGAATCTGCCCGCCGCGATCGAACGCCAGCTTGACGCCTGGTTCGCGCAAACAAAGAAGCTTGCTGCAAAGTATCGCGACGCTACTACCTTCCTCTATCTCGGCCGCGGAGTGCATTACGCCGTTGCCCGCGAAGGCGCGCTCAAGATGAAGGAGTCTTCCTACGTTCACGCCGAGGGTTATCCAGCCGGCGAACTGAAACACGGTCCCAACGCGCTGGTCGGTGATCAGGTGCCCCTCGTTGTACTCGCGACGTTTGACCGGAATCTCGACGATTCATTCCTGCGCTACGAAAAGACGCTGCAACTGCTTGAAGGATTGAAGTTGCAGGGAGCGCGCGTTATCGCCGTCGCCAACACCGGAGACCACAAGGTGGTAGCACTGGCAACTGACTGCATCTTCCTGGAGCCCGCCAGCGAACACCTTTTGCCCATTCCCGAAGTGATTCCTCTGCAGCTCTTCAGCTATGCAATGGCGCTGGAACACGGCGTCAATGTCGACCATCCACGAAACCTCTCGAAGGCTGTGATCGAGGCGTAGGCGTCAGCGCGCGCCTT
Organism: uncultured Acidobacteriaceae bacterium; assembly: GCA_963751225.1. GTDB lineage: Bacteria > Acidobacteriota > Terriglobia > Terriglobales > Acidobacteriaceae > Telmatobacter. Next base: position 149,577 of record CAVVTY010000007.1, read on the forward strand.
TCGCCTCGAAAAATGCCTCGATCTCCTCGAGCGTCTTGCCCTTCGTCTCCGGCAGCAGAAACGCCGTGGTCAGGAAGTAGATGACCGTAAAGCTCGCAAACAGGAAGAACATCGACGAGTAGCCATACTTGCTGACAAACGGCAGGAAAATACCCGCCAGCGTGGTCGAAACAAGTTGATTGAGCACCAGAGCAATGCTCATGCCGTTTGAACGAATGCGCGTCGGCATCAGTTCTGAAAGCGCCAGCCAAACGCAAACCCCCGGCCCCAAGGCATAGAACGCCATAAAGACATACAGCATCAATGCCACGCGCCATCCGTGGCTCGCGTCGGGCACCGCCCCAAGCACCGCTTTCTGAATCCGCAATGGCGCGGTTTTCGCGGCGTCCAGGTCCGCGAACGGATTTTTGAAGAAGGCTTCGACCTTGTTCGTCGGGAGAACGCTCGCCCGGGTAATTTTCAACGCGGGAGCCGCAGGGTCATCGGATCGCACGTAGCTCGTCGACGCTGTGAAGTCACCATAGGAATAAATGACTGCAAACGAGGCCCTGTCGGCGCTGATTCCGCTGGCTGCGCCCCTTTGAGCCGCAATCAGCCGTGCCGCCTCCGCCCGGTCGAATCGCTCAGTGACCTCCTGGTCCGCACCCACCATCGCTTGAATCTGATCACGACAGTTGACGCTCCGCTTCTCCGTCCCCAGGAACATCAGTCCCACAGTCACCATCGCAACGATGATGCCGCTCGTGCCGAGGACAAACAGGAACTTGCGACCTTTACGATCCACCAGGACCATTCCCACCATCGTCATGGTGAAGTTCACGACCGTGAAAAGCACGTAACCCCAGTGCGCGTGGACGTCAGAAAGCCCGCTCTGCAGCAGGATGGCGGTGTTGTAGCCAATGACCGAGTTGACGCCGGTAGCCGTGTTGCAGGCGAGAATCACGCAGGCCAGCAGGAACGGAATGACATATTTTCGCCGCAACAATGAGTCGCGAACCTTTTCGCCCTTTGTCTCCGCAGGATCTGCGCTGCTTGCCGTCTCCTGCATCTCGCGCAACTCAAGGGTTGCCTGTTCCGGAGATCGCGATCGCAAGAGCGCCGCCTCGGCCTTTTCTGTCTTGTTCTTTCTGAAGAGCCAGCGTGGCGATTCGGAAACCAGGAAACTGCCAAGCACAAACAGAATTCCAGGCGGCATTGAAACCCAGAAGATTCGTCGCCACGCCTGGTCCTTGAATGCAAACAATGTCGCGGCATCCGCTGCGTTTGCCACCGCGTCTACGCGATAGCTGAAGTAGATGCCCACCAGCGCTGCTACGACGATACCCAGCGTCAGAAGCCACTGAAAGACCGCTGTCCCCTTGCCTCGAGATGACGCTGAAAGGCACTCAGCCAGATACAGCGGCACTACGACTCCGATCAGTCCGCCGCTGATTCCCTGCAGCAATCGCCCAAAAAACAGCGGTGCGTATCCATGCGAGAGCGCAATTACAGGAATGCTGACGATGAATGCCAGACCGCTCAGAATCATGAGTGGCTTTCGTCCCATCCAATCTGCAAGCAGTCCCGCAAACAGCGTGGAAAACACGCTACCCAGCAGCACGGCTGCCACAATCACCGAGAGCTGAGCGTTATCCAGGCCCGACGTTGCCTCGAGGTAAGGCAACGCGCCGCCGATGATCCCTACATCGATCCCATACAGCAGGCCGCCCAGTCCGGCCACAAGCAGCAGGAATGCGTTGTAAATACGCCGTGTCTTGTCGTTTGTCGATGAAAGTGATTCCGAAAAAGCGCTGGCATTCATATGTATGTCTCTTGAGTCAGTCGCCTACCTCAACGCGGACCAAATGGCGATGTTCAGCCCCACCATCAGTACAGCCGATGCGGGGATCAGCAACAAGGCCTTCTTCAACCGCCGCGGATCGCCGCCTGCGATTCCTCCGATCATCCGGGAACTGACAGCCAGACCCACCCACCCGCAGGTAATGACGAATCCCAGCGCAGTGCCCGTCATGCGCGGAAAGGCCGACGCTGCGATGGCCAGCGTAGTCGGAAACACCGGAGCCATCGAGACGCCTGCGATGAATACCAGGGCAAACGCCGCTGTCGGCTTATTGGTTCGGAGCATCAGAAACGTCGTTACGGCCATCGCCATGGACGCTGCCAGCGTGACCTCAACCGCCTGAACATGGATCAGAATCGGCGAAACGCCGACGCGTCCGATCAGCAGCCCGAGCGCGAAACCGAGCGACAGGATGTTCAGCGCTCTCGACTCGGGAATGCCTTGTGCAATCAGGTGGCGCGGCAACCAGTTCCATACGCCCACTTCGCACGTGATGTAGAGGAAAAGAAACAGGCCAAGCATAAAGAGCAACGGCCGGCCCAGAATCGGACCCACATCCGCCAGCAGGAATCGGGCGTTCCCCGTCGGTGCCGGCATCTTGGCTACCGCCTGAACGAACAACGTGACCACCGTAAGCGATGCGACGGTGTAACAGAGCCGCACCCAGTTCTTCTTGAACAGATTGGCCGAAATGAACGGAGTGGTGAATCCGCCCAGCCCGAAGAAGAGATTCACGAGGTTCAGGGCTGTGGCGCGATGCGATTCGCTCACGGCGCTGGTGAGCGCATTGGCGCCGGTCACCACGATGCCGCCGCCCAACCCGAGAAGGAACATCAGCAGCAGGATCCCGCGAAATCCCGGCGAACGCGGCAAGGCGAAGAGCGCGACGGCAATGAGAACCAGTCCAAGGATAAGGCCGATCTTGTCGCCCTGGGTGTCAAGCAGCGGCCCCACGCCCACCGATGCAATGATCAACCCGAGCGCCTGCACAAACGCGATCGTGCCGTTTTGTGTTGGGGTGAGATGAAATCGATCGGACAGATCCGGCAGGATCGTCCCCAGCATCGCCGCGATCATTCCGTAGACAAAGATGGCAAGGATTGCAGCAAAGATCAGCACGAAACCGAGTCCCTTTCGACACCGTAGGCAAGCATACGGCATGAGGTCTCCGCCTCCGCGAACTTTCTTCCTTGCCGGCTCACTCCCCTTAACCGTTCGCGTCTACAAAGTGCGGGGAGCGGCCGTTGCGGCTTCTCTTGTAAACCAAACGCGCGCTCATTCGTTTTATCATCAGCGTTTCATCCCGGTCTCAGCCACTTCATCATCTTTCGGCGATTGCAGCATCCCAAACGGAGCATCCTCATGCACGAGCTTTGGAACGACGTGAAACACGCGCTGCATCTCTTTTTCAAGAGCCCCGGCTTCACCATTTCCGCCGTCGCCGCACTGGCCCTGGGCATCGGCGCAAACACTGCAATCTTTACCGTGGTCAACGCGGTACTGCTGAAGCCGCTCTCCTATCCCGACGCGGACCGCATCGTAGAAATTGAACTCAGCCGACCCCGAAGGCAACGCAGCCATCGCGTCCATTCCAAAGTTCCACATCTACCAACAGCAGACCAGCATCTTCAAGGAAGTCGCGGCCTACGACTTCGCCGGCCCCGGGTTCAATCTGACCGGCGATCGGCCCGAGCAGATTCATGGAATACACGTCACCGAGAGTTATTTCCGCCTCTTTGGCGCGCCCATTATGCTCGGCCGCACCTTCACACAGGAGGAAGATCTACCGCATGGCGGCCATGTGGTGGTGTTGAGTTACGGACTGTGGCAGCGGCGATTCGGGGGTAATCCCAAGGTCATTGGAAGTTCCCTATCCCTGGGCAATGAGCCGTACACCATCATCGGCGTGCTGGGCCAGGACTTTGTCTCTGACCCGGAAGCCGACATCTGGCTTCCCTTCCAGTTTGAGCCGGTGAGCACCAACCAGGGCCACTTCTTCCAGGCCGTCGGGATGCTGAAGCCCGGCGTGACACTGGCGCAGGCCAATGCGCAGATGAAGCTGGCATTCCAGCAGTATTTGCGCGCCTATCCTCAGGCCAATCCGCGGGGCGGCTTCGCCGTTGAGCCTATGCGGGACTCCATCGTACGCGAGTCGCGCAAATCACTGCTCGTACTGTTGGGAGCGGTCGGGATGGTCCTCTTGATCGCCTGCGCAAATGTGGCGAACCTCCTGCTCGTTCGTGCCACAGGCCGCAAGCGCGAGTTCGCCATCCGTTCCGCGCTCGGGGCCGGTCGCACCCGCATCATTCGCCAGTTGCTCACTGAGAGCGTTCTGCTCGCCATTACGGGCGGCGTGCTCGGCCTGATCCTCGGGTTCATCGGTGTGCGCGCCCTGCTTGCGATCAGCCCCGCAGGTCTCCCGCGCATTGGAGAAGACGGTTCGGCAATCGGCATTGACTTTCGAGTACTCGGCTTTACGCTTGCCATCTCGTTCTTCACCGGAATTCTGTTCGGCGTATTTCCCGCGTTCACAGCCTCCCGCACTGATCTGAACTCCACTCTGAAGGAGAGCAGCAACCGTTCCGGCACCGGCTTCCGACACGGCCGCGTCGCGCGCATTGCTGGTGGTCAGCGAAGTCTCGCTGGCGCTTGTGCTGCTGATCGGATCCGCGCTGTTGATCCGCACGTTCGTCGCGCTGCGCGGTGTCAATCCCGGCTTTGATTCACACAACGTTCTGACTATGGAGATGTCTCTCAACGGCGCCCGGTATCAGAAGACAGCAGGCGTCGCGCAGCTTTCTCACGATGGCCGGCTGCGGCTGAATGCGATCCCGGGCGTGGAAACATCTGCCTTCACATGCTGCCTGCCGATCCAGGGTCAGTTCGGTTTGCCGTTCACCGTCGTCGGGCGCCCGGTTGAGAAAGGGAAGGACCACCCCGGCGCCGGCTGGATGAGCGCTTCGCCGGATTACTACAAGCTGTTCAAGATCCCCATTCTCCGCGGACGCGAATTCACTGACCAGGACACTGCCGCAGCGCCGGGCGTCGTCCTCATCAACGAGGCACTCGCAAAGCAGTACTTCCCTAACCAGAATCCCGTGGGCCAGCAGATCATCATCGGCAAAGACGTGGGACCGGAATTCGATGAGCCCGCGCGCCAGATCATTGGCGTTGTTGGCAATACCCACGATGGCGGGCTGAGTCGCGATCCGGGTCCGTTGATGATTGTCCCTGACGCGCAGGTCACCGACGGCATGACCGCGCTCAATGCACGCATCGTTCCCCTTCGCTGGGTCGTGCGCACCCACGGAGATCCCCGTCGGCTCGCCCCCGCCATCGCCGAGCAATTGCGGCAGGCCAGCGGAGGATTCCCGGTGACGCGCATTCGCACCATGGATGAGGTCGTCTCGCGATCCACTTCGCGTCAGAGCTTCAACATGCTCCTGCTCACGATCTTTGGCGCCGTCGCGCTGATCCTCGCCGCCATCGGCATTTACGGCCTGATGGCCTACTCGGTCGAGCAGCGCACGCAGGAGATGGGCATCCGCATGGCGCTCGGCGCGGACCGCCACGCCATTCGGAAACTCGTCGTCTGGCAGGGAATGAAGCTCACCGTCGCAGGAGTGATCATTGGCATCGGCGCGTCATTCTGGCTCACGCGCCTCATCGCAAGCTTCCTCTTCGGCGTTCAAAAGTGGGATCCGGCTGTATTCATCAGCGTCCCCGTCATTCTCACCGCCGTGGCGCTGCTCGCGGTCTGGCTGCCTGCAACAAAGGCGTCAAGGCTGGACCCGATGCAGGCACTGCGTATTGAATGAAATCGGTGTCGCCAGGGGGTCCGGACTCACCCGGTCGCGCTCCATTAAACTTAGGACGCGATGACACCGCTTAAACGAAACGCCCTGGCCGCGACGGTCTTTGCAATCAGTCTGCTGCTTGCCGCCTGCGGGACCCCTGGGGCTCCGCAGCCGCCATCGCTCAATCTGCCCGATCAGGTCGCCGATCTTGCCGCGGTCCGTGCAGGAAGCAAAGTCTCGCTCACCTGGACCATGCCCACGCGCAACACCGACAAGTTGCCGCTGAAATCGGAAATCGAAGTGCGGATCTGCCGTCGCGAAGGTTCAGAAGCATGTGAGCCCGTGGGTGGCGCAGTTGATGCTCCCTCCGGGCAAGGATGGAAGTTTCGATGATGCGCTGCCGGCGGCGCTTGCATCAGGCGCTCCACGGCCACTGCGATACTTCGTTGAGCTAAAGAATCGTAAGGGACGCTCTGCCGGCCTGTCGAATGAAGCTGCCGTGCTGGCCGGTCACGGACCATTGCCGATCGAGGGCCTACGTGCAGAGGTTCGCAAGGATGGAGTAGTCCTCAGCTGGGATCCTCAAAGCGAGGCCGGCGCCGTCCGCCTGCATCGCAAACTGCTCACTCCGGCCCCCGCAAAAGCGCACCAGGAGCTTCTTGCCCCTCCTCCCGAACAATCCGAAGAGAATCTGCTTGTTGATGCCAACCCTCAGGTCGCACGCGCAATCGACCGCGATATTCGCTTTGGTGAAAGCTACGAGTATCGAGCTCAGCGCGTCAGCCGCATCGCATATGAGGGCAAGACGCTCGAATTGGCCGGCGAACTCAGCCCCGCACTCCGCGTTGACGCCGTGGATGTCTTTCCTCCTGCTGTGCCCTCTGGACTGGCCGCCATCGCGACCGCAGGGGATGGCGGCATCGAGACCGCAGTTGACTTGAGCTGGCAGCCCAACACCGAGCCTGACCTGGCTGGCTACATCGTGTACCGGCGTGAGGGCGACACGGAATGGCAGCGAGTCTCCCCTTCGCAGCCACTCGTAAGCCCCGCGTTTCACGACAATCGTGTTCAGCCGGGCCATTCCTACCGCTACGCAATCAGCGCGATCGATCAGGGCGGTCACGAGAGCGCGCGCTCCGCTGAAGCTGAAGAGACTGTCCCAAAGCCCTGACACAGACGTCTGCGAAAGGAGAGCATCCCATGAAATATTGCCGCTTCCGTTTCGAAAACCAGATTGTCTACGGAAAGATCGAAGAACGCGCGGGCGAGCTTTGGATTGTCGATCTCGCGCATGCACCTGAAGAAGATCTTTCTTTCCATCTGGCACGTGCTCGCGCCACGGCGATGCACTCTCTGATATCAGAACCGGCGGGCTTCGACTTCGAACCGATGCCGCTGAGCACCGCAGACCTGCTGCCGCCCGTTACGCCCTCAAAGATCGTTTGCGTCGGTCGGAATTACCGCGAACATGCCCAGGAGTTGGGCAACGAGGTTCCAGCGGAGCCTCTGCTTTTCTTCAAGCCACCCTCGTCCCTGCTTGCACCGAAGGGTGTTGTCTGCATGCCGCGTGCCTCTGAGCGCGTAGATTACGAAGGCGAGTTGGCGCTCGTTATTGGCCGCCGCGCCCACAGAGTCGCTCCGGATGCCGACTGGCGATCCTATGTTCGCGGCTACACCATCGCCAACGACATCACGGCACGCGACCTTCAGAAGAAAGATGGTCAGTGGACCCGCGCCAAGGGCTTCGACACGTTCTGTCCCATCGGCCCCTACGTCAGCAATGAAGTCGATCCCGTCTCCGGCCTGACCGTTGAAACCTGCGTCAACGGCGAATTGCGACAGCACGGTTCCACACTCGATTTCATTTTTCCAATTTCCACGCTGCTCAGCTATATCACCGCAGCTATTACGCTTGAACCCGGAGACCTGCTTCTTACCGGCACTCCATCCGGAGTAGGCCCAGTGAACGCAGGCGACCGTGTCGAAGTCGCAATTCCGGGCCTTGGTGTTCTGTCCAATACATTTGCACCCGAAACTGCTTAAGCCCTCATGCACGCCCCGCACCGGGATGCAACCTCATTCACACAGGGGAATCAAAAGAAGCGGTACACTGGAGCCCAACGCGCTCCCGAGCGCGCCCCAGGCCCCTTTCCCAGGAGGAAAAATGCCACAGAATCTGCTCGAGCAACTGCGCAAATACACGGTTGTTGTCGCCGACACCGGCGACATGAATGCAATGGAGCAATTCCGCCCCACCGATGCCACGACCAATCCCTCGCTGATAACGACAGCGGCGCAAATGCCGGAGTATCAGCAGATCGTGGACAGCGTCATTATGGACGCCCGCAAGGAGTTGGGTGACAGCGCGGATGACAAGGCCGTCGCCAATCTCGCATTTCAGGGCCTCGCCATTGCATTCGGCAAGAAGATCCTGAATATTGTCCCCGGCCGCGTCTCAACCGAAGTCGACGCCCGCCTCTCCTACGACTCCGAGGGCACGATCGCCCAGGCGCGCAGCATCATTGCGCAGTATGACAAAGCGAATGTAGGCCGCGATCACGTGCTTATCAAGATCGCCTCAACATGGGAGGGCATCCGCGCTGCAGAGGTCCTCGAGAAGGAGGGCATTCACTGCAACCTGACGCTCCTCTTCGGCCTCCATCAGGCAATCGCCGCAGCAGACGCAGGAGTCACTCTTGTCTCCCCATTTGTAGGCCGCATTCTCGACTGGTACAAGAAAGACACAGGCAAGGACTACAAGGGTGCTGACGACCCCGGTGTTCAATCTGTCACCCGGATCTACAACTATTACAAGAGATTTGGCTACAAGACACAGGTCATGGGCGCGAGTTTCCGGAACATTGGCGAAATCATCGAGCTGGCCGGATGCGATCTGCTCACCATCTCGCCCCACCTGCTCGGCGAACTCGAAACTTCGCAAGGTGATTTGCCGCGCAAGCTCGATCCCACAGCGGCAAAAACAATACCGATCGAGAGGATTGTCGTGGACAAAGCAACCTTCAAGCGCATGCACGCGGAGGATCGTATGGCCAACGACAAGCTGGAGGAAGGCATCGAGGGGTTCTCCGGAGCCCTTGTCAACCTCGAAAAACTGCTCGCCAAGCGCCTCGCTGAGCTCGAGTCCCGCGCCCCCGCGGCCGCCTAACCGCTTCCACCAAGCGATTGGCGACGGGCAGCCCTCTCTCGGCTGCCCGTTGTTTTTGTGTTCTGGTTACCTGAGTGCCCTTCAGGCGATTTGAATCACATGCAAAATGGTAAAATCATCCTAATATCTCAATATCTCATCATTCGCAGGACATTCCAGCGAAAGCCGGGCTGATGCTCCGGACTGCGCAAGTTGCACCGGGACCAGGCACGTAATCCGGTTGTGCGCGGTCAGTTGGAGAAGCACCATGCAGGTACAAGCACATCCACTCGAACACATTTTTCATGAGGCAGTCCGCAACAGTTACGAGGGTCGTCTCGGGCTCGATTCCGGCATTACCGCGTACGTTTCACGGATGCTCTGCGACTTCACTGAAGCGGGCAATCTTTATCGGCTTCGCGACGTCAAGGGCCGCCCGATCGAGAGCCTGGAGGAAATGGTTCGCGCCGCCGATCCCGTCTACGGCACGGCAAAGTCCTTTATTCAGGAGCGGACAATCCGCCAATACATTGGGGACTACGCGCTCTTTCTTGCGGGCATGTGTCCGGATGCTGTCGAACCCGATTCCAGTGCGCAATCCAGCCGACCCACACTGGCCCAACTGATCAGCGTCGGCAAAGAGAGTTATTACATCGTCAGCCAGTTCAATGTTTTCGAGTACGAAAAGGAAGCTCCGCTCTTTGAACGCCTTACCGGCGTCTTTGAGCACTGCATCCTCGGTCTTGCAATCGCTCGCAGGGAGCTATGGCGATCGATAAATCCATCAGCACCCGTACAGTAAGCCATATTTTTAAATCACCCCCTACTTTCTATATCTACAAATCTGAAAACGGTCTGGTGGTTCGCGTCCCGGGGACATCACAATGTCCCTGGGATCAGCGATTTCTAAGCTCTCGCCTCGCACCGATTGCAGTCGGCGGCGCAGTCTGCCAACTAACTTGGTTCCCCCTCTTTTATCAAGGACACCGAAGCAACATTTCCGTTAATCTCGGTTTCAACACTAGGTAGACAAGGTGGTGGCTGGCTTTCCCCGGCTGCACGCGACCCGGCCATTGCCCCATAGCAAAGCCGGTTGCGCGCAAGCGATTTGCGGGAGGTCAGTATGCAGAATCAGGCTCACCCACTTGAACCCTTCTTTCAACAGGCCGTTCGCAGCAGTTACGAAGGCAAGCTGGGACTGCACGATCCGGATTTGACGGGCTACGTCGCGCACTTGCTTTGCGAGTTTTGCGAAGCTGACAAGCTCTACAAGATCCGCGACGCAAAGGGACACCCCATCGAGGAGCTCGAAGCAATGCTCCGCGCCGCCGACCCCATAAACGGAACGGCGCCCTCTTTCGATGCCGAACGCGCCATGCGCAAGTACATCGGAGACTACGCGCTTTTCGTCGGCGGCATGTATCCGGAGGCGAACATCCCGGGAGCTCGCCGCGGCCCGCATCCGAGCCTGAGCGAACTCATTCGCGCCGGCAAGGAGAGCTACTTCATCGTCAGCCAGTTCAACATTTTTGAGTACGAACAGGAAGCTCCGCTCTTCGCGCGTCTCGCTGACGGCTTTGAGCGCTGGATCCTCGGCCTTTCTTTGGTCCGCGATGAGCTGAACAGACGCAAAGCCCTGCCCGCACCAGAGCTCAACTAGAAGGCGACGATTCGGCTTTCAGCTCTCGGTTTTCAGTGGTTGGAGTGCTTCTTTTCTTGGAGTCTACGGAAGTTTGCGGTCGCAGTTTTGGTCCCCGGCACAGTAGCTGTGAAGCCGGTGTCCGGGCGTGCCCATTCCTATTCCGATTGTGCAGCATGGGTGCGAAATTATCTGCAAAGCAACGGAACTGCTCACTCGGACCACACCGCCAGTACATTTCCTTGCCCATCGGAGAAATGAAACCGCCTTCCTCCCGGGAACTCGAAGATCGGCACCGTGATCTTGCCGCCCGCCGACTCGACAGCCTTCTGGGTCGCTTCCAGGTTCTGCGAGTAGATTACGACCAGCGGCGCCGAATCGGGATACGTCTGGCCCGGCTCCCCCTTGCGAAATCCGCCGCCGATGCCCGCGTGCTCCACGTCGAAGCTGATGTAGTCAGGGCCCCAGTCCTGAAAGTTCCAACTGAAGACTTTCTCGTAGAACGACTTGGTCTGGGCTATGTCAGTTGTTGTGAACTCGATGTAGTTGATCGCTTGATGCTGCGCCGGCTGGCTCATGTTCTCTCCTTCTGCGTTGGGATGCGTGGATTCAGCGGATAGGCGGCGTGGGGACGAAGGCGCTCTGCGGACTCTGCCCGGAGCCGGCGGGAAGTACCAGCGGACCCATGTTCTCCGGGTTTAGCACTTGAGCTTCCTTCAGCGGCAGCGGATAGCGGCCAAAAAGGAGATAATCCGCCGCGATCCCACCCGCGATGTACGGATTGAGAAAGGCAAGGGGGACCACAAGACCGTTTGTAATGAACGACAGGGCGATGCTCTTGTTCCGTCTGCTGTGGCGTCGATAACCGGGAACCTGGGGAATTGTGAACACTGCCAGCTGCGTTTCAGGGTGCTTGCGAGAGTAGCGGATCAGCTTGTAGGAAATCTGCCTGGGGGTGGTAATCCCAGCATCGGGAAGGATGCTGCGCTTGAACGTGCCCGGAAAATAGAAGTTCAACATGCCGCCTGTAAAGTCTGCACAATTCCTGTAGAGCAGGTTGAAGCGGGAGCGGTTTGGCCCGGCGTTCATTTGGGCAATCAACGCGTCGTCCTGCCCTTCAGTGGTGGCGAAACGGAAAGCGTAGATACGCCTCTCGTACGACACGCCCACAAACTGACTCCATCCTCTTTTCACATCGCCACCCCGGGGCACGTCTTTGCCCAGACTCAACAGGCGAGCCTCATGATATTTGTCACGCAAGCCGTTGACGGTTTCGTGATTCGCGTGCGCGGGAACCTCAGAAGCATTCCCGACAGAATAGAGGTAAGGAAGGAGGGGCATCGCAATCCAGTCGTAGCCTGCGATCCCCTGATAGCGGGTGATAACAGCGCCAAGCTCGCCTGGTGTGCACCGGCGCAGCTTCACGGGAGTCTCGGCGCAAATGCGCTCAAAATAGACTGCATCGTGGCCGGTGGGGTTCAAAAAACCAAAGAGGCCGAAGGGCTCTTCCATCAGCATCGCGGCCTGCGCATGGGCGTCTGGACAAACCGGCGACAGAAACGCCACAGCCATGAGAACGAATTCAACTGCACACTTAGCACGCATCAAATGCATGGATCCACTTCGGCCGGCTCTCTGCTTCCTGCGATGCATCCCATATACGCGCCCCCGAACTCGAATCCATCCCAAAAACGCCCCTTCCGTACTGTTCAGATACGGGCCCCAGACTATCAGGCCGTGACAACTCCTGAATCGCTAATTTATAAAGAACATTACCGCATTTATCGACAGGGCCGTTCAGGCGCGCCTGAAATTGCTCCATTATCGTTCGATACCAACAAGAGGGGAAAACCGAGAGGCTATGTCCACTGCTGTCGCTGGAAAGGGACTGGAAGGAATTGTCGCCGCGAACTCCGGCATCTGCTGGATCGACGGAGAAGCGGGCGTCCTGGCCTATCGCGGCATCGATATCCACGAGCTCGCCGAGCGTTCCACCTTTGAGGAGACCACCTACCTGCTGTGGAACGGCAACCTCCCCAACGAACTGGCCCTCGCGCGAGTTCAGTCGCAACTCGCCCTCGGCCCGCTCGCTGGACGAGCGCATCATCGACATGCTGCGCAGCTTTCCCACCTCGGCCACGCCGATGGAAGTCCTGCGCACCGCGGTGTCCGCGCTCAGCTTCTACGACGCCGACGAGAAGGACAACTCCCACGACGCCAACGTGCGCAAGGCCTACAAGCTCACCGCGCAGATCGCCATGATCGTGGCCATCTACGACCGCATCCGCAAGGGCCTCGAGATTGTTCCTCCCGACCGCTCTCTCTCCCACGCCGGCAATTTCCTCTGGATGCTCAACGGCGTTAAGCCGTCCGAGACCGCGACCCGCACCCTCGACATCGCTCTCATCCTCCACGCCGACCACGAACTGAATGCCTCCACCTTTGCCGCCCGCGTCATCGCCGCCACCCTCTCTGACATTCACTCCGCCATCACCGGCGCCATCGGCGCACTCAAGGGCCCGCTGCACGGCGGCGCCAACGAAGGCGTGATGCGCCTGCTCTACACCATCGACAAGGCCGGCGCCGATCCCGTCGACTACGTCAAGAACATGCTGGCCGCAAAGCAGAAGATCTCCGGCTTCGGCCATCGCGTCTACAAGACCGAAGATCCCCGCGCCACCCACCTGCGCCGCATGAGCGAGCAGCTCGGCAACGACGCCGGGCAGCCCAAGTGGTATCGAGATGTCCCGCGCCATCGAGCTCTACATCAACAAGGACAAGAAGCTCAACGCCAACGTCGACTTCTATTCGGCCTCGACCTACGCCACGCTGGGCATCGACATCGATCTCTACACGCCCGATCTTCGCCGTCAGCCGCATCGCCGGCTGGGCCGCGCACGTCATCGAGCAGCTCGACGACAACCGCCTCATCCGCCCCCGCGCTGAATACATCGGCCCCATCTATCCTTCACATTGGATCCCTGTGGAAGAGCGCCCATAGCCGCGGGATGCGATACGCTTTGGGCATCGACTTGAGCTGACTCAAAGCCGGATCGCCCGGGGGCCTCTCATGCTGCGTCGCAGCTTAATCAAGTCCGCGCTCGCCACTGGATTCGCCGCTGCTCTCCCCGGCCGCGGAGCATCGACCGAACTGCCCAACGACAGATCGCCGGCAGTCTCAAACAATCGCGCTTTCTGGCTCAAACAGATGCAGCGCGTGGCAACCCCTGTGCTGAGCACGCTCAGCCAAGGGAAGCTCCGCGGGAGCATGCCCGTGGAAATGGTCCACGAAGGACGAGCAGATCGCCGCCTCACTTCGCCTCTCGAGGCTTTCGCGCGCACTCTTGCAGGAATCGCCCCATGGCTCGAGCTGAGCGGACTCGAAGAAGACGAAGGCAAAGCCCAAATAGAGTTCCGCAATCTGTCGCGCAAGGCCCTTGTCGCTGGAGTGGATCCACAGTCGCCCGACTATCTGCAATTCGGCGCTGTGGGTCAAACGTTGGTAGACGCAGGATTTCTGGCTCTTGCAGTGCTTCGCTCCCCGCACGAGCTCAACGCCAATCTCGACTCGCGTGTGCGCAAGCAGTTAGCTGACGCATTGCGCGCAACTCGCACCACTTCAGCCGCCAGAGAACAACTGGCTTCTCTTCGCGGCCGCGATTGAAGCCGCACTCTACGCACTGGGACAATCCTGGGATCGCGCGCGGGTGGACTACGCTCTGCGCAAGCACATGCAATGGTACGTGGGAGATGGCACCTACGGAGACGGCCCTGCCTTCCACTGGGACTACTACAACTCCTTTGTCATTCAGCCGTTTCTACTTGCCATCCTCGACGTATTGGGCAATCAGGATGATGCATGGCGAGCCATGGTCTCAAAGGTCCAGGCACGCGCAACACGCTACGCCCTTGTGCTGGAACGCATGATTGCACCGGACGGTACCTATCCTGTAATTGGCCGTTCCATTACCTATCGCGGAGGCGCCTTTCATCTTCTCAGTGATGTTGCGCTCCGCCATGCGCTTCCTCAGGACGTGACACCCGAGCAGGTGCGATGCGCGCTGTCCGCTGTTCTTCACCGCACGCTTGATCCGGCGGGGTCCTTCGACAAGGATGGGTGGCTGCGCATCGGGCTTGCCGGCCACCAATCTTCGCTTGGCGAGATCTACATCTCTACGGGCAGTCTCTATCTCTGCACTGCACTTTTTCTTCCTCTCGGCCTCCCACCCCAGGATCGCTTCTGGTCTGCACCCAATGCGCAATGGTCTTCGCAGAAGCTGTGGCAAGGCAATGACTTAAGCGCCGACCACGCATTGGATTCGTAGGTGATGGCTGTTTCGAAGAGATGCGTTGCTGCAGCGAATCTCGCTGAATTTCATAGAAACTTGATCACTTCTTGTGTACCCTGGCAACTCCCAGAGGCGCTTCCAAACCGGGTCCGCTCAATTCCCCTGCAACGCTCGCGTCCACAAGTTCATCGAGTGAAGGAGATGCACATGATCCTTGGCATGAGTCTCGCGACCTTCACCGGTCTGCACGTAGCCATCAGCCTGATCGCCATCTTCTCGGGATTCGTAGTCGTTTTTGGAATGATGGCATCCAAACGTCTCCCTGTGGTTACAACAACATTCATGGTGACAACAGCGCTGACGAGCATCACGGGATTCATGTTCCCGTTGAAAAGCGCCACTCCCGCGGTCGTTCTGGGTGTCTTGTCGCTGGTGATACTCGGCATCGCAGCAATTGCGCGCTATGCGCGTCATCTTGGCGGTGCATGGCGGGGCATCTGGGTTATCACGGCAGCGATTGCCCTATACTTCAATTTCTTTGTTCTGATTGTTCAGTCGTTCATGAAGATCCCCGCATTGCATGCACTCGCGCCCACGCAGACTGAAGGTCCCTTCAAGATCGCGCAATTGTTCTTCCTGCTTGTGTTCATCACGCTCACCATACTGGCGTTCAAAAAGTTCCGGACCCGCGGTCCCCAACTTGCCTGATCTCTGATCCCGGCTCATTAGAAAATTGTGAGAAGACAATCTGTCAGTCCTTGATTGTGGTGTGCTAGTTCTTGCGGTGAACCAGTTCCGCTTAATCCGCTAACGGCTCCGCACGGGGTTTCGTCAAAGAGCGTACGATCAATCACAGCGGGAGCGTCTTTGAATCACTTTCCCAAACCGATCAGACCAAACCTCAATGCGTTCGCATGTGCGGCTCAAGTAACTGTCAGGATCGGTCACCTGCTGCTGGTATTGGTCGCCGTCTCGTCGATTACCATGCCGTTGACGCAGCACATTTGGACCTTCGATCGTTTCTTGCATGGCGGTCAGGACTTCGAATTTACCGTGCTTGTGATTCTGACCAGTCTGTGCCTGGCGCTTTTGCTTGTTGAGCATTGCAGGCAGAGCGTCACCCTGTTACTCACTATCTGGCATCTGCACTCGTCCCGCTTCAACATTCGTCAATTGGCGAGCTGTATGCGAGTCAGGACGACGTCGGCATTCGATGCCGAGCACTTGTTCGATCCAGTCCCGGAGATGCAATTCCTACCTCTTCTGATTTAGTTTCGCCCCTCTCTTGCAACATCACAGATCGACTGAAGAAAGCCTTCCACGAAATCGTTGGTAGCAATTCAGTTCTCGCTCGGCTGATGCGGAGAGTTCATGAAAACGTCTGAAGTTCTTCAAGCGTGGCTCAGGATCCTGGCCGGGCGCACGCCTTCCCTCTCAATTGAAATTACAAAAGAATGTCCGCTGCGATGTCCCGGATGCTACGCCTTTGATGAGGCACACCTCGGAGGAACGATTCGGCTGCGCGAACTCTCCGACTTCAAGGGGGATGAACTGGTCTCCAGGGTGCTTGCGCTGATCGATAAGCACAAGCCGCTCCACGTCTCACTGGTGGGCGGAGATCCGCTGGTGCGGTATCGCGAACTCGAGGTGCTGTTGCCGCAAATCGCAAGCCGTGGTGTGCACACTCAGATTGTCACGAGCGCGTTCAGGGTGATCCCCCGCGAATGGATGAGATTCAAGAAGCTAAATGTCGTGGTATCTGTTGATGGCCTGCAGCCGGAGCACGATGCACGGCGCAAGCCTGCCACATACGAGCGAATACTCCAAAACATCAAAGGAGCGAGGGTAACGATTCACTGCACGATTACGTCGCAAATATCAGAACGCCCCGGATATCTCGACAGGTTTCTTTGCTTTTGGACCAGCCAACCGGAGGTTGCGAAGGTGTGGTTCAGCATCTTCACACCTCAACGCGGCGCCACCGACCCTGAAATTCTGACGGCTTCACAAAGGGCATCTACAGTCGCAGATCTGACGACTGGTTGCGCCTCAAGTATCCAGCCCTGGATATGCCCGAAGCCCTTATTCGTGAAATCGAGTCTCCCCCGAGGAGTCAAAGCGAGTGCATTTTTGCGAGAACCACAGAGACCATCTCCGCCGATCTCAGGACGAAGATCACTCCCTGCCAGTTTGGAGGAGACCCCGATTGTGAGCGGTGCGGCTGTGTTGCTTCGATGGCGCTAGCCGCCGTCGGCCACTACCGTGTCGCGGGGCGGATTACGGCCGGACATTTATTCATGGCTTCGGATCGACTGGGTAAGAGATGGAGGAATCTGAGAACGTCTTTATCTGTCAGGTCCCCTGCTCTGACAAGCCCTTCCCCATTCAAAATCCTCGATTCTTAGCGTTCAGGACGAATGAAGATCGACAAAAGCGAGAGGGGGAAGGCCAGTATTAGCCTTGTCGCGCCTTCCACATCAGATACAGCCCCCACGCGGCAAGCGTGGAAGCGTCACAAATGGCACCGGTCAGCATCATCTGTTCAAACTCCGCGAGCGAAGCGGAGTGAATGACGAGATCGTGCTCCTCGTCGTCGCGGTCATGGTCGGATCGCGTCAGTCCTGTGGCCAGAAAGACATGCTGCTTTTGCCGCGTGAAGCCATATGCGATCCATAAGGTGCCCAGGTAGGTCATCTGCGCAGCGTGGAGGCCAGTCTCTTCTCTCAGTTCGCCGCGCGCCAGCTCTTCTGGATTGTCAATCTCCATCTCCCATCCGCCCTGCGGCAGTTCCAGCGCCCGCTCCTGGATGGTGTAGCGGAACTGTTCCACCAGCCACACGCGCCCGTCGTCGATCGGCAGGATGATTGCACAATCCTCCTTCTCGACGACACTGTAGACCCCTTCCTTCCCATTCGAGCGAAGGATCCGGTCCTCGCGCAGGCGCAACCAGCGGTTGCGATACACCTCGCGAGTGGCGAGAGTGGTGATGGATTTGCCCGCGTAAGCGTCTCCCGGCTTCAATGGATCTCCTTGTTCTTGCTCGACGTGTTCTCGTCGCGTACGCGATACTGCCGCAGCCGCCCCAGCAGCGACGCCGGGCCACTGACTGCCAGACGGACCAGGTTCCCCTCGTACGCCCTCTGATGCACCACCATCCCCGCATCAATAGCCGCCAGCGCCGCTCCATCGCGCTGTGGCACGCAAAGCTCCGCCTCGATGACAGGGTCGGAGTGCAATGCCGTGTCCACGGCGCCGAGTATGCCGTCAATTCCCTCGCCCGTGCGTGCCGAAACCATCACTTCGCGGTGATGAGGCTGGTCACGCGACATCAACCCTTCACGCTCGTGATCGCCCAGCAGATCGATTTTGTTGAGTACCTCGATACGCGGTTTCCCGAGAGCATTCAGCTCCCCGAGCACCTTCTCCACCTGTGCCTTTTGCTCCTCGCCGTAGGTCGACGCAGCGTCGCGGACGTGCAGCAGTACTTCGGCCTGCTCCACCTCTTCAAGAGTCGCGCGAAAGCTTGTGACCAGCGTATGCGGCAGATTGCGTATGAATCCCACCGTATCTGACAGGAGAACCCTTCTGCGGCTCGGTAGTTCGATCGCACGGAGCTTCGGATCGAGCGTCGCGAACATCCGCGGCGATTGCAGCACCTGCGCGCCGGTCAGGCGATTGAATAGCGTGCTTTTCCCCGCATTGGTATACCCCACCAAAGCCACGGTCGGCACAGGAACAGCCTCGCGCCTTTGCCTTTGCTGCCTGCGCACGCGGCGCACCGCGTTTAAATCGATCTTGAGCTGATCGATGCGTCTTTGGATTCTGCGCCGATCGGTTTCGAGCTGAGTCTCGCCCGGTCCGCGGGTACCGATGCCGCCGCCGAGCTGCGACATGGCCTTGCCGCGCCCCGTCAGCCGAGGCAGCATGTACTCGAGCTGAGCCAGCTCCACTTGAAGTTGGCCTTCCCGTGTTCGTGCGTGGCGCGCAAAGATGTCGAGGATGAGCTGTGTGCGATCAAGCACGCGGCACGGCAGAGCCGCTTCGAGGTTGCGCAGCTGCGTCGGTGAAAGATCGTGATCGAAGAGCACAAGGTCGGCTTCAGTCGATGCCACTACACCGGCAATCTCCTCAACCTTGCCTGGACCAATCAGCGTGGCGGGATCGGGCCGTGGGCGTCGCTGCAGCAGCTCAGCCGCCACCTCTCCGCCTGCGCTACGGACCAGTTCTCGAAACTCGGCCAGTGACTCCTCGGCATCGAGACCCGGTCCGGCTCGAGACATAGGCGCTACCGATCGAGCCTCACCGCCAGCGGAGATCAGATTCTCGTCAGTATCGTTGGCCGAAGCCCCAGCATGCGAAGCCGCAAGGCGTGCTCCCCCGAGGCCCGGGCGAACGGCACGTGGACGGACTGTCAGGTCCACTCCCACCAGAACTGCACGTTCGGGCTTGCCGCTCCAACGACCGGGGCCGGTCGCGGGCAGAGCTTGATCCTGACCCCGGCCATCAGCATTTGCTGACGGGGATCCAAATCGGGCACCTGCGCCACCTTGAACCACTTGAGGGCGCTCCCCGCGCGCTATCGAGGCTCCGCGCTCGCTGCTGCGGGCGGAGCGGGCGCCGGCACCGCCGCCGGACCCATCCCGCTTAGCGCCGGGCGATGCTCTGAATGCATCACACTCCGGTTGCTGACCACAGTCGAAATCGCGTGCTTGAAGATCAACTGCTCCTGACTGTTGTTCTCCAGCAATACCGAGTACTTGTCAAAGGAGCGAATCTTCCCGGTAAGCTTCACGCCGCTTACCAGATAAATCGTAATGGGGGTCTTGTCTTTGCGAACCGTATTCAGGAAGGTGTCCTGAATGTTCTGTGCCGGCTTGTTCTCCATATGCCGATCTCCTGCTCCCTCTTCAAAGTTTTTAGATGCAACCGTACTGCACCGGATTGTGAAGACAAATACACGGGGGCGGCGCCGGAAGCCCCGGGACCGTCAAATCCCGCAATGTGACAACCATATAGCGGTTTCCTGACCTTTTCAACTCCCCGCGCACAAACTGTAGCCCCGACTGGATTTCATCCGCACGAGAATGGGACGACCGGCTCCTCGCCGCTGGTACCATGTTTGCGTGCAAAAGATGGCCATCTCACCTGCTCAGCCGGTGCCAATGCTCGACCTCAGGCGTCAGTATCAGCCCCTTCACGAGGAGTTGATGGCTGCCCTTGACCATGTGCTAGAGACGCAGCAATTTATTCTTGGTGAGCAAGTTACAGCATTTGAGCAGGCGGCGGCGGGACAATTAGGCGTCAACCTCGCAGTTGGATGCTCCTCAGGAACCGATGCCCTATGGCTTGCCCTCGCGGCCGCCGGGATCGGTCCCGGATCAGCCGTCATCACGACGCCATTCAGCTTTTTCGCATCGGTGAGTGCCATCCTGCGCGCAGGTGCTCGCGCTCTCCTGGCCGACATCGATCCGCTGACCTTCAATCTGGATCCCGCAGCCGTGGAATCGACGCTCGATAGACCCGGTGGCAAGACAGTGAAGGCCGTCCTTCCCGTTCATCTTTACGGTCAATGCGCCGACTGGGGCCAATTTGCCCGTCTCGGGCGGGAACGGGGATTGAAGCTCATTGAAGATGCTGCCCAGGCGTGGGGGGCGGAGTGGAACGGAACAAAGGCCGGAGGATTGGGCGACATTGCTGCCTTCAGCTTCTACCCCACCAAAAACCTCAGTGCCGCGGGCGACGCAGGGATGGTCACAACCAACTCACAGGAACTGGCAGAGCGCGCTCGGATGCTTCGCCAGCACGGAATGCGCCGCCGCTATTATCACGATGAAGTGGGATGGAACACGCGGCTTGACGGGTTCCAGGGCGCCATTCTTCAGGTCAAGCTGAAATACATCTCCGGCTGGAACCAGGCTCGTCGAACGATCGCAGAAAACTATGACGCGCTATTCCACGCCGCAGGTCTCGCGGAGAAGGGTCCGTATCCGACCCGCGGAATCGTCCTGCCGCAACACGTCTCGGGGACCATTCATGTGTGGCACCAGTATGTGATTCGCACCACTCGCCGCGATGAGCTTCGCGAGTTTCTTGCCGCGCGGAAGATCGGCTCCGAGATCTACTACCCCGTTCCGCTCCACCTGCAGGATGCTTTGAGGAACCTGGGATACGCCGAAGGCAGCTTTCCTGAGGCCGAGCGCGCTGCACGCGAAGTTCTGGCTCTTCCTATCTTTCCCGAGTTGCGCGAAGACGAGCAACAAACCGTCGTCGGCGCAATCGCAGAGTTTCTCAGCTGACAAAAAGTTCCTTTCGAGTCGTCAAGGTTCCCGGTTATCCTGTCCCCCATGTTTGCCTACGACTCCGCCATCCTCGCCGTTGTTTCGAAGGCCCCGCAATCGGTTCCCGATGTGGTGCAGATCATGCAGACCATCCAAAGCACGTGCGCCGACGGCGACGGGCTCAAATGGTTCAACTGGCTCTATCTCGGCGTCACCCAGAAGGTGCTGGCTCGCGTTGGCTCCGGCGGGTTTTCTGACCCCGCATGGATGGCCGCGCTCGACGTCCAATTTGCCAACTTCTACTTCGCTGCCCTTCGCGCGTCGCTCTCCGGCGAGGAGACTCCCGGGTGCTGGCAAGCTCTGTTTGCCCAGCGCAATCAATCCGCGATCGCCCGCATCCAGTTCGCCTTGGCTGGCATGAACGCGCACATCAACCACGATCTGCCTCTGGCGATCATGGCCACGTGCAAAACTTCAGCGGGCGCGCCACAGCACGGCACCGCTCACTACAACGATTACACCGCGCTCAACTCCACGCTCGATGGCCATGATCGAAAGCGCAAAGCAGACTCTCCATGTGCGACTGCTCGGCGCGGTGTTGCCACCCGTCTCGCAGCTTGAAAACACGCTCGGCGCATGGAACGTCGCGGCGGCGCGCGAAGCGGCTTGGAACAACTCCGAACTTCTCTGGCATCTCGCCGACACGCCGGCGCTCTCGGCATCCTTCATCGACTCGCTCGACGGCCTCACCACCGTCGCCGGCAAAACGATCCTGGTGCCCGTTCCGTAAGCAGTTCGTAGTTCTTGGTTCGTAGCCGGTGGTTCTTATTTCTGAGTTTTCGGCCTCCATTTCCATGATCCCCGAACCCTGTCCCCTGACCCCTATTCCAATACCGTAGAATCTTCCTCAGCATGAAGTGTCCATATTGTGGATTTGGGCAGGACCGGGTCGTCGACTCGCGTGAGAGCAAAGAGGCTGATTCGATAAGGCGGCGTCGCGAGTGCGAGAAGTGCAATCGCCGCTTCACAACCTACGAACGCATCGACGAAATCCCCTACATGGTCGTCAAGAAGGACGGCCGACGTGAACGCTTCGATCGCCAGAAAGTTCTCAGCGGCCTGCTACGCGCCTGTGAGAAGCGCCCCGTCCCATCCAGCAAACTTGAAGCGATCGTGGACGCCACCGAGAGCTTCCTGATCGACGCCCCCGAGCGCGAGCGCACCACCGCCGAAGTTGGCGAACTCATTATGAATCACCTCAAGGGCCTCGACACCGTCGCTTACATCCGCTTCGCCTCCGTCTACCGCGACTTCAAAGACGTCCGCGAATTCAAGGAAGAACTCGAAGGCCTGCTTGACACGCACCGCACGACCAAGGGAAAGAAGTGAATCAAGCTTCTAGCTGCTAGCCCTTAGCCGTTTCTACGGGATTCGAACTGTGATGACTGCTTTGATGTGGCAGAGGGATAAGGGGAATGGGCATCTTGCTGATCGCTGCGGGCCTGGTCGGGATAGTTGGTGGTGCTTTTGGAAATCAGTTTTACGAGGCAGATATCGAAACGACCTCTGTAGGAACCCGGAAGAGTCCAACATGGTCAGGGCGCTTGGTATTTATCGGAGCAGCGCATTCCTCATAGCCATTGGAATTAAGTTGCTTATCGATGGGAAGTGAATTGGCCAGCACGAAACGATGGCGGACCATTGAGAAACACCAGCCTCTAGCTAGAAGCTAGGAGCTAGGAGCTCGAGGCAAATCATGACGCACAAAATCACTCTCATCCCCGGCGACGGCATCGGCCCTGAAGTGACACATGCAGTTGTACGCATCCTTGAAGCTACCGGCGTGAAGTTCGAGTGGGAGCGCTTTGCCGCCGGCGCCGAGGCCTTCGAGATCTTCGGCGAGTACATCCCCGCCGATCTCAGCGAGTCCATTGCACGCAACAAGGTCGCACTCAAGGGGCCTGTCACCACGCCCATCGGAGGCGGCTTCAAGAGCATCAACGTCACCCTCCGCAAGCAGTTCGACCTCTTCGCCAACTTCCGCCCTATCAAGAATCTCCCGGGGCTCGAATCGAAATGGCCCGGCGTCGATCTCATCATCGTCCGCGAAAACACCGAGGGCGAATACGTCGGCCTCGAGCACGAAGTGGTTCCCGGCGTGGTTGAAAGTATCAAGGTCATCACCGAGAAGGGCTCCACGCGTATCGCCAAATTCGCCTTCGAGTACGCGCGCAAGCACGGCCGCAAGAAGATTCACTCCATCCACAAAGCCAACATCATGAAACTCAGTGACGGCCTGTTTCTGCGCTGCGCCCGCAAGGTCTCTGAAGGCTTTCCCGAGATCTTCTACGGCGAACACATCATCGACAACACCTGCATGCAGCTTGTGATGAATCCGTATCAGTACGACACGCTGCTGCTCGAGAACCTCTACGGCGACATCGTCAGCGACCTCTGCGCGGCCTTTGTTGGCGGCCTCGGCCTTGTACCCGGTGCAAATCTCGGGGCGGACTGCGCCATCTTCGAAGCGGTCCACGGCTCAGCGCCCGACATCGCCGGCAAAGACCTCGCCAACCCCACCGCTCTGCTGCAGTCCGCCATCCTCATGCTGCACCACCTCAACGAAGAGGAGGCGGCAAACAAGGTCCAGAAGGCGCTTGAGACCGTCTACGCCGAGCGTAAATGCCTGACCCGCGACGTAGGCGGATCCGCCGGAACCACGCAGTTTGCGGACGCCGTACTTGCCGCAATGGGATAAGATTCCGCTCAGCAAGAACCAAGGAGAGCCCATGCATTACCTCCTTTTCTATGAGGTCGCCGATGACTACGTGGAGAAACGCGGCCAGTTCAGGGACGCGCATCTTGACATGGCATGGAAGGCCAGCGAGCGTGGTGAACTGGTGCTGGCGGGCGCGCTTGCCAACCCCGTAAGCGGTGCGCTGCTTCTCTTCAAGGGCGACTCACCCGAGGTTGCGGAGAAGTTCGCTCTCGCCGACCCCTACGTGACAAACGGAGTCGTCAAGCGCTGGTATGTACGCGAGTGGACCACCGTTGTCGGCGACCTTGCTGCGCTCCCCCGGCGTCCGGCCGGCACGGCATCTTGAAGTGAGAGATGGGAGAGCTTTCAGTCTCTGTCACTTCAGACCAAAGGTCCAACTGAGTCCCGAGCTGCTTCCGTAGTCACTCCCGGAAAGGTTCGGCGGAGGCTGGTTGTCCCAGTTTCCGTAGAACGAAATATTCCACTTCAGATTGCTGACTATCTTGATGTAGTAGGCTGCATTCGTATCAATACGAATACGGCCTGGATCAGACAGGGCCGGCAGGAGGGTCGCATTCGCGTTGAAATTGGTTTTGCTGAATCTGAAGAATCTCGCGTCAACATAGATCAAACCTGCCAAAAGGTTCTGATTGTTCGATTGGGGCACCGGGCTTTGATAAGTGGTCCCCTGCCATGCGGCGCCGCCAAGCACTGAGATCCTTGCACGGTTTGTGTTCTTCACGAAACGCCCAATGCCCCCGCCGACAGTGCTCTGAATCTGTATTTGCTGTTCGGTGCTGGTGAGGAACCCTCCAAGGCCCGCATAGAACCAGTTTTCAGGCGGCAACAAGTGCTCCACCGTGAGGTTCAACGAGTTCCGCGTCGAGGCTGAAACTCCGGAGCTGGATGAGAGATTCGAGTCGAAACTGGCTCCAGCCGTCCAACGTTCTCGCACGTACGCCGTATTTGAACTCAGGCTGTACTGCGTCGATTGATTGCCTTTGGAATAAATCAATCCAAGGGCTACTTCCCCGTTGAATCTTTCCCAGAATTTGTCGGAAGTCGCAATCATCGAGACGATCTGTGAGCGTTCAATCGCAGCGGCTTCATGCTCTGGAGCGGCCATTACTTCGATTTTTACCGGTTGGTCCGCGGGGCTCTCCGGCGTTCTCAGGGTTCCCATGTACACTGAGCCGCCCGCCGTTTTCACAACAAACAACTGCTTGCTTTCCAGCCTCAGAACCTTCGACCAATCAACCGAGGTTGTTCCGTCAATGTAGTCGAAGCTGACATACAGCACTCCTTGAGCCAGACCCTTGACCTCGCAGGTCATATGGTCGCCGTTCTTCATGACCAGCACATCCGTCTTGTCACGTGCATGGAGCGGTATTGCTGAAATGAGAAAGAGAACAAACCTGAGAATCCAGATTCGGTGGTTCATGATCGGCCTCTTGGTTTTTGCTGCGTGACCGGGATCGGATCCCACGCAGATCGATTGATTCGCTGCGGTCAATGGTGAAGGCCGCCCGTGGGTTCGCCAAGGTTGAACTATACGTGACCGGAAGCGTCGTCAGGCACTGGCAAATCCAACAGTGGACGGCAAGAACCAGGGACCTCACCGTAAGCCAAATCTCCGGCAACCGCGCCCGCAAGTTGACAAAGCTTTCCCGGAGAGCATGCAAAGTCAGCCGTTGTGGGGGGGCGGGTGCTCCGGTGCTGCTGTTCGTCGCAAAGCGGGGTGCCGGTTTGCGCGCAATTGGGAGGCGCTATTCCTCTTCTGGAAGGATCGTGAACGCTGAACGAGGAAAATCGCCCGGCACTGGGGCCAGGTGTCCTAAGGCATATGTAGGCACTCCAACGGGCGACATCAGATGCGGCATCGGCTTCGCCTGAAAGACCTTCTTGCACTGCCTCGCGGTCCAGCGTGCCCAGCTCTTTGACTTCTTTCGACGCGCGCTGTCCGTCGAAATGCCCGGTGCCCTGCATACATCTGCCGGTAGAGCTTCGACAGAAAGATGAACGCAATCCTCGCGCGCAGAGTCGGCGTGCATGCTGACCGCCTCCAGATCGCGCTCCAGTTGTAGAACCGGTCCCATACTTTCTGGGTGCGCTCGCGAATCTCATCCGAACTCATCGTAGGGTGCGGAGTGAACATCTTGGGACGAACCTCTGTGGGAATCAGCCAGTACCGCGTAATCGGCACATCGCCCACCATCGTCGGATGCTCGGACTGCTCCTTTTCCCATCTGCCGAAATCGACCGTGCCCGGAAACGGCGTCATCATCACAAACTGCGCAAAGGTCACTCCCGCCTTCAAGCGCCATCTCCACCGTCGCGTCAAACGTCGCCGGCTTGTCCGTCGGCAGACCAAAGATGAAAGAGCCAAGCACGTGCACCCCGTGCTGCCGAAATGTCTGCAATTGCTTTGCCAGCGCCTCGCCCGAGTAGTTCCAGTCTTTGAAGACGGCCTTCAGTCCCTCCGGCGTGACCGCCTCGACACCCACCAGGGCGCCCTTGATGTTGGCCTTGCGCATGGCGTCGAGGTAGGCGCCATCCTCACCGGCCTCCATCGTGATCTGGGTGAAGAACACCATGTCTTTCGGCAACTCTGCCAGCGCTTCCATCAGTTGGAATCGTTCTCTGCGAATTGCCGTAAGCTCTTCAAGCTTCGCGAAGTTCTTCTGCTCGCGGGCAAGGCGCAGATCAGTAAGCGTGACCGGATAGAAGTTGTCATCGGCCAGCGCGATGAACCGAAACCCCAGCCGCCGTAGACTCACGATTTCGTCAACCACTCTTTGAAACGAGCGTTGACGCGGCTTCTGGCCATCTGTGCGCCATACGCTGCAAAACGAGCAGTGTTTCGGGCATCCTCGAATCGTCTGCACTGAGGCCCACATATATTTGTCTGAGCGCAAAAGATCCCATCGCGCCTCAAGGAACTGGCTGCCCTCAATGCGGCCGCCCTCATAGATCCTCTTTGGCTCGCCGGTCAGGCAATCCATCACTGCCTTGCCCCAGGCGATGTCGCCATCGCCCTTCACCACGGCATGAGCTTCGCCGTGATCCAGGGCTTCCTCGGGAAAGAGCGTGGCATGAATGCCGCCGTACACAACCCACGCCCCACGCGCCCGTGCCATGCGACCTACATGGTATCCGCGCAGAGCATTTCCGGTGTGAACGCTGATGCCGACAATATCACCCGGCTGAATGCTCTCTGGCACAATCTGCTCCAGCGATTCATCGACGAGAATGGGATCCCCTGCCACCTGGGGTGTCGCCGCTGCAAGCACAAAAAGCCATCGGGGTGTGATGACTGCCGTGCCAAAAGAATTGTCACTTGGGTTGACCAGATGAACGCTCGTGGAATCCCAACCTTTCAAGATTCAAGTTCCTTCGCCCCAAAGAAAGGCAGCGCAAATGAACGCAATCTATTGCCAGTCAGCGAACGGCACCTTGATCGGATTCGACGCGCCCCGGTCTGCTTCGTCATTCATCATACACACCAGCATCGCACGCTGGCTTAGGAGTCAGTTGTCCTGTCCTAAGCGCAGGTTCTCAAGTGGGAGTCAGCGCGAGACCCGGCAAATGAGCATGGCAGACAATTTCAAGACTGGCTTGGAGCTGCGTTCGGCCAAAAGGCCCACTCCGCATTTTCGGTAGGATTGCACAAGAATTACGGTAAAGGTGTTCAATATTGAACAGAAATGGCAAGAAGTCAGGTGACTCCGCTCTGTTCGCGGTGGGAACACAAGGCAACCGGAATCCAATCGAACCCACTGCCAACCCCGGTGCAGATTCTTTGGCCGACCCCACTCTCCTGTACACTGGAGGGTTCACATACCATGCGAAACAAACACCCAATTGGCATCCTCGGCGCGACTGGAATGGTCGGCCAACGATTCATTCAGCTCCTCGAGAACCATCCCTGGTTCGAGGTCGCCTGGCTCGCCGCCAGCGACCGGTCAAGCGGGAAGCCTTATGGCGAAGCGGCCAAGTGGCGCCTCGACACTCCGCTGCCCGAACGCATCGCGCGCATGACTGTCTCGCCCGCGGAGCCCGAGGGCGCGCCAAAGATCATCTTCGCCGCGCTCGACGCCGCAATCGCACGCGAACTTGAGCCCAAATTCGCCAACGCCGGATGCGCGGTGGTCTCCAACTCCAGTGCATACCGCATGGCGCCGAATGTTCCGCTCGTCATTCCTGAGATCAATGCGGACCACCTGCACCTGATCGAGGAACAGCCATCCCGTCGCGAGTCCGGCGGATACATGGTCACGAATCCCAACTGCTCAACGATCGGCCTCGTCATGGCGCTCAAGCCCATCGAGGATCGATTCGGGATTGAGCAGATCTTCGTTACCACCATGCAGGCTATTTCCGGCGCCGGGTACCCCGGTGTCTCGTCGATGGATATCCTCGGCAATGTGATTCCCTACATCGGAAGCGAAGAAGAGAAGATGGAGGCCGAGACGCTGAAGCTGCTGGGCCGGCTGGAGGGTCATTCCGTCAAGCCGCTGCCAGCGCGCATCAGCGCGCAGTGCAATCGCGTCGCCGTTGAAGACGGTCATACCGAAAGCGTTTCAATCAAGCTCGGGAATAAGCTGGGCCGCCTGGTAACGCAAGAGGACATCCTCGCCGCGTGGGCCGAGTTCAACCCGCTCGCCGGCCAAGGCTTGCCGATGGCGCCAGAACAGCCCGTTGAGTTCGCTCCGCAGAGCGATCGTCCCCAGCCGCGGCTCGATCGCAATCGCGGCCGCGGAATGGCTGTCACCACGGGTCGCCTGCGCCCTTGCAATCTGCTTGACTGGAAGTTTACGGTGCTCTCGCACAACACCATTCGCGGGGCCGCTGGCGCAGCCATTCTCAACGCCGAGTTGCTCGCCAGCCTCGGCAAGCTCGATCCGGTTGCCGAAACCGCCGTTCGCGCCTGATGTGCTTTTCACGAATGCATTTGTGATTGACGCAACATCAGTCGCGCCGATTGGCGGTCGAGGGATTAGGGGGCTTTAGCCCCGGAAGTTCAGAACGATGGGATTTCTCGCATGAGCCTGGTTGTGATGAAGTTTGGCGGCACGTCGGTCGAAGATCCGGCCGCCATCAATCGTACCGCTTCCATCGTTGCCAGCCGCGTAGCGATGGGCAAGCAGACAGTGGTTGTTGTCAGCGCCTTGGCTCGCGTCACCGACCAGTTGCTGCGCGCCGCCACCGCAGCGGCGTCAGGCGACCGCGCGGGCGCGCTCGCGTTGAGCTCGCGTCTCCGCGCCCGTCACCGCGATACCGCCGCAGCACTTGTCAAGGAGCACGCCGATTGCGCCGGGCTCTGCAACCTGATCGAACAGAAGTTCGATTCGCTCGACGAAATCCTCCGTGGCCTCTCTGCAATTCTCGAACTCACCCCGCGCATCTCGGACCTTGTCGTGAGCTTTGGCGAGCGCATTTCAAGCCGCATCATTGCCGCTGCCTTCTGCCAACTCGGCATTGACGCGGCCCATGTTGACTCGCGCGAGGTGGTCATCACCGACTCGCAATTCCAGAAGGCCGCGCCGATCGACGCGCTCATTGAGAAGCGCGCCGCCGAACACCTGCGCCCCCTGCTCAATCATGGCAAAGTCCCCGTGCTCGGCGGATTCATTGCATCAAACGAAGACGGGATCACAACCACGCTTGGTCGAGGCGGCTCCGATTTCACTGGAGCCTTGATCGGCGGGGCTCTCGCAGCGGATGCCATTGAAATCTGGACCGACGTTGACGGAATCATGACCTCCGATCCGCGCGTGTGCTCCGATGCATTGCGCGTCAAGGTCATCAGCTTTGAAGAAGCGGCCGAACTCGCCTACTTCGGCGCCAAAGTGCTTCATCCGGCCACCATTCTGCCTGCCGTCAAAAAGAACATTCCTGTCCTTGTACTTAATAGCCGCAACCCGGCCAACGAGGGGACGCGCATCATCTCCGTTGCTCCGCACTGCAAAAGTCCCTTCAAGTCGATCGCTGTCAAGAAGAAGCTGAGCATTATCGACGTGGTGGCCAGCCGCATGCTCATGACGCATGGGTATCTCAAAGCCATCTTTGACATCTTCGACCATCACCAATGTCCCGTTGACATGGTCTCGACCAGCGAAGTCTCCGTGTCTCTTACGGTCGACTCGAATGACAAGCTTCCGCTCATTGCCGCTGACCTGAGCAAGCTGGCCGACGTGAAATACGAAGGAAAAAAGGCGCTCGTCTGCCTCGTTGGCGAGGACATTCGTGGGCAAAGCGGCATTGCCGCGCAGGTCTTCAGCGCTATCCGGCACGTGAATGTGCGCATGATTTCGCAGGGCGCCAGCGAGATCAACATGAGCTTCATGATCGACGAAGAGGACGCCGACGAAGCCGTGAGATCGTTGCACGCCGCCTTCTTCAAGGATCCCGACCCGCTGGTATTCGACGTCGAAGCAAGAAAAAGCCCGCTCCTGGCTCCCAGTTCCTAGCTTACAAGCCTCGGCATCGTATCCCTGCCCGCCGCGCCGGACAAGCGCGAACAACCGTGCTCGAGTCCATTTGCGCTTCATTTTTAGCGCACCCCATGCTCCCCAGCGATAAGCTAAAAGCTGGAAGCTAAGAGCCAGAGGCTGAAAGAATGCTCTTCCTCATTTTAGGCAAAGGAAAAACCGGTTCGCTGGTCGCCGAAGTCGCCCGCGAGCGCGGGCATGGCGTGCGCGCACTCGATATCAATGAAAATGAACACGCCTCCGCGCTGACTGCGCCGACCATTGCAGGAGTTGACGCAGTGATCGACTTCACTGCCCCGGAGGCCGCAATAGAAAACATGCGCGCGGTACTCTCGCTCGGAAGCCGTATCGTGGTCGGCACAACCGGCTGGTATGCGCATCTCGAGGAGATGAAGGCCATTGCTCTCAAGCGAGGCGGCGGCCTTCTCTATGGCACCAACTTCTCCATGGGAGTGCAAAAGCTGTTTCGCCTTACCGCGGAGCTGGCCAAGTTGGACGGCTACAGATTCTCTATCAGCGAGACACACCATACAGCAAAGCTCGATGCACCGTCAGGCACCGCACTGACACTCAAACAGATCATTCATGAGGTGCGGCCGGGTATCGATATCTCGGTAACGTCCCATCGCGTGGGAGACGCCAAGGGCGAGCACATCGTAACCGCCGCCAGCGAACATGATGTGCTGGAACTCCGCCACGACGCCCATTCGCGCCGCGGCTTTGCAGTTGGCGCAGTCCGCGGCGCCGAATGGTTGGCCGGAAGATCCGGCGCGTGGGAGTTTCGGGAGATCTTTGATCAGTTGTGAACTTCGAGTACGGGGTTTCCGGCTAAAGCGGAAGCGGACCGCGGCACAGGCGGCAGCCTGGAAACGGGCAGTTGCTGGGAAGTGTTGCGACCCTCTCAGACCAGCGAATCTCGCAGCCCCCTTTGAAACACGAAGACAGCCGCCAACGCACTTGACTCGTCGAAACTACTCTCTCCCCAGCGAAAAGACGACGTTGATCGTGGTTTGCACAGCGACCGGCTGATTGTTGAGCAGGTACGGTCTGTAGCGCCACGTCCTCACCGCGTCCACGGCGGCGCCTCGCAACATCTGCGAACCGCTGATCACATGTACATTCTCGAGCAATCCGCTC
Organism: uncultured Acidobacteriaceae bacterium; assembly: GCA_963751225.1. Taxonomy (GTDB): domain Bacteria; phylum Acidobacteriota; class Terriglobia; order Terriglobales; family Acidobacteriaceae; genus Telmatobacter. The sequence goes on from CAVVTY010000007.1 coordinate 180,951, forward strand.
CGGTTAATGGTAGCTCCCAGCACCACTGTGCCACTTACGTGGCTGTCCTTGGCAATCTTCGGGTAAACGGGCTGAGTCTTGTGAAGCGCCATGCCTTCGGCCACTCCGGCTGAGACTGAGGACACAATAGGCACCACTTTCACCTTGCCGAAATCGCCGAGATTGGCATTCGGCACGCCGCTACTGGTGTCGATTGAGACTGGAGCCATGCCTGCCGGTGGTTCGTCTGCGGGAGAGGCTTTCTTGATATCACTGGAGATCCGGGATTTCGCAGCGAGCTGAGCATCCATCATGTCAGACGAAACCTGGCTTGTCGGCCTCGGCGTATCGGAATCTTGTAGCGGCTCGTGCCAGCCGAGGTCCTTCTGGCGATGGCTTGGCAATCGGCTGCCACCCTGCAGGGACCGTGGATGGATCCGTCCCAACTGAATTGGTCGCGACAGGAGGCGCGGACTGCGACGCGACTTGTGTCGATGGCTGGGCGACCGGAGCTTTTTGATGGAATTGGCGCACGACGACAAAAGCAATCAGGGCTGCAACTACCACCGCGCCAACCGCGATGAATACCCACTTCTTCGAGGCGGAAGCGGGCAACCCATCGGGATCCTTAATCTCCTTGACTTGCCCCTTACCGTACTTAAACAGCTCGAGCACATCAGCATCCGACTGGATGCCTCCTGTGGTGCTTTGGGCCGCCTCGGGCGTGCCTGGTTGATTCACGCTCGTCGCCGGAATCGAAGCTGGGGTCTGAACAGGGAGCGCAGCCGGAGCTTGAACCGCACGTTGAACTGGACTTTGCACCGGGCTTTGGATCGTGCTCTGGACGGGTGGGAGCTGCGCTGCGGTCTGAACCGGGCTTTGGACGGAACGCTGCGGTGCGCTTGAGGCCGGGCTCTGGACTGTGCTCTGGACGGGACGCTGTGTCGCGGTCTGAACCGGGCTCTGAACCGGGCTTTGGATGGGACGTTGCGGCGCGCCTGGCGCCGGGCTCTGGATCGTGTTCTGGACGGGAGGGCGCTGCACCGGGGCCTGGACGGAGGCCTGAGACGGAGCTGGACGCGGCTCCTGTATAACTCTCGGAGCAGGCTCTGGCGCAACGGCGGGCCGTGGGGCTGTCTCAGGGATTCTGGCGCCTGAAGGCACAGCCGCTCGAACCGGCGCGACATTCTGCTGGTTGCCGTTTGATGGCTGCAAGTTGGGCCGGGGAGCTGTAGGTTGCTGCTGCCATGCCCGATCGGTTTCATCTCTCAGAAAGGCATTTTCAGGAACACGAGGCTCAGGGCGCGCTTCCACGGGACGGACAGGTGCAACCCGTTCCTGGACAGGTTGCGTGCCGTGGACGCTCTCTCCCTCCGGTTCGGCTGGAATCGAAAGGAAATCGCTGGCTCCCGCATGTGTGGAGATCATCCCGAGAGTTGGATCGTTTCTCGAGGAAAAGACAATGACGTTGACCGTGCCGGTGGCGGCGATCTCCTGCACCAGTTGAAGGGCGTAATTCTGGTCACTGTCCAGATCGATCATCACCACATCGAAGTTCTGCTGCAGCAACCGCGGGAGTTCGTTCACTCTGTCTGGATAGGCCGCGAATTCGCGGACTGTTCTACCCTCAGCGCTTGAAACGGCCTTCGCGACGACGCTGCGGCGCCCGATGTGCGGGCCGATGAGTGCGATCGACACGTTTCGAGTTGAGCGCGTGGCCCTTGGATCGGGATCCTGAAGGGTGGCCGACATGTCAGCTCTTGTACTCATAAGTCCCTGCATCCTTCTTGCGGGTTGACATTGATGAGGCTTTAACTGGCTGCCTGCCTTGGCCTCATTCCCAGGCGGGTTTCGGTCGACACAACATAGCTCTGCCCCACCTCAAGCCTTTGCCCGGCATGGGATATTGCCATTGATCTGGGAGAAAGGAGTGCAAGCTGCCCGCGGTTCCACGTTAATGGCCCGCAGGTCAAGTTCTATAAATCAAATGCCATACACCAGCTCAGCACTGGTTAATGGGTCCGCCCACAGGATTGAACAGCTCTGGTACCTGTAACGCAAATGGTATTCGCTTTTGTACTGCACATGGAACAAGTGGGTACCCGGCGCACATGCCTTTAGTCATCAAAGCCCCAAGGCAGGCAGCAGTTTACGGGCTTGTCGCGTCGCCTAGGAAGGTTCGAGGGCCAGAAACAGGGAATGCCCGCTCAGGTGCGGCCCAACCTGCCCGAGAATGTCCCTTGATAGGGAAGTGGCAAAGGCCTAAAGTACCCTTATATTTATGCTTATTCGTCGTGCCCTCCCTTCCGATGTTCTCCGCATGGCTGCCCTTGAGCGCACGCCGATGGCACGTGAACTCTCGTCGGCCAGTGGAGCGACGAGCGCCATCTGGCCACCTTGGCCGGCGGAGACGCACGCTATACGTCAGCAAGACGGAGCAGGGAGAGTTGCAGGCCTACGCCATCCTTCGCGGACTTAAGGAAGACTCCGGTTCAATTGAGCTTAAGCGGAATCGTGGTCGCCTCGCCGGGCAGAGGCCTCGGCCGCAGGATCCTTGAAGAGCTGATTCGGATCTCCTTTGAGGAGTTTCACGCTCACTGACTCTTCCTTGACGTCTGCGAAGACAATCGACGCGCCCAACACCTTTATGAGTGCCTCGGATTCCAGTACGAGGGCGTGCTGCACGACGCCCCCCCGACGCGACAATGCCTGGTGCAATCTCCATCTGATGTCCGTGCTCGAGGGCGATTATGACGCCCGAAAGGGTTGAGGCTCCTTGCTTTCAAGTCGACGTCCGGATTTGCACTATTGCAATCAGCTTCTGACCGTCGTCCGGTATACACTCTCCTGTGATGGAAACGACAGGTTGTGGTACGGCAATCGTCACGCCATTCAAGGCGGACGGATCGATCGACGAGTCCGCTCTCTGGGCTCTTGTGAACTGGCAAATTGACTCAGGCATTGACTTTATCGTTGCCTGTGGCTCAACGGGTGAGGCCGCCACACTCGACGAGTCGGAGTGGTTGCGCGCCATTCGCATCGTGATTGAGGCCGCCGCTGGCCGGGTTCCAGTGTGGGCCGGGTGTACCCACAACTCGACGCGGACTCTTTTGCGTCTCGCATCGATGTTGCGCCAGGTGCACGGGGTTGATGCGGTGCTTTCTGCCAATCCGTACTACAACAAGCCCACGCAGGAGGGCCAATTCCAGCATTTTCTGGCTCTGGCAAAAGCCGTCGATCCTCTTCCCGTTTGCCTCTATAACGTGCCCGGTCGAACTGGCGTGAATCTGGACCCGCCGACCGTTGTGCGTCTGGCGGATGCCGCAAGAAACATTCAGGCCATCAAGGAAGCAAGCGGCAAGGTGCCGCAAATCTCAGAACTCGTGCACTCGCTTCCGCATGAGTTCAGAGTCTTCTCGGGTGACGACAACCTCGCCCTGGCGGCAATCGGCGTTGGAGCCCAGGGGCTGATCAGCGTGGCGTCCAACGAGATACCGTCCGAGATGGCTCGCATGATCAGTGCTGCACTCCGCGACGACTGGGACGAAGCCCGTGAACTCGAGCGGCTCTACGGCCGGCTTTTTGAAGCGAACTTCTGGGAGTCGAACCCCGGTCCCGTGAAGACCGTGTTGAACCTGATGGGGCGCACAACAGACGTGGTGCGCTTGCCCCTTGTTCCTCCGGAAAAAGCAACTCGTGCGAAGCTCGAGCGGCTGGCCGGCGAACTGGGCCTGCTGAAGTTCGCGGTGCCCGAAGGTGACGCACGGGTGTTCTGAGTCTGTGTTCCCCTGGACGAGCCTTGCAGGGACTCATCGGAAGCTTCCAATTTGCTCATTGCGCGACGCTTCGGTGCGTCAATTCCTCGAGCAACGTCGGGCTTTACTGGAAACGCAACCACGATAGGCAGTGAGTGCAATAACCGGCCAGAATGGTAACTAGAAGTCCCGCGGCAGGTTACTACTCCAATCGCGAATTGGAAATATATTTCATCTATCACAACTTTGCGAATTAGACGGTGTCCTTCCGCAGTGAGGCACACAGCGGCTCCGACTCCTTCCTTGCTGTGTCCCAAATCCGGCGATGCATCCGTGTCAGGCACGGACATTCGCAGAAAGCGGTGAACCTGATATGACCATTGAAAGATTTGGGAGGAGCGCTCTTCCCACTTTTCTAGCCTTAACGGTTGCTTCGTTTCTAGCGGCCGGATGCGGTGGCGGATCCCAGTCATCCACAACAGTCAGCCCGCAGGCTGTCACCGGTTCAACTTTCATTGTTGGCACTGATGCTCCAGTGCAGAGCGTAACCTCGTTTGCCGTCCAGGTGCAGAACATCACCGCGTCTGACGGAACGAACACCGTTTCTCTTCTCAGCGGCTCGCCCACAGTGGATTTCGCACGCTTCAACGGCCTGCAGACGCTGCTGGACATGAACGACGTTCCTGTCGGCTCGTATTCGACCGTGGCGATCACGCTCGGCACGGCGACCATCGGCTACCTGGACACGAGTACAACAGAACCGACGATTAAGACCGAGCCTGCAACCCTAACAACCTCCACGATCAATGTGACGCTCTCCAAGCCCCTTGTCGTCACACAGGCGGGCGCACCCGTCGGGTTGCATCTCGACTTCAACCTGCGCAAGTCGATCCAGGTGGGCTCGAATGGCCAGATCACAGGCATGGTGACGCCGACCTTCAACGTGAATGCTGTGAACAACAACGAAAAGGGCGCTTACATCGATGAGTTCGATGCAGCAGTGGTCAGCGCGAACGCGGGCGCGCAGTCGTTCGTCATCCAGGGACCGCACGGAAGGCAGTTTACTGTTAGCGTGAACGGGCAGACAGAGTGGGACGGCAGCGCTACCCTCAGCGATTTGTCATCGAGCTCAATCGTACAGATCTCCGGCACACTGAACCGCGCAGATGCAACCATCGACGCAGACGAAGTGGCAATTCTCTCGCAGGACGGCTTCTACGCAGCCGGCCAGGTCACATATGTGAATCCTGCATCGGGACCAGCGACCAGCTTTGATCTCTACGTGCGTGGCCTCCTGCCCACCACGACCGGCCTTTCGCTCGGTCAGATCGCGACCGTGGAACTGAGCGGCACTGAGAAGTTCTCGATCTACTGGATGCATGGACCGCTGGCGCAATTCCTGTTTAACCCAAGCGGTCTGCTGCCCGGACAACATGTGGCGGTTGGCGGACCGGCAACCGGCGCCACCAATCCGCAGTCCGTAACCGTGAAACGTGTGGTGCTGAGGAACTGGGGCTTCAACGGAACAGTGGTTCCTGGGAGCGTGAACGCTGGAACCGACAGTTTCCAGATGAAGATCAACGGTTTCGCGGGAATCCTGGTGCCGCAAACGGTCACTGTGTTTATCACGGGAGAAACGCAGTACCGCGACGGACTGAACACCTTGGGCGATGTGGCGGCGAGCACAAACGTGCGCGTTGTAGGTCTGCTCCTCAAGGACCCGACAAGCGGGCAGACTGTGCTCGTCGGGCACTACGTGGACGATCTGAATTAGCGGAAGATTGACTGACCGGGGCCGGGACTGGGTTGAGATATCAACTCTGCCCCGGCCTCACTTTTTGGAGCCGTCACATGGGATTGCCGCTTCTGAATCCGCTCTTGAGCGTCTGCGTTGAGAACAATGCGCTTTTGAGGAATGCCTTCTTGTCAGCTGATTTTTGCTCGTCGGACTTTTGGTCGTCCTTGCCCCATGTCCAGTACAGGCCAAGGTAGGCGTAGTTCTCCGTCTGCCCGGCCACGGAATGCCCATAGGCAAACAGCAACTGCATGCCCTCGCCTTTGAGGTGATAGTAGCCGCCGGCGTCAATCATGGTGGCGGCTTCGGTCTGTGCCGGGGCAGTGCCTTCGCCCGCGTGAGAGAAGACTTCAACACCGATTTCCAACTTCTCGCCGAACTCGCACTTCACCAGAAATCCGCCGTACGGGAAGTCGCGAAAGCCGGTCTGAGGGACGATCTGATAGCCCGCGCCGCCATCCAGAGTCCATTTGCCGATGTCCTTGTAGGCCCAGAGGGGCAGCTTGTACCAGACTTTTCCAACTCCCAGACCCTTGTCATCAGTCTCCGGTGGGCATTTCAAACATGGTGAATGAGCCAATCTGCGGAAATCTCTTTGTCTGTTTGATCCAGGCGAGCTTCACTCCCAGTTCCATGTCAGTGAGGCCAAAGGCACTCGGTCCGGTCCCGCTGGGCAGGTAGACCGGGTTGTTCAAAGGATTCACACTGCCGAACGGCAGAACTGCGTGAAGCTGCACGCGCGGAATGGCGCCCCAGTTGAACTCGAAGGCCGGACCGGAGGAATCCATCTCCACCGGCGTTCCGCTGGCTGTGCCGAAGATGTAGAACTCGTAGTGATGCAGATCCACGGGAACGGGATCGTCTGTTTGAAACGGCGGACCCTGCGCACACAGCCGTGAAGAAGAGGACATGAGAAGCACAAGGGTCGAAAGCCAGGGGAATAGCCTGAGAATTCTCATTCATGCTCCGGACTCAGAGAGCGTTAGCCTGCGAGAGCGGACTTCACTGCTTCACTGACGACGCGGCCTTCTGCACGGACTCCGGCTTGTTGCAGCCGGGCCTGGACAGCCTTGATGACGGGACCCATATCTTTGGGTCCGGGTTTCTGGCCGGTGGTATTGCCGTGTTCGGCAACGACCTCGGCAACGAGAGCGCGAAGCCCAGCTTCGTCGAGAGCCTTGGGCAGGAATTCCTCAATGACGACGATTTCAGCAGCTTCTTTTGCGGCGAGCTCCGGCCGGTTGCCCCTGGTGAACTGCTCGATGGAGTCGCGACGCTGCTTGATCATGGTGGCCAGGGCCTGCTGCTCCTCGGCGGGGGTGAGCGCGGCCCTCTTTTCAATTGCCTTGTTCTTAAGCGCGTTCTTGATCAGGCGGAGGGTGCCGGTGCGCTCGGCGTCCTTCGCTTTCATGGCTGTGACAACCTGCTGGCTGATCTGGGCCTCGAGTACGCCTGCTTCGTTCATTTTCGGCTCCTAGCTTCCAGCGTTCGGCCAGAAGCTTTCGAAGTGCGGGTCCAATGAGGATTGTACCGACTCTGGCGGCGAGGGCAGCATCTTGCCGCAGCCAGGAGAGGGGACCCCTCCCGTATCTCTGTAAAGAAATTCCTTGTTTTCAATGATTTGCGAGAGAGGTGTGGCGCCAAATTCCTCTCAGCATTGAAGTTAGCCGCAGATTCCTCTCCTGTAAGGGTTTAGCCCTCTCTTGTGCCGCTTCCGCTGGCCTGTCCTGCCTTCAAGATAGGAGAACGTTCACTTTTTATTGTGGGCGAAACGAGAGGATTAATGTGCAAAAGATCTCTGGAAGGTGAGATCGGGGCTTGGATGGCCGCAGAGATTTGCACAGCGAAATTAATCACATAAATCACATTTATGTGTATTCTATGATTTCGAAGGGAGCCTCTCATGATTCGCAAGACACGCCTTTATACGCCGGGTCCGACGCCGCTGCTGCCCGCAGCCCAATTTGCAATGGCTGCGGCTGACATTCACCATCGCACGCCCGAGTTCCGCGCGCTGTTCCAGAAGGTGCTGGCGCAACTGAAGGTCTTCGTGGGCACCAGGAACGACGTGCTGCTGCTATCAAGCTCGGGCACCGGCGCGATGGAGGCTTCGGTCTCGAATCTCACGTCGCCGGGCGACCGGGTGCTGGTTCTGACGGCGGGCAAGTTTGGCGAGCGCTGGGTTGACCTGACGAAGGCCTTCGGCTGCGAAGTGGACGTAGTGAAGGCCCCTTACGGAGAGACATTTGACCTGGCTGAGGTGCGAAGGGCCCTGAAGCCGGAACATCGCGCCGTCTATATGCAGGCCACGGAGACCTCGACCGCCGTCGAGCACGATGTGCAGGCGATCGCGAAGCTGTTGAAGGAAGGGGCGCCCGAGGCTCTTCTGGTGGTGGATGGAATTACGGGCCTGGGAACGACGCACTTTGACGTGGATGGCTGGGGAATCGATGTACTGATCGGCGGGTCGCAGAAGGCTGTGATGATTCCACCGGGGCTGGCCTACCTGAGCGTGAGCGAAAAGGCCTGGGCGGCAATGGAGAAGGCAAAGAGCCCGCGCTACTACTTTGATCTGCGCAAGGAGCGGAAAAACGCGGTAAAGGGCGAGAGCGCGTACACGCCTGCCGTGGCGCTGGTGGCAGGACTGGGAGCCGCGCTGGACTACATTGCGGGTCAGGCAGGCGGCGATCTCGAAAAGGGGCGCGTTGCGCTGGTGAACAATGCGCGCGTGAATGCAGCAGCGACCCGGGCCGGACTTGTGGCGCTTGGCTTCACCCTGTTTGCTCCGTCGGCGCCAGCAGCCGCGGTTACGGCTGTCGCCGTTCCGGAGGGCATGAACTCGGGCGATGTGGTGAAGGCGCTGAAGACCAGATTCGCGCTAGTGACGGCAAACGGACAGGGCGAGATGCAGGGGAAGATCTTCAGGGTGGCGCACCTGGGATTCTTCGACTATCTGGATACCATTGCTCTGCTCGGCGCGATGGAGCATATCGCCAGGGACACGCTGAAGCTGCCGGTGACGTACGGACAGGCCGTTGCGGCGGCGCAGAAGGTGTATGCGGAAGCAGCCGATAGCTACTAGCTTCCAGCTTCTAGCTACCAGCTAGTGTGTGGGAGATTGTAGCCGATCGACAAACAAGTAATGTTCAGCGAGCTTGCCTAAGGTAGAGACGTTGACGTTTTCAGCTTCTGGCTAGCATCTAGAAGCTAACAGCTAGGAGCTGTCTTTCATGGCTGAACTGACTTTTGGAGAAAAGCTGCTGATCGCCCGCAAGCAACTTGATCTCTACTCGTACCAGATGGCCGAGCAACTGGGCGTCCATCCCAACTCGATCACTAAATACGAGCGGGGCGAGGGCAAGCCGCATGCGGCGGTTGTGCGCATGTTTGACCTGCTGTGCGAAAAGCACGGCGTCCGTTTTGACGAGTACGAGTCTGGGTCCGCCGCGGCGGCCAAGGGAGATGCGATGAAGATCGTTTTGGCGGAGAAGGTTTCGCCCGCTACGCTTGCCGTGTTTGAGGCGGAGCCCGGGTGGGAAGTGCTGACGCACGACAAACTGCCCAACGGGTTGCCGGCTGCGCTGGCCGATGCGGATGCGCTGGTGGTGCGATCGGCGGTACAGGTGGACGACGCGCTGATGGAACATGCTCCCAAGCTGCGCGTGGTGGGCCGCGCCGGCGTGGGTGTGGACAATATCGACGCAGAAGCGGCGACGCGTCGCGGTGTGGTGGTGATGAACACCCCGGGCGCAAATGCCGTTGCCGTTGCGGAACTCACCATCGGCCTGATGCTGGCGCTGGCGCGCAAGCTGCCGACGGCCAACTCGACCATGCACGCGGGCAAGTGGGAGAAGAAGAGCCTGCAGGGCGCGGAGCTGCGCGGCAAGACGCTGGGGATCCTGGGCCTGGGACGAATCGGGCTGGAGGTTGCGAAGCGCGCGCGCGGATTTGGGCTGGAAATTATCGGAAGCGATCCGTTTGTCTCGGCGGCAGTGGCGCGCGAGAACGGCATTGTTCTCTTGCCTTTGGACGAGGTCTTCGCCAGGGCGGACTACCTGACGCTGCACGTGGGGCTCACGCCGCAAACTGCCGGGGTGATTAACGCCAAGACGCTGGCGGCGATGAAGAAGGGCGTGCGCATCATCAATTGCGCGCGCGGCGAACTGGTGGACGAAGCAGCTCTGGTAGCCGCGCTGAAGAGCGGACAGGTGGCCGGAGCAGCGCTCGATGTCTTTACAGTGGAGCCGCCGAAGGACAGTCCGTACGCAGGACTGGACAATGTAATTCTGACGCCGCATATCGCCGGCTCGACTGCAGAGGCGCAGGAGGCTGTGGGCGTGCAGATCGCGATGCAGGTGCGGGAGTACCTGAAGCTGGGCGTGGTGCAAAACGCGGTGAACCTGCCTTCGCTGAGCCATGAAGAGTATGTGCAGCTTGCTCCCTACATTGATCTTGCAGGACGGTTAGGGGCGTTTCTGGCGCAGGCGGGAAAGGGCGGATTCGATGCAATTCAGCTCACCTATGCGGGTGCGCTGGCGGAGGCTAAGACAGACCTGGTGCGCAATGCGGCCATCGAAGGGCTGCTGCAGGGATCAGAAAATGTGAACCGCATCAACGCCGCAGCGGTTGCCCAGGAGCGCGGCATCCGCGTGCACGAGGAGAAGCAGGAGAGCGTTCGCGGCGGTGCGGCAACTGTACTGACCGTCGAGCTCCACTCGGCGGCAGGCGGGCACCACGCCATCGCGACCGTGATCCATGGTGAACAGCCGCGACTGCTTGAGTTCGACGGCATCGATATTGAGGCGCCCCTCGAAGGCAATCTGCTTGTCTGCCGGAATCTCGACGTCCCCGGCGTGATCGGAAAGATCGGCACAATTCTAGGCGAGCATGGCGTAAACATCGCGAACTTCGCTCTGGGGCGGGAACGCAGCGGATCGAAGCCGGTGAAGGCGCTCGCGGTGGTGCAGGTGGACGCGCCGGTTTCCCATACTGTGCTGGACGCACTGCACACCATCGAGGCGCTGCTCGAAGCGAAGCTCGTGCAACTATAAGGTTGCATAAAGACAACCGCGGATCCTTCGACTCGCTGCGCTCGCCCAGGATGACAAGGCTGGCGATCCACGGCACGACTGAAGTCGCGCCCTTTCAAGGCCGGCGATACGACGCGTTCCAGCTCAGTCGACGGGATGAGCTTTGCCGTTCTGCATGCTCTGATCGATGATGGACTTCACCTTCTGGTCGGCCTGCTGGGCCAGTCTTCCCTGCTCTGCGCCGAGGCGGCCCTGTTGCGCTCCCAACTTGCCTTGTTGCGCGCCGAGTGCGCCCATCTTTGCGCCGAAGTCACCCTGCCTTGCGCCCATCTCGCCCTGCAGACCACCGAGCCTGCCCTGAAGATCGCCAAGCTTGGACTGGAGGTCGGCCAGTTCTGCCTGAGTTACCGTCTTGCCCATCTTGGACTGCAGTCTGGCCACCGCAGCATTGATTTCGGCAATCTCTTTGGAGACGTCGGGCGTTGGTACTGAGGCTTGCTCCTGCCGGCGCCCGAGCTCTTCCTGTTTTTTGCCAAGTTCTTCCTGCTGGCGACCGAGCTCTTCCTGTTGCTTGCCGAGAAGTTCCATCGGCTTGTACAACTCCTCAACCTGCTTTACGGTTTCGGGATCGTCGACGAAGTATGATTTGCCGTTGCGCGTGAACCAGAGGAAGTCTCCATGGGCGAGCTTGCGAGCCTTGTCGAACTGCTCCTTGCGGCCTTCCATCCAGTCGCCGGAAAAGGTGACCTGACTCTTGTCGCCTCTGATGATCGCGAAGGACTCGCCGTTGGATGAGTACGAGTAGCGATAAGAGGAACCCCTCTGCTGAGGATTAAAGCTGTGTGTCTCGATGCTGCGCGAAATCGTGGTATGTGGAGCGGGAGGCGCGGGTGGGGGAGCGATGGCGGGCGGTCCATCTGGCACCTCAGTGGCGGGTGCACCGGCTGGAGCAGGCGGGGCGGGCGGCGCTGTTACAACAGGAGCGGATGGTGCCGTCTGGGATGCGGGAGGCGCAGCGGACGGCGGCGAGGGCTGGTCCGGCGTGGACACCCCAGTTATGGGTGCTTCCGCCTTGGCGGGCGGAGCGGCTTGCTCAGGGGTGGGCACCCCGGCCTGGGCAGGTGCTAGTACCGGGGCCTGAGCTGATTCCGGGGCCTGGGCCTGTTCTGGGGCCTGACCTGCTGCCTGGACGCGGACGAGCACAGTGGCTGCGAAAAGGGCAACGGGTACCAGCAGCACTGCGATGAGCGCACGGCGGCGCGTGCCCGCGAATGCCTGGCGGAATGTGCTGTCGTTAAGAAGGCGTTCAATGCGGCGGGAGATGCTGCCAGTGCGAGCCATGGCTACTCCTATGAGAGTTGGGCGCGGCGCTGCCGCGAATTCAAGCAGTACCTGCGCGTATGAGGACCGGCTGGCGGCCTGTTCGAGCCCGGCGCGGTCGCTGATGGCTTCAGCCAGATCAGAAAGCTTGTGCTTGAGCCACCAGCCGAGGGGGCTGAACCAGAAAAGAGCGGTGTAAAGGCCCGCGAGCAATTGCAGATAGAAGTCTCCCTGCCGGATATGGGACCGCTCGTGCGCAAGGACAATGTGGAGCTTTTCGGTATCCCACGATTCGTAGTCCGAGGGAAGGATGATGGAGGACCCAATGGTGACAGGAGACGAGACGGCTGAGCTGGAGCTGATCCGCAGACCGGAGGCGTGCGCGCCCGTAAGGCTGACCGGGCGAGCCGCGAGCCTGATGCGGAAGGCCAGGGCCAGGCCAAATACGAGCCGGAAAACAATGACGATGGCAATAGCGGCGTAGAGCGGGAAGGTAAGGCGGCTCCACGGCAGAGTGCGGAGCCGGGTTAGAGTCGAGGGCGGCACGGGCGCCGATTCCGCTTCAGTGCGGGCGGCAATCAAGGGTGCGGCGGCGGGCTGCGATGCGGAGTCGTCGGTGTCGGCCGCGAGGGTCCAGACGGACTTGAGACAGCGGGACTCGAGACGGCAGGACTCGGCCCTGTGGGCGCAAGCGGCTGATGCACGGATTGATCAGCAGGCTGCGGCACGGGCCCAGGGCGCATCTGCTCGCGGATCTTGCCGAGAAGAGTTTCAGGATCCGGAGGAAGGACAAGCGCGGCGCGCGTGGGCAGGCGCGCGGCTACTGGAAGCAGCATCGGCATAAAGATGGCGGAGGCAAGTACGAGGCCCCATGCGGCTTTTTGTGCCAGCACGTTGCTGACGCGAAAGACACGCAGGCCGGCCCAGACGGCGATCGCCACGAGTACGGAACGGAGGGCTGCTTCAATGAGGGACGAAATCATGACTTGGCCTCCTGTTTGCGGGAGATGGCGGCATCTTCGCGGGCAGAGAGCTTCTGTGCCTCCGCGATGCGGGCGGCGAGGCGCTGCAGCTCGGCGCGATCGAGAACCTTGGAGTCAACCATGCCGACCAGGAGCGCTTCCACCGATCCTTCGCAGAACCAGTCAACGATGCGTTTGACGGCGCGGCCGGCAACGCGCTGGCGCGACTCGGCCGGGCGGTAGAGAAATGTGCGGTTCTCTACCGAGTGCGCCAGGTAGCCCTTTTCTTCCAGACGGCGAAGAACCGTACGAACGGTCGAATCCTTGAGTGGGCGATCGAGTTCTTCGCGAACCTGCTCGGCCGTCACGGAGCCAAGACGCCAGACAATGGACAGGATGTCGCGCTCGAGTTCGCCAAGCTCGGCAGGATCGTGATGGGGCTGAGTGTTACTCGCCATAGTGTTACACACTGTAACATAAAGAAAGGGTGAGCAGGCAAGAAAAATTTTTTAGGGGACGCCTGACAAAAGAGTATGGAAGGATCAGCACCCTTGGGTGCTGCCGAAGGGACATATCGAAGCCGGGGAGGCTATGCGGGAGACGGCTGTCCGCGAGGTAGTGGAAGAAACGGGTGTGTGGGCGAGTGTCAGATCGGACCTGAAGAGGGTCTCGTTCTCTGCCAACGGCGAATCAGTAGATGTCCAGTTCTACCTTATGGATGCACTTGAAGAAAGAAGACGCAAGGAACCGCGTCAACATGCGTGGCTAACGATTGACAAAGCCTTGGCTCAGGCGAGCCACCCGGAGACGCTTAAGCTCTTGCGGCTAGCTCAGGAAATGCAAATCAAAATGGATGTGACGGAGCGCGCTTTAAATTCTGGTCGATGACTACTGTCAGCGGGAGTACGCGATCAACTCGAGCCACCGAGAGCCGTCAACGAGCGGATGACAGTGAGAAGAAGACGGGACTACACTTGTCAGATATGGCCGGTTGACCACCGCCATTTTGCTCCAGCTCGTCAAGATCAAGGAACATCCGATGGAACTTCAGTCGATCACGCGACCGGAGGAGTACTTTCCTGAAGGGGAAGACGGCCATAGGGCGAAATGCCCGCCGGCGAGGATTCCTTCTGCTCTGGGTCGTTGTGATGGCTGTCCTCTCCTGCACGGCCCAGGCCGGTCAGGAAGCAAAAGAGCCGAACACTGATCAGGCTTCCCAAAGCACCGCGATCGCTGACACACAAAAAGACAGCAGTCAATCAGTGGGGAACGATCCCTCGGAACGACAGAAGCAGCTCGCTGCGGACAAAGCCAAACTGCTCAAGTTGGCCACTGAACTCAAGCAAGAGATGGACAAGACTAACCTCGATACACTCTCGCTTTCGATCATTCGCAAGGCCAATCAGATTGAGAAACTCGCACACAGCGTCAAGCAGGAAATGAATAGGAATTCGAAGCCGGGTTCCTAACGCCACAATGTCCGCGTTTTGCGGCAGATCCGTCACGGCAAACAACAATGCTTCCGCACCGCATCAACGCCTCAGGTCGCCTGCTTATCGGGACAGGGAAACTGACTCTTGGGTCGGCAATCCTGTTTGCGGCGTGTGTTCTCCCGCTCTATTCTCAGAGTCACCCTCCACCTCCAACGCCTCCGCCGCCTATGCCGCCGACGCCACCGGTCTTCATTGATTCAAAGGCGCCGGACTATGGCCCGCCTCCCCCGAGAACCCCGACCTTCGAAGACTTGCAGTATCGCAGGTACGTCGAGAGCCGACTGAAGTCCATGGTCTCCGATGCAGACAAGCTGCTGAAGCTTGCGAAGGAACTGAACAGTGCGCCGAATTCCCCAGTCAGCGGCACTTCACGCGAGGACGTGCGTACGGTGGCCGAAATCGAGAAGCTCGCGCACAACGTGAAGTGGAAGATGCAGCTTGTTGTGGACGGCGCGCTGAAGCCAGGGCGCTGACGAAGTACGCGAAGAAGCAACACAAGGGCCGGGGATTCTGCCCCGGCCCTGGAACCTGCGAAAAGAAACTATGCTCTGCTCATGTAGGCGCCTTCGCTGGTGTCGACGCGGATCTTTTCGCCTTCATTGATAAAGGGAGGAACCTGGACGACCAGGCCCGTTTCCGTCTTGGCAGGCTTGGTGACGGATGAGGCGGTGGCGGACTTGAGGCCGGGCTCGGTTTCGACCACGGTGAGCTCAACAAAGCTGGGCAGTTCGATACCGACGGCCTGACCATCGTGATAGCTGACCTTGATCTGCAGGTTTGGCGTCAGGTATTCCACCGCATCGCCAAGGGTGGTTCCCTTCAGCACGGTCTGCTCGTAGTCGACGGGATTCATGAAGTAATAGTCGTCGCCATCGGCGTAGAGGAACTCCATGGAAACTTCGTCGACGACGACCTTCTCGATGGCGTCGGCGGAGCGGAAACGGTGCTCGAACATCGCTCCCGACTTGAGGTTGCGAAGCTTGGCCTGGATGAAGGCGCGCAGATTGCCGGGCGTGCGGTGCTCGACCTTGAAGACCAGATGAAGCTGGTCGTTGTGCTTGATGATCATGCCCGGACGCATTTGAGTGGCGGGAATCGCCATAAAGGTAAAACTCCTTGCATTGCTTGCGTTGGATACGCAGGAAGATTGGCTTTCCGGCGCTTCCAAGGACGACAACGAAGCGCGACAGCCCAATCATTATTGTAACTTAGCAGCGGATTGGGCGCGCACAGAGGTACCACGGCTCGGCCTGCTCAGGTATGTTTCCCGGGGCTGCTTGCGGTTGTGATTTGATCGGAGATATGGAGGCCAGAGCCAAACCTGCGGACGAGGAAGAGCATGGCCCCGGTTGCTGCGCTGCTTTTTCTCAGTCTCTCTTTGGGCGCTCGGTGCTTTGCGAGCCGATCTGCTGCCCCAATTTGGGACCGATCGAGCTTCGCAACAACAGTTTGCACTTGAGGCATTGACTCTATCTGTTGTCGCCATCTCGGCAGCCGCGATCGCACTGGCACGGGGATCACGCTGGCCGCGAGGCCGGACAGCCGGTGCCTGCGTGGCTGCCGCGCTGGGACTCTTCGTTGTACCCGGCGTGCTGGTTCACCTGTCGAGCTACCGGGTTCCTGACTTCACACGTGTGGCCGTCTTCTCCCTCGTGCCCGTGTTTACGGTTGTGTTTGAGCCGTACATCAATCCGGATTCCGAGACAAGGACCAATCGTGGCCTGGCCGGCGGCGCTTGTTGCGGTTGCCGGAACGCTCTGCATCTTCCCGATCGATCTTCCCCAGTCCTCTGAGGCCGGATTCGGGTTGTTCGCGGTGGTGCTGGCGACGGCCTGCGCAGCCGCGGGCAACTGCTGGGGTGTCTGCGCGGCAAGCGAGGCTGCGGATCAAACGATGGCGCCGTTCGCTGCGATTACGGGATCCGTGGCTGCAATTGGCCTGGCCGGAGTAAGCATCTTTACGGAGCGTCCCGTGTGGAACTGGCGGAATTTCGAGCCTGATCTTGTGTGGTCTGCGGCGGTGGAGTTGCCAGGACTGCTGTTGCTCTTCTGGCTGATGAGGCACATGACCGCCACGCGCATGTCGACGCGATTTCTGATCGCACCGCTGATTGCGAATGTCGCCGGACTCATTGTCTTGAGGGCCAGGGTCAGTGTTCGCGATGGGCTGGGGCTTCTGCTGATCGCGTTAAGTGCGGGTTGGCTGCTCTTTGCAAAGAACGACGAGCCGGAGATCATCGGCTCACTGAAAACTGACAAGGCAAACCAGCCTCCCCTCAGAGACTGAAGCTCCTTGCATCCTTAGCTGTGAGGGCGCGGCTTTCGTCGCGCCCATTCAATCGACCCTGGCAAACTGTTAAGGCCGGGCCTCGTAGACAAGGTTGAACGGCGTCTGCGCAGCCCTTCGGAAACGTGTAAAGCCCGCGTCCTTGACGACGCCGCGTATGCGCTCTTCGCCTGCCTGTGCTCCGAGTGCCGCTCCCACTTCCTGCGCAAGTGAGGCCGGAGTGCAGATCATGGTAGAGGCGGAATAGTAGATGCGGCCCACCGGGTTGTGATTGGCTTCAGGCGTGTCGTTGGCGAAGGGCTCCACGATCATCCATGTTCCGTCAGGCTTCAGGGAGGAGAGCACATGTTTTGCCGCTCCGGTGGGATCGCCCATATCGTGCAGGCAATCAAAGAACGTAACGAGATCGTAGCCGCCGTTCACGGGATAGCTCTTCGAGCTTGCGACCTCAAAGTTGATCTGGTCGAGCAGTCCATCCCGTCCCGCAACATGACGCGCGTATTCGATGGAGCCGCTGTGGTAGTCAAATCCGCAGAAGCGTGACCTTGCGAACGCCCGGGCCATCAACATCGTTGAAGCCCCATGGCCGCATCCAACGTCGGCAACAACAGCGCCTTTAGTCAGCTTGTCACGGACTCCCTCGAGAGCCGGGATCCAGCTGCTGACCAGGTTCTGTTCGTAGTTCGGGCGGAAGAAACGCTCGGTTCCAAAGAAGAGATTGGCATCGTGTTCGTGCCAGCCCACGCCTTCCCCGGTGCGGAAAGCCTGGGTGATCTTCGGTTCGTCTTTAAAGCAGGCTGAGATGATGTGGTACGCGCCCGGAAGATCAAGCGTAGTGAGTGCGAACGCCTGCTCCGGTGGCAGTTCGTATCGCTTCGTCGCAGCGTCGTAGGTGACAAAACCACTCGCGGCATTGGCGTTGAGCCACTCGCGGACATAGCGTTCCGAAGTCTTCGTTTTGCTGGCCAGTTCAGCCGAAGTCAGTGGTCCGGCGCCGGCCATCGCTTTGAAGAGGCCCAGTTTATCGCCGATGACTACCAATGTGGCGTGCATGGCGGCACCCATATCAAGGACAGCCTTGCCCATGAAGGCGTCCAGCTTGGCGGGATCGAACGCAGGAGTTGCGTGATCTGAGCTCATAGTGACCTCCGTCTTGCATATACCCAGGGGAGAGCAGATGCTACTCCGAACCGAAAATCGCTGTCAAAGGGTTTTGAGACCCGGAATGGTGTGAAAAGGGCCGTTTCCCGCGAGACTGCCAAGCCGATCGGAATTCCCCAATTTGTTACTCGTTCGCGTCATCCGCTACCATTGGCGCGATTCCTTGCGAGGGATCGCACGATTCTCAGGAGCCACGATTGATGCGTCGACTTGTCGCCTTTCATGTCACGATCCTGTCTTTCTTTCTGATCGATTCCGGGCTGATTCAGGCGCAGAACCCGCCTGCCTCCGTTCCTGCAGATGCGCCGTACAAGAACGCGGCTCTTCCAGTGGAAAAGCGCGTGGCTGACCTGTTGAGCCGCATGACGCTGGAAGAGAAGGCGACCATGTTGTCCGGTTCCGGCTGGATGGAGTCGGCTCCAATTGCGCGGCTGGGGATCCCGGCGATCAAGATGGCCGACGGGCCGATGGGAGTGCGTTCCTGGGCCGGCAGCTCGGCCATCACGAATGCGGCGAACAACCCTGTCAAGGTGCTGACGACTTCATTTCCCGCGGGTATTGCAATGGCGGCCACATGGGATACCGACCTGGTGCAGCGCGAGGGAAAGGCGATCGGGCAGGAGGTCAAGGCTCTGGGCCGCGACATGATTCTTGGACCCACGGTGAACATCAATCGCGTGCCGCTTTGGGGGAGGAATTTCGAGGGCTATGGCGAGGACCCGTATCTTGCCGGACAACTCGGCGTAGCCTACATTCGCGGCGTGCAGGGCGAGGGGGTGATCCCGTCCGTCAAGCACTTCGCAGCGAACAACGAGGAGTACGAGCGGCATCGTATCGACGCCAGGATCGACGAGCGCACGCTGCACGAGATTTACTTGCCGGCCTTCAAGGCTGCGGTTCAGCAGGCGGATGTGTGGACCGTGATGTCGGCCTACAACAAGGTCAACGGCGCACATTGCGCGGAGAGTGATTATCTGCTCACCGATGTGCTCAAGAAGGAACTCGGCTTCAAGGGATTTGTGATTTCAGACTGGGGCAGCACCTACTCCACGGCGCCAACGGTGAATGCGGGCATGGACCTGGAGATGCCGGGTGGGCCGCCGATGAAGGCAATGCTGGCGCGGCCGGCGACGCAGGCATCGGGCAACAGCGGTGGCTGGCTGGTTGCGGAGAAAGTGCTGGCCGAGGTGAAGGCCGGACACATTACCGAATCCGCACTGGATGACAATGTCGGCCGTATTCTGCGCGTGATCTTCCTGAGTGGCCTCTTTGAATTTCCGCACACGGCGCTCGGTGACGTGGATACAACAGACCAGCAGGCCGTGGCGCGGGAGGCAGCGACGGAAGGCATCGTGCTGCTGAAGAATACAGGGACGCTGTTGCCGCTCGATCCCGCAAAGGTGAAGACGATCGCCGTGATTGGCCCGAACGCTCTGGTGGCAAGGACAGGTGGCGGAGGCAGCTCACTGGTTCGGCCCAAGTATGCGGTAACGCCCCTTGAAGGAATTCGTAGCCGCGCGGGGAGTCAGATACAAGTGACGTCGGCGCTGGGCGTGGGCATGGAGGGCGAGGATCCGGCACAGGACACGCCGGAGGCGCGCGCCAAGGCGCTGCAGGAAGCAATCGATGTGGCATCGAAGGCCGATGTTGCGGTTGTGGTTGTGGGCCGGTACTTCAAAAACGAGGGAGAAGGCTTTGATGTGAAGACCATGGATCTGCCCGCGGGTCAGGACGAGCTGATTGCGGCGGTGGAGAAGGCAAATCCGCATACGGTTGTGGTGTTGAACACGGGCGATCCCGTGACCATGACGAAATGGATTGACTCGACGCCCGCGCTGCTGGACATGTGGTTCGACGGGCAGGAAGGCGGAAACGCACTGGCGTCGATTCTGTTTGGGGATGCGAGCCCATCCGGCAAGCTGCCGGTCTCAATGCCAAAGAAGTTCGAGGACTCCCCCGCCGCGAAGAACTATCCGGGACAGAACCTCGAGGTGAATTACGCCGAGGGGATCTATGTCGGCTACCGCTACTACGACACCAAGAATGTGCGAGCCACAGTTTCCGTTCGGGTATGGCTTGAGCTACACGACGTTTGAGTACGCCGGCCTTCAAGTAAAACCGGGCAAGGTGTCAGAAGAGCAGCCGGTGGAAGTGAGCCTGCATGTGCGGAACACAGGCAAGCGTGCCGGCGCGGAAGTCGTTGAGCTTTACGTGCACGATGGCCACTCGAAGATCGACCGGCCGACGCATGAGCTGAAGAGCTTCAGTCGCGTGGAGTTGAAACCTGGCGAGATGAAGACAGTGCAGATGAAGCTCGATCGGTCGGCCTTCTCCTACTGGAGCCCGGAAACCAAAAAGTGGGTGGCGGAGCCGGGCACGTTTGAGATCCAGGTGGGAGCCTCGTCGCGCGATATTCGGCTTCGGGCACCGGTTGTGTTGAGCCGCTGATTCTGCGATGCGGAACCGCATGGCCATTGGGGCTCCGGGTGCCGGCCAAGGTGGTTACCCAGTTGCGGATTTCAGGACCAGTTCGGCCATGGCAAGGCGGCTGCGAAATGCTGGAAATTCCTGATTAGCTAGTACAGATGGATACCAGCAACCTCATCCAGACTTGCGCGCAAAATGAACTTGGAACTCTCGAGCTTCCGGTCTCGTATGTGACCCCCATAGCGAGCTTGCACTGGTCGGGTGCATGCGGAGGTGCATGAGATCGCGATTTTCATTCTTATTGCTTCTTCCCCTCTGCGCCGGCCTGGCCGCGGTGACCGAGCAAGATTCGTTCAGCACGCAGTCCGCTCATCCGCCAGAGATCACGCTGCGTGTTTCAACAAACCTGGTGCTGGTGGATGTGATTGCACTGAGCGCGGAGAATGGGATTCCGGACAGCGCATTGAATAGAGAGGATTTTCAGGTTTTCGACAACGGCCATCCGGTGTCGATCAAGACGTTTGACACCGGGACTGGAACTCGCCCGCTGGCACTGTGGCTTGTGGTGCAATGCAAGATGCCGGACTGGGAGGCGGAGGGATCAGGCTTGTTTGCAGGGCAGATCAGTCTCCTCAAGCCCGGTCTCGCGAAGCTGGACAAACAGGATACTGTGGCCGTTGCTCACTGGTGTGACAATGGCGATTCCACACTCGATCTGTTGCCCACGAGCGAAATCGAGCAGGCGGATAGGACCTTGGAGCGCGTGCTCGCGACAACTTTTGCCGGTCCGTACAGGCACGATAGGACAGGCGAGCTTGCACTGCAAAAGACTCTGCAGCTGATTGTTGATGCGACGCGCTCCCAGGCGCATGACACCGTGCCGGTAGTGATCTTTCTCTATGGGGACTTCAGTGCAATGCCCCGAGGGGAAGCTGACCGCTTCGTTGATGAGCTATTGGAAACCTCGGCCACCGTCTACGGCCTGAGGGACCGCCGATCTCCGAGGCTTGTGGGGTTTCGATGGCTTGGCGGTGAACAGGAAGCTATTGCGAGCTATATTTCGACACAGACCGGAGGCCAATATCTTTCGGTCACACCTGAAACATACGCGAAGGGGTTGGCAGAGATCCTTGAGCAGCTCCATCTTCGATATGAGTTGGGATTTCAGCCAAATGCCCTTGACGGAAAGCGTCATAAGTTGTCGGTGAGGTTGGCGGGCGAGGGGAAGAGCAAGCACGGCGGAGTTCATCTGAGATACCGAACAGG
Organism: uncultured Acidobacteriaceae bacterium; assembly: GCA_963751225.1. Lineage (GTDB taxonomy): Bacteria > Acidobacteriota > Terriglobia > Terriglobales > Acidobacteriaceae > Telmatobacter. Next base: position 202,425 of record CAVVTY010000007.1, read on the forward strand.
CTATATCGCGCTTAGGCATTAGGCCGCTGTGAGCGTTCAACTATTGCGGAGGCTCGTAGGGCTCGACGCGCAGCATGTCGGAGAGGATGCCGCGCTCTTCCGGGCTGAACTGATTCTGATAACGGTTTGAGTTGAGCACCATGGGGCGCTGGTCAGGCGGAACTGACCGCAGATCGCGAAAAGCATTGCGCATCATCGTTTGACGATCGGCCGGAAGGGTTGTCCAGCGGCGTGCGGACTGGTTGACCTGCGCGCGATCCTGAGGCGAGAGATGCTCGAGATTCTCTGCACGGGCCAAACGGCGCTGGCGCTGGGCGTCGGGCATCTGGTCCATCTTGTGCAACTGCTGCACCAGCCGCTGCTGATCGCCCTGCGGAAGACCCTTGAACGCAGGATTGGTGCGGAGCATGCGCTCCTGATCCTGAACCGGAAGATTTCGATTTTGGTTGAGCCACGCACCGAGGTGGCCGGGAGGCGCATAAAGCGTCTGCGGGTAGCTGGGTCGCGCGTTGTTCGTTTGGCCCGGCCGCGCGTAGCCCTGACCCGGATAGGCCGCGCCGGGATAGTTGCCGCGCGCGCCGCGGCTGCGGATTCATCTGCGGCTGGCGCAGACCGGGGTTGGATTGAATGGGCGAAGCCGGGTGGGTCTGGCCGGCCCATGGCGAGCGTGTACTGCGGGTGTTGCGGGTTCCGATAGGTACCGCCTTGAGGCCGGGAATACTGCGGATTGGACTGCGGGCGCGGCGCTGCAGAGCGCGGCGCCGGAGCAGGGTGCGAATTCTGATTCTGATGCGAGTTATTCGGGTGCTGTCCGATCGCGGAAACAGGGAGGAAGCACAGAGCCGCAGCCGCGACTGCGGTGGAGACCGCAAGCCGCACTCTCTTCGCGACGCCCGTGTTTACGACCCCATTCATTTCCTCGGCTCCCACCGATCAAGTTTCGTTACTGCGTGTCTCCGTTGTTGGAATTGTCTGTGATCGATTCAAGCTGATCCAGAAGCTGCGCGTTGTTGGCCAGCGTCTGGAGGTCGCCGACCACGGCAGCCTCGCTCGACGGCGCCTGCGGCTGTTCAAGATTGGCCACCCCCAGGTACGCTCCTCCGCCCAGCAGCAACATGACTGAGAGCGCCATCGCGGCCAGAGGCCTTGCGTGCATTGACGGGCCATAGGCAAGGCGAGCGCGCAGGCGCTCCATCCAGCTTTGCGGCGGGGCCTCACGCTCTTCGCGCATACGCGCATTCAGACGCGTTAGAAAATAGGGGCTCGGCTCCGGCGCGGTCCACGAATCGAGAACGGTCATGGTCGCACGCAGCTCCTCCAGTTCCTTCCGGCAGGAGTCGCACTCCGCAACATGAGTCTTCACCTTGGCAGGCGCCGATTCGGGATCGAGAAGCATATCCGCCATCTTCGTTCCCATTCCGGTGCACTTGTTCATGGTCGATTCCATCGGTACCACCCCACTCCCTGCCGGTGTTGCCCGGCTTCTCTCCGCTTAAACAAAGTCCTTCAGCTTGTCCCGCAACGTCTGGTATGCGCGAAACAGCAGCGACTTGGTCGCCGATTCGCTCAATTTGAGAACGTCCCCGATCTGCCTGTAATCCATCCCCTGATACTTGTGCATCAATACCGCCATGCGCTGACGCTCCGGGAGCGCCATCACATGCGACCGAATCGCGGCCATCCGCTCTTCGCGCACCAGGCGCTGCTCCACCGTGAGTTCATCGTCGGCCACATCCGGTGTGGTGCCCGTTTCCTGGTCCGGAGCGTCGAGATATACATTCTGCGCCGAGCGCTCATGCTGCGTATCGCGTGCGTAGTTCACCGCCAGGTTCGTTGCGATCCGGTAGAGCCAGGTGGTGAACTTGGCTTCTGCCCGATAGCTTTCGCGCGAGCGGTAGACGCGGAGGAAAACCTCCTGCGCCAATTCTTCGGCAACTGCCTGGCTGCGCACCATTCGGTAAAGAAAGCTGATCATTGACCGGTGGTATCTCCCCACCAGGTAATTGAAGGCCGATTCATCACCGGCTGCCGCGCGCAGCATGACAGCCGCATCGCTTGATTCGTCCTGGGCGTAGTTCATTGCGCCAGGAACTGCGTCTGGACGAAGTGCCGCGTTCGCTCCCAGTGCCGGATTGTCCAGAACCAGGGTTGCCATATCTTCTGGAACCCTGATCCCGGCAGAAGGTTGCGGTTGATTCGACGTTTCGAAGGCGGATTTCGTGGATTTTGTGCCGTTTCCGTCCTGGGCGGGCCCTGCCGCCTGCTCTGGCCTCCAACCGGGACGTTCACCCCCGGACCGGGTTGACAGGAAAGGGAAAATGGCGCCAGGATGGCGCGATGATCCGGCGCCGGCGGAGCGGCGGGGCCGGTTGCGGCGAATTCGACCCCGCCGGGCCCCAAAAGGAATGGCCAGACAGCCTCGTCATCCGAGGCAGACTCGCGGCTATTGCGGGTTGGTCGTAAACGCCAGAACATCAATCTCCAACGGCGGCCGCGCGACCCGGATATCGGACGCTTCGGTTGGCCGTAAAGGTTCGCTGGGGTGAAGTCCGCGGAGGTTCCAATCCTGCAGCGCCCACCGTAAACCATTAAGATTAAACAGCTTATAGGCGCATCCGTTCTCGGCCCATGCGGTGTGTGCGGAAAAGAGCCGACCAGGGAGTGGCGTTCGAGCCATTTCGCAGCGCTCGCATGCGGTGAGAACCCAAAGACAACCCAAGAGGCACAGGGCATAGCCCGATAAGGTTGCGATGAATTGCAGTGCGGGTACACACAAGATTGGGACGTTCTTTGGAGTTCCAGCGACGGGAAAGAAGATCACAGGGCGAAGCACTTCGTTCTATCGGCTGGCTGACGGAAAGATTGTCGACGATCAGGGACTGCCCGACATGCTCGGGATACTGCGCCAGATCGGCGCAGTACCGGAAGCATGAGGAGTTAAGCGGCGGGGCAGGCGGCGAGGATCCTTGAGGCGATGGCGCGGGCTTCTTCCCACATTTGGCCGCTGTCGTCGTAGGTGCACACGTCAAAGAGTTCCATGGCGGCATGGTTCAGGATGAGCGCGAGCCGGGCCGCAGGCTCGGGCTGGCGCACCAGCGGGCCTTGTACGGCGGGCGGTTCGGGGAGCTTGGCTCCGGTGAGGCGGGCGAGTTCGGCGGGTCTTTTCATTCGTCGGTGTCCTTTGCTTTCGCTTGGGCGTTGCGTTCGCACTCTTCGAACTCTTCAACGGTGATTCCGAGGAAGGCGGCGCAGCGCGCGGCAACGTCGTTGCCCTGCGGTGCTTGTGGGTCTTCGAGCCAATGCCACCCGTGGTGGCTCGGTGACGTGTCCTGTGTTACTCTAACCTACGGGATGCCCCGCCGGCGCGCCTGTGCCGAGCCTCTCCAGGGGCGCTTAACTCAGCGGTAGAGTGCCACCTTCACACGGTGGAAGTCGCAGGTTCGAATCCTGCAGCGCCCACCATAATCAACAACTTACAGATGCTTCAGGAATGCAAGGGTCCAAAGCGGGTCCAATAGCACAGAAATCGCTATTGATGCGCCTCGCGTATGTTGCGCAACGACCTTGCTGTGAGCGCAGCGGACGACCTGCGGAACCGCGAGTGCATGTGTCCATTGTGATCTGGAACGTAGCGTGGCGGAGCGATTCCTGCACCACCTTTACGTCCTCCCCATTGGCTTTGAGCAGAGGCGCATACGAATGCCGAAACACATGCCATGAGACATGCTTTTCGATTTCGCCACCTTCACTGCCGCAAGGATGTGATTGGCCGTCAGGGACGACGGCCTGACGGGAACCTTGCCCTTTGCTTTCACGCTGGCGAAAACCCAGCCTGATTATTTTGTGTGTCTAAGCGACGTTGGTGCGCTTGCGTCTCTTTGTGATTATCTGCTCACTGTGCTGAACGCCGGTGACTCCCAAAAACAATCAAGGTGATTCCGCCTGCGGCGAGTCCGCCGCCAGTAGCCCAGCCGGCGGCTTCTTTGCCTGCAGGGGCCCAATCGTTCAGTAGCGCACTTCCGACAAGGGCTACCCCTCCGATTGCCACCATGCCAATGCCGATACCGATCATGACCTTTCCCCCGGAAGTCATGCGGGAAGGATGAGCCGGTTGGGTTGATACAGCTGTGGATTGGTCCTTGGCATCGGCGATCGGAGGTATACCGGGCTGCGCGCCTGCGTGTTGCATCAATGCGCTGAACGGAACAGGACCCTCTGCCATCGCCAACGTGGAATTGCACAACACTCCCAGAACTAGAAATGCTACTGCAGCGAGCTTCATCGATCACTCCTAGCAGAGTTCGATTAGTCCAACGTAATTTCGAGGGGGGAAGATTCCTTTAATCCTTCATCCATGAATTTCCTTTGTCAAGGGAAAGGGATGGTCGGTTGTGTCGTTTGACTATCTTGAAGCAATTGAGGGCGTGTTCTAAGAAAGTTCGTGTTCTTGTGATCTCTCCCGGGCCTTTATGATCTCTCCATGTCGAAAAAGCTGCGTTGGGGAGTTCTCAGCACTGCGAACATCGGCCTGAAGAAGGTTCTGCCGGCGATGCAGGTGGGCCGGTATACGGCCGTTGACGCGATCGCTTCTCGCGATCTTGCAAAGGCTCAAGAGGCGGCGAAGGCGCTGGGCATCCCGAAGGCATTCGGTTCCTATGAGGAGCTGATTGCGGACCCCGAGATCGACGCGATCTACAATCCGCTGCCCAATCAGCTCCACGTCCCATGGACAATCAAGGCGGCCGAAGCGGGCAAACACGTGCTCTGCGAGAAGCCTTTGAGCCTCACGGTTGCCGAAGCCAGAACCCTGCTTGAAGTGCGCTCCCGGACCGGCGTGAAGATCGGGGAGGCATTCATGATCCGCAGCTTTACGCAATGGCTGCGGCTGCGTGAGCTGCTGCGCGAGGGGCGCATTGGTGAGCTTCGCTCCGTGGTGGGATTCTTCAGCTATTTCAACAACGACCCCGGGAACATTCGCAACCAGGTGGAATGCGGTGGCGGAGCACTGCTGGATATCGGCTGCTACTGCATTCACGCTTCGCGTTATGCATTCGGACAGGAGCCGAAGCGCGTGGTGGGACTTGTGGAGCGCGATCCGGCGATGAAGACCGACCGGCTGACGTCGGCAATTCTTGATTTCCCCGGCGGACAGTCGATCTTCACGTGCAGCACGCAGCTTGTGCCACACCAGCGTATGCAGTTTCTCGGCACGAAGGGGCGAATTGAGATCGAGATTCCCTTCAATGCTCCAAAGGATCGCCCGACGCGCCTGTTCATCGATGCGACAGGGGATTTATCTGGGAGCGGGATCACGACAGAAGAGTTTCCGACGGCCGATCAATACACGATGCAGGGCGATGCTTTTTCAAGAGCAGTGCTGGAAGGAACCGACGTGCCGGTCCCGCTCGAAGACGCGATTGCGAATATGGCGGTCATCGAGGCCGTCTTCCGCTCGGGTGAGACGGGGCAGTGGGAGCGACCGCGAAGCCTAGGCGAAGGCCTACTTGGCCTTCCATGCTGATCAGGGATAGCATGTGTGCTGAATCACAGGGCAAGGCAGGTAGCGACAGTTAAACTCCGCTTGTTGCCCTGATATGAATGATGGCTGTAAATGAGATGGTCTCCACACTTAGCTACACAAGCGGTCCTGACCGGCCCCTCCTTGAACTGACGATTGGAGGATTGCTCGAACGAACCGCAAGCCGCTTTCCGGATCGGCTCGCGGTTGCTTCGCGTCACCAGTCGAAGCGGATGACCTGGGCCGAACTGAGCGCGGCTGCCGACAGCATTGCGCGGGGACTGTGGTCGCTCGGGATACGGCGCGGGGACCGTGTCGGCCTGTGGTCAACCAACTGCATCGAGTGGATCATGATGCACATGGGTTGTGCGCGAGCCGGAGCAGCGCTCGTGAATGTGAACCCGGCGTACCGGTCGCACGAACTGCAATACACGTTGACGCGTTCGCGGATGAAGGCGCTGTTCCTGTGGCACCGGGATAAACGTGCGGACTATGCGGAGATTCTGGATCGCGCCCGGCATGGGCTGACGCTGGAGTTGAAGCACACGATCTACTTTGACTCGCCGGAGTGGCCGGCTCTGCTGGATGCTCCCGGCCAACTGCCGGACCACGTTGCAGTGGACGACGTGGCGAACATACAGTACACCAGCGGAACAACAGGATTGCCCAAGGGCGTTATGCTCACGCACCACAACGTGGTGAACAACGGACAGTTTCTGGCACAGGGATTCCATTACACAGAGAAGGACCAGATCGTTGTTCCGGTGCCGCTCTTCCACTGCTTTGGCTGCGTGATCGGGACCATGAGCGCTTTGAACGCGGGCGCGGCGATCATTCTGCCCAACTGGACCTTCGATGCGCGCGCCACTCTGCAGGCTGTGCACGAGGAAAGAGCCACGTCAGTGTATGGCGTTCCGGCCATGTACGTGGCTGAATTCGGATTGCCGGATTTTGGAAGCTTCGATTTGACCAGCCTGCGGACGGGAATGATGAGCGGCGCACCGTGTCCAGTCGAATTGATGAAGCGCGTGCTCAATGAAATGCACATCGGTGAGCTGGTCATCGCCTACGGGCAGACCGAAACTTCGCCCGTGGTGACGATGAGCGACGCCGGTGACACGATCGAGATTCGCGTGAACACGGTGGGCCGCGCGATGCCGCAGACAGAGATTCGCGTTGCTTCGACCACAACCGGCGAAACGTTGCCGCTCGGCGAGCAGGGCGAAATCTGTGTTCGTGGCTACGCCGTCATGAAGGGATATGACGGCGATCCGGAAGGGACTGCGCAGGTGGTCAAGTCCGACGGCTGGCTGCACACGGGCGATCTGGGCGTGATGCACGAGGACGGGTGCTTCCACCTGACGGGGCGCTCTCGCGACGTGATCATTCGCGGAGGGGAGAACATCTATCCTCGCGAGGTGGAGGAGTTTCTCTACACGCACCCGAAAGTGGGCGAAGCTCAGGTCGTGGGCATTCCCAATGCGCGGCTGGGTGAGATTGTCGTGGCATGGATACGCCTGAGGCCCGGACAGGAAGCTACTGAGGAAGAGATCCGGGATTGGTGCCAGGGCCAGATCGCCTACTACAAGATTCCGGAACACGTACGCTTTGTGGACGATTTTCCCGCGACACTCTCCGGGAAAATTCAAAAGTTCAAGATTCGCGAGTTTGAAATTGAGGCGCGCGGGTTGCGAAGCGTAGCGCAGGCGGCCACCGCATAGTATCTGTCTGGCCCCTCACTCATTGGATGGAACAATTCTGGCAACCCACACTCGCATTGTGGTATAAGCCAGTACTATTCCCGCTGTGTGCCGTTGTGCAGGCAATCTCACGACAAGAGGATCCAGACAATGACTACTCGATTCGCCAGGATCGGTACCTTCACCTTGTTGCTTTCCCTCGCCATGTTTGCCGCTGTCCGCGCGGCTCACGCGCAGACGGTTGAACCGCCACCCGTGAAGATGGGCCTATGGCAGACGGAGACGAGTTCTGCGATGACCGGTATGGAGAATTCGCCGATGGCCCGTGCGGGAGGCGGGAAACACAAAACCGTAACTCAGGGTTGCCTGACGCCCGAAACCTGGAAGAGTGAGTTCCAGAAACTGCACAATGAGGATGACTCAGACTGCAAGATTTCAAACACACACCAAGATTCGCACTCGCTCTCTTTCGACCGGATTTGCACTTCAGAGCGCTTCAATACGAACGCGCACATTGAAGCGCAGTTTGATGACTCTGAACATATGCACGGAACAGGGAAGGTCCAGATTTCCGGGGCAGCCATTCCCCAGGGCATGACAATGGATATATCTCTCTCGTCGCATTACCTCGGCGCCTCTTGCGGAGACGTCAAGCCCGGCGAAGGAAAAGTGATTCACCACGAGTGAGGAGACCATTGGGTTTCCCCAGGGCTGGAGCGTCACAGACTGGTTGAGCGGGCTATCATCACCGCGACACCAAAATGTGCCTTAAGCCGATAGGAGAATGTCGCTGTGTTCCTGCGGAGAGTCTGCCTTCTCATTGGTTGTCTTGTGTTTTTGCCGTTTGCGTTGAGCCAGCCTTCAGGCAATCCTAAAAAGACAGTTCGCCTCGCCATCTGCCAGATTCTCGTAATCGACAGCGACCGGGAAGGCAATTTCCGTCGAATCGAGTACGCGCTTCAGGATGCCGCAGGCGAAGGGCGCCGACATCGCCATCTTTCCCGAGTCGTCCATTCTGGGCTGGGAGAATCCCGAGGCGCACCGTCTCGCACAACCGATTCCGGGTCCTGATTCCGACCGCATCGCAGCAATGGCGCGTAAGCATCGGATGATGATTGCCATCGGACTCGATGAGAAGGATGGCGACAGGCTCTACGACTCGGCCATCCTGGTCGACAAGTCCGGAAAGCTGCTATGGAAGCACCGCAAGATCAACGTGCTTCCTGAACTGATGACGCCACCCTACTCGCAGGGCAAGCCGGAAGACATCGGCGTTGTCGAGACGGAGTTCGGCAGGATCGCAGTGCTTGATTTGCGCCGACACGTTCACTGACGCTCACCTGGAGCGCCTGAAAGCGTTGAAGCCCGACCTGATGCTGGTGCCCTACGGCTGGGCTGCGCCCAATGAAAAATGGCCGGAGCATTCAAAGGAACTTGAAGAGCTTGTGAAGCGCAGGGCTGCGCAGGTGAAGTGCCCGATGGCCGGTGTGGATCTGGTTGGAGAGATGACACACGGACCATGGCAAGGCCAGACCTACGGAGGATCAAGCTTTGTTGCGGACGGAACGGGCAGGATTCTGCTGACACTCCGCGACCGGGACACAGACGTACAGGTGATTGCTGTCCCGGTCGGCTCGCTGGCAGAGTAGTCCTCGCGCACTGGTTCCCCAAAAGTGGATTGTGGTTGCTTTCGGAGCGAGCAGCTTGCTTACTTCGCACGCTTGGCAACAATCTCCTCGGTGGCGAAGTCGCCCACCTTCCGGGTGAACTTGATCTCGTCGCCATCGATCTTGCCCGTGTAGGTAATTTTGATTTCGTTGCCGTTGAAGTTCAGGGCCTCGACGAATGTGATGTTGTCGCCATCGATCTTGCCATCCTGAATATCGGTTGGGCCGAATTGTTCGTTGATCGCTTTGCCGGTCAGCTTCGTCACCGTCGACGTGGAACTCGTAGGTGTATTTTTGCTGGCCAATCTGGGTATCGAACTGCGATGTCCACTTGCCGTTGAAGTCGGCGGCGAAAGCGGCGATGGAGCTAAGAGCGAGGAACAGAGCTGCAACAGCAATCTTGCGAATCATGCGACGTTCTCCGATCAGAACGAGACTTGTGGAACTGGCTCATAGTGCTGGGACGCTGGACATTGAGCGAAAGTCTCAAAGCACGATCGCTCGCCGGCTCTCTACCGCGTTTGGCCGGCGCGAAGAATCGCTTCCGTACGCTTGCTGTAATGGCCGGTAAGGGCGTTCCAGCGAACAAGGGCGAGTTCCTTGAGCATCTGCATTCCGTCTTTCAGATAGCTCATGCGGGTGCGTTCATCGTGCGCCCAGCTTACCGGGACTTCGACGACCCGAAAGCCGCGCTTGATGGCGATGAAGAGGATCTCTGGATCGAAACCCCAGCGTTCGATGGTCTGGAGCTGAAACACGGTATGCGCGGCCGCGCGGGTAAACGCCTTGAAGCCGCACTGCGTATCGGCAAAGGGCAAGCTGCATCACCATGCGGCAGACGGCGTTGAAACACCGGCCAAAGAACTGGCGGTATAGCGGCTGGCGGTGGGTCTGACGGCCGCTCTCGAGCCATCGCGAGCCGATGGCGATATCGGCGCCGGCGGCTATGGCTGCAAAAAGGCGATCCGCCTCGTCCATGGGCGCGGAGAGATCGGCGTCTGTGAACATGACGATCTCACCGAGGGCCTGCAGCATCCCGGATCGGACGCTGTAGCCTTTTCCGCGATTGCCGGGATTCTCAATGAGCCGTACTTCAGGGGCCTCAAGAGCAAAGTCGCGCACGAGCTGTGCCGTCGAGTCTTTCGAGCCATCGTTGACCACGATGACTTCAGCGGACCACTGATTTGTCCGGATAGCGGCGACAACCGACTGGAGGGTAGCGGGGATGCGGGCGCTTTCGTTGTATGCAGGTATAACGATGCTGTATTTCGGTAACTGGACCACACTACTCTCCCTTCCGGCGCCGCAACTACCAACAGTTCGCAGGAAGACTCAGGACATAATAACCTTTCAGCCGGGTAAATGACGCTTATGTTACGCGCGGCGAAAGCCGAAATGCCGATATCCGCCCCCCGGCGGCGGACAATTTGACAGGAAAAGCATCTTTTCCTTAACTTCATGTGTCGAATGCGTTTATGCTGTCATACGGAGGCCAGAGGATATGACTAAGGCAGATCTGGTGGAAAAGGTCACCCGGCTGGGCGACCTGACTCGCCGCGACGGAGAGGTCATTGTGGAGACAGTGTTCGACTCCGTGATCTCCGCGCTGCAAAGCGGCGACAAGATTGAGATCCGCGGATTCGGCTCATTTCGCATTCGCCAGCGCAATCCCCGTATCGGCCGCAACCCGAAGACGGGAGAGCGCGTAGAAGTTCCCGCCAAGCGCGTTCCCTACTTCAAGCCGTCAAAGGAGCTCCGCGACCTGGTGAACCCGGGCGAGGCAGCGACTGCAACCGCCTCCTGACGAAGGAGATTGGTCCAGAACCGCGGGTCACCGCTGCCTGAGGGGGAGCGGTGATCCGTTATGCTTACTGCCTGTTCCACGACAGCTCATCTGTCAAAGCGCTGTTGCGATCCAACAGCGCACTCCCAGCCCATTTCCTATCCCGGCAATGACAAACGATGCATGCGGAAACGATGCGGCCGTGCGAGCGTATCAGGTCCGGATGCCGATGACGCTGAACATGCGCCCCGCATATCCCCGCGATGCACGGTGGGAGAAGAACAGGTCCGCGTGGCAGCTTGTGCAGCCACCGACCACACTGATGGCAGTTGTCTTAAGGCCGGCGTCCAGAAGCTGCCGGCGGTTAGCTTCGACCAGGTCGAGGTGAAGGCTGGGACCGATGGGAGAATGGCCCGGCGCGCGCTGCGTGAGAAAGAGCATGGGATACTTTCTGCGAATCGGATCGGAATCGGAAACATCGCGGAAGAGCTCGCGTGCGTAGACAAACTGCGATTCAAAGCTTGATCGCACCTCCTCGCCAACGGAATAGCAGCAAACGCCGATACCCGGCCCGACGGCAGCGAAGAGGTCTTCGGGCCGCGAACCGAACTCCATCCGCATGCGGCCAATGCCACACTCCACGATGCGCTTGACGGTTCCACGCCAGCCTGCATGAAAGGCAGCGACCACGCGCCGCTTCCGATCTGCCACCAGAACTGGAATGCAGTCGGCGGTTTGAATGGCCAGCAACAATCCAGGTTCGGCGGTCATCATTCCATCAGCTTTCTTTGGCGCCCGGCGAGCTGCATCTGCGCGGCTGGCGACCACGACTAAGTTCGAGTGGAACTGGCGCAAAGTGATGACTGGAAGACCCGGACCGCCGGCAATCGCTTCAGCAAGCAAGCGACGGTTCTGCATCACCGCGTCGCGGTCGTCTTCTTTCGTGAAGCCGAGATTCAATTCCCCTGGGGCATCCTCGGAACAGTAGGCGCGGCTCAGCCCTCCGCGTCGCGTGCTGAATCCGTGCAGCAGCCAGGCGGATTTTCGCGATCCCGCCTTTTCCCAACCCGCAACCTGCAGAAACTCGACGCCGTTGCCGGCCACCGTGAGGGGCGGGGCGGGGCCGGAAAGCTCGGCCTTGGTGGCCGGGTCTTTGCGTTGTTCGCGGAGCCGCATGGTGATTCCGGGACGCGTAGTCCTACGGTTGCGCACCAACCCTGCGGTCGCAAACAAAGCGTCTATGGTCTGAAGGTTTTTGTCTATTTCTGAATTCGGAGGGGTGGAAGACCGCTTCACAGATTGATTGTAACGGGGCGGCCAATTCGCTCATCGAAGGAGCGAATGGGCCTGCCTTCCGGCAGGCCCGCTCGAGAGGCGTTTTAAGGGAGGGAAGGTCCAGGGGGGATCGAAGAGAAGGAGTCCGACAAGGGACCCGCAAAAGAAGTGAGTACCTTTCTTGGAAGGGCCAAATTCGAGGAAGCCTCTGCTAATTACTCAGTAAGATGCTCCGACTTCAAAAACGTTGTACGTTCTTTATTGTTTTTTTATGCGACTGGAGCGTGGCGTGCTCGAAAGCACCGAGGATCGCCATCTCATGAGATGCCCCATCACCTCATAACATATTTAAAATCATCATATTATGATCCAAATCCTACTGCTTTGGCTCTTCCTCCTGCTGGACTGTCGGCCCTTCGCCGGGGAATGGCCAGTTCTTGTCGATAAGGATCTCCTTCTCGCGCTGTTCGTTCGGGACCTTGTTGATTTTCAGATTTTCGAGGAAATGCACGCCGGTTTTGCCGGCCGTGACAATGTCGATGTCGCCGTCACCGTCCATGTCCAAGGTTACAAACTGCGTTCCCGCTCCCGCAGTTCCGTTCACACTGACAGGGTAGCGTGAAAACGTGCCGGTTTTGCGGTCGATCTTGTAGTAGTAGATGACCAGCGGGTCGTAGGAGCCGGGGTCATTGCCATTGTGGCCGCGATAGCGCTTGCCTGCGAGCAGTTCAAGCTCGCCGTCGCCATCGATATCGACCATCTTGAGGGCGTGCACCTGCGAAAACGACTCGTCGATGGCGCGGCGGACCCAGTGGCGATCGTCTCCCTCGCCGATCTGTTCGAGCCAGTAGAGCCCGTAGCTGTGGCCCTGGCCGTAGATCACGTCCATCTTCCCGTCATTGTTCACGTCGAAGCCGATGATCGGAAACCCGGCATCGTCCATCTTCCAATCGGCGTGCCACTCCCATGCGCCCTTGTTGGCATCGACCTGCTTGAACCATCCGTTCGGCGTGAGAATGTCGGCGAGGCCGTCGCCGTCAATGTCAGCGACTCCGATGCCATGGCCGTCCTGCTCGCGGCCGCCAACATGATGCACCTTGGGCTCCGGCCCGGCGAAATCAATCCAGAGGACGCCGGAGTGGTTGTAGTGCGCAAAAACAAGGTCGGGAACGCCATCGCCGTTGATGTCGGCCATCCAGCCGCCTTCGGTGTCATAGCTGTTCGTGATGAAATGCTTCTTCCATTCGGCGCCGACCTGCTTCGGATTCTCGTACCACCAGATGCCGTTGGTCTGCCAGCCGACCGTGACCACGTCGGGAGCTCCATCATGATTCACGTCGATGGTCCACTCGCCGCAATCGCTGACGAACTCACCTATCGTTCCGGCTTCGCGATACTGGTGGCGCTTCCACTCGCCACCGTTGGGGCCGGGATTCTCGTACCAGTAGGCACCGCTGAGGATGTCCGGGAGGCCATCTCCGTTCATATCAAGCGTGGTGACACCCTCGGCGTGGTCGGTTCCAAGGCGATGCGCGAAGAAGGTTGCCTGCTGCACTCCGCCCGGTCCGCTCGCCGGGTGAGGACTTGCGTTCGGGTTGAGCTGAGGCGGGAAGGGTTACTGCAGTTACAACGAGGAGCGGGAGTGCAAAGCGAATCGCAACTTTCATGGCAAGCCTTTCGATTGCTTTGCCCGCCATTCTCAACCGCGGGAGGGCTACTCTGCAAGGGCGCTCTTCTCGCGTTGCGGTGATTACAGATCAGAAAAGGGCTCACGAACGGCCTTTGGGTTTGCGCCGGGCATGCGGCTTCGCGCCTTCCTCTGGAGCACGGGCGCGGGGGCGAACCGTCGCGTTCTTCTCGACGCGGAGTTTCCAGGCTGTCCGCAAGGCTCCAGCGAGCAGGTCTTCATTGGCTGCCGCGAGCCGGACATGTGTGGCACCGTTGCGACCCCAGCCGCCTGCGACAGGGATGAAGATCTCTGGCTCCTCAGCGACAAACATGGCCTGCTGCTCAGGAGTGAGCATGAGATTCCCGTAGCCCTGCTTCTCAGCCGCAAGCGTGGCAAAGATGCGGCCGCCGACGCGGAAGTCTGCGGCACCCATGTGCGAGCCTTCTTCCGCGCCTTCCAGGCTTAAGGCGATGCGGCGAAAGTCGGCGGAGTTCATGATTCGTCCTCAAGGTCCCTGATGAATCGTGCGAATGCGACCGAACCGCAGATCCTTCGACTGCGGTCGTCCGCCGGGCGGACGACCTTCGCTCAGGATGACAGAGCTTGACTAAGCTGTTGCGCTGATCAGCTCGCTTTCGAATTCCTCGTTAAGCCACTTTGAAAACGCGGCAAACTCCTCATCGCGGCCGAGGAAGTCGCGCACCATCTGGCGCCCGGGCTTCGAGCCACCCTGCTCCAGAACCAATTTGCGATAGCGCGCGCCCGCGTCGCAGCCGAGCAGATCTGCAGGATCAAACTGCCCGAAGAAATCGAGCGCGATGACCTTGTCGAACGCGTAGGTGTAGTAGTTCGACGAGTAACCCGGTAAGGTGGCCAAAGCTCGCGTACATGCGGTTGCCTTCCAGCCACGTCCACGGCTGCAGAGACTTGTAGAGCCGCTGCGTGATCTCATCGAGATCGATTCCGGCCGGGTCCTGATCGTGCAGATCAAGCGACAGGGTCGTGTAATAGAGCTGCGCCCGCACCCAGTCTGCACGACCGAACGAGCCCGCAAGCTTCATCTTCCGGATGATTTCGGCCGGGAGAACCTCGCCTGTTTCGTAGTGCCGGGCGAATGCCTGCAGCAGCTTTTCATCGCGGAAGAACTCCTCAAGCATCTGCGACGGAACCTCGATGAAGTCGCCTTCGGTTGCGAAACCGGAGATGCCCGCCCACTCTGTCTGGCCGCCGAGGATCGCATGCATCAGGTGGCCGAACTCGTGGAAGAAGGTGACCACGTCGTTGTACTGCATCAGGCCGGGATCGTCAGAGCCGCCCGCCGGGAAAATTGCAGATAAGCGCGGCCTCGGGAAGGTAGCGTCCGCGCACGCCAGTGACAACCGGTGCGGCGGAGAACCACTTGTCCTTGCCTTCGCGGGGATGCATGTCGAGGTAAAAGCGTCCCACGTGTTGTCCGTTGTCGAAAACTTCAAAGACTGAGACGGCCGGATCCCATCCCGGCGCATTCGAGCGCCGGAATTCGATCTTGAACAGCCTGGCGGCGGTTTCAAGCACTCCAGCCTCAACCTTCGCGTAGGGGAAATAGGGCCGAACGGATTGCGAGTCGAAGTCGAACGCCGCGCGGCGGAACTGCTCGTACCAATAACCGCGGCTCGTGATGTCGATTTCTTCCAGACCTGCCTGCCTTTGGCGGGCAAAGTCGAGGATCAGGGTGTGCTCGTGAAGGGCGCCGTCGCGGCTGGCCTCGTCAAGATGAGCCAGGAAACGTGCGCACGTTGGCCGCCGAGCCCATCATCTGGTCGGCAGTGGCCAGATCGGCCCAGCTGCGGAAGCCCAGTACGGTAGCCATCTCCTGGCGCGTGGCCAGAAGATCAAGCAGGATCTGCTGATTTGCAGGGTAAGCCCGGGTGTTGTAAGCGAGGAACATGCGCTCGCGCAGCGCCGCGCTCGAAGCAAACGTCATGATCGGCTGCATGTCAGGCTGGTCGGTCGAGATGGAGATCTTGCCTTCTGCATCGGCCTGGTGGCGATCAAGATAATCCTGTGGCAGACCCTCCAACTCAGGCTGCGTGGCGACGATGGTCTTGCCGCCTTCCTGGATGTTGCGGCCGAATTCCAGCGACAGCCGCGTCGCCTTCTCATGCAGCGACTGGAGGTGATCGCGCGTGGCCTGATCCTTGTCGACGCCGGCCAGCCGGTATTGCAGAAGAGTGCGATCCAGATAGTGTCGAGTAGCGGAACCGGCCGCGGGATTGGCTTTGTCCAGGTCAATTGCCACGAGCGCGTCGTAGACAGCCCGATTCAGGCTCAATGCACTTCCAGCCATGGCAACGTTTTGTGCCTCGAGTTGGGCCTGGTCGCGGACGGCCTTGTCAGCGGCGACCGAATTCAGTATGCCTGCCTGCGCTCCGGCAAGACTCAACTGTTCAACCGCCACGTCGTAGAGACGCAGAGTGTTCTCGGGCGTCCGGGTCCCTTCCACCGCCAGCAAGCTGGCGAGAGCGGCTTGATGAGCCGCGAGTCGGCCCCGGACCCAGGCGGCGAGAGCCTCGGCGGATGCGGCTCCGCCCGCCTCCCAGGCGTGCAATTCTTCAGTGACTTGAGTGGCAACAACGGCTTCAGCAGGCATTATTGACGCAACCCTCCAGATTTCTAGGTTGCCACACCAGGCCGCTTTCGCGCAGACCGCAAAGAGAATAAACGAGTTTTGGGTGCCTGAAGAGACGATCTCATCAAGGCGGTTCAGATGGGCCGAAAGAAAACAAGAAACATAGCGTATTCGATCGCCGATCTCCTATTGACAATCTGTAGGAAGGCGATCACACTCATATAGACATTCAATAGGACCGAGAAGATGACTCCCAGGCAAACAAACCTTCTGCAAGGCACGCTTGATCTCCTGATCCTGAGGGCACTCGGGCCGGGAGAACTTCACGGTTTAGGCGTTTCGCGACGGATCGAACAGATTACCCGAGGAGCATTTCTCGTGAAACCGGGTTCGTTGTTTCCTGCCCTCCATCGCTTGGAAGAAGCGGGTTGGCTCAGTTCATCCTGGGGCGACTCGGAAAACAACCGCCGGGCGAAGTTTTACCGCCTTACGAAGGCCGGAAAAGGCCAGCTTGAAGTCGAAACGGAACAGTGGAATACGATCGCTCTCGCGATGGCAAATGCTTTGAAGACGAATTAGGGAATGAACCATGAAACTCTGGCGCCAGATCCTACAGCGCCCTGCGAAATCTCTTCCGGAAGGATCAGGTTGAGAGCCAGCTGGATAGTGAGCTTCGCGCGTATGTTGACATGGTGACGGCCGAGCGGGTTGCCTCCGGCATGACCGCGACGGAGGCCCGCCGCACCGCACTCGCAGATTTCGGGGGAATCGAGCAGGTAAAGCAAGCCGTGCGTGACCGTCGCGCAGGCGCAGGCGTGGAGCTTCTTTGGCATGACCTGCGTTACGGCTTGCGCCAACTTCTGCGGAATCCCGGATTCACCTGCACCGTCATCGTTACCCTGGCTCTCTCGATCGGAGCCAACACCGCCATCTTCTCCATTGTGAATGCTCTGATGCTGAAGAGCCTGCCTTATCCGCAGCCTGAGCGCATGGGCACCATCTTCATGCATGTTGAGGGCGCCGATCCATACGAGGCTCACCACTGGATCAGCGGGGAGCAATGGGAGTTGTTGCGGGACAAGGTTCCATCGCTTGATCTCGGCCGTCTGCAAGCGGCGTCCAACGGCGTGAATCTTCAGGCCGGCGAGCCGTGCGAGTACGTCCATGCGGCGCGCATCTCCGCACATTATCTCGATGTTCTTGGCGTTCGTCCTCTGCTCGGCCGCAATTTCATCGACGTCGAGGACCAGCCGCACGGGCCAAAGTCAGTCGATCCTGAGCTACGGTCTGTGGCACAACACATTCGGTGGCGACCGCGATCTTGTCGGTCAGACGATCCACCTGAAGGGCGATTCCTATCACGGTGGTTGGCGTGCTGCCGCAGGGCGCGAGAACGCCGTCAGAACGCGGACCTCTATACAGCCCCTCCAGCCCAGCACGCCAGGGCGAGGGTAGCGGCACCAATTTCGAAGTGATCACGCGTCTGCGCGATGGCGCAACTGGCAGCAGGCCGATGCGGAGATCAATCGCGCCTGGGCAGCGCCGTCAGCCGGATTGCCACGAACCGCCATCCGGGTTCAAAAGTGACGTACTATCACTCTGTTCCGCTGCAGAAAGGGGTGACGTCGGAACTGCGTCCCAAGGCCATAGACACTGATGTTGGCTGCGGGATTCATCCTGCTGATCGCGTGTGCCAATCTCGCCGGGCTGACGCTGGTGCGGATGGCGCGACGCGCCCCGGAGATTGCAACACGGCTGGCTCTGGGAGCCTCGCACTGGCAGCTACAAAAGCAATTCTGGGTGGAGAATCTTCTCCTCGCCTGCGCTGGCGGATCTGCAGGCGTCGGCGTGGGCTTCGCAGCGCTGCACGGATTGCTTTCACTCCTGCCGAAGAACTTTCTCCCTGTGGCAGGGGTGCCGCTCGATGTGCGCGTGCTTGCATTTACGCTCGTCATTTCGCTGCTTACGAGCGTTCTTTTCGGAATGTTGCCTGCGCTCGCCTTGCGCAAGGTGGATTTACGCTCAGCGATGGCCAGCCGCACGATCGCAGGGGGAGAGCGGTTGCGGCTGCGGCAGATCCTGATTGCCGGCGAAGTCGCTCTCACCGTCGTTCTGCTGGCCGCGAGGGGCTTGCTTGATTCGCACCCTGATCCACCTGCAGACGCTGCCGCCGGGTTTCAATCCGCCGGCGTTATGACGGCAAAAGCTTCCCTCGACGATGCGCGCTACCACGACCCTGCGGCATTTCACCAGCTACTCAGTGAGAGCATGGCCGCTATGATGCGCATTCCTGGCGTACGAGAGCGCGGCGGTGGGTCTGTCCCTGCCCTTCGAGCGCTCGTTGAACGACGGCTTGCAACTCCAGCGATGGAAAGGAAGCTGGGCAAGACGTCGTAACCGGTGCTGTCTACGTGACAACCGGCTATTTTCGACGCTCTGCAAATTCCGCTGATTTCAGGCCGCGACTTTCACCGACGCAGACAACGCGACGTCTCAAGAGGTCGTAATCGTGAATCGGACATTCGCGCGAAGAAGTTCTTTCCGGCGGTTCGAATCCGATTGGCAGAACCATCGATCAAGAACATGATATGTCGGCATGGTCGGGGACATGCAGATCAATCCGGGCCTCGACCCCACGGCGCCGCTTCGAGCGAGGAGATGATCTACACTCCTGCCACGCAACTGCCCCCAAGATGCTGACGCTGGTTCACGTCTGGTTCCAGCCAAGTTGGATCGTGCGCACCGCGGGTCCGGTGGAAGGGCTGCCCGCCCAGATGCAACGTGCGCTGGCCAGTGTCGATCCTGGTCTGCCCTTCTCCGGCTTTTACGGAATGAGCGACCTGCTGGCGGAGACCCTCGCGACTCAGCGCGTTGAAGTGGCCCTTCTGAGTGCCATGTCCGGCCTGGCTTTGTTGCTCAGCGCCGTCGGCATCTTCGCCCTGGTCGCCAGTCTGGTTGCGCAGAGAACCCGTGAGATCGGAATTCGGATCGCGCTGGGTTCCACGGTCCGTCAGGCCATGATTCACGTTTCAGGATCCGGGGTCCGCGCTTCGTCCATCGGGCTGCTGTTGGGCTTGTTGCTTTGCGCGGGAACCCTGAGGGCAATGCGAAGCGTTCTCTACGGGGTAGGCGTTTATGACGCTCCGAGCATTCTGATGGTCGTGGCCACGCTCGTTCTCGTCACCTTGCTTGCATCATCGCTCCCGGCCTTGAGAATTGCCAGGATTGATCCCGCAAGCACGCTCCGGGACGAGTGAGTTCTGCGCAAGTGGCAGCCCTGATGTTGATGAGGGTCCAGCGGGTGTCCACAAGTGCCATGGACGCATCACGCCATCCCTCCCCCAGGTTTGGCGAAATACCGCTGGACGTTCAAACCATATCACGACGCTCTGTGATAAACGTTGCGCTGGTTTCCATTCGTGGTCCGGATTGAAAGTACCCAAGGTAACGAACCGCATTGAGAGCGCAATCCGGCGTTGTCACACGTGCCTGAGCATACGCGAGAGCGATGCATAATGAGACGTCTGCGGCCAGCCTGGTTCGTTTGGCATGTCCACGGCTTCCGAACCCGGGTCTTGCGCCGCAGGCAGCTTCGAGCATTGCGATTCTTCTTGTCAGAATGCGCTCGAGATCGGCTCTTTCGGGCGTTGATGGCGAGGGGTCCCTCTCAAGTTTCGGTTAGGGTGGCGCGAAGCGCCAAAAGAAGATCACGTGACGGTTGAATGCTCACGATGCACCTATTCGCTGGGGTCGAAAGGCTCGAGACTCCTCCATCCCTGGGCATCCCGATCCATCGACTCGCTCTCACTCTGCTGGAGACTGGCCGTGTCGGCTCCCGTGCTCCCGAGGAAGCGATGGTTATCCCAGCAGTCAGAGTGAAGGTTCACCTTGATGGTCAAGACCAACGGAATGGAGTAGCGGCCTTTCATGACAGTGAGCGTATGGTGGCATTCTTTTTCTTCAGAAGATGTGATGTATCTCACGACGACGATCGAAAGCCAGCGGCGGGTCCTCGACCGGAAGCGGAGTTCAGACTCCCACTTGTTGGGAGCCGGAACCTCTATCCCTTCTCGATCAGGGAAGCGCTTGGAAAGGACGGAGCGTTCGAATCTGCAGGAGGCGCAGATTCCCGTGCGGCGATCGAGATAAGCCACTTGAGATGTGTGATGCCGGGGTGATTCGGGCGTGTACCCTCGGTCTCTTCCAACTCGCGAAGGGTGGCTCGAAAGAGTTCAAGTCGATCGTCGGAAAACGCCCGACTTTGATCTTTCCTGGCCTGAACAGACGAAGGTTCAACCATGTCTGCGGCTCCTTGCATGGGGGATGGTGCAAAGGTCAGCCTCGAGGGCAGACGCGTTCCCTGCATTGAAACTGCAGGTCCATATTCGCACAGACTGGTTCGATTTGGCACACAAAAGGCCTTTTCGGCATACAGGCGCTGCTGCCGTAGGGATGACGCGGACAGCACGGGTTGCGGTTGGGAGGAATGAGAATCGCAACCCGGGCTGGGGCCAGACTTAAAGGCGGGGAGAGGGGGCTGGCCCTCGCGCTGAGTCTATGCATAGCTCGCGGCCGAGCAACTGTTAGTTCTACTAGGGGTAAACCGGGAGAGCAGGCGACGGAATCTTCGAAAGCTGAGATGAGGACCGGCGTTGCGGCCGCTGAGCAGTTGCGGGGTCATGCGGGAAGGTCATCTGGCACGATATTGTGATCGGCGCAGCTCGCTCAGAGTTTGGCTGAGATGGACACTGCGTCGCGGAACCATTAATATGCGTCAATTGAATGCATATGCCGCATGCCGTTGACATTGCGTCTGCACAAGCTGCCGCTCCCATAGGCCAGATGGGTGCCCGGCTCAGGGTGCCCAAGGTGTGCGTCGCCATCCAGGCGGGCTCTCCTGCAGAGATGATGGAAAGAGCCGAAACCGCTCTTAAAGATTCCAGATTCATGGAGTTCCGGCTTGACTCGCTGCCCAAGCCTGCTTCCGCGATGGCATATTTGAAGCAATTCCTCGCGGAACACCGGGACGTGACCGCGATTGCAACTTGCCGGCGCAAGGCTCATGGCGGCGGCTTTGACGGACCGCTTGCTTCCGAGCTCGAAATCCTGACCAAGGCTGCACAATCCGGATGCCAGATCATCGACCTCGAGGTCGAATCGGCCGAGGAGACCAAGCCGGCGCAGCTCGCCAAGCTGCGGAGCATCGGCGCCGCCCTGATCGTCAGCTACCACGACTTCACCCGGACGAAGAGCTTGGAGCAGGCAGCAGACCGGATCGAGGCGTTCAAGCCGGATTTCGTAAAAGTCGTCTCGACAGCCCGAACACTTGCCGACAACCTGACGGTTCTGCGGCTTATTGAAGATCGCTCCCTGGCGTCGCACGTTGTCGGAATCGCCATGGGCGAAGAGGGCATTGTGAGTCGCGTGCTCGGGCCAAGGGCAGGCGCCGCTTTCACATTTGCCTCATTTTCCAATGGAACTGAGACCGCAGCCGGCCAGGTGACCGCCGAATCAATGCGCGACCTCTATCGTATGGAGAATCTGGACCAGGCGACACGCGTCTTTGGCGTGGCTGGAAACCCGATTGCGCATTCGCTCTCGCCGTTGCTGCACAATGCCGCATTCCGTCGAGAGAATGTGAATGCCGTTCTGCTTCCCTTGAAGGTGAAGTCGTTGGCTGACCTGCTGACACTGGCGCTGGAATTGCCGCTTGCAGGTGTTGCCATCACCATGCCGCTCAAGACTGAAGTGCTGCCGCACCTTGCGAATATGGATCCTCTGACGTCTCGCATCGGAGCCTGCAACACTCTGCGGACCGGCGCCGACGGCAAGCTCTACGGATTCAATACGGACGTTGCGGGAGTGGTCAGGCCGCTGGAAAGGCGGCTACGATTGAAAGACGCGCGTGTCGCGATTCTAGGCGCGGGCGGGGCGGCAAGGGCAGCGGCCTTCGGACTGGTTGCGCAGGGCGCGGAGGTCTTCATCGTGAATCGAACACATGAACACGCCGTTACTCTTGCGCGGCATGCGAAAGCCAAATCACTCAAGCATGAGTTGCTGGCCAAGCAGCGATTCGATGTGCTGATCAATTCGACGCCGTGCGGCATGCCTGGAGTGAAACCGGCAATGCCCATCGCGGAAGGCGAATTGAATGCCGGATTGGTTTTCGACATGGTATACGACCCGCTGGAGACGCCACTTTTAAAACTGGCAAAGTCCCGGGGAATTCCTGTGATTTCGGGCCTGGAGATGTTTATGCAGCAGGGAGCACGCCAGTTCGAGATCTGGACGGGCAAGCCTGCGCCCGAATCCGAGATGATGCGCGTTGTGGAGCACGAGTTGCGCAAACGGGCCCAAAAGTCCGCGTAGAGCCGGATCTTCGTCGATTTACATTCAAAATTCCTGAACCGGGCACACTTCTCCGAAGGGCGATCGTCAAACCAAAACAAGAGTTCCCCGCTGCTCAAACAGACCTCCGCGCACTTGAAAGAGGCAGATGAGCCACTTCTTCGTTTCACGATGATTTGCTGAAACAACGATTACATTTGGGTGACATGGTGCCCGCCTTCGGGATTGAACATGTTGACAATGATTCCATCTCCACGAGGATCGCAATGACGACGGCATACATCAATCGAGTCTCCACTGCAGTTCCTCCGCACGATGTTCACCGATCCTTCGTTGCATTCGCAGAGAGCATCCTGCCCGAGGGCACAACGCGGAGCCTGTTTCGGCGCATGGCCCGGATGTCGGCGATCGAACATCGCTATTCCTTCCTGCAGCCGCTCACAACCGAAGACGGCTCGTGGAAGGATGCGCAGGAACTTTACGTGCAGGGGGATTTCCCTGGTACCGCGCGCCGCATGGAGGCCTTCGAGCAATTCGCGCCTCGGCTGGCACAGTGCGCCCTGAACAAGCTTGCGCTCACTGAGGAAGAGCGAAACAGCATCTCTCACGTCATCGTGACTTCCTGCACAGGGCTGTATGCACCGGGACTCGACTACGACATTGTGAATCACCTGCAACTGAGCCCTTCGGTCGAACGCACGATGATCGGGTTCATGGGCTGCTATGCCGCGATTAACGCATTGAAGTCCGCCAATCACATCGTTCGCTCCGAACCCGAAGCACGCGTCCTGATCCTCAGCCTCGAACTGTGCACATTGCACCTGCAGGAGACGCTTGATCTGGAACAGATGCTCTCGTTCCTGCTGTTCGCCGATGGATGCGCCGCATGTCTTGTGAGCGCCGAGCCGAAAGGCCTGGCGATCGAAAGTTTCCTCGCGCTGCGTATTCCGGATACGAGCAATCTGATCACGTGGCGGATCCGGGAACTCGGATTTGACATGCAACTTTCAGGACAGGTGCCCGCCGAGATATGTCGCGCCATGAAGGAGGTTGGGAGCCATATTACGCGAGGCAAAGATCCGCGCGAGATGGAACTTTGGGCGGTGCACCCCGGCGGCCGCACTGTGCTTGATGCCGTGGAAAAGGGCCTTGGATTACCAGCAGAGGCACTAGGGTATTCACGCGATATTCTGGCGCGATTCGGGAATATGTCGTCGGCAACCGTGATGTTTGTGCTCGACCAGGTTCTGCGCAATGCTCATCCCGGACAGCAAGGTTGCGCCATGTCATTCGGCCCGGGTGTAACGGCGGAGACGATGCTGTTCCATGCTGCCTAGCACAATGGACTTTCGCTACCGCGCACAACTCTCTGAGCGGATGGATGACCCATGCAGCCGGGAAGAGCTGCGCGCGTGCCTTCGAGATCTCGCGCGAGTCAACAGGTGGTTTCTGGCATATCGACCAGTACTGCACTGGCTCGATTCGCTCGGGCTGAGCGCGTTTCAACAACCGGTTCATATTCTCGACGTTGGCTGCGGCTACGGAGACGGACTGCGGCGCATTGAGCGATGGGCCGGCAATCGAAACATTCCAATACGCTTAACGGGGATTGACCTTAATCCGGCAACGGTTGAAATCGCCGAGGGAGCCACTTCGGCTTCCAGTAACATCCAATGGATTAGTTCGGACGTTTTTTCGTTTGATAGCCGCCATCCAATTCACCTTGTCGTAAGTTCACTGTTCACGCATCATCTGAGCGACCCGCAGCTCGTGAAATTCCTCCGCTGGATGGAGGAGAACACCCTGCTTGGATGGTTCATCAATGACCTTTCACGCAACGCGGTTCCGTACGGCTTGTTCCGCCTGTTCTCGAAGATTACGGCTCTGCATCCGTTTGTGCAGCATGACGGGCCCGTTTCAATCGCGCGTGCATTTGTTCCGGCTGACTGGAAGAGACTGTGCGCGGCGGCAGGCCTTGGCGACGGCAAAGTATCGATTGAGGGTTTCACGCCCGCACGGCTCTGCGTGGGACGGAGAAAGAAGCAATGATAAGAATTCGTGAGGCAGTGGATAACCTTGTTGTCGGTGGAGGACCCGCGGGAGCAATGCTCGCGATGCGCCTGGCAGACGCGGGTCTCAACGTCACCGTGCTTGAGAGAGAGCCCGCGACTCACCACAAGGTATGCGGGGAGTTTCTCAGATCCCTACCGGCCCTTCTTTTTGCCGGATTTCCCGGGCTTCTGTTTCTCTCCCGACAGATGAGTGGTAGGAATCGGAGCCAGATCCGGACCGATCCGGCGAACCTGCGTGTCGCGCATCGCATATTTGATAGTGCGAGGACTCAACGGGCGGGCAATGCCGGTATTTGGATCGATCGAGACGTTCGGTGTGCTCGATATCTGAAAGCTGAAAACGGGCTCGGTTCCGTTAGGAGAGGATTGCGTAGAGACTCGCACTGGCAGGTAGCCCTGGATCGGATGAATCCGGAATGCCGTCTCGTACCGGTGGCGCTTTAAGCTCCAGGTGAAAACCCGAATCTGATCGAAGTCAAACGGGAGTCCGGATCTGGGCGGGCTCAAGGCGGTCACGTATTCCGGCACCTGGTTGTTGGGCACATTGGCCTGCAGGTCGGTGACCTTGGCGAGAATGTAGGCTCCAACGATGCGCTGACCTTCAGCATATTGGCCGATTTCATCTGGCACGTCGACATCCACTCGCCCCGCGAGCAGCCAACCTGCGTGGCCTTGATTGTCACGAACAAGCCACCAATCCTCCATCGGCAGAGACGGAGTCTCAGCCTCTTCAGAATCCGCTTCCGCAGCGGCGGGTTCAGGAGGGATTTGCGTTGCCGCAGCTTTCTCAGCGGGGCTGGAGGCGGACGCCTTGCCGGTTGCTGCCGGACTTGGTACAGGACGCTTGGCTGATTCGGCTGGAGAGGTTGAGGATGTCTTGGGAACAGATGCGCGGACCAGCAGTTGAACTTTGCCGTTTTCAGGAAGCAGATAGAACCGGTCGGTATTGCGGCCAGGGCTGATGTGAAGATAGATATCGTCACGCAGGCTTCCGGTCGCAACCACGGGGTCCTCTTTGTGCTGGGTGGCCAACTTCGCAAAGGCGTCGTAGGACTCGGAATCGATGACCGCCCGCTGCTCGATCCAGCCGACCTCGTTCTTCTCAGTTTTGACTTTCAGGAAGCGACGCCCGTGCTCGAGTACTTCGAGCTGCTGGCCGTTCGTTACCTGCCCTACCCGATTCGAAACAGCAGCCACGCGATCGTGCAGGTACATCTGGCGTGCGGCAACGTATACCATCTCGTGCTGCTCGTGGCGAATCCGCTTGCATCCACCGGCGAACACAGCAATTGCGAGAACGAGCAGGAAAGCAGCCTTAGCATCAGTGCGCGGGACAGAGAAGCCGAATGGGATTTGCAATTGCGTCAGCACAGCCAAAGGAGATCATCAAGAGGATAGCACCGTTGACGCGATGATGATCAGCGGCCGCCTGAAGCGTTGCGCTGCGCGCTGATGTTGCGCAGAAATGAATCGGAGTCCTGACTCGGTAACAATCCGGATGCCTCTGGGGACTGATCGATTTGGATCGCTCTAGTGCAACGCCGCAACTTCGATGGCGCTCACGGGATCCGTTCCTGTTGCGGACGAAATGACCTTGTCGAGATAGCCGGCCTTGGTGGAGTCGATGGTGTAGCCCGTCAGGTCAGGGCTGCCACCAAAATTCACCGCGAAGACGAAGGCTCCCGTGCTGTCTTCAACCATCGATTGAGGATTCGTTCCCACGGTGAATGTGTTTCCAAGAGGTGTGAG
Source organism: uncultured Acidobacteriaceae bacterium (assembly GCA_963751225.1). GTDB lineage: Bacteria > Acidobacteriota > Terriglobia > Terriglobales > Acidobacteriaceae > Telmatobacter. The sequence goes on from CAVVTY010000007.1 coordinate 228,814, forward strand.
GGTGTAGCTGCCATTACTGGCAGCGATTGAGAATCCAGTGATGACTCCCGTGCTGCTTCCGCTTACCTGCCGGTTCAGGACATAAACAAAGTTGCCTGTGGAGAATGGAAGGATCGACGAAGGAGAAAGGCCGTTGATGGCAAACGGGGAGCCGGTGATCTCCTGCAACGTTTTGTAGTTGAAGACGCGCAATCCGCCAGTGTTGCTTCCGGAGGTCGCTGCGGTTTCCCCGATGTAGAGCAGCCTTGGGGTTGTAGTGGTTGTAGTGATGGGATCGACTGCCACGGAGATGGCGCCGCCGGCCGTGCTTTTTGCCGGGATGGTGACGACCAATCCGAGTGGATTGGTGTTGTTTGCATTAAATGGAACAACAGCGGTGCCGCCGGAACCCATGGCCACATAGACGAAGGTGTTGTCGGGCGAGATGGCGATCTGCTGGATGGTAGAAGCGGGCAGCGACACTGACTGAGGTACGGATGAAACCACAGTACCATCCGTCGGACTAATGTGAATCGCAAACAAGTTCGGTGAGCCTGTAACGGCCTCGATCAGCCACGAATTGGTTGAGTCCACCTGCATGCTCGCCGCCTGGTCGGCGGAGATCTGTTGTGAGGAGTTGCCTTCAGTCAGCTGACCCGTCGACGTCGAAACTGTGTACAGGTAGATGCCGCTCAAATTGCTCACGTAGAGGAACGCGTTATTAGGAGCAACCGTGATAGCGATGGGAGCAGCGTTCAGCGTGTACGGACTTCCAGGGACTGCCGTCGTTGTGCCGGCCTTCACGTAAAAGCCGGCAAGCTGTTTTGTCGCGAAGTTCAGCACATAAAAGAAACCGCTGGTCAGGGTCGTCGGCGGGGTCGGAGTGACCGGCTTATCCCAGAAGCCTGAGCAGCCGGCCAGAAACAGCGCCATCGTCAGCGACACACCTGCCAACCTCGCAATCTTCATGGCCGCTCCTCCAGCAACTGAGTGTCGATATCGCTCTAAGGTTAGCGCTTTCAGCCGCATCTGTCCTGTCCTGATTGCACTCCCCGGCTTAGATCCCTCTTTGTGATAAAAGGACGTACTCCGGAAAGCAATCGCTCAGGCCTGCTTTGGGCCCTCAGTGCGTGCCTGCCAGACCAGGCGTGCGGCGGTCAGATCCTCAACCGCCATTCCGACGGACTTAAAAATAACGCAACCGTTGCGAGGAACCGCCGCGCCGGCAGGATTGGCCAGGATTTCACCGATTTCCGCCTGCACCTCCGCGCCGGAAAGCACCACATCGCCGGACTCTCGCTCGACACTCGCTCGAGCCTCGGCCACAACATAGCTCGACGACGACATCGCCTCGTCGTCCAGTTCGCGGAGCGAGGAGCCCGTGGCGCCCACCGCAAGCACGAGGGCGCGCGACGACAGCCACCTGCCGAACAGAACCGGGGTTGGCGACGAAGTGACGGTCAACACCACATCCGCCGAAGCAGCTTCTTCCGCCATAACAGCGCGGGACCCGGTCTCTGCCGCCAGCTTTGCCGCGTTGGCCGGATTGCGGCTCGCAATGCGGACTTCAGAGAGTTCGGGCCAGACCACGCGCAGTGCCTGGATGTGCGCGCGGGCCTGAACGCCGGCACCCAGGATCCCCAGGCTGGATGGCGCCGACTGGAAGTGAAGCGGAGCAAGCGCAGCGAAGGCCACGGCTGACACCGCCGCGGTCCGCATCTCGGTAATCAGACGCCCATCCATCAGTGCCAGCGGCTCACCCGTCGAACGTCGCAATAGCTCGATCGTGGCCATGTGCGTTGGAATGGCCAACTCGTCGTTTCCGGCGTAGAAGGTAACCGTTTTGACTGCCATCACGTCACCGGCAACGACCGGCATCACCGCGAACCAGCCGTTGCGGTGGTCCTCGGCATTTCCGGAACGAAGAATGGTGCGCGGGGGCTGGTTAACGCGGCCCGCGGAATAGTCGATGAGCGCCTGCCGGATGGCAGGGATCAAGGCTTCGTAGGTGAGGACAGCGCGGACTTCCTGTTCGGTTACGTACATGGTTGGAGCCAGAGTTCCACGGGGCCCCGTCGAGCATTAATTCGGTCGATTGCTCGAGTTTGAACGACGGCGGAAGCGCTCGTCAACCGGCTGACGGCCTTTGAAGCCGTCTTCAATCGTGTGCCAGTGCTCGATGGCAGTCTCTCCCATCCTCCAGCAAAGCAGCACAACCTGGTCGTCGAGACGGCAGGGGAAGTCAAGCAGGCCGGAGTCCATATCCTTCACCTGGACTCCAATCGAATCGATCTCCGCGATACTTTCGCGCACGCGCTGGAGGTTGGCTTCCATCTCTGCGCGCTGCTTTCCCGCTTCGGCGACATTCACCCGCATGCCTCCACTGAGGTAAATCCGCCGGCCAAGTTCAGTGAGCCGGGATTCCACCTCCTGGGCGGCACGCCTTCCTTCAATAGCTCGCTTCAGCAGAGACTCCAGTACCGGAAGCAGGGACTGCGCCTCGTCAAGGGTGAAGGTCTTCATGCGGGATCCTTCGGTATAGGATACGACGGAAGCCGGAGAGCGAACAGGTTGAGCGGTACCGGCGTAACGTGGCAAATGAGTTCCTCGAACGGGTCTCTTCGACTGGACCCGGAATCACACCCTCTGCTAAGCTGGCCGCTTTCGCTGAACACCGGGTTGTGGAAACCGTGAATCATGGCGAAGCTTACGCGTATCGCACCAGAGTTGCCGGCAACCGACCTGCAAAAGGCGGTTACTTATATGAGCAGAAGCTTGGATTTCGGGTTGCCATGCGGATGCCGGACGGTCAATACGCCATTGTCGAGCGCGATGGAGTAGCCATCCATCTTTTCAAGCATGGCGATGAAACACGATCACCGGTTAGCATTCACATTTTCCCAGGAGTTATGCCACGAACCAATCCCACTGCTCTTCAGTCAACGGCACCACTGAAAGGCGCCCGATCAGCAGGAGCGGCGATTTTGCGAAGAGCGGCTCGGCTTTGATTTCTGCAAGCGTCCTGGGGTGCTTGAGACGCTTACCCACCTTGACGCGAACAATCGGCACCTTGGGGTCGGTGGGATCTACGTTGACCACCGTGCCGGTGCCGACAGCGGTACGCTCGTCTCCCGTGTGGTAAAAGATCCACTTGGTGCCCGCCTTCATCTCGCGCAGGTGCTTCACGGCTGTGGGGTTTGTCACCCCGTCCCAGTTCGTCTCCGTGTCGCGAAGAAAGTCGTCAAAGGAGTAGACGTCTGGCTCGGTTTTGAGGAGAAAGTACGCCATGGCTAGGAGTAATGAGAACGGAGAAATGCAGCGACAGAGCAATGAGCATGGAAAGAAGGATCAGCGAGATCGCGCCAAAGCGAGCAGGCGAAAGAGAACGTTGTCATCGAGATTTTGGTGCACTCAGACTTTATGGAAATGCTAGACAAAAGAGACGTACGTCTTGCAAGGCGCACAGATCGACAAAAGGCAATTGCTGCAAGATTTCAAATGTCATCGTTTGAGTTTTAGCGCATGGCTCCATCGTACAATGAAGTCAACATGATCCGTTTTTCAACAGCCGGAGAATCGCACGGGGAGGCATTGATTGCGCTTGTCTCCGGGCTGCCGGCGGGGGTTCCCGTCTCGACCTCGATTTTGAACCGCGAGCTTTGGCGGCGACAGCAGGGATACGGCCGCGGCGGCCGCATGAAGATCGAGACCGACAAGGCCCATGTGCTTTCGGGAGTGCGTCACGGCAAGACCATCGGTTCGCCCATCGCCATCGAAATCGTGAACCGCGATTGGAAAAACTGGGAGGAGAGGCTGCCCGTCGAGTCCGGCGATCCGGCCAAGCACCAGGCAGTGGCCTCGCCTCGTCCCGGACATGCCGATCTTGCCGGCGCGCTGAAACACAACTTCCCTGATGCGCGGTACGTGCTTGAACGCGCCTCGGCCCGTGAGTCCACGGCGCGCGTTGCGGCGGGCGCTTTTGCCAAGCTGCTGTTGCACCAACTGGGCATCGAAGTGGCAAGCCACGTGATTCGCGTTGGCCGTGTTGAACTGGAACGCACGGCCAAGTGGGATGAGATTGCCGGGGTTACTGCCCGCGTCGAGATTGTTCTGAGCTGTGTGGATGCCGCCATAGAGGCGCGGATGAAGGAAGAAGTCGAGCACGCCTCCCGCACCGGCGACACCGTCGGCGGTGTCTTTGAAGTGGTAGTGCACGGCGCACCGGCTGGCCTGGGCACCTATGCCAATTGGGACGAGCGCCTTGACGGTCTGCTGGCCTGGTCGGTCATGAGCCTGCAGGCAGTCAAAGCCGTCGAGATTGGCCGCGGCATAACGGCAGCCGAGTCGTTTGGCTCCACGGTGCACGACGCGATTCACTACGCCAGCGAAGACATTGGGAAGCCTACGCGATTTACCCGCGAGCAGAACAATGCCGGCGGTGTTGAGGGAGGTGTCTCCAACGGCGAAGACATCGTGGTGCGGGGGTATTTGAAGCCCATTTCCACCCTGCGCAGGCCGCTCGAGTCGGTCCGCTTTGACACCCGCGAGGCGACCAGCGCAAGCTACGAGCGCAGCGACATTTGCGTGGTGCCCGCCGCCGGAGTGGCCGCCGAGGCTATGGTTGCTCTTACTGTCGCAGGCCTTGCGCAGCAGAAGTTTGGCGGCGACTCCATGCTCGAAATGAAACGAAATTTCGACGGATACATCGAACAGATACGGAGCTTTTAGCAAACAGAAATGAAGTTGAAGATAGTCAAATACCCCGAACCGGTGCTTTCGCAACCCGGAGAGCCAGTTACAGAGTTCGACGCCGAGTTGGCCAAACTCGCAGAGGATATGTTCGAGACCATGTATGCCTCGCAGGGCATCGGCCTCGCCGCGCCCCAGGTGGCCGTGTCAAAGCGCATGACGGTGGTCGATCTGAGCCAGGGAAAGGATCCGGCGCAGAAACTAGTCCTTGTGAATCCTGAGGTTATTTTCCGTGAGGGCAGGCAATACGAGGAAGAAGGCTGTCTCAGCTTTCCTGAGATTCGCGAGAAAGTGGTGCGCGCCGCAACGGTGCGCGTGCGAGCACAGGATCTCAAGGGAAAGTGGTTTGAGATGGACGGCGAGGAGCTGCTTGCGCGTGCCTTTCAACACGAAATCGATCATCTCGACGGCAAGTTGTTCATCTTTCGCATGAGCGCGCTCAAACGCGATCTTGCGCTGCGCAAGATTCGCAAGATGCAGCGCGAAGGCACATGGTAAGACCGTGAAGCTCGTCTTCTGCGGAACGCCGCGATTTGCAGTGCCCACCCTGGAGGCGCTGATTGCGGCGGGCTCCGACATTGCCCTGGTTGTCTCGCAGCCGGATCGCCCGGTGGGCCGCTCGCGGCAGCTTGCGGCGCCGCCCGTCAAGCAGACCGCTCTCGTCGCGGGGTTCTCAGTCATCCAGCCCGAAAAGATCCGCAATAACGCGGAGTTTCGCGCGCGGTTGGAAGCGATCGCGCCCGATGCCATCGTAGTTGTGGCCTACGGCCGCATCATTCCCCCGTGGATGCTCGCTCTGCCGCGCCTTGGCTGCATCAATCTGCATGCATCTCTGCTGCCGAAGTACCGTGGTGCGGCGCCGATCCAGTGGGCCGTGGCAATGGGCGAGACGGTCACAGGAAACACCACCATGCTGCTGGAAGAAGGGCTGGACACGGGGCCGATTCTGCTGCAGCGACAAATTGCGATCGGTCCGGAGCAGACTGCAGCGGATCTTTTTGACGTGCTGGCCAACGCTGGAGCACCTCTGGTTGTAGAGACGCTGACCGGGCTCGCAGACGGGACGATCCAACCGCACCCTCAGAACAACGCTGTTGCCACCCTTGCGCCGATTCTCGAGCGCGAAGACGGGCAAATCGACTTCGCCGGGCACACTGCAACCGAGATTTGGAACCGCTGGCGTGGATTTCAACCCTGGCCGGGCGCTTTCACCATGCTCGAAGGCAAGAAACTCATCGTGCATCGCATGAAAGTGGCGGACCGCACTGGTACAGGCGCCGCGGGCGAGGTCTGCATCGAAAATCAACGAATGCTTGTCGCCTGCGCCGCGCGCACATGGATCGAGTTCGTTGAGTTGCAGCTCGAAGGCAGGAAGCGCCTGGGTGCCGCCCAGTTTCTCCGTGGAGCCGGGCTGCGCGCCGGGGCGCGATTGGCCTGAGACCGATGGCGGCTATTTCTCCAGCGCGGAAAGCGGCATTCGCAATCCTCCTTGCGGTGGAGGAAGGTCAATCGCATTCGGACGACCTGCTTCGCGGCAGGCGCGTCGAAGCACTCTCACCTCAGGATCGAAATCTGACAACCGCGCTTGTATTGGGAACCCTTCGATGGCAACTGGAATTGGACCGTCTCATTCGCTCTCTCCTGAAGCACCCGAATGCAAAGCTCGAAGTGGAAGTCCTGATGGCCTTGCACCTCGGCGCTTACCAGCTGATGCATCTCGATCGCATTCCGGCCCATGCGGCGATCGGTGAAAGCGTTGAGCTGACAAAGCAGGCCGGTCACCGGTTCGCCTCAGGAATGGTCAACGCTGTTCTTCGCAAGATCGCGAAGGGAGCCGGCGCACGACGGGCAGAAGAGTTTGTGTTCGAGCCTGATTCAGTGGAAGCATACCCGGAATGGATGTTCAATCGGTGGGCCGGTTTCTATGGCATCGACGCTGCGCGTGCAATATGCACGCAGGGCCAGGGTCGCCGTTGCTCACACTCCGCACCGCAGAACCCGCTATTGAAAAGGAACTCATCGCCAACGGCGTCAGGTTGGAGCCCGGCGAGCTGCTGGGTGCGGCACGCGTTGTCGCAACTGGCGATGTGACCGCAACGTCGGCATTCCGCGAAGGACGGCTGCGGTTGCAGGACGAGGGATCGCAACTGATTGCCGAGCTTGCGCCGAGGGGGAGCACGATTCTGGACTGCTGCGCTGCGCCCGGTGGCAAGACCCTCATCCTCGCTGAGCGCAATCCAGCAGCGCACATCGTGGCCTGCGAAGCGAGCCCGCAACGGCTGACCCAGTTGCGAAAGCGGCTTGAGCCGCTGGGTGGCCGCGTCG
>CAVVTY010000008.1:0-144134 GCA_963751225.1 uncultured Acidobacteriaceae bacterium
CTAAAATAGACTCATGAGCCACGAAGGCATTCGCTTCGTCAGCAAGGAAGAAGCCACCCGCGAAAACGAGTCGGAGCGCCGGCTCTCCCGCATCGCCGTCACTCCAGAGAAGGTCCGCGTTCTGCTCACCGAGGGCAAAGGGCTCGAGATCGACTGGCAGGACGGACACAGAAGCGCGTGGACCTTTGCTTGGCTTCGCGACGCCTGCCCTTGCGCCACGTGTGTTGACGAGCGCAAAGCCGAAGGTCGCAAAGCCGGCCAGCCGAAGCCCAAGCCCGCCGCGCTGCTGCCCATGTACACGCCGCCTGCCAAGCCCGCCAGCGCTCACGCCGTTGGCCGTTACGCCATTCAGTTCAACTGGCTCGACGGTCACTCCGGTGGCATCTATTCGTGGGACTATCTGCGCCGCAGCTGCCAGTGCCCCGAGTGCACATTCGACGCCACCGAGAGCACCGGAACGCCCAACTGAATCGCGCACTGCAATAACGCAATCTCATTGCTATTGCAGGAAGTTATAGGTTACGACCGGCATCGCGATTCGCCATCTTTTTCTCGGACCTGATTCAAGGCGCATGGTAGAGTTGCACCCCGGAGGAGCACGTGGACCTCAAGCAATTTGTCGCCAAGCAGTTCATCGACGTCATTCAGTGGAACGAGCCGGAAGACGGCATGCTCGCCTACCGCTATCCCATGCAGGACATGGAGATTCAGAACGGCGGCCAGCTCACCGTGCGCGAGTCGCAGATTGGCCGCCTTCGTCAACGAAGGCAAAATCGCCGACGTCTTCGGCCCCGGCCTGCACACGCTCAACACGCGCAATCTGCCCGTGCTCACCGATCTGAATGAACTGGGACAAGGAATTCGAGTCGCCCTTCAAGTCCGATGTCTACTTCTTTTCGACGCACCTGCAGATCGATCAGAAGTGGGGCACCGCTACGCCCATCACCATTCGCGACAGCGAATTCGGCGCAGTCCGCCTGCGCGGCTACGGCATCTACTCCTATCGCATCGCCGATCCGCGCACCTTCTTCACGCAGGTCAGCGGCACGCCGCGCCACGTATTACGTCTCGCGATCTCGAAGGCCAGTTGCGCAACACGATCGTTGCACGCATGACTGACATCTTCGCCACCAGCAACATCTCCTTTCTCGATATGGCGGCCAACCAGGCCGCGCTTGGCAGAAAGATCGAAGAGCAGATGAAGCCCACCTTCGCCGCGCTGGGCCTCGAACTCGACTCCTTCGTCGTCGAGAACATCTCTCTGCCTGACGAGCTGCAGAAGGTCATGGATCAGCGCATCGGCATGGGCATGGCCGGCGATCTCGGCCGCTACACGCAGTTCGAAGCCGCTCAGTCGCTGCCGATTGCCGCCGCAAATGCGGGTGGCGCAGCCGGGATGGGCGTTGGGCTTGGCGCAGGAGTCGCCATGGGGCAGATCCATGATGTCGTCCCTCAAGCCCGCTGTCGAAGGCACTGCCACCCTCGGCGGCAGCGAAGCAAATTCTGCATCGCGTGCGGAAAGCCCATTCCCGGCGCCGCGCACTTCTGCCCGGAGTGTGGAAAGGCCGCAATGAACTGTCCGTCCTGCGGCGCTGCCATGCGCCTTCAATGCCGATGAAGACTACTCTGAAATGCGACTACTGCAAGAGCATCTTCTTCCCGGCGAAGGATGACGACGGCGTGTCCGTCCTGCGGCGTGCCCGCTGAAGAGGCCTGCCCGGTCTGCGCCATACCGCTCATGCACGCGGCACTGGCCAAGATCAGAATCCGCTACTGCACGCGCTGCCGCGGCATGCTCATCCCCATGGCCGTCTTCCTGCGCTGGTTGAGGAACTGCGTGCCGGACCAGCAGGGGACCCTGATCGCTCCCACTCCTGATCCGCATGATCTGCATCGCCACATCGACTGCCCCCACTGCCACCAGCGCATGGACACTCATTTCTACAACGGTCCGGGCAACGTCATCATCGACGATTGTTCCAACTGCCTTCTCAACTGGCTTGATCACGGCGAGTTGATGCGCATTGTCCGCGCACCCGACTACTCCAACCAGCGCGAAGAAGAATCATTCTAGGCTGGATCGAGAGATGGCATCCTTATAAGCCACTGAATCTAAAACAAAATAAGTGGTGGCCGCTTACATGAGACAAATTTGGCAGCAAACGGCAATAATACTGCCGTGACAGGGCGAGCAGGTTTAAAGTGTATTGGAGCGGAGGGCGGGAAAGTCGAATTCCATACCCCGTGATGGCATCTCCGGATTATAAGTCCGGTGCTAGCACCAGCTAGACGCCCTCCGTGACGCTTCCAAACTCATCTGGTAAATCCTGCTGCTGACCTGTAGTTGCATTGAATTGCGGCTTCATGCCGATAAGCCCGAATATGATTTTGGACCGGGCCGATTGAAGATCTGGCCCTTTCTTACGTAAGCCCCTAATGAACCTACTAGGGATACTCTCGCACTTTTGGTGTTATCCACCCCCAAGACGCTGAGAATCTCAGTTATGTGCATAGGTTTTCCATTCTTCTGAATAGCGTCTCGTGTACGAGCAAGAAGGGTTCCGGGGCGAAGCTCAGATGGGGCGTCCTCACCATTAGTCGCCGTCGATGTCTCCTTGGGGAGAGCTTTCATGGAGTCTTGAAGGGCTTGAAGATACGACTTCGCTAGAGCGATCCTGCTGCTCTAGCTCAGCTATCTCTTGCGTTTTGCGATCAGCCAAGCGTTGCAGAGTCTCTCTTGCTCCCATTCCCTTTTCTCCTTACCTGAGAGTAGATGGAAAAGAGAGAAAGTGCAATATGAAACACATGCGAAGAGATGGGGATTTGGTATATCCTTGTTCTGGGAGACTGGCGCATGGCAGATGCAGCGAACATTATCATTGGGAGTCTTAAGGCTCTGGAAAAGCGCACCAAAGGTGGTCAACCGTATTGGATGGCGCGGGATATTATGGGGGTCCTCGATTATGGAAAGTGGAGTGACTTTAAAGAAGTAATTGAGCGGGCAAAAGCATCTTGCGAGAATGCAGGTCATTTCTGTCGCCAACCATTTTGCGCGAATGCCGCAAATGGTCGAAATCGGAAGTGGGGCGATGAGAGAGAGAGAAGACTATGCCCTCAGTAAGTATGCCTGCTATCTCATAGCTATGAACGGCGATACATCCAAACCGGAGATCGCTACCGCTCAAGCGTATTTTGTCGAACAAACCTACCGCCAGGAACACCAAGAGGCTTTAAGCGACGAGGAGCGCCGCGTTCTGCTTCGTGAGCGCGTGAAGGATGCAAACCGAAAACTCGGCGGGGCTGCGAAGGATGCAGGCGTTCGAAGCGCAATGTTCGGCGTATTTCAGGATGCTGGCTATAAGGGGCTTTACGGGGAAATCGGAGTCCGCGAAATCAAGCGGCGCAAAGGGATCGGAGATAACGAAGACTTGCTCGATTGCGTCGGACGCGCCGAACTCGCTGCCAATGAATTTCGGATAACGCAAACAGAAGAGAAACTGAGGATTGAAGGCATCAAGGGCGAGCAGAGGGCCATTGACACTCATCACGCCGTTGGGAGGAGGGTGCGCAAAGCCATCGAAGAGATCGGTGGAACAATGCCAGAGCGCTTGCCCGCTGCTCCCTCGATCAAGAAACTAGCAGCAAAGCGGGCGAAGGCATTAAGGCCCCCGGCAGGATCACATTGAAGGTGGACAAAGGACAATTCGATGAAGCCTTGCGGTGCATGCTTTCAAAATAACCGCAAAAGGCTTCCGAGAAAGAGTCTCCTAAGAAGGTATCTCGCCCTCGGAACTCGGCGAAGCGAAAGTGAGCGGCGAGAATCCGCAGAGTCTGCGAACCGTTTCTCCAAGCGCGTCATAGTTGCGGCAGTTGAAGCGATAAATCTGTTCGTCAAGGTAGCGCTGCAAATGCTCTGCGCTGACTTTGTGGTACTGCCCTATGATTCCGCCCTTGAACAGCGAGAACGCGTTCTCGATTGAGTTTGTGTAGATGTCGCCGCGAACGTATTCGCCAATTATGTGATTCACAACTTGGTACCGATCGGAGAGGCGACCGTAACCGAAGGACCTGCAGTTGGCTCGCGCCGCCTCAATCTTCCTTGAAATCCAACATCCGAAAGGAACCCTGTCCTTCCCTATTTCCTATTTGTCGATATGGCCCGGTCACTCCCGGCGCCTCCCGTTTCCCCGTCGCCGGCACTCTCTCGCTCACGCAACTCCTTGATCTCCTCAATCAACTGCGCCAGCTGTCCCTGCATCCTCTCGCTGATGTTGAGAAACCGGATTCCCACGTTGAACGGGTCATAGATCGCTTGCGTGACCCCCGCAAGCCGAAATGGGCAGTCCTTCGATGCGAAACTGCGTCTCTACCCGGCGGAAGACGCCCAGCGGAAAGGGAAGATTGGTCCGTATGCGACAGCCGCCCATGCTCACATCGACAATACGGCCTTCCAGCTTCGCCGCTATGTCGAGCAACCGGATGACCGCGCCCGTGTCCACAGGGTGCCGGGGTTCCTTCCGGCGCCTGATACGCGCCTCTGAAACCGCGGGTGTCTGACCGTCCTGTCCATCATCGCCGACCGCTCTGGACCTGTTCACCGCAACCCCTCTCCTCCCGATCTCGAGGAGTGGGCGCAATCCCGGCTCAGTGTCCGCCAGTCAGCTCCCAGGGACGTGCAGGCGCCGGCTGCAACTCTTCCCGCCCGCGCAACCGGTCGTACTCGTACAGATCGCTCGTCGTGCCCAGAGACTCGTTGTAGAGGCTCACGCCCCCCATCAACTGGGTCAGCTCCTCGTGAAACGCATGAATGGCGTGCAACTGGCTTGCCGAAGCAGGCAATTCATATTGGGAAGTCTTAATGAACTTCTGGTAACCACGATCCAGCAGCCGCGCGACCTCGCCCCGCATCAGGATCCCTGGCGCCACTGCAAATGCCGCAGCAGGCCCCGCATTGCTGTCCTTTGCCGGAGCCAGCACCGCCGCGGCGCCATGCTTGCTCACCAGCACTCCGCCTGCCACGCCTGGAGAACTCGCAACGTCAAAGGAGTGTGCGCGCAGCGCGTCAACTATCTGTTCAAAGGATTTGTGCGTCGACTTTCTAGCCATAATCGCATTCCAATCTGCGAGAATCTTGAAGCGGGTGCTGTAATCTTCCCCATCTCCAATCTCGCATACCGGGAGTGCCGACCGCAATTTCACCACCAGCATCGTATGGACACAGAACCAACTCAGCATCGGCCAGCCTCGTCGCTTCCCGGCTCCACGCTTCCCGAGCGCATCGGAAACACGCCGCTCATTCGCCTCGACCACACCGTCCGCCAATATCCGGGAATCATCCTTCTCGCCAAGGCCGAGTGGGCCAATCCCGGTGGCAGCGTCAAGGACAGGGCCGCTGCTGCAATGGTCCGCGATGCCCGCGCACGCGGTCTCCTTGTTCCGGGAAAGACTCTCCTCGACGCCACCAGCGGCAACACCGGCATCGCCCTCGCAATGTTAGGCGCCGCTCTGGCCTTTCCCGTGCACCTTGCCATGCCTGCCAGTGTGTCGCCTGAACGCAAGCGGATATTACGCGCCTACGGCGCCGCCATTGACTGGACAAACCCCGACGAGGGATCCGATGGCGCCATCCGCCGAGCCCGCGAGCTGGCTGGCAACGACCCCGGCCGTTTCTGCTACGTCGATCAGTACTCGAACGATGCCAACTGGCTGGCCCACTACCACTCCACCGGACCCGAGATCATCGCGCAGACCTCCGGCCGGGTTACACACTTTGTTGCCGGCCTTGGCACCAGCGGCACCTTCATGGGCACTTCGCGCCGCCTCAAAGAGCACAATCCAGCGATTCAGGTTATTTCCATGCAGCCCGACTCGCCCTTTCATGGACTCGAGGGACTCAAGCACATGGGCTCCTCCATAGTTCCCCCCATCTACAACCCGCTTCTTGCCGACCGCGAACTTGCTGTCGAAACTGAAGCCGCTCACGACATGGCCAAGCGTCTGGCCCGCGAAGAGGGCCTGCTCGTCGGCATTTCCGCGGCAGCGGCCGTGGTGGCCAGTCTTATCATCGCCCGTGAAGAGGCTGCAGTGGGCCGGCAAGCTGTGATTGTTACCGTGCTGCCCGACTCCGCCGACAAGTACCTCAGCGAACGTTTCTGGGAGGAGGAGGGATGGGCGTACTCCATTTGAAGCGTCAGGTGTACGATGCGATCCGCTCGCATGGCGAAGAGACCTACCCGCATGAGTGCTGCGGCGCACTCCTCGGCCGCCCCATGGATGGTGGCTGGCTCGTGGAATCTTCCATCCGCGCCGGAAACACTCGTACCGATTCGCCGCACAATCGCTACCAGATCGCGCCCATTGAACTAGTCAAAATCGAACGCGAAGCGCGCAGTCGCGGGCTCGAGATTGCCGGCTTTTACCACTCGCATCCCGACCACCCCGCGCAATGGTCCTCAACCGATCTCGCCGAGGCGCACTGGCTCGGCTGCTCTTATGTCATCACCCAGGTCACCGGTGGCAAGGCCGCAACAACGAATTCGTTTCTTCTCGCCGGCGTCACCGAGGAAGACAAGCGCTTCGAACCGGAAACAATCGAGGTGATTGATTAACTCCCTGTAAACTCAGCGGTCTGCACGCGCCTGCATTCACGAATTCTCTTTACAATCCAGAAACCGCGGGGCTACGATTCGCCCAGCCTTAGAGAACATGCGGTGTTTCCCCTGGCTCCCCCATCGCGAGCGAACTCTGAGCACGTCAAGGAGGTTCTTCCATGAAGTTCAGCCCAATACTGTTGGGACTGTCTCTCGCGGTCACAGGCGTTTCGGTGACCGCAGCGCAAGACACTACCACAACCAAAGGCTCCCGCAGTCCTGCAGATCAACCGCGAATTTGTGAAGCCCGGAAAGGCCGGAATGGCCCACGACAAGACCGAAGCGGCCTTTGTCTCGGCGTTCACGCGCGCCAAGTGGCCAACCCACTACGTTGCCTATTGCTCGCTCTCGGGCAAGTCGCGCTGTCTTTACTTCTCTCGATTTGACAGCTTCGAGGCCTGGGAAAAAGACAACAAGGCGATGGAGAAGAATGCAGCCCTCTCGGCAGAGGTTGACCGCCTGGCGGCGGCCGACGGCGAATTGCTCGATGCGCTCGACCAGGGTGTTTTCACCTATGACGAAGAACTCAGTTACCACTCGCACAAGCCCAACGGCCAGATGCGGTACATGGAAGTCTCGGTCTTCCACGTCAAGCCCGGCCACCGTCACGAATGGCACGAGCTGGTGAAGATGGTGAAGGATGCGCACGACAAGGCCGGAACGAGCGCGCACTGGGGCGCATACGAGATCGCTTTTGGTCGCGAGGACGGCACCTACCTCGTGCTGAGCGGCGACACCTCGATGTCCGACATCGATAAGGGCTTCGCGGAAAGCAAGAAGTGGGTTCAGGCAATGGGCGGCGAAGAGGGAATGAAGAAGTTCGACGAACTCTATGGATCTGCGGTGAGTTCCTCTGACAGTGAGCTCTTCGCGGTAAACCCCGCGCAGAGCTATGTCGACGAGGAGTGGATCAAGTCCGACCCCGGTTTCTGGAAACCCAAGGCAGCAGAGTCCGCAGCTCAAGCAGCGAAACCGGCCACCAATGCCGCAGTCAAGCCGGCAGCGGCTCCCGCTGCATCCAAACCCGCATCTCGCTGAATTCTCTCGGGCAAACAGGAGCGGCTCTGGAAACTCCGGGGCCGCCAGGGCGTTGACAAACTCTGTTTGGTCACCGTTTTGAAAGGGCATGGCTTCAGCCATGCCGTAAAATCCCGGCAAAATCAACGCGGGCTTCAGCCCCTGAGGGATGGACTTCTGACGCTCCATCTCCCGTCCCGGCCTTTGTCGGCAGTCTGAGCGGCTCCGGAAACTCCGGGGCCGTTTCTTTCCACCGCCTCAGATCCTTACCGGTTGCGCGCTTATGCTCTCGGGCGTTCCTTGAAAACATTCCCTTTACAGCCCGCCGGTCAGGGCATACCATTCGTCTCTGTCCCAGAGCACAGCGGTCATCCCTGGTTTCCCCCCCAACCGCGAGCGATCTCTGAGCACGTCAAGGAGGATCCCCTATGAAAATCAGTCCACTCCTGTTGGGACTGTCCATCGCTGTCACGGGCAGTTCCGTGGCCGCCGCGCAAGACACTTCCGCAAAGCCGCCTGCGGTTCTGCAGATCACCCGGGAATACATCAAGCCAGGAAAGTCCGGCGGACAGCACGACAAAACCGAAGCGGCGTTCGTTGCCCTGATGAACAAGGCGAAACTGCAAGGCCATTACGTTGCCCTGAATTCCATGTCCGGCAAATCGCGCGCCCTCTTCATCACGCGCTATCCGTCGTTTGCCGCCTGGGAAGCCGACAACAAAGTCCTCGATAAGAGCCCCGGCCTGTCCGCTGAGTTCGATCGCGCCGCCGGCGCCGACGGCGAGCTGCTCGATGGCCTGGACCAGGTCGTCTACATCTACGATGAGGAGCTGAGCTACCATCCCCATCCCGACGTTTCCCACGCTCGCTACTACGAAATCAACGTCTTTCACGTCCGCCCCGGCCACCGCAAAGACTGGTACGACGTAACCAAGGCGTACAAAGAGATCTGTGACAAGTCTGGATCGAGCCTCCACTGGGCCACCTACGAGATCGCCTATGGCACTGAAGGCGGCACCTACATCTCGTTGACCGCACGTAACTCGATGACTGAGATCGACCGCGACATGGCGGACTTCAAGAAGTTCATGGAAGCAGCGGGTGGTCAGGAGGGCATGACAAAGCTCGACGAACACTTCTGGCAAGCCATCGATTCCGCCCACACGGAGCTGTTTTCAGTGAATCCGAAACAGAGTTATCCCGAAGAGCAATGGCTCAAAGGCGACCCCGATTTCTGGAAGCCGAAGGCTGAAGCCGCAGCCAACACAACCAAACCCGCAACCACCGCGGCGGCTAAGCCCACTGCAACTCCTGCCGCGCCCAAACCCGCATCTCGATAAACCGATTACACTTGCTGATAGAGTCGTCAGAAAGCGGCTCCGGAACCCCGGAGCCGTTTTCGTCACCGCTGAGCTTTCTTCATCCAATCGGACTTTGCCGTCATCTCATTTAGTAAACGCGAGGATCCCCAACGCATGATCATCTTCATACCTACGCCGCTGCGCCCTTACGCGGGCGGAATCAATGAGCTACAGGTCAAAGCCCCCACGATCGCAGCCGCGCTCGACGCCCTGACCCAACAGCACCCCGAACTTCGCAAGCACCTCTTCACCGCCGAAGGCAATCTGCGCGCTTTTGTTAACCTGTATCTGAACGATGAGGACGTGCGCTATCTCCCGGCAAAGGAGGCCACCCCGGTCACCGCTGCCGACACGCTCTCCATCATCCCTTCCATCGCCGGCGGGAACTGACCTTCCGGGGTGAGAGCGCCTTTGGCGCACAACTGTCGCTTGCGAACTGTGAACTCCGTACTACGAACTGAGAACTGACCCCATGGCAACCACGACCACAGATCCGATCGCCCTTCCCGAACTGACCACCGATGACCTCTCGCGCTATTCGCGCCACCTGATCCTCCCGGAGGTGGGCATGGAGGGCCAGCGCAAGCTGAAAGCCGCTCGTGTTCTTTGCGTCGGCACCGGCGGACTCGGTTCACCCCTGGCCTTCTATCTCGCCGCAGCCGGCATCGGCACCCTGGGTCTCGTTGACTTCGACGTAGTGGATGCAAGCAACCTGCAGCGCCAGATCATTCACTCCACAAAGGACATTGGGCGCAAGAAGCTCGACTCCGCCGAAGAGAAGCTCAAGGCTCTGAATCCCGCGCTCAATGTCGTCAAGCACGAGACCATGCTCTCCAGCGCCAACGCGCTCGAAATCCTCAAGGACTACGACATCGTCGCCGACGGCACTGACAATTTCCCCACCCGCTATCTCGTCAACGACGCCTGCGTGCTCCTCGGCAAGCCCAACGCCTACGGCTCCATCTTCCGCTTTGAAGGTCAGGCCAGCGTCTTTGCCACGGAGGAGGGCCCGTGCTATCGCTGCCTCTATCCTGAGCCGCCACCGCCCGGCCTCGTCCCCAGCTGCGCCGAGGGCGGAGTGCTCGGCATTCTTCCCGGCCTCGTCGGCGTCATCCAGGCCACTGAGGTCATCAAGCTCATCCTCGGCAAAGGCAGTCCCCTGATCGGACGCCTGCTCCTCGTCGACGCGCTCAACATGCGCTTCCGCGAACTCAAGCTGCGCAAGAATCCCGACTGCCCCGTCTGCGGCGAAAATCCGACCGTCAAGGAACTCATCGACTACCAGCACTTCTGCGGCATCGTCCCGGAGACCAAAGAGGAGAAGGCATTGAAGAACGGCATCCCGCAGATCAGCGTGAAAGAACTCAAGCAGCGCATCGACGCAGGAGAAGACATCTTCCTCCTCGATGTGCGCGAGCCCTACGAGTACCAGATCGCTCAGATCGGCGGAAAACTTATCCCGCAGAACGACGTCCCGCAGCGCCTCGCCGAAATTCCGCGCGACCGCGAAATCATCATCCACTGCCGTTCCGGGGCGCGCTCACAAAAGATCGCCGAGTTCCTCAAGCAGTCCGGCTATCCGCAGGTCGCGAATGTCGCCGGCGGCATCCTCGCATGGTCCGACGAAATTGATCCGAAGGTTCAAAAGTACTAACGGGCCATCCGTGCAATCGTGAGGTGGAAGAGGAGACGATGATCAAGGTCAGTGTCCTGTACCCTAATAGCCCCGGCAGCAGATTCGACGTCAGTTACTACCTGACGGTGCACATGCCGATGGCTGTCAGACTGCTCGGCTCTGCTCTCAAGGGCGTCACGGCGGAAATCGGCGTGGCCGGGGCGGCGCCCGGGGAGAAAGCGCCCTACGCCGCCATCGCCGGTTTCACCTGCGAATCCCTGGATGCCTTCACGCAGGCATTTATGCCCGTCGCCGCTCAACTCCAGGGCGACATCCCGAAGTACACTGACATTCAGCCGGTGTTTCAGATCAGCGAATTGAACGAGTTCGCTGTTTGAATCGTTCCACGGCCTTTGCCCGGCGATCGACCTCATCCGGGCGGGTGTTTCTTTCCATCCCTGGAGGTCACTTTCGTCTTGCGAACTCTGACGCCGATTACGCTTCGTGGCCGCCACATCCGCCTCGAGCCTTTGGAGCAGCACCATCTCGACAGCCTAGTCGAAGCGGCCGCCGCTGATCCATCGCTCTATCAGTGGAGCCCCGTTCCCCAGGGCAAAGAGGAAGCCGCCGACTACATCGCCACCGCGCTCCGCTGGCAACAATCAGGAACCGCTCTGCCATTCGCCATTACCCGGCTGCACGACGGAGCCTTCGTCGGCTCAACGCGCTTCTGGAATATCGAGTACTGGGCGTGGCCCATCGGCCATCAGCGCTACGGCCGCAATCTGCCCGACGCCTGCGAGATCGGCCACACCTGGCTCACACGCTCCGCCATGGGCACTGCCGTAAACACTGAATCCAAGTTCCTCATGCTCACGTATGCGTTCGAGACCTGGGGAGTGTTGCGCGTCTGCCTCCACACGGACGGGCGCAACTACCGTTCGCAAAAGGCGATCGAACGCATCGGCGGCAAACGCGAGGGAATCCTGCGCGCGCACCGCCTCGCCGCGGACTTCACGCCTCGTGACTCCGTTCGCTACTCGATCATCGCGTCAGAATGGCCCGGCGTGAAAGAACGTCTCAGCCGCATGCTCATGCTCCACCACAAGTGACCCGGCGTCCGGGCCACATTTCGTTCGCGCAGCTACCACTGTGTTACTTACTGCGCTTTTGTCATCCTGAGCGAAGGTCGCCGCTGCGACCGAAGTCGAAAGCGTGCCCTGAGCGAAGCCGAAGGGGATCTGCGGCTATCTTCACCGCAGCGGAATGCGATAAACGGTCAGCGAGTATGGCCGCAACTCCACCCGTATTGTCCCCGAACTCACCTCGAGCGTCGATGACTCGGGTGCGACCGCGGTCGGATGGTCAAAGCTGTTCTCGGCGTTCAGGTCGGCACTCGCCAGCGTCGTCACCTTCGCCGCGCCTTGTCGCCGTTCCGCCTCCCAGTCGAATCTCCGCCGCCCTCGCATTTGCCGTATTGTTGATGGCCTTCAGGATCAATTCGTGCGTACGCTCATCGAGCGTTGCACTCGTGTACAGTCCATCTGTCGCCTGCGGCGTCACCGGCACGATCCGCGTGCCCGCGTTGTTCGCGAACACCTTCTGCACGTAGTAGTTCGGAGTGCCGAAGGAGCGCAGATGATCAAACCAGATCGCGTCCGGCTTCCACTGCCACGCATTCACATTCACCATCAGGGGCGCGTACGACGCCATCTGCACCACGTCGCCATTGCGCTCCAGGCCCGTCATGAACGCAGCCTCCGCGATTGCGCCCTTCCAGTTGTTGCGATTCTCCGCGCTCGTCATGCCCGCGGTCTGGGCGGCATACTCGCCCGCAAACACCTTTGGTCCGTTCCGGTCGTAGTGGTCGTAGCGGCCGGTGTTCTTGAGAAACCACTCCGGGCTCATGTAGTAGTGTTCGTCCACGATGTCCGCTTTGAGCTGCCGCCAGTTCGCCCACATGCTCTCAAATGGCTCTCCCGCAGGCAGCGGACCGGCGCTGACCACCAGCTTGATCTCCGGATGCTTCGCCTTCAGGGCCTCGGCAAACGGCTTGTACCGCTCCAGGTAGCGCGGTCCCCACTGCTCGTTGCCTACCCCGATCATCGTCAGATGAAAAGGAGCCGGATGGCCCATCTGTGCGCGGAGCTTGCCCCATGGAGATGTCACCGGCCCGTTCGCAAATTCGATCAGGTCCAGCGCGTCCTGGATGTACTCGTGCAGTTCGTCCAGCTTTGCCGTCTCGCTCGAGTTGAACTGGCACGCCATGCCGCAATTCAGAATCGGCAGCGGGCTCGCGCCGATGTCTTCGGCCAGTTGGAAATACTCATAGAAGCCCAGCCCGAACGACTGGAAGTAATCCGGAGCCGCCCTTTGATCGAACTCGTCGTTCCACCGGTTGATGATGGTCCTTCGCTCCGCGATGTCGCCGACCGTGGTCTTCCAGCGATAGCGGTTCACCAGCCGCCTGCCTTCCACGATGCAGCCTCCCGGAAACCGCACAAAACCCGGGTGCATGTCATACAGCAGTTGAACAAGGTCCTTCCGCAGCCCGTTGGGACGCTGCTTCCACGTGTCCACCGGAAACAGCGAGACCATGTCGATATCCACCGCGCCCGTCTCGTCAAAGAACAGGTTCAACTGGGCTTGTTGCGAAGTGCCGGTCGCGCGGATCACCGTCTCGTACCGCTTCCACTGCCCGTCAAACCCCTCCAGCTTGCCTCCACCCAATTCGTGGCCGGTCTCGTCCTTCAGTACGGCGTGGATCGTCTTCGGCCCCCGCGTCCGAACATACGCTGAGAATCGATACTCGGCTCCGCTCTCCACCCCGATCCCGCGAAAGCCGGAGTTCCACAACCCATATCCCGGAGCCGTGACCTTCACCGTCAGGTAGTGCGGATTGCTTTCGTTGAGCGGGCTCTCCGTCCGAATGTCCAGCTCGCCCTTTGGCTCGTCCAGCCCCTTGCCGCTGAAGCCCATCACCTCATGCCAGCCCGCCAGCGGTTCATCGAACTCGAACGATCGATTTTTCACCAGCTCCGGATAGAGCCCGCCATCGGCCGCAAAATTGATGTCCTCAAAGAAGACACCGAACATGCCGGGAGAAATGGCTGCTCCGGGATGAGCAACATCGGCCTCGATGACGACCGCGCTGCGCTGCTCCTGCCCGATAAGCAGGGCCGGAAGAAGTAGAAAGGCAAGTATTTGGAACCGGATTTTGTCGCTCATAGATTTGCGCACCATTCTAGCGGTTCCGAGGTTGCAACGCGGCATCCAACTCGTCATCTGCCTCCCCATCGCCGCAGCGTAAACTACGTTTTACTCATGCCTCTCACCATCGCGGAGTTTGTACAACGTTGGAAGCTGTTCTCGCAAACCGAGGACGCTGGCTCGCAGTCCCATTTTCTTGACCTCTGCGACATGCTCGGTGAAAAGCATCCCGCCGCTGCCGATGCAGCCGGAGAAAACTACGCCTTTGAGAAATACGTCGGGAAGACACATGGCGGAAAGGGCTTCGCCGACGTGTGGCTGCGCGACCACTTTGCTTGGGAGTACAAAGGCAAGCACAAGAGCCTGAAAAAAGCCTACGACCAGCTCAACGACTATCGTGAAGAACTCGGCAATCCGCCACTTCTTGTCGTTTGCGACCTCGAGAGCTTTCAGGTACACACCAACTTTACCGCCACCGCCAAGCGCATTTACGAGTTCACCCTCGATGACCTCAACCGCAACCAGGTCACGGCTACCTGCCCGCTCCCACCGCTTGAGGTTCTTCGCGCTCTCTTCGGCGATTACAACGTCCTCCGCCCCGAGCGCACGGACGAACAGGTCACGAAGGAAGCAGCGCGCCTCTTTAGCCGCCTGGCCGAACGGCTCGAACTCGAAGACCGCAGTCTTGGAGCCAACCGGGAGCAGGTAGCGCACTTTCTAATGCGCATCCTATTCTGTCTCTTCTCCGATTCGATCGGCCTGCTCCCCAACCACTTATTCCGTCGCATGGTGCAGGAGGATCGCTTTAATCCTCGCAAATTCGTGCGCAAGCTTGCCCTGCTCTTCGAGGCAATGAGCCAACCCGAGGGAATCTTCGGGGAGTACTCGATTAAGCACTTCAATGGAGACCTGTTCAATTCCAGCGCGGTCCTCCAACTCGATCAGGCCGACCTCGGCATCCTGTACGAGGTGTCCAAAAACTACGACTGGTCTCACGTCGCACCCGCTATCTTCGGAACTCTCTTCGAGCGGTCACTCGACCCCAAGCGCCGCTCCCTGATCGGCGCGCACTACACCTCCGAGCAGGACATCCTTCTTCTCATCGAACCCGTTCTCATGCGGCCGCTTAAGAAACGTTGGACCGAGGCTCAAACAGCGTGTGCTCGAAGCATTGGAGATCGAGCGCGCGGAAGAGGCCGCCCGCGACTCCAAACAGATTCGCCTCCGCGTCGATCGCCAGTCCGAAAAACTTCTCGGTGCATGGATTGACGAGTTGACTTCCATTCGTGTCCTGGATCCCGCCTGTGGCTCGGGAAACTTTCTTTACGTTGCGCTACGCCGCATGTTGGATCTCTGGCTCGAGGCCCGCAACTTCGCTACTGAGCAGGGTATCTCCCTCGTTGTCCCCAGAATGGTTTCGCCCTCGCAACTCTATGGGATCGAAACCGAGTTCTACGCACATGAGCTTGCCTCCGTCGTCGTATGGATCGGTTTCCTCCAGTGGAAACATGACCACGGAATCCAGGAGGACCGCGAGCCAATTCTTCAGAAACTTACGAATATCGAGCACGGCGATGCCATTCTGCGCTACGACGCCGAAGGCAATCCCTACGAACCCGAATGGCCCAATGCCGATTTCATCGTCGGCAATCCGCCGTTCCTTGGGGGTAATCGCCTAACGCAGGAACTTGGAGACAATTATGTTGGGCAGCTCTTCGATCTTTACGACAACTGCGTGCCGCACTTGCAGACCTAGTTTGCTATTGGTTTGAAAAGGACCGCCGCCAAATTGAAGCCGACACGAGCAAACGTGCCGGACTGTATCGCGACACAAGCGATCAGAATGGCGTGCGTAACAGCGAGGTTCTTTGGAGAAGCATTTCTTCTGGGGGCGGATCTTCGAGGCGTGGAGCGACAAAAATGGACTCTAGGGGGCGCGCAAGTACGTGTTTCGCTAATTGGATTTGACGATGGCTCGGCAAATTCAAAGCAAACTTGATGGCAGTTGCTGTGACGCAAATTCACGCAAACCTTCAGTCGGGCTTGAACTTGCAGAACATCCGCTAAGAGATTGTTCGAGAACCGGCACATCGCTTTTCAGGGGCCCTGTCAAGGTTGGGAAATTTGAGATTCCTTAGGAAACTCCACGACTACATGCTCGACCAGCCCAACCCGCGAACGGGCAGTCAAACTCGGAGGTTCTTAGGCCCGGATCAAATGGCGGGTGACATTACGACACGACCAAAAAACGTTGGATTATCGACTTCGGCACCATGTCGGAGCATGCTGGGCCTTTTTTGAAGCTCCATACGAACACCTTAGTACGTGAAAGCAACGTGTATGCCCAAGCGTCACGACAATCGGACCGTGAGAGCTACCGAGAGAAGTGGTGGCGGCTCGGCAGAAGCGGAGGCGAACTGAGGAAAGCCGGTCTTCTGCCTCGCTATAATGCCACTCCGAGACATTCAAAGCATCGGTTCTTCGTGTGGCCGCAGAGAGAATCCCCGATGTAACTCGCGACGTTGTCGTTCGCGTGATGACAACTATTTCTTCGGGTATCTTACACAGCCGCATCTACGTGGAACGTGGGTCCCGGGCGAACCACTTCCCGCAGGCGTCGAAAGCGGCCCGCTATAACAGCCGACATCCTGCTTCGACACCTTTCCGCTTCCCGTGGCCTCCAGGCAAAGAACCTCCGTATCCGAAGACACACGCGTCAAAGCCATCGCCGACACCGCTCGCGAACTCGTCCGTCTTCGCGACAACTGGCTCAACCCTCCAAACATCACCCCGGAGGAATTGAAGAAGCGGACCCTCACCAATCTCTACAACAAGCGCCCCGAATGGCTCGCCAATGCCCATCGCGCCCTCGACGAAGCCGTCTTTGCCGCCTACGGCTGGCCCGCCAACCTAACGCGCGATGAAATCCTCGAGCGCCTCCTCGCCCTCAACCACGAGCGAACCGACCGAGCCGCTAAGGCAGCCACCGAACAGTCCGCCCCCTCCCCGAATTGACAGCCCCATTTGGTGCCCTAGAGCCTGCCCTGAGCCAGGTGCCCCACATCTGAAATCTGGGTGCCCCATATCTCGAAGAGATGTGGGATCGGATCCCCCCCGATCGAGAAAAGGTCAGAATCGCCATGCAGATCATTACCTCCCCCCGGCGCACAATGGAAGATAGCCGTGAGCATGGGAGCTAGAGGCTAAAAGCTAGAAGCTAAGAGCTGCATTTCGCCCTAACTCCTTTGTTGAGAGGAATCTGCGGCTAAGTCCAATGATGAGAGGAATTTGGCGCCACACCCATCCCGCAACTCGTTGATAACAGGGAATTTCTTTACAGAAACCGGGGAGGGGTAATAGGACCGTAAAAGGGGTACGGACCGGGGACATGGCTGACATTTTGAACCGCTGATCCCTGCCCCTGACCCCTGACCACTGAAAGTCGGAAGCTGAAAGCTGAAAGCTGAAGGCTGGAAGCTAGTAGCTGCTTTTCGCCTCTAACTCCTTTGCTGAGAGGAATCTGCGGCTAAGTCCAATGGTGAGAGGAATTTGGCGACACACCCTCTCCGTAACCCATTGAAAACAAGGAATTTACTTACAGAGATAGGGGAGGGGTACTTCCAGAGAACTGTGGAGCCGGTCGCCGGGTGCCTCGAACGGAACCGAAGCTTCACGACACCGTTGGGGAAGTGACCCCTGATCACTGACCCCGACCACTGAGGACTTATCGCGCGATCTCCACCGGCCCGGCCTTGCCCGTCTCGGAGCTCTTGCCGTTCTCGTCCATCTTGCCGAAGATCATCTTGCCGCTGGCCGTCTGCAGCACGCTGGTGACGGAGATCTCCACCGGCTTGGCCGATCATCTTGCGCGCGTGATCCACCACCACCATGGTGCCGTCGTCCAGATAGCCGACGCCCTGGTTGTACTCCTTGCCTTCCTTCAGGATGAGCACATTCATCTTCTCGCCGGGCAGCACAACCGGCTTCAGCGCATTGGCAAGGTCGTTGATGTTCAGCACTTCCACGCGATGCAGGTGAGCCACCTTGTTCAGGTTGAAGTCGTTGGTCACCACCTTGGCTTCCCACTTCTTGGCCAGTTCCAGCAGCTTCAGATCGACCTCGCGAATGGAAGGAAAGTCGTCCGGCACAATCTGCACCTGGATATTCGTGTTCGACTGCATCCGTTGCAGCATATCCAGGCCGCGGCGTCCGCGCTGGCGCTTTGAGCCGTCGGTCGAGTCGGCCACAATCTGCAGCTCGCGCAGCACAAACTCCGGCACCACCATCATCCCGTCGATAAATCCCGCCTCGGCAATATCGGCGATGCGCCCATCGATGATCACGCTGGTGTCGAGCACCTTCGCGCTGCGGCGGCTGGGTTTATCGCCGGAAAACAACGTGCCCAGCGCTGTGGGATTCAGCAGGTCGCCCTTGCTCGCGCCCACCAGCAGCCCGACATACGTCATCAGCAGCAGCACGAAGATCTGCAGCGCCGCGGATGTGGACGCCGTCAAGCGGCGCCGATCGCAGCACCAGGCAAAACAGCGCCGCGCCAAAGATTCCCAGCACGCTGCCGGCCACCGCCCCGATCAGCCGGCGCAGCGTCAGCGCGCGCACGCGCAGCTCAAAGACGATCACGGCGCAGGCAGCCAACGCGCCGCCCGCTGCTCCTACCCAGCCGCTTACGCCAAAGGGGTGAAGGAAATAACAAACTGCAGACAAGCAAGGCAACAAAAAGAAGACGAACAAGAATGAGATCCATAAAAGCCTACTTCCGCTGGTGCGAAAGAACATACACCAGTCTGACCATCGTTGGCGAGTATGCCGATACTCCGGCTCGATCGTCAATGCGTCGAGGTAACCATGCAAGTCACACGGGAACGGAGGAATGAGCCTTCGCATGCCGACTTACCTCCCCCGAAGGCCGGCGTCCAACTCAATCCGCTGGAGAGCCGGTGTTCGCCCGGCCCCTGCCTCCGATCCCAAGCTGGCGTCACGACGCGACTGCCAGCTCAGCTCCGACCAGCCGTTGAACCCCTTTGCGCGGTCCGCGTTTCCGCGCGCTCATCAGCTTCACGCGCTCCAGCAACTCCTGCGGAGAGCAGGTCTTTTTTGCCAGCAGCGCATCCGCGCCATGAATCTGTCCATTCATCTTCTGCGGATCGCCCAGCAGCACCATCGGCACATGCGACGCGATCTGCTTCAGTCTTGCCGACCAGCTGGTCACCGCTCATCTGTGGCATCGCGTGGTCCGCCAGCACCAGGTCAACTGGTTGTCTGCGAAGAGTGTCGATCGCCTCCTGGCCGTTGGTGGCTGACAGCACACGGTAACCGTTTGTTACCAGCATGAACTTCAGGACTGATAGATCCTGTTCGTTGTCGTCAACGCAAAGAATTACTTTCTTCGGCCGCATGTTTATGGGTCCTGCTCCTGAGTTAGATTTTTTGTTAGCACCGGATTCGAGGCGCACAGCAGCATGACCCGTTCTTTTGGCGGGCAGGCTCGTCGTTTCCGGGGCCATCGGCCGCAGTGGAGTTCGTTCTCACACGGGATCGGCAAATAAGATCGTCTGAGGGTGCGAAAGCAGTGCTCCCACGAGACGACCACCTTGCAATCGATCCGTAAGAGGGAAGACCTCGCTGCGGTCAGATTGTGTATGAAGCCGTTATGAAAACCGGTAGAAAACTCCGGTTGAATTGCGTTCAATGCTTGGCAAGAGTACGGAGCATCGGATAGCCGATGAAAAGAGAGAACAGGAGGCGAAATATCCACTTGAAAACCATCTTGTAACAAGCCAAAATTTCCTAGAGCAAACACAGACAGTCACTTGCCCTGATTAAATTCTGTTGAAAGCGTGTGCATTACGGCAGGAAAAGCCGTCCCTTTGCAACACGAACAGTGCTGCCCCCAACGCGCACATCCGTCACCTTCGCCGAAATCGAGATTCGCAGCCAGAAACAAATCGCTTGTCGCGGCCGATCTCCACTCCCTGCTGCACGTGAATCTGTCGCCCCGGCGCCACCAGGCCATGCCTCACCAGGTAGCTGATCGCGCATCCTGCCGCCGATCCCGTGGCAGGATCCTCGCCGCCGTAAAATTGCATGCGCGCTCTCCACGCGGGCTTCTCGCCGCCCGTTGGACCCAGAACGTAGAACCAGCGCCCCCCATGCGCGCGCAGATATGTCGTTGCTTCTTCCTGATTCACCCGCAGTCGCGCCAGCGCCTCGCATGACCGCAGTGCAACAATCGCAAACGCGGTGCCCGTTGATACCACCTGCGGCGGCGCCGACGCGTCCAGATCATCCACGCTGAGCCCGGTCAGCCGCGCCACTTCCTCGCGTTCCAGTTCAGCGCCAAACTCCGGATCGTTCTGCGTCATCTCGCCGAACACTCCCTCCGCTTCAAAGCGCACGGGAACGGTACCGACGTTCAAAGCCAGCTTCACCGTTTTCCCCTGCATCATCTCAGGCGCTTTCAGCTTCAGCACACTGGCCGTGCCCAGCGTTGGATGTCCGGCAAATGGCAGTTCCTCCTGCGTGGTGAAGATGCGCACACGCACGCCCTCGGTTTTCTCCACCGCCTGCGTCGCGGCGCTCAACAAATGTCGTCTCGCTCAGGTTGAATTCGCGCGCAATCGCCTGCATCCGCTCCGTGGTCAATCCCGCAGAATTCATCACCACCGCAAGCCCGTTGCCCTTGAGTGCCGTCTCTGTGAACACATCCACGACGAAGTACTCCAACTCGCTCATTGCTTGACATGCCTCCGAACATTTTCTAACCTACGAATACTCGTCGGCCCGAAACACTCGCAAGCTCTCGAGCCAAAGACTCCATGCTTCGTGCATTCAATCCCGCCTCTTGTTTGTGCTGCTGTCAGGGCTGCACCATGCGGGCGTGTCCGTAAGCTGGATTTAGAAGGATCCAAACTCACCGACCCACCCGCTCATGAACGTGGTGGGTTTTTCAGTTCAGGGCAGAACCACAATCAGAAACTAATTATTGGCCTCTGCTTTTCAGCACCGGTGGCGAAGTGGCTAACGCGCAGGTCTGCAAAACCTGTATACGCGGGTTCAATCCCCGCCCGGTGCTCCAGATTTCTTCAGAAGAGTAAAAGGGCCGCGCCTCATCAAAAGGCTGCGGCCCTCTTGCTGTCCTGATGTTGCTTTGATCCGGTCCGAAGCTATTGCCCTTCCGGCGACGGCGCAAAATACCCCTTCCGCACTTGCACTTTCATCTCGTCACCCTGGCATTGAACGGCGATGTGCCGGAAGGTCCCATCCAGCTTGGCATTCGTCGGCGTATAGCTGGCCACGTATTGCGTGCGCAACTCGTCCTCAATCTGTTGAAACGCAGCCTCAAGTTTCTTTCCGTTGTTGCCCACGTTGATCATCCGGCCGCCAGTTTCCTCGCTCATCTTCTTCGCGGCAGAGTACCCGTTGTATCCCCACCCGCCGTAGAAGCCCACATCCGCGATCAGGATCACGTAAATGATCGAATTCGACTTCTGCGCCGCGGCAATCGCGTCCTGAATCTTCATCCTGCTGCCCTGATCGTCGCCGTCGGTGAGAATGATCATGGCCTTGCGGCCATTTTCCTGGCTCAGCTTTTCATTTGAAGCGAGGTAGATTGCATCGTAGAGCAGCGTTCCCTTCGGCGTTCCGTGGACCGGAATCGTACCACCGCCGAGTCCAGGAATGCCCCCGGCCCCATTACCGCCGGCAGTATTGATCTCGGCCTTGTTCATGGCTCGGCTCAGGAGCCGCGCGCTGTTTGTGTAGTCCTGCAGCAGGTCGATATTCACGTCAAACGAGATCAAAAACGCCTGGTCCTTGGGCTTTAGCACGCGTTCCAGGAACTCGCTCCCCGCCTGCTGCTCCAGCGGCAGTACCGCTTCCTGGCTCCCTGAGGTGTCCAGCATAATTCCCAGCGTCAAAGGCAGGTGCGTCTCGGCAGCGAAGTTCTTGAGCTTCTGCGGAACCTTATCCTCCGTCACTGAGCAATCCTGCTTTGTCAGATGCGGCACAAGGTTCCCTGCCTTGTCCTTCACAGTGAAGAAAAGGTCCACGAGGTTGACGTTGATTTTGAGAGTCCCCATCGACTCCTGCTCCTCGGGCGGAGGAGGTGGCGCCGTGCTGACAGGCGACGCATCGGGCGAAGGGACGAGCTGGGCCAATGCCGTCGCAGGCAAAAGCGGCAGCGCAAACAGCAAGAGCACGGCTTTCAGGGGAATGCGCATCTTGTTTAGTTGGACGGAATCTCCAACACGAAGAGAGCATAACTGAACTGCGGGCACCCGCGCGACAAGCTTGCAACTTCAGAACGTCCATGCCACACTCTTTGCTTGCTTGGGGTGCGACCTGCAAGCCCTCACCGCGTCTGATACTCTGACGATTGCAGCCTTGTGCGCTTTGCGTTGCGGCCCGAGGTTGCACCCACGGAGCCGCCGATCAGCGGTTTGTGCGGCATTCGGGAGGGATGAATACCTGTGAACTTGGGCTTTAAGGTACTGGCGCTCACCGCAATTCTGGGCTCGACTCAGATGCTCAACACTGCGGCGTTTGCCCAGCAACCACAGAACACGCAACAGGCCGTTCCCGACGCACCCGCCCCGCAGCCTCGCCCGCTCAGCGAGTTGGGGCCCATTACACCCGGCATTGGCGCCGGCAGTGCCTCTTCCACCTCCAGCTCCACCGCCGACCAGCCGCCACCCGCGCAGGCACCATCAAGCCAGGCCCCAAGCCAGGTCAAAGACCAGGTCCAGACCGCTCCGCCCGAGACTGGAAATATTGAAGATATCGGCGCAAAGCTAGTCCTGAACGCGACTTACGTCGAAGTCCCTGTTACGGTGAAGGATCCGAAGGGCAAGCCGGTCGCAGGGCTCACCTGGCGCGACTTCAAGGTGTTCGAGAACGACACTCGCGAGCCGATCCGAATCTTCAGCGTCGATCCGGCCCCGCTCTCGATAGCCTTCGTCATTGACCAGAGCCTTACCTCCGACGTGATGGCGAAGGTCAACCAGTCTCTGGACGCTCTCCAGGGCGCGCTCAGCCCCTATGACGAGGTTGCGGTCTTTTCTTACAACAACGGGGCCCAGGAGCGCACATCGTTTACCGGCGCCCAGAGCAGCCGTCTTCCTGCGGTACTAGCCCTTACCAAGGAAACTGGCCGGGAAGCCCTCGTTCCCATCAATAGCGGGCCTTTCGGAGGTTGCAGCATCACTAAGAACGGCAGTTGCGTCGATTCCAATGCCACCGTGCAGCATGGTGGTTCTGTCGGCAACCCATCGTTCATCACAATCCCCAAAGAGATTCACACCCTCAACGACGCCATCCTGGCCGCGGCCAAGGAACTCTCCACGCGTCCCAAGGGCCGTCGCCGCATCGTCTACGTCGTCTCCGACGGTAAGGAATACGGAAGCAAGGCCACCTACAGGGACGTTCTGCGCTATCTGCAGACCAACAAGATCGCTGTCTACGGCACCTTGGTTGGAGACTCGGCCCGCTGGGGCGTAGGTTACGTCAGCCGTTTCCACCTGCCCTTCACCATGTATGACAATCGCCTCATGGGCTACATTCTTGCCACGGGCGGTATCCCCGAGTCCCAGAACGACTCGGACGGCATCGAGAAGAGCTACGCACGCATTGCCGAAGAAGCGCGTAACCAGTACACGCTCGTCTATGCCAGCCACGAGCCGCTCATTGACGGCAAGTACCGCAAAATCGAGGTGCGTGTGGACCGGCCCGGCGTCGAGGTGATCGCGAAAAAGGGCTACTACCCCTCAGGCCAGGACCAGAAGTAAACATGACCTCGTCAGGCGCGGCGGCAGGCTTCGGCCTGCTTTCGGCCGCCAGCTGGGGCGGGTCCGACTTTGCCGGCGGCCTTGGTGCGCGTCGGGCCTCTTCGCTCCTCATCACCGCCTCAGGACAGATCGTCTCCCTGCTGATCCTGCTTGCCGTCTGCCTGGTTTCTCATCTCGTTGTTCCCAGCAGGTTCCAGCTCATCTGTGCCGCCATCGGCGGATTTGAGGGTGCGCTGGCTCTGGCCGTCTTTTACCGCGCGCTGGCAATGGGAGCGATGGGCCTTACCGCCGCACTCACCGGACTTCTCACCGCTTTTGTGCCCGTCGTCTTCGAGTTCATCCATACCGGCCGCCCCTCGCCGCTTACCGCGATCGGACTGGGAGCCGGCTTTCTCGCCATCTGGCTCATTACTCACACGCCCGCCAACGGCGGCTCGGGCTCACCGCCCAGGGCGCTCTTGCTCGGCGCAACCGCTGGACTGGGCTTCGGCGCTCAGTTGATCCTCTTCAAAATTGCCAGCGAAGGAGGGGTCCTTTGGACGCTCACCGCCGGCCGCGTCGCCGGAGTCAGCTGCTATTCTCCTGGTCATTGCTTTCGCGCCGCCTTCACGCCCTTGGCGCGGATTCTGGCTCGCAGGCATCGTTTCTGGCTCCTTCGACACCATCGGCAATCTGTTTTATATGCTGGCTGCTGGCTTCGGTCGCCTCGATGTCGCGGCCGTCATCTGTTCTCTCTACCCCGCCGGCACCATTCTGCTTGCGGCGGTGATTCTTCACGAACGCCCCACGCGACGCCAATTGACCGGCATGGCTGTTGCCCTAGCCGCTGTGGCCCTTCTCAGCCTCTGAAGGTTCATCCCGGTCGTCGGTCACGCTAAATCGATTACGCTGGGAGACCCGATCCGCTCAGGACAAAGACCACTGCCTCAAAAGTGTTTCATTTCGACTTTTTGTGAGCAGATTGGATCGAAACTGTGCGAGTATAGTCGAGCAGTTCCAATACAGGGCCGAGTAAACATGCCGGGAGATTCTTTGCATTCCCCCCCCTTTGCAAGGAGATGCTCGCATATGCTTCCCCAATCTGTTCGTACAGTCGACCAGTCACCCGCCAGGACACTCGATATCATCCTCCGCAACACCCTCTCGCTCGTTGAGTGTTACGGACCGCGTGTCCGCGAAAGCACAACCTTGAACGACCTGAAGTTTGCATTTAGGTCCACCATAGCCGAACTTCAGATGATCGAAGAGATCGAACGCGAGCGCGCAGTGCAGGCGTCGCCCCGATACTGAGCAAGTCCCTGAGGATCGGTAATCTTCGCGGCAGCGCTGAGGCTGCTGTGACCGCTTGAAGTTTTTCTGCGCGATGAGCAGGAATGCTCGCGGAGTGCAGTTGTAGTCCTAACGCACGAAAGGCCTGCGCCCTGTGGCACAAGCCTCTCTACCTTCGAGGTCATTCAGCCGATCCGGCTCGGACAAGCGACGCTTACTTCTGCTCAGTCCCCGGCGGCGGTGGCGGCGGCTGAACCGCGGCTTGCTGCGTGGTCTGTGCCGGTGGTACAGGATCGCTTACCCCTTTGATGCCTTCGCGAAAGCCTTTCAGACCCTCACCCAACCCCTTGCCCAGTTCCGGCAGCCGCTTGGCGCCAAAGAGCAGAAACGCCACAATCGCCAGCACAATCAGGTGCCATGGCTGCAATAGATCGCCCATCTTTATTCCTCCGCGCGCCCCCATGTCCAGGCACGCTATCACAGTTTATTGTCGCACAAAGCCCACACGCTGCGGTGATCGTTGCCACTCGTCTTTTGGGGATCACGGGGGCCTTGCGGTTGCTGTCTCGCCAATGATTGCTGCGAAGGGGTCCTTCCCGACGGTCAGAGGCGACTGAAGCTAGTTGACCTGCGCCGGATTTCCCAGCCGCTCCGTCACCATGTCGTAGAAGCTTCGCAGATCCTCCTCGTCGCCCACGGTAAGGCGTCGGTACACCTTCATAAGCGGAAACAACTTTGATCCCCTTACTTCCACGGCCGGCACCGCCACCGCCCCGCCCGGATACTGCGTCATCTCCCAATTTCCTGCGTACCGCCGGCGTAGCACTTCGCCCAGATAGCTGCCCCACAGGCGCGATTCGTAATCAAGATCGACATTCGGATCTTCGCTGGCTAGCACCAGGATCTCGTCCAGCACATTCATCGATTCGGCCGAAAAATCCAGCGTTTGCCTGTACTCGCTCCTCGCCGCCTCGACAGCACCCAGCGCATATCCCTCCATCATCGCGCCCAGGTCAGGGAACGGACGGGCTTCGAGTTTCTCGCGCAACTTGTTCATCCTTATAAGACTAAGAGTCCCCCCAATTGGTAATTAGACGCCTGGAATCTCCCAGGGCTCGTCGGCATCTACTTCCTGTGGCAGACTTGAATAAGCCCGCGAGGTTTCTTCGCCGATGAAGGTCCCCAACGTTTCCAAGATACTCGTTCTTTGCGCAGTCTTTGCGCTCCCCATTGTGGCATTGATCGCGCCGGCTTCAGCCTGGTCAGCAGGTCGCGATATCTATCCCGATCCTTCTCAGGCCAAAGCCGATATCGCTGCAGCGATAAAGGTTGCTGCAACTGGCCACAAGCGTGTGCTCCTCGACTTCGGCGGAAACTGGTGCGGTGACTGCATCGTCCTCGACATGTACCTGCACGATCCTGAGAACCGGCCTATCCTCGAAGCCAACTTTGTCCTCGTCCACGTGAACATCGGCCACATGGACGAGAATACGGATCTTGCTGCCCGCTACCAGGTGCCGTTGAACAAGGGCGTTCCCGCTCTTGCCGTCCTCAACGATCAGGGCAAATTGCTTTACAGCCAGAAAGGCGGCGAGTTCGAAGCCATGCGCCGCATGCAGGCCAGCACCGTCACCAGCTTTCTGGTCCAGTGGAAACCCACCAAGCCTGGCTGCTCCGTGGCAATGGTCACCTGCTGATCGCTAGCCGCCCGAGCTGAGCGGCGCCAGATGCTTCGTGTTTTGATACGTGTACTGAATCCGGTGAATCACCGTGATCGTCGACAGCACTGCCAGCACCCACAGCACCGGCGCCATCACATTCCAGTGGTTAAAGAGCGCGCCCAGCAGGATCAGCACAATCCGCTCCGGCCGCTCCATGAATCCCACCTTGCACTGCCCGATCAGACGCCTCGGCCCGAGCCCGCGTGTAGCTCACCATCAGCGACGTCACCATTACAAACGCCACCAGCACCACGTAGCGGAACCGGTTTATGCGTCCGTAATACACCAGCAAACCGAAGAAGAGAACCACGTCCGAGTACCGGTCAATCACCGAGTCGAAGAACGACCCGAAGACCGTTACCTGGTTATTCTTCCTGGCTACCCGCCCGTCGACCATGTCGAAGAGACCCGCCCCGAAGATCACCATGCCTGCGTAGAAGAACATCCGGTCCGCATTCGTAGCGCCCGCATGTCCAAACAGGAACGCCGCAACGATGTTGATCACCAGGCCGATAAACGTCAGCGCATTTGGGGAAATGCGGGTCAGCGCCAGACCGTGCACGATGCGGTCAAGAAGCCAGCCGCAGGCGCGGCCGAAAGCACTGGTCCAGGTCATTTCGTTCTTCCTACCTACTTCTGAGAGACGTCGTCGGAGGCTTCGTCTTCTTCATCCTCGTCCACTTCGTCGTGGACCGTCGTCAGCTTTAGAATCTCGAGCTCGCGCTTCCCGTTGGGCGTCACAATCGTAGCCACATCGCCCACCTGCTTGCCCACCAGCCCACGGCCGATCGGCGACGTCGTCGAGATCAGCCCTTTGGCCACATCCGACTCCTCGCTCGTTACCAGCCGATACTCGATCTCTTCGTCCTTGGTTGAGTCGAACACGATTACAGTCGACCCGAACCCTACCTTGTCCCGCGGGATATTCGCCAGGTTCACCAGCGACAACTCAGCCATGCGCCGCTTCAACTGGCCCAGCCGCGCGTTCACAAACTCCTGCCGCTGCTTGGCCATGTGATACTCGGCGTTCTCAGAGAGATCACCCATGGCCACGGCCTTCTTGATCTCCGCTGGCAATTCGTGGGCGAGCTCATGCTCAAGCGCGTGTATCTCCTTGAGCAGCTGCTTTCTGATGTGGTCGGGCATTCGTGATCCGTTGCGGCGAGCGGGGTTGCTCAACCGCGGAAGATAAAACTGCTAGAACTTTCATTATACGCGGCCCCACCCGTCGGTAGACGTAAGTCCAGCCATCTTCGGTCTATACTGTCCGCAACCTCTGAGGAATCCCGATGCGCGCATGGCGGTTTCTTCCTCTTCTTCTCGCGTACCCTTGCTCCTGTTTCCACGGCTAATTCTCAGACACAACCGCAGCAGACCGTTCGCCGTCCCGACGGTGGCGCCAATGGCACGATGGAAAGCATCTTCATCCCGCCCAAGCCAGACGCCCCGTTCAGCTTTATCCTCACCGCGGAGTGGACCCGCCCGCTCGGCAACGGCGGCTCCTTTACCTTGGTCAACGAGCGCCGAATCGTGCGCGACAGCAAAGGGCGCATCCACCAGGAGCGTGCCGCCCTTGTCCCGAAGAACGGCGACGTAAAGACCTTTGTGACGACAATCCAGATCACTGATCCCGATCAACACACCTGGTACAACTGCATCGTCGCGACGAAAGTCTGCGATCTCTATCGCTACAGCCTCAGCAGCACTGACGATTTCCGGCCATTCACGGGAGCAACCGGCACCTCCCCCGGCGGCAAGGTCTCGCACCAGCATGAAGACCTCGGAGTCAGCAGCACTCTTGGAGAAGATACCCACGGCTATCGCGAAACGAATACGATCGAGCCCGGTGTTGTAGGTAACGACAAGCCCATGGTCACAATGCGCGAATTCTGGTACTCGCCGCGGCTCGCCGTGAATCTCATCTCGATCGTGGATTCTCCGTTATCGGGCAGGCAGGTCTTCACCGCAAGGGAACTCACCACCTCCGAGCCTGATCCGAGCCTCTTCGAGGTGCCCGCAGACTACAAGATCGCCGACCACCTCAACGACGAAAACTGATCGGCGATTGAAAGCCCTCGCACAAGCGCTGAGCCGCCTCCGCCCCTTATTCAGCCTCGGACGATGAATGCGACCTTTCGCCCTGATTGAGCCCGCCTAGCCCAATCCGCGCAAGCACGGCCTGAAAGCGTGGCTCATCTCGCAGAGAATCCACGCGGGGGTCTACCCCGAGCA
This sequence comes from uncultured Acidobacteriaceae bacterium, assembly GCA_963751225.1. Lineage (GTDB taxonomy): Bacteria > Acidobacteriota > Terriglobia > Terriglobales > Acidobacteriaceae > Telmatobacter. Next base: position 28,876 of record CAVVTY010000008.1, read on the forward strand.
GCACCAGGTGGAACTCCCGTTCTTCGCACGCCCTCTCGAACAGCCCGATCGCCCGCTTCTTGTCGCCCGCCCCAACGTGAACCAGCGCCTGTGAACTGAAATCAGTCCGTCCGCGCGGCAGGTTCTCAAGTTGCCTCAGTACGTCCTGGGCTTCCGCCTTGCGACCGCTCGCGGCATACGCATACCCGAGGGCGCCACCGATCAAATGACCAACCCGCGCTGTCCGATACGCTTCTTCCAGTGCACGGATCGCTCCCGTCCAATCTCCCATTTTCTGTAAGACCAGCGCATTGATCACACGCGCGCGAAGACTCCCTGGCGCGACCGCAAGCGTCTCTTGCGCGACCTCATGAGCCTCACGATGATGACCTGTATAAAGCAGCACGGTCGCATAGTTGGCTCGAACGCTTGGTGAAGGATCCAGTTCGCTGGCGATCAAAGCATGTTTGACCGCCTCCATCATTCGCCCAATTTCCATCAGGAGTATGCCGTACCACTGGTGGGCGACCGCGTGATCCGGCTGGAACGTAATGATGCGCCGATACTCGCGCTCTGCTTCACTCCAGTTCCATTCGTAGTGCCACTTCTCAAACGCCAGCGCAGCGCGCGCCTCCGCCAGGGTCTCGTCGATCTGCAGCGCGCTGATGGCCGCAGCTTTTGCCTTGGGCATCCAGTCGTGCGGTCGCAGCGTCGAGACCATCGGCAGCAGGGAATAGCTGCTCGAAAGCGCAGAGTAAGCCGGAGCATATTCCGGGTCTTCCGCCAGTGCCTTGCGAAAAAAGGAGATCGCCGTTCGAGTCTCTTTTTCCAATCGCAGGCTCCAGTGGAATCGTCCCCTCAAATAAAGGCGGTAAGCGGCGCGGCTCTCGGTGTAGCGGCTCGACAGCATCTTCGGCTGCTCCGCGCTCAACAGCAAGACCACCGCACCGACGATCTCTTCCGCCAGCGCATCCTCAAGCTCAAACAGATCGGTTGAATTCTCTTCGAAGGTCTCTGCCCACATTGTGTTGCCCATCTTTGCGTCGTCAAGATGAACCGAAACCCGCAGCTTTGCATTCTGCTTCTGCAGGCTTCCCTCAAGAACATAATCAGCTTCCGACAGTCCATCCGGGCGCGGATTGCCATTCGAGCTAGTGCGTTCACTGCCGTTTTCGCCAATTGTTTGCACGCGGAAGCCCTGCATCAGCGCGAGACGGGGAGCGAGCGCTTCGACGATGCGCAACCCCATGGTCGGATCAAGTTGATCCAGAATCTTGAAAGGCAGGATGGCCAGGATCTTTTGTTTGACGTGTACGGTTTGTTCCTGCTCTGAAACAGGACCGACAAACCTGTAACCCCGCTTGGGCACAGTCTGGATGAAGGATTCTCCACTCAAGCCTGTGAGCGCGTGGCGCAGATCACAAATATTCCGGGTAAGCCCGCCCTCTTCAACGAATGTCCCGGGCCAGACTTCGCTCAAAAGCGTCTCTTTCGATATCACCGCGCCCGGCTGCTGAACCAGCACGCGCAGTGTCTCCACAGCCTTTGGTGTAAGTTCTACCGGCTCGTTATCCCTCAACAGAGTGCGCGCAACTGGATCGAGGCGGTAGGGCCCGAATTGGTAATAACGCCGACCCAATCGGGACCAACCTCGAAAATGTAAGCGTTCTGTAAGGACTTTTAGCTTACGGCGCGAAATTATAGCACCGTAGTTCTTTCAAATCTGAGTCCAGGAGGGACTTATGTCGAAGTGTCGAAGACTCACCCTCGCAGCCGTTGTCCTGGCCGCAGTTGCGATTCCCGCAGTCGCGCAACCAAACTCAATCCATGAAATGCAGCAACCGGATGACCAAGGGCACGTATGGATTTACCTGTACCGGCATGGTGATCCCTCAAGGCGCAACAACACCCATTCCCATTGCTCAGATCGGCGTGGTCTATGGCGACGGAAACGGCCACTGGGAGGGCTACGACACTGCTTCCATCGCCGGGACGTTTCTTCCCCAATACGTCACCACGACAGGAGGGGTTGCTGCGGTTGTCAATCCGGACTGCTCGGGGACAATCACTTACAAGGTGTGGAGCGCCGATCCGAATACCTCGAACAGTGCCGTCCCAGAAGGGGTTCTCCCCATCAACTTCGTTGTCGTGAACAACGGAAACGAGATCGATGGCTTGCCCACCAATCCCGGCTACATTGTGACCTGCCGGCTGATTCGCTCTCACCAGGCAGACTGAGCTTGGCTCACAATGGGAGCGCGGGGGTACGACTCTCCCTCCGCGCTCCCGGAAGATAGAGCGGTATACTCCCGCCATGCGTATCGCTGCCGCTTCTTTCGCTCTATTTTTCTCCTTTGCAATTCCTCTCGCTTCGTCCCAGCAAGTTGCCAGGTCAGAGCCCGCCACGGTCGCCGAAGCGCAGGCTTTCGTTGATCGCGCCAACGCTGACCTGCTCAAGCTCAACATCGAAGCCTCGCATGCCGACTGGACAGCAAAGACCGACATCACTGAGGACACTGAGGCCACCACGGCCCTCCTCACCGAGCAACTCAATGCGCGCAATCTCGAGTTGATCGCGGAGAGTCATCGTTTTGATCACTTGCAGCTCCCGCCCGACCTCCGCCGCCAGATCAAGCTCCTTCAGGTCACCGCGCCTGCGGCTCCGAAAGACCCCAAGCTGCTCGCCGAGGAGTCCGAATTGGGTGCGCAACTCACTGGTTTGTATGGGAAGGGGAAATACTGTCCCGGTGTGCCTGCGGGTCAAACGCCCGCTCCCGGTGTGATGTGCCTCGGCGATGACGAGCTCGCTGTCCGCATGGCAAAGTCCCGCGATCCTGAAGAACTCACCAGGCTCTGGGTGGGCTGGCACGCCATAGGCGCGCCCATGCGCGAAAAATACGCGCGTTTTGTCGAACTCCAGAACATCGGCGCAAGCGAGCTGGGTTACCGCGATACCGGCGAACTCTGGCGCGCCAATTACGACATGACGCCTGCCGAGTTTTCCGCCGAGCTCGATCGCGTCTGGACGCAGCTCGAGCCTCTCTATCGCGAGCTCCACACGTATGTTCGCTCCCGCCTGATCGCCAGGTACGGCAAGGCCGCCGATCGGCCGGACGGACTTATCCCGGCGCAACTCCTCGGCAACATGTGGGCGCAGGAGTGGGGCAACATCTACGACATCGTCGCGCCCACTGATCCCAGACTCTCGCAGTTCAAGCCCATCGACCTCGAGTCCGCGCTCAAGATGCAGATTGCCCAACGCGATCCTGCCGCCGCGCCGGCCTTCGCCTCCCGCAGCGATTCAAGCTCTGACAGCGGTCACGCCGCTCAGCTCGCCGCTGCCCGCGACATGGTTCGCTACGGCGAAAACTTCTTCATGTCGCTCGGATTCGCACCGCTCCCCAAAACGTTCTGGGAGCGCTCACAGTTTGTGCACCCGCGTGATCGCGAAGTCGTCTGTCACGCCTCCGCCTGGGATGTCGACTTCGCCGAAGACCTGCGCGTGAAGATGTGCATCGACGTCACCGCCGACTACTTCACCACCGTGCATCACGAGCTTGGCCACAACTTCTATCAGCGCGCTTACAACAAGCAGCCATTCCTTTTCCGCAACGGCGCCAACGACGGCTTCCACGAGGCCATCGGCGACGCCATCGCGCTCTCCATCACACCAGCGTATCTCAAGACGCTGGGCCTCGCAGGCGAAGAGCCGCCCGCCGAGGCCGACATTCCTCTCCAACTGCGCACGGCGCTCGACAAGGTTGCCTTCCTGCCCTTCGCGCTCGCACTCGACAAATGGCGCTGGCAGGTCTTTTCCGGCGAAATCAAGCCCGCCGACTACAACAAGGCGTGGTGGGAACTCCGCGAGAAGTACCAGCGCGTTGCCCCACCCGTGGAACGCACCGAGGCTGACTTCGATCCCGGCGCCAAAAATCACATCCCCACCAACGTTCCCTACGCGCGCTACTTCCTGGCCCGCATCTACCAGTTCCAGTTCTTCAAGGCGATGTGTGATGCCAGCGGCTACAAAGGCCCGCTCAATCGCTGCAGCTTCTACGGATCAAAGGCCGCGGGCGAAAAGCTCCAGAAGATGCTGGAGACCGGCCAGTCCCAGCCCTGGCAGCAGACGCTCAAGGAGATGACCGGCACTGACCACATCGACGCTCAGCCCATGCTCGACTACTTCGCCCCGCTCTACGCATGGCTCAAGGAACAGAACAAAGCCGCCGCATCCACTAGCGACTTTGAAAGGTCCGGGTGCTCCGATCCAGGCGACAGCTTCATGTCGCATGGGTGGGATCGCATGCGCCCCTTCCGGAATAATCTACCGGGCTGTTGTTCTTTGCGTCCGGCACCATCTCAATCGGCTTGATCGTGCCGTCCTCGTTGTAATAAAGCGGTGCCACGCATACTCGCCGTTCATACGCGCTGGGACCCGCAACATGGTAGAAGAGGTACCACTGTCCTTTGAACTCGGCGATGGAACCATGCACGTTGCGCGAGCGGTTGTCGAGGATGACGCCCTTGTACTCGAATGGCCCCATCGGACCCTTCGCCACGCTGTACTCCATCAGGTTCGCAACCATGTCTCCGTTATTTGAGGGATAGCTGAAGTAATAAACTCCGTTCCGCTTATGTACCCAGATGCCCTCGTGATAATTGTGCAGATCGAGAACCTGAATCGGCCCGTCCCGCGTGATCATGTCTGACTTCAACTTCACGACTCCCAGCTTGCCGCTGCTGTTTCCGAAATACAGATAAGCCTGCCCGTCATCATCGATGAACACTGCGGGATCGATTGAGCGAATCCCTGCTTCATTCCGGCCGATCAAGGGCTTGCCGAGCGCGTCTTTGAACGGCCCCGTAGGCGAATCTGAGACAGCGACTCCAATCTGATCGTCGGCAGGGAAGTAAAAGTAGTATTTTCCATTTCGCTCGATACAGTCGGGCGCCCACGCGTGTACTTTCGCCCACGTAATGTCCTTCAGGCTGAAAATCACGCCATGATCCTTCCAATGGACCATGTCGTCCGTCGAGAACACATGCCAGTCAAACATCTCCCAGTCCTTGTTCCCCGCAAGGTCATGGGACGGATAGATATAGAGCCTGCCGTTGAACACGCGAGCAGACGGATCGGCCTGAAAATCCGGCAGGATCTGGTGCTGTGCAACTGCACAGCACCGACGCCAGAAGCAGGACAACTGAGAGAAGGATCGTGCTGTTGAATGGATGCCTGTTCACGTCTGTTCCTCCGGCCACAATCGAGAATACGCCGTTGGAGCATCGAAGCGTCGCTCTTCGCGTCCATTTGCGAGTTGCCGCATCCAAAGACTATTGGAAGCACCACGACGCGAGAAGGAGAACTGTATGAAGGTCGTACTTTATGGCGCAACAGGCAAATCCGGCCATCGAGTTCTCGCCGAACTCGTCTCTCGCGGACACAGTGTCACAGCGGTTGCCCGCAATCCCGTGGACTTGCCAGCCAGCGTCAAATCCCAACGCGACGATCTCAGCAGCGTGGATAAGATCGCGGCCATCATCGCCGGAGCAGATGCAGTCGTAAGCGCTTATGCGCCACCCGTGGACGACACCGACCAGCTCATTGGCGTTACAAGGCGCCAGATTGAGGCCGTGAAGAAGGCCGGTAAGCTCCGCCTCATTGTCGTCGGAGGCGCCGGATCTCTCGAAGTGGCGCCCGGTGTCTCGCTCCTCAAATCGGGGCACCTTCCCGAGGCGTGGATTCCTATCGCAACTTCACATGAGAAAGCGCTCAAGCTCCTCGAGGCCTCAGACATTAACTGGACATACTTCAGTCCCGCGGCCTACTTCGAGCCCGGTGAAAGAACCGGCAAATTCCGACTTGGAAAGCGCAGTCTCGTCGCAGACGACAAAGGCAACAGCCGCATCTCGCTCGAAGACTATGCCATTGCTCTCGTCGACGAGCTGGAAAAGCCCGCCCATGAGCGCCAGCAGTTCACCATTGGCTATTGAAGTTCCCGATCTCACCGCTGGAGTCCGGAGGACAGCAATGTGCCACCGAGTCTTCGTGACTTCAACGGCTGATGGATAATGCGAGTGTGCCCTTTACACCCGCTCATGCCGCAGCTGCGCTTCCGTTTCGCCGAATGCGGTTCATTCCATCTGCGCTGGTCGTCGGAACGCTTGCGCCGGATTTTGAGTATTTCCTCAGATTCGCGCCGAGTGGTGGGTTTGGGCACACGCTCCTGGGCGCGCTCATTCTGACGCTTCCACTGGCATTGATCTTCCTTTGGCTCTTTCATCGATACGTGAAAGCACCACTCGCCTCGCTCTTGCCGGAGTCAGTCGATAGGCGGTTGGCGCCGTATCTCGGGAGATTTCGATTCTTCGGCCTCTCCCGGTTTGCAATGATTGTGATTTCTATCCTGGTGGGAATCGCGACGCATCTCGTCTGGGATTCCTTCACCCATCGGACGATGTGGCTCTATCATCATTGGTCATTTCTGAGGCAGTCATCCTACCTCCCGTTTTGGGGACCAATTCGAAACTGCACGCTGCTTCAGCACGGCAGCACGATCCTCGGGTTAGGAATTCTCATCGTGTGGTCGGTCTTGTGGTACCGAACGGCCCCGGTGAGTGATCGGGTGCCCGCTTCTCAACTCTCCGGCCCAAGGAAGATCGCGGTCATCATCATGGTTCCGGCCGTTGCGGTCGCCGCAGGCCTGCTACGGGCAGTTGTGTCAGCCGGGTTGCCGGGCTCTCGCCCCTCGCTTCAGGTCTTCGCGGGCGACGCGGTTGTCACCGCGTTGGCATTGGTTTGGTGGCAACTGGTTCTCTTCGGCTTGCTGTTTGGCAGAATCATCTCTTCGAACCCGCAAACCCACTCGAGAATCTGAAAGCTCTTGCTCCGGTGCTTCCTTTGGACGGCGCCTCACTTCCCCCGCAGCACACTTTGCAGAATGACGGCCTCATTGTGCTCCACATCTCGTGCCCCGAACAGCAGCGTCACTGGCCCGCGCGCCGCCTCCTGCTTCAAGAGTGCCAATTGTTCGCCGTGCGTCTTCAATTCGTCGAGATAGCGCCTCTGGAACGCTGCCCACTTCCCGGTGTCGTGCCCAAACCACTTGCGAAGCTCCGTGCTCGGGGCAATCTCCTTGAGCCACTGATCCACCCGCGCCTTTTCTTTCGTCAGGCCCCGTGGCCAGAGCCGGTCGACAAGGATCCGAGTCCCGTCTTCATCACACGGCTCCTCATAAATGCGCTTGATAGCAACCCGCGCCATAGCCCTTCTCGCATCTCCGAAACCAATCAAACCTTGTCTTCGGGTCTCACCGTTTCTGCCCCGTGATCTCCGATCCCTGTTAGACGGTTCAAAAAACCCTGCAGAATCAGCGTCGCTGCCACTTGGTCCACCAAAAAGCGATGCCTGTGCCGTGCCTGCCCTGCTTCGTACAGCATCTGGTGTGCTTCCCGCGTGGTCAGCCGTTCGTCCCACAGGTGAATGGGCAGCCCGGTCAACTCGCCCAACCCCGCTGCAAGAGACTGAACCTTCAAGGCTTGGGGACTGACCTCGCCTGTCATTTTGATAGGATTCCCCACAACGACCCCGGCCACACCAAAACGCCGGCATAGCCGCGCAATTGAGCGCAGGTCTTCCCGCCTGTTGCGCCGGCGCTCCAGCGTCAGAACCGGCTGCGCGGTCAGCCCCAGCTCATCTGACACCGCCACGCCTATCCGCTTCGACCCAACGTCTATCGCGAGGTATCGTGGTAACTTGGCAGCTTCCAATGTCACGTTCCTAAATCTCTCACTTCCTTAGGACTTCAGCTTATCGCCTCTGTCACCTCGAAAGTGTCCTTCTGCAGGCGCGCTCCCGTACAATCGATAAAGGTAAAGAGTCTACAGCGCCGCAAACCGCGTCTTATCCGGAAGAAGGGTGTTCAGCAGCACATGGTAGCAAGCCGCAACCGAAGGACCAGGAAAAAACAGGGCTTGGGCTTAGCTGGAACCTTCTTGATTCTTTTTCTCGTTGCACTTATCGTCACCGGCGTCGGTGCCTGGCTGATCTGGGAGCCGTTTGGTCCGTCCACGGAGACATTTGTTGAGGTGATTCCGGGCTCCTCATCCACCCGCGTCGCGCAGCAGCTGGAGTCCGCTGGAGTTGTGCGAAGCCAATATGCTTTTGATCTGTTGCGCTGGGTTAAGAGGGGCAAACTCAAGGCCGGCGAGTACCGGTTCGAACACCCGGCATCGGTTGTTGAAGTGTATGACCGTATTGCCCGCGGTGATGTTTTTACCATCGCGGTTACTGTGCCTGAGGGCGCAAGTGTCTTTGAAGTTGCTTCCCGGCTGGAGCAGGCTGGCATTGGAACCCGTCAGGAGTTCCTGGACGCACAACCCAGGCTGGCCGAACTGGTTGCAGACCTGGACCCGCGAGCGAAGACCCTTGAGGGTTACCTTTTTCCAGACACTTACAGGTTCCAGCGCAAGGCGACACCTTTGCAGATTGCCACTGCGATGGTGAAACGATTCAGAGTGGTCGCCGCAGAGATAGGCTTGAGGGAGAACGTGCACGACGTGGTCACATTGGCTTCGCTGGTGGAGCGGGAGACGGCAATCTCATCGGAACGGCCGCTTGTCGCCAGCGTCTTCAAAAACCGGTTGGCAAAGCAGATGCCGCTGATGACCGATCCCTCCGTTATCTACGGCCTCCAGATTGAAAGCCGCTGGCGGGGCGAGATCTACGCGAGTGACCTCAAGCTCGACACTCCCTACAACACCTATCTTCATGCCGGCCTGCCCCCTGGCCCGGTTGGAAACCCGGGGCTTCCGTCGCTGCGCGCCGCGATGGAACCGGCCCAAACCAACTACCTCTACTTCGTCGCAGCCGGAGCCAATCCGCAAGGCAGGTCCCTGTTTGCTTCAACCATTGAAGAACACAACCAGAATGTGTCGGGATATCGCCACGCCATGAAAAAAGCAGGTGGACGATGACTCGCGTTCCCTCCCTGGTCATTGGCTGTCTAGCTGTTTCCGTGTTGCTGTCGGGATGCAACATCTTGCCCACAACGCGCAAGCTTCCGGTACCCAAGGCACCTTCAAACGTCCAGTCCGTCACCCCGGAAGAACTCGTTGATCAGGTCAATAAGCGCTGGGCCGAATTGAACACCCTCACCGCCACGGTGGAGATTTACGCCACCCTGCTCAGGACGCAGGAGGGTCTCGCCAAGGACTATCCGAGTTGCCGCGGTTACATCGTGATGCGCAAACCTGATGAGCTCAGAGTCGTCGGACAGTACTTCGGCGTGCGCGTGTTCGACATGGCCAGCGATGGCAAGACCTTCACACTGCTGGTGCCGCCGAAGAAAAAGGCGATCATGGGCTCGAACTCGGTGGTCAGGAAGTCGGCAAATCAGTTGGAAAATCTGCGCCCCGGATTCTTCTTCGACTCGATGATCGTGCGCGGATTGGAATCGGACGATTTCTATGCCGAGATCGCCGATACTGAGACGATCGAAGACGCGGCCAAGAAGCATCTCTACTTGATGCCGGAGTACGTCTTGAGCATTACGCAACATGCACCCTCGGGAAGTCGGAGGGATAAGCCTGTTCGCGTCATCACATTCCACCGCGATGATCTGCTGCCCTATAACCAGGACCTCTACGACAACCGAGGCAACCTCGAAAGTCAGGTTACATATTCCTCATACAAACAATTCGACGGAAGCGTTTACCCCACCAGGGTAGTCATCAAGCGTCCGCTTGAGGGCATTCAAATCGTTCTAACGGTTGAGAAGGTCGAGAAGAATGTGCCGCTGAAAGAAGACCAGTTCCAGGTCAAAATCCCCGAAGGCACACAGATCCAGAACCTCGACGAGCCGAAGGCAGATACGGCTTCTCATTTATCCCACTAACATCCCTTCGTTACAGGTTCTTGCTTCCGCCGGATGCCCGTCCGGATTTACCGAGTTCACGATAGAAGCCGAGATCCTGTCCTTGCAGGGCCTTGGTGATGTACACAATTTGCCCGTAATGCATTCCGAAGTGCTCCACCACCTGGTAAACAGCATCCAGCCCGCTCACCGTGTATCCCTGAATCTGATAGGTCGCAAGCAGGTCAGCCGTTGTAAGTCGCGCGAGTACTTTCGCCGCATCGTCAATCGTCTGGCCCAGCCGCTCGAGCAGCACCGCTCCTGATAGTTCTCCTTCCGCGGCAAATTCGGCAGGCCGGTCCCGCGCATCCTCAAGCCGATTGAATGCCGCCACCATCCACTGCCGCACATTTCCATTCAGGTGAAGCAGCAAATTCCCAACGCTGTTGCTTTCCGGATTCGGTCGCCACCATACCTGCTGGTCAGAGAGAGATTCAACCGCTCGTCGCATCCGCGGCCAATACTGTTCCAGTAGCTTCTTCCGCGAGAATCCCAGAAATAACTCCGCGGTCTTCGTTTCGGTCTGCGTCGAATCGGGCTTCTGTCATACTTGAGCACAATTCTATTCCCTGCCACAACGCACTTCCGCCGAAGAGACCAGCGGCTCTAATAGCCCTGATCGTTTCGGCGGATTTGTGCCTCTGCTCGGGAAGCGCACGCTCGTGTTCACACGACTGCTGATTGCGTTTGGAACACTTCCTGAGTTTCAGCGGAGTTTAGGAGACTCTCCTGCAGTGCGGGAAAATCGTCAAGGGAACTGGCGAGTCTTTCGATTGTGCTCCTTGCCAGGGCCCGGTGCTGCTCAGTCGCTTCGCGAATCACCAGAGCCGCAGTCTTGTGGACCCGCCAATCCGCCAAAGGAACATCGTAACCCTTCATGACTTCAATCGCGTTGTCGATGCACTCCCGGGCTCGACCAAGTTTGCATTCTCTCAGCGCAACTCGGGCACATGCATCCCAGGCCAGCGCTTGCCATGTGCGCTCTTCAGTTACAAGAGCCGCAGACAGGAACCTCTCCGCAGACTGCCGCGCCGTCTCCAAATCGCCTGATCGCAACGCAAGCTCTGTTTGAGCTCTGTGCAGAGGCATCTTCCAGTACCAATGCAGCCATGTATCACTAGTGTCGAGTACTGAACTCACCTGCGCCAGATGTTCGCGCGCGTCTTGCAGCTTGCCAAGATGCACCTCTGATGTCCCTTGAAGAGTTATGCAGTTGCATTGAATCCATGCGCTCTCAGGTCCGTTCAGGAACGAGCTGGATTCTTGACAGAGCTCGAACGCGCCACTGTAATCCAACGCTTCAGAATGGATCCAGGCCAATTCAGCTTTCCAAATGTGCTCGCGAAGCCTGTTTCCATCTTTCTTGTGGCTGGCAATATGACGGTGAACTTGCCTTGAGGCCTCACCCCACTGTCCAGAGAGGAGTAAAAGCCAGACCTCGATACGCTCTGCGGCTCGGTATACCGGATTTCCCGTCTCCGCGAGAATGGGCACTGCATTCCGAAGCGTCTCCAGTCCTTCCCTGTACTGCGACGATAAAAACTGGAAACCGGAAATGAAGATCTGGCTCTGAGCTGGAATCACCGGGTTGGGGTGTTGGGTCAACTCTGAGACCGCCGCTGCGCATTCCTTAACGTCCTCACTGTTCCAGGCGCTGCAGACGACTCTTCCAGGCGAATATATTCGTCCGCGCTTCGATGCGAAGATAACAATCATCGGTGGTCAGGCTGAGAGCAAAGGCTTCCTCGGCTGCTTTAATGCATCTTGAACTGCTCAGCCTCGAAAGCAAGAATGTCATGCGCATCAGGATCTGAATCTTGGTACGGTTGTCGTTGGAAATGGCAGGCGAGCACAACGCTCTCTCAAGCACCTCGACAGCCCGGGTGATTTCGTCGGTCATCGAGTAGACCTCTGCGATGCGGTACAACGCAATGACCCGGTCCCCCTCAACCTCCGGTCCCGGGACATTCTTCATCAGTTCCAGGGCGTGCTCCAGAGCTTGAACAGCGTCTTCAAATGCGAATCGCCTGGAAGCAAGTTCGGCGACGAGAAACAGGTATCTCGGAACCCGCTCCCACTCTCGGCCCATTTCAAAGTGGTACGCAACCTGTGAAGCGACCAATTCGATTTGGCCGGCATAGGTCGACTCAAGCTCCAGCGCGAGAAGCTTGTGCAATCGCGTCCTTCGAACACGCGCGATCCGTTCGTAGAAGATTTCACGATACAGGGAATGGACGAATTCGTACTGCGAAGTGACAATACCTTCCGGAAGATCAAGGGCGCCTGCCGCACGAATAAAATGGCCACGACGGGAAAGGCGTTCACAGAGTTCCTCGACTTGTTCCTGGCTGGCTTCGGAAACCGCCGCAACGAGCATCACGGTGAATGACACGCCGCACACGCTTGCGGCCTCCAATACCGTCTGCTCAAACTCCGAGAGATGGGCTTCGATATGAGCCCCGAGTAACTGTCGGAGTGTCTCAGGTACAACCGAGCGAATATCGGCGAGTGGGGTTCTCACCGTCCAGCCGCCATCTTCAATTGCCAGGAAGCCGTTGGCGATGAGCTGGCTGAGAGCCGCTTCGAGGAACAAAGCGTTCCCCTCGGAATGTCCATAGAGAAACTCCGGCAAGCCAATCGGGACTCGGCCGTTCGGCGCCTTCTTCTCCAGAAGGGCTCGCACATCGGGCAAAGTAAGGCCAGCCACCTTCAACTCATGACAGAGATGATGCGCAAGGAGATTCTCCATGAGCAATTTCAACGGGCGATTGTCGAGCGTCAATTCGACCGCACGGCACGTGGCCACAACCATCAGCTTGGCGAACCAGCGCCCGCGTGCAAGCGCGGAGAACAAGCCCACGGTATGCGGATCGGCCAAATGAACATCTTCGAGAATCATGACGATCGGCGAGTCCTTTGAAATGGCCTCGATCGTCACGCAAAACTCACGCAACATTCTTTCAGTAGTTGCGCCAGCCAATTCATCCTTGAGCTTCTTACGCTGCTCCTTTTTCAGGCTCGCTGGAAATTGCGCCAGCCATGTCGGCGCCGAATCGGCGAAGATATTCACGCATGCATCCCGGCCTGCAAGGCGGAACAGATTCGAAACAGCCTCCAGCACGGGATAATACGCTTCACTTCCGCCATATCCTTCAACGCACTGACCGCGCAACACCCTTGCCCCGAACGGACCGCTCAGGACCTCGCGCTCGAATGAGTCGACAAGGCTTGTCTTTCCGATGCCGACCTCGCCAGTTACGAAAACAAGTTGCGGACTCCCACCGCAGGTCTCGCGAAAGACTCCCAGAAGAGAGCGGATGTTGGCGTCCTGGCCCACGAGGTGCGGCGAAGGCTTCGCCAGGCGCTTCGAAGAGGCGCCACGCTCACGAACCTGAGCGATGAACCGATATCCGCGGCGGTGCTGGGTTTCGATGAAGCGGGGATTTCGTGCGTCATCTCCCAACACAGATCGAAGATCGCGAATATGTGTCTTCAGGACTTCGGGCTGGACAAAAGTGTCGGGCCAGAGCTTCTCAATCAACTCAGATTGAGGCACCAGGGCCCCAGGCCGCTCCACAAGGAATGCGAGCAGCGAAAATGCTTTAGGCGTCAATGGGATTCGCACATTGTCTCGCCAAAGGCACTCATTTTCGATATCTAGACGAAAAGGATGGAACTCTTTCATGCGATTCCGAGTCCGGACTTCCTCCTGCTCAGCATACTGCCGGGTTTCACTAGTAAACCTGTCTGAACAACAAGTTGCAACCTCGTTTGAGGCGGAGCCAATCTCCACGTTTCCATTACTTCATGTTCACCACTCCAGAAAATGGAACCGTTATCATCCACGTTCAGGCACTCAATGAAAAGAGTTTATGTTCTGGCACTCAGAGATGACTTCGATGAGTCTAAAAACCTCATAAATATCCAGCTGGAAGATGTGAATACAGGAGAAGAAACCGGATTTCGCTCCTTAATTGAGTTTCATAAGTGGCTGAAGGGGGTCGCAAATCACAATCCTCGGCAGAAAGAGGCCACGCGCCGCCCTTAGGCGGGGGCATGGTCCCTAAACCGCTGATCGTTTGCACTCTGAAATTGAGTCAAGGCAGGCCGGAAAGTTTTTGCGAGGCCTCGAGTCTACCCTCGGTTTGATGCAGACTCGGGAAGGTGTCCGAGAAAGATATGGACACCTGTGCTCCGCTGGGGCGTCTGGGGGAGGCGCCTCGGTGGAAACTTGAGAAGTCAAATCGGGTTCTGAACCCGATTTGCCAGGGCCCACTTCAATTCATCAATTCCTGCTCCCGTCACCGCAGAAATGGCGTGAAACTCCAGCTTGCGCCGCTTCGCGTGAGTCGTCAGCTTTTTCAGCTTCTCGGGGTTGGCGACATCGATCTTTGTCGCCACCACCATCATCGGCTTCTCGACCAGGCCATTGCCAAAGCTCGCCAGCTCCTTGTTGATGACCTTGAAGTCCTCCACCGGATCGGACCGGCCGGAGGCATCCGATACATCCACGAGGTGAACCAGCAACCTGGTCCGCTCGATGTGTCGCAGGAATTGCATTCCGAGGCCCGAGCCCAGATGCGCTCCCTCAATCAGGCCCGGAACATCAGCGACAACAAACGATTGTTGGTGCGGCTCCTCGCCCACCGTTACTACGCCCAGGTTTGGCTCAAGCGTCGTGAAAGGATAATCGGCAATCTTCGGCTTCGCGGCCGAGATGCGCGAGATCAGCGTCGATTTGCCGGCATTAGGGTACCCAACTAGCCCCGCGTCGGCCAGCAGTTTCAGTTCAAGGCGATAGCTGCGCTCCTCGCCAGGGCGACCCAACTCGTGCTCGCGTGGAGCTTGATGCGTGCTGGTGGCAAAGTGCTGATTCCCGCGGCCTCCGCGCCCGCCCTTGGCAATCACCAGTTGCTCATCCGGCTCAGAGAAATCATGAACCAGTTCGCCCGTCTCCTGGTCAAAGAGCGATGTGCCCACGGGCACCTGAAGAATGATGGGCTTACCGTCGAGGCCCGTGCAATTTGAGCCCATCCCGTGCTCGCCCCGCTGAGCCTTGTGCTCTGGGTTATAGCGAAAGTGGATCAGCGTGTTGTGGCGCTGAGACGAAACCATCACAACGTCGCCGCCGCGCCCGCCGTCACCCCCGGAGGGGCCGCCGCGCGGCACAAACTTCTCGCGACGGAAGGCCATGCAGCCATTGCCGCCATCGCCGGCCTTCACGCGGATTTTTGCCTCATCAATAAACATGAAATGCTGAAATACCGGGGTTTAGCTCCAGATCCTGTCTGGGTTGGTGCGGAGCTGATCAACCAGAACTTACCTTATCCAGTCTACCGAATCCCGGCCGTCGGATTGGGGCTTCCAAGTCCAACCATGCAATCGTGCTCCACGTCACCTGAATTTATCTCGAAATTCAATAGAATCGCTCGCAACTTACTGCAAGGGAAAAGAGAGAGCGTCGCGTGGACGTGTGTCCAGCGCTGCGCACCTCCGGATGTTGCTGGTTTGGGCCAGCCACACAATGGGCCGCGCGGTGAGCGCATTTCCATCTGTTGCTGGCTGGTTTTAAATGATCGAGCGAAACTGGACAAAGCTGCTGACCTTTGCCACTCTGCCAATTCTGACTGGCGTTGTCTGGGCTGGTACACCCCAGGCGCCGAGACGATCCCGCAAACCCTCGACGGGTCGCCGAAGTCGAACCGGTTACTTCCGACTCCGCCGCGCCACAGGCGCGTGTTGTGCCGCGCGACCTGGGCTCTGCCATTGTCCAGGTGGAAGCAGCCGCAATCCTCGCGAGCATGTCACTCGCTGAACCAGCTTCCAACGCTCACTCCTTTCCGGCTCAGCCGGAATCCTCTTCAACCTCCGCCAACTTGACAGCCGCCCAAGTGCAATCCCTGCCTTTGCCGGGGAGAAACTGGGAGAGCTTCGTCCTTGATACGTCGGGGCCGGCGGTTACAGCTGCTGACGACAATTCCCGGTCCTCGCGCACTGGGAGTCGCCCTCCAGTCGTCACGGTTGACGGCGCGAGCATGCGTGTGGCGTTCGGCGACACCGCCACCGGGCGTTTACCGGTTCGTGGTTCGTCCCTCGCAGGCCCTTCGAGTGAGACGGCAATTCGTGAGATTCAGCCGAATGGGGCAGGTAGTTCCAATTCCATCCGCACGCTTTGCCGACAGCGATGCGAACATCCTGACGGAGCATGGTACGAATCGCCTTCACGGCCAGGGATTCTTCTTCGATCGCCAGGACCTTTGGGGTGCGCAAAACCCGTTTACGCGCTGGGTTCAGGAAACGGCTCCCGCCACGCTCTTCACCGTCCCGCAGTTTTCCGCGCAGCCCTATTCACCCCCTGACCGCGAGTGGATCTGGGGAGTTGGTCTCGGAGGCGTGCTTCGCCGTGATCGGCTCTTCTGGTTTGCGTCGATTGACGGCTTTCACCACACCAATCCAGGTGTCTCCACAGTCAAGCATCCTGATAAATTCTTCGCGCAGCCTTCGAATGACCAGATGCAGGTGCTAAGCGCGCGATTAGGCTTGAACAGCTCAAATCCTGTGGCCGCAGGTATTGCAGCTTTCTCCGGGATGCTCGAAACCCTGGATGGTCTGCTCGGTCCGGCTCCTCGTTCCTCTTCTCAGTGGAGCGGATTTGGCCGTCTCGACTGGAAGGCTGGTGAGCGAAACCGCCTGACGCTGGAAGGAAACGGTGCAAGTCTGGACTCGCCAGGCGGCGGCCAGACGCGCGCATCAGAGACATACGGCACACACAGCTTCGGCTCGAGCAGCGCCACCAATATGTGGCTGCTTGGCCGCTGGGAGAGCTTCGTCACTCCGAATCTGCTCGCGGTTACGCAGGGCTCGGTCGGCAGGCAGATCCAGCACGCACCGGCAGAGACTCCCTCTCCTTACGAGCAAACGTTGAATATCAGCGCCTGGGGGCAGCTTCCCCAGATCATCGTCGACTCGCGCTACGGCTTCACCATCGGCAATCCCGCGCGCTTCGGACAAGGCAGTTATCCAGACGAGCATCTCTACCACGCGCAGGAGCAGATGAACTGGGTCCACGGCACACTACTCCTGCGGGCCGGTTTCGGTGTGGACCACAATAAAGATGCAACCAGCAGGTTGCTCAATCAGACTGGCACTTACTACTACTCCGGCGTCGAGAATTTCGCGTCGGATGCGCTGGCGTTCGCGGCCTTCGGCTTGAGCGGGCAACTCGACCCGATGGACCAGCACAACTGCGATCAGACAGGAAAGGTGTGGCGCGACTCGACCGGCACACTGCACGGTCTTGGCTACCTTCCCTGCTATTCGTATTACTCGCAATCCATGGGCCCGTCAGACTGGTGGCTCAGCACCAACGATTGGTCCAGCTACGCTAACCTCACAATGGCAGCCAAAGAAGCAGCTTGCATTGTCATTGGCCCTGCGTTGGGAGCGGGAGCAACTGCCTGCGCCTCTTGCAGCGCTTGCAAACCCGGAACTGCCGCTGACCCTGCAACTGCCCGACTTGGGCAACCAGTGGGGTCCTCGCGCCGGCCTTGCATTGGGCTCAGGCGCGCGCTTTTGGCCGGTTCTGCGGTTGGGCTACGGCATGTACTTCGGACGCACTCCGAATGCGACAGTGGAGACAGTTCGCACGCACACCGGGTCTCTTAAGGGCGATCTGAACTTCTTCATGCGTCCGACTGACAACCTGAATGCCGGCGGTGCGCCCCCGTTTCCTTACGTGCTGGCTGGCCAGCCCTCCTCGGCAGTTAAGCCCGCCGCCGTCGAATATGCGCCCACTTTCCGCAACGCTGAAATCCAGCAGGCCGCGGCCGCGATTGAAGAGACTCTCCCTTGGCATCTGCAATTGGAGGCAAGCGCCGTCGCGAGTCTCGGTCGACGTCTCCCTGTCACGATAGACGCCAACATCGATCCAGCCATCAATCCGAAGGCCATCACCTACATGGTGGTCGATGGAAATCGTGCGGGCCCAATCAAGACTCCGCAAATTACGGTGCCTTTTTACGCCTCATGGCCTTCGCTCAGCTTCAGGTACGGGCTTCGCAGGAAGACTGAACGCCAACTACCAGCAGGTCACCGAGATATTCAGCCGCGCAAACTCGACTTACGAGGCTGGGATGTTGCGGCTCGTACGCAGCAGTCGGACTCTCTCGCTTCGCGCCCACTACACCTATGCGCACGCTGCGGACTGGAATCCGAACGAAACCGCGCAAGTGACTGGCAGCAGTGTCTTCGATCCAACCGACTTTCAACAGGAGTATGGCGTCAGCAATCTGGATGTTCGTCACTGGGTGTCCTGCGCAGTGGTCTGGGAGCCTAAATGGAACCTGGGCAGGGAAGCGGCCCGCCTGGTCAATGGCTGGATGCTCTCCGGGACCGGCCAATTTCATAGCGGTCTCCCTTACACCATGCGGACCGCGGGCTCACTTGCAAAGGAATTCACCACAACAGGCACGCCAATCGTAGGCCTCGCGACTGGATTGAATGGTTATGGGGGTGACAACCGCGTCTTTGGCGTGGGCCGCAATATCTACCGCTACCCTGAAACGTGGCGGGCAGATATGCGCCTCGGCAAGCGCATCAATCTGGGCCGCGAACGCCATCTTGAGTTCATGGCAGAGAGCTACAACCTGTTCAACCATCAGAACGTTGCAGAGTTGGAGACGGTTGGCTATAGCATCGAGTCCGGCAGCGCCAACGGAGCTTTGCCGACCCTGAGCTACCTCGCGGGCCTGAAGCCTGGCCAGACTGAATTCGGGACTCCTCTCAACATCAACGCAACCGACTTCTACCGAGAGCGCCAGTTCCAGTTCGGCGTAAGAATGAGATTCTAAGAGCAGTTTCGGAATTCACGTAGACTCTTTGGGGGCGTCGAAAAGTGGCGTTTTCTTGATGAAAATGCCACTTCGCGGTGTGCCTTCGGTCTACACCAATTCCGAAACTGCTCTAGCGAAAACTGCTTCGCCCGCAGAACGGGTCCGCGGATGATGCCGTCCCATCCAGGGTGAAGCATACTGAGCCGTTGATATCGGTCGAGAAGGTACGCACCTTCGACGATTGCAGCTCTTGCAGCACTTCTTGCGCGGGGATGGCCATACCGGTTGTGCAGCCCGCAGGAGATGACCGCCCACTGCGGCGTTACTCTCGCCAGAAAATCGGGTTGAGTGGAACTCACGCTGCCGTGATGGCCCACTTTGAGCAGTGTGCTCCGCAGCCCGGGCTCGTTCATCATCGCGCGTTCAATCGGCGACTCCGCGTCTCCCTCCAGTAGGACCGACGTGGCGCCATAGGCAACGTGCAGTACCAGCGAGTCATTGTTGGTCGGCTCACTGCCGGGCTGATAGGTCTCCGATGGTGCGAGCACATTGATCTTCGCACTACCCAGCTGTAGCTCGTCATTTGCGCGCAACTCGCGCAGGCGAATGTGCAGCGCTGCGGCTTCATCTAACAGCGCGCTGTACGCAGCATTGCGCGGATTATTGCCCACCCACAGTTCGGCCGGCTTGAAGTTGCGCAGCACGGCAGGAAGTCCGCCCATGTGATCGGAATGCGCATGACTCAATGCCACGACATCAAGGTGACGGATGCCGCGCGACCAAAGAGTGGGCGAAACCACTTCCTCTCCAATGTCGAAACTCCTGCCGAGCCTTCCGCGGATCTCCTCCGAAGCCTCCACCGTCAACGAGCATGGTCTTGCCATCGGGTGTAATGAGCAGCAGAGAATCGCCCTGGCCTACATCGATCGCCTCCACCAGGAGTGCGTTAGGAGGATGCTCAACATTGCGCAGTGCGACAGCGGCAAACGCCGCAAGCACCAGGGCAGCCAGGGAGCAATGCCGCTGCCATCGCGCCCCAGACACATTGGCTCGGCGAGCCAGCACAATTGCAAGACTCAACAGCAAACAAAAGACGGCTGACTGCCAGACCAGTGGTGCGGGAATGCGGAAGTCACCCCACGCAACCGAACCAAATAGACGAACAAGGCCAACGCCGGCATGAAGGAACAGGGCCACAATCGCAGCAGGAGCGACGGCAGCAGCCGGCCATGCAACGAGAGTCAGGAGCGTGAGAAGCGCGGCGGGCATGAGCACCACCATCAGCGGAAGAATGAAGATATTCACTGGCAGTGCAAGCAAGGTGATGCGGTGAAAGTAGAGGGCCATCGGCAGCGTCATTGCCAGCTCAATTGCGATTGAGACAAGAAGCATCTCCGTTCCGCGGAGAATCGTTCGCACGGCCCAGGGAAAGAACTTCCACCCGATGCGTCTCGATACCGCGTGCTCCAGCGCCAGGGCAATTATCCGCATTTCCACTCGAAACTGCGCCAGGCGCGGCGGAAGCTTCACGTCGATCGCCACAAGCGAAAGATCGGAGGTTGCAGTCAGGCAAGGATGGACCGTGTCCTGGAGTACAGGGACCGCGACTCCGCTTATGGCGATAACCGCGAGCAGCGTCATCTGCAGGCCTGATTCAAAGAGACTGCGCGGACTCATGGCCAGCAGACACAGGGAGGCAAATCCGACCGCGTTCAATCCACTCCGCTCGCGATAGACGAGCCGGCCCAACAAGTACAAGATGACCATCAAGAGCGATCGCTGCACCGGCGTCGCAAAGCCAGTAAACAACGCGTAGACAAATGATGCAGAGATTGTCAGCAGTGTGGCCGGCACCTGCGGAAGGCGAAGTTGGCGCGAGATCCACAAAAGACACGCCGCAACAATTCCCAGGTGGAGACCCGAAACGACCAGCATGTGAAACGACCCGGTGCGCTCAAACCCGACGCGCAACGAGTGATTCAGATACGTCCGATCGCCCGTGACCATGGCTGCAATCATTACCGCATCGTCTTCGCTGAGACGCAGCGGCCCGGGAAGCCTCCGCATGTCATCGGGAAATGCGAGCAGGCGAGCACTCGACGCGTGCTGCCAGGTCGAGAGGCGGCACTTGAAAGATGACTGAAGCGGCGAGCCGATCGTCTCCACTCCATCCGCATTGACTGAAGCCGTTGAAGTGATGCCCTGGTCGAGCAGGTAGTCTTTGCGGCTCCATGCTCCGGGGTCGCGATAATCCTGCGGCACAAGAAGCTGTGCTACTGCGCGAATCCGCTGCCCGCAGCGGAACGGAGTCGGAACGGGATGGCCATCAGCCGGGGCGGGCCAACGAACCGTAAGCCTGCACGTTGCCTTGAACAGGGGCCTGAACGTCTTCGGCGTCGGTCACCGCTTCAATGCTTGCCAGCCGAAGATCAATGCGCTGCATGGGCCCTTCGGTCACCGGTTCGTCGGCATTCTGTTGAGATTCGGCGCGCACCGGCCCGGCCTCTACCACAGTTCCTTCAACGGTGCGGAGCAGCCCGTCTGACAAGGACGCCAGCGGCTGCGATGGAGCAGGTTGCGGCTCCATCTCCGCACACCACGCTCCCAGCAGACACCATAGGACTGCGACAGGAAGCCAGACGACACGCTGAGCCCGCAAGGCAGCGATGCAGCAGAGCATCGACACGGGTACCAGCCAAACAAGCAGCAGGCTGGGGCGCAGCCACACAAAATGCGCAAGAGCAATTCCTGATGCAAATTGCCACGCGGCATGAATCAGCGGCACCGATGTGAGCGCTCCCGAAGGAGGACGCAAAGCCAGGGGCCCGTTACTTTCTGGTTCCGGTTGCATCGGCTGAACGAATGAAAGATTCTTAGCCGCAAGCCTATCAGGATCGCCGCAAGTGCACTACTGTCTCCAGGTGAAAGGTCTGCGGAAACAGATCGGCAAGAGTCATGGATTCTACTTCATATCCCGAGCCGATCAGCGTCCGCAGATCGCGTGCCAAGGTTGCTGGATCACACGAGACATAGACGAGACGTGGTGCCCCCGCCTCTGCGAGGAGTGTGCAGGTCTCGGCGCCCAGGCCTGTGCGCGGGGGATCAATCACAATCAAGTCAGGACAATCGCTTCTGCCGTTCCGCCGCAGATAGTCCAGAGTGTCAGAAGGCACGCCCGTTCCGGATGTACCTTTCAGGTTCTCTGCCAAAGCTGAGGTTGCGGAGGCCGCCGACTCTACCGCTACTACCCGCTCAAAGCTCGAGGTAAGGCGCCGTGCAAACAATCCGACTCCTGCAAAGAGGTCCCAGGCGAGTCTGCCCTTCTGTGAGGCAGTCACTCGCTCCAGAAGTGCATCCAGCAGCCAGCGATTGACCTGAAAAAACGACCTATGGTCCACTCGATAATCGAAACTGCCGGCGCGATAAACAAGCGAAGCCTCACCCCATTGGGCAATCTGTTTTGCGGACCTTCCGGAACGGTCCTCAGCCACAAGCTCCATGCCGCGCAAAGCTGGGATTCGCACGCTCAATTCGAGAGCAAGATTATCGAATCGCTGCTTTTCGGGAATTGCCGCAAAAACGCTGGCCAGCAGTTCACTTTCATCGGCATTGCAGAACAGTGACAATTCCGTCGGGCGCAAGCCATGGGCAGATTTTCGAAAGAACTCGCCGGCAGCCAGCGCTGCTTGAACCAGGAGCGGAGCCGCTATGGGGCACTCTTCGATGGGGATAACCGCGTGAGTCCGTCGTCCGCGATAACCGAAATCTCCTCGCTGATCAAAAGCCAGGCGAATGCGATTGCGGTATTCCCAGGGCTTGTCTGACAGCGACAGCAATTTCCTGCGGCGCTCGCACTCCCGCGCGCTCCAGAGTCTCGCGCAGGATCAACTGCTTCAGCTTGAGCTGCGTCTCGTAATCCGTGTGCTGATAGTGGCACCCCCCGCACGCGCCAAAGTGCCGGCAGCTTGGCGTCACGCGTTCTGGTGCGGCGCTCTTGATCATTTCGATTTCCGCCGTCGCGAATCCGCGCTTTTCCTCCAGGATGCGCACGCGCACTTGCTCGCCGGGCAACGCGAACGGCACGAATACTGCCTTGCCTTCGTCCCTGGCCAGAAACGAACCGCCGTAGATGGGCTTCTCAATTTGAACGAGCCGGCTGTCCGCGGGACTCGAGCGTCGGACTTGGGGCTTCGGCCGCTTCATTGCTGGCTCATGTAGAAGAGGCTCAGGCGCGGCAGGTTGTAGTGCACCAGCATCTGCTTCTGCACAAACTGATGCTCTACCTGGCGAAACTGCACTGCACCCATGCGACTGCGATACGGAGCAAGCTCGCGCGCGGCATGCTCTTTCAGCGCTACAGCAGGTCTTCGGGAGCCGCTGCAGTCAGTGCGGCGAACAGCTTTTCCTCGAGCACGGTCAGCATGCGCTCGAACGCCTCCATCTCGTGCGCGGTGGGGTGGTGCGTTGCCGCAGCGCGTGCTTCCGCTGACAATTCGCGAAGTCGCCTCGCAGTTGCTTCGCAGGCTTCTCGCGCGATCGTTGCCGAGTCAAGTGCGGCCGCTGCTGAATCAAGATGCGCCGCAACGCGCTCGTGCTCAAATCCAGATTCCCGCTCCGTGCCTGGCTGCGCAGTTGTCCCGGCAGCTGCCTCGCGCAACTCCTCGGCCGCTTCCATCACCGCCTGTGAACACCACGCCAGACCATTGATTCGCCGCATCCGCCCGCGTTTCTGGCGCGACTCATACTTGTCAAAAGCGGAATCGATTCCGCGCAAAACCGCTTCCAATGGAATGCCCGCATCGCGCCATGTCTCAATCAGTGCCCAATCGAGTGTTGAAAGCAACAGAATTGCTCCGCGCCGCTGTTGAAAGCGCTCTTCGATCTCGGTGAAGTAGTTAAAGTAGTTGTGCACGGCGGCCCTTAGCGCGGCCGGTTGCGCTGTCGTGGCGCGCGGTTGCGTTCAAACAGAATGCGCAGGCCATCAAGCGTGAGCAGGTCGTCGATCTCGTTGATGTAGCGCGAGTCTGCGGCCACCATGCGCGCCAGTCCGCCGGTGGCAATCACGCGCGGCTTCTGACCCAGCTCGGCAAAGATTCGCTCCAGAATTCCATCCACGAGCCCGATATAGCCGTAATAAAGTCCGCTCTGCAGATGACCGACGGTGTTTGTCCCAATGACCTTTGCGGGGCGCTTGATATCCACTCGGCTCAGGCGCGCGGCGCGCGAAAACAGCGCTTCGGCGCTCAGCCCCAGCCCCGGGGCAATGGCGCCGCCCAGGTACTCGCCGCGCTCCGAAATCACTTCGAACTTTGTCGCGGTGCCGAAATCCACAACAATGCACGGCCCGCCGTAACGCTCCACCGCAGCAATGCAATCCGCCAGCCGGTCGGCGCCAAGCTCCGTCGGATTGTCCACCAGCACCTGCATCCCTGTCTTGATCCCCGGTTCCACAAAAAGTGGCTGCACATTGAAATACGTTTCGCACACCTGCCGCAGCGTGGAATCGAGCGGAGGAACCACGGAGGAAATAATGATGTGCGTGACCTGTTTGGGAGACATGCCGTGCATCTCAAAGAGATTCACGAAGAAGACGCCGTACTCGTCCACCGTCTGTGCCCGGTGAGTTGTGATTCGCCAGTGCGCCGCAAGGTCTGGCCTCTCGCCATCAGGAAGTGCGGCACCCGGCGAAGGGGTCGCGACATCGAGGCGATAGAGGCCCAAAATCGTGTTCGTATTTCCCACATCAACAGCAAGCAGCATGATTTTCTAGCTCTTCTTTGCGGCGCGAATTCCGCCCGTCTGCACCGTCACAACCCCATCAGCGGTGTGCACCAGGAGAAAACCATTCGCATCGAGCCCGCGTGTGACGCCAACGCAAGCCTGCGGGCCGTGCACCTCGACCCGGCGGTTCCAAAGCCAGGTTGAGGCGAGCGCCACGCGCGCCGGAATGGCCGCAACCACTGTGGGATCATGGAGTCCCCAGGTTTCGTGCTGCAGCGATTCTAGCAGGGCAATCAGCAGCGCCTGGCGGCTGATGGGACGGTCCGGATTCGAGCTCCAGCGAAGTCGCTGGAGTTGAAAGCTCCGGGTCGAAGGCGCGCTGGTGGACGTTGATGCCGATACCGATCACAACAAACGCCACCGCGTCGCCTTCAGTCTTCGACTCGACGAGAATCCCCCCGGCTTTGCGCGCGCCAATAAGCAGGTCATTGGGCCAGCGAAGATCAACCTCCAGTCCCGAGGTAATTGAGATCGCTTTGGCTGCCGCAAGTCCCGCGGTAAGTGGAATCAGAGGCAAGCGTGCAGGCGAAACAGCGGGCCGCAGCAGAACACTGACATAAAGACCCTCCCCATCGGCTGAGTGCCACGAGTGGTCGCCACGTCCTCGGCCCGTTTGCTGCCCATCGGCAAAATAGACTGACCCGTTTGGCGCACCGTCTCGTGCGGCCGCCAGAGCATCGTTGTTTGTCGAGCCGGTTACCGGAGAGAAATGCAGCTTACCCGCAAAGATCGTGCCTGCAAGCGCGACCTCAAGCTTCGCCAGATCATACATGCTTAGCTGGGCTCCGCCACAATGCTCATGGAGATATCGGCAGCCTTTGCAGAATGGGTCAACGCACCGACGCTGACAAAGTCCGCGCCCGCCTCGGCATACTGACGAACGTTGCCGAGCACGATGCCGCCGGAGGCTTCAATTGGAATCCAGCGACTCTCCTGCCGAACCCGCTCAACGGAGGCCTTCACCCGGGCCGGAGTCATGTTGTCCAACAAGATTGCTTCCGCGCCGCCTTCGAGGGCATCTTCCAGCTCTCGCTGATTGCGGACTTCCACTTGCACGCGCTGCCCCGTCTTGCGGCGTTCCAAAGCATTCGCAAGCGCAGTGCGCAGCCCGCCGCCCAGCGAAATGTGATTGTTCTTGATCAGGATGCCCGACGCAAGATCGAGCCGGTGGTTCGTTCCGCCGCCGCACAGTACGGCATATTTCTCCAGTGCACGGAGACCCGGCACCGTCTTGCGCGTGTCGAGGACGTGGGCCTTGGTTCCCCGGATCGCATCCACGTACTCGCGCGTAAGCGTCGCGATCCCGCTAAGGTGCTGCATCAGGTTCAGGATGACTCGTTCGCAACTCAGCAGAACGCGCGCGTTGTGGCGGACGACGGCCAGTACCTGGCCCTGATGTACCCGCACTCCGTCAAAAATCTCCGGATGGCTGATGACTTCAAAGCGCGCGCGAGCCTCCGGACGTGGATCAAGCCTGCCAAAGATCTCCAGCAGGCGCGGGACCGCACCAAGTCCGGCCACCACCAGGTCTTGGCGCGCAATGATCGACGCCGATGCGCGCATGTTGGGATCGATGGTGACGTCGGTTGTCGCGTCGCTTATCGCCTGGTCTTCCACCAGGGCCTGTTCAAGCAATGCATCGATGCGGTGACTCTTCCAGTCCATTCGTTCTTTCCAGGGGGTCAGGGACGCGGCTGCTGCTGCTTCATTTGCAAGAGAAAGTTATAAACGACTTTCTTGACGTTGTCATGCGCCTGACCCGCGATCGAATAAAAATGCGTTCCATTGAGCCGATTGATTTGAAGCGTGTACCTATGCTTGATGCCCCAGGCCTTCTCAACGATTCTCTGCCAGAGGCCGGATTTCTTGCGCTCGTGCCGGTCAAGTAACTGAACCTCTCCCAGGTCGGTGTACCAGAGGAGGGATACGACACTCATCACATCGCGGACAATAATCCTATGGCTCGTCAAAAGAAGGTACCTGGAGCCGATCTCCTTCCGCACCCCGGCCACTGACAAGTCTATAAACGCTACCGCACTCTCTGTTTCCTGCAGGTGGGCAGCGATGACATTCACCACACTCGGCGGAAAATGAGGAAAAGCAAAACAACCGGGCGCATCGCCGAAAAATATGGAGGGCGGCGAGTATGCAGGTGCGTGCCTTCCCGCTGCGCTGTGGCTTGAGCCCTTAGAAGGGCTTCTTCTCTGGGTTCTCGCAATGCTCCCAGAGCTCCCGGTACGCAACCTGAATCTGCTTGAAATGCTCCTCGGCCTCCAGTCGCTTGACGGGGTTGCTCTCGAATCGATCTGGATGCCAGACCTTTGCCGCAGCCCGATAAGCCTTGCGCACCGCGGTCTTCGAGGGCGGCTTGGCCGGCAGGCCGAGTGTCCTGGAATTGCGAAGGCATCTCTCACACGCGCAAGGCATTCCCAATTCTCACCCGGATGATGCTTCAATGGTGCTTCTCTTCCCCATCCCTGGATTCCCGCCGACTAGGCAGGCGGCAGCGCGCTCAGCGCCGCCCGTGCCTTGTCCAGCAGGCTCCGCGTTTCAGACTCCTGTTTCTTCAGTCCCTCGACAACGTGCGCCGGCGCCTTCGCCAGAAAACTCTCGTTGCCAAGCTGGCGTTCCGCGGATAACAGCCCTTTCTCGAACTTCGCAATGTCTCTTGTCAGTCGTTCACGCTCGGCAGCAACATCAATGGTTCGTTCGTAAATCGACGCCAACATCAAAAGCTCGGCGCGTGATGCTTCGACACGCCCGGCAGATATCTGATCCACAAGCCGGATCTCGCTGACCCGCGCCAGCCGCTCGATCATCGAGCCGTTGTCCTTGATTGCAGGCCGTACGCGATGCACTCGATGCGCAGCTCAACCGGCGTCGCCGCTCTTTCCTCAACCCCGATCTCCTTGCGCAGGGCCGCGAATCTCGACAATCACGCTCTGCAGCAGATCCATCTGTTCCACTGCTACCTTGTCCTGTCCGACGTCGGAAGCCTGCGGATAGCGCGTCAAAGCGATCGACTTCGCCGGCGGATCGCCGTCATAGACCGCATGCCACAACTCTTCCGTCAGAAACGGCATGAACGGCGACAGCAGCCGCAATGCCGCTTCAAAGACTGAGACCAGCGTTGTCAGGGCGTGCCTTCGTCTTGCTGCTCTTGTCGGCGGTCCTCTGAGAAATCGAGCCGGAGCTTTACGATCTCCAGGTACCAATCGCAGAAGCTGCCCCAGAAGAACTGGTAGATAACGTTGGCGGCATCGTCGAATCTGTAGTTTTCGAGCGCTTGATTCACTCTTGCCGCTGTTGTGTGCAGCTCCGCCACAATCCATCGTGCTTCCAGCGGCGCATCCGAGCCAACCGAAGGCATCGTGCCCAGCGAGGCCTTGTCAACGGCAATCCCGACCTCTGCCGCCCGGTCCACGTTCATGAACAGGAACCGCGCACGCATTCCAGATCTTGTTCGCAAATGCGCGATAGCCCTCGGTCCGCGCGATGTTGAATGCGATGTCCGTGCCCGGCGAAGCCATGGACGCCAGCGTGAATCGCACCGCGTCCGTGCCGTACTGCTTCACAATCTCGATCGGATCGATCACGTTGCCCTTGGTCTTCGACATCTTCTCGCGATTTGCGTCGCGCACCAGGGCGTGAATATAAACTTCGCGGAACGGTACGGAGTCCGCCAGTTCGCGCTTCGAGCCGTCAGGTAGTGGCACATCGCCCGCAAACCAGCAGCCCAGCATGATCATCCGCGCAACCCAGAAGAACAGGATGTCGAATCCGGTCACCAGCAGGCTCGTCGGATAAAACGCGTCAAAGTCACCGCGATTCTCATCCGTGATGTTGGGCCAACCGAAAACCGAAACAGGCAGCAATCCCGAGGAAAACCACGTATCGAGCACGTCGGTCGATTGCGTGATCTGGTCTGAGCCGCAGTGCACGCACGTGGTCGGGTCCTGCCGAGCTACCGTTGTCTTGTGGCACACGCCGCAGTGCCACGCGGGAATGCGATGTCCCCACCACAGTTGCCGCGATATGCACCAGTCGTGGATGTTCTCCATCCAGTTCAGATAGGTCTTCGCATACATCTCCGGCGTGAAGCGGATGTGGCCCTCTTTGACAGCTGCGATAGCACGATCAGCCAGCGGCTGAATCTTCACAAACCACTGCAGCGAAAGCCGCGGCTCGACCACCGTCTTGCAACGATCGCAGTGGCCAACGTTGTTGACGTGGTCCTTCACGCCGGCCAGTAAACCCTGCTCTTCCAGGTCCGCAACGATCCTCCGGCGTGCGGCGAACCTCTCCAGCCCCGCGTAGGCGCCGCCCTCCTGGTTGATGTGAGCCGAGTCGTCCATCACGTTGACTGAGGGCAGATTGTGGCGCTGACCGAGAGCAAAATCATTCGGGTCGTGCGCTGGCGTGACCTTTACCGCGCCCGTACCGAATTCGCGGCTGACCCACTCGTCGAGAACGACGGGAATCGCGCGGCCCACCAGCGGCAAATCGAAGCTTCTTGCCGTGCAGATGCGTGTACCGCTCATCTTCAGGATGAATCGCAACCGCCACGTCGCCCAGCATGGTTTCGGGTCGCGTCGTTGCAACTGTCAGGAACTCGCCAGTCTCCTTGCCAGGCATCATCGAGAACGGGATAGCGAATCTCCCAAAGGTGCCCCTTGTGCTCGTCGTAGACCACTTCGAGATCGCTGATGGCGGTCTGGCACCGCGGGCACCAGTTCACGATGTATGCGCCGCGATAGATGAGTCCCTGCTCGTGCAGCCGAACGAACGCCTCGCGCACTGCCACTGACAGTCGCGCATCCATCGTGAAATACTCGCGCTCCCAGTCGACGGAGGCCCCAAGCCGCTTCATCTGGGTGAGAATGTTCCCGCCATAGTGCCGCCGCCACTCCCAAACACGCTCGACGAAGGCCTCGCGTCCCATCTTTTGCCGCGTCGTGCCCTCGCTTACCACCTGGCGCTCGACGAGCATTTGGGTTGCTATACCGGCATGGTCCGTGCCGGGTATCCACAGCACCCGCTCGCCGCACATCCGGTGCCAGCGTATCAGGATGTCGCTCTCGGTATGTTCGAACATGTGGCCCATGTGAAGGTTTCCAGTCACATTGGGCGGGGGGAGCAGGATCGTGAAGGCAGACTCGCCATCCGGGCCCTGGGCGTTCGGAGCCGGCGTCGGCTGCGCAAAGAGCTTTTCGCGCACCCAGTACCCGGCCCAGTGATCTTCAATGGCAGTCGGGTCGTATGCTTTGGGCAGATCGTGAGGCATGGGTTGTCCAACGAGGCCCCAAGGGTCTGCGGCGAACCCCTGAATTCAGAAGGATTTCACGCGAAGGGACCACCTCTCACTCTAGCAGATCAGACAACCCCTGGACGGCACGCGCTCTAGTGCAGACGCTCCGCAAAGCAGAGGCCGCAGCGCTTCCGCTGCGGCCCTGTTCCTTCTTCGATCATCAGGCTTTAGAACGGATTGAGCTTGCCCAGACCCTTCTTCTTTTTCTTCTTGCTTGAGGACTCTTCGTCGAGGTCGGCCTTGGACTTCTTCTGCTTGCCGTTGGTTGCAGTCGGGTTGGTTGTCTGTGCGGTTTGCGGCCTCACTTCCACCTGATCGGGCGCTTCTGCCGGCTTCTCGGCCGCAGGCAGTGCTGTGTTCTCCGGGCCTACGGGCTTCACCAGTGCGTTGGGATCCGCCGCCGCACCGCTCGGCGCCGGGGCACCTGCCCCTGACGGCGCGTTTACGATGGATACTCCTACTCCCGTTCCTTCAGCCGGGAGCCGTTAGCTGCAGCGGCGCCTGCGAAGGTTGATCACTGCGCGGAGGCTCGTTGGGCCCTGTTGGCGTGACTGCGCGCGCCCTCGGCAGGCTTGCCCACCGCAGATTCATACATGCGGATGTTTTCCTTCGTGATATCAGGCGCCAGTGTCCGCTTTGGATCATCCAGCGACGGATCGCCAACGTGGACGGCTTCAACAACTGTGGGGCCATGCTTTACCAGTCCGAGCGTTCTGTCGGTGAATCGAATCGGCTGGCGGCTGCGCTCCTCAGCGTCGTTCTCGGCCACAGCCTCCGGCGTCGGCTCGGGAACCGGCCGATTCATCGCGACCAGCCTGTCACGCGCATCCTCCACGTGCGGCGCCATTGGATACCGGGTAATCACCTTGCTGTACGCTGCTGTCGCGCGTTCGAGATACATGGCGCGCAGTCTCTCGCGAACCGCTCCCGGCACGTTGGGCGCGATCTGCACCATGTGTGCCTGAGCAGCAGTAGGAATCCCCGATGGCGAGCAGCGCCATGTCGCTCCTGGAGTAAAGCGGGTACGTGTCGACCACCGTCTGCAGCCGCGCAATCGAAGCCGTGTAGTTCTCTTTGCTCTGGTAGTACAGGCCAATCTGTGTCTCGCGCTCCGCCAGCACTTCCTGCACATCGCGCAGCTTCTGCTTGGCCCGCGGAATGAGCGGAGAGTCAGGGAACATATTGATCATGGCCCGATACTCACGCTCGGCGTTCTGCGCATTGTTGTAATCGCGGTCCGGCTTCTCCATCTGCTGGTAGTAGATGTCGCCGACCTTCATCTGTGCCTCGGCAGCTTCCGGAGCCTGGGGAAAGAATGTGATGAAGTCCTTGTACTCAGCCTCGGCCTGCGTCAGGGCAGCGGTGCCGCCTTCTTTGAACCAGGTGTCTCCGACTGCCAGCTTTGCGCGCATCCGGTACTCGGAGTCGGGATAGGTGTTGAGCATGGTCTGCAGGTCAAGCCTGGCCACGTCGAACCGGCCCTTCTTCATGGCCAGCATGGCCTTGTCGAAGAGTTCCTTATCGGGCTGCTTGGAGTTCACGCCGGCCAGCGGGTTGGCGCTCAAGTCCTCGTTTTTCTTATGTTTGGGTTTCTTCTCCCGGGCTTGGACTGAGACCCCTGAAAACAAAAGCGCAGCCATAGCCGCCGCGACAATACTCTTTGACAACCGGTTCATACCACCTCGTAGCGGCGTTCGCCCTTTCCCGGGCCCTCCGCCGTAATTCAATCCCTTGCGGTGACTTCTATTCGCCGGCGGCTTCTCGAGCCGCCGCCAGCAGTTCTCTTGCGTCTCGCTCCGGCTCCCCGGCGCCAAACACGGCATTCCCGGCAACCAGCAGCTCCGCTCCCGCTTTGACGACCCGGGCGACCGTGTCGTGAGCCACTCCGCCGTCAACCTCGATTCTAAATGCCAGGCCTTCGTCTTTGCGTAGCTGGACCAGCCGGCGGATCTTGTCCAGCGAAAAAGGAATAAACTCCTGGCCGCCAAAGCCCGGATTCACACTCATGATCAGCACGTGATGAACCATGGGAAGGATGTCCCGGAGCAGTTCCACGCGCGTAGCGGGATTCAGCACAACCCCCGGCTTCATGCCATGGTGCGCAATCAGTTCCAGTGACCGGTGCAAATGCCGGCAGGCCTCGTAGTGAACGCTGACCCAGTTCGCCCCCGCTTCCGCAAAGGCGGGGATGTATTCGTCGGGATTCTCGATCATCAGGTGGCAATCGAGCGGCAGCTTCGTCGCCTTCCTGAGGCTCTTCACCACCGGCGGCCCGATCGTGATGTTCGGCACGAAGTGGCCATCCATTACGTCGACATGGATCACCGTGCCGCCGCCCCGTTCCGCTGCGGCAACCTCGTCGGCCAATCGCGCAAAATCCGCCGACAAAATCGATGGAAGCAGCTCAACCATGTGCGTCTGGTGTGACTCCTCGTGTCCGGTCAGTGTATCAGCCGTAACGCAGTGCCTGCAGCGTCTTGCGAGGCATTTGCCTTGCCTTTCTTCTCGCCCCGTCCGGCCCCCCACCCGATTCCAGGTTCTTCAGCAGAATGCGCCCCCGAGCGCGCATCGCCGCAGTTCCGCTTCGGCTGAGGATGCGCAGCATATCCAGCACTTCCGGAAGCATCGCCCGATTCCAGCGCGCCAATCCCGCAAGTCCATGCATTGCGCTCGTCTTTACAATCGAGCTCTGATCGTCGAGCCACGAGCGAAGCACAGCGGCCGCACGCTCTGTCTCTGAAGTCGTCAGAGGCACGCGCGGAATCATGAGCGCGAGATTCCAGCGCAATTTCTTCTCCGTTGCATCGGCCATGCGGCCGAGAAGGGCATCTTTCCACGGCTCAAGCAACTCCGGACGTGTGCACGAAGCCCGCTCCAGCGCATCGGCGGCGCGATTCGCCACCCCTGCGTTCTCATCCCAAAGACACTCGACCACCTTTGCGGCCTTTCTTGGCTGCTTCAGCAGCAATGCCGCAACCTCTGGAGCTCGCCCCGCCGCGAGACGATCGCCGCGTCCGGGCCCCACATATGTCCCGGTAGAAAGCATCGACCGTATGGTCTCCGACTTCTTCATAAGCGGCCTTCGGCTGCCCCCTTGTTACCCGCCCTCTGTTACGCGCTCTCTGCATGCGCCAGCATCTTCGCGGCCACGCGGCCCACCCCGCGCAGCATCGCCTTCACAGGCCATCGCTCCTCCGCGTCAGGAAAGAAAACCTCTCCCACGCGTTTCACCTCGGGCCGATAATACCAGCGCTTCAGCAGTGCCAGATGGCCCTGGCGAATTGTCGCCGAAGGAGTCTCGTCGCGTGACTCCAGTTCGACCAGCACTGCCTCCATGCGCGCTTCAAGCATCGTCCGCGCTACCTTTGTCGCGGCTGAACTTGCACCAACGTTCCTCCCATCTGAAATGTCTTCTGCGTGGCCTCCACTAACCCCTGTTCCCTGACCGCTGATCTCTGGAACCGGTTCGATTGCCATCGGTTGTGGAAAGAGCGAGCTCGAACCGGATTGTTCATTCTGAATGCGCATTCCCACCGTCGAGAATCCCACCGGCCCCCGAAATCTGCCGTTCTCGAATAAGAAAACGGATACCTCAGTCGCTGGCGCCGAAAGCGCGACTGGCCCCACCGCAGGTGGCTGCAGGATCACTGCGCGAAGTTTGTTCAGCGGCCGCACAAGCTCCGGCGCCAATGCACGCACGCTCTCCACCTTTTGCACCTGCGCGTGCAGAGCTGCTGCGTTTTCAAATTCGAGATTGGCCGATGCCGCATCGCGCTCGCTGCGCAACACAACAAGCCGGCTCTCTCCGCGCGTGGCCAGAAAGCTCTCCACCGCCGCAGCCTCTTCCGCGTAACGCTCATCCGTGCACCCCTTGTAGCAGGGCGCAAGGCACATCTTCATCTCCGAGTACACGCAGCCCGGATGGCTCGGATCAGGATTCAGATCGTCCGTGCAACGGCGCAGCAGAAACAGCTTCAGCGCCTCTTCGGCAAAGCGCTCCGCAGCCGCTCGCGACGCAAACGGTCCATAGCTCCACTCCGCTTCTCGCTGGCTGGGCCGGTTCGTGATGGTAATCCGCGGATAGGGGTTGCCACCCAGAAAGCGCACAAACGACGGACTGCGGAGATGCATACGCTCCAGGGACTTCGTCCCGTATACCCCTTGAAGCATCTCGAACTGGAGGAGCAACGATTCGAAATCCGACCCCGTGAGCCGCCACGCGATGCGGCGCACCCGCCCGGCCAGTTGAAGGCGTCGCGGATGCTTCGGCGACGGCAGCAGCAACCGTTCGAGCCGCCCGCGCAGATTGGGAGTGCGGCCGATGTACGGCTCGTCGCGCTCTTCGGCTCCGTAAAGAGCGAAGACTGCCGGCTTTGTGGGAAGCTGGCTGAGCGCTGCCCTGGCATCGGCCGGATCAAACGCAACGCTTTGCAAGTCGACGCGCACCGCTACTCCTGCTCACGCCCCCGCGATGGTCATCCCGTCAATCCGCAACGTTGGCGACGCGATGGAACTGCGGAATACGAGGTCATTTCCGATGGCGGTCACGTGGCTGAACATCTCGGCGAGATTGCCGGCAATCGTCACTTCTTCCACCGCGTGCGTCAGTTGCCCATTCTCAATCCACAGTCCCGCCGCACCGCGGGAGTAGTCGCCCGTCACATTGTTCGTGCCCGGCCCCATCAGGCTCGTAACGTAAAGGCCTGCCTGCACCCCGCCGATGACCTCTTCCGGCGTCAATGCGCCCGGCTCAAGATACAAATTTCCGCAACCGATACCCGGCGTGCCAGCCAGCCCCCGCGATGCATTATGTGTCGACTTCATGCCGAGTTTTCGCGCTGTGTAGGTGTTCAGCATGTAATTTCGCAGCGCGCCGCGCTCCACCACCACCGTGCGCCGTGAAGGCAGCCCTTCCCCGTCGAACGGTGATGTTCCAAATCCGCCCACTCCCGTCGGCAGAAGCATCGTATTGTCATCGACGATCGTGATATTCGAGGCGGCGAACTGTTCGCCCAGCTTCCCCGCCAGAAATGAAGCGTGCCGCCAGATCGCATCGCCTGATGCCGCATCGAAGATCGATCCGATCAGCGTCCGGGCCACTTCTGGAGCAAAAACAATCGGCGCCTGCTGCGTCGCCACGCGCCTCGCTCCCAGCCTCCGAAGCGTTCGTCGCGCTGCTTCCGCACCTACCGCCTCGGGCGACTCAAGATCCGTGATCCTTCGTGCGCTGCTCCACCAGCCGTCTCGCTGCATATGGCCGTTTGCATCAACCGCGATCGGCGCCGCGGATACGCCCGCATAACTGCTGCGATAGCTCCCCAGGAAACCGCGCGAGTTGGCCAGAACTTTCCGGCCGGTGGCCGCATCAAAACTGCCGCCGTTGGAGTTGGTAATGCGCGGGTCCGCGGCCATCGCCGCCGCTTCTGCCCTGCGCGCCCACTCAATCCGTTCCGGCCCTTCGAGCGAGTACACATCGTCGTAATAGAGGTGTAGGTCATCATCAGTTGAGCCGAACTCGTCCGTCTCCGGCAGGCCGGCAAATGTGTCTTCCTCGGTCACTTTTGCCAGGGCCAGTGCGCCCTCAACCAATCGGCGAATTCCGTCCCCTGTCAGATCGCTCGTTGACGTCGAGGCAGACCGCTTGCCCACGAATACCCGCAGCCCCAGCGCGCGCGACCCGGACTCCTTCAGGGTCTCCACCTGGCCCATGCGTACGCTCACGCTGAATTCATCACCTTCACGCACAACAACTTCAGCATCGCTGGCGCCGGACTTTACTGCGAGCTTCACCACATCCGTTGCGAGAGACTCGAGTTCCAGTCCCGTCAATTCGCGCGTTTGTACAACTTCCACCATGGGTCAACAGTAACAAAACCCCTCCCCGCCCGGCATCCGGAGCTTTCCCATGGTGGCTTTTTTCGCGATCAACGTCACATCGTCCAGCCTGCCCGTTTTGCTATTGTGAGAAGTACTCCCCGGGGCATTATGAAATTGCGACGCATGGCGGTTCTGGTTCTCCTGGTGATGAGCGCAAGCTCATTTGCATTCGCGCAGGTAAAGGGAATCGACTCCGGCCTTTTGAAGAAGGCCAGCTCTGGTGACGCCCAGGCGCAATACCAGGTCGCCCAGACCTACGCAAAGGGTGCATCCGTTCCTCAGGACTTCACGCAAGCCTCCGCTTGGTATCAGAAGTCCGCCGATCAGGGTTTCGCGCAAGCACAATACGAGCTTAGTTTGCTCTATAGCCGCGGCGATGGTGTCCCTCAGGACAACGCAAAGGCCGCTGGCTGGTATCGCAAAGCGGCCCTGCAAGGCGTAGCGAATGCCCAGTACAATCTCGGCACATTCTACGAGCAAGGCATCGGTGTTCCGCAGGACTACGCCCAGGCTGCCGACCTCTACCGCCGCGCAGCGGAACAGGGCAATGCCTCTGCGCAGTTCAACCTCGGCCTCCTCTACGACAATGGCACAGGCCTCGAGCGCGACTATGCGAAAGCCGCAGCCTGGTACGCCAAGGCTGCCGAACAGGGTCTGCCTCGCGCTCAGTTCAATCTTGGATCGATGTACGCAGGCGGGCAGGGTGTGCCCGTGAATCTCCCCGAAGCCTATTTTTGGTTCGATCTTGCCGCCAACCTCTGGAACGGCTCACACCAGGAAGAAGCCGTTCGCGCCCGAGACCTTGTCGCTCAACGCCTAACGCAGGCAGATCTTCTCAACGCGCAGACCCGTGCGGAAAAGTGGCTTGCGGACCATCAGAAGTAGAGCCCAGGGACGAATCCCTGTGTCTATCGCCCGGTCCCGCCCACGGTCATCTTGTCCAGCTTGACGGTCGGCATGCCGACACCGACAGGCACGCTCTGCCCGTCCTTGCCGCAGGTGCCGATGCCTTCATCCAGCTTCAGATCGTTGCCCACCATCGACACGTACTTCAGCGCTTCAGGTCCGTTGCCAATCAGCGTCGCATCCTTCACTGGAGCGGTGATCTTTCCATCCTCGATCAGGTACGCCTCAGAGGCTGAAAAGACAAACTTGCCATTCGTGATGTCCACCTGACCCGCCGCCAAAATTCACCGCATACAGCCCGCGCTTGACTGATCGCACAATATCCTCGGGCGAGTCGTCGCCGGCCAGCATGTACGTATTGGTCATGCGCGGCATGGGAATGCAGTGGTAGCTCTCCCGCCGTCCTGATCCTGTATTGGCAGTACCCATCAACCGCGATGAAAGCTTGTCCGTCAGATATCCCTTCAGGACTCCGTCTTCGATCAGCACGGTTTCCTGGGTTGGCGAGCCTTCGTCATCCACATTCAGTGAGCCACGCCGGCCCTCCATCGTCCCGTTGTCGACAACAGTCACTTTTGAACTTGCCACTGGTCTGCCGATCAGGCCCGTAAACGCCGAGGTGCCCTTGCGATTGAAATCTGCCTCAAGTCCGTGTCCCACAGCTTCGTGAAGCAACACTCCCGGCCAACCCGGTCCAAGCACCACTTGCATTTCGCCCGCAGGCGCAGGCACGGCGCCCAGCTGAAGAATCGCTCCTCGAGCCGCCTCGCTTGCCAGGTGTTCCGGGCTCTTGGTTCCGGTGAATTGCTCCAGTCCCGCGCGACCGCCGCCCCCGCTCGTTCCCTTGGTCGTCGTCGCACCCTCTCTGGCGATGACAAAGACATTCAACCTGCACAAGGGTTGCGTGTCACTCGCAAAGGCCCCATCCGAGGCCGCGACGAGAATGCGTCGCAACTCTTCGCTGTACCCGGCGCGCACCTGGACAATCCGATTGTCGAACGCGCGCGCCGCACGATCCGCTTTCAAAAGCAGTTCCAGCCGCGCAGCGAGATCCAGGTCGAATCCCCCCAACGGAACCGGATAGAGGTCAGCGGCCGCGGTCTCTGTGAACCCCTGCACCGGCTGCTTGGCAGGCCCCGAAGCAATCAACGCGGCAGTCCGCGCCGCATGCAGCAGCCGTTCCGGGTTCAGGTTGTCGGTGTACGCATAGCCCGTGCGCTCACCTGAGAGCACTCGAATCCCGCACCCTGCGCTCGTCCCCTGGCTCGCCGACTTCACGATCTGCTCATCCACGCCCAGCGAGGTGGAATCCACTGACTCGAAATAGAGATCGGCATAGTCGCCGCCCGCTGACAAAGCCTCGCCCAGGCAGCGCTCCAGCAGCCGCTCCGTAATCCCGAATTTTTCAAAAAAGTAACGTCTGTGGCTCGGTTGAGGGGAAGTAGCCGGATTGCTCATCGTAACTTTAGTTTACGCCCCGCGAACTGACCTTGGCCCGCCCCTCAACGCCACCAGAGCCCTTTCCTGTCTTGATTCCGCCACCGTCGCTCGTTGTTTTCACAATCGCCCTCATGCTAAATTTTTGCCATGAAGAAGATAGTTGCTGCTGCCCTCTTGGTCCTCGTCTTTGCCAGCCCGGCCTTTGCCGCCACACACCATCATCACCACCGCCATCACCACCATCACCGCGCCGCCTAGAGCCGTCTTCCCGGGGAAGGCCTTGTGAAAGGGCACGACTTTTGCCGCCGGAGCCAGCCCTCGCGAATGCCCCTTGTCCCGGTATCTCCCTTTGGTGCAGTGACTTCGGGTACTACCGCATGGCCAACGATCGTGCTACATTCTGGCCATGAAGAAGATTGCCGCAGCAGCCCTATTGCTGGTGTGTGTCCTCCCGGCATTTGCCTGGAAGCCCAAATTCCTGCAACGGCACCAACCTCGCCCAAGTCATCCGCAAGCGGTTCACGAGCAGAATCCTAATCTGAAACATCCTGTAAAACACAAACCGCATCCGGCAGGGCAACATCACGCATAGCTAGATCCATATATTCGGCTCACCGCCCGGTAGCCGCGGTTTCAAGGTTCGCCTGATGACAGATCTCGACAACTTGCGTTATCCCATAGGCCGGTTTGCTCCACCGGCAAATTCCAGCCCGGAAATTCGGTCTGCTGAAATCGAGACCCTGCGTTCTCTGCCTGAAGCGCTGCAGTCCGCTGTCAACGGCCTGCACGTTCAACAGCTCGAAACTCCTTATCGCGAAGGTGGCTGGTCAGTGCGTAAGCTGGTGCACCATATCGCCGACAGCCACGCCAACGCATACGTTCGCTGCAAGCTGGCCCTCACTGAAGACTGGCCGACGATCAAGCCCTATGATGAAGCAGCCTGGGCGGAACTGGCTGACAGCCGCGATCTTCCGATCGACGTCTCCCTGTCGCTCATCGGCGCGCTCCACTCACGCTGGGTAGCCCTGCTCGAATCTCTGACAGAGGCTGAATTCCAAAAGGGATACAACCATCCCGAATCCGGCCCCCAGAATCTGGCCACGGTCCTGGCACTTTACGCCTGGCATTCGCAGCATCACACTGCGCACATCACCAACCTGCGCACACGGCAGAATTGGTAGGCTCCACAAATGACGTCGACCGAGTCGGCTCCGTCTCCCGACCGTCTCGTTCAGATCATCGAAGCCTATCTCGCCGATCATCCCTCCGCCGCGCTGCTTGAAGATGGCCGCGCGATCTTCGACATGCGCATCGCGCGCTATGCCATCAGCGAGTCGCATGGCCGGTGCTTGCTCCAATTGTGGAGCGACGAGCGGAATCTCATCCGCACCGTGGTCGACATTCAGCAGCGCGCTCATTGTCTGCGCCTTATGACGCGTCGCTTGGGTGTCTCCAGGCCGCAGGCCCTCGAATTGGTGCCCACAAGCGATCGCCGCACACCCACCGTTCGCGATTCTGCCCGCCGAAATTATCACCGCCTGCTGGAGCGCGTCCTGAGCCGGGTATTCATCGGGTGCAAAGTGGATGGCTTGCGTTCGGCAATGGACCTGGAGCACAGCTTCGGGCCGGCCTACGTGCGCGGCCGACTGCTGCGCGGCACCGCGGCAGACGCCGTCATCGGCATCGGGGATTCGGAGTCGGCGTCTGCGATCGATGGCATCCTGACCCTGGGCATTCTCTGGCTCGACTACTGCCGTCAGCACTCCGGCAGCCGGCGTCACTTTGGCGGCCTCAAAGTTGTCGTTCCCGCTGGATCATGGCGGACGACTGCACAGAGAATGGCATGGCTCAATCACTCAGCCGCTGATTTCCAACTCTTCACGCTCGATGAGCGCAGTGAAGAACTCGCGCCCGTCGATTTCCGAGACACAGGCAACCAGGAATCGCGTCTCGTGCACGCCTTCTCCGCCACCACGGCAATCGAGCGCTGCCGGAAGGGAATTGACCGGCTGATGGCCCTCATTCCGCCTGCAGGGCAGCCTCGCGTTGAAATGCTCCCCCGTTCCGCCACCGAGGTGGGCCTGCTTTTGCATGGGCTCGAATTTGCGCGCGTGCGATGCGGCGTCTCCGCTCGCTCTTTTGCTCGTGAAGAGGAAATCACCTTCGGCGCCGGTCCGAATGAAACTCCGCTGAACGTGGAAACAGAGGCTCTGTGCCGCGAACTATGCGCGCGACTGTTGCAGAGTCGGCGCTCTGACGGCGCAAGCAATGATCCGCTCTTCCGGCTTCAACCCGAACGATGGCTGGAGGCCCAATTTCGCTCGGGGCTCACCGAGTTCCTCCCCGGCCTCCGCGGCGACCTGCTGTATTCGCAAGTGCCGGCGCTCTCATCGGGTGACCGCGGCATGCTCGATCTGCTCACTCTGGATGCGAGCGGCCGGCTGGTCGTGATCGAGCTCAAAGCCGACGAAGACCTGCACCTGCCGCTGCAGGCACTGGACTACTGGATTCGCGTGCGCGCGCTCAACGCCGACCGGCAATCCTCCGTACGCGGCGATCGTCCCTTCTCCGCATTCGAACGCGCAGGATACTTCGCGGGCGCCGAAGTATCTCCCCTTCCTCCCCGATTGCTGCTCGCCGGGCCTGCTTTGCGGATTCACCCTGCCAACGAAATCGTGCTGCGCTATCTCGCGCCGGAAGTTGAATGGGAATTGATTGCAGTGACCGAACACTGGCGCAGCGAACTGAAGGTCATCTTTCGCAAACGCAGCACCGACCCGAAACCCTAGAGTTGGTTGCATCAACGCAGTCTTGAAGGCCACAGCCTTAGCCAAACCCTAGCTAGTGTCCTGTCTCTGAAATAAATTGAATAACATGTCGGAGTCGCTTCATCGGATAGAGTGGGAGGAACTGCGATGGGGCGGCCGCTCATTCCGTTGTCGATCAACGCCGAAGATCAGGCGCAGTTGGTGGCGTGGACCAAGAGACCGAAGACCGCGCAGGCGCTGGCCATGCGCTCCCGCATCGTTCTGCTTGCCGCAGATTGAGGAGATGGTAGAGGCATAACCAAGATGTTGAAGAAATTGAAAGGAAATTGAGCCGGGGAGAATTGCGGGTCTCCGGTGAAGTCAGGCTCATCCTTGGATAGATAGTTCGCTGTGTTGTGATTTCGACGAGTGTTCTCAGACTGTGCCAGACCGCGGACTTGGTTCGCCTTGAGGGCTCAGATCAGAGTCGCTGCTTTCGGAATTCAGCACCTGCTGAACAAGGAGACTTTCGTACCCCTTCCCGGTACCTTTCCGTATCCTTATCTTTTCTCAGACGACGTGACGCTGGCCGATGTGTCAAACTCAGGAAGCAACCGGCACCGGACCCGGCACCGTACAGAAAAGTGGTTAGCGGCTGGTCGGACGATTGGCTTATAAGACAATCGAATACAATTAGATACAGACAATCGGGGCCTGTAGCTCAACGGTTAGAGCAGGGGACTC
Source organism: uncultured Acidobacteriaceae bacterium (assembly GCA_963751225.1). Classification (GTDB taxonomy): domain Bacteria; phylum Acidobacteriota; class Terriglobia; order Terriglobales; family Acidobacteriaceae; genus Telmatobacter. Next base: position 70,400 of record CAVVTY010000008.1, read on the forward strand.
ATAATCCCTTGGTTGGGGGTTCGAATCCCTCCGGGCCCACCATCGAATGTGCAACCTAGAAGCAGCACATCCCTTCACTCTGAATCGTTGTGACTGGATTGTGACTTGCCAGGACAGGTCCCAGTTTTTGGCTCGCGGCCAATGGACGTGCGTTCACGGCCACACATACGCCTCCATGTTCGGATTACGTTCCCCCATGTTTCGATGCTGGTAGATCATCGCCGTCTGCGCTTTGGAATGGCCCAGGGTGCACATGACGAGCGACAGATTACCGGTCTTGGCCAAGATCTTCGCGGCGAAGGTGTAGCTGGCGCGATAGAGCTTGCTTTCGCTCGATAGTCCCGCGTTCGCACGGGCCGTTTCGAAGGCCGTGGTAACAGTGGTCAAGTGGCCTGGCTTGGAATCGGAAGGGAACGCCCAGCCCTCTGTTTGATCCTTTTTCCGAGCTTCGAGTGCTGCAATGATCCTTTCGTTCATTGGAACGTACCGCGAGCAAGTGGGTCTTGCGCGAGGGATGAAGATCACGTTTCACCAAGAAGGATGTTGGCAAGTTTCAATTCGTCTATGGCGACGGCATTGAAAACTACATGAATGACGCGCCCGTCGACATCGGCATCGAAAACAACTTCGGGAACCCGGTCACGCCGATCAAGGGCGTCGCACTGCCGGTAACCGGTGTGGTGGCATTTCTGGATCACAGTTGGAGCGAGCGCTTCACCAGTTCAGGCGGTTACTCCATGCTCAACATCGATAACTCGGATGCACAGTTGCCCACCGATTTCCATCAAGGCCACTAGGCGGTTGGCAATCTGCTCTACAATCCGATCCCCCGAGTCATGATGGGCGGTGAGTTCCAGTTTGGTCGACGCGTAAACATCAGCGATGGATTCAGCGCGAACGATTACGGCTCCAATTCTCATTCAAATACAACTGGAGCAAGACGTTCGCTTACTGAGGAGTTCGGGAAGATTCGTTGTGATTTGCAGGCTGCGCGGTTAGTGAGCTTTTAAACCCTCTGCCCGGAATGCCGCGCACGCCTGCTGGACAAGACTCAAAGCAGGCGGTTGAACATCAGCCAGAGTGTAATCCAGCTTGAGTTCGTTCCATTTGAACCGGCCCATCTGGTGAAACGGCAGAACATCGACCCGCTCCACATTGCCGAGATTGCTGCAGAATCTGGCCAATTGGGAGATGTCGTCCAGATCGTCTGAGTATCCCGGTACAAGCACGTATCGCAGCCACATGGGACGTTTGCCGGAAGCGAGGCGTCGTGCAAAATCGAGGACAGGGCCCAGACTCCGCGCCGGTGAGGCTGCGATGAGCTTCCGGATTCCAGTTCTTAATGTCCAGCAGAACGAGGTCGATGTTCTCCAGTTCTGCGTCACTCAGACGAACGCCAAGGGCCCCGTTGGTGTCGAGCGCGGTGTGAATCCCATTGGCCTTCACGGCGGAGAGGAGTTTTACGGCAAACCGGTCCTGCATGAGGGGTTCACCACCGCTCAAGGTGAATCCCGCCAGACATGATCTTCAGTCCGTCACGGTATTTGCGCACCTCCGCGACTGCATTTGCGAGGGTGACGGGAACACCATTCGTCAACATCCAGGTGTCGGGATTGTGACAGTAGAGGCACCGGAACTGGCATCCCGTTGTCCACGCCACGACACGAACACCGGGCCCGTCGACCGCCGATCCCGTCGTGAACGAATGCAGAAAGCCCATATCGCCGGTCGCCAGGGCCGTTCGCACATCCGATTCGGGGACATCGCGACCAAGATTGACGCGGAGCTCGAACGGGCTCTTTGCTTGCAACGGAGTCCCTGAAGTCTGTTTGCTCAAATCCATTCAGCACCCATGGAAGGTTCGATTGATCACGTCCATCTGTTGCTCGCGGCTCAGCCTCACAAAGTTCACCGCGTAACCGGAGACTCGGATCGTCAATTGCGGGTACTTCTCCGGGTGATCCATGGCATCAAGGAGCATCTCCCGATTTAGCACATTCACGTTCATGTGGTAACCGGTTACACCAAAAAAAGCGTCGAGCACTCCACGCAGGTTCGCGACTCTGTCCTCTTCGATGCGTCCCAGGCCTTCGGGAACGAGAGTCGCCGTAAGTGAAATGCCATCCGCGGCGTCCCGGTAGGGGATCTTTGCTACCGAGGCCGCCGATGCATGAATTCCGTGCTGGTCCCTCCCGTGCATCGGATTCGCTCCGGGAGCAAACGGTTCTCCTCGCCTCCGGCCATCCGGCGTGTTGCCGGTGTTCTTTCCATAAACCACGTTCGAAGTGATCGTGAGAATCGACTGTGTGTGAAGGGCATTCCGATACGTGGGATACTTCCTGAGCTTGCTCATGAAGGTGCTCACGACCCATGAAGCAATTTGGTCGACTCGGTTGTCGTTGTTCCCGAACTGGGGGAATTCCCCATCGATCTGGTAGTCCGTTACCAGACCCGTTGCATCGCGAATCACCTTTACCTTTGCATGGCGCATTGCCGAGAGGCTATCCGCAACGACTGACATCCCCGCCATTCCGAAGGCCATCGTTCTCAGTGGGGCATAGTCATGCAGCGCCATCTCCACGCGCTCGTATGCGTACTTGTCATGCATGTAGTGAATGACGTTCATGGCATTCACGTAAACACCAGCCAGCCAGTCCATCATCTTCTCGAACTTTCCGAGCACATCGTCGAAGTCGAGATATTCGCCCTCGACCGAAGGAAATGATGGCCCGATCTGCTTGCCGGTGATTTCGTCTCTGCCACCGTTGATTGCGTAGAGAAGGCATTTCGCAAGATTGGCGCGCGCGCCAAAAAACTGCATCTGTTTTCCAACCAGCATCGGCGACACGCAACATGCAATTGCTCCGTCGTCGCCCCACGCGCGGCGCATGATTTCGTCGCTCTCAAACTGGATGGAGCTTGTTTCGATTGCGACCTTCGCTGTGAAGTCTCGGAATCCGTCGGGCAGGCGCGGTGAGTACCAGATCGTCAAGTTCGGCTCCGGCGCCGGGCCAAGGTTGTAGAGGGTCTGCAGGAAGCGAAAGCTGGTTTTGGTTGTCAGAGGTCTTCCGTCATCTCCAATTCCCCCGATCGATTCCGTGACCCACGTCGGATCGCCTGCGAAGAGCTCGTCGTACTCCGGCGTGCGCAGAAAGCGGACGATGCGAAGCTTGATGACGAAATCATCGACGATTTCCTGTGCCTGCTCTTCGGTCAGCAAGCCGGCTGCGAGGTCGCGCTCGAAGTAGATGTCGAGAAAGGTCGAGGTCCGCCCCAGCGACATCGCTGCGCCGTTCTGCTCCTTCACCGCCGCAAGATAGCCGAAATAGAGCCATTGCACGGCCTCACGCGCAGTCCGCGCGGGAACGGAAATATCGAATCCATAACTGGCCGCCATCTCCTGGAGTTCTTTGAGAGCTCGAATCTGCTCGCTCAGCTCCTCACGATCGCGGATGATCTCATCGGTAGACAATTCCAAATCCAGTGCTTGCTTCTCATCCTGTTTCTTCTCAAGCAGGCGCGCAACGCCGTAAAGAGCGATGCGCCGGTAGTCCCCGATGATGCGGCCACGTCCATAGGCATCTGGCAATCCGGTAAGGATGTGAGAGCTGCGGCAACGCCGCATATCTGCTGTGTAGGCATCAAAAACCGCTTCGTTGTGGGTCTTTCGATACTTCGTGAATGCCTCCACCACATGGGGATCAGGTTCGTACCCGTAGACCTTGAGCGCATTCAGAACCATACGCAAGCCGCCGTTGGGCATGATCGCCCGCTTAAGCGGAGCTTCAGTCTGCAAACCGACGATGACTTCCTTTTCGCGATCGATGTATCCGGGGGCGTGTGCGTTGATGGAACTCGGAATCTGGGAGATGTCGAGAACTCCCTTCTTCCGCTCTTCCACAAACAACTCGTTTAGCCGATCCCAGAGCTTTTTCGTCCGTTCCGTCGCCGGAGCGAGAAAAGACTCATCTCCCTCGTACGGCTGGTAGTTCTGCTGGATGAAATCGCGAACGTTAATTTCCTTCTGCCAGAGACCCATCCTGAATCCCTGCCAGGGGGAGAGAGCTTCCTCTGCAGCTTTCTGATTCATCGAAGCCGTGGTCATATGCAACCTCCGTGGTCCATATAGTTTGAGGTGTCTCTATCCCTTCCTGCGCCTTGCATGAGCAGCCAGCATTGCGACTGCGCAACTGGCGATGCGAGCGCGAACGCTGTCGGCGCGGCTGGTGAGAATGATTGGTACCTTGGCTCCCAGGACGAGACCCGCACTATCCGCGTTCGCAAGGAATGTCAACTGTTTGGCGAGGATGTTGCCGGCCTCCAGATCCGGAGCCAGCAGAATGTCGGGATCACCCGCCACTTCCGAACGAATGCCCTTCGTTCTCGCCGCTTTCTTGCTAATCGCATTATCGAAAGCGAGCGGCCCGTCGAGAAGAGCGCCCTTGATCTGTCCCCGATCAGCCATCTTGCAGAGAGACGCGGCATCGATCGTGGCCGGCATCTTCGAAGTGACCGTTTCGACCGCAGCAAGTATGGCAACCTTCGGTCTTTCAAGTCCGAGAGAAATCGCGAGATCGATCGCATTCTGGCAGATATCGACCTTGTCCTCCAGCGCGGGAGCGATGTTGATTGCGCCATCGGTCACGATGAGGACTTTGTGATATGTGGGAACGTCCATCACAAACACGTGGCTGATGCGGCGTCCTGTCCGTAGACCCCGGTCGCGGGAGACAACCGCGCCCATCAGCTCGTCCGTATGCAGGCTGCCTTTCATCAGCAGCTCTGCCTTACCTTCCCGAACGAGTTCGACAGCTTTCGCCGCTGAAGCTTCGCTGTGCGCACAATCCACGACCTGGAACCTGCTGATGTCGATCTTTGCCGCTTTGGCGATTGCGGCGATCTTTTCGGCCGGCCCAACAAGGATGGGAACGATCAGCCCTTTTTCCGCTGCCTCACACGCACCTGATAATGCGGTTACCTCGCATGGATGCGCAACGGCAGTTGGAATTGGTTCAAGACTCTTGCATCTGGCAAGCAGCTTTTCGTATTTCCCGCTTCCGGTTTTCTGACGCATGGCTGATTCCTTCGATAGCGGCGCGCCACACTTTGCGAGTTGCCGGTCCAGTTTTCCTTAACAGAAAGTCAAGATGATTGCGATTGAGAGTGTCATCCACGGGCATCTGGTGCCTGAACAACCCATCTGATAGTGAGTGGAGGTTCGGCGGATCAGTGCGCTGCGGGAGGTTGCACCAGAGACCGTCAGGCCTGCAGAACCTGATCCGGAGACATTCCACAGGACCGAGCAGACTCGGCGCCGAACGTGAAATTGCAGGAAGTTGATAACGCCGGTCGCGGATCCCCCATACTGAGGAGGATTGGCTTCTTTGATCACGGTATAGGGCAACATCGCAGCTCCGGAGGCGATCCCTGCAAGGAGCCCAAGCGTGAAGGGCGGCAGGACACCCGCAGGGCCGAACAGGATCCAGCCCAGGCATGCGAGGAGCATTGTTGCGCCACCCAGGATCACCGGCTTGCGAAGACCGATCCGATCCGAGATAAACCCCAGCAAAGGGCAGCCGATGATCCAGCCAAATGGAACCGCCGATGAACGGAAAACGGCTGTTGCATAGTCCAGGCCGTGGCCTTCCTGCAAATACCGCACGCCCCAGATCATGTCGAAAATGGTGGTGGGAATGAAAAGCAGCCCCGAGACAAGGCCGCACAGAATCGACTGCCGATTTTTGCCGACCGCCCAAAGAGCCGAAAGTGCGTTCCGGACCGTCCCCTCGCGTGGCTTTGTCTGTTCCTCCCTGGGCAGCAGGATGAAGAGGAGTGCGCTCATCACGAGCCCAACGAATCCCATGATCATCCAGAAGCGATTCCATGCGAGGCCACCGCCGATCAATGGCCCGACCACAAACTGCCCGGCCGACCCGCCGGCCATCCCGAACATCTGTGTCGCGCCGATCAGGGTTGCGGCCTGCGATGCAGGAAAATTCTTTGTCGCGATGAAGACGGCTCCGATCAGCGCGAAGACGCCTCCCGCCCCCTGCATGACCCTGCCAACGCTTGCCAATCCGCTGTTGCCCGTGGCAAACAAAAGGGCTCCAATGCCCACCGCTGCCGCTGCGATGGGGAGAACTCGTCGTGGTCCCAGATTGTCCATGGCCGCCCCTGCCACGAGACTGAAAGGCGAGTACCCGTAGTAGAAAAGACCCGCAAGAGAGGCGACGCCGAGCGCGCTCAGCCCGAATGCTTCAGAGAGCTGCGGCAGCATGACCGACGGCGATGAACGTAATGCGTATTGGTAAAAGTAATAGACGGCCGTGACCACCCAGATGACCACGGCCGTCTTCAGGCTTTTGCCGGCTGCCTGATCGCCTTTGGCTTCAGCTCTCAGCTGAGGCATACATTCCCCCGTGCGGTTGCTGTCGTGTGTGAGCTAGCAGAGTACGAGAGAGACAGCCAGTCCGCCTTCCGAGGTCTCCTTGTACTTCACATTCATGTCTTTCGCAGTCAACGCCATCGCTGCAATTGTTGTATCGAGGTCGACTCGCCGCTCTTGGGGCACCTCCTCGCTTGCGATGCAGTAGGCCGTCCACGCCTTGACCGCGCCGTACGCGCAGCGTTCAATACACGGAACCTGCACGTAGCCAGCGACCGGGTCGCACGTCATCCCGAGATGCGCTTCGAGGGCCGATTCGGCAGCATTCGAGACCACCTTCGGATGCGAATTCATAGCCTGAGCGATCATCGCCGCGCCCATGGAAGAACCCACACCCACCTCTGCCTGGCATCCGCCCTCGGCACCGGAGAGTGTTGCGTTGTGTTTACAGAGATAGCCGATTGCAGCCGCTGCCAAGTATCCGTTGCGAATGTCCGGCATCGGCGTATTGAGATCACGAAGCGATTTCACAACCGCCGGTATGATTCCTGCTGAACCGGCAGTCGGCGCCGTTACGATGATGTGGCCGCGGGCATTTTCCTCACCCATCGCGAAGCCATACGATGCCACGCGTGTGAGGGCACGGCCTGCGTCGCCCTTCTTTGACGTCTTCAGGCTGCGCATCATGTCCGCAGCCTTGCTGTGCAGCTTGATTGGGCCGGGAAGAACGCTGTCGACAGTCAGCCCCGTATCCACGCCGCGCAGCATTACTTCCTGCACCTGGTCCAGGAACTGCCAAACATCCTTCTCGCTCTTTCCTGAAATCGCGAGCTCGTTCTCCAGAAGGATCTTCTGCAACGGAATGTGGTCGTCGATCAGATACTTCTGAAAGTCCTTTGCATGAGCATACGGATATTTCGGCTGTCCCTTGTCCGGTGGCTTGTACCCCTTCCACTCGATAAAGCCGCCACCGACTGAGTAATACTCCAGTTCGTACAGCGATTCATTCCCTCCCAGCAGCACGCAGGTCATCGTGTTCGGATGATGGAAGTCGCCCTTCGTAGCGTCGAAAATGATGTCTTTCAGCGTCAGGTTCAGTGTCGTAGGCCCCAACGTGACCTTATGCACTTCGTCCGGATTGTTCGCGAGGCTGTCGAGGAACTGGGGAGGGCAGGTCGCGGGCGCCTTGCCGAGCAGCCCTGCCAGCGAGGCTCGATCGGTTCCGTGCCCCTTGCCCGTTGCGCTCAGGCTGCCGTACAAATGCACCTTGAGCGCCGTGGCACGCTTCAGTTGATCGTCGGGGAGCTTCGAAACCCGCTGGAAGAAGTCGTAGGTGATTCTCATGGGACCCATTGTGTGAGAACTCGATGGCCCAGGACCCATCTTGTAGAACTCCTCGAGAGTCGTCATGATCGGGCCCTTCTCAGCCTGAACGACTGCCAGGTCGGATGAAAGGGCTGGACCGGCAGGAGCAGCCGGTGCGGCGGGCGACTCAGCCTGTTTGCAGCCGGCGAGTAGGGCGCCCGCTGATGCGGCGAGCGTCGCGAGGCCAAACTCTCTCCGGCTGAGAAATGTGGGGCCGCTGCTCACTGGTTCGGCAGACCCGCAGGTCCCGCATCCACCGGTACTGCAGCTGCCACACGAACTTGCCGACGCATTGATGACTTCGAGTTTACTTTCCATTCTGGATTCTCCAAGGCGAGCCAGCTTCTGACTGAAACGCGTCAGCGGCGCTGTACGAGGGATCACACTCTCGACTAGGCCGCTTGCGCTCTTGATTACGGAGACGTTACACAGCTCTGTTACCCACCGACAATTCGGCACCGTTACTGTGTCCCTGCAGGAAGAGATTCACAACTGCCAAAACTGACAGTCCGGCTCTCAATGCGCACTGTGGGAAGAAACGCATCCTGACGCGGACTTCGGCAAATACCTGTGTCATAACGCCTTTAACAGTGGCGCTGAATGCCACCATAGAAACCTTGCGGGGGATTTTTGCCTCCGATCGGGGGCGTTGTTTTGGGAGCGGATCAGCCGTTCACCCAAGCAGATGAGCGCAAGTCCCGCGAATCGGATTCCGCAACCCATGGCCCACGATTGACTGGATGCGCGGCCTTGGTCATGGAGTTCTCCTCTATTGCCGGCAGAAGGCGCTGTGGTCCGGAAAGCCATGTTCTGCGCTTCCTTATTCCTCAGTGTCGCGTCCTGCATTTCAACTACAGTGCAACAAGCCACTGCAGGTTGCGGGAGCGGTTGCGGCGGCGAATAACGTTGAAAGAAGACTACTGAGACACCGACCGGTCCACTGCGATTGGACTGGGAGTTTGTGGTTCTGCTTGATGCTGACTGACGTGCGCCTCAGTGGGCTTGCGGGATGACGCCTCGTATACTCAACACCAGCGCATGTTCACGCGACTGGACACAATACTTGCCTCAACGCGAGCCGCAGTAGCGGCGGCAAAGGCTCGTGTATCGACGGCAGAGCTGGGCCGCCGCGCGGCCCAGCATCAGCCGCGCGGATGGGCTTCAAGTCTGCGCGGGCGCTCCGCGACCGGCGCGGCAGTGATTGCCGAAATCAAAAAGGCATCGCCATCCAAGGGGTTGATCCGGAAGGACTTTGACGTCGGCTGGCTGGCCCGGCGTTATCGGGATGGAGGCGCCGCAGCTCTCTCTGTATTAACCGATGAGCCTTACTTTGAAGGGAACCTTCGCAATCTCGAACTCGCTTCAGCCGCCGTGGATCTCCCGTGCCTTCGCAAGGACTTCATGGTGGACGAATACCAGATTGTTGAGGCGCGCGCGCACTGCGCTGATGCAATTCTGCTGATTGCGGCCGCCCTGACCGATTCAGAGATGAAGTGCTTCGCGCGTTCGGCGCATGGGGTTGGGCTCGACGTGCTGGTTGAGGTGCACACAGGCGGGGAACTGGATCGCGTACTCGACGCACTGGGCGGGAACGGGGCAGACGCGATCGGTGTGAACAATCGTGACCTGAAGACGTTTGAGGTCCGCATGGAGACGTCTTTCGAGCTGGTGAACCGCATTCCAACTGCGGTGGTGCGCGTAGCTGAAAGCGGGATCTCGAGCGCGGAGGACCTGGAGCAGCTGCGTGCTGCGGGATTCGATGCCTTCCTGATTGGCGAAAGCCTGATGCGGCAACCAGATCCCGGAGCGGCGCTGGCAGCGCTTTTGATTGACGCAAAGGTCGAGCCATGAGCATCTGGGTGAAGATCTGTGGAAACACCTCGCTCGAGGATGCATGGCTAGCTGCCGAGGCCGGGGCCGATGCGGTGGGTTTTGTTTTCGCGGCAAGCCCCCGGCGCGTGACTGGGGAGCAGGTAGCAACAATCACCGCGCGCCTTCCGCACGCGGTCGAAAAGATTGGAGTGTTTGTCGAGTTGCCGCTCGACGAGATCGAGGCAACTGTCCGCCGCTGTGGGTTAAGCGGCGTTCAACTGCACGCGAACGGTGGCGCTGAGTTGCCCGCGCAACTGCGGAAACGACTTGGTCCCGGACTGCGTATCGTACGAGTTGTGCATTTCGGCGCAGGTGCAGCGGAACAGGCAGCGTCATTGGCACGAGACAACAATATTGATGCAGTGCTTGTCGACTCACGCACGGCGACGGCTATTGGCGGCACGGGAGTCGCTTTTGACTGGGATCTGGCTGCCAAGTCAATTTTCGACAATCCAGGCGCACAGCGATACATTGCGGCTGGGGGTTTGAACCCTGAGAACGTCGCCGAAGCAATTGCTAGGCTGAATCCATGGGGGGTCGATGTGGCATCCGGAGTGGAGGCGGCTCCGGGCCGCAAGGATCCTGACAAGGTGAGAGTCTTTGTTGCGAAAGCACGGGCCGCGGCGTTGGCGCGTGGCCAGAGTCAATAGATCGTCGTAGCATGTCGTTCCCCCGAGACATGACTGCCTAGTAGACTGAGAACATGCTCGTTGCACGCGAAAGCGAGCGGAGGACTCTTAAATGTCGTCGATGATTCTTCCGGCCGTTCCATCGGAGTCGCGCCCGGGGCGCTTTGGCGTCTACGGTGGCCGGTACGTGCCGGAGACGCTGATGGCCGCACTGTTGGAACTTGAGCACGAGTACGAGGCAGCGAAAGCAGATGCAGCGTTCCAGGCCGAACTCGCTGGACTGCTCAAGGACTTCGCCGGTCGGCCCACGCCGCTCTACTTCGCAAAGCGGCTAACGGAAGAGCTCGGTGGCGCGAAGATCTACCTGAAGCGTGAAGATCTGTTGCACACCGGCGCGCACAAGATCAACAACGCGCTGGGCCAAGGGCTGCTGGCCAAACGGATGGGGAAGAAGCGCATCATCGCCGAAACCGGGGCGGGACAGCATGGCGTGGCGACGGCAACAGTTTGCGCGCTGCTCGGCATGGAATGTGTCGTCTACATGGGTGACGTTGACATGGAGCGGCAGGAGCTGAACGTGCTCCGAATGCGGCTGCTCGGCGCCGAAGTGCGCGGCGTGTCGTCCGGATCGAAGACTCTGAAAGATGCCATCAGCGAAGCAATGCGCGACTGGGTCACGAATGTCCGCACCACGCATTATTTGTTGGGCAGCGCGTTGGGAGCGCATCCTTATCCAACCATGGTGCGCGACTTTCATCGCGTGATCAGCCGCGAGATGAAGGAGCAGATTCTCGAGAAGGAAGGCCGGCTGCCGACCGCGGTGATTGCTTGCGTCGGCGGCGGATCAAACGCGATCGGCGCCTTCTACGAATTCATCCCCGACGAACAGGTGCGGCTGATCGGCGTTGAAGCCGGAGGGCGCGGTACCGAACTTGGAGAACATGCTGCCCGTTTTCGCGGTGGGGTCCCCGGCGTGTTGCAGGGCACGTACTCCTATGTTCTGCAGGATGAATACGGACAGATTGCGGCAACACATTCGGTGTCTGCCGGGTTGGACTACGCATCCGTCGGACCGGAACACGCGGCGCTGCACGACTCGGGACGAGCCGAGTACGTCTCGCAGGACGATGCGGCGACACTCGATGCTGTCGTTCGGCTCGCGCGGACCGAGGGCATCCTTGCCCGCACTCGAGAGCGCGCATGCCGTTGCGGAATGCCTGAGACTTGCTCCCACGCTCAGTTCGCGTGACATACTGGTTGTGAACCTCTCTGGACGCGGCGACAAAGACATGGGCATCCTCGCCCGCGAGTTGCAGATTCAAGGGGCTTGATCGAACCGCTATGGCACTTCATTTCAATCACAAGCCGGGACTCGTCGTGTACCTGACGGCCGGCGATCCCAGTCTCGAGGCCACGCGCGCCATTGCGCTTGAGGCCATCGACGCTGGTGCGGATGTGATTGAACTGGGGGTTCCGTTCAGTGATCCCCTGGCAGACGGGCCAGTGATCCAGCGTGCGAGCGAGCGTGCACTTGCACGCGGCACACGCCTGACGGACGTGCTTGCTCTCGCCCGCGAGGTTCGCGCGACCCGCCCAGCTGTGGGCCTCGTGATTTTTTCATATTTCAATCCGATCATCCGCTACGGCCTATCGCGCTTTGTCGATGATGCGGCTGCTGCGGGCGTCGACGGCGTGCTGGTCACCGACCTAATCGTGGAAGAAGCGGGCGAATACCTGGCGGAGATGCAACGTGCCGGGCTGGCGCCGATCTTTCTGGCAGCGCCGACCAGCCCCGACGAACGGCTTGAGGCTATCGCCTCTCACAGCAAGGGATTTGTGTACGCCATCTCCCGCGTCGGTGTCACCGGGAAGCAGCAAAGTATGACGGCCGACGCGGCGGCGCTCGTGGCCCGCATTCGGCGATGGTCGGGCTGCCGGTGGCCGTGGGTTTCGGCATCTCCAGCGCGGAGCACGTCGCACAGGTGGCGGAGTTCGCGGATGCCGCGGTGATCGGCAGCGCGATTGTGGAGCTCATCGAGCGGTCAACTCCCGAGGCAGCGCCCGCGGCTGTCTCACGATTTATCAAGGGTCTGCGCCTGCCACAGGCGGCGCTGGCCCGGTAGAACGCACGACGCGATCGCCGCGGAATACGCCGCGAGTGGATCCACCGACTTTTGTTCCAACGCACCTTGAGCAGCGGGCTTCTTCGCCAGACAGCCCGCGGCTGGGGCGCTACACGAGGATGGAATGACGCTGGAAGAATTGCGAGATCAAATCGATGCTTTGGACCGCCAGCTTGTCGAATTACTGAGCGAGCGGGCCCGCGCCGCGCTGATGATTGGCCATCTAAAGGTCGCTACTTCGTTGCCGGTTTACGAGCCAGCGCGCGAAAAGGTGATCTACGCCAATGTGCGCGCGGCAAATAAAGGTCCCTTGCCGGACATCGAGTTGACGCACATCTACGAGCGAATCATCGACGTGATGCGCGCGCTGCAGAGGAACGAGTTGGCATCGGAGCGAAATGCCCTCAAGGGCCAAGGCACTGGCGCAGAAGCGCCCGAGACAGGGAACCAGAAATGATCGTTGCAATGCAGGAGAAGGCCACCGAAGAGCAGATCGATTTTGTGATCGAGGCGATGACGGAAGCCGGAGTTGGCGTGCACCGCACCACCGGTGCAACACAGACCATATTGGCCGGCGTAGGTCCCACCGCGAATATCGACCTCACGAAGTTCGAATTGCTACCGGGTGTGCTCCATGTTCATCGCATCAGCTCGCCTTACAAACTGGCAGGCCGCAGCTTTCGCCCCGAAGGCACTGTTGTGGAATTCGCCAATGGCGTAAGACTCGGCGGCGCACAGGTTGTGGTGATGGCTGGCCCGTGCTCCATCGAAAACGAAGATCAGATCTCTGAGACTGCAAAACGGGTGAAAGCAGCCGGCGGCACGCTTCCTGCGCGGTGGCGCATTCAAGCCTCGCAGCTCGCCGTACGCTTTTCAGGGTATGGGTATTCCCGGCCTCAAGCTGATGTTTGACGCGGCCCGCCAGAATGACCTTCTTGTCGTGAGCGAAGTGATGGAGATCTCGCAGATTGAGGCGATGCTGCCCTACGTGGATTGCTTCCAGGTGGGTGCGCGCAACATGCAGAACTTCAATCTGCTGCGTGAGTTGGGCGCGGTCCGCAAACCAGTGCTGCTCAAGCGCGGCATCGCGGCAACGATTGAAGAACTGCTCCTGTCGAGCGAGTACATCATGTCCGGCGGGAATTACGACGTAATTCTCTGCGAACGCGGCATCCGCACCTACGAGACCGCGACGCGCAACACGATGGACATTTCAGCGATCCCCGTGGTGAAGAAGCTTTCGCATCTTCCCATCGTTGGTGATCCGTCGCATGGCACCGGCCATCGCGACATGGTTGCTCCGATGGCGAGAGCCGCGGTGGCCGCCGGAGCCGATGGAATCCTCGTCGAGGTTCACCCCAACGCAGACAAGGCCGCGTCTGATGCGATGCAGACGTTGTATCTTGACCAGTTTGAAAAGCTGATGGGTGAGTTGCGAGTCATCGCAGAGGCGGTTGGCCGAACACTCTAGAAAGAGCGAGGGTCAAAGATGATCGAGCGTACGGCGATCCTGGGCACGGGCCTGCTGGGCACATCGGTGGGCCTGGCGCTGCGCGCGGCGGGCTATGGCGGCTCGATTGCTGGATGGAACAGGAGTCCGGAGCAGGGGAAAGTCGCGCTCTCGATGGGCGCAGTCGACTCGATCGCACCAGATCCTCTGCAAGCGGCCCGAGAGAGTCAGGTTGTGGTTCTCGCTGTTCCCATTTACGCGACGCTCGATTTCATGGAGCAACTGTCCAGTCAGCTCGGCCCGGATCAACTGGTGACTGATGTCGGCAGCACCAAGGTACAGATTTCTGCCGCAGCCGGGCGCCTCTTCAACACTTTCGAACGTGCAGCTTTCCTCCCCGGCCATCCCATGGCAGGCAAAGAGCGTGGCGGAGCAGCGATTGCGGATGCGGACCTGTTTTGCGGGGCCGTCTGGCTCTTCACCGATGATCCCGCGTGGAAACGCTCACCTTGTGCGACGGCTCTGATAAAGGATTGGCGCGAGTGGGTGGTTGCGATGGGTTCACGGGCGATTGATCTTGATCCTGCGCGCCATGATGAATTGGTGGCGTGGGTCAGCCATCTACCGCAATTCACCGCGACTGCCTTGAGCGCTTTGCTTGAGGAGGAGGTCGGTGATGCGCCCGAGTTGAAGGACGTCGGCGGCCGGGCGCTGCGCGAGATGACGCGGCTGGGCGCAAGCCCGTGGTCGATGTGGCGCGACATCGCCCTCACGAATACTGAAGCGGTGGAAAAGGCCCTGCTCGGCGCTTGAACAGCGGCTCGCCCATATCCGCGAGAATCTGCGCACACCCGAACTGCGCGATGAATTTGAAAAGGCCAATCGCTTCCGGCGCGAGTAGTGACTTGCAGCCGCGACTTCTTCCTTAAGAGAAAGCCACCAAGCTTATCCTGCCAGCTCACTCAGGCCTGTTTGGCAAGATCAACCGCTTCGTGAATCGGATTAAGGGTGTGAAAGCCCTCGGACTTGGCGGTTTCAAGCAACTGCGGAGATGCAGAAATGAAAATAATTTCGGTGCTCTGAAACATGTCGCGAGCCACAATTGCGGCGCCCAGCTGAAGAGCATCCGGCCAGCGCAGGCTGGTGCGGTCCAGTAATTGCCGGGCCGCCTCAAGAACCGCAGGATTCAGCGGCTCCTGGACCATGCGCGCGGATTCCATCCGAAGAATCTCCAGCGCAGACGCGGCGTCCTCCTGGCTGATCTCTCCTGCGCGCTCACGCCTGCGAATTGCTGCATAAATCTCGAGCGGGGTGCAGGCCGCAATCAGTTTGCGGTTGTCCTCAACGGCTTCCATCAAGCGGATCAGAGCGTCCGTCCCGGGTTCCTGCACAAAGAGCTTTGCGAATGCAGTGGATTCGAGGAAGTAACAACTCACTGTTTCCCCCGTTCCTCTTCAATCGCCTCTGCAATCGATTCGCCATGTACGGCCACCGGATGGAATCGCTGAGCCTCTTCCGGCATGCCGGCTTCTGCCCGGTTGAGGCGGATTGTGGTGGTGGGGTATGCAGGGGTCTTTGGATTCGCAATCTTGCTTGTGAGCACGACGCCGCGCTGGATGGCTTCTGCCAGAACCGCCTGGCGCGACTCCGGATGCTGGTTCCAGCGGAATGCCTTGCGGGGCAGAAACGAGTCGCGGAACCACTTCAGCGCGATGAATGCGTGTCCGCCGCGTTCGGCCTCGGCAAGCGCTGCACAAAGCTCCTTTACGCGCACCTCAAGGTCGGCGGGATTCGTAATCTCCTCATCTTCGCCTGCATCCTCGAAGTTCTGCTGAACTGATGCGCGCGATCCACGGCTTTGGCGAGGGGCAGATTCGCTGCCGTCCATGCGTTCAAAATAGATGCGCACCTCGTCTTCTTCCGGCGACCAAGTGTCAGCTGAAGCATTGCGCCGCTTGCTGCGGCCATTCTCGCTGCACAATTCGACGATCGCCTGGTACCCCGGTGGCGCAAGAAAACGCAAAGCTCGCGCTAATCCCGGATCCTGCGAGAATGCCAGTTCACCCAAGGCTTCTTCAATAATTTCTTCAGCGTCGGGAATGCTCAGATTGCTTATGTCTATACTGTTCTGCGCAGCCCTTGTCGATTTCATCTTGGCATCTCCAGACAAAAGTCTCTTACGCCTGCATTCATGGCAATGCTTCGAGTGGCATTCACCAGCCTGATAAAAGGTCCTGGTCTATTCGTTGGCAGGCGGGTAGTTTTGGAACGTGAGCGGCCCGAGTCTCTTCCCGAAAAGGTGTAAGGTAATTCGTGGCCATCGCAGGCTTCTTTAGTAAATCTGCGGCCATCTTGTACTTCTCGTCTTAGTACCCCACAGGGATCCGAGAAAACTTTAGCTAGAAACTCTCTTCAAACCTAACCAACCACTAGTGTAAACGATTCTGCAACTTATTCCTGCAACTGCGCAATACCCCATTTTGATGATATCCGGGCGGCCGGTAATCTTTGGGTAGCGGTACCGTGAAGAGGCTTACTCTTCGTACAATAGACCCATGCGTCGCTGTTTCACTTTGTTAGTGGCTTTTTTCATATTGATGAAGGGGCCAGAGGTCAGAGCTCAAGCCCCCGGCCCATCATTCGATCTCCTTGGGCCAAAAGTAGATGTACATGTAAAGCGGGGCGAGATTACATTGCCCATCGGGCAAGTCCCCAATCTGCTTCCCGGCGACCGGCTTTGGATTCACCCCGATCTGCCAGCAACCCAGTCAGCCAGGTATGTCCTGGTAGTCGCGTTCCTGCGCGGCGTCACCAACCCCCCGCCCTCGGATTGGTTTACCAGGGTCGAAACCTGGACGAAGGAAGCGCGCGCCGAGGGCGTCTTTATCACGGTCCCAGCCGAGGCTCAGCAGGCGATCCTCTTTCTGGCACCCGAAACGGGTGGGGATTTCAGTACATTGCGGACTACTGTCCGGGGCCGACCTGGCATCTTCGTCCGGGCTACGCAGGATCTGCAGTCGGCCAGCCTCGACAGAATGCGGCTCGACGCGTATCTCGCTGAGGTCAAGGTCACCTCGCAAACCGATGCCAAGTCGCTCAAGGACCGGGCAGAACGAGCAGCCCGCAGCCTGGGTATTCGGCTGGACCAGCAGTGCTTTGACAAGCCTACAGATCAGCAAGCGCCCTGCCTGGTGCAACACACTGACGGCCTGGTGATGGACGATTCGAATGCTCCTAACCGCGTGGCTCAGTTGACCAGCGGATCGACGGGCGACCTGATGAACCAGTTGGCTTATTCGCCGATTATAGGAGCAGGGAGCTTCAGCCCATATATCGGTGCGATTGTGGATACGGCGAGGATCCTGGCGTCGTTGCATACCGCGCACTTTCAATACATTCCTGCGCTCGCCCTTCCGACCAACGACACTCTGAACTTACGATTGAATACGGCCCCCTCCTTCCGCGATCCCAAGTCAGTCGTCGTCGTGGCCCTGCCGCCGATTGGGCCGGCGAAGATGCCGCCCATGCATCCGACGAACCCGGCCGAGCAATTCTGCGCACAAAAGCCGCGTCTGGTGCTGCCCGCGGAGGGGGCCCCGCTTGTGCACGCCACGCAGATGGCTTACAA
Source organism: uncultured Acidobacteriaceae bacterium (assembly GCA_963751225.1). Taxonomy (GTDB): domain Bacteria; phylum Acidobacteriota; class Terriglobia; order Terriglobales; family Acidobacteriaceae; genus Telmatobacter. The sequence goes on from CAVVTY010000008.1 coordinate 87,852, forward strand.
CCTCACGTTGCATATTGAATCCAAGGCTGGCGCGATCGAGGTTCCGGTGAAGGCCGAACCCTCTCAAGGAGGGTTGGTCGTGAATGGACCAGTGCCGCCGCTGCCTTCAGGTGATCTTACAGGCATCGTTCGTGGGAAGTGGGGATTCGATGACTGGGAGGGACCGAGGTTCCGTCTGCGCAGCGCGGGAACCGGGAAATGGGTAATTGCCCTCGGCGACCAGTCGGCGCTAGTCGTAGGTCGTGAGGACATCCTCCACATCGAGGGCGACAACACCCTTTGCGTAGACAGCGTGCGAGCGCAGACCTCAGGCGGGACTCTTCAGGAAATCTCGTGGAAGAGCCCGAAGCCGGAAACGCTGGAACTGGCCGTGCCCCTGAAAGACGCCGCACCCGGCCCGGTGACCCTGGAAATCAGGCAATTCGGCATGGAGAGTCCCGACAAATTGACTTTGAAGGCCTATTCCGAGGCCGCATCGCTCGAGCGGCTCACCATGAGCGCTGGTGACGCACAGGCAGCGCTGACGGGGACCCGGCTGGACGAAGTGGCAAAGGCAACTCTCAATGAGATCGTCTGGACGCCGGCGACATTGAAGCGTGTTCAGGACGTCGACCGGCTTGAATTGGTGACTGAGAATCCGACAACACGCTTAGAGCCGGGGAAGCGCTATGTTGCGAAGGTCGAGTTGCGCGATGGCCGCGAGCTGAAGGCGCCGGTTATCGTCGAACAACCACGCCCAGAAGTCACGCTGCTGAGCAAGGGGACCCAAGACGAAGCCTCCGCAGACCCTTCTCCGGTGCGCCTGGGAAGTTCCGACGATCTCCCGGTTGAAAGGCGGCTGGTTTTCTTCCTCAAGTCGAAGTCGCCTGCAAATTTCCCCCGTAATCAGAAGATTGAAGTAGCCGCCGTCGATGACAGCTTCCGCACGGTACTGTCTCTGAGCGATGGCACCCTCATGCTGGAGGACGCAAGCACCGCGCTAGGAGTGGTTGAGCCCCTCACCCGGTTCGGATCCTCGGCGTTCGGTCCCTTGCAGGCCCGGGCAGTGACGGCGGACGGGGTGAAAGGGGAGTGGTTGCCGCTGGGAACGCTGGTGCGCTTGCCAGGCTTCAAGGAACTGCATTGCCCTCGTGCTCTCTCCAGGCCTTGCACGTTGACGGGCAGTAATCTTTTCCTCGCAGCCTCAATCGGCTCGACACCGGAATTCGATGTGGCCACCGACGTGCCGCCGGACTTCACCGGAACACAATTGAGTGTGCCGCATCCAGTGAACGGTGTGCTGTATTTGAGGCTTCGCGACGACCCGGCGACGGTTCAGACCCTCTCGCTTGCAATCACTCCCATTGCGCCCCTGGCAGGCGTTCCGACAGCCGCCAAGCCGCAGAATGCTCCCTCGCCGGGAGAGTCGCAGGCGGCGCCGGGCACAACGCCACAAACACTTCCGACAAAGACGGAGCCATAACTTCAGCCAAGATAGATCGCCCTGAGAGCGGAGGTCTCTACTGGAAATATGCGCGATTCGTTTCAGCGAAATGCGCTTTGTCAGCCGGCAAGTCATCCGCTACAAAAATCGCGTTCTGCGCGCACACGTTGGCGCAGTTGCCGCAATCGATGCACTCATCCGGATTGATAAAGACCTGCGACACATTCGCCGCCGCCGGGTCTTCCGCCTGGGGCGCAATGGCCTGTGTGGCGCACTCCGCTACGCAGACAAAGTCCTTAGTGCATGCATCGGTAACTACGTAAGCCATGAACTAACACTCCTTGAATTCGAGCACATTCTGTCAATGCGCCTTATTTGGAGGATATCGAACTGGACGGCGGTGTCTCGGTGACTCCAATCACAGGCTGGAGCTGTGTTTTGAACCTGCGGGGCTTCAAGATCTCTTGGAGTGGATGTAATCTCGGTCTGGGAGCTTTGATCGTAATGACCACCAATAGATTGGACAAGAGCCGTCTTGCGGCGGTCCACAGCGGCGATATGTTTCGTCAGTTCCATACCCCCACGTCGCCCGTTGGCCTGGCGCTCTGCGTATTCCTGCTTGCACCGGCCTTCGCTCTCACGCAAGCGCCGGCGCCTTTGTGGACATTTGCGGTTTCGGGCGACAGCCGAAACTGCGGCGACTTCGTCATGCCGGCGATCGCGGCAAAAGTCAAAGCAGAAGGAGATACGTTTTACTGGCACCTCGGCGACTTCCGATGGATGTCGAGTCCCGATGAAGACCTTGTTGCTATACGCCCGGAGGGTCACGACCTGAAGTTGCCCGATTACCAGGGTCTGGCGTGGGATGACTTTTTGACGTACCAACTGGCGGCTTTCGGCTCCACACCGGTGTTTCTGGGCAGGGGAAATCACGAGAATGTCGCGCCGATGACACGCGAGGGCTACATCGCCAAGTTCTCGAGTTTTCTCGATCGCCCGGAGATTGTTGCACAGAGAATTACCGATGGCGCGGCGGCAGCTCCGCTCGGTCCCTGGTACCACTGGACACAGGGTTGGGTGGATTTCATCACGCTTGATAACGCCAGCAAGGAGGAATTCACCAGTGAACAATTGAAGTGGTTGCGATTCGTGCTGGATCGCGATCTCGCCCCCAATTCCGGTGTTCGCGCGATTGTGGTAGGTATGCATGAGGCGCTGCCGCATTCAACAGGCTCTCAACATGCGATGGACGACTGGGGAAATGGAGAGCGAACCGGCGATCTGGTTTACACGTGGCTTTACGATGCGCAGGCTGCGGGCAAGCACGTGTACGTCATTGCAAGCCATTCGCACTACTACTCACCCAGGATCTTCAACACGCCCTATTGGCAGCAGTACTCGAATCAAATAGTTCCGGGCTTGATCATCGGCTCTGCAGGGGCCCGTCGTTACCAATTGCCAGAGAATGCTGACAAGGAAGCACGCACGCACGTATACGGCTTCGTGCAGGGTACGGTTCAGGCGGACGGCTCGATCGATTTTGCTCTTCACGAACTCAGTGAGGACGATCTGAACCAGGCTCGATGGCCCAATGCGCCCCTCAGTGCAATTCACGATTGCTTTGTGAACAACGCCGAGCCTAAGAAATAGGCATGTAGCAAGAAGCTTGCGCGATGCGGGCAGCGCTAAAATGGTTGTCCGCACCCGGCCATCTTCAAGAGACTTCTTGGAAAACTCCCCCAAGGCGCGCCCGATCGACGCTTGAACAAGCTTTCAGATAACTCTTCGCTCGGTTTTTGCGTCTCTCCTATATGACCGCCTAGCCGCGGCCTGCGTCCGCCAAGGTGCCGGACCTAAACCAGGGAGATGTCTGCCCACCGAGCGGGCAGTGCTGGTCGTCACCGAAGAGTAGAACAATGCGGTCCCAGTTGCTCGTTGAATTGAAAGTGACTGTGCGAATTGTTGCCTAAGCTTAAGTAGACCAACCGTTGAACAATCCTGGAAGATGCGTGAGCGACTGACGGATCGTCCGGGTTTCCGTTAAAGCGGTAATGGAAAACGGCCTCACCAAGTGAGGAAAGGCGAAGCCAGGCCTCCCAGTCGATGGGTTCTCAAGTTTTCGCGTTCGGCGCGTTGTTCTGATCTTGCCTTGATTCGGATTCTGAGGTCTCTCAGTTAAACCGTGTAAGCGCAATTTCGGCGCGCTAACAGGGAGTCTTGGGAGGCTTCATATCGCACCTCATGCGCACTCAATGCTGATTCGCAAGGGGAAATCCGCAGAGCATGGAACCTGACAACGGATGCGAGGGTACCGCGAATGCAAGGAAGGAACGCTCTGAATATTCTGGAGGCTGACGGGCCCTCGATCAGCGGAACAGCATCTCTCAGCCTGATCTACGAGAAGATCTCGGCATCTGCGTGGAGACATCCGACACCGCATCTTTCCTCCGCGGTTGAGCGTGCATTTTCGCTCCAGTACTCCGTTGTGAAGCGTGCGTGGGACGTCATTCTCTCGAGCGTACTCATTCTCCTGTGCCTCCCTGTTGGCTTGGTGGTCGCACTGGCGGTGGTTCTAAGCTCGCCGGGGCCGGTCTTTTTTCGCCAGGAAAGATTGGGCCGCTTTGGTAAGCCGTTCCGGATTATCAAATTCCGCTCGATGTATACACACCAGCACCGGGACAATGTGCTCGAGATCAGCACGAACCATCGCCATCACTACGCGCCGTATCCGCTGGCGAAGGAGCAACCCGACCCGCGTATCACTCCTGTTGGGCGCATTATTCGCAAGCTGAGTATCGACGAGTTACCGCAACTGTTCAATGTCTTCGCCGGGGAGATGTCCCTTGTGGGTCCAAGGCCGATTGTCGAGGCTGAGCGCAGCCTATACGGACGGGACTTCGCCTACTACGATCTCTTTTGCCCGGGAATCACCGGTCTGTGGCAGGTATCGGGACGCAGTGACGTCGACTATGACAAGCGGGTTCAGTGCGACAGGGTTTACGCAAGCCATTGGAGCTTTCTGCTGGATTTCAAGATTCTTACGCGGACGATACCGGCGGTCTTATCGATGCGCGGAGCATACTAGCCCGGCACTGAGGACCGGGGATTGAATTCGCTGCTTTACGAATTGGAGCCAAGGATCGTGACAGACCTCAACCTCGACGAACTTCCGAAGCAGGAGGTTAGGGGTGGAGTTTCTCTCGCCGCTCTTCGCGGAATGCAAGAGGACCTCACATTTCTGGACCTCTTGATTATTGTTGTTCAACGCAAGAAGTTCGTCGTCTTGATAACTGCACTCGGCACACTCGTTGCGCTTCTGTCTGCCTTCCTCTTGCCGGTTGAATACACGGCAACGGTAACCATCCTCCCGCCGCAGGGAAGCACCACATTGGAATCAGCAGATGCGAACCGGGCGGCGGACCAGAAGTCTTCAGACGAGAAGGGACAGAATTCCTCGGACAGAAAGGAGAGAATCGTTCCTGAACGAAGAGACCTCAACGACTTGTATGTTTCGATTCTCAAGAGACGCGCGGTTGAGGACGCCGTAGTTCAGCGCTTCGGCCTGATGGCTGCGTACCGCACAAATTCCCCAGAAGAGGCGCGGGCAGCGCTTGAGAGGCACACGCGGATCGATGGATCGTCAAGGGATGGCCTCATCCGGCTGAGCATTACAGACCGCGATGCCAATCGCGCGTCCGAGATCGCAAATGGCTATATCGAACAATTCACGACGCTCTCACAGCATCTTGTGATTCCGGAAGCTGTCAGGGATGGATTTTTCATCCAGGTAGTGGATCCTGCTGTGCCGCCGGAACAAAAGTCGTCTCCAAACAGAGGCCGTATTACGATGACAGGAGCAGCTTTCGGCCTGACCATCGGCATTATGCTTGCGCTGCTCCAGGGCGGCCTCGTGAGAATGCAGCACAATCCGACGACAAGAGCCAAGCTTGAACTGCTGAAGCATTCTGCATCCATTGGGCGCTCACGCGTGCCAGCCGCCGCCGGCGTTGGCACAAACGAACTACGTCCCAGACATGAAGCGACCGGCTAGCGAAGACAATCCCCAGACCGCGCAGTTTTCGATCGCCGGTGTTTCGTGTCTTTTTCCGATTCCAAATGAGCGAGTAACCATGCTGACAGAGACAGTGACATCGCCACCCCGCCCGGAAGGCGCATGGCTGCATGTTCGCGACTTTCTGCGACACAGGCTACCGCACTATATCGGGCTCGACAGGGCGATTGCATTCACCGTACTCGGACGCGTGGTGCAGGGCCTTGGTAGCGTGGGCAGCGTTCTGCTCATCGTGCATTTCCTCTCCGCGGCAGAGCAGGGATACTATTACACGCTCTGGAGCCTGGTGGCTCTGCAGAGTGTCTTTGAGTTGGGATTTTCGTTTGTCATTCTCCAGGTTGCTGCGCACGAAAGGGCACACCTCGAGATTCATGCAGATGGGACAATCACCGGAAGCGAAGCGTCGCATTTCCGAATCGCATCCCTCCTGCAGCGCGCCGTCCGTTGGTACACATCCTGCGCCCTCGTCATGGGTGTGCTTCTCCTGCTTGGGGGCACGCATTTCTTCTCGCTGCACCAGGATCCGGGAGCGCCATCCATTTGGGAGGGTCCGCTCAGAATTACGGTTCTCGCTTGCGCGATTACATTCACGATCGGACCAGTTCTCTCGTTTCTTGAAGGTTGCGGCCAGGTGGCGCAGGTCGCTCGTATGCGCTTCTGCCAATCAACAATCGCCGTCGCCATGGCGTGGACTGCATTGCTTACTCACCATGGCCTTTATGCTCCCGCCATGGTTCTCACCGGCCAGGGAATTGTCGCCAGCGTTCTCCTTTACACACGCCGATCACTTCTCGCTCCTCTCCTGAAGATGCGCCTTGGAGGAAGGGGCATCAGCTGGCGTCGCGAAGTTTGGCCCTTTCAGTGGAAGATCGCCGTCAGCTGGCTGTGCGATTACTTCATCTTTCAGCTTTTCACCCCAGTATTGTTCTCATTTCGCGGACCAGTTGAAGCGGGGCGAATGGGTCTCTCGATGAGTGTGGTCACCCAGATGAGCGCAATGATGCTCGCGTGGATGACGACAAAGGCTGCGCCGTTCGGCGCCCTGATCGCAAAGAAAGACGCGCCTCAGCTTGACAGGCTCTTCTTTCGCACCTTGCGTCAGTCAATCGTGCTCTTTGCTGCTGCGGCGTTGCTGGTGCTGGGCGGCGTGCTTCTGGCTCCTCGCATCATGCCCAGGCTGAGTCAGCGGATTGAAGACTGGCCCATATTTCTGCTTCTGTTGCTTACGGCTCTCAGCAGCCACGTCGTGCAAAGCGAAGCGATCTACCTGCGCGCCCACAAATGCGAGCCATTCCTCGTGCAGTCCGTGTTGATCGCAGTATCGACTGCAGCGAGCGTTGTGATCCTCGCCAGGGTGTCGGGTTCGCTTGGCGTTTCGATTGCCTACTTTGCGGTGCTTGGTATTGCAGGCGTGGTATCAGCCACAACCATCTTCATCATTAAGCGACGCCAATGGGCTAGCTCGGAAGTCTGAGATATGAATTCGCTTCACAGCTCGGGTGTTCCCACAGTGTCCGTCGTCCTTTGCACATACAACGGTGCACGCTATCTCCGCGAGCAACTTGAGAGCATCGCTCGTCAGAGCCGGCAACCGGCCGAAATGGTCGTCTGTGACGATGGCTCGGAGGATGACACCGTTTTCATTCTGCGCGGGTTCGCTGCTGAGGTAAGCTTTCCCGTTTGCATCGTCCAGAATCCGCACAGGCTCGGATCCACGCGCAATTTTGACCAAGGGATCGGCCTTGCATCCGGAGAGTTCATAGCCCTTTGCGATCAGGATGACGTGTGGTCTCCCGAAAAGCTCAAGCATCTCGCAAACGTGCTGATCAGTGATTCTTCACTGGGCGGCGTCTTCTCCGATGCTGATCTGATCGACGAGAATTCAAGGCCGATCGGCATGTCTCTCTTCGAAAAGCAAAAATTCTCGACGGGCAAGCGGAGGAAGTTCCTACACAATCCGGCTGCGGTGCTCTTGAAGCACGATGTTGTCACCGGCGCAACCTTGATGTTTCGCGCAACCATGCGAACCCATTGCCAGCCCATTCCGCAGTCGTGGGTGCATGATGCGTGGCTCGCGTGGATGATCGCGTTGCACTCCAGAATTGCGCTGGCCACTGCTCGTCTCACAGCGTATCGCATCCACGCTGGCCAGCAACTAGGCATCGGTCGGACCCAAAGCGAGCAATCCATTCCAGGGAGTGAGACTCGCCGCCAGCACTACGCTCGAGTGGCTCAGCAATTTCAGGACCTGACGAGTCATCTCCTCAATTCTGGCTGGAGCAGTCAAGACGAGCTCATCCTCAGGCTGCGCGAAAAGATCGCCTTTCTCCGACAGCAGTCTACGTTGTCCACCAGCCTGGTCATTCGCTCCCTGCAGATGGCGGGCCAGTTTCCTCGCTATCTTCATTATGCCCGTGGCCTCGGGTCGCTTAGAACAGATCTTCTGCTGGGCCGGGAGACATCGTGAGCGGATCTTCCCAAAGCTTCGACATCCAACTTTCGCCAGCCGTTACTGCTGATGGGACAAACTTGCCGGTGCTTTCTGGCGGCACAACGCACACAATCGCGCGGGGCGTTCTCAAAGCGCGACGATCCCTTCCCTTGTATTGCAGCCCAGTGTTCATATTCGCCTTCAACTGGGTGTTGATGCTCTCGTCGCTCAGGGTCCAGGTCACCTATGTGACCTACCCGTTCATGGGCATCCCCCTCTTGCTTTGCGGCCTGTCAGTGGGCTCATTCTTTCTTGGCCAAGTCGTGTCGAGAGTTATCTTCCATCGCGATTCAGACAAGGAACGACCGCTTACATACGATCTCGACGTGACGAGACTATGGAATCTCAATCTGTTCCTTTGCTGTGCCGCACTCCTGTTCATCGTTTTCAATTGGATGACTATCGGACCGCCTCCTGCCCTGGGGGACCCAACTTCCTATCTGACCTATGGCAGGTTTAAACAGCTCCTGTTTCCCATTCTGGTGACCATCGTTGTCAATGCGACCCTTGACTCCTCCCGATGGCGACTGGCCCTCTTTGCGATCTTTGGAATCGCCGGATTGAGCTTGTACATCACGCGCGGGTTGCTGCTGGTGGCGCTACTTCAGGTCTTCTTCGTCTTTTCGCTCCGGACGAACATGAGCAGGCGAAAGCTGCACGCCATTGCGTTCGCGTTCCTGGTATTCGCGATTGTCGCAGTCACCCTGATTGGGAACGCCCGAACATCCCAGGGGGTCTTTCTCGAATACCTCCAGATTCGTCACGAATATTTTGGGTGGCCGATGGCGTACCTGTGGCTCACTTCGTACGTCTCTATTCCCTTTTCGAATCTGTGCTGGATATTTGCCAAGGCAAACTTTCATGGACCGACTTTCGCATTTCTCTATCCTCTGCTGCCGTCGTTTCTCATGCCTGCGTACCCGCATGCCTCAATTCACAATGATCTAAGCATCATTGACGGAGCAAGCACGTACCTCGCTGGCTACGCGCTCGACTTCTCGTATCTCGGGGTCTACCTGGCAAATCTTGCGCTTGGATTCGGGTGCGGATGGCTCGTCGAAAGGGCATTGCCGAAGCACATACTCGTATCGGGAATCCTCCTCACATGTCTTTCGTTCATCTTCTTCAGTGACATGTTCCTGCCGCTCTCCACGATTATTCAACTGATCATCCAAAGCGTGGTGCAGAAGCGTTGCTTCCGATGGACTGCCACGCAGAACGTGAGTGTGTTGACACAGTGAAGACAGTTAAGCAAGTATTCGCCGGTTCCTCCAGGCCGCTTGAAGCGACGGTGGTTATCGTGCTGTACCGCGTTGCGTATGCGAATTCGCCGGCATTTCGCAGTGCGTTGCGCGCCCGCGAGCGGCTCGACCCGAACGTTGAACGAGTGAGCATTTTCCTATGGGACAACAGTCCTGCGCCACAAGAAGAGCTCAACCTGCCAGATGGGGTTCACTACGTCTCCGATCCGCGAAATCTGGGACTCGCGAACGCTTACAACCGTGCCCTGGAGCAAGCGATCAATTCGGGATCAGAGTGGCTGATTACACTCGATCAGGACACAGCGATACCAGCAGACTATTTCGTGAAGATGGCTGCGGCCGCCGATTCAGCCTCCCAATATGCAGGAGTGGGCGCGATCGTGCCGCAGATAGAGGCGGATGAGAACCGCCTCTCCCCCAATTATTTCCTTTTCGGAGCCCTGCCTCGCTGGTATCGGAGAGGCTTTCGCGGCGTGCCTGGCGAGCCGGTCTTTGCTTTCAATTCCGCTTCCATGTTCAGCGTCGCTGCACTGGAGCAACTGGGCGGCTACGATCCATGGTTCTGGCTTGATAATAGCGACTCTCACATTTTCCGCAGGCTCCATGAGCACGGCAAACGAGTCTTCATCGCTGGAGACATCCAGGTCCATCATGAGTTCTCAATAAAGAACATGAAGGAGCGCATGAGCGCAGATCGCTATCAGAGCGCGCTGCTTGCCGAGTCGGCGTTCTGGGACATGTACATGAATCGATTTGCCGGATGGGAGCGAACTCTCCGCCTGATCCTGCGGCTCTTCAAGCATCATGCGCGTAATGACAACCCCGAACTGAGGCGCATCACGCGGCGGGCCATTCTGAGGCGTCTCTTCATATCGAAGGCGGAGAGGATCCGGGATTGGAGAACGCAAACGAAACAGCGCCTGGGCAGCGCGCTTGAATCGTCGGCATTCGAGCGCTCCAGACGAAGAGTCTCTGCCTGCATGGCCGCGTTCAATGGTTCCCGATTCATTGACGTCCAGTTGGACTCGATCCTGACGCAGCTTCACGAACTAGACGAAGTTGTAATCGTGGACGACTGCTCACGCGATGACACGGTGGCCCGGATTCTGACCTTCGATGATCCACGTGTGCGACTTTTGGAGCACATGCAGAATGCGGGAGTGGTGGCGGCTTTTGAAGACGCGCTTCGCTCCGCTACCGGCGATGTTCTCTTTCTTTGCGACGACGACGATGTTTGGGCGCCAACAAAGGTGAAGAGATTTCTAGATCTCTTCGAGTCAAAGCCCAATGTCGGACTCGCAACGAGCAGAGTGTGCTTGATCGGTGAAGACGGACAACCTCTACCCAACTCTCGGGTCAATCGAGATGGGAGATTTCTTTCTGGCTTCTGGCAAAACGTGTTTAAAAACCACTTCCAGGGATCAGCGATGGCGATCCGGGCATCGCTGTTGGGGCGCATGCTTCCGTTTCCTAAATACAAATCCCTGCAGCACGATGCGTGGATCGGAACGCGCAATGAGATCGCCGGCAGCGGGGCAGCGTTCCTCGACGAGGATCTGTTGTTCTATCGCAGACACTCCCAAAACGCTTCGCGCGGCAAGACAAGGTTCAATCAATTCCGAACACGGGTTGAGCTGCTTATGGCGCACATATCGCATGCCCTTCGCCTTACCACAAGATGATTTTCCTTTGCTCGGCCCGCTCTCGTTAATTGAAACAACAGGTGGCATACGATGACGCATCGTCCAGACAGTCAATACAATCATGCGCCCGGCGAGAGGCCAAAGCTGCAGATTGCATTGATCATTCTGACCTGCAACGCCGCCGACCATTGGCAGGCCCTCCTGGAGGGCGTTCAGAATCAGAGTGTGACGCCACATCAGGTAATCGTGGTTGACTCTTCTTCTATCGATGGAACCTCTCTCGCGGCGCGAAGTGCCGGGTTCACTGTTCTCGACATCGCTCGCGAGGAGTTCAATCATGGTGCCACCCGTCAGTTCGCCGCTCAACATACGCCGAGTGCAGACGTGTTGATCTATTTGACGCAGGATGCGATCCCATTCGACCGCGATGCTTTCAAGAATCTCGTTTCTGAATTCGAAGACCCGCAGGTAGGCGCTGCTTTTGGACGCCAGCTTCCACGCGAGAAGGCTAACCCGATCGAGGCTCACGCTCGATTGTTCAACTATCCGGATAAATGGAGCATTCGGTCGTGGGAGAGCCGGAATGTTCTAGGATTCAAATCGATCTTCTTTTCAAACTCCTTCGGTGCCTATCGGCGTGAAGCTCTCATGAGTGTTGGCGGTTTCCCGTCGGACGCAATCTTCGGGGAAGACACCCTGGTTGTTGCGCGTCTCCACCGGGCCGGCTGGAAGACCGTCTACGCCGCGGATGCGCTCGTGCAACACTCCCATGCGTATTCAATGGGGGAAGAGTTCAAGCGCTATTTCGACATAGGCGTGCTGCACGCGCGTGAGTCGTGGTTGATTGAGCAGTTCGGCAACGTCTCGGGCGAGGGCAGGAGATTTGTATTCTCTGAGTTGAGATTCCTGCGTGAGCACGACCCTCTACAAATACCTTCTGCATTCATGCGCACAATCTCAAAGTATGTTGGCTACAGATTGGGTCGAAATGAGAAGTGGCTCTCTGCCCAGTGGAAGTACAACTTCAGCATGAACAAAGGCTATTGGCGCCGTCGCTCCTTACCCGAGGATCATGCCGCCGTGTCGTATGGTAGCGTGAAGAAGAAGGTCGCGCCCTGATCCACGTTGCCAGTGGCCCAAATCTTTCCCCCGTGCCTTGTAATGATGCGGTAAGCCGTAGCCAGGCCAACGCCTGTGCCTGGAAATTCACTCTGCGAGTGCAGCCTCTGAAATGGGCGAAAGAGTCTATCCGCATACCGCGGGTTGAATCCCACCCCGTTGTCCCGCACAAAATAGACTGTTCGGTTCTCTTCTTCCTTAAAGCCAAACTCGACTTCTGCTGGCTCGACTTTTGATGTGTATTTCCAGGAGTTGCCCAGCAGGTTATCCAACACCACCTGAAGCAGGCCCTCATCGGCAAAGACCTGCGCGCCTTTTGTAACGGACCAGTTCACGTTGCGGCCGTTTGATTCCGCTGTCAGGCGAGCGGCAATTGAATCCGCAATATGGCTCAGGTCGATCGGGGTTCGGTGGAGTGGGTGACTGGAAGCCCGCGACAGGTTGAGCAAGTCGTCAATCAGCAAAGACATTCTCTTAGTTGCTTCAAGCAGGGCGTCTACCATACCGCGGCTCTCGGAACTCAAGCTCTCGGCACTCGAGTGTTGCAGGAGATAGCCAATATTATTGATGTGTTGAAGCGGTCCCCTCAGATCGTGCGCCACCGAATATGAGAAGGCTTCCAACTCTTTATTTGCAGACGACAGTTCGGCCGTCCGCTCCTCGACGCGCTGTTCCAGCACCTTGCGCGACTCCTCAAGAGCCCGATCCCGCGACTGGATCTGCTCAAGCATCTCATTGAACGACTGCACGAGGAACGTCAGCTCGTCGCTGCTGCGCGGCAGCTTGGCGCGGACCGAGTAGTCTCTCTGCCTGCTGACGATCTGTGCCGTCCTTGCCAGTCCCGTGAGTGGATCGGTCACCAAATGTCGAATCGCGGAAGTTGCAAGATATGCGAGCGCAAAGCAAGTGAGGAGCATGCCGGCAGAAATGATTCCAAAGCGGCCTGCACTGCGAGCCACGTCACTGGTCTCGGCAAGCAAATACACGGAGCCGACGGTCTGGCCCTGAAAAATGATCGCGCTCCCTATCAGGATGTCGCGCCCCTTGGACCAGTAATGGATCGATTCCCCGGGGGCGAGCCGTTCTTCTATAGCGAGCTGGCTTGATGGATCCCGCATATATTTGGCAAACGGCCGCCCACTGGCTCGGACGATCAATGCGGACCGAATCTGCCGGGAATCACTCATCGCCGAGAGCGTACTCTCCGCCGCCTGCTGGTCATCGAATAGCAGAGCGGTGACGCTGTTTGACCCGATGAGATGCGCCTCTGTTTCGAGGGAGGATTTCAGGTTCTGTCGCAACGAATAGAGGTCGTACGCAAGAAATGAAACATAGGCAAGGAACAGCGCCATCCCACTCACGAGCAACGTCATGCGCATGAGCCTTCCGGCAATCGAGCGGTTGTCCCAGGACATCACGGGAGAACCTCCGCAATCGTTCTGCCTTTCACTGCGACAGCCACTTTCAGCAGCTCCGAACTCAGCGCGAGGTGCGATCGATTCAGTGCGTCAAGATTCACGGCGAAACGCACGTGGTTTGCCACCTTTACAAACTGAATCATTCCGCCGCGCTCAAGAAAATCCGAGGTGTCGCTCACGGTCAGAACGTCAGCTCCTTGAAGGATGACCATATCCTCGCGTATGTGCTCGTCTTCATAGACGCTCATAAAGACAATTTCGCAGCTTTTGGCGAGGGTGGCGTCGGCAATCCGTGGCACTCGAACTGGAAGGTGATCGATCGTTTGTTTTGACGCTGCGTCATCAATCTGCTTCCCAATGGTGTCGCGTCCGAGGATGCAGATGTCGAAAGTGGCGTGGTACACGTGACCGTCGGTATGGCGCATGAACTTGCCAAAGTTCAACAGATCAGCCGCTTCCACTTCATTTTCGGAATGCTCTCCCTGTGCGGCGGCGGGATGTTTTACGAGCAAGCACACCAGTGCCGCCATCGCACACGCGAACGCGGCCGAAAATGCGAGTCTCGGCCATCGACGCAACCGACGTAGTGCAATGAAAAGCGGCATACGAACCATCGAACTACTTTCTCACGGTTCCGCATTCCATTCTGGGCGCGCACGCCCCGGGGCCAACCGTTGCAGATCTGGGGACTGGACTGATCGTAGGAAGCAATTGATACGGAAATGGTTGCCTATAAAGGACATAATGACATGTGTTCACACTCCACAATGTTCGCGGAAGCGCAGTTTTCAGATTCTGCAATCGAGGCTTATCATTTTCATAGATGCCTTTTCCTATCAAAGTATGCGCGGTTTGCAGTGAGGAGTTCGAACTTAAGCCGGACAAGCCCGGCTTTGCAAATCGCTGCCCAGAATGCAGTGGAACCGAGATTACCGAGTCGTCTGACAAGCGCCACCTGAGCGCAGAGGAACGCAAGGCCGAAGCCGAGGTCAACGAAGCAAGACGCAAGGCGATGCGGGATCTTCTCTACCGCAAAGACAGGTGAGTTATCCCGCACGTTCCAGGGCACTGCGGTCCCATCCGGCTGCATTTGCGGCGGCCTCGTAGGTGCTTTGACAGAATGCAAGCAATTCCTCGCAAGGCCTTCCGGCCGCACGAACGTCGTCATACATGACGAGGAACTCCCCAAGCGCCTCATCGTATCGTGCCACATCCGGCTTGACCTTCGCCTCACGAAATCCCTTCGGCTCTGGCGCTGCGTATGAGTAGAAAGCCGACCCCGTGACACTTCCTCCGCCGGGCCAGAAGCCCACACTGCTCACCTCGTGCGAATATGCCTCGGCCGTAATCCCGTCGGCCCCCTGTCGTTCCGGTGCCCTGCGCCCCGAGAATCGCGTAACAGCAAGGTCAAAGCTTCCCCAGAAGAAATGCACCGGGCTGCACTTGCCGATGAATCTAGACCTGAACACGTGAAACACAGCATCCACCGAAAGCAGAATGCGCCACAGCTTCTCCACCGGTTCTCGATCATAAGAGCGATGCTGTTGATCCTTTTCAAAGGGAATGGGATCGGGAATCTCCACCGGCGTTGTCCAGATGGCTACATCAATGTCCGCGGAATGGAGCATTTCCATGCACCTCCCGTAGAACGCGCCGACTGTCATTGGCTCCAGGGGCATCGCCTTTTCTGCCCCGTCGCTGGCGTCGAGAACAAGTTGATGCCGAAGAAAGTCAAACCGAAGCTCGAACGAACGCTCGACCGTAAGGGACCCGCGAGGTGGAGAGGCCCCTCGCTGTCACGTAGAGAGGAACGTTCCACCAGTGGTTGACCAGCGGCGTCAGGGCCATTCTGATCTTGCCTACAACCTGCGTCCACATGTGCAGCGTGGCATAAGTCTCCTTCCACGCATCAAGCGGTAACGCCGGCCAGCATTCGGGACGATTCGTCAATGCGCGTGCTGTCGTCATGGTCTTTTGCAATCCTCAATTCAGCTCGGTGCATTCGCCGCGCCGTCATTATGCGCCTACTCGGCGCGCGACTTCAAAGCTGTTTCCTCTTTCTGAACTCTTTCACCACCTCAGCCGGGTCACGATGTTGGCCATCAATCGCTTCATTCAGGGAGCGTATATCGTCGGCCGTAATCTTTCCGGCGAGCGCGTCAAGAGCGCTTTGGATCTGTGGCCATCTTTCCAGCGCATCGTTACGAACCAGCGGGACCGCCTGGTATGGAGGAAAATAGTGACGATCATCTTCCAGAGCTTCGAGTCCAAATGCCTGGATCGGGCCATCCGTTGAGTTGGCTGCGATCATGTCTACCTGGTGTGCATTCAGCGCGCGGTAAAGGAGCCCCAGATCCATCGTCCGCGGTGGCGCCGCAAACCTGAGCCCATACGCTGCGCTCAGTCCTGGCAGCCCATCGGGACGTTGCTCAAATTCGTATCCGACTCCCAGTCGCCACTGCGGCGTATGCAGCGCAGCCTGACTTAAGGTAGTCAAGTGTAGTCGTCGCGCATCTTCGCCGCGAATCACCATTGCGAATGTATTCTCAAAGCCCAACGGCGCCGCCATGGTGACTCGATATTTTGTCGCATAGAGCCCGCGAACTGTATCGAGGACGCGCTGCGGGTCCCGATCTACGGGCTGCTTCAGGATCGCTGTTAACGCGGTGCCCGTGTACTCAACGTATGCATCGATGTGTCCCGAAACCAAAGCCTGCTGGCAGATGTAGCTTCCCGCCAGATAGAAGCGTCGATCCACCTTAAGATTTGACCTGGCCTCAATCTCCTGGGCGAGCAGCTCTCCGAGGATGACCTGCTCGGTGAAGTTCTTTGAGCCGATCACCGGATGATCCGGCCGAGGAGGAGCGCAGCCAGCAAGCAGGACACAAAAGACGAGAGCCGCGAGATGGCAGAGCTGCCTCACGGGCGAGTACCCTCAGGGGCCGGAACCTTCAAGTACCGCTCGAGCAGTCCGAGCGCGCCGTCTGCCGCCAGCGCCAACAGCGCCGCGGGAACGGCTCCGGCGAGCACCAACCGATTATCGACGGACGCAACTCCGCGAAAGATCAGCTCGCCCAGTCCCCCGGCTCCCACCGCCGCGGCAATTGTTGCAATTCCGATGCACGTGACTGTTGCAGTCCTCAACCCGGCAAGAATGAATGGTGCCGCCAGCGGCAACTCGATCTTAAGGAGTCGCTGCATATCGGTCAGTCCAATGGCGCGTGAGACTTCAATGACAGATTGGTCGATTCCGCGAATTCCAGCGTACGTGTTGCGCAGAATGGGAAGCAGGGCGTAGGCGGTCAGCGCCACGATTGCAATGCGGGCTGCTCGATCGCCAAGCCACGGAAGCGGCAACAGGAAACCGAACATGGCCAGTGAAGGAATCGTCTGCAATATGTTCGCGAATGCCATTACAGGCCTGGCTAGCCTGTGCGAGCGCGTAAGGCAAATCCCGGCAGGAACCGCAATGGCCGTGGCAAAGAGCATCGCAGCCCCAGTCAACCAGAGGTGCTCCATCGTCAGAGTAAGAATCGAGCCGCCGTATTGTCTGAAGAATGCCGTCATCAATGTTGCCCCTCCTGCGAGGCAGCGACCGGCCCAGCCCTCGTCTCACCGCGATGATAGGCCCGCACATAAGCTTCAACTTCCGGCTGGCGTGATTGCATGAATTCCTCTGGAGCCAGATTTGCAATCATCTTTCCGTCGTTTATCAACAAGATGCGATCCGCCAAATAGAGTGCCTCATCCAGATCGTGCGTGACCAGCAGCACGGTCTTGCGCAACCGCAAGAGCAAGGTGCGAAGCATGTCCTGCATCTCCGCGCGTGTCAGCGGATCAAGCGCCCCGAATGGCTCATCCATCAGCAAAATTCCCGGGTCGGCCGCGAGCGCACGAGCCACACTCGCGCGCTGGCGTTGGCCTCCGGAAAGCTGGTGAGGATAGCGATTCGCGAAAGTCGCGGGATCCATTCCCACAGATGTCAGCAACTCATTGTTGCGCTGCAATCGTTCCTCGGGTGAACGCCCCATCGCCTCGAGAACGATGCAAACATTGCGCGCAACCGTAAAGTGCGGAAAGAGGCCTGCCTCCTGAATGACATACCCTATACCCCGCCGCAGCACGATGGGATCGATCTCGCGAACATCGACACCACGAATCAGCACCTCGCCGCTTGTTGGTTCCATCATGCGATTGACGGTTCGAAGCAACGTGGTCTTTCCTGATCCGCTTCGCCCCAGGACCGCTGTCGTTGTCCCCTCCTCAAGCGCAAGCGAGATGCGGTCAAGAAGCAGACGATGGTCCTTGGTCGAGACACACAGGTTTTTGAACTCGATTGTTGCCCTCATCGTCGCCGTTCGCTTTGCCTCAGAAGTCTGTGGAGAACCAAGCCTCGCCGGGCTGCCTGCTGCGGTACTTAAATATACCGCGGATAACCTAGTTGAGCTTCGCTGCAAAGATGTCATGGCCGGGTGTGCAAGGTCCGCGCCGGGGAGATGGCTGACCCATTTCTGAAAGGTCGCAAATCGCGCAGTTTGTAAACCTGTACTTCAATGACGAGGACGTTCGCTATCTTCCTGCAAAAGAGCGAACGGAAATTTCGGCCACTGGCACGCTCTCGATGATCCCTTCCATTGCGGGAGGAGCAGTCTGAGGTCGGCCCAGAGCTTCCGGGCCTGCTCAGTATCGGCGCAATCAGACATCTAGAGCAGTTTCGGAATTCACGTGAACTTTTTGAGAGCATCGAAGGAGGCGTTTTCTTAAGGAAAACGCCACTTTGCCGTGTGCCTTCGGTCTACACCAATTCCGAGACTGCTATAGCCGCCTACGGCGTGGCCCCAACCTGGTAGTTCAGAGTTGCCAATGCTAGCCGGTACTGGTACTCGGCATTTGTGTTTCCGATGGCCGCGTCGGTCTGCTGGTACTGCGCCTGGCTCAGCTCGACAATCGAGCTGAGCCCCATCCGATAACGCGTCTGGGCGAGTTGAAGCGCCAGATTGGCCTGTTGCAGCAGCTGCTGTGCGACCGACGTGCGCTGGTACGCGGTATTCGCTGCAAGCCACGCAGTGTGTACATCGCGAACGATCTGGTCTCGAAGATCGCGGTTTCGCTCAGCGGCAGCCTGTGCACGAATCGTTGCCTCCTTCGCTTCTGCCGAATAGAGGAATCCATTGAAGACAGGGATGTTCATGTTTACGCCCACTGCGCCCCACCAGTTGGTCACGTAGTACTGAGGCGGGCGTATCGGAACGCTTCCAACGGTGCCTGCAGCAGCGATGCTTGGCAACATCTGATCCCGTTGCGCGTGGCTGTACCTGACCGCGGCTTGCTGCTCGAGATCCAGAGCCTGCAAGTCGGGGCGTTGCTTCAGGCCGAGTTGCACAAGCTGATCCACATCTGTCGGCGGTGCCTGCGCATTCGGCGCATCGTCCACCAGGTCATAGATCACTTCGTGGTCCAGGCCAAGAACCGCGTCCAATGCTGCCATTGATGCCTGCACATTATTCTGTGCATCGAGCAATAGCAGCTTCGCTTGCGATAGATTTACGTCTGCAAAGCTGAGGTCGAGCGTCGACTTCAACTTGTTCCTGGTCAGCTCACTTACCTGTGATTCCGTTGTTTGACGCGTTGTCACATTCTGCACTGCCACCCGATAGAGCGCCTGGGATTGCAGAGCATTGTAAAAGGCCTGATCCGTCGCAATGACAATATCGTCCAATGTCGCCTGGGCGTTGGCGTTCCGCGCCTTCTCCTGGAGCTTGGAAGACGCAACAAGATTGCCGGTCCTTCCAAAGTCGGTAATCAATTGCGAAAAGTTGGCCCCCGCTCCCGCGTGCTCAAATACGCTGGGTGAATTGAGAAACCCCGCCGAGATGCGGCTGGCATCCTCCGCTTCTACGGCACTCACACTCACTGTCGACGTCGGAAGCTGAGCCGCCCTCGTTTCGCGAACAGCCTGATGCTGAGCCAGCGCAAGCAGGCGCGCGACACTGATCCTCGGATTGTTCTTGATGGCCATCTGCTCGGCTTGACTGCGAGTTAGCTTCGGTTGCGTGTCTGCTCCCCCGGTCGAGCTAGCCGCAGATTGACCGGGGTTGACCGCTGTCGCATCAGGTCTCTGCTGGGTGCCGGCAAGAGCCATAAAGCGGGAAGATGGTGCGTCGGGCAGCGATCGGCGCGTCGACGACATCTGCGCAGATGCAACCCCGGTTGGAACAATCAGCACGATCAAGGCGCCGCAATGAAATATAGATTTTGATTGGCTTTTCATTCCTAGCTATACCTCTCCTGCGACGACGGGTTGCGTCTTGCTGCGGCCGTGAATCAGCAGATATACGGCAGGGACGAGGAACATGGTCACGATCACCGACAGGCCAAGCCCGCCGATGATGGCTCGCGCCAACGGTGCGTATTGCTCGCTTCCTGCCTCCAGGCCAAGGGCCATGGGAATCATTCCAAGCAACGTCGCGAGCGAGGTCATGAGAATGGGACGCAGACGCACTTTGCACGCTGTTACGGTCGCTTGAAGCAGAGGCATACCCTCCCTATGGAGAACGTTTGAGAATTCAACAATGAGAATGCTGTTCGAGACGACGATCCCAGCCATCATGATTACGCCCATCAACGACATGATGTTGAGCGTGCTGCCTGTGATCAGCAAGATGAGGACAACACCCAGCAAGCCGGGCGGGATAGCCATCAGGATGATGAACGGATCGATGAAGGACCTGAACTGCGCCATCAGGATCAGGTAGACAAGCAGAATCGCAATAATGAGGCCGATTCCAAAGTCGCGGAAAGCCTCATTCATGCTTACCACTGCTCCGCGCACCTCAATCACGGTGTTCTTGTCGTGCTGGGTTTGCGCCAGCAGTCGGCGGATCGATGCTCCCACGCCCTGCAACGCTTCATTCCTGGTTGAAACATAGACGTCGATCACGCGGCGAATCTGGGTGTGATCGACTTCGGTTGGTGTGTTGATTTGCCGGATGTCCGCCACGGCTCCCAGAGGCACGTACCCGGCGGCATGGCCTCCGCGCACCATCTGAGTTGCCGCGGGCATGGCTTGTCCCCCATCCTGCATCGGTCCATAGCCGTCGGGCCGCGCTCCGCGCAAAGGGATGTTTCTCAGATCTTCCATCGACATGTTGTTGATCCAGTGATTGGCGTATTGGACCGTGACCATGTAGTTGTTGCCGCTCTTCGGATCGATCCAGTAGCTTGGCGCTACCATGCCGTCTGAAGTGAGCGCGGTGATTACGTCGTCAACCACTTCCTTTGCTGAAAGCCCGATCAAGCTGGCCCGTTCACGATCGATATTCAATTCGAGACCGGGATAGTTGACGCTTTGAGGGATGTAGACTCCGCTTACGTTCGGCATGGACTGAATCTTTGCTGCAAGTTCGCGCGCCAGCGCATACGACTTGTTCATATCCTGCGACTTGATTTGAATGTCGATGGGAGCCGGAAGGCCCTGGTTGATGACGCCGTCTACCAGTCCTCCCGCCCGGAAATAAGTGGACAGTTCGGGCATTTCTCGCGAGAGCTTATTCTGGACGCGACGCATGTATTCGTAACTTCCAGTGCTGTGGTCTTCCTTCAGGCTTGTCTGCACGAAGGCCGTGTCCATCGAGGCGTTTGTCGTATAGATCGCGGAAAGATCCGGATAGACACCAATGTTCGAAACGACCATGTCCAGATCCTTGGGGCGAACAACGATGCGAATGATGTTTTCCACCTTCGCAATGTATTCATTGCTCACTTCGAGGCGCGTACCGCTGGGCATGCGTACGTTGATGATGAATTGTCCCGGGTCAGTGCGTGGAAAGTATGCGCGGCCCAGGAATGGAACTGTCACGATGAGGAGCACTGCCACGCCGCCTAATATTGCCCAGGTCGTTTTGCCGGGCCGCTCCATTGCGCGGTTGGCAAGGCCCTCATACCAGGACAACATCGACTGGAACTTCTCATTGAACACGTGATCGAGCCGACTGAACATGCCTAGAATCGGAGGTCCGGTAAACTCCGAATCGTCTTTCATGCGGATAAACCTGGCGCAATAAAGCGGTACCACGGTCATCGCGAAGAAGTACGAGGCGAAAATCGAAAGCACCACGCCGAGCGCCAGCGGCGTGAAGATGTACCTGCTGATTCCGCTGAAGAACGTGACCGGGAAGAACACAATAGCAGTGGTGAAGGTGGCAGCCAGAACCGCCAACGAGACCTCCATCCCACCTTTCTCCGCGGCTACGGCGGGCGACTCTCCATGTTCCATGTGGCGGAAGATGTTCTCGAGCACAATGACGCCGTTGTCAATGAGGCGCGAAAACACCAGGGCAAGGCCTCCCAGGATCATCGTGTTGATTGAGCCGCCCATGTAGTTCGTGATCAGCAGGCATACAACCATGGAAAGAGGAACCGAAAGCAGGACGGCAATTGTGGCGCGGGGGCTGCCGAGAAAGATCAGGATCATTACGCCGGTCAGCACGAGCCCTATGGTCGCCTCGCGGGATACGTTGCTGATGGCAAGCTTCACAAAGATCGACTGGTCAAACACCACCGCAGTCTTCAGCGATTCAGGGATATCCACGAGCTTCGCGATGGCCGCTTTGATCCCGTTCACGATCGTGATGGTGTTGCTGTCGCCACCCTGCTTGAAGATTGGCACATACACTGAGAGCTGCCCATCGATGCGAACGATGTTGTACTGCAACGCGCCTGAATCCACTGCCTTGCCAATATCGCCGACCAGCACTGACGAATTCCCCACCGACTTGAGCGGCATTGCATTCATTGAATTGGCATCGGGGAATTGGCTGTTCGCATAAATATTGAAATCCTTTGATCCGATGCGCACATCCCCTGCCGGCAGAATCAGATTCGAACTGTCCACCGACTTCACAACGTCGTTGAGGCTTAGATTGCGCGCCTCCAGCTTCAAAGGATCGACATAGATCTGAATCTGTCGATACGTCCCGCCAAAAGGCTGCGGCACTGAGGCGCCCTGTACACTCGAGATCTGGTTGCGCACCTGAAACTGAGCAAGATCCTTGAGGTTGGTTTCGTTCAGCCCCTGGCCTTTCAGAGTTACAAGGCAAACCGGCTGCGTCGAAGCATCCATCCCCAGCACCACGGGCGGCAGAGTTCCTGGAGGCAGTCGACGCAAATCGGCCATCGCCAGGTTGGCAATGTTGCTGAGAGCCGCGTTGGGGTCGGTGCCGGGCTTGAAGTAGATCTTGATAAGGCTCACGCCCGTCATCGAGCGCGATTCGCTATGGTCGACATTCGCTGCGAGGGTGAAGAACCGCTCGAATGTGTTGGTGATATCGGCTTCGATCTGCTCCGGGGGCATCCCGTTATAGAACGTGGCCACCACAACAACAGGCATATCGATCTTTGGAAAGAGATCGACCGGCATGCGAACCACAGTGACAACGCCTATGAGCGAGACCACGAGGCAGAGCATGATGATGAAATAGGGAAACTTGAGAGCGAATTTTGGCATTAGCGCGCACCTCCCGATTCCTCTGCCTTCAGGTCGATCATTCCTCCAGATTGCTGTACCGTATCAGACGCTGGGGCTGAGCTGAGGAGCGGGCTTATTGCTTCGTTCTCGACATATTTGTCCTGGCCGCCCAGAAGCACACGATCGCCCGGGTTCAATCCGTTCTTGATTTCAGCCAGCTTTGATCCCTCCAGGCCAACCTCGACTTCACGAATGTGGACATGGTTGCTTGAATCGACCAGATAGACCGCGTGCTGTCGCCCATTCAGAACCAATGCCTCGACAGGAATTGTCACAACATTGCCCGCATGCGCAAGTCGAAGCATTGTGTTCGCATACATTCCGGGAGCGATCGAGAGATCTTTGTTCTCAACATCGACCTCAGTCTCCATTGTGCGAGTCTCAAAATTGACGTCTCGAGTGAAGCGAACAATCTTTCCGGTGAAAGAGCGAGCGATTGCATCCACGCGCACCTGGAGAGTGTCTCCGACATGAACAAATCTCACATCGTCTTCCGGGACAGGAATGCGGAGTCGAAGGAGATTGCTCTGCGAAAGGCGAACGATCGGAAGGTCCTGACTGTTCGAGTTCGTGCCACCCTGTATCAGAGCACCGGTATCCGCGTAGCGCCATATCACCACGCCATCCAGCGGCGCAGTGACGTTTGTGTAGTTATGAAGGGCCTGAACTCGCTCATTGTCAGCGTGCGCAGCTCCGGCATGCTGCTTGGCCGCGGCCATCGCTGACTTGGCCGCATCCACCTGCGCTTCGGCAGAGAGATCCTTTGCCTGCGCATCGTCCAGTTCCTGCTGCGCAATCAGCCCAGGCTGTGTCGCCGCAGCCTGCTTCAGTCGCTCAAACTGCGAATGAAGCGCGGCGTGCGTAGCTTCTGCGCGACTGATCTCGTGTTGTGCATGGACGATTTCTTCGTTGCTCTGTTGCAGAGAGAACACCGTCTGTTGCAGTTCCGCCTTCAATTCTGGTACTTCAAGTACCGCAAGGGTCTGGCCCTTATGCACCACATCGCCGATATCGACGTTGATGCGTGCCATGTACCCACTCACCTTCGGGTGCACATCGACAACCTGATATGGCTGAAATTGCCCGGCCAGCGTTAGAACATGAGAGATGTCTCCGCGCTGAGCCGTTACCACTTGTGCAGAAGGGATTGCGGCTGCGCTCGCATCGGAGCTGCTGTCGCTGGAGTGGCAAGCGCTGATCCCGAGTGCGTAACAAAGCACAGTAAGGACCAACAGCGCTGCGGGCAGCCTCTTTTGAAATGCCGAAGTTCTCCAGCCGGGTTCCCGGCACGAGGGTTCTATTGGCGAATGGAAGCGCGAATCCGTTGCGCTTGTTTCAGATGCAAAAAGTCGCCGCCACAACTGTGCGGCAGCAGGAGCCAACGTCATATTTCTTATTCCTCACTGATTACGAAGACCAAGGCACGTATACAAAGTGCACAAGTGGACAAATTGGCGAGCGCTCCCGCAGTGCGGAACCGTCGCGCTTCAGATCAGTTCTTCAATCAGCGAGCAGGAGGAGGGCGTAAGAATAGAGGCGGGGAAAAGAAAGAAAGCTCCGCGAGCCCCTCGGAGTCTTGTCTGTGAGCAACCGGTCGGGAATTCCACTTTGAAACGAACGTTATGAGGTAAGTTGCAGCGAATTCCGCCGCAGTGACCGGGCTGAGGGCGCTACGTGACGCAACACGAATTGCCGGACGGATGCACTTTCCGGAAGCCGGGCACAACTTGACGGCCGTGATGTCGTTTGGCGCCCCGCCTGCGCTCGCGGTCCAGGCCACCTTCGCTTCCACAGCCAAGAGCGCCGCCAGGACGCAAAGCACCGCGGCGTATATGATCTGTCGAACCGGTTGCACTTTGAACGACCTCACCTGCTCGAAGTCTAGCACTTGCGTCGACGTGTCTCCTTAAAAGAGGCCGGATGGTCGCAACTAACCTTTGTGCTTTCTAAAGAATAGACAGATTAATGTCTATCTGCTCGCCGATCCCGCAGCTGCGTTCAATCTGCGCCAATAGATTGGACGCCAAAAGACGCGAGCCGTTCATGTGCTTTTACTCTGCTGGACAGCGAGCGCGAAGGCTATCTGTATCGCGAAGCGTCGCGACGCCCGTTCCTGCTTCTGCCAGTACCTTTCCGCAACACAACCAAGCTGGTCCACGATTGAGGATCTTGCTGCAACCGGCGGGGAATGATTCCGGCATCATGAATACACCGTCTGAACGTCTTCACAATTGTTCAATAGTGCTCTAAAGAAACGATTTAGCTGACACATACCTAGATTCCAGCCGTGTGATATAGTCCCTAGTTGCATTCTCGGATCACGGTCGGCGGGCACCGGTGACAACTGAATCCATCAGCCCCGACGGCTACGGCGATAGTGCGGCTGCGTCTGTCGATTTGGCGCACTATTTGCAGGGTAATGAAACGGGAGTTGCAGCGAGGCAGGAGTAAGCCATGAACGACCAGCAATGGAACACACTTCTCTCAGTGATTCGCGGAGAGGCAATTTGCCCCCTCCCCACAGCGTTCATCATAGATAGTCCCTGGCTTCCAAACTGGGCAGGCAACACGATTCTGGATTACTTCACCGATGAGCGCTTGTTTCTGGAAGACAATCTCAAAGCCATTAGGGCATTCCCTGAAACAATTTTCCTTCCAGGCTTCTGGTCGGAATATGGAATGTGCACTGAGCCCTCGGCATTCGGCTCGGTCTCAATATGGGGTGAAGACGAGTTCCCGTTTGCGAAGAAGGTGCTGCGATCGCCGTCTGAGGTTGAACGGCTCGAGAAGCCGGATGTGCGCAAGCACGGATTGCTGCCATTTGTTATCAAGCGACTTCAGCATCTGCAGCCAGAGATCGAAAAGGCAGGCCACAAGATCCGCTTTGCTGTGGCCCGCGGCCCGCTCAACATCGCCTCATTCCTGATGGGTACCCCGGAATTCTGCGAGGCTATCAAGACCGAACCCGAGTTGATGCATCAGCTATTGACCGTGGTTACCGACTTTCTGGTCGACTGGATCGCGTGGCAGCGCGAATGCTTCCCATCCATCGACGGGATCCTCATGCTGGATGACATCGTTGGATTCATCAGTCGCCGCGACTTCGAGAAGTTCGGCCTGCCCTACCTGCAACGCGCGTTCAACGCCGACGTTGCAGTCAAGTTCTTCCATAACGATGCACCATGCAAGGCAAGCGCCCCCCTGCTCGCCTCCGCAGGTATCAATCTGCTCAATTTCGGCGTTCAGCACACGCTTTCGGAAATGAAGACCTGGACCAATAACCAGATCACTCTGCTGGGGAACATCCCTCCCCGCGACGTTTTGGCTGAAGGAACCCCCGACGATGTTTTCCGCTCAACGACGGAGATTCTGAACGCAGTCGAAGATAAATCGCGGCTGATTGTCTCCTGCGGAGGAGGCATGCCTCCTCGGGCGTCAACTGAAAACATCAGGTCCCTGATTTCGACTGTTGAGATACTAACCCGCGGGATCTGACGATCGATGAGCCGAATCAGGTAAGCCGCCTCAAACGCGCGTGACCGGGCATTTTCCGACTTGGGAGTCGCATTGAGCGAGGGAATTCGAGTCGATCTTCCACGCCTCGACGCTGCAGGTTGCTGCCGACATCTACGAGCCCTTGGACCGGGCGTCACGCATGTCGGATGGTTTCGTTGCGGCCGTGCGGGGCCGGCCGCAACGCCTGTTTGGAGACTAGAAACTCAGCTTCGCGGCGAGCTGAAAGGCACGTGGTCCACCTGAACCAAACACCCCTCCAGCGGTCGAAACAGGTGTCCCGAAACTTGACGAAAACGTTGGATTATTTCGATCTGGCGACAGAGTGTTGTAATAACCCGAGTAGTTCAGATTGCTCGTTCCAAGAATGTTCGTGACATTGAAGATGTTGAATGCCTCGCCCATGAGCGTCAGGCTGAAACGATCTCCGAAGGCGAAGGCCCGTGACAGCCGGAAATCAAGGGCATTGAAGCTGTCGTTGAATCGCGCATTATTGCTCACCTGCGGTAGCATCACATACGAATTTGCGCTGGCCTCATATACGCCACCGGCCGCATTCGTCTTCGCGATGAATGCATTTAACTCACTGGCGTTGTGGAACTCCCGTCCGCCGGCATTGCGTTGCATCGTGGGAACCCGCTCGCTGCCATCCGGCAGAAGAATATCCATCGGGACTCCAGACGCCATCGTCCAGATCGGCGAAAAATGGAACTTCCAGGGCAAGTTGGCTACACCGGAGAGAACCAGTCTCTGCCGCTGATCATTCGGTGTGGGCCCGTATTCCAATTGCAGGTTATTTGGATCGATCGGCGCATATTCAAAGGGAATCTGGTCGTCATTCGCGTAGTTGAATGCCTTTGACAGCGTGTACGCCGCGTCGAATTCGCCATATTTCGTGAATTGCTGGCGCACGCTTACCCACAGCGCATCGTACTTGGTGTTTACGGCAGACTCGAGATCTGTTACGGAGTCTGGTCCTTGTGTATCCGGGTTGTAGACTGTGCCAACCGGCCGGCCGATGATGAACCGCGTCCCAAGGTTATGCACGCCGTCCACCTTTATCAGTAATCCTTGCCCGATCTGTTTCTCAATCCCGAGGTTGAATTGCTGCACCATCGGGCTTCTTAGCCGGTTATTAATTATGTCGATTCCGGCGGCCCCCGCCCCGGTGAATTGAAATCCGCTGAATGGGCTTGAAAGCACCTCAGGCGTGCCTGGCTTGAAAGTGCCGTCCTGGTTCAGGAAGATCGGAATGCCGTTCTGGTCAGTTGTCACGTTTCCGGCGGTCACATTGAGAGCAAGCGCCCGGCCGTCGAAACCCTTCTCCAGCGACATGATCTCAAGCGTGATCCGATCGTAGTAGATTCCATATCCGCCATGGACGCTGAGATTCGGATTGAATGAGTAGTTGAATCCGACGCGTGGCCCCCAGTTGTTGTAATTACGGTGCCGCGTTCCCTGGTAGAACGACTCCACAATCGGATTGCGTTGAGGGTACCAGCTCAGGTTATTGAGATTTGTATCCATCTCCCAGCGCAGGCCGAGATTCAGAGTCAGGTTCCGCAGGATCTTCCAATCGTCCTGTGCGAACCAATTCAGATGGTAGTTGTCCTTGTCCGGCAGATCCAATGGCCGCGCAGGTGTTGAGCTTCGCAGCCCGACCGCGAAAAGCAGGTCATTGTCATCGACCTTGCCATCCTGATTCCGATCGAAGTCAGGAAAATCTTCAACAGCGATGATGTTGCCCTGCTGAAAGACACCGAGATTGAAATCGGCGTCAATCCACTGCACTCCTCCGCCAAAGCTGAACGTGTGGTTGTGGCGAGTCCAGCTCAGGACGTCTTCCCCCTGCAGTCGAAATTGCAGCGTCTGTTGTGGCACGCGATAAGTCGCGCCGTCATCCAGGTTTGGGAAAGAGATCTGTGGCGCCGTTGTTGTCGGAAGTGTTGTATTGATGAAGTTGTTGTCTGCGAAACTCATCCGATTGACAACAGTCGGCGCGAACACGTGCACCCAATCCGCGATCAGGCCTTGCAGATGGTTCTCGGCGGTCTGCCGATATGCTTCTGAGCCGAGCGCACGATCCAATTGACTCTGGCTCAGGTCATCTTCTAATTGGAGAGACTGTCGAAACCCGATGCGGTCCCGCTGTCCCACCTGCCAGTCAATCCTGTCGGTCAGCAGGAAGTCGTGAAGGGGTGCAGTCGCAAATCTCCGCGTAATGGTCTGGTGCTCGGTATCGCGCACTCCCACAAGATCGCCGCCAAGCTGCTGGCGATCCTCCGCGGCTACAAACCACCATGCCTTGTCTCGCCGAAAGGGGCCGCCGATATCTCCTGCATATTGTTGCCGATGGAATGGGGGCGTTGATCCAACCGACGGATCGTAAGTTGCTGGAAGTGCCTGCAAAGCACTGTCGCGTTCATAGAACGCCACGTCACCATGTACCCCATTTGAACCTTGCTTCGTGACGACATTGGCCACGGTCGATCCCGATCGTCCGAGTGCTGCCGAGAATCGATTGGTCGCAATCTGGAACTCCTGCACGGCGTCCTCAGGGATATTTGCAAGCGATCCTCCCACGGCATCGTCGTTGTTGTCGGCGCCGTCGATGGTAACGTTGCCCCCACGGCCCAACTGGCCTGCCGATGACACAACGACCGTGTGCTCCTTCGTTGGGTCGAAGGTCGGAGCCGGTGCGTTGCCCGGAATCAGGTAGGCAAGCTCCAAATAGTTGCGGCCGTTCAGAGGCAATGTCTCAATCTGTCGCGACCCAATGACCCCGCCCACCACGGAGCTTGTTGAATCCACGCTTGTGCGTTCATTGGAATTGACTTCGATTGTCGTCTGGTTGGCTGCAAGCTGGAGGTGAACAGGGATGCTTCGTGATTCTCCCACTTCGAGAGCGATCGACTCCGTCCAGGGTGCAAATCCGGTTGGTCCTTCGGCCGAGAGGCTGTAGCCGGCCGCTTCAAGTGACGCGAATGAGAACAGCCCGTCGCCCTGCGTCCTGAAGACACGCACGGTCCCTTGGCGGCTATTCGTGAGCGTTACCGCAATTCCCGCCACAGTCTTGCCGGACGGATCAGTGACTATTCCTTTGATTTCGGCAGTTGCCAGTTGCTGCGCCTTCCAGGCTGGCGCTGACACGACCACAAACAGCAGAAAGCCCAGGACGGCTCTGCAAGGCATATTGGGGCGCAAGGTTTCCTCCGTCGACTGACCTCTAATCGATCACGTGGCACTGAGATGTTGGAAAGTGAGGATTCTCTGGATTCGCCACTATGCGGAAGTTATCCGACGATCATGAAGACAGTCATCCGACGGATGGATGATCTGGACCTCCATCGAATGGGGGAGAGTCCCTGAAATCGAAGAGCGCAAAGTTGCCCGAGAGCGCAGAGTATCCGCGATCAGGTGCTCACGCAAGGACGACGGCTGGCGATCTTGTGCCGGCCACTTTGAATTGCATGGCGAGGTGGTAGGCGCGTATTGTTCCAACATAGGTTGAAGCACTGATGCGCCCGTCTGATTCCCCGGAACAGGACGCAGCGGCTGCGGCAAGCGACGACAGGGCCCAGTTCGCTCACGAGGCGTTGGAGAATTTGTTCGCAATCTCTCCCGACGCCATTTTTGTCACGGATGCCGACGGCGTGATCCGTGGAGCAAATTCGCGTGCCGCGGAGTTGTTCGGCCGCACAGAGGCAGAGTTTCAGGGTCTGCCAATCGAAGAACTCGTGCCGGAGCGATTCCGCTCTAAACATCCAAGTCATCGCGAGAACTACCATGCTCACCCGCGGACCCGTCAGATGGGCGCGGCCATGAATCTGTATGGGCTGCGCAAAGACGGCACGGAGTTTCCGGTGGACATCATGCTTAAGCCACTGAATACGTCGCTGGGCACCTTTGTGTTGAGCTTTGTTCGCGATGTGACGGAACAGCACGAAGCGCAGGAGCTTGCGCGGCGAAACGATCTGCAGCTTCGCACGTTGCTCGCAGGGGTTCGCGATTACGCGATCTACCTGATCGATCGGGAAGGCTACATTACGACCTGGAATCCAGGAGCGCAGCGCATAAAGCAATACTTACCTGACGAAATCATTGGAAAGCACTTTTCGCGCTTCTTCACACACGAGGATGTGGAGCGTGGCAGACCCGCGGAGTTATTGCATCTTGCTGCCGAACGGGATCGAATTGAAGAGAATTTCCTTGAGCGCGCGGTGATTCTCACCCGCGGATCGGTTCTCTATGTTCCTCTCGCCGAACTACAGATGAAAGCAGCCACAACCACAGTCGAATTAGAGCGGCCGACGCTGCAGGCTGCTGAACCGGATCACATCGTGCGTGTGCTGCGCGCGACCAAAGGCCAGATCGGCGGCTCCGACGGAGCTGCGGCACGTCTGGGGCTGATACGCACGACCTTGAACTCCAAGATCAAGAAGCTTGGCATCGAGCGAAGTGACTATATGTAGTCAGGTGACGAGATATCGTCATCGTCACTTCGTCACTTCGGGTTCGCCACGTCTCTTCGTTTCTCTTCGATCCCGACATTAACCACGATTGTTTCCAACGCGCGACGTCGGCCATGGCCCTCGTTCCCGAGTTTGGCATGCAATTTGCCTTACATATCGGCGAGGCCTAAGGGGCCGAAGATACGTTGCGAATCAGCATTCAAGAAACGGCAAATGCAATGGAGATCAAACTGGAGGGTCGCATTGCAGGGCCGTGGGCAGATGAACTTGACCGCGTCTGGAAAGAAGCAACTTCGCAACTGGCTTCAAGGAAACTGACAATCGATCTCCGCAACGTGATATACGCGGATGTTCGAGGCAAGCAGGTTCTGAGGGCAATCTACTCTCAAACAGGAGCCGCGCTTCTCACGAGCACTCCATGGACTCAATTCCTTGCCGCGGAGGTCGCGGCCACCAGAGCTGAAACAGTGGAAGGGGAGACGGAATATGCAAGCAATGCGAGAAACCATGAGCAGCACTAAGGGCCAGGCTCATTGTGCTGGCGGGTTCATCAACAAGTTGTCACCTGCTGCATTGCGTGACTTGGAGTCGATAGGATCTCCGACCGCTTATCAACCAGGCACACTCCTCTTCTCGGAAAAGGCGACGCCGACGGCTGTTTACTTCGTTATGTCCGGAGATGTGAAGCTCTCCATCAATTCAAGCGACGGCCGGCGGCTAATCGTCAGCATCGCTAAGGCCGGTCAGGTGCTCGGCTTGTCCTCAGCACTTTCTGGTTTGCCGAATGAGATGACGGCTGAGATTCTCTACCCTACCAGGATCGCGGTGATCGAGCGCAGCCGGTTCCTGGGCTTTCTTGCGCGCCACCCCGAGGCTTATCAGACGGTGACCGAAGAACTGAGCCTCGAATACAAGGTGGCCTGCGAACAGCTGCGCACCGTCGGGCTTTCGATGTCGGCTCCTGAGAAACTCGCGCGGCTGCTGCTCGACTGGAGCGACAAGGGCCAGAAGACTGAGACCGGTGCGCGCTTCACATTCTCGCTGACACACGAAGAGATCGGAGAATTCATCGGTGCATCGCGCGAAACCGTTACTCGTACGCTCAGCTCGTTCAAGACTCGCCGGCTGGTTGCTTTTCACGGTTCAACGCTGACCATTCCGAGCAGAGTCGCATTGGAGAATCTGGCGGGAGTATAGGCTCCTCCTGCCCGAGCCAGCTCACTATTTTGACGAGGCCTCTTCCAATCTCTGGACGGTTAATGCCGAAAACCCAGTGGGTCGCATGATGTCCACTACCACTCGTCTGATCTCTTCTTGATCAAATCTAAGCCCGAACGTCTGTGACATGCCGGGCGGAATCGTTGGCAACGGTGTCACGTGACCGCTCATGGGTAGATCGTCATAGCCAAAAGTGACCCAGCGCAGTGAAAAACCGCGAAGGGAATATCCAGGAAGCCGCGTCCGTGTGCGGATCTCGAGTTCATACTGTGCCTGGCCGGACCTTCTCAGGATCGCTTTCTCGATTGGGCTCGCCTGGATGCGAAGAGTTTCAAAGGACGGCTTGGGCATACCAAAGAGATCGACTACTCCATGAACCCTTTGCCGCATTGCGCCCACTCCTTTGTCTCCGACGAGGGTACGGTAATCGTTATAGTCGAAGTAAATGGCGCCCGCGACCTCGGGGAATCTGCGAAATACCTCAGTATGCGAATTGATGATGTCGACGCGGTTGTTATCGCCTGGCATAATCTTCGGCTGACACTCGCACCACCCGTACTCAGAGATAACGATGGGCTTGTCTGGGAACGCCTTACGTATGCGCTCAATATGTGCCTCAACATCCTGGGGTCCCCCAGGTGACCAACTGCCGTAGTACTCGTTGGTTGAAATAAAGTCAAAATCGCCGGCCATATCAGCACCCGGATCACTTCCCAGTGAATGAGAGGCGTATGTCTGAAGCCGGGACGGATCCAATTTGCGAGCTTCAGCGCTGAGCAAGGACGCAAACTGACGAGACCTGGGGTTTTTCCCATCGACCTCGTTGCAGAGCCCCCACGAGACAATGCATGGATGATTCCGATCCCGAGCGATCATTTCGCGCAACTGCTCGAGGCCATTCTGTTCCAACGCGCGCTGCGTTTCGTCTGTCGTATCACGGAAGGTATCCGGCCCCCATGCCGGAACCTCTTCCTGGATCAGGATGCCGTGCCGATCGCAGAAATCGAGCACTCGCCTGTCCTGCGCCCAATGCGCTCGAGTAAACACGCAGTTCAGGTTCTTCATGTCTCTATGGTTGCTTTCGATCCACTCTTTTGTTTCAGCCATACCGAGTTCGGGATAGCTTCCGGCCATTCTTTCGACTCCGATCAGGGAGACTTGCTCTCCATTCAGATAGAACGCGGAGCCGCGAGCTTCGAATTGGCGGATTCCGAATCTCTCAACTACCTCATGAGATCCCAACAGACTCATCAGCTCGATCGATGCGGAATAGAGATTTGGCGAATCGAAATGCCAGAGGGCGGGGTTCGAGAGACTTGTCGGCCTGAGCTGGATCCAAGCTTCACTGTTCGCCTGCAGTGCGCTCGAGACGGGGGAGAAACGAGCGACATCGTCGGAAGTTCCGTCACGCCGGACTCTCGCTTGAACCTGAATGCGCTGTGGCGTCGAGGCAGCGTTGCGGACTTTCACTCTGGCGCGAATTTCGGCAGTGCCTTTTTCCAGATCCGGACTTGCATCGATTTCGACAAGCTCAATCAACGTCGTGGGAGTGATGTGCAGATGAACGGGACGTATGATGCCGCCGTCATCTGTCCAGTCGTAACTCTTGTTGCGAGGCAGCATCCGGTCGTTCGGGCGATTATCTACTCTTACCAGTAGAGTGTTTTGCTGACCGGGAATCAGTTGCGGCGAAAGATCGAGGGTGAACGCCGTGTACCCTTTTCCGACGTGCTCGCCAATCGCCTTCCCATTCAGAAACACATGAGCGGTGTGTGTGACGGCTTCGAACTCAATGTGCGCGTGGCGCGAGTCCCATTCCATGGGTGCCAAGAAGCACACTTTGTACCAGGCGACACCTGAGTAGTCGGGCGTTCTGCCGAGCGCCTGCCATGTATGTGGAACTTGTATCTGCTCCCAGTCATTCGCCTTGAGGCTCTCATCCGGCGGCTGCCAAGAACCAGTGGGATCCAGCCTCAGCGACCATCCTTCGGTCAGTGTGAACGATTCGGATTCGGAGGCCGTATGTGGGGATTGCTCAGATTCGCTGATTCTTGCCGCACCAATCAGAACCCCACCGCTTCCCGAGAGAACCTGAAGGAACTTACGTCTTGTCTGCACCGTCGCCTCGCGTTCACGTTACGAGCATTCGGTGAAGATTCTATAGTGAAGCAACACCATGCGAATGACCAATTCCTCTTCGGAAGCGCTATTTCTTGCTGTTACACGGGTTTGCCTAGGGACCGCGATGGTTTCGCTGGCTGCGTCCGCTCAAGTCAAAAAGGTTGTAATCGATGCTTCGGCATCTTCTCAAGGCCCCGGTACGAGCACCTATTCCGCGGGGACTTCGACGTCGCCCAGTGGACACAAGATCGGGATCAACAGCCTGTATCTGAGTCTGGATGGAGTACCCTGGGTTCCCGTGATGGGAGAATTCCATTTCTCCCGTGTCCCCGAGAGCGAGTGGGAAGAGGAAATTCTGAAGATGAAGGCCGGGGGCGTCCAAATAATAGCGACATACGTGATCTGGATTCATCACGAGGAGATAGAAGGCCGGTTTGATTGGTCCGGCCAGCGCGACTTGCGACGATTCGGAGAACTCTGCGCCAAGCATGGCATGTATCTAGTTGTCAGAATCGGGCCATGGGCTCATGGGGAAGCCCGGAATGGCGGGTTTCCTGATTGGCTACTTGAGAAGACTCCCACGCGAAGAACCGACCCCATCTTCATGAGCTACGTGGCGCAGTATTATCTGCAGATCGCTCAACAGCTGAAGGGACTCCTGTGGAAGGATGGTGGCCCGGTCATTGGAGTCCAGCTTGAGAACGAGTATTCCGAGCGAGGGCCTGAGCAAGGCGAACAATACATACTTGCGCTGAAAAAGCTGGCACTCCAAGATGGCCTGGATGTGCCGCTTTACACGGTTACGGGCTGGGATGACGCGGTTGTACCAAGAGGTCAGGTGTTGCCCGTATTCGGCGGGTATCCCGATGCGCCATGGGATTCCTCGAGGACCGAACTACCTCCGGGAGAGGTCTACATGTTTCGCTTTGGGAACCGGGTTGCGGGAAACATGGGAGCGATCGCTGGTCAAGCGGGGACCAGATCGGCGGCCGACGCTCCCGACACGCCGTTCATCACGGCAGAGTCCGGAGTTGGCATTCAAGACACTTACCACCGCAGGCCAGTCGTTCAGCCGGACGATGTTGCAGCCATGATGCCTGTGATGCTTGGTTCCGGCGTGAATTTGTATGGCACCTACATGTTTCAAGGCGGGCAAAATCCTGATGGCAAACGCGGGATGCTGCAGGAATCCCAAGCCACCGGTTACCCGACGGACGTGCCGGAAAAGTCGTACGACTTCCAAGCTCCCCTTAGCCAGTTCGGCACGGAGCGCGAGTCTTTCCGAAAGCTGAAGGTCTTTAACTATTTTCTGAACGATTTCGGCCAGAGCCTTGCGCCCATGTCAGTACACGCACCACGGACCACACCGAAGTCGCCTGCGGATTTCTCGGTTATTCGTGCGTCAGTTCGCAGCAAAGGCCAGGAAGGATTTCTCTTCGTCAACAATTATGTCCGCGGCACAGCCGTCCCCAGGCGCAAAGCAGTGCAGTTTGAGATCCGATTACCGGATTCCATTCTGGCCCTACCTTCACGGCCGGTCGATATTCCGTCAGGTGCATATTTCATCTGGCCATTTCATTTCAACCTGGGAGGCATCGCACTTCAGTACGGTACGGCCCAGCTTTTCACGCGCATCAACGACCGACTGGGTGAGACATTTCTGTTTGCGGAGACGCCGGGAATCCCGACGGAGCTTGTACTGGAGGATGCCCCCGGTCTGATCATCCGCGCAGAGCAAGCGACCATACGGAAGCAACACGGAGTGGTTGTCATTACGCAAATCTCGACCGGGATAAATCATGCAATTTCGCTCCGCCGGGGATCGGGTCCGGAGGTCAGACTCTTCGTATTAACGCAGACGGAAGCGGAGAACGCGTGGAAGGTGAATATAGAAGGCAGCACGCACGTCGTCGAGACTGGGCAAGATTTTTTTGCAGACGAGGGCCAATTTGTTCTTCAATCTCAGAATTCGCCGCGATGCAGATTCAGTGTCTATCCGGACACGCAGGAGGCCCTCACTTCGGCACAGGCAAAGCTCGATGTACTTCGAAAAGACAGAGTGGCCACCTATACGGGCTCTGTACCGGAGAAGCATTTTGGACTTAAGCTCGAGAGGATTCAGGATGCCAAAGTGGCGCCGCCAGTGAATCTTGGGCCGCCGCTCTCATGGCGGCCGCATGGCGTGGCCATGGCACCGGGAGCCGATGCACTCAGTGCTGCTGCGAAATGGCAGGTTTCCATCGCTGGCGACCTTCTGGATAATGCTGTGAGCAACTTGTTCCTCAATATCGACTACACCGGAGACGTTGGTCGCCTCTCAGCAAATGGGTACCTGCTTGATGACAATTTCTTCAACGGGCAGCCATGGTCAATTGGCTTACGTCGCTTTGGCGAACGAATCCGGAATACCCCAATTGAGTTGAGTGTTCTCCCGCTCAGGAAGGACGCGCCTATTTTCCTCGAGAAGCCGTATCGACCCGATTTTAACAATTCGCTGCAGATTGTCCGCTTGAACAATCTCACACTGGTCCCTCAGTATCAGTTCGTCGTCTGTGCGGAATCGAGAACGAAGCGATGAGGAACAATCAGCAACAGTCGGCGAGCAAAGAAGACCTCGGCGGCCCTTCAGTAGTTTCGAAGGGGAAGCTACAGCTTCCCGAAGCTCCAGCATCAGAGACAGGTCCAGTGAAGGTGTGGGAACAGCCCGTAATGATGAGGACCTGG
Source organism: uncultured Acidobacteriaceae bacterium (assembly GCA_963751225.1). GTDB lineage: Bacteria > Acidobacteriota > Terriglobia > Terriglobales > Acidobacteriaceae > Telmatobacter. The sequence continues at coordinate 124,854 of CAVVTY010000008.1, forward strand.
GAACCCGCAGAGCCCGACCGCAATCCGCTCTTTCTCGAAAGGCGCGTATATCAAGGCAGCTCTGGAAGGGTGTATCCCCTGCCTGTTATCGATCGTATCGAAACGGAACCCCGGGATCGTCTTTGGAAAGCCCTCCACCTTGAGAATGAGTACGTTCGATTCATGGTCCTTCCGGAGATTGGCGGGAGAATTCACGTCGGGGTGGACAAGTTGAATGAGTATGACTTCTTCTACCGCCAGAACGTGATCAAACCTGCTCTAATTGGACTCGCTGGTCCGTGGATCTCCGGTGGCGTGGAATTCAATTGGCCGCAGCACCATCGTCCCGCCACCTTTATGCCGGTCGAATGCAGTGTTGAACGCGAGCCGGATGGATCTGCCACAATCTGGTGTAGCGATCATGATCCAGTGTCGCGCATGAAGGGCATGCATGGATTGCGTCTTCAACAGGGCAAGGCATACCTTGAGCTTCGAGTCCGCCTCTACAATCGGACCACCGACACCCAGACGTTTCTATGGTGGGCAAACGCCGCAGTCCACGTGCACGAACAGTACCAGTCATTCTTCCCGCGCGATGTGCACTATGTGGCGGACCACGCAAAGCGTGCAGTGACAGAATTCCCGCTCAGCCGGGGAAGGTATTATGGCGTGAACTACGGCGAGCGTGCTGTCGAGGGCGTTCCCCAGACCGAAATGCCGCGGCAATACGTTCCGGACGGATCGTATCCCGTCAACGATCTCAGCTGGTATGCCAACATCCCGGTCCCGACCAGCTACATGATCCCGGCCTCAAACGGGGACTTCTTCGGCGGCTACGACCATCGAAGGCGCGGCGGAGTGGTGCATTTTGCAGATCACCATATCGCCCCCGGCAAAAAACAGTGGACCTGGGGCAATCATGATTTTGGCTATGCATGGGATCGACATCTGACAGAGCACGATGGTCCGTATATAGAGCTGATGGCGGGTGTCTATACAGATAATCAGCCGGATTTTTCCTTTCTTGCACCGGGAGAAACAAAGACTTTCAGCCAGTTCTGGTACCCGATCCGCGAGATTGGAGTCCCCGACTATGCCAACCTGGATGCGGCCGTCCACGTGGCGCGAGACGAGGAAAGCCTTCAGGTCCATCTTCTCGTCACCAGTGCCCGTACCCATTGCTCTCTGACTGTGAAGGTTGACGAGAAGCCGATAGGAGTCTGGGTCGGGGATCTCAAGCCTGAATCACCGTTTCAATTCGATGCTCAAGCAGGGCAAGGAAGGCTGGAGATCGTTCTCACGCAGGGCGGTCATACCCTGCTGCGTTACGCGCCGGACTCGGTGGCACCGATGCCGAAGCCGAAGGTAGCCAAAGAGCCACCACTTCCTGTGGACATTAAGACAAGCGATGAACTCTATTTGATTGGACTGCACCTGGAACAATATCGGCACCCAACGCGGCACGCTGAGGATTACTGGCGGGAAGCAGTACATCGTGATCCGTTGGACAGCCGTGCCAATGCTGCGCTCGGGCGCTGGTATCTGCGGCGCGGAGAGTTTCTCCTTGCCGAGCAACATCTCCGCACTGCCATCGAGCGCTTGACAGAGCGAAATTCGAATCCCGCCGACAGCGAACCCCACTACAACCTTGGACTGACACTTGCGTACCTGGGACGATATGAGGAAAGCTACGCAGCCTTTTACAAGGCAGCGTGGAACGCCGCCTGGCGATCCGCCAGCCATCATCGACTAGCGGAGCTCGATTGTGCGAAGGGAAGATGGATCGATGCGTTGGAGCACATCGATCGTTCGGCACGTGTTGATCCAGATAACCTGAATGCGCGAAGCCTGAGGTGCCTGGTACTGCGGAAGCTCGGGCGAAACACGGAAGCCGAGACGGACCTGGTTGCGATTCAGGCCCTTGATCCATTGGACATTTTCAGTCGATTCTTAATTTCTGGAGAGCCCCCTGAAAACGGGCAGCATTCGCTCGACCTGATTTTCGACCTTCTTCGCCCAGGCTTTTGCGAAGAGGCGTTTTCGATTGCTCGTTCGCCGCAGTCTTCCGCGCCTGATGGCTCGAGGACGATGCTGCTCTACGCGAGGGCGCATATCCTTTCACGCCTCGGCAGACACGAGGAAGCCCGCGGGGTATATGCCGAAGGGGCCAAAGCGGATTCTGATTTTGTCTTCCCGTGCCGCCTGGAAGAGATGTTGTTGCTGGAGGAGGCAATCGCTAAAGCTCCCGGAGATGCCCGCGCACCCTATTACCTTGGAAATCTTCTATATGACCGGCGTCGTCATCGCGAAGCAATTGCGATGTGGGAGCGGTCTGTCGCTCTCGATCCTGATTTCCCCATTGCATGGCGGAATCTCGGCTTCGGGTATTACAACATCCTTCACGATCCAGATCGAGCACTTGAAGCTTTTGCTCGTGCCCGTGCTCTTGCGCCAGACGATGCGCGCATCCTCTATGAGCAGGATCAATTGAAAAAGAGAACAGGCGAGAGCTCGAACGGCCGGCTGGCCGAACTTGAAGCAAATCGAGGTCTGGTCTTGCGAAGGGACGATCTCTCCGTGGAACTGGCAGCTCTATACAACGACGTGAATGTGCCAGAAAGGGCACTAATTATTCTCACCGGACGCCAGTTCCAACCTTGGGAAGGCGGGGAGGGGTTAGTACTCACGCAGTATGTTCGATCCAATATTCTTCTTGCTCAAGCGGCCCTCGCAGCTGGCGATACCCGAAAGGCTCTTGATTGCCTACAGGCCGTATTGGAGCTGCCCAAGAGTCTCGGTGAGGCACGTCATCTTCTAATGGACCTGAGTATCATCGACTATTGGTTGGGGCTCGCTTACAGAGAGCTTGGATTAATAGAGAAGGCGACAAATCATTGGGAACGCGCGGCGCACCAGATTCGCGACGCTCGGCAGATGGAAACGCAATCCATCTCTGAAATGACCTATTGGAGTGCCATTTCGCTGCGTCAGCTGGGTAAGGAAGATCAGGCGAGGGATCTGTTGCGGCAAATCTTGATTTACGCGTCCTCGCTGGACAAGAGAACGCCTTCAATCGACTACTTTGCCACCTCACTTCCCACCATGCTGCTTTTCGATGAAGATCTGAAGCAGCGCCAGACAATTGCTGCTTGCTATTTCAAGGCTCAAGCCAAGATTGGTCTCGGGCGCGAGCAGGAAGGAATCTCTCTACTGAATGAAGTGCTGAAAATGGATCAAAGCCATTCGGGTGCAATCGATCTGCTCCGGGAGATGGGCAGATGAACTCCAACAACACTTCCGATTCACAAGGGGGAGCCCAAGTTGTAACCGGCAGACCTGACTACCTCTGGGGCATCGCGGCTAGCGCTTCTCTTGGCGGCTTACTGTTCGGATACGACTGGGTAGTCATTGGAGGTGCTCGCCAGTTTTACGAGCAATACTTCCTCCTCACTTCTGCGGCGATGGTCGGTTGGGCGAACAGCTGTGCACTTGTCGGATGTTTGCTAGGTTCACTTGCTGCGGGAGCCCTGGCAGGCCGATACGGCCGACGCCGAATTCTGATCCTATCCGCAGCTCTGTTTGCCGTCTCATCCGGCCTGACGGGGTGGTCGTATCAATTCGCGACCTTCATCGTGTGGCGAATGGGTGGTGGAATTGCGATTGGCCTCAGTTCCAATCTCTCTCCGATGTACATTGCGGAGATTAGCCCGGCAGAAAGTCGCGGCCGGATGGTGAGTTTGAATCAGTTCGCGATCGTCGTCGGGATTTTGATTGCCCAAATCGTAAACTGGCTGATTGCGCAACCCGTACCGCGAGGACTGAATCCGACCGCAGCTTTGTCTTCCTGGAACGTCCAGTATGGCTGGCGATGGATGTTTACCGCGGTGATCGCTCCGTCGTTGGTTTTCCTTGTGGCATCGCTGTTTCTACCAGAAAGTCCGCGATGGCTGCTGGTCAAAAAGCGAACAGCGGAAGCAAGAACCATTCTTGAGCGAGCTGGCGGGCCTGACCATGCAAAGGAGGAACTCCTTGCCATCGAAAGGGCGATCGCCCTGGAAGACAGGGACATCTCCTCTATCCGTGAACTGCTGAGTTCCGGCGTTCGTCAGATGCTATTGGTCGGTATCGCACTTGCAGTTCTGCAACAGTGGACGGGAATCAACATTCTGTTCAATTACGCAGGCGAGGTCTTCCGCACCGCAGGATTCACCGCAAACGAACTCTTCCTCAACATCGTGATTACCGGGGCCATCAATCTCGTCTTCACCCTCTTTTCCATGGCGCTTGTCGATCGCCTGGGAAGGCGCCCACTGATGTTTATGGGATGTGCTGGAATCGGTGTCTCTCATCTGCTCTGCGCCTTTGCATACCATGCGGGATGGCGCGCCGGGGTCGTACTCACCTTGACGCTTTCTGCCATCGCCTGCTACTCGATGACCCTTGCTCCGATCACCTGGGTTTTGATCTCGGAGATATTTCCGAACCGGATTCGTTCACTGGGCGTGTCTGCATCTGTTAGCGCACTTTGGATGGCGTCCTTTGCTCTTACATTCACCTTTCCATTTCTCAATCGGGCCCTGGGGACCAGTGGTACTTTTCTGACTTACGGCTTGATTTGCATGCTGGGGTGCATTCTAACTGCGTATTTCGTTCCAGAGACAAAGGGACGGACGCTCGAACAGATAGAAATGGAGGCCGGACAACAATTGAGGGACTCAGTCTATCAAATGGGCTCTCAGAAACGAGTCGCTCGATGCGGCCGAAGTGTGCATGACAGACCATGACCAGCTCGATGAAAACCTCCGCGCCATGGCAGAACCATTCACCCCGAAAGACGAGAGGATGCTGACAGCGCAACTGGCTGCGATCAGTCGGAACTACTGCCGGATGTGCGGTGCGCCGATTGCGAGCGTTGCTCGATTCAGTGTCCTCATGGAGTCGAGGTGGCGGCTCGCCTTAGCCAAGCGCAGGAATTGAATGCGTGAAGCTCCTGAAGACTCCGCTCGGAAATCTTGCGGCCAAGTTCGAAGCGCACATGTGATCTAGAACACGCGGGCGGAATTAAGCAAATCTTCTACAGGATTGTGGTACTCGAACCGATTGACTGGCGCGTATATTGATGCCAACTTTCTCTCGCTACTCGGAATCGCGGCGAAAAAAGAAGGCGGCCAGTGTTTTGGGGAGGCAGAGGATCTGCACACGATGTTTCGCAGTCTCACCTATCTATCGGCTATGGTTCTCATCTGTATCGGCATCTTGTCGCTGCCAGCGATCAGGCCGGTCTTCTCACTTGCCGCTTTGGCCGGAGACCCGAAGGCTTCTTCCATGAATGTGACTCTTCCTCAGTCAGTAGGCGGCTGGACTCTCTCGGGACCGGCAAAGACGGTCGAGCCGAAGTCGATCTTTGATTACATGGACGGTGCCGGAGAACTCTATCTGGGATATCGTTTCAGGTTTCTCGAGGTTTACGAGTACACGAAGCCCGGCGAAAGTGACATTCTGGTCGAACTCTACTGGATGGACACTCCCGACGATGCCTACGGTCTGCTCTCCGGCGATTGGGGCGGCGATGCGGTGGATCTTGCTTCAGTTCCTGGACGCACGACCCCATCGATTGTGCGGGCGCTGTATGGCGCGGGATTACTACGAATCTGGTCTAACAACCTTTACGCGCGCGTGATGACATATCAGGAGTCGGGTGCATCGAAACAGGCTGTGCTCGCGATGGGAAAGGCAATTGTTGCAGGCCGTCCGGAGCCGAGAGCGCCTCGTCTGATCCAGGCGCTTTTTCACGCTGTCGGGTCGCAATTTGCGCTCCGGGCGGATCGGACAGTCTATCTTCGCTCACACCTGGTACTCAATTCCGTGTATTTTCTCAGTTCGGAGAATCTTCTCAATCTGGGCCTAGATTGCGAAGCGGCTGCGGCCGCCTATCGCAGGAATTCAGGAGCGGATTCGTCGAAGCCGGTGCGCGTTTTGCTGGTCCGTTATCCCGATGAGGCTGCGGCGCGTAAGGCACTGGCTCATTTTCAAAGGTTGTATTTGCCCGGAAAATCATCTGCGACGGGGAACCGCGGGGTAGTGCCGATCGAAGATGGATGGGCAGGATTCATCCTGTCGGGAAGAGGACTCGGGCTGGTCTTTGAAGCTCCCGACGATTCATCAGTAGGCCTGTTCCTTGAGAGTTCAAAACAGGCACTCGAAAATATGGAGGCTGTTCATGAGTGATGAAAATACCGCACTGACGAGGCGCGATTTTGTGCGTGGAAGCGTCGGGGCTGCTGTAGCAGCTTCTCTTCTCGGAAGTCCGCTGGATGCTACTGCAGCGCCTGTCGCCAAGAGCTACGTCGCCGTCGTGCGCAATCAGGCAGCGCTGAATTCCGGCAACGTGGTGAACGAGCTCGTCCTCGGTGACATGCTCACGCAGGTTCTGCGCTCGGTGACGGGCAAGGCAGATGAGGTGTCGGCTTGGCGGGCGCTGGTCAAGAGCGATGACATCATCGGCCTGGTGCATACCGATCACCTCAACAAAACGCACCCGGAACTCGTCGAAGCGGTGAAGAGATCCCTGAAACTGGCGGGCATTTCGGAAAGGAACCTGCGGATGGCCCAGGGCAGTCCCGAGATTGTGAAGGAGTGCACCGCACTGATCTCATTGCCGGCCCTGAAAGCTCACTGGCTGACCGGTATCGGCACCGTTTTCAAGAACTACATCACGTTTACCGGTTCACCTTCCAGCTATCACGATGCGAACAATGCGAAGCTGGGAGAAATATGGAACATGCCGCACGTAAAAGGGAAGACCAAACTGGTGCTGGTCGATGCGCTGCGTCCGTTGTGCGATAAGGGACCGCAGCCGGATCCTCGCTACTTGTGGCCATACAAAGGGCTGATTGCGGGAACCGACCCCGTCGCCGTCGAGACCGTCTGCCTGAAGGTCATCATGCAGAAACGCCAGGCACTACGCGGCGAGCCATGGCCGCTCTCACCCCCGCCCATGGTTGTGGAGATGGCCGATAAGCGCTATGGATTGGGAACCAGCAAGCTGGAAGAGATCCAGATCGAACGCATCGGCTGGACGGAGGACGTGTTGGTCTGATCGGCAAGGCCAGTTGGTCGTTATCTGTCTCGATCGAAGATCTTGATGTCCTCGCAAACTAACCAAAGGCGGTAGCCGGACTATTTCTAGCTCGACGCGTAGCCAATATCACGCCCCCCGAGCGGGAGGCGGTGAACTGAATTACGATGTCTCGGGTGTGGAAGGGGTGGCATAAATGAAATGGGAATACGTTGTCGAGAGATTGCATACCCGCTTAGGCGAAGGCCTCGCTATGGCAGAGACAGAACTTCTGCTCAAAAGATTGGGAGACGAAGGATGGGAGGCTGTAACAGCGTGGCATCAAGGAGGGCCTGGGGAGAATAGGACCTACATGGTATTCAAAAGGTCACTTCCAAATTGACGAAATTGAGGCGCTCCGGATTTCTGTATCAACCGCAGCTAGTATCTAGTTGCATAAATGAGCGCATGATGTATAGTGCAATGCATGAAGGCTCGGGGCATTGCATTGACGCCGGAAGAGCAGGCTGAATTGGAGTTGGTAGTGCGCCGCACGACCAGTGCGGCGCGTGATGTGTTTCGGGCCGGGGTGATTTTGCGCGCGTCGACCGGAGCCAGCAACGAGGAGATAGCCGCAGCCATGGATACGCGGCCGGCCACGGCGAGCAAGTGGCGGGGACGGTTTCTGCGTGACCGGATCGACGGGTTGCAGGATGCGCCGCGGCCGGGTAAACCAGCGGCCTACGATCTGAAAAGCGAACGACGCATCCTGACGCAACTGGATCAACCACCGCCCAAAGGCTATGCGCGTTGGAATGGAGCCTTGCTGGCCGCGGCGCTGAAGGACATCTCCGACCATCAGATTTGGCGGGTGCTGCGCAAGCATGGGATCTCGCTCGAACGGCGTCACAGTTGGTGCGTCTCGACCGATCCCTGTTTTGCCCGGAAGGCCGCCGACGTGGTCGGGCTTTATCTGAACCCGCCGGAACATGCGCTGGTGTTGAGCGTGGATGAAAAGCCTCACATTCAAGCCCTGGAACGCGCTCAGGGTTGGCTCAAGCTGCCCAACGGCAAGGCGCTCAAGACGACCCGGGCGAAGACCGCCCGCGCGGACGACGAGACGGCCCGCGCGGATGAGACGGCCCGGGCGGAGAGGGCCCGGGCGGATGAGACGGCCCGCTCGGAGACGGCCCGGGCGGACGAGACGACCCGGGCGGAGACCGCCCGCGCGGACGACGAGACGGCCCGCGCGGATGAGACGGCCCGCTCGGAGAGGGCCCGGGCGGACGAGACGGCCCGCTCGGAGACGGCCCGGGCGGACGAGACGGCCCGGGCGAAGACCGCCCGCGCGGACGAGGCGACCGCGCCGGCGAACGTTGACGGCAGCGCTTGCCAGGTCAGCCCTGCCGCAGCGCTGGCAGGCCGCACCGCGAGTTGGCTTCGGGACGAAGAAGCCATCTGTGAAGCGGAAGGTCGGCCGGTGTCTCCGACGGCAACGTGACGGCAACGACCGCAGCCGTCAGCGCCCTGACGCAGCCGTAGACAGCCACGTACTCTCGCGCGTCCTGCCTGAGCTGGGCATCCGCTACACCTGTGACGAAACTCCTTGCCTAGCCGCTCACCGTCTGGAATCGTCGCAGGTATATGAAGCTGGCCCAACGCGGGCAACGCCCCTCTGACAAGCCTTTGGCGATCATGGGGCTTGTTGGCGCGCCCGCCAGGAGTTTCATGCATCCGCGGGCGTCACGTCAGTGACATGAGGCCTGAAAAGCAAAAGTTCAGCCCTTCAAAGCCTGTCCCGGACCACTGGCCAAACCCACGTGTGCTCAAGCCCAAGCAGCGTGACGTTTGGCGGGTGCACGCAATAACGTCCGAGGTTTTACGCACATCGTCTTGGCTTCGGACGAAGAGACCGCCGGTTCAATCCGGCCACCCCGTCGAGGGTTCCCACCCGCCAACCTGTGATCTGCCCCGAGCTTTCCGGACAGCTGATTTGCGGTTAATTCACGCTGCGGACTGCTGTTCCAGGTACTCGTCGTGGACTTGCTGCGGGCTCCGGTACTGAAGTCCGGAGTGCCGACGCTTCGAATTGTACCAGAATTCGATGTACCGCACAACGTCACGGTACGCATGATCGCGAGTCGGATATTGGGTGCGGTGAACCCGCTCGTTCTTCAATGCAGCGAAGAACGACTCTGCCATCGCGTTATCGTAGCATATCCCGGCGCGGCCGACGGACTGGCGGAAACCATGCTTCTTCAGCGTCGCCGCGAACTGGCAGGATGTGTAATTACTGCCGCGGTCGGAGTGAAAGATGGCATTCTCGCCGAGCCGGTAATTGCGGGCGGCCATCTCGATGGCCTGCTCGATGAGCGGGGTCTTGTAGTTATCGTCCATGGCCCAGCCGATCACGGCTTTCGTGTGGCAGTCGATGACCGTAGCCAGGTAAAGCCAGCCCTCCCAGGTAGAAATGTACGTGATGTCGCCGACCATTTTCTCGCCCGGCGCGGCGGCGGTGAAATCCCGCTGCACGAGGTCGGGGATGTCGTGCTCCTGGCCGTCGCCCTCGGTCAGGCTGACCCGCCACGGCCGCGGCTGGCACGGCTCCAGGCCCAGCTCACGCATCAGCGACCGCACCAGCTCCGGCCCGGCAGGAACGCCCCAGCCCACCAGGTCCGCATGGACCCGCCGGTACCCGTACGTGTCATCAGAATCCCCGAATGACTTCTTCACGTACAAGGCGAGAATCCCGCGCCTTTTCGCCGTCGCTGACTCCGGCGCATTGCGCCAGTCATAGAACCCGGACCGTGACACCTCCATCCAGATGCACATTTTCACGATCGACGGCACGTACTGCTCGTCCGATTCCTGGTAAGCTGCGTACTCTACGTCGATGAACTCGAACTTGTCGCTCACCGATGATCTTTGGCAAAGTACGCGGCGGCTTTTTTCAGGAACTCGTTTTCCATCTTCAGTTCCCGTGTTTCCCGTTCGAGCTCGCGCAGCCGGGCGCGCTCATTAACGGTTAGCGGCGGTTCCTCGCCCGCATGCTCACGGCGGTAGGCGTTTACCCAGTTACCGAGGGTACCTTCGTTGATACCGAGCTCCTTAGCCACGCGGGCGATCGGACGCGACGTCTCGATCACCATCTTCACGGCTTCATCCTTGAATTCAGGAGAGAAGCTCTTCTTCGGTCGAGGCAATTACTTCACCTTTCCAGACATCCATCCTAATGGATGGACTGTCCGGAAGCCTCAGACCTCCGGAAGTTCTTGCTCGCCACGGCCACCACCTGCGGGAACGCTATGGAGGCCTTTGCGGAAACTTGTTAAATCGCCGAACCCCTCTACTCGCGAGTAACATCAAGATTCTTTCATCCTGAGGTGCTCCATAACTAAGATCTTCTGCTGCGTGGTCATATCAGGAAACTTCCTTCGGATGGAAGATCGACAACTCGGCGACCCACCCGATCGTTTCGCACAGCCAACTTCCGGAGGTCTGAGCCTCGGGGCACCCCATTGTTCTCTCATCGGCTCCCTAACCTCATGGTGGTGTCTGATTTTGGGAGCAGGATGGGAGCGACCATGAGCGCTCAGGTGCGCCTAGATGCCGTGATCGTAGCCGCTGGGCGCCAGGACGTGCCAGGATTCCTCGCCCGTCTGACCCACGTCGGCGGGCTTGGCGCCGACAGCCAGCAGACGCTCAAGCTCTTCATCCTGGTCTCGATCGGTGGGGTTCACGTCGATATGCAGCGGCAGCTTGCCGGCCTTCGGCTTGTCGGTCAGATCGAAGACGATCGTCGGCTGGAGTCCGCCGAAGCCTTCGTCCTCAGGGCCGATCTCGACGCTGTTCTCGACCCGATCGAGGACGACGTAGCCGAGCACGTCACACCAGAACGCGGCAAGGCGTTCGGGGTCTCGGCTGTCGATCACCAACTCACTGATGCGGCACGCCATGCGGGTACTGGTACCCGCCTGGCGGCCCGCAATGCGCGTTGCTCTGACAGCGCGGCATCTCTCGCCACCACGAGCCCGGCGTAGGTTTCCGGTCACAGCAGTAGTGGGCCACTAGCACGTCACCGCCTGCGTGAAGACGCGATCAGGCGGGCTGCCACAGCTCGACCCGGTTGCCCTCGGGATCGGTGACCCAGCCGAACCGCCCGACACCCTCCATGTCCTGCGTCTCTTTAGCCACGTCCGCTCCCTTAGCATGCAATTGCGTGAGCATCGCATCCAGGTCGCGGACCCGGAAGTTCAGCATGGTCTGCTGGGCGCGGGACCCGAAGTAGCCGGTCTCGGACTCGAACGTCGCGAACACCGTCAGCCCGGCTTCCTGACGCCACAGGCCGTTCTCATCGGCGTCCAGGCCCAGGCAATCGCGATACCACGCGCTCAGGGCCGCCGGGTCGGCGGCCCGCATGAAGTACCCGCCGATTCCGATCACACGTTCCATGCCGCTATCTTGCCAGGACGGCGATCGGGCGGGCTGGCACCACGCCATCGCCCGCTTCACACCCCCGTCTCAGTCGCGGGGGAACTCGTTAGCGTGCGATGTGAGTCCGGGCTCTTGTCGCCGGGTGTTAGCGTGCCGGTGCTGGGAGGCGGGCACGATCATGGATGCCATGACCGACTTCCTGACCGGCTATGTGGTTGCAGCTGGCGCCGGCCTGGCGGGCGATCCCGGCCTGAAGGCGTCGCGGCAGTCGACGGGCGGCGCCCTGAGCGTCTTTGAGACCAGCATCGGCGCCGGGCCGCCGCTGCACGTGCATGACCGGGACGATGAGTGCTTCTACGTGCTGGACGGCGCGCTGTCCGTCCGCTGCGGGGGCGAGGCGTTCGACGCCGCGGCGGGCAGCTTCGTGTTCTTGCCCCGCGGCCGCCCGCACCGGTTCTGGGCCGCGGGCCCAGCCGCCCGCCTGCTGCTGATCGCCGTCCCGGGCGGCATCGAAGACTACTTCCGCGAGATCAACGCTGCTTCCGGCGACGATGAGCGCACCCGGATCGGTGAGCGTTACGGCATCCGCGTCGTACCCGGATGAACCCGCCGCTGATGGATGTCACCTTGGTCAAGGCCGCCGGGCCGGGCGACCGCGACCGTGCCTGGCTGACGGTTGCCGGGGTGACCCGCCGCGGGCCCGTTCATGTCGTCCATGACCTTCCCCATCTGGCCGTGGAGTCCCTGTTCGGCATCGATGACGGGCTGCGGGCAGAACTGGCCGCCGCAGATCACGCGGCGGCCAGCCATGCGGCCACGGCCCGCGACCCGAAGCGCCACAAGCGGGGGCGGATCGTCTCCGGGGCAGCAGCCGGCATCCCGGCCACGATGTGGCTCACCCCCGGGCACCGCCGGGCCAAGACGATCACCAACTGCGTGACCAACCGGTGGGGTGATGGCCCAGACACCCCGGCCGGGGTCCGCGACCGGGCCGCCCGGCAGAACGACCCGTCACTGCAAGACCTGCTTGCCCGGGTCGATGACCAGACGATCGCCATGGCCATCCGCGGCGTCCGCGACCTGGAGCAACGCGGCTGGCGGTGCCGCCTGGCGGCACGCTCAGACTGTGCTGGCCGCTGGCACGCGATTTCTTCGCCGGGCCGGGATGAGGAGCCCCGCGACTGACCGATGACCAGGGCCAGCGCGGCACAGAACGTCCAGTTCGGTCGCGGCCACCCGGCCGAGCTTCCACACCCCATTACCGCGCCGAACGGCGGGAGTGTGCGCGGCTGCCACCGGCTGGTTGACCACACTGTGTGATCAGCGTCCGAGTTAAGACTGCAACCGCGTTCTTGCTCGTCGAAGTCCGCCGACGTTCTTGGTGGTCCCGGAGGTCCCTCCTGGCGGCATGAGCGGCCGGCCTTACCGTGTTGGCCGCGTGCGCTTGCGTTCCCGCTGATGAATTAGAACGATCCGTCTGGCGGGTCCTCGCACGCCCGGGGTCTTGGCAGGCCTGCACCGGCTCCTTCGCCGGTTCAGGTCCAGGCTTCCTGCCGGCTCTCAACCGCCAGCGCGACGATGACCAACCGGGCCAGGCACCCAGCGGGGACGCCTGCAGGGCGGGCAGGGCACGGCGGCACCCCGGCAAGCAGCGCGTAGCCGGCTCCGGGCGCGGCGTCGCCCGCGGGCATCGCGCTGGCGGGACCCTTGCCGGCAAGTGATCGGGCTTGCCGCGCTGGCGGGGACCGGTCAGCCCCGCTGGTAGGTCGCGACCAGTTAGCCCCTGCCTAGCGCGTGACCGCGCATGCGTGACTCCAGATCGGACCTCCTCGCTCCAGCGGCCAGGCCCAGCCGGGCGTCCAGCGCAAGGACCACGAAGTGGTAGTGATGCGCAGCGCCGCGCGGCGGGCACGGGCCCCCGTAGCCGCGCCGGCCGAAGTCGTTGACGCCTTCGGCCGCGCCGGCCGGCATGGCCGCCAGGCTGGAGATGCCAGGAGACAACCCGTAGGCCAGCCAGTGCGTGAAGGTGCCGCCCGGCGCGTCGGGGTCGAGCATCTCAATGGCCACCTCCTGGGTCCCGGACGGCGGAGTGCTCCACTGCAGGCGAGGGAGCCGGTTCGCGCCGTCGCAGGTGAACTCGCGCGGGAATGCGCCCCCCCCGGCAAGGTCAGGGCTGGTGACCGTGAGCGGGGAGGGATTTCCCTGACTGGAACCGTTCACTGTCCTTACCTCCAGATCCGGTCAGCGGCAGTATGGACGAGATGGGCCAAGCGCATCGCGCGGGACTCCGCTCAGGACGACTGCAGGCCGGGGGGCGGGCCAACCGGCCCGGGCGAGCAGTGCGAGTTCCTGTACCCATCCTGACTCCGCTGGTGCCTCCCCGACTTCGGTACGCGCCACCGGGCGAGCACGTCTTCCCCGGCATAACCGCCGTCGGGTCACCGGCCGGCCCGGGTCCCGCGGTGCGCGCCCACGATCAGGCCGCCTGTCCCCGGCCCTCGGGCGATCGAGGTTGTGCAGCGCGGGCGGCGGGGCAGCGGCCGCCTGGCGCGGCAGCGAGCACGGCCGCGCCGGCGCCGGCGATGGTGTGATCCGGGTATGGCGGCCGGGGCTTCCGGCGGGAGATGGCAAGGAGAACAGGCGACCCGGGGTGAGATACCCCGGGCTCCTCGATGTTGCTGCCGGAATGCCGAAATCAGCTTTGCCGGGCGTCGCAGCGACATCCGGGCCCGGCTTCGGTACCGCTCACCGCAGGGACATCTCCCACTCGTGCAGATCGGCAGCTTCGGCCATCTGGTTTAGCTTCCACACCCGATTACCGCGGATTGGGGTATTCACTTAATGGGAGTGCCCAGCTCAGAAGCTTGCCCTGGGAAGGTCCGATCTGCGCGAGTTGAACCCACGACCAGCACCGATGACGGTCGCCCAGATGGCTACGCTCCGTCCGGGACTTCGCCCGGAAGGAGTGGCGCTTCGCGCCGTTCGGCTGACGGCTAGCGCGCAGGCTGGCACGTTGGGCGCGTGGCTGATGACTTCTCCGCACGCTACGGCGACCTGATCGATGGCAGCTATGACTGCGTGGACCGGGTGGTGCTGAATGCCTGGTTCCCGATGGGGGTCAACCCGGGCGGGTTGCGGACCTGGTGGCGGCGGCTGCACGGCGGCAGCGACGACCGGCTCGATGACACGCACCTGATGCGGATGGCGGGACGGTTCGCCCGCCGGGTCAGGGCGTGGGCGGCCGCGAACGGGGTCCCGCTCATCTTCTGCAAGGCCGGGGAGCGCAAGCACCGGATCGCCGGGGAGTACCTGGAAACGCATTCGGTGGCGCCCGGGGTGTTCCTGGTCCTGGTCGCCAAGGCGCCGGCGAGCGTGTGGAAGGTGCACCGCTCCGCGCGCGGGGTCATCACGAATATCGAGAAGAAGAGGGAGTACGTCTACCACTACTCCTTCCACATCATGGACCCGGCGTTCGGGCACCTGACCATCAAGATGTCCGGGCATCCGCCGTTCGGCGCCCAGGTGATGCTCAACGGGCATGAGTACGTCGCGGTCGCCGCCCACGCCGAGGGCATCGGGTTCACCAAGGAGGGGAACTGCTTTACTGAGATCGCGGATCCGCAGGGCCTGGCCCGGGTCGCAGATGCCTGGCCGCAGCACGCGGCTATAGGGCGCCTGGGCCAGGTCTGCGACCGGTGGATCTATTCGGCCTGCCTGTGCTTCGGCCTGGACATCGCCGGGCAGGAACGCAGCGGGTTCCGCTACGCCTACTCCGTCTACCAGGCCGAATACTCCCGGAACCTGCTGTTCCGCTCCGGCGCGCAGATGGAGAAGCTCTTCGACCGGATCCTGGACCGGACCCGGTCCCGGCTGGACATCCCGGCGATCCGGACCCTGTTCGGCCTCAAGACGCGGCCCCATCACAACCGCAAGCACGGCCCGCCGGCGCAAGAGATCGTGATCGAGAAACCGCAGTACGGCCTGAGCTGGTTCCGGATCCGCTTCGGGCGGCTGCAGCTGAAGGCCTACACCAAGGGCGAGCACGTCCTGCGTTTCGAGGCCACCGTGCACAACACCAAAGAGCTGCGCTGCCGCCGCAGCCTGGACAACTTCGCCCAGATCATCACCTTGCCGGCCGGGATGGCGGACCGGTTCGCCACCACCTTGGACTGCGCCGATATCGGCTTCCTGCCCGACGGCCTGCTCGATCAGCTCCCGCTGGCCGCCCGGTCCGGGCCGTGCAGGACCGCGGGGATCGACCTGAACAAACCGCGGATCCGCGCCGCCCTGTCAGCGGCACTCGCCCTGGCTCCGGCACCGGGCGGGTTCACCGTCGCCGAACACGCCGCCAAGGTCCGCGCGATGCCCGGGCACGAGGACTACACCACCCGGCAGGCCGCCTACGACCTGCGCAAGCTCCGCGGCAAGCAGCTCATCGACAAACCCGGCCGGACCCGCCGCTACCACGTCCCGCCGCACGCCGCCCGCACCATCACCGCGCTGCTCACCCTCCGCGATCACGTCATCGCGCCCATCCTGGCCGGAGTCCGCAGCCCCCGCATGGGCCGCAAACCCAACATCTGGACCGATGTCGACCGCGACTACGAAACCCTCCGGATCGAGCATGCACACCCTGTTCCGGCACGTCGGCATCGAGACCCAGCCCGCCGCCGCATAGACAACATTTTGTCGATCAGAGAATGCAAGCACCTACGCTCCGTCCGGGACTTCGCCCGGAAGCAGTGGCCCCTGCGGGGCAGTGTGGCTGATGTCCTGACCTGATGCGCGGGTTGGCTCTACGGTCGGCGCGTGACCGATGACTTCACTGAGCGGTACCGGGATCTGCTGACCGGCTGGTATGACTGCGCGGACCGGATCGTGCTGAATGCCTACTACCCGATGGGGAGCACGGCGGGCGGATTCCGGACCTGGTGGCGGCGCCTGATCGGGGGCAGTGACGCCGAGGCCGATGCGGTGCTGGACAACACGCACCTGATGCGGCTGGCGGGCCGGTTCGCGCGGCGGGTCCGGGCCTGGGCCGCCGCCAACGCCGTCCCGGTGATCGACTGCACGGCGGGGGAACGCAAGCACCTGATCGCGGAGGAGTATCTGCGCACCCATTCGGTGGGACCGGGCGTGTTCATGATCCTGGTCGCCAGGGCCCCGGCGATGGTGTGGGATGTGCGCCGGTCCGCGGACGGCACGGTGATCGGCGGCCTGGGCCGCAAGCGCACGTACGTGAATCACTACAGCTTCCACATCATGGACGGGCAGTGGGGGCACCTGGTCATCAAGATGGCCGGGCATGCGCCGTTCGCGGCGCAGGTGATCTTGAACGGCCACGAGTACGTCGCGATTGCCGCGCAGGGCGAGGGCATCGGTTTCACCAAGGAGGGGAACTGCTTTACTGAGATCACGGATCCGGCTGGCCTGGCCCAGATCGCAGACACCTTGTCGCAGGATGCGGCTGCAGGGCGGCTGGGCCAGGTCATCGACCGGTGGATCTACACCGCCTGCCTGGTCTTCGGCCTGGACCTGGCTGACCAGCGGCGGACCTGCTTCACCTACGCCTACTCGGTCTACCAGGCCGAGTACTCCCGTAACCTGCTGTTCGCCTACGGCGGTCACATGGACCGGGTGTTCAACGCCATGCTGGACCGGACCCGGTCCCGGCTGGACATCCCGGCCTTGCGGACCTTGTTCGGGGCCCGCCGCCGTCCCGGCAAGTACGGCGAAGCCCCCTCGCCCCGGGTCGGGGTCGTGCTCGAGACACCTGCGTGGGACCTGACGGTGTTCAAAGTCCACTTCGGACTGCTGACACTCAAGGGCTACACCAAAGGCGCGCGCGTCCTGCGGTTCGAAGCGATCACCCACAACACCAGGCAGCTGGGCTGCCGCCGGGCACTGGACCGCTTCCCCCAGATCGTCGCCCGGCTGGCCGGCATGTGCCAGCGGTTCTGCACCGCGCTGGACTGCGTCGATATCGGCTTCATCCCCGGCGGCACGCTGGATCAGCTGCCGCTGCCCGCGCAGCTGGGCGCCAGCCGGGTCGGCGGCATCGATGTGAACAAGCCCCGGATCCGCGCCGCGCTGGCGGCCGTGCTCGCCCTCGCCCCGTCTCCCGACGGGTTCACCGTGGCCGAAATGACCGCCAAGGTCCACGCCATGACCGGGCAGACCCACGCCACCTACAACACCCGCCAGGCCGCCTACGATCTGCGCAAACTCCGCGGCAAGCAGCTCATCAGCAAACCCCGCGGAACCCGGCGCTACTACCTGCCCGGCCCGGCCGCCCGGACCATATCGGCGCTGCTCACCCTCCGGGACCACGTCATCGCCCCGATCCTGGCCGGCGTCAAGATCCGCCGGCACGACCACGTCCCGACCAGGCTGAGCCCCATCGACCAGGACTACGAACATCTCCGAACCGACATGGCCACCCTGTTCAGGCACCTTGGCATCCAGCCGGGTCCAGCCACGGCATAGCCTCCGCAAAACCAAACTTTTGGAGATCATGGAATCTCAAGCTGCTAGCCGGGTCAGCTCTCACCAGCTGACGGCCGCCCTCAGAGAGGTTCCCGGGCTGACGGTTCTCGACGTGCGGGGAGCGGCAGAGCGGGCGCAGGGCTACATCGGGGGAAGCATCCACATGCCCTTGGTGCAGCTGCGCCGCCGCATGAGCGAACTCGACCCGGCCCGGCCCCTGGTCGCCTACTGCGCAGCGGGATACCGGTCGTCCATCGCGGCCAGCCTGCTGCGCAGCCAAAGGTTCACCGATGTCTCCGACCTCATCGGCGGCTACCAAGCGTGGGCAGCATCGCCAATGTCTAGGTCAGGCTGGCCAGGCCCTGCAGGTCGACGCAGGTGATGCCGCGGACCGGGAGGAAGACCATGAGCACGGCGTCGCACGTCCGGCAGCGGACCACGGTGCCGAGCCCGGGCCGGTTCACGGCCAGCTCGGCTACCTGGCTGGCGGTCCCGCACCCCGGCGCACAGTCCCGTGGCCGTGGTCATCTCGGTGCCGAACACCTCGGCCAGCAGGGCGCCGATCGCGTTGCCGTCGGGACAAGACCCAGGGGCCGATCTCACCCCGGGGTTGGTCAGTCGGCGCAGACCGGCACGATCTGGTATCCGGCCGCGCGGATGCCCGGCGCACGGGCCCGCTGGGCCTGCGGCGCGGCAGACCAGGGGAACTCCCCGGGTGTTCTCCCCTTGGCTTGACGCCCAGCTCCAAGTCGTTAGCGTCATCCCTGAGACAACCCCAGGGAGGGGACAATGAGCACGAGCGAGGACCACAGCAGCAGCGCGAGTGGGGTGGCGGACCAGCAGGCGCCATGGCTCGGGGGCAGCGACCTGCGGGAGGGCTACGCCGAGATCGGCGACGTGCGATTGCATTACGTCAAGGCCAGCAAGGGCTGCTGATCGTTCTGCTGCACGGCTTCCCCGAGTTCTGGTACGGCTGGCGGCTGCAGATCCAGCCGCTCGCGGCGGCGGGATTCCGCGTCGTCGCACCCGATATGCGCGGCTACAACCTGTCATCGCGGCCGAAGGGCGTCAAGGCCTACGACACCGACCAGCTGACCGGCGACATCCGCGGTCTCATCCACGAACGCGGTGCCCAGTCCGCGCTGCTGGTCGGTCACGACTGGGGCGGGACCGTCGCCTGGGACCTCGCGATCAGCCACCCCGAGGTGGTGGACCGGCTGGCCATCCTCAACGCGGCCCATCCGCGGAAGCTGTCGCAGGGACTGCACCACCCCGGCCAGCTCCGCAAGTCCTGGTACTTCTTCTTCTTTGACCTCCCGGACCTG
>CAVVTY010000009.1:0-378151 GCA_963751225.1 uncultured Acidobacteriaceae bacterium
GGTCATACGAAATTAGCCACGATAAACCGCTCAGACCTTCAGCGGGTTTAATCCAAGGTCTTGCCTGAGTGCCAGGCTCAGCAACGGGCGCGCGGCTTTCAGAAAGCTAGCCGATTCGGCAGATCATTTCGCTGCCTGAATCTTCCTCTGCCCGGCCGGTCTGGGAATGAAAATATCCTGCCATTTGAGGCCGCATTCTCGAACCATTTGGATTGGGTACTCAAGACGGCCCAGGTTGGCGTCGGCGTTATTTGTGCCCAAGGAGAACTTTGCACCGGCCGACTTGGCCTCTTTGATGAAGGAGGCACTTGGGATCTTGTAACGATTATTGATTTCGATGGCGACGTTGTTGTCGATTGCCGCAGTGATGACCTTATGGCGACGCTCCGCGGTCCAGAGCATCTCGTAATCGGACGCGATCTGGCGAGGCAGGAAAGTGGGGTTGGCGTAGATGTCGATGGGCTCGCGCATCACGCCCATGATGCGATTGACGTACATCTCCATGAAAGCCTGCGCGTCGGTGATGGCGCCGACTTCATCGTCGATCCAGAGGCGCATGCGTTTTCCGTTATCGTCGGTGAAGGTCATCGCATCCGTAAACACGTAGTCGAAGCGAGCGACGGAGGCGGGCGAAACCAGCGTCATCCACTCGCGGCCTTCACCCTGAAGGGCGATGAAGCAGGGCTGGCCTTTCATGCTGTCGAGATATTGCTGCACGCTGTCATCGCTGTGCACGGGGAAGCCCTGACCGCAGTTGATCGCGATGCCGTAATTGATGCCGAGACGGCGGGAGTTCTCAAGCGCCTGCTGGACGGTGAGGCCTCCCTTCAGGTGCACGTGGTAGTCGACCACGGGATAGTTCTCCGTGCCGAGGCGGATAACCTCGCGATAGAGATCGTCGACCTGGGGAAGCTCGGCCGAGAGCGGTCTGGAGGTGTCGGGCAGGGGGCGTACCCGAATGTTCTTGAAGAATGTGGTGCTGCCCGGGTCGTGCCCCTGGAGCGCGAAGGTTCCGTGATTGAAGACGCGTTGAAACTTGAGATCAGCCTGAAAGGGCGGGTCGGGTTCTACATAGTCGACAACCAGCATGTCGTTGATCCGGATCTGGGCCTGCTTGCCGCGGACGAGAATCGACATGCGAAACCATTCGCCATTCTGGACGAAGGTCTTGTAAACGTTGCGGACCCCATACAGGGACCCGGTCTTTTTGCGCTCGACGTAATCGGTGGTAGGGGCGGGAGGGTTGTTTTCAACCTGCACTTCAAATCCTGCCTCGGGAAACCCTGAGGGTTGATAAGCGGTATGGAAATAGACGCCAGTGTTGGCGCCGGGCATGGTCTTGATTTCGGCCGTCAACTCGAAGTTGCGGAAATCGGCGCCGTGGACGGACCCGGTATAGAAGAGGTGGGAGCGCTCGCCATGCGCGACGATCTGGTCGTCAACGACCTTGAAGGTGCCCTCATGCTCGCTGGGCTTCCATCCCTGGAGCGATCTGCCATCAAACAGCGGGAACCAATCGGAGGAGTTTTGCGTCCAGGCGTGGGTGGCTGCGGGTGCGGTGAGCAACATGGCGAGGATTTCGCGGCGCGTCAATTCGGGCATGGGCTCTCCGGGAAAGCTATTTGGTAGGCAGTCAGTATAGACCTCGCGAATAGCAATCATTCGCTGTTCGAGACACACACTACTCCGCTCTTTCAGTATTTGCGGTGATACAACCGCGATCCGAAATCTTAGGCCGGATCGTAAAACGCACCAATCACAAATTCGACGACCTTTTTCTCTGGATCCCAGCGCGTTAAGTACGCGCTTTCAGAGTCGACACCACCTGTCACCAACTCCTTGCGAAGCCCGTCTCCAGCCCTTGTCACTTCTTCTTGTGTCGGGAGGTAGTGCAAAACGCACGCAACTGCGTTTTTGGCGCGATAGAACAACACACCGGCGCCCTCATTGATCTCGTACTGGTATGTACGCTTTCCCTCTTCGTCGATTTCCCTATCGACAAATTCGCAGTATCCGCACCTTCTGCATTGCAAGCTATCCTCACAAGTGCGACAGTTGTATTCAGTATCTGCTCGATCGAACCCGCCAGAACAGCCCCTTCTGTTCAATCACCGTGCGCAGCCCGGCCATCACGGTGGCGGTCGTCTCTTCCTCAGCCAGTTGCGCATAGTAGATCTCGCTGGTGGCGTCGTCCAGAATCACGATCAGGTCGTGCTTACGCTCACCCTGAAACCACTGATGTTCGCTGCCATCGATGTGCAGCATCATCCCCGGCAGTGGACGCCGCTCACGCCGTTTGCGATGCACCCCGCGCCGGGCCTTGCGCTTCACCAGGCCGGCTGCCTGCAGGGCCTGCTTCACCCACGTGTAGCTCAACCCGATCTGGTGTTCTTCGCCGAGCTTCTCATGAAAGTGACGCACGTTCAGATCGAAGTACTTGTCCCGATACAAGCTCAGAACCTCTTCCGCCTGCTCCTTCGGCACCCGCCTGATGCTTGGCTTCCGCCGTCGCCGGTCCAGTAGCCCCTGGTAGCCTTGCTCCTCATAGCGCTTCCGCCATCGTCGCATCTGACGCTCGCTGATGCCCATCAACTCCGCCGCCTGCCACCACTTGATCTTGCCCGATGTGGCTCGTAACAACACTTCATGCAACTTCATCGCCCGCTCCGCCGCGGTCCTCGGATAGATCTCCATGCTCGTATGCATGGACCCATCCTCGCCGCTCGCTATGCGGACACTTCACTTGCTAAAAACACCGGACATATTATGTGCTAACGACAGTGGGCCAACCGGAAGTTATATCTTTGACAACACCTCGCGGCGGGTGTTGCTCAAGTAGTTATTTCCGTGTGGGCGGTTAGAACGAAGCCGCAGGCGCCGCGGCCGCTGCTGTATTGGCCTCCGAGTAGTTTTTTGGCGGGGATAGGGTGTGAGTCACAGGAGGTATCCCACTGTGACTCGTCTTCGCAAAATGATGCTCGAAGAACTTGAGCGTCGCAACTATTCCGCAGGCACGACGCGGCGCTATCTGCGTTTCGTCGAGCGGTTCGCGCAACACTTCGGCAAGTCACCCGACAAGCTCGGTCCGGATCATCTGCGCAGCTACCAGGCCTATCTGCTCAGAGAACGAAAACTCTGCCCGGGAACAGTTGAGAACCACGTGGCCGCACTTCGATTCTTCTTCGTGCGCACGCTTCATCGTCATGAGTTCCGCGAGTACCTGCCCTATCCCAAGGCTCCGAGGAAGCTGCCCAACATTCTCAGTCAGGAAGAAGTTGCACGCCTCATCAACGCCAGCAGCAGCCTGTTCGAGCGCACCCTGCTGATGGTTCTCTATGGCACCGGCATGCGCCGCGCCGAGATCGCCCGGCTGAAGATCGCCGACATCGACAGCCAGCGCATGATCCTCCACGTGGTCGACGGCAAGGGCCACAAGGACCGCGACCTGCCCCTGAGCCCGGCGCTGCTGGAGACCCTGCGCGCCCACTGGCGATGGCTCAAGCCACGCACCTACCTGTTCCCGTCACGGCTGCATCGCGACCGCGAACAGCCGATCACCGACAAGATCGTGTGGCGTGTGTGCACACAAGCCGCGAAGAAGGCCGGCATTCGCAAGAAGACGAGCCCGCACCTGATTCGACATAGCTGGGCAACACACCTGCTTGAAGCCGGTACCGACCTGCGCACCATCCAGCTTCTGCTCGGCCATGAGGATCTGGAGGTCACAGCCCGGTATCTGCACCTGTCCGAGCAGCACCTGCACCAGGTCGCCAACCCGATCGAAGAACTGAAGCTCGCCAGCGTCGACCAGAGCAGCCGATCCTATCATCGTCCGCGCCGTCCATGACACGGCCGGCCATCGAAGTGGCCGACATCCTCCGTCGAAAGGGCAGGCAGTATCTCCAACGCTACCAGTCCTGTCTCAGCTACCAGCAGCTGAAGGCATATCGAGCTGTGTCGCGCTGCCGTACCGCCGCCCTTGGCGGACACAAGGACAAGTGTGTCGGCTGCCAGTACGAAGCACCCATCTCCTACAACTCCTGCCGCTCACGCTGCTGTCCCAAGTGCCAGGCGCAGGCTCGCCGGCGATGGCTCGAAGTCGAGCAACGCGATCTGCTCAACACCAACTACTTCCATGTCGTCTTCACCCTGCCCCACGAACTGAACCCGCTGGCACTCACTACGCCCAAACGATTCTTCGACCTCTTGTTCGATGCCAGCTCCCAGACCCTGCTCGAAGTGGCTGCCGATCCCAACAGGCTCGGCGCCGAGATCGGATTCCTCTCCATCCTGCACACCTGGAGCTCAAACCTGCTCGGCCACTATCATGTCCACTGCGTCGTCCCCGGGGGCGGACTATCAGCCGACCACCGGCGATGGATCCCGACCAGCCACCCGCTGTTCCTGCTGCCGATTCCGACACTGCGCACCGTGTTCCGCGACAAGTTCCTTGCCGGACTCCGGCAACTCTACCGCAAGGACCTGTTCGACTGCCGTGGTCCTGCCGCCGATTTCAGTGATCCTGCCTGGTTCAAGGAACTAACCGCGAAGCTGGGCCGGAAGAAATGGTTCGTCTATGCCAAGCCGCCCTTCGGCGGACCGCAACATGTCCTGCGCTATCTCGGCCGCTACACCCATCGCATGGCCATCTCCAACCACCGCCTCACAGCCTTCGACGGTGAGCACGTCAGCTTCCTCTGGCGGGATTATGCACACGGCAGCAAACAGCGTGTCATGCCCCTCGACGCCGTGGAGTTCCTGCGCCGCTTCTTCCTTCACGTGCTCCCCAAGGGCTTCGTGCGCATCCGCCGCTACGGCCTGCTCTCCAACCGCTTCCGCAAACAGCTGCTGCCCCTGGCACGCACACGGCTCGCCGCCCAGGGCCGCGAGCCGCTGCCTCTGCCACCGCTGCCGGACTGCGACCTCTGGCACTGTCCCCGTTGCGGAAAAGCCATGCGTGTCGTCCAACGCCTCACCGCCGCACAACTCTATTTCGCAGGCTTCGATTCCTCATGACCGGCCTCGTCAATCCGCTCTCCACGCTTGCTCCACGCACGCCTTCCGAGCAGTGTGTCCACAGGATTCGGCAAAGCTTCAAAACCACCTTCACCGCCGTCCCGCAACCGCCTGATCGCAGATCGCGCTTTCATCTGCTCACCGGTCTCCATCATCATCGGCGACGATGACGGCCCACAAAACCACTCACCGAACTACCGATTAGCATTCAATATCCATAATCCCAACCGACGATCACCGCGACCGCGGCATACACCTGCGGCTTCCTTCTTACCTCCAAATCGAAAACGCCTCGCACCAAGTTCAGAGGCTCACTCCAAAACTCGTCTCCGAGGCGCTTCCGATCTTGGCTAGCGGTAAACCGCCAGGAACGCGAGATTTGGCTTGGTCTTCAACTAGAGAAAGCTCGGGTCGATCAGGGGGTTCCTGCCTTGTATAACAGGGCATTGAACCTCTCTTCGCCTAGGACACGCCGCAATTCCCTGTATACAAACAAAGGGATGAATGTGCAGAAAATGACGAAGCTCCGGCCAAGCAGATCGTCGATGCGGGTCTCATGCCAGGCGGTTCCAAATGCGCCGCCATGGATGAGGCGTTTAACAAACTCCTCAACGAAGTAAAACATCAGCACCAATAAGCAATAGAGGAATGCTTTGTAGATAGCAGACAGGTAAAGCGGCCTGCTCTCGTATCGCGTTCCCAGATGCGCCATCTCGCCTAGGAGGATGACTTTGGCGACGACAAGTGCATTGACGACGGCAAAGGTATAGTTCAGAGAGTTGGTCGCATCGTACTCCTTCAGCAGCAGCATCGTATAGGTCGCCAGCGCGCAGAAGAACAAAGCCAGGTACAAAGAAACGACAATAAAGTCCTTGAAGCCTCGCACTGCCTTCTGCTTCCGGGTGGATCCTGCTGTATTCGCGTTATTCATTCCAGACTCTCCAATTCTCCCTCCGACACATGCTTCATCCGATTCCTATTCTGCCCCGAGCGCGAGGGTGCCGATACATGCCAAAACCACGAATGCGATACCGGTGCGTTTCACCACTCAGTTGTACACCCTCGTTCGGGCACGCTGACGTGATGGAAAAGACCTCAGTGCATCCAAAAAACTCCGAGAGAGGGTAGTTGTCGGGTTGTGGGCAATACGGACATGATTCGGTTGGGTACATTCCGGTTCGCTCGCCATACGACTGGAACTGAATCAGCAGATCACCAAAGCAGTCTGTCTTATTCCTGCAGGTACAGAATCTGCCGGGCACTCCATCATCAACAAGTCGGACAGAACCCTCGGATTGGCCTCTGCCGGAGCTGGGAGATTTGCGCTTAGCTGGGAGTTTTGACAGTGGTTGCATTCCCGATGAGCCTTTACGCTTCGGATGCAGGTCCAGACAAGAGTTCTGCACGTCTCAGGTCGATTTGCGATCCATTCCGGCGCTTGGCTTCATCTGTCGCCTAGCCGTGGCCGTGATGCCTGTGCAGAGGGGTTCTGGATCCACTCTCCAAGGAGTTCGTCATGCATCCAGTTTTGCGCAGTTCCACCGCTGCTCTCCTTATCGCCATCCTTTGGGTGGCCAACCTGGCGGCTGGGTGCAAGTCATCCAAGAGCGTCGCGCCGCCGCCCGCGCAGAGCGAGCAAGCCCAGACGCAACCCCAGACGCAAACACAAACGCCTCAGATCAGCATCGACGACCTGGTCGCTCCGATTGCGCTCTACCCCGACCAACTTCTTGCCCAGGTTCTCTCTGCGTCGACCAACCCGCAGGAAGTGCTCGATGGCGGAAACTGGATTCTTCAGAATCAGAGCCTCAAGGGCGATGCGCTGACGAACGCGGCCAAGGCAGCCGGCTTCAGTCCGAGCATGCAGTACCTGATGCTCTTTCCTCAGGTGGTCGACAACATGTGTCAGGAGATGCCGTGGACGACCCAACTGGGACAGGCATTTCAGTCTGACCAGCAGGGCGTGATGGCCGCGGTGCAGCGGAAGCGCGCGCAGGCACAGCAGGCGGGAAATCTCGCTTCGAGTCCGCAGATGAAGGTCGATACGAAGACCGAGAACGGTCAGCAATACGTGGAGATCAAGCCAGCCAATCCCGAGGTGGTCTACGTTCCGCAGTACAACCCGGTGACGATCTATAACGTGCAATCAGCGCCCGCGACTACGGTCGTAGCAGCTCCGGCTGCCGCCCCGGCGCCATCCTCGGGCGTAAGCACTGGAACCGCAGTCGGCATCGGGATCCTCTCGTTTGGCGTGGGGATGCTCGTGGGCGCTGCCATCTCCAACAACAATAACTATTACCCGTATCCGGCCTGGGGCTACCACGGCGTTTACAACGGTGGCCATCCGTACTATCCGCCGCCGTACCGGCCTGCGTATCCCGGGTATCGTCCGGCGGGCGGCTATTATCCGCCTCCCAACTATCGGTGGAACCAGGCAAACAACAACGTCAACATCAATGTTAACAACAACTACTACAACCAGTTCAATAAACAGACTGTCAACAGCGTGAACACTCGACCTGCCGGAACGGCCAACGTCAACAGCTACAACCGCACGGGGCAAGGGACGACGGCGTATCAAGGCGCACGGCCTACGACGACGTCAAACCAGAAGCCCGGCGCGTCAATGTCGAACGCCGTTCCGACTTCTCAGCAAGTGGGCAATCGTGCGAATCAACCAGCCAATGCCGGAACAATGAATCGAGGCGCCACTGCCTCATCGACAGCACAGCCGACGAATCGCGGTGGCGCTGCGGCTCCCATGGCTCAGCCCGCAAATCGAACTGGCGCACCGTCCGCATCAGCGCAGCCTGCAAATCGGGCTGGTTCCCCCCCGGGAGCTAACGCAACTGCGTCCCGTCCTTCGACCAACAATGCGACTGCCCCAAGAACGCAACCCTCCGCCAGCACCCAGACGCGGAATCGAACCGCTGGCGGTGCTTCCGCGTCGGGTGCGCGTGCGACGACGAATAGCGGCGCCGCGAATCGAACCAAACCCAGTGCAGAAACAAAGACAGCGCCACAACGGCCTAACAGAAATCCCTAGCCCCAGCGACAGAGTGGTGAGTTGAAGTTTTCCTTGCCGCCTGATCAGCCTGAACCAGACCTCGGAGATCATGTCGGTCGAGGTACTCTGAGAACGCGTCATGGCGCTTTCAGGCGCAGCTTCGACGGCCAAATTCAGCATTTCCGCTTCCTGGCGCGTTAGAACTTCTGTGAATGGCGAATGTCATTATCTACACATCCAAGAGATTCGATCTATACCCTTTATCACTGAAGCGGCGTCGATAGGTGTTCCGAGCGGGTCGTGGCCTACTCGTCTCTTTACGAACCTTCGCCTCGCTTTGCCGTGACCTGACCTCCTAAATCCGTCCAATTCGGAATACGATTTGGACGAAGGAAGGGGAAGGACGATGAGCAAGAGCCGGCACACGGAGGCGCAGATTATCGCCGCGCTGAAGCAGGTGGAGGCGGGTCGCACGACAGAGGATTTGGCCCGGGAACAGGGCGTGAGCAAGCACACGATCTATGCCTGGAAGTCGAAGTACGGAGGCATGGAAGTGAGCGAGGCCGAAGAGGTCAAGTATCTGCGCGATGAGAACGCGCGGCTGAAGAAGCTGGTCGCCGAGCTGAGCCTGGATAAGGACATGCTGCAGTCGGTGATCCGAAAAAACTCCCTGAGCTCGTAGAGCGGCGATCGGAAGTGCGGCGTTTGCTGGAGGAGTTCAAGGCCAGCGAGCGCCACGTCTGCGAGCTGATGGCAGTGCCGAGATCGAGTGGCCGGTATCGAAGTCGACGGGAGGACAGCGACATTGAGGAACGGCTGCGGGAGCTGGCGCGAGAGCATCCGCGCTTCGGCTACCGGCGGCTGCATTTGTACCTGCACGGGGAGATGGGAGTGAACCACAAGAAGGTGCAGCGCGTGTATCGCGAGCTGGGGTTGAGTGTGAAACGCACGCGACGCAAGCATCTGCGGGCACACTCGCCCCCCGGCCCGCATTGACGGCGCCTAACCAGGAATGGGCTCTGGACTTCGCCAGCGACGTGACCGGTGCCGGACAGCGGTTCCGAGTTTTGGGCGTGATCGATCGCTTCACCCGGCAGTGCCTGGCGCTGGAAGTGGCCACGAGCTTTCCCAGTCGTCGCGTCACGCGTGTCCTTCAACGCGCGATCGCCGAGCATGGCAAGCCGCAGTCGATTCGCTCGGACAACGGCCCGGAGCTGACTTCGCGGCACTATCTGGCCTGGGCCATCGAGTGGAAGATCGACCTGGTGCACATCCAGCCCGGTAAGCCAACGCAGAACGGAGGCATGGAAAGCTTCAACGGCAAGCTGCGCGATGAGTGCCTAAACACAAGCTGGTTCTGGAACTTGTTCGATGCAAGGAAAAAGATCTCGGCGTGGAAGCTGGAATATAACTCGCGCCGTCCGCATAGCTCCCTCGGTTACTTAACACCGGACGAATTCGTGCGGCAGTGGAAGGCTGCTTCTCTTTCAGAAAAGAAGAGTATGGCCGTGAATCAACCGCATCAAGGCAACCCTGACGGGCTTCGCTTCGCTCCGGCCTTGACACGGCTGCTCCACGGCCAACAAATCTCAACCTAAGAAAGAAAAGCAGAAAAAATGTGCAGTATGATTCATACACTGAACTGGACGAAAAATGGGGTCAGGTCAGCCGCTGGGATAAGACTAAAATCCCGTGCACCACGGACGAGAGAGGAACACGCCATTCTGGAACGAGTTTCAGATATGGGTGGGATGTGCTTGCGCGGATTCGACTTCGAGTTAGGCGATGCGGTCGAGAAGGAGTTGCTGTGAGAACACGCGCTAAAACTCAAGCCTTGACTCTTTCTTCTCAGAGTAAGACAACGTCACTGACTCCTGGCCCCGAAATTTAGCCAATTAGCGACCCATGCTGGTGTCGGGACCTCCGACCTCCTCGCGCGCCCTACTGCCCGAGCATTCCCTTTTTCAGATCCGTGGTGGGCGGCTTCGGCCCGAGCCACACAGAGAAGAGCACTTGGCCGAACGTCGAACCGGCGATTGTAACTTTCTCCGTGCCGTTGATGTCGAGGGTCGTCCCTGTGCCCGGGACATATGTGATGACCATTTGGTCACCATTCTTCATGGCTTCAAGTACGGCGAGTAAACGGTCGATGTCCGCCTTCATCGTCTTCTCGGCATCCGGCGTATTGTCCTTGAATCCATCGTCGAATGCATCCGTCATCTGCTGCTTGCTCGCACTGTGCAAGAACTGCATGACAATCCGCTTGGGGGCGTCGGCCTTGATAATGGCGCTGGAGTCCGACGACTTCTGCTCAAGGTAGAGTCCTCCGACGTAGACCTTCACCGAGAACTTCGTTCGCAATCCCAGGCCATTGAGCACTAGCGTTGTGCCACCGGCCTTTACCGTGTCCGGTAGATTCACCCCCGCCAAACTGGCAGCGCGTAGATTGAAAGTTGTCAGCACGAATACGACAAAGGCGATTGATATAGCTGTCTGCCGCATGAAAGCTCCTTCAAGAATAACGATCTGATGGTAAGACGGTAACCTTTCAACGCATACTGGCAATTCTGTCAGTTGCCGTCCAGACGGATGGAAACCCTTGGTCGAAGACAGTAATACCTGCAAGGGCAAACACAATTCCGGCCTCATGCAGTCCAGGAAATGTGCATAGGATGAAGATGCGCCGAGCAAATCCTTTGGGTTCCAGGCGGATTGTTTGAATGTAAGTCTTGAGGAGCATGGGGTGTTGCAAAAGGCTGAACTCAGCCGCGAGGCTGATTCAGAGAACGACCTCGGAGGCTCCTCAGAGACTATGTATTACATCGGACTGGATGTTCACAAGAAGACGATCAGCTATTGCGTGAAGGACGCGGCCGGCCAGATCCACCAGGAAGGCAGGATCGGCTCGACGCGGCGCGAACTGGACGGCTGGATCAAGACCCTTCCCCAACCCCGGACGATCGCCATGGAAGCGACGATCTTTACCGGCTGGATCTACGATCACCTGCTTCCGCACGCGGAAAGGGTGACGGTGGCGCATCCGCTGATGCTGCGAGCCATCGCCGCAGCCAAGCGGAAGAACGATCGGATCGATGCCATTTACGCGCACATACTTATCTAGCGAGCAGGCTTACAGGCGGCGTGCGGCACAAAAGTCAGTGCATGTGAATAGCTGAATGCTCTGCACGGATTCTTTGGAAGATGTGCCCATCCATGATGTCGTCCGACTTGTTCACAGAGTACCCGCACAGAATGTCCAGGTCGTACTCACTGACCAGCCGGTTACCGAGCTTCTCCATCTGAATTGCTGCTTCTGCGTTCCCCTGTGCACATAAGAGCTGAACGCATTCTCCGAAGACTCCAACGCGGGGGTGGGGTCCCGTAGCAGCCTCTGATGCTCTTGAAATGAGATCGCCAAAGTTCCTCAGAAATCGAACTGGATCGGGCGTGCCCGCGAACATAAACTTCGAAAGCACGTCAGACGCATCCAACGCGATATATCTGCCTTGCGCGATTGCAGCAGCGATATCCACGCCAAATGCCCTCAGGCTTGGATGAAGGATGTTTCGGTGTGACTCCGTCGCAATAACCACAGCCGCGTTTCCGGCCCTGAGAGTAGCTCCGATGAACTGTGTAACGTCTTCAAGAAGCCATTGGTCAGTGGAATAAAACCCTGCCTGATGGCGACCCGCAGTGTGCGCGCCGACGTGTCCGGTCCGGTCGTGATCAGTCAAACTGGCACTGACAAACCTCTTGCCCTTGAGAACCGATTCCACGGCGAACAGCAATTCAATTGCCGCATCCGACTTGATGACGTAGCCGGTGGCGCCGGTGCACAAGGCTTCGAACGCGACGTTCCACGAGCGGTTTTCACTCAGGAAGAGGATCTTTGAACTGGGGACGAGCTTTCGAATTCGATGAGCGGCCTCAATTCCATTCAGTGCAGGTAGACCAATGTCGAGCAGGATCAGATCTGGCTGCAGTTCCTTGGCCTTTTGAATCGCGTCCAGTCCGTCTGACGCTTCGCCGATGACCAGCAGGTCCGCTCGCCTTTGAAGAGTCGACCTGACAAAATGTCGAAAGGGAGGATAATCATCGACTACAAGAACTCGCGTTGAGCTTCCCATTCAACCTCCCTATCGAGTTAAAACCCGACCCTGCCGAGAAGTTCCTGGATTCGGACAATTCTCAATTGCGCATAGGCGCTGATCCTTGAAACGCCAATCGCCACGTTCCAATCGAGTACGCAGGTCCGGAATGACTTTGGACTTACACGGATTTACAAGACGATATAGCGGACCGAGCAACCGCCGCAATCTGTTTTTTGGAGTCGTCTCGACTGCCTCAGGAGTTCCTAGTCCGAAAGGCAGGCGGTTCTCTATCCGATCACACTGCCTCTGGAATTGCCTGATGAGCAGGGCGCGTACCATGACAGTAGCAGCGGCTCTAAGGGTGGTCGTTGCTCCAGAGCAGGCAGTTGATTACTTCGAGGCAATCAAGGAGCCACGCCACCCCGGAAATCATTCACGGCAAAGGTCAAAAGGGCGAAGTCACAACGCAATAGGGTTCCGGCATCCCAGGAACTGCTTCAGCTTCAATCGAAGCGTGGCCGCGCTGACTATCAGTTTTCCTAGTTGTGCCAGGGCCGAAGTCGATCCATCATCTTCCAAGGGTCAGCGGTACCGACCTTGCTTCGACTGACCTGACTCCGGGTTGCAGCCCCATGGTAAGCAGTTCACGGCTCACCGCCCTCCCCCAATTGGCAAGGTGCTGTGACGACATCCACAGGGGCGCAGCCCGCGGTCGAAATCCCAACTTTAAAACGGACGAAATGCCTCGGGACTCCTGGAGCCTGAAAATCACTCCCAGCTGGCACGGGGAGCCGAAGGGCAATCCCATTAGAAGCATGGAATCACGCTTGATAATCGCTCAACAGATCATAGATGCTGGAGTCTGATCCATGTGGTGCGGCAAGCGCGTCAAAGGAAGACAGACGGAGCTTTGCAGACAACTTCATTTCGATTCGTTTCACGGGCGTCTTCGCTCCCTCGAAGCGTTCCACGTCATACGGATTGCAGGCATGACTCTCCTCACGCTGCATGCGGACCGCATCGCTTTCCCCGCGAGAGACTGTCGCGAAGCATTTCACGCAGAATGAATTGACCGTCCCGTCTTTGTTTTGACGAAGACAGAAATGCATGTCACTGGGTGAGGAGGATGTCACACTGGCACCCTACCACTCTTGCAAGGCGAGAAGAACTAGGAAAACTGATAGGTTTCCGCGTTGGACTCCATCTCTCTCGATTGCTCAAGCACAATTGGTCCTCGAGTCGTCCGATGATCTCGTTCTCAGACGCGCGTCGTTTGCAAGTCGAGACTCCAAGTCTTCCGTTGGGCAAATTGACAAAATGCCTCAGGCAACCATCCGAAATCGGACAGCACGTCTGACCAACTCCGCGTTGGTCCGCACTCCAAGAACACTCATGATCCTGTACTTGTGATAGGCGACGGTCCGTGTGGTCATGCTCAAAACTCCTGCAATCTCCTTCATCACCCGTCCCTCAGCCAGCAATTGAAGAACCTCGCGCTGCCTATCCGTCAGTTGTTCTCGACCGTTCGTAGTCCTTTCCCTCTCCCAACGAAGCGCATTGATTTCATCTTTGGGGAGACCAGAAGAAAGATAGGGTTTGCCTCG
Source organism: uncultured Acidobacteriaceae bacterium (assembly GCA_963751225.1). Taxonomy (GTDB): domain Bacteria; phylum Acidobacteriota; class Terriglobia; order Terriglobales; family Acidobacteriaceae; genus Telmatobacter. Next base: position 13,719 of record CAVVTY010000009.1, read on the forward strand.
GAGAACACTCCGCACCGCAAGGTTCAATTCACTGCAGGCGCAAGTCTTGAGCAAATAGCCCGCGGCGCCGCGCACGAGAGCTTCGACGGCAAGTTGAACGTCGGAATTCATCGTCAGGTACACGAGCTTTACGGCAGGCAGAATCCGTTTTATCTGCTCTCCTGCATCGAGGCCGTTGAGGATCGGCATCGAGATGTCCAGGACGATCACGTCCGGCTTCACTCTGGGCGCAATGTTGACGAGTTCTCGCCCATTCCCTACGATGCCGACCACGTCAAACTCCGCTTCGAGGTAGCGCTTGCATAGCTCGCGCCAATAGTAGATGGTCATCGGCAAACAGAATCCGGGGACGATTCTGCATGTTGGAGTTCCGCCTCATTAGAGCGGCGGGCAGCATCGAAGCCAACTAGGAAGAACTCCTAGTGCCGTTGGACTACCGATGACCGGCAACTGGAACCCGGAATGGTGCTGCTTTCAGTGGGCCAGGGAAGGAGAGATGAAGGTGCGTCCCAGGAGAGCCTCATGGATGGCGGGAATCAAATCCGTCCCAAGTCGTGATTTCTTGACGTATGCAAGGCCGCCTTCTGCAAAACAGGCGCGAACGTATTCGGGCTCCTCATGCACGGTCAGAAAGACAAGCTTGATGTCAGGCTCCGTTCTCATGAATCTCGTGTGCGGCCTCGATCCCATTGCGGATCGGCATCGTTATGTCCAGGACAATGAGGTCCGGTTGAAGGCGCTTGTGCGTCGACGAGAGTCTGACCATCATGGCCGGTCCCGACCAGGTCGAAGTCCGGCTTCAATAGAGACGTCACCGGTCAAGCCAAGAGATAGTGATCGTCCGCCAGGAGGACTCGCGGGCGTGCGCAGGTTGGTCTTTCCTCTGCGGAAGGACGCGAGTCAGGCGTGAATTTGTCTTTCTCAAACATCACAACACGTCTTACCCCAATCGTAGAGATACTTGAGTTTCCCTGCCTACTAGGAAAACGGATAGCTGTCTGAATTCATGAAGGAATTGATCAGGATGATATCACGTGGTGCTTCAGCGCAAATAACACCAATTCTGCATTGTTCTTCAGGTTGAAGGACTCCATAATGTTGTATTTGTGAAACATCACAGTTTTCTCACTGACCTTGAGAATGTCCGCTATCTCCTTCATCGGGCGGCCTTCGGCGAGTAGCTGGAGCACTTCCATCTGGCGTGGAGTGAGTTCTTTCGAGAATTGCCGCGCCCGGGTTTCGCGCTGGGCCCAGTTTTCAGCTCGAAGCTTTGGCGTAATGTAGGCCCTGCCTCGAGCACCTGCGACACGGCGGTGAGTAACTCCGATGCAGCCGCATGCTTGAGAACAAATCCAACCGCACCCAACTTCAAAACTGCTGCAGCCAGATTGGCATCATCCTGCATCGTCAAAAAGACGAACTTCGCAGCGGGAAGCAACTCTTTCAGTCGCTCGGCTGCATCAAGTCCGTTCAGCAGAGGCATTCCGACATCAAGAACAATTACATCCGGGTTGAGTCTGGGCGCCTCTGCAATCAACTCTCGGCCATCGCTGACGATCCCGATTACATCGCAGGTCTGTTCGAGCAGAGCGCGGATTCCCTCGGCCACAATGCCGTGGTCATCCGCTATGAGGACGCGTGGACGTAAGCTTTGTCGATTCAGTTCCCGCATGAGACTTTTCCTTCAACCGCAGGATGTCCAGGCAAAGCAATCAGCTTCCGATCGGAACCCAGACATCGATCTTCGTGCCCTCCATAGGACGCGAGCGAACTGCAAATTGTCCTCCCACCAGCCGCACTCGTTCCTCCATGCTCCGAATGCCGATTCCACTCTGTCTTGAAGCTGCCCCTTGATCAAAGCCTGTTCCGCGGTCGGAGATCGAAAGGTGGATCTTCTGTTCCAGTCCCTCCACCCGAACCTCAGCCGAATCTGCGCGGCTGTGTTTCTTGACGTTTTGCAGCGCTTCTTGTGTGATGCGAAAAAGGCACAATGCCACTTCCCTTGGAATGTTGCGCGGCACTTCTTCTTCCACGAAATTGACATCAATTGAGTGGTAGTCTCTGAATTCCTCGCACAAGGATCTCAGTGCGGCAACGAGGCCCAGGATGTCGAGCGTCGATGAATGCAAACGGTGTGATAGGGAATGCAAATCCGAGCCCAATTCACCTACGCGATCCCAGAGTTCGTGTAGCCGGTCACTTCCTTCGGAGTCTCGCTCCAGATACTTGGCAAGATCCTCCAGATCAATTGACAGCATGGCCAGCCGTTGCTGGTAGTCGTCATGGATCTCTCTCGCAATCCGGCTCCGTTCCTCTTCTTGCGCTTTGATCAATTGGCCGCTCAGGCTGTTGAGCGCTTCTTCGGCAAGCTTACGATCTGTGATATCAACGCACGATCCAATGTACCCCACAAACAAGCCCTCTTCATCGAATCTCGGTACACCGGTGTCGAAGATCCAGCGGTATTCTCCATCGTGGCGGCGCAAGCGATACTGCATCTGAAAAGGGACACGGCGGTCGAACGAGTCCGCGAATGTTGACATGCACTGCTTGAGGTCATCGGGGTGAACGCCTTTGGTCCATCCGTTTCCCATCTCGGCCTCGAGCGAGCGGCCGGTGAATTCGAGCCAGGGCTCGCTGAAATAGGTGCATAGCCTGTCGGTGCCGGACATCCAGATCATCACCGGCGCCGACTTCGCGGCCAACATAAAGCGAGATTCACTCTCTCGGCGTGCAAGGTCTTGCCGTTCCAGACCAATCGCAGTGAGCACGATCCCGGTAATAAGACACGCACCAACGCCCCCACCAACAAGCGCCAGCGAGAAACCGCTTTCCCAACGGTAGAGTCTTTGCGCATCTCTGACTGCGTAGCCAAGCAACAATGTAAGCAGGATTCCTGCGGGAAGCAGTCGTCGCAACATTGCTCCCCCCGCGTTGTCGGCATGGAAAAGACGAACGATACCCTCAGATGGGTTTGCATACTGCACCCCGATGGCGCCGATCAGGAAGCCCAGTGCAGTCGGAACAGACACGTTGCTTTGCGGACTAATCAGATTCCCCACATGGGTGTCGTAAGCATGGCTCACGATTGCGAGAGCGCCGACAGCACCCGTCAAAATACCGAGGCCACGTGCAAGCTGCCGCAATACACGATGCCGCGAGTTCATCGGCAGGAGAGATGATCCGAGAAGCATATATCCAATGCTGGTGTACTGGGACATCCGGCCCGGATAGAAAGTGTAATGCGTATCGCGAAAGAGCAACTCATCAATCCCGAAATTAGAGCCCCAGGAATACTCGCTTAGCGTCAGTGCACCGATGAGAAACACCGCGATCGAAAGGAAGGGTAGGTCGCGATGGTTGCACCGCAAGAGCGCAACAGACGCAAGCATCATTGCGGCGGCCGAGTTGGCCTTTATGCCGGCTGTTTCGGGAACAAAGCTCTGCAACCCTCTCAGGTCGAAAGCCCAGCCAAGCAGAGCTAAGACCGCGAGGACGAACAAGACCCACCCCGCCACAGTCGCTACGTTTGCGGTTGCACCTTGATCTTGTGGTGCTTTCATTGTTCTGGTGACGGATCTTGCCCAATAATAGACTCAAGGAACAGCTAAAGTCTGCGGGACTGGCCGGAATGGGCCGATTAGTGGCCCATACACGCCTGTTTCTCAATCTCCCTGGAGGCCTTGAGAAAGCGCGCAGATGGGCTTCAGATCCATTCTGCCGGCAAATTTCCTTGCGGGCTTTAGGATCGGACCGGGCGGCCACTTTACGCCCAACAAGATGCAGCCGTTCGCCAGCTACCCGGACTCTGAGTTCATTGCTCTCACAGGCCGGGCGTTTGCTTTATCTGTCAATTGCAGACAGACTGGCCGATGCTGCGCATATAGTCAATCCATTTGGATTCCAGTTGTTGTTCCCGGTCCTTCACCCAAGGTGCATAGTGTTTCTCCGTGACCTTCACGGATGTATGCGTGAGCAGATGGCTTATCTCGTAGATTGACCAACCGTGCATGAGGAGTTCCACAGCGTAAGTGTCGCGCAGCATATGACTGTGGAATCGCATCGGGTTTCCATCCTCATCCTTGATCGACAGGTGATGGTCATTCAGCCGCTTAACTCTCTGGTCCCACATGATCGCCAATACCCGGTGGTCACATTTACGAGTCCAGAAGTATTGATCGGGGTGAATGTTCGGGCGGCGCGGCACAGCATTTAAAGCTTCGACAACGCAATCGGGAAGGATGCGGTCTACATTTGCTCCCGTCTTCTGCGTTGTCAGTTTGAGCCGGTTCCCTACCAGACCTGAGCGGGGAAACATCAATGCATCGACGATTCGCAGGCCGACCCACCTTTGCAGCATGAAAATTGCCCGAAGATCGACTCCGAACTTCGCCGTGCTTTGCCTGCGGGCTGCGTCGTAGTCATACGTTGCTGCAAGCACCTGTTCAAACTGTTCCGGAGTCAACGGCATCGTTTGAACGTGCTCGGCGTCGACAGATTTGAGGAGCAGGGAAGGATCATCCGATACCCACCGCATCGCCCGGACGTACCCGAAGAACGACTTGATGCGCGTGACGAGAAGGTTCTGCGTTGTCGATCCAATCTTGTTATAGGGGTCGTTGGCGGCCGACGACCATTGCCCCCGCCATTCGTCAAGCAGATCAGGAGTGACCTCTTCAATGGACTGGAGACCCTTCATGTCTGCCCACCAGATCATCCGGCGTTTGAATGTTTGATATGCGCTGGCGTTGGTGCTCGATTGATCCTTCTGGGATGCGATCCAGCGGTCCAGCGCGTCAGTGATGCTAACGGTGCGACGAACCTTGGCGGCTTCCTCTGCGGCTTGGGCCGCAGAGATGCGACGCAACTCTATCTGCACCGGGTCTCGCTTGTCGCGCTCGACCTGGGCGACCTTTTCGGCCTGCTCCCACGAACGGGTCTTCGCCGAAACGTATACCGTCTTACCACCCTCGCGAATGTAAAGTGACTTGCGACAGTTGCATCGCTTCCATTGAGGGTTATCCTTGTATCGGCACTCCTCTGCATGACGGGTGAATATGGTGATTGTCGCTGTCGATATCGGGCTGGCTGGCGGTAATGAGATCAGATCGGCCATGTCGTTCGTCCTTTCAGCAAATCTTCAGCAAAATCTGTTTGGTGTTCCATCCTCAATTGATGATGAACTGATTATAAAGGGTTTATTGTGAATTTACCAAACAGTATTACGATGAGCCGGATCGCCATGATCCCGCTGTTGCTGTGGATTCTGTCGCCTCACTTTCCCTTGCGAGGCCGCTACGGCGAACAGGAGGTCCTGGCCTCGATTCTGTTTGTTCTGGCGTCCATCACCGACGGGCTCGACGGATACCTCGCACGCAAGCGAGGCCAGATCACGACCATGGGGATGCTGCTCGACCCGCTCGCCGACAAGATCATGGTGACGGCGGCACTGATCGCCCTCGTCGCCTACAACCCTGATGTTGTGAAAGTCTGGATCGCAGTGTTGATCATCGGCCGCGAGTTCCTGATCTCCGGTCTGCGTTCCATCGCATCTTCCGAGGGGTTCACCATCCAGGCCAGCGATCTTGGAAAGCTCAAGACCGTCGTGCAGATTGTCTGCGTGGTCTCCGCAATCCTGGCTCACCATTGGGACGAATGGGTGTTTGGCGTGCTTGTTATCCCGGTCAAGTGGATCGCCATCGCTGCGGTCTATTTCACGGTTCTGGTTTCCACAATCTCGGCAATCGACTACTTTGTAGGCTTCTGGAAGCAGATTGACCATGCCTCGAAAGATCGACGCAGCACATTCGTGCTGACCAGGCGCAAGGGCGCCACCAATCCGACCAGCAACTAAGTTGCATCCAGTGAAAAGCCCCGGTCGAGCCCGGGGCTTTTTCTTCTTTCAGAGGCAATCGAGTTATGCCATCGCGGCAACCGGTGCTGTTGCGGTGCCCGGCTGTGCTGCGACCGCTTCGGGCGCCGTGCCTCCGGGTTGTGCCGGCACGTGCATTCCACGTGTGAGGCGGTGAACAAAATGATACGGCGGCCAGGGGCCGGAGATCTGCATCTGGCAGTCCCGCATCATGGCGCTGGTGCTTGCAAACTTGTTCTGGTAGCGCTCGATGTGCTTCCGCTCGATCAGATGAGCAATGTCGAGTACCATCTTGCCGTTCTCCGCCAGCCGGCAGCTGACTTCTTCATCGAGCGGCATGAAAAGCCGATGCATCTGGAAGCTCACCGCCCGGGCGCGCGTCTGTCGTTCGCGCTGGCGGGTCGCAGTTTCCCGAAGATTGGTCAGATACCCGCGGCCCACCGTGTCCGCAGGCATGTGCCGCTCCATCTCACGGCTGCAGCAACAGTCATCCACCAGGATCTTCAGGTGCATCTCCGTCTTGCCGCGCAGCTTTTCGATGTTGCCAAGGAACTGGCGCTGATTTGAGCGGATCGACTTGCGGAGGCTCTCGTCGTCGCTGAAAACCGTCCCGAAGCGGAAGGGAAGAACTGTGGAGTGCCTGAAGCAGTCAGCGATCACCCGGGCGTGATCGACGCCCGCCTTCTGGCTCAGGGTCTCGGATGGATTGTGTTCGCTGACGATGATGGCGAGGTCACTGGCGGGGTAAAGAAAGACTTGGTTGCCGCTGACTCCGTGAACGGATTCAAGCGGTACAGGTTTGCGATGGCGGGCTAATTCAGGAAAGGCTTGTTTTTCACCAATGCAGTAGGCATACCATGCCATATGGAGGCACTCCGTATGCGGTCGCCGGTAAGCGCGCCGCTCGTTAGTGAAGCTCTGTGAACTCAGTTGGAACAGCGGTTTAACACAGGGCGAATAATCCCCAATTGAACTACCGGGAATACTAGCCCCATGAAAATACGACTGGCAATGCTCTGGATCACAAAGCTTCTAAATGCCGCCTAAATATCCGAAAGTGATGTTGATATAAGGAATATCACTGTTGATAATGTAAAAATCCAGCCAAACTGGTCCAAAATGTTGAGCAAACCCACACACCCTTCACCAAAAATGAATTGCGGGGCAGGCGGAAGCGCCGAGAGCTGCCGTGAAGCTACAGTCGAAGGATGTATGCCAGACGGATACAGACAACCGTTGTGAACGCAATGGAGAGCACCAGGAGGATGAAGATCATCCAGACAACGCGCGTGAGCTTGCGGCGAAGGTTGAGGTGAGCTTCAGCTAACTCCCGTATTTCCGAAGTGTTGCGATCGATGCCTTCCTTGATTATGGCGAGTTCCTCTCCGATGGAGTTGAGTGCGGTTTTTTGGTCTGCGACCTGGCCGCGAAGGATGCGTTGTTCGGTCTGGAGTTTGCCGATTGCGGCTCGCACCGGCTCAAGGTCAACCGGGCGTGAGCTGGGTGCGAGCAGGTTGGCCGCCGCAGAAGCCACATTGCCTTCCAGCAGCGGAAGCATCTTCTGCATGATCGGCAGCACCACTCTGGCGGCGCCAATAACCCGCGTGAAGGCACCTGGCTTTTCAGGGCGAGGTTTCTGAGGGGTAAGCGCCCTTGCCAAAGACATGGCGGCTTTGGCGGGCTCTTCCCGGTCAGTCCGGACCTCTTCGTGGGCTATCTCAGGTTTTGGTTGCGTGGGAGCTTGGGGCTCGGCTTCTTGCTCCGTCGTTCCTTTCCCATCTCGACGCTTCGGACCGGGGGCCCACGGATCCATCGAATGCATCATCAATCACCTTCCTCTTCAATATAAGGGAGTTGGTGCACATCCGGCAGAGGCGCTATGCGCGCTCCCGTCGCGTATCCTCGATTGCAGGAGCTGCCCGTGAAACGCGTCATATCTCGCCCTCTGCGTAGTTTGCAGCACAATATCCTGGCTGGAATCATCACCGTCGGGCCCCTGTTCGTCACCTGGCTCGTCTTCAGCTTTCTCTTCAGCAATCTCGCCAAGGCCGGCTTGCCTCTCGTGCAGTTGCTCGCGCCTTTCTTTCACGGAGAGTGGCTAAACGATCCAATGACGCGATCGGCGTTTGCAGTTCTTTTGACGCTGATTTTGCTGTATGTGCTCGGCCGTCTCACCTCACTGGTGATCGGGAAGCAGGTATTCGGCCTGTTTGAAGCGGTCCTGGAGCGCTTGCCGGTCGTAGCGAAGATCTACGGTTCGGTGCGGCAACTGCTCGACTCGATGCTGGCAAAGAAGGATGCCAATCAGCGCGTGGTGCTGGTCGATTTCCTGGCGCCAGGCCAGAAGAGCATCGGGTTCCTCACACGCACGCTCGTTGACTCCACCACCGGACAGGAACTGGCTGCGGTTCTGCTCCCATGCGCCATTAATCCAACTTCGGCATTTCTGCAGTTGCTTCCGCTCGATCGCGTCACGATGACTGATCTGTCGATGGAGCAGGCGATGAGCATGCTGATGACAGGTGGAGCAGTGGCTCCCGCAAGCGTGCAGTTTACTCAGCCCGGCGCGCGTGCACTCGCGGATGCATCAGGGGTCGGAGTTACTCCGCAACGCTAGTGGAGCCGTCAGGCAGTGCTTCCTCAGCTTCTTCGGCTTCTTCGCTTTCATGCGTTACCTTGCGCAGGCTGACGTGTTCAAACTGCGCCCAGATGAGCCCCACGGGAATCACGCTCAGGAACGTGACGAGCAGCAGAGTTGCAGCACATGCAGTTGCCGCTTCACTTGTGGCGCCAAACAAGCCGGAGATGGCCACCGCGACAATCCCGATCTGCGTGAACCAGCCAAGGACCGGCAGCTGAAAAATGCTGGCCCCGCCGCTCGCGATCATCAGGAGCACACTGTGCGAAGGTGAAAGGGTTGCGAGTTCCGGACTTGCCACGAACGCACGGCACGTCTCGAAATAGGAAAGCGCAATCAGGAGCCACATTGCAAGGGACAGCGAGGCTGTAATCGCAAAGTCCGCAAACGAACGCATCGTGTCCAGGCCGGACTGAAAGAGGCGAATCTTGTGGCTGACAGCATATCCCAGCTTCTTTGAAATCAATCCCAGTGTCCGTTCAAAGAAAGATGCGACGGCCGGACCTGCCAAACGGACCATGACAAGAAAAAGCGCACCGACAAGAGTCAAAGCCAGGCCACTGTACCGGGCGAATGCCGCAGCGATTGCAGGCGAGTGACTCTTCAGAAGCGCTGAAACAATATGTGAATGGCCGGTTGCTCGAATGATCTCGGAATCCGGCACCGAAAGCATGGCAATTGAGAACACAAGCGCCATGGTTCCCATGTCGAAGAGGCGTTCAACGATATAGACGGCGAACTGATTCGCAAGGGGAAGTCCGGTCTTTTTGGAGACAAGATATGGTCGAACCGGATCGGCGACTCTGCCGATCAGCGCGATCGAAGTGAAGCCTATAACCTGCGTACCTACAAGCGAAAAGGGCGGAACCTTCTTATTGTGTTTGAGGAGCATTGCCCAGCGCGCAGATCTGAAAGCATACGCAAGGTAAATACAGCCGACTCCAAGGACGATTTTCAGCCAATCGGCCTCTGCCAACTGCGCTCGGAACACACCAGAATCAAAGTGGAACTTCTCGCGGCCCCACAGAAAAAGCGCAACCAGCGCAGCAAGCACCACGAGGCCAACAATCAACTGTCGTTTCTTCAAGCTTTCTCCGTTTCCATCTCCCTGTTCGATTCTAGGGGAACCGCCCGGCCGCCGCTGATCCCACATGGCGTAGATTCCAGGATCAGGGTAAAAGGGATGATGAAACAAGATGCAGTCTATCGGGTTGGAGAGGCCGCAAGGTTAACCGAGGAAGCACCTCGCTGCGGGGCCTGCACTTCCCGGGTCAATTCGCTGCGTCGGGCTGGTCCGCCTTGGCGGGCAAGAACGCGCCGGTTGAACTCGTGAATCACGCGCGCGACATACACCTGCGTCTCGTGGAACGGGGGCATGCCGTGATACTTGTCGACCGCAGCCGGGCCCGCGTTATATGCAGCCAGCGCCAACGCAAGATTGTCGTGATACCGCGCGAGTAGCTCGTCGAGATACGCTGAGCCGCCGCGCACATTCTCATCCGGCCTGAAGCTGTCGTTTACGCCGTGATCGCCGGCGGTCTTCGGCATCAGCTGCATCAGGCCCCGCGCTCCGGCGCGGCTTACGGCGTGCGTATCGCCGTTGCTCTCCGCCTTGACCACGCTGGCCAGCAGATCAACGTCGAGGTTGTGCTGCTGACCGGCCTCGGCCAGCATCTCGTGCAGGTCTGCCTGGCTCAACTTTGCATCCTGGCCAGCCTTGGCGGCGGCTTTGTCGCTTCCGGAGGCGGATCGGCAACTTGCTCGATGCCGGTAATCTCCTCCGGCTTGCGCTCGATGTAATTCCTGTCGTCGGGAGTGAAATAGAGCCGGACCTGCGACCCGACCTGCGCGTGATGATCGCATCGCATCTCGAAGCCGTTGCTGAGCGAGATGCGTTCGCCCGCGAGCGCCGGCCGGGAAAGGCTGGTTGCGCCCAGAACAATGCCGGTCACCGTCACGCCCACGAGTTTGGTTCGAAAGCTCAATGCGAACTCTGCCTCACTACGATGTGACTCTAGCAGAAGCGTGACGCTTTACAGCCGTCTCCAAAGTCACCGCCACCCCATCCTGATCATTCGGCGGCGCCTGCTTCCACCCGCGCATCTTCGCCATGGTCCGCAGCTCCTGTGCCGCGTTGCCCATGATCACGCTCTGACCGGCCCACTCCAGCATGTCGACGTCGTTCCAGTTGTCACCGATCGCCATGGTCTCTTTCCGATCAACTCCGAGCCGAGCCGCAAGACGCTCCAGCGCCCATCCTTTTGAAACTCCTGGCGGCAGCAGGTCCAGAATCGACAGGTCGCGCGCGGGGTATTCTGTGCGGACGGCCTCGCAGTTCGAGCTCCATTCGCTGGCCTTCAACGCCTCTTCTGCCCGCCGCATCTTCTCGAGTCCACCCGTAACCATCCCCTGGATCGGATCGTTGCCATCCTCAAGTGCGCGCTCCAGCGGCTTGAACACCTCAATGGCATTCCGATTTGCCTCGACCCAGAGCGCAATGCGTCCATGGGCACCTTCCAGATCTTCGAGAACCAGCTCGCCTCTCCCCGGACGGTCAAACGTGAACACCAGCGTGCCAAAGGGACGCAGCAGCCCGCACAGTGCGCGCGCCACCGGCGCCACAAGATGAGACCGGTCAAGAGGATCGCCGCCAAGCGTGCGAGTCACTGCCCCATTCGACGTAATCAGCGGCATATCCGCTCGCAGGCCGAGACCCTCAAGCAGCGGGGTTGTATAGGCTGTGCGCCTGCCCGTGGCTATGGCGACCGTAATCCCTGCCTCCTGAGCCGCTTTCAGTGCGTGTGCGTTGCGGCGGCTGATGGTCTGGCTGAAGGTTGGCAGCAGGGTGCCGTCCATGTCGATTGCCACGAGGCGAACCGGGGGATGCATGCCCCTAGTGTACCGGGACGCAACCATAACGGATGCCTGGCAGGAGCCTGCGCCGGGCGCGAACATGTGACCGCTGGCACAACACCTTGAGTCGGGAAGTATGGACCAAAATAGTAGCGCACTGAAGGGGGTAGAGAAGCCATGCTGCCCGAATTGTTGATTGCGTACACAAGTCGTAGCGGCTCGACCGCTGAGGTTGCCGAGGCTTTGGGAGTCAGCCTGCGCGAAGCCGGAATCCTGGTGGAAGTCCGACCCATGAACCAGGTGGAATCATTGCTCGGGTGGAAGGCGCTCATCCTTGGCGCGCCACTCTACATCGGCCGGTTTCCGGGTGAACTCCACAAGTTCTTCCGGCGTAACCGCGAGGGAATTGAGCTGCTCCGTCCCTGGTGTTTCGTCCTCGGTCCCACGCAAGATGTTTCCAAAGACTTTGAAGCCGCGCGAATCCAGGCGGAAAAACAGCTCAAAAAGTATCCGTGGTTCCATCCCGCTGAGCTTCGTATTCTGGGCGGCAAATGGGACCCGAACACTTTGCCCTTTCCATTCAGCCTGCTTCGCCGGCTGCCCGCCAATCCCATGAGCAAGATCCCGGCGAGCGATATTCGCGACTGGGCCGCTATCCGCGAATGGGCGAAGGCGATTGCGCGCCAGGTCAAGTCTGCAGCCTAGAGCAGTTTCGGAATTGGTGTAGACCGAAGGCACACCGCGAAGAGCGTTTCATCAAGAAAACGCCACCTTTCGACGCCCCAAAGAGTCTACGTGAATTCCGAACTGCTCCGTGGGACCCTCTCGGATACACTCGCACTATGGAGCGAATCTGTACTCATTGCCGGGCGGTGCTGGCGCCGGAGACGAAGGCCGACTGGTGTCCCGCGTGTGGCGGCGCGCTGATTGAAAGAGAAGAACTCCCCGCAATCGCACAGCAGACCGCGCCAGCCGAAGTGGATCATCGCGGCATCGTTTTGCCACGCCGGCACGCTGTGGGCGGCATCATCACGCCTCAATAGGTCTGCTTACTCGTAGCGCAGCGCTTCAGCAGGCCGGATCCGCGCGGCGGCGGATGAAGGGTACAGCGTGGCCAGCAGCGAAATCCCGATGGAGACAGCGGCCACAATCACGCCATCCAAGAATCGCGGCGCGAACGGCAGCGTGTCGATGGAGTAGACCTCGGCCGACAGGTGAATGAAGTGGTAGTGCCCGCCCGCCCACGCAGCCAGATACCCCAGCACCAGTCCAACCGCCGTCCCGACGACGCTGATGAGCAGACCCTGCATCAGGAAGATTCGGCGCACCTGGCCGGGATCGACGCCGAAGCTCATCAGCACTGCGATGTCGCGCGTCTTCTCCATCACCATCATGGTGAGCGCGATCAGAATGTTCAGCGCCGCCACGATGACGATGAGCGCGATCACGATAAAGGTCACATACTGCTCCAGCTTGAGCGCGCGAAACAGCTCGCGATTCTGCTCCATCCAGTTGGTGGTCATGAAGCCCGGCCCGGCGGCCTGCTCGATCTCCCTGCGCAATCTCCGGAGCGCGGTTCAGATCGTCCACCTTGAAGCTGATCACGGAGAGCAGATCCGGCTCGCTGAAGAGGCGCTGCGCGTCGGCCAGCCGCAGGAAGCCCATCTGCGCGTCGTACTGGTAGAACCCCGAGTGAAAGATGCCTGCCAAGCGAAAGCGCAGCACTTTGGGAAAGACGCCGACCGGCGTCATCTCGCCCTGCGGGCTGATCACCATCACGGAGTCGCCAACTGCCGCACCTATCGTCTCCGCCAGGTCTTTTCCAAGCACGATCGGCGGCAGATCCGTGCTGTCCGGCGGTGTGCCTGTCTGCGGCTCCAGCGCGTCAATTGCGCCGGGGGTAGCGGTGCTGAGAATGTCGCTGACGGTCGTTCTCGTACTCCGGCACGATGCCTTCAATCAGCGCGCCACCGTCGCGGGCCCCGCGCGCGACGAGCACTTGTTCATAGAGGCCGGGAGATGCGGCCGTCACGTGTGGCAGACGGCGCAGCCTCTCAATCAGAGGCCGCCAGTCGCGAATGCCGTCATCCTTGATGCGCATCAACTGCACGTGCGCGGTGGAACCAAGGAGCCGGTCCTGCAGATCGCGTCTCATGCCGTTGGTGATGGCAAGCGCAATCACGAGCGCAGCCACGCCCGCAGCCACGCCGGCAATGGAGATTCCAGTGACGACACCCACGACGGCCTGGCGCCGCTTTGGCTTTCAGGTATCTCGCCGCCACATAGAGTTCAAATCGCATCGCGCCTGTTCTTATTCCTCAACCGGGCTACATCTTCGCCGAGCCAAAGACCGTCTTGGCCACTCCGACGTTTTCGTGCCTGTCGTAGACACGGACGGTCACAAGGTGCTCGCCCGTCTTGGCGTCAAGCGACTTGGCCGGAATCTGAAAATCGTAGTGTTCGCGCTTCGAATCCGAAAGGCTGCCCACCGGCTCGATGTATTGCCAGTCTCCCGCATCCACCGAGTACTCGGCGTGCGCAATTGGTGAGGCGGCGTCTTCTGCGTCGAATGTGACGTGCACAGGCCCTGGAGTTGAGCCCTGCGCATGCCGGCTCTGCGACTGCCTTCAGCGCGCTCACCACCGGCGGGGTCGTGTCCACTTCGAATCGTTCGCTCTGCTTCGACCCAGTCAGCGCATCGCCGGGAGAGTGCGAAGGCGCGTCGGAGGCGACCACCTTCACCTCGTAGCCGCCGTCGGGAATCAGCGTGGAGTCAAAGCTGTACGCCTTCTCCGTGATGTCGTCTTTGAGCAGTCGCCACTCGTGTTCGCCATCCCCGCGCAGATAGAGCGAGTACGTGAGTTCGTCTCCGTTGTCGTCGTGCGCTGCCCATCGCACCGTGATGGAAGTTCGATCCTTGAATGCCTGAAGCGGGACGGTTGAACTCGCGTCGAACGTGGCTGGTGAGCCTTGCGCTGCGGAAGGAAAACTGATGTTCACCGGCTGTTGCGGAGTGGCCGATGGCATGGCCTGCGGATTGAGGCGCGCACCGGTCGCAACCACCAGCTCGTCGACCACCGGGGCGGCATTGACGGGCAGGTAATTCACGCCGACTCCGCCAACCTTTCCGCCGGCACTCAGCACCGTCTTCCATTGCAGGAAGCGTCCCGGGGGAGAGGCCACTGCGCCATCCTTCAGCGGCTGCCAGTCTGACCAGCCCCAGTCACCGCGTCCGCGCACCGGCTGCTCCACATTCCCGGTGCGCGTGAGGATCTCATAGTTTGCGGAGCCGGGATCGATCTCCACGCGCCCAAAGCGGGCGAACGCCCCGGCGTCGAGCACGTCGCTTGCGTACTCATGCTTCTCCACGTTGCCGAACGCATAGAGCTTGCCCGTGTTGCCGGTGCCGATGAGGACGCCGCCGGAGAATGTCGCGAGGCTCAGACCCTGCTGCGCCTCCAGGTGAGCCACATCGGCATAGTCGCCATTCTCCTGAATCATGAAGACGCGTCCGCGATTGCCGCTCAGCGCCAGCACACCATCGGATCTTGCCGCCAGCGCGTAGACGACCTCGTCTTTGCCGCTCCACACCTTGCGCGGCGCCTGCCCTTCAGTGAGTGCGAAGATCTCAGTGCCCTCGGGCGCCGAGGTGCTTGCATTCACTGCCTGCAGCGAGCCCGGCTGCACAATGGTGAATGTGACCGTCCCGATCCCCTGTACAGGCAGAGGCGGCAGCGGATTGCGGCTCTTGTCGCCGACGCTCGCTGCGTAGATGGTGCCGTTCGCTCCCACCGCAACCGAAGTGATCTCGCGCCGCGGAGCTTCAAAGAGCACGTAGCCCTTGCCCTGCGGGCTGATGCGATAGACGAGCCCCGAGCCGTCAGTGCCCGCGATCAGATTGCCCTTCGCATCCCATGCCAGAGATCGAATGTGCTGTTCGTCGCTCTTGAAGAAGACTTCGGGCTTCGCTACCAGGCTTTGTGGGATCCACGCGGTAGATCGTTCCCGGCCCGCCGGTGGCAATGTAGAGCCGCCCGGACGCGTCGAAGGTCATGTCCCAGATGTAGTGCGATTTTGATTCATCCGTGGTTTTTGCATCCGAGCTGCTGTCGGCTGAAAGGGTGGTGCCTGAATCTGATTTGCCGGCATCGAAGACCACTGTCGCGCTCGACTCATCCTGCTTTGCGGTTGCGGCGGCGTTGAGCTTGTACACCTTGCCGCTCGGAACGGTCGCTGCATAAAGCGCACCATCGGGGCCGATGCGCACCACCTGCACGCTGATGTCCTTGGTCTCGAAGAGCGTGAATGGCTTCGTATTCTTCTCCGCATCTGCGCGCAGCACCGATGCGGGAGAGCCGGTTCCCAGGTAACGATTGCCGCTCTTATCCACCGCGACCGACCACACGAAACGTGGACGGCGTGATGAGAGCATCGCTCAGGCCGGGGCCCTCGCGCAGGTTGCCTCCGCTGCCGATGGCAACACCCTGGGGCGTACCCTTTTCAAATTCTTCAAACCGGGACTGGCTCCACAAGTGGGTGCCCTGGGCTGTGGAGGTCTGTGCTGCAACGCCAAGCAGAAGTGCAGCCGAAAGTATCGCAACGCGAGCAGGGAAGCGCCGGGGAAACTTGAAGTCGACGACAAGCATTCTGCCGTTGAGTCTACTAGAGTTGGCGGGAGTGGAGCATTTCGGCGATGCGTCGAGGCCGAGCTCTAGCTGCCCGCTGCGAAACTGAATGATCCTGCGCCGATCGCGTTTCGATGGCCGTCGCTCAGGCAGAGGCGCGTACTGCTGCATCTCCTTGCGCTGCCGCCGCTTCCTTCGCTCGTTGCTCGATGCTCGCTTCGGTCTCGCGATACAGCGTGTGCGCGACCGCAGCCGGCCCGCGCATCTCGCTCACCCCGAGAACCTCGATGTGAAACTCGCCGCCTTCATTCCTGACGCGCAGCATGTCTCCTGCGCGCACATCCCGCGCAGGCTTTGCTTCGATTTCGTTGGAGCGAATGCGCCCAAGGTCACAGGCCTTGGCCGCAAGCGCGCGCGTCTTGAAGAAGCGCGCAGCCCACAGCCATTTGTCCATGCGTACGGAGTTCATGGGATGTGCTATGTTTCCGGAATGTCGAGCGGTAGCGCCTTCAGGACGCTGGCCTCGACCTTCCAGATGTAGAGGAACTCCGCGTCGCTGGACGTGGCGACCTCAATGCCTCTTTTGTCGCGTAGCCCGATTCAGCGCGGAGCGAATATTTTCCTTCGTGTCCGGCAACTCGGCAAGCGGAATCTTCAGCGCGCGCCCGGATTCCAGTTGCTCAAGGTCGCTCATCAACTGCGTCACAATTCGCTTGTGCTTGCCGTCGCGGCCCTTGGGCACATCGGCTTGTTCAATCGACTGATAGTTCATTGGTGGCGTATCGGAGCCTGCATTCGTTGCCATTGACGGTCCCTCTCACGGTCTGCGTTTTCTCCACTGACGTGCGGGAGACGAGTTCTTAACCTATGCTTAAACCGCCGTAAACATATCCTTACAATGTAGTCGCTATATCAGTCAAGCAAAAGCGCCATGCACTCTCGAAAAACTTATTGTCTCATGCAAAAGCTCATAAGAACTCTATGCAATACCTATAAGTTATGCATCATAAAGACTTAGTTCGTATTGCATAGAGTTTCCCCGTATCGGCAGAAATGCTGTTAGGTTGGAACCAGAGGTGACCTGGACGTGAGCAAAAGCAAGAATTTCCCCACTGTTTCGCTCAAAGAAGTACCAGCGTCGGACGGGAGAATGGCTCGAACGCCTACCGGCCAGTAGTCCTGGTGGTCGACGACGAGAGCATCATCGCCGATACGCTCGCGGAGATTCTAACGCGCAGCGGCTACGCCGCGAGTGGCGGCTTACGACGGAGACAGCGCGCTTGAGACTGCGCTGCTCTGCACCGCCGGAGATGCTCATCACCGATGTCGTCCTGCCCGGCATGAGTGGCATCGAACTCGCGATCACCAGTCCGGCGAATCTTTCCCGATTGCAAGATCATCCTGTTTTCCGGTCAGGCTTCGACGGCCGATCTGCTGGCCGCGGCCCGCGAGGATGGACATCACTTCACGCTGCTCAACAAGCCGCTGCATCCGCAGGATCTGCTGGCGCGCGTCTCGGAGAGACTTCGCGTCCGCACAAATCCACTGTCGGGGCATAGCAGAACACGCGCAATCGATTCGATCGTTGACGCTGCATGATGGAAGGGCACCCTTCGGAGGCGCCCTTCTTGCTTAGTTGGCCAGGACGGCGCGATACCGGACTTTGTTCTTCTTCACCTTCTCGATGGCCTCGTTGGCCTTGGCCATCGGGAAGGCCTCGGTTGTTGCCTTCACGCCGTGGCGCGCGGCCACATCCAGCATCTCGCGCAGTCTGTGCGGGCTGCCGATGGGGCTTCCGGTCACGGTGCGAATGCCGGCGATCAGCGGGAAAGCCTGCAAAGAGACCGGCGAGGGCGGAACGCCGACAAAGCACAGCGTTCCGGTTGGCCGTAGCGCCTGAATGTAGACATTCCAATCCTGATCCGCATTGGCGGTGTTCAGAATGAAGTCGTGCGAGCCCGCGACTTCCTTCATCGACTTCGATTCGCGCGTGTTCACAAAGTGATGCGCGCCGAGTGCCCGGGCTTCTTCTTCCTTGGCTGTCGAGGTGGAGAAAGCCGTGACCTCCGCGCCGAAGACGCGAGCAAACTGAATGGCGAGGTGTCCCAGTCCCCCAATGCCAACAACGCCCACCCGTGACGATGGGTTGATGGCGTGATCGCGCATCGGGTTATAGACCGTGATGCCGCCGCAGAGCAGGGGAGCGGCCTGTTCGCTGGGCAACGCATCGGGAATCTTCACGACAAAGCGCACGTTGGCCCGGACGCGGTTGGCATAGCCTCCGTGGCGATGGACGCAGGTCGCCTTCGGACTGCGGGCAAAGATTCTCCAGGCCCCTGGTGCACCATTCACATTCGCCGCATGAGTTCGACTGCCAGCCCAGACCCACGCGCTGGCCGGCTTTCAGCGAGCGCAACCTGTGAGCCAACTGCCGTCACTGTGCCGATGATCTCGTGGCCGGGAATGAACGGATACTGGCTCATGCCCCAGTCGTTCGAAATCAGGTGAATATCGCTATGACAAATTCCGCAGTGGGTGATGCCGATTTCCACTTCGTGCATGCCGAGTTCACCCGGGTCATACCGAAACGGCAAAAGTTCGGCTCCCGCTGCGTGAGCTGCTAGTCCTTGGATTTGAGCCATTGGTCGTTCTGCGGTCCTCACTGGGGAATGCTAAAGGAGTGTAAAGAAACGAGAGCCGCATCAGCGTAGCCGGTGACTCTCTACGGATACTCAGACTTCAGTTTAAACCGCCGCCGGGCTCGACGCGCAGACTCAGAATCTGAAACCCGCTGAGCACTCCGCCCGCGGGCGCCTGCCCGGCGACTACAGCGGACTCTCCATTGAGGCTTGCATCCTGCGCCGCGCGCATCGGTTCCAGCGCATTGGCCATGGAAAGAGGCAGGCTGGAGAGCGTCTCGCCACTGACCGCAGCCTGTGCCTCGGGTACCAGAAGGCTGACGAAGATTCTGTCTGCCGGATGCTGGCTGCGAGCCTGGGCCAGTGCAGTGTCCAGATCGACCGTGCGCATCGATCATGCGCGGCTGAGTCAGCGCGCGGTCCAATGTGGCTGCATCTGAAACCAGCAGACGCACTGTGCCCGCCCCGAACCGTGCCGGCAGCGTGATCGGGATACGAATGTTCCGTTCCATCTGCTGCCACGGACGCACCGTCGCTTCCACCACAATGGTGTCGCCAGCGTGGACAATGTTGCCCGTGTTCAGCCGTGCGGACTCGAGTTCCACCTGCGCGCGATGCGGAATCGCATCGACCTCCAGGTCGACGGCACGCACCGCGCCCTGACGCGCTCCGTTGGCATAGAGCGCGCGCAAACGACTCGTCAGTCTGCAATGCAGCCGACAATTGTGCTGACCCCTGGTCGCCTGCTGGTGCCCACAAGTCGAGCGGCGAGGGCGGATAGCCGTCAATGTTGATGTTTCCCCTGACGTGATAGCTGGTTTCCGCGCTCGCCTGGTTGCTTTCGAGCAGCGTCTCATACAGCGCCACGAGCACGGCCTGAGGTGTCAGCGACGGCAGATCCAGAACTTCGATGTTGAGCTTGCGGTCGTGCCCCTCGCCGTGCACCGTAATGTGAACCGGAATCATATGGGGCTTGGAGCCAAGAACGCCCAGAATGGCCGAATCACGATCTTCAGTGAATGCTCCGATTGCGTCGCCAGTGTTGATGATCTTGAAGGCATTCAACGGCGAAGCCAGCGTGTCTACCACCTCGGCTGTCGTCATCGGCAGCGAGACCGGGCCCGCCTGCAGAATCGGGTGCCCGCAGGCCAGAAGCTGCTTCGGGTCCACGTAAGTGACCGTGCATGTGGCAGAAATCTCAAGGTCGCCGCGTATCAGCTGCGCACTTACGGATGACCCCGGCACGATGCTCGCAATCGCAACAGGCGAGATGGCGCCGATTGATCCGTCGGGATCAAGCTTCGATGAGCCGCTTCCACCGCCCGCCGCAACCATCTCGAGGCCTGTGCCGGCCATCTTCTTTTCCCATAGCTGAACCGCTTCAGGGCTGAAGCCGCTCATGACCAGGGGTGTTTCCATGGCCTGAAAGTTCATCCCTGCGGCAGCGATACTTCCGTTGGGGTTGGCGGCTGCAACGGAGGCCCGCATCGTTGGCGCCGGGCGGTCGCGCACCTCGAGCATCTGCTCAATCGGCGTAATCCCGGCGATGGGGTCCTTGCTGAACTGGCCAATTCGGTACGAAAGCGATCCCAGCAGCTTGTCCCCGATGTAGACGGGGCTTCCACTCATTCCCGCAACCACTCCGGTGTATTCGGGTTTGGCGCCGTGCAGTTGCGCCAGGATCATGTCGTGGCCGGGGCCGCGCGCCCCCCGCAGCACGCCAAGGATCTCCACCTGCATGGGCTCAGGCCTGGTGCCGCTAAACACGGTCCAGGCGGTCCCAATTTGGCCGCGATGGACCTCGCTCAGCGGGAAAAAGCCCCCTCCCGACGGTGGAGGATCGGCCGGCGCGGGCGCATTCAGGCCAGAGAGCTTCGCGCCTGGCACGGTCGCGAGCATCGCGATGCCCAGCAAAGCCGGGAGGAACGGGTTTGCCTTAAGGCTCTGATTCACGTCTATAAGATTAACCCGGCTGCCGCGTAGTCCTGGCGAGATAATCGCGCCGATTCGGTTACCGGGTCCCCATGGTGTCTGGTTTGACGCTGGAAGCAAGCGGTTGTTACAGACGAAGAAGCTGCTTGCCGTCCGAATTGGGTCATCCCGTATGCTGTTGAACATAGAGGTCGTCATGTCCACGCTTCGACTCTTCGCTTCACCCCTTCGCAGTCTTGCATCTCTGGCGCTGCTCGCATCCTTTTTCGCAGCACCTCCGTGCCGGGCACAAAACTCAACTCAGCCACAGCAACCGGCTCAGCAGCCCGACCAGGCTTCGCCTGAGTCAGGCGGTCCGGGTGCCGATGCACGGATCGATTGCCTTGCCGAAGAAAAAGGAAAAGGAAGATACGCCTCCGCCCGCTCCTGCCGCGCCGAAGTTCAAGAATCCCGAGGGGGCCGGCCAATACACTCTCCGCGTTGATGTTCCTGAGGTCACTGTTGACGTGGGAGTTCTGCTTGAGAAGACGGGCCAGTTCGTACCGAACCTGAAGCCCGCAAACTTCCGCATCTACGAAGACGGAGTGGAGCAGAAAGTCAGCGGCTTCAAGCGCGTCGAGGCTCCCATCACGGCGCTGCTGGTCTGCGAGTTCGCTTCTACGAGCTATTACTTCATCTACGACATGCGCAACGCCGCGTGGTCTTTTGCGCAGCAGTTGCGGCCGCAGGACTACGTCGCGCTGATGACTTTCGACATGCGCACACGCATCGTGACCGACTTCACGCAGGACAAGCGCCAGCTCTACGACTCGCTCAACTCCCTCATGATTCCCGGCTTCAGCGAGCGGAATCTCTTTGATGCGCTTTACGAGGCTGAGGACCGCCTGAGCCGCATCGAGGGGCGGAAATACATCATCCTGATTGCTTCAGGCCGCGACACTTTCTCGAAAATCACGCTGGACAAGATCTACCAGAAGGTGAAGAACACGCCGGATATCACCATCTTCACGGTCTCGACCGGCGGAGCACTGAGAGCGATGACCGAAGGCCGCAGCGGCAGTTGGGACGCCCAGATGCGCGATATCGACTATCTGCAGGCTGACAACGAAATGAAGACCTTCGCGAAGTTGACGGGCGGAATGTCGTTCTTTCCCCGCTTCTCCGCCGAAATGCCCGAGATCTTTGCCGACATCAACAAGAATATCCGCTCAAAGTACGAGCTGGTCTACCACCCCAGCAACCCCAAGCAGGACGGAAGCTACCGCAAGCTGCATGTGGAACTGGTTGACGAGGAAGGACACCCGCTGCGGATGCAGGATGAGAAACACAAGCCTCTGAAATACGACATCATCGCGCGCGACGGATATCGCGCACGACAGGAAGTGGAATAAGAAGGCAACGGGAAAGACGGGCAGGCGGAAGCCGCTCGGCTGCCGCCCGCTGCGTCAAGGGACCGGGCAAACGGTCTACTTGAACTGATTGAAGATGTCCATTACGTAATAACCGATCACGAACAGGGTTGCGACTCCGACCAGCGCCATCGCGCCCCGAACCAATGGTTGAACCTTGTTGATCTTGGCGACGATCGCGGCTTGTGCGGTTCTTTCATGGCTGAAGGCATCATCGAGGAAGACCTGATCCTCTTCATTCTTGCTCAGGCTTGAACGGTAAATGAAAAGGCCCGCCATGATGAGCACCAATGCTCCCCAGACAGACCACATGACTGGCACCATACCCTCACCTCCGGCAAAATCGTAGCCCCCTTGTTCTGGAAGGCCGTAGGAATAGACGCGGTCTAACGTGAGGGGGCTTTCGGGAAAAATCATAGCCCCGAAAGCAAAACCATTTGGTGACTAAGATCACAGGTATTCCGAGGGTCTCGCAAACATCGATTTCGCGCTCCTATGACCAAGAATCCAAGGCATTTGAACAGCCGGTTCAGGAAGCAGGGCTCCCTGCGACCTTCTGTCACTCCGTAGCATCCAATGAGATGACGCCGATTCCGGGCTTGAATCCCCATTTCCGGCGCAGTAGAGTACGAATAACGGTAAATTTTCGAAAACTGGAGAGAACATGGCCACAACAATCGCGCCCACCCCCGAAACCGAGAAGAAAGCCCCCCTGACGCTGACCCCCCAGGCGATCGCCAAGGTGCGCGAGATCATGGCCACGCAGGACCCGCTGCCGGCAGGCCTGCGCATCGGCGTGGTGGGCGGCGGATGCTCCGGCTTCCAGTACTCCATGGCCTTTGAGAACCAGAGCGGCATGATGGACAAGGTCTTCAACTTCGACGACCTGAAGGTGTTACGTCGACGCGACTTCGCTGATGTATCTCAACGGCTGCATCGTCGATTACGTCGAGACCCTCGAAGCCGCCGGCTTCAAGTTCGAGAACCCCCAGGTGAAGAGCACCTGCGGATGCGGCTCATCGTTCAGCGTTTAATCGTTGATCTTTAGATTAGCCAGCAAAAAGCCCGTCGGCATCGACGGGCTTTTTTGCCTGTCTGTCTGAACGCGCTTCCCTGGAATCAATCGCTCACTGCGGCGGGTTGCCGGTCGTGGAATTCGGTGTTGTGGGAGTAGTAGACGGCGCAGATGTCGACGGCCCAATCGGGCGTCGTTGTGCCACTGGCGGGCTGGCCTATCGTCCCGGTGTTTCCGCCGGCCATCGTCTGCTGATCCATCAGGGGGCTGTAGAGAAACTCCCACTCGTTGTAGTGATTCTTCTTCTTGTACACATACAGCGACTGCTTCGGGCTCTGCGGCGAGAAGCCTATGATGCCGCCGCCTCCAAAGGTCTGGCCGCTCGTGGGACTGCTTGTTGACGAAGAACCTCCCGTCGAAGCCCCGCCAGCCTGGCTGCTTCCGGCCGTGCCGCCGGTCTGGCCGCCACTCGTGGTCGGATTGCCGTTTGCATCCGTGCCGCCTGCTGTACCGCCGGCCGGCGGCGTCGAAGACGCACCGGCATCCGTCGAGCCGCTTGTCGTTGACGTGCCGAAGAGCCCGCCGCCGGCCGGGGTCGTCAGCCCGGTCCCGGCGCCGATGGCTCCGGACTGCGCATTTCCTCCGCTCGGTCCGATTCCCGCTCCTGCGGCAACAGCAAGCGGCTGGCCGAAGAAGCCCATAGCCTGTGGCGTCTTGTTCTGGCCGAATAAGACAGGCTTCCACTCCTCCTTGGCCGGTGGTCGGATCGACGTACTTCTTGCGGAGGAAGCGGATGTTGTTGGTCTTCACCAGCGCGTCGACGTTGGGCGGATAGGCATTGAATTTTCTGTAGTACAGCTGGACGGCGCGGATGTACTGCTTGCCGCGCTGCATCGTCTCAATCTCGCGATCGCGCTGGATGCTCTCGCGCATGCGCGGTATCGCCACCGCCAGCGACAGGACCAGGATCACCGTCATGAAGACAACCGCGACCAGCACGTAGCCCTCTTCGGAGGGTCGCGCGCGCCGAGTTGGAGAAGTCTGAAGCATCGGCTAATTCGCTGAGATTGGCACCGACTGAGTGTTGTTGTACGACAGATCGGTGATCTGTACGCTGCCCGGCATAATCGCGATTACCTTGTAGCGGTGATTCACTATGTCACCGGTCCGCGCCAGAAAGATGTCGTCTCCGCGCACGAGGAATGCCTGCATGGATTTGTCCCTGGCCTGTGCATAGCCAAAGTATTTGAGATCGATGGCAGGCGGCCTCGGCGGCTCTGGCGCAGTCGCGACTGGTTGAGAACCGGGACGCGGGCCTGCAACCGGCTCGGGAATGTGCACCGGCGCAGACTCGGCAGAGAAGATGTTTCGTCCCGTTCCGGCGTACACCACATCTTCGCTCTCGGCCAGTTTGTCGAGATGCAGCGTGGGATCGAGTCCGGTATTTCCCAGATGCTGCGCCGCGGGACCCGATGCAGAACCTGCCGCAGACGCGCCGCCTGCCGTGCAGGTCGCGCGGCACCCGCCGTTCGCGGGTTCCCGGCCGTTTGGCTGTTCGCTATGCCAGGGCTCGATGGAGACGGCGACGCGAAGAAGTCGTAGAGCTCATATCCGCCGAACCCAAGAATGACAACCAGAAGCCCGATCACGATGTATACCTGGCGCTTGTTTTCGATTCCAAGAGGGATGGCCATATCTACTCACCCTCCTGATTCGCCGGTGCCGCTGTCTCCGGATTCTCCGGAGGCGTGGCCGGCAGTCCGCTCGGGACATCCGCGGGGCGCAGCCATGTGCTCACCCGAAGGCGCAGGTTGACCAGTGCCGCCCTGTTGTCCGGTCAGCGCCATCGCCCGGATCACAAAGAATGTCTGGTCGCGCTCCAGTCCGTTGACGAAACGCATGATTTGCTGGTAGTCGCCGCTGATCCCGGCGTCCATCGAAATCTCTGTCAGATCGCCCGTTGCAGCACCCTGGGTGTAAGCCACGCGCGAGAGTCGCACGCCCGACTTGACCTCAAGTTCACCAATTCTCGTGGCAATCGAAGAGTAGTTCGCCGGAATCCGCTTGGCGTAAAAGGACTGCATCTGTTCGCGC
This sequence comes from uncultured Acidobacteriaceae bacterium, assembly GCA_963751225.1. GTDB lineage: Bacteria > Acidobacteriota > Terriglobia > Terriglobales > Acidobacteriaceae > Telmatobacter. The sequence continues at coordinate 38,796 of CAVVTY010000009.1, forward strand.
GATTCGCCAACGCGTTTGTCCAGCTCCGCGAAGCGGCGCAGTCTGCATTTCGAGAGATCTGCAGCTCAATCTGCTTGCTCGCCAGCGCATCATTCGACCGTTCATTGGTGGCGGACCAGTCCATGCCGAGTCGAATGGCCAGTCCAAGCACGAGCACAATCATGACCGCCAATCCGATGTAATGCCAGATCAGCGGGGATGCCACTTGCTCACGCCGCGTGGAGGTTGGAGTCGCGCTCATTGCGGTACTCCCTGCGTGATTGCGGCGGCGTGTGAGGCCGCGCCATACCGGTATAGGGCGCCGGTCCGTGCGTCGAAGCTCCCGGCTGCCAGGGTCGCGCGGAGAATCGCCCGCTTTGCCTGCATGTTGAGCTGCAGCCCTTTCCTTGGCCTGCTTGCGCTCTTCTGCGGTTGCTGGATTGTAATCGGCAAGCAGATCGAAATTGACACGGCTCGAAGCGCTCACCGGCTCCGGTGTCTCCCCCGGCCGCCCGCTGGATTCGGAATTTTCATCCACGATCCGCGGCATCAGGAATCGTCTTGAGTGTTCGAGGTTCTGCTCCAGCTCTACAGCGCGATCGCGCGGTCCAATCACCCGCAGTCGAAGCGTGATGTGTCCATCCTTTGCGCGCGTCGGCTCAATCGTTGTCACCTGGACGCCTGCGGGCAAGACCGTCTCCAGGTCTTCCATCGCCATCGTCCACGAGAATGACTTTTCGTCAAAGAGCTGGTTAAGGCTCTCGGCCTGCGAAAGGGTACGCGCATTGTCCGGCTGGTGCATCAGGCTCTCGTACCTCTGCCGTTCCTGCCGGATCTGCGCAATCTTGCCGTCCAGCACACGTTCACGGGCACGGGCCTCTTCTGCCTTGTGATGAACCGCATGGAGCCCGATGGCCAGCAGGAGAGCCGCGACTGCGAGCGCGCCAATCGCAATGCGCAGGCTCTTCAATGCCGGTGCAAGATCGGCAAAGGGACGCGACGCGAGATTGATCGATACGCGCATTGCTATACTGCTCCCGCCAAAGCCCCGATCAGCCCGGCAGTGCTCAAATCGCCCATCGGAGTGGTTGCTCCCGTTGTGGCGCGTGGCGCCAGATCAACGATTCTCAGTTCTGAAGGACCAAACCACTGTTCGAACTCCGCTGCCTCGCCATTACCTGAAAAATAAAGTTCTTTCGGGAGATATGAGACTTTGTCCTCATAATAGGCCGCGGCTACCGCAACACTGCGCTGCACTTCCACCAGGCGATCAGCCGGCTCATCAGGAAGGTCGAGTGTGCGATAGAGCAGCAGGTCGTCGCCCATGGTGATGGCTGTGGTGATGGCCGTTCGGCTCAGGCACGCGGCCAGCACCGGCTCCTGCGAGTCGTGAGCCGCCAGCGCTGCCAGTGTCGAAGGCATCACCGCTCCCGGCTCATATCCGGCGGCGCGCACCGCGCTTTCGTACTCCTCGAGGATGCTGTTCGGCAGAACGGCGACCAGCACGCGGTACTCGGTCTTGCTCTCTGAAAGGATCTGGTAGCTCAGCCCCGCGTGCTCCACGTCGAAGGGAACCATCTTGCGCAGGCGGAAGCGCAGCACCGGTACCGCCTCGGCAGCCCGGGCAGGGAAGGCGTCGAAGTCGAGCACAAATACGCGAACCGCTGTGTCGGGCACGATCACCGTGACGGCGCGCGTACGCGGCGAAACACTGCCCAGCGCGCTGCGAATGGCCGCCGAGACAGCGTCGGAGTCTTTCAGATTCGGGTCGCTGATCCCGGGAACGATCGATCCCGCGCGCAACGGCTCGAAGGCGTAAGCCGGCGCATCGTTCTTCGCCGGCAGCGCTGCCGCCATCACTCCCTCTGTAGTGATCTCAACCGCCGCAGGGGGGCGGCTGCCGCGCTGCGCTCCGGATTGCGACCTGCTCAGGATCGAACTCACTATCGTGAGGCCTCGATGAACGTGACTTTATTGATCTCCTTCAGCGTGGTCACGCCCGCGGCGTACACGCTCCAGCGCCGACTCGCGCAGGAAGCTCATGCCTTCGCGTCTGAGCCAGCTTACGAATCTCTGAGGTCGGCTTCTTTTCCAGAATCATCTCGCGGATCGGGTCGGTCAAGTCCAGCAGCTCATGAATCGCGGTTCGTCCGCGATAACCCGGTCCCGCCGCACTCGATGCAGCCCGCGCCTTCGCGGAAGTCGAATCCGCGCCATTCCGCCGGATCCATGCCGCTGGCGACCAGCACCTCATCCGAGTAGTGACGGTGCGGACGCAGTGCTCGCAGATCGTGCGCACCAGCCGCTGCGCCAGAATGCAGTTCAGCGCGGAGACAAAGTTGTAGGCCTCCACGCCCATGTTCAGGAAGCGGCCCAGCACGTCGACCACGTTGTTCGCGTGCACCGTGGTGAAGACCAGGTGCCCGGTCAGCGCGGAGTTGATGGCGATCTGCGCCGTCTCCTGGTCGCGGATTTCGCCGACCAGGATCTTGTCCGGGTCGTGGCGCAGAATCGAGCGCAGACCCGCGCGCGAACGTCAGGCCCTTCTTCTCGTTCACCGGAATCTGCGTGATGCCGCGAATCTGGTACTCGACCGGGTCTTCGATGGTGATGATCTTGTCTTCGTCGCTCTTGATCTCGTTCAGCGCCGCGTAGAGCGTCGTCGTCTTGCCCGAACCGGTCGGCCCCGTCACCAGCACCATGCCGTACGGCTCGCGGATATAGCGGCGGAAGCGGCGCAGATCCTCTTCCGCAAAGCCCACCACATCGAGCGTCAGCTTGTGGAACTTCTCGCTCATCGACTCCTTGTCGAGCACGCGCAGCACGGCGTTTTCGCCATGCACCGTCGGCATGATGGAGACGCGGAAGTCGATCAGCCGGCCCTTGTAGCGAACGCGGAAGCGTCCGTCCTGCGGCACGCGGCGCTCGGCAATGTCCAGTTCGCTCATGATCTTGATGCGCGACAGAATCGTCGTGTGATGCTCGCGCGCAATGGGCGCCATCGCCTCCTGCAGCACGCCGTCGATGCGGTACTTCACCTGCAGCGAGTCGTCGTAGGTCTCGATGTGAATATCCGAGGCGCGCCGCTCCAGCGCGGTAAAGATCGTCGTGTCCACCAGCCGGATGATCGGGCTGATGTCCTCATCGCTGGTCAGCTTCTCGATCGAGATGTTCTCGTCGGCATTCTCTTCGCCGGTGAGCACATCGAACGTCAGCCCCTCGCTCGCTTCGTCCAGCACGCGCTGCGACTGCTCGGTCTTCTTCAGCAGGTCGGTAATCTGCGAGAGCGTCGCCACGCGCGTAATAATGCGCTGGCCCAGCAGCCCGGCGATCTCGTCCAGCACCATCAGCCGCGAGGGGTCGCTGACCGCAATCACCAGCGTATCCTCGCTGCTGCTCCAGCGGCACAAAGTTGTACCGGAACATCAGGTCCACCGGCACGGTGCGCAGCAGCTCGTGCTGGATCTTGAAGTTCTTCAGGTCGACAAACTCGGCGCGATAGCGATGCGCCAGCGCCTCTGCCTGCGCTCGCTCGTCCATGCCGTTCAGCACAGGCACGATCGGGAGTCGGGATGGTTGCGTCAGCCATAAGCAGGTTATCCCTGTCCTCCCGCGGCTGCTGACCCCAGGGAGAAGATCGGCAGGTAAAGCGAAATCAGAATGAAGACAACCACCACGCCCATCACAATCAGAATGGCCGGCTCAATCAGCGCCAGCGCAGCGGTCAGCGCCGTCGACACGTCTTCTTCAAAAAACTCGGCGACCGAGTTCAGCATCTGCGGCAACGCGCCTGTCTGCTTCGCCGACGGAGATCATCTCCGACGGCCAGATCGGGAAACACCTTTGTCTTTGCCAGCGAATCCGCCAGGCTCTTTCCTTCGCGCACGGTGGTGATCGATCAGACACCGCCTTCGAGACCCGCCGCGAAGAGATGGAGCGCGCCGCCGTCTCCAGCGACGGCACCAGCGGCAAGCCGCCGGTCAGCAGCGTTGACAGCGTGCGCGCAAACAGCGCCACCTGGTACTTGAGCCAGATCTTGCCGAAGATCGGCAACCGGATGCGAACCGTATCCACAAAGTCCCGGCCCTCTTCCGTCGTCGAAAACCGGTACGCCAAAGTCGCAATGATCACCAGCGTCAGCAATATCCACAGAACATTGTGCTGCGTCCACTTGCCGAAGGCCAGCAGGCCAAGCGTCAGCCTGGGCAGCGTCGATCCCATCTGGTCATACAGATCGGCAAACTGCGGAATCACAACGGTGAACATGAAGATCAGCAGCCCGATCACCAGCGTGAGCAGCAGCGAGGGGTAGATCAGCGAAGCCAGCAGCTTCTTGCGAAACGTCAGCGAGATGCGCTGGAAGCCGACATAGCGCTCCAGAACCTCCTGCAGATTGCCCGATCGCTCGCCCGCCAGCAGCGTCGTCGTGTAGATCACCGGAACGCCCGATTGCGCCTCGAATGCCGATGACAGCGACTCGCCGGTCTTGACCCGGTTCGCCACATCGTCCAGCTGGCTGCGGAACTGGGCATTCCTCTGGATCTTGGTCAGCATCTGGAGCGAGCCCAGAATCGGCAGCCCCGCCCGGATCAGGGTAAGAAACTGCTGGTTGAAGATGAGAAAAGGCTCCAGCTTGACCTTGCGTCTTGAGAGCGCCCCCAGGCCTGTCCGCGCCTTGACTGAGAACACGTGGTAGCCGGCATGCGAAAAGCGCAGGCGCAACTCCTCGGCGCTTGTCGCGGTCTGCACCTGCTCTTGCACGTGACCGCGCTCGTCGGCCAACTTGATTACGAACTCAGCCATAAATCAGCTTGCCCGCCGGAGTTGCCGCGGGGCCGGCCTTTCTCTGGATCCCTGTTCAAGGTTAACAGTTTCCCCAATTCGATAGACGCAGATTCGAGGCCAAGCGTTCGCAGCAAGTAACAGCCTCGATTGGCTTACTTTACACCCTCTTGATGACATGGATGCGAACCCGACGCTTTCGCGTAAACCGTCTCCTTCCCAATGTATGCTGATTTCGTTCCCCGAGAAGGCGAACCGGGATGGGAGATCGATTGACCAGGGCACTGGGTTGGGTAAGGAACGGGGCAGTGAACGGCGATTGGCGAGAGGTTCCGTGGGCCTTTCGAACGCCGGGATCCGGCCGGATTCCCCGCCTCAGCCGTCGGGCCGTCGTTGCCGGGGCCGCGCTTCGGTCTGATCGCAGTCTTCGGAGCCATCCAGTTGGCAACCCGCATCGGCTTCCACGAGGCCAGGGCAGCCGGAGCAGCCCCCACCCCCTACCCCCATGACCTTGCCCAGGTAACCTTCGCCGTCGCCGGAGATGTCATTCCCCACGAGGCGGTGCGCGCCGCCGCGGCCGCAGATGGAGAAGGTGTCCAGGGCTGGAGCGGGCTTTTCAGTGATGTCAGCGACGTCTTTCGCTCGGCAGACTTCGGTTTCGTCAACCTCGAGACTCCCGTGGCACCCGCCCACTCCCGTGGCTCGAAGCCTTTCATGTTCGACGCCCCCACCACCCTGCCCGAAGCCCTCAAGGCCAACGGCATCAAGATCGTCTCCTTTGCCAATAACCACGTCATGGACCAGGGCTGGGCCGGCTTTGCCGAATCCCGCGACCACCTCCGCGAAATCGGACTGCTCTTCGTCGGCTCAGGCGACACTGCCCAGCAGACCTTCGAGCCCGTCATCGTCGAGGCCAACGGCATCAAAGTGGGCTGGCTCGGCATGACCCGCTGGCTCAACGGCAACCGCAATCCCGACAAGGACGACCAGCCCCACGTCAACTTCTTCCCGTACCCCGGCGAGTCCGGCGGTGCTCCCGGCATCGACGAGGCCGGCGTGCTCGACGCCATCCGCAAGGCCCGCAGCCCAGTGCGATATGCTCGTCGATCTCCATCCACTGGGGAACCGAGTACGCGCCCGCCCCCCGGCCCGAAGACGTCGAAACCGCGCACAAGATGCTCGAAGCGGGTGCGACGGTCATCGTCGGCCACCACCCCCACGTCCTGCAGCCCATTGAGACCTACCGCACCGCCGATGGCCGCGACACCGTCATCTTCTACTCACTTGGAAACTTTCTGTCGAACCAGTCGCGGACCTACGTTGACGGCCTGATGCCCGACAAGAACGGCGATCCGCGCGACTCCATGATCGGTCTCTTCTCCGCCGTCCGCCGCGACTACGGCCCCGCCGGCACGCGCGTCGAACTCGGCCACGTCGGCATGCTTCCCGTCTGGGGCGAAAACAACCGCAACGATCTCGCCCGCGGCAAGGCAAAGTCACCCAGCATCCATCCTGTCCTGATCGACCGCGAGATACCGCGCCTGCAGGCGAAGATCGACGAGCTGAATAAGGCCGCGCAGAACGGCGCCCAACTCACGGCCGAGCAGAAGCAGGAATTCATCGATGCCACCAATCAGCTCAAGCTGCTCACCGATCGCCGCGCCCTGCTCCTCGCCCGCACCGGCGACGAATACGTCACCGACCCACCCAAGCTCACAGCGAAGCCCTAAAGCCGCTTCCTTACTAGAATTGTCATCCTGAGCGACCGCGCGAGCGAAGGGAGCTGAGGTGACCTGCATTTGTCTCGATTTTCGCAGACATCGGAAAACTCAAGCGCACACTGAGCCTCTTTCCGAGACCCCTGCTCAATACCCGTTCGCCACCAGCCACGCCTCAGTCAGCTCAAACTCCGGTTTCTGGGTGCCCAGGTCCCGACGTTGGGACCTGGGTTATTGATCATCTGCTGATACGCCAGCTTCACCAGCACATCCGCCTCCACATTCACCGGAGCGCCCACGCTCAGCGTGTGCAGATTCGTCCGCCAGTAGGTCAGCGGCAGAATCGCAATCGAAATCGTCTCGCCGTCAAATCCCGCAATCGTCAGGCTGATGCCTTCAATCGCCACCGACCCCTTGTGCACCATCCACTGCCGCACGTTCTCCGGCACGCGCACCTTCAGCGTCCAGTCCGTCGTTTCGCGGTTGAACTGCGGACTCGTCTCCGGAATCACCGGGTCCAGCGCCGTCATCACGCCGCAGCCGTCCACGTGCCCCTGCACCACGTGCCCGCCCAGCGGACTCCCCGCCGCCGTCGGCAGCTCCAGGTTCACCTTCGCGCCGGCGGCAAGCGATCCCAGCGAGGTCCGGTCCAGCGTCTCCTGCGCCAGGTCGGCGTGAAAGTAGGTCGGGTCAACATCCAGCGCCGTCAGGCACACGCCGGAGATCCCCAGCGAATCGCCCTCGCGCAGCCGCGCCGCAACCCCCGGCGCCTCCACCGTAATGCGCCGAACGCCGCCGCGATCCACCAGGCTGACCAGCGTCCCCGTCTGCTCAATAATCCCCGTAAACATGGATTGATTCTAAGTGACCCGCCAGCAGGGAGCAGGATACTCAAACGATCTACCGCCACTTACAATCTGATCCCTGATCACTGACCCCTGACCACTGTTTTCAGCCAAGGATCTCTCAGCAGCGAGCATAGCCCCAGGTCATTCCCGTACCGCTCGACCTCAACCTCGGCCCATGTGAATCGCGTTCGCCATTCCGCGAAACGCCGGAACCGCATCCGAGCCCATGATCTGCGGCGACACGAACAGATGCACGCGATCCACCATGCCCCCGGCCAGCAGCGCCGTGTTCAGCCGCGTGCCCGTCTCCGTCAGCAGTGTGAGAATGCCTTCCTCGCCCAGCTTGTCGAGCACCTTGCCCAGCGGAACGCGTCCCGCCTCGGCAGACAGCACTTCCACGCGCACTCCGCGTTGGCGAAGCTCGCCAATCCGTTGCCTCGTCCTTTGAAACAGTGAAGATCACGAGGTCGTTCTGCGCGCCACGCACCATCTTCGAATCCAGCGGCATGCGCAGCGCTGAGTCCAGCACCACGCGCTGCAACGGCCGCCGCCTCCGCAGGCCACTGCGATCCGTCAGCATCGGGTCATCTGCCAGCACGGTGTCCACGCCCGTCATTGCCGCATCGGCCTGCCAGCGCAGCGGCTGCACCGCCGCCCTCGATATCTCGCTCGTAATCCAGTAGGGCTCTCTCGCTGTATGCTGCCCGGCAGGCGGCGCGATGCGGCCGTCCAGCGTCATCGCCACCTTCATCAGCACCAGCGGGCGCTTGCACTGGATCCAGCGCGCAAATCCTTCATTCAGCCGTCGCGCTTCCGCCTCGCACACCCCCACAACCGTTTCCAGCCCCGCCGCGCGCAGGCGCTCCATGCCATGCCCGGCAACGTTGGGATTGGGATCGCCCGTTGCCGCCACCACGCGCTTCAGTCCTGCCGCGATCAGCGCCTCCGTGCATGGCCCGGTGCGTCCCGTGTGGTTGCAGGGCTCCAGCGTCACGTAGGCAGTGCCGCCGCGCAGCCGGTCGCCCGCATGCTGCTTCGCCTCATTCAGCGCAACAATTTCCGCATGATCCAGCAGGTCGTACTCGTGCCAGCCCTCGCCGACCACCTGCCCCGCGCGATCCAGAATCACGCACCCCACGGCCGGGTTCGGCGAGCTGACACTGCAATCCCGCGCCGCGCCAGTTCCAGCGCGCGCTGCATCCAGTAGATGTCTTTCTTGCGTGGCCATTGCGTGCAGTTCGTCCCGTGACCTTCGATCGCGAGGACGAGAATTGGTGAACCGGAAGTATTGAAATTCGCCAGAATGGCGGGTTGCGACGGATCTGGTCGGAGTTTCATGTTGTTGCGCCATGAGGATCCTTTCAACTGGCTGCCTCGGCTCCTACCCCAGCAGCGCATCCACAAAATCCGCCGGCGAAAACTCCAGCAGGTCGCTCATCTGCTCGCCCACACCCACAAACCGCACCGGCAGACTCAGCTCGCGCGCAATCGCCACGGCAATGCCGCCCTTCGCCGTGCCGTCCAGCTTGGTCAGCACAATGCCCGTCACCCCGGCCGACTGCGTGAACTGCCGCGCCTGCTGCAGTCCATTCTGCCCGGTCGTCGCGTCCATCACCAGCAGCACCTCGTGCGGAGCGCCGGGAACCAGCTTCGACGCCGTCCGCCGCATCTTGTCCAGCTCGTCCATCAGGCCCGTCTTGGTGTGCAGCCGCCCGGCTGTATCGACAATCAGCTCGTCGATGTTGCGCGCCTTCGCGGCGTCGCGGCGTCGTAGAGCACCGCCGCCGGATCGCCGCCCTGCCGCGTCTTGATCATCTCCACGCCGCTGCGCGCCGCCCATACCTCAAGCTGCTCAATCGCCGCCGCGCGAAACGTATCTGCCGCGCACAGCAGCACCGTCTTCTCCTGTCCGCGATACCACGCCGCCAGCTTGCCGCTGGTCGTCGTCTTGCCGGTACCGTTCACTCCCACCAGGAACGTCACCTTGGGCGGCATCGCCGGCTCCACGACCGGCCGCTGCGGAGCCTCCAGGATTCCGCGCAACTGCTCCTTCAGCAGATCGCGCAACTCCTCGCCGCCCTCAATGGCCTTGAGCTTGGCCCGCTCGCGCAGCGCTTCCAGAATCTCGGTCGTCGTCGTCACGCCGATGTCGCTTGTGATCAGCGCCGCCTCGAGATCCTCAAGGGCCGCCTCATCCACCTCGCGCGTCAGGGCGACAATCTCATTCACGCGCGATGAGAACGACTCCCGCGTGCGCGTGACTGCCTGCCGCATCCGCGAGAAAAAGCCCGACTTCTGCTCCGACTCTGCCTCTTCGGCTTCGGCAGGCTTCTTGTCCTTTGGCTCCTCGTCGTATCCCGTAAATAAAGTAATCATGGATTTGTCCGCTTTTATGTTGTTTTCTGCGCGCACTCGTTCAACTTCAAGTCTATTCCACACTCCCCGCTCGCTTCCGCAAGCATTCAATCTCTCGCGGCTGCGCAATCGGCGGTTTCGACCCCGCGTGCAAGCCTGAACATTTCATAACTTTTCGCTTGAACTTTGCTCCGCAGATGCGGAAGAATCTCCAAGCGGCCCGTGGGCTTGGCCCCTTCCATTCAATACGGGCGATAAGGAGCGTCATGAGCAAGGTGCGTGTTTTGGTCGGAACGCGCAAAGGTGCGTTCGTTCTCACCTCAGACGGCAAGCGCGATAAATGGGAGGTCAGCGGCCCCCATTTCGCGGGATGGGAGATCTATCACGTCAAAGGGTCGCCGGTTGACCCGGACCGCATCTATGCATCGCAGACGAGCGGCTGGTTCGGCCAGCTTCTGCAGCGCTCCGACGACGGCGGCAAAACCTGGCATCAGCCCGGCATTCCCGCCGGCGAGGCGCCCGCCTGCCCGGCCCGCCCAAGCCGCACGCAACCAGTTCGTGTACGACTCGTCCGCCGAAACCGGCAAGCCGCTCACCACGCACCAGTGGTACGACGGCACGCAGCATCCCTGGGAGTTCAAGCGCGTCTGGCATCTCGAGCCCTCGCTTACCGAGCCTGACACCGTCTACGCCGGCGTCGAAGACGCCGCCCTCTTCCGCTCCACCGACGGCGGCGAGAACTGGCACGAGCTTCCCGGCCTGCGCGGCCACGGCACCGGCCCGAACTGGCAGCCCGGCGCCGGCGGCATGTGCCTGCACACCATCATTCTCGACCCCGCCAATCCCGAGCGGATCTACATCGCCATCTCCGCCGCGGGCGCATTCCGCACCGACGACGGCGGCGCAAGTCATGGAAGCCGATCAACAAGGGGCTCTACTCCAAGTACATTCCCGACCCGAACGCCGAGGTCGGCCACTGCGTCCATCACATCGCCATGAATCCCATCGCGCCCCGGCGTGCTGTTCATGCAGAAGCACTGGGACGTCATGCGCTCCGACGATGCCGGCGACAACTGGACCAAGATCAGCGGCAACCTGCCCACCGACTTCGGTTTCGTCATCGACGTCCATGCGCACGAACCCGAGACCGTTTACGTGGTTCCCATCAAGAGCGACTCCGAGCATTTCCCGCTTGAGGGCAAGCTGCGCGTCTATCGCAGCCGCACCGGCGGCAACGAGTGGGAGCCGCTGACCAAGGGCCTTCCGCAGAGTGACTGCTACGTGAACGTGCTGCGCGACGCCATGGCCGTCGACAATCTCGACAAGTGCGGCGTCTACTTCGGCACCACCGGCGGCCAGGTCTACGTCTCGCCCGACGCCGGAGACACGTGGTCAGCCATCGTGCACGACCTGCCCGCGGTGCTCTCCGTCGAGGTGCAGACGCTGCAATAATCGTTGCATACGACTTGGGTGCCCGACGCCACGAAGTCTGGGTGCCCAAGGTCTCGATTTTGAGACCTGGGATCACGTGTGAGGGCACGACTTCGCAGCTTGAGCAGAAGAGTCTCTGCTTTGAAAGGGCACGGCTTTAGCCGTGCCGCTAAGGCCACGAAATAAATTAGGGCTTCAGCCCCCGAGGAAAGCATGACCGATCCCGAAGCCCACGCCGCAGCGCCGGTTCGCGTGATGCTCCCCTATCACCTCCGCAACCTCGCCCGCATCGACGGCGAGGTCACGCTGGCGGTCTCATCGCCGGTCACCATTCGCGCGGTCCTTGATGCGCTTGAAGCCCGCTATCCCATGCTCTGCGGCACCATCCGCGAACACGACACGCACAAGCGCCGGCCCTTCCTGCGCTTCTTCGCATGCGAAGAAGACCTCTCGCATGACTCGCCCGACAACCCGCTGCCCGACGCCGTCGCGCAGGGCAAAGAACCCCTCCTGATCATCGGCGCAATCGCCGGTGGCTCGAGGTAACTCTGTTCCGGGGAGCGAACTTGAAACGGCCGGGTGCCCCAGGTCTCGTCCGCAGCGCCGGATCAGACCTGGGAAACCATGAACCTCCGGGTGCCCCAGGTCTCGATTTTGAGACCTGGGAAACGATGAACCTCCGGAGTTCGACTTACTTGCCGAAGACCTTGGCCAGCACCGGCCCGGCTTCCGCATCCTCAATAACCAACGAGTCGTGGATGTCCAAAACGTCTATCCATTCGGCTGACGCAGTGTAAAGAGCGGCGGGACTGTCGGTTTCATAGAGGGCAAAGCCGCCGCTGCCGTCTGTCTTATGCCAACGCCCCAGCATTTTGCCTCCTTCAGGCGGTGCCGCTTTGCCGGCGAGGAACCGGCCAACCGCTTCTTTCACGGCGCCCGGCCGCACGGTCCAGGTTACAAGGACTTTCATCGATCTAACCTCCAAGTGAGATTTTCAGGGAATAAAAGAGCGGGGAATCGTGAAGGCCAAAAGTATAGCGCAGCATGAATTACGGATCATGAAAACTTATCGCTTAACGGAGGCCTTGTCTTAGTGCTCGCCCTTGCCCGGCCTGAGCATCAGGTCCTTGATGGCTTCGCGCGGATCTTTGCCTTCTTCCAGGATCAGCTCCATCTGCTCCGTTATCGGCATCTCGATTCCATGCTTCCGCGCAAGGCCCAGCGCAGCGCGCGTGGTGCGAACGCCCTCCGCCACCCTCCCGCCCAGGCTCTCGAGAATCTCCGGCAGCTTGCGCCCCTGCCCCAGAGCCTGTCCAACGGTCCGGTTGCGGCTGAGCGAACCGGTGCAGGTCAGCACCAAGTCGCCGACGCCGCTCAACCCGGCCAGCGTCTCGCGGCTTCCCCCGCAGGCCACGGCAAGACGCGTGATCTCGGCGATGCCGCGTGTCATGAGTGCGGCGGCCGAGTTGTAACCGAGCCCTACGCCGGCCGCAACGCCCGCGGCGATCGCGATCACATTCTTGAGCGCTCCACCCAGTTCCACGCCAATCACATCTGTCGATGTATAAACCCGAAGAGACTCAGAAGAGAACTCCTCCTGAATCAACTTCGCAATCTGCGGATCGCTGAAGGCCGCTGTCACAGCAGTTGGCTGCCCCTGCGCCACCTCCACTGCAAAGCTGGGCCCTGAAAACGCACCGATCGAGAGCAGGAGCCCCGCAGGCTCCAGGGTCTCCGAGAGGACCTGCGTCATGCGCAGGAAGCTGCGATCTTCCACGCCTTTGGTGGCGCTGACCAGGAACTGGCCGTTGTGCATGTGTGGCGTGAGACGCGTGATTGTGGCCCGCAGGAACTCCGACGGAATAACCGACACCAGGATCTCGGCGTCGATAACCGGCGCATCGTCCGCCGTTACGATGAGGTCGGGCGGAAGCGGAAACCCGGGCAGAAACAACTTGTTCTCACCGGCATCCGCAATCTGCTGCGCTTCCGTCTCGCTATGCGACCACAGAGTTACAAAATGTCCTCCGCGTCGATAGAGAGAAAGAGCAATCGCCGTTCCCCACGCGCCTGCGCCCAGCACAACGATGCGGCTCATGCGGATTCCGGTGGTGTGCCGCCGATGCGGTTCTCATTCCTGAGAGCAGCCGTCGGATATTTTGGTGATGCTTCACGATGATGAGCAGCGCCACGATCACCTGGGCAGCAATGAAGAACGCCGGCTTGTCTCCGCGCACTAGAAACCATGCAAAGACGGGAAAGCTGGCCGCTCCGATGATGGAAGCAAGCGAAACAAAGCGGGTCAGCAGCAGGACTATGGCAAAGACCATGATTGCGGCCAGCGCGGCAAGCGGCGCGGCTACCAGGAAAACTCCAAAGCCGGTTGCCACTCCCTTGCCCCCTCGAAAATGCAGCCAGACCGGAAACATGTGACCGATGACTGCCGAAATCGCGGCCAGCGCCTGCGCATCTCGAAGCGGCAGGTCCGGGGCCAAAGCACTGGCCAGCACGCCACCGAGCCAAACAGCCGCGCAGCCCTTCAGCATGTCGAGCAGAAACGTTGCAGCGCCCAGGCCTTTGCCGCCGGAGCGCATTACATTGGTCGCGCCAATGTTTCCGCTGCCGACCGCACGGATGTCCTGGTCGCGAAAAAGGCGCACCAGCAGATAACCCGTCGGAATCGACCCAAAGAGGTACGCGACTGCAACAATCAGCAGAACTGCAAGGAGCATGACGATTATCGAGTTTAGCAGGTGAGGCGACGATTATCGCAGTGCTCCTCCCCGACGAAATTCAAGAGCGCTCGTCTGTCGAAGGACCGACCAAAAGAAAATAAGCGCCATTGAAGTGAGGCCGGTATATACTTCGCTCCTCCTCAGGTTCTGGACTGAAAAATTCTCCTGAAAGGCGGAAACCCATGCCCAGTTATCTCGTTCAGGTTTCGTATACCGCTGAAGCTCTGGCTGCGTTAATCAAGAAGCCGCAAGATCGCTCTGACGCCGTGCGCAAAGCCATTGAGAAGCTCGGCGGTTCATTAAATGGAGTCTGGCTCTCCTTCGGAGACCATGACACTATTACCATCATCGACATGCCCGACAACACAAGTGCAGCGGCCTTTGCGCTGGCCATCGCTGCTGGCGGTGCGTGCAAGAGCGTAAAGACGACTCCACTGCTTTCTGTGGACGACGGGATGGCAGCGATGAAGAAGGCAGGAACGTCAGGCTACAAGCCAGTCAAGTAGCAGTTGTCATCAGGAATCGCACGAGAGGCCCCAATCGATCGGATGGGCACCGTCACGCATGCAATCGCAAGGCGTGTTTGTTGGTGCGTCTGGAATCGCGATTTCCCGAATTCAGTCCACCATCACCTCGCCCGGCAGAATCGGCCGCGTGCGCGGAAGCACGCCCTGATATGCCGCAATTCCCATCGCAGCAAGCGTACCCGCATAGACCGCGAGCTTGATCAGGCTTCCAGTTCGAGTCAGCGGCAGCGTCTTCCAGAGAATCAGCAGCAGTGTTTGAGCTATTGTTACAGCCCACACCGACCCGTAAAAGTAACGGCGCTCAATGCCCTCGCGCTTCGTCGATCTTCCCACCCTCGGCAGCTTGCCCCATGCGCCGAGCAGCAGAATAAGCAGGCACAGCGGGAGGTACGCGTAGTGATAGAGCTGTTTCATGTACCAGACCCCAGTAATAGTAGCAATCAGCAGTCCGGCAAGATTGAGCAGCGCGAAGTTCAGCACGGCGTTCCACGCAAATGTGTAGCAGACTTTTCGGTAGAGCGGATTCGGCTTGTCCTCGTCAAAACGCAGGATGTAAGGCGCCGGTTCCACTCCCGGCATTTGTCCGTACAGCCCGGCAATTCCGGTGCCGAGGAGTACCGCCGCGAGCCATGCGGAGTTGGCGGGTCCGAACCCATGCGCGAAGAGACTGAAGGTAAGCGGACCCGGCGCCAGAAAGAACACCCAGATCCAGATGGGCCAATGCAGCACACGATAGTAGCGCTTGTTTCGCACACGCATCTTGCGCGCGTCGGCGTATTCCACTCTTCCCTTGTATTGCATGAGCGGAGTCTTTCAAATGCCGGCAAATGGAGTCAAATCGGTCCTCATCATTGCAGGTGAGACGATTGCAGCCAGCCCACCATGGCTCCAAGCACGGCGAGCAAAGCAAATGTCAGCGGGAGATAGTAAGCAGAGCCAACCCGGTACATGCAACACGCATTCACCCCCTCTGAAGGCAGAACGAGAAGAAGCACAACCGCGAAGATCCACGCGTGAGCGGGCTCGACAGTCGCCGCCAACAAACAAACAGTCAGTCCGATCGCAAACAAAGACCCGCCAAGAGCGCGCAGCAGTTCTCGCACAAGCTTTTGTCCGGGCTCGTTTGGGCCGCAGATCGCAACGAGATTCGGCGGCAGCCGCGGAGTGAACAAATCATAGAGGCCGCCCAGCGCAATAAGCGTGCCGGTCAGCTCAAGAATGATCCTCGCAGCGAAAGACAATCGTTTCCTCGCAGGGTGCCAAGCATTCCCGATTCAGTCTGGCAACACGATCAGGTCGTCAGAATCACCTCTTTTGCCGCTCGGCGCTCCCGACCGCTAAGGAGGTACGCTGCCGCACGCAATTCAAGTAGCGGATCGGCCGACGGCTCGATTCCATCCACCCGCGGAATCGGATCGAAAATAATGTGCTGCTGTTGCGCAACGGTGTCCGGCACCACGCTCGTCAGTTCGATCGTTCCGAATTCGACCAGCTTCCGCGACTCCGGCCAGTGCACCGTGGCATCATCGGGAACATCGCCGGGTTCGGCCACCTGCACCACCACCCTGAATCGAATCGGCCCCATCGCAACTCGTCCAACAAGCTCTTCGAAATGGTAATTCGGGGTAAGCTTCGAGACCTGCGTTTCGGTCAGGTAGTCGTTGCCAAGCTCCGGAAGAATTCGATATCTGCCGAACTTCTTTTGATTCGACGCGTTCGTAAAGGCGAACGCCGTGACTCCAAAGTATGTCTCTCTCGCAAGGCTCGAAGGGAATGGTTTGGGAGTCTGCACAAAAGCAAGCGCGGCAGGATGCGAACCCAGGAACTGCTCAACCGGTTTCGGCGACGGCACATCTGGGCCGCTGGCTGCGGCAGCCTTCAGGAACTCGAGAAACTCCGCTCCATCGCGCGTCGGAAATCCATCTGTCGAGTGACTGACAATGTCGGTGTGCACATGTGCGGCCAGGTTGAACCGGATTGCAAGGCCTCTCGGATTGGCCTCCGGCGCATTGTCCGGAATCGTAGGCAGGCCCGTTGAATTGCTGAACCGCACTGTTACCGGTGTCGACGGCCGTGAGATATGCGGGGCCCTGGTCAGCGAGTCGGCTCCTCGAGCTGGTCGAAACTCGCCGGTGAACATGAGCCCCTTGGCGTGGGCCGGTCGAAATCCCGGATGAGAGCCAAAGATATTCTTGAATTGGTCCAGCAGGTCATTTGCAAGGGCGACGATGCGTTCATCCTGAGGCAAAGGCATGGGGGAAACCTCCAGAGGATTTGGATGCACGTCCGTGGATTGTCTTCGTCTTGCGGGCCGGGGTGTGAGAGCTCGCTACTTCGAACTCTTCGCCATTTTACGCTCTTTCAAAAGAGCAATGGTTGCCTTGGGATTAATAAGATTGCGCCGGCCGTCTGCACTCTTGTCCGCGCCTTGCTTGATCAGTGCGATCGTCTCCTCCGGTGTAAGCGAAGGATCGAGCGCGATCAGCTTTGCCGCAAGGTTCACAACGTTGGGAGACGCCATCGAAGTCCCGGACATCTTGATGCGCGTTCCGCCCGGAACGTAGCTCTCCACCTGGAATCCGTCCGCATCCACCTGCACGATATCGCCGTAGCTTGTGAACGAAGTCTCTTCGCCGGCCTGGTCCACCGCGCCCACGGCGATCAGGTTCGGAAGGCGCAGTGACGCCGGAACATCCCCCAGAAACCCTGCATCGCTGTTTGAGTTGCCTGCCGCGCAGACAAACAGCGTGTGTGGTGCGCTGCGAATGGCGTTTTCAATCGCCTCGCGCCAGATCTTGTAAATCTCCGTGGCAGTCTGCTTCCGGACTGCCGGATCCTTCTCGGCGCTTGTCTTCGTCAGCCACTGTTCAATCTCGCTTACATCGTCACCCCAGCTCATGTTGACCACGCGAACGTCGTTCGTCCGAAAGTAGTCGCCGATCTGCTGGAAAGCTGCTTTGAACTTGTTGGCCCACTCTGTTGTCGGAGCGAATGGAATTTCGGGGAGCGAATCGTAAAACTGCGCCACCACGATTCTTGCCGCCGGGTTACCGCGCGTGGCGATGCCCGCAACGTGCGTTCCATGCATCCACTGGCCCAGGAACATGCTTACCTTCATGAACTGCGCCAGCTGATCGGGGGGCATCGAAGCAAGCGTCTTCTTTGCCTCTGTTGCCGCGGGCGAATCGATACCGCCGTACACGTCGCTCAGCCCCTGCTCCAGCTGAACCACCTTTGGGTATGCCTGCTTCTGCTCTTCGCGTCAGTGGTTGCAGATCCCCGTTATACAGATCGCCATGCACGTCGTATGCGAGTCCGTGCGGGCTGTGTCCATCGGGCGATGGATCGGTGAAAAGCTGATGAGGATACAGTGCCGTGTCCACTCCTGAGTCCCAGATGCCGATGCGTACAGGAGTCAGCTTCTGATCGGCGGTAAGAGTTACTTCGCGCGCCTCCCAGATATCGGGCTTGTGCACATTGTGAGCGGCCACGTAGGCGGTCAATGCCGCCAGCGCCTGCTGTCTGACCGGATAGATCACCTTGATAAAAGCGCGATCTTCAATCAGTGTCTGGGCCGCGTCCAGGTCGATCGTGTTTGATTTGCTTGCCGCAGGATCAAGTCCTTCCTTCTCGCTGGCGACAATCAGGTCCGGAGTCGCCACCTCAAAGCTGCCCTTGGTCTGTTTGACCCTGTCCTGGACGACGCGCCACTCCATTGCATCCAGCACTGCCTGCAGTTTGGTCTGAAATGCCTGTTGAAACGCATCGCCGGAGTTGGAGTGTGTCGAAATGCGCGCTTCGATCAGCGGCCTGTCGATCATCCCTGACGTTGCCTTAGCCTGCGGCTTCTCCTGCAGGGACCGCAGCGTGTCGAGAGTTGCCATCGCGCCCTGGTTGTCGTTGGTGAGCAACTGCACGTCAAGCTTCGAGCCGTATAACCTCCGCAGCGTGGCTTTGTCCTCAATCTCGTAGTTGCTGAGCACCGAATCGACGTCGTGCACCACCTTCTGCGCAAAGGCGTTGAACGTCTCGTCATCGGCCATCAACAGCGTGCTCGGTGGAACGCTTACCGGATAGCTGAAACGCGGCAGATCGCTGGCCGTGACCACCTTCTGCTTCGGTGAATTGGCCGGGGCCTGCGCCAGCACAACCGCCGGGCAGGCGAGGATTGCAGCAGCGAAAGCGACAGTGAGTACACGCGCAAAGGGTTTCACTCAAACCTCTCGGGCACAAATTGGGTGATGCTCTGCAACAGCCAAGATAATCCCATAGACGGCCCTGACCGCGCCAAAGTTTTTCTTTCACTCGTGACGAACCGCCGGTCCAATTACATGAGCTTGCGTCGAATCAGGTCGAGAGCCTGCTGGCTGGTCCACTCCCGCACGCGATCGCGGGCCCCGCGAAAGTTGCGCTCGAATGTGTCGGTCTTCAGCCCGTCGCTGACTGCAATGTAGACGCGGCCCACGGGCTTGGATTCGCTTCCGCCTGCCGGGCCCGCAACGCCGGTAACTCCCACCCCGAGCGTCGCGCCGGTGCGCTTACGGATCCCTTCAGCAAGCGCCGCCGCAACCTCCGACGAGACCGCGCCGTACCGCTCGATCATCTCGGGCGGAACGTCTGCAAACGTGGTCTTCAACTCGTTGGAATAGACAACCGCGCCTCCCAGAAATGAACGGGAGCTTCCCGGCACAGTGGTAATGCGCTGCGAAATCATTCCGCCCGTGCAGCTCTCCGCAACAGCCAGCGTCGCTTGCCGCAATCCAAGATAGTAGAGGACGATCTGCTCGAGCGACTCGCCTTCAGAGGAGTAGAGCCAGTCGTCGAGCGCTTCCTCCATCTTGCCTGCAAGCTCGTCGACGCGCTGCTCCGCGAGTTCCTGGCTGGGCTTTGAGCAGACCAGCGTGAGCTGAATGTCACCGGCGTGCGCCAGGATTGTCGTCTCCACATCTTTATAGGCGGTGTAGATCGGAGCCAGCAGTTTGTCCGCCTGCGACTCGGGAATCATGGCCGCTTTCAGCGTGCGCTTGGCAATGTGGCGCTGAGGCAGCGTCGTACGCAGCCGCGGCAGGCACTCATTCTCGAAGAGCGGAAAGCATTCGTTCGGAGGTCCGGGAATCATGAGGACGAGCTTGCGGTAGCCGGAATAAAGCGTTTCAAGCCATTGCCCCGGCGCGCTGCCATTCGGATTGGGCAGCACGGTTGCGCCTTCGATGACGTCGGCCTGTTTCAGGTTGTTTTCGGCCATCGGCATGCGCCACGTAGCGGCGCGGGCATGCAACGCCGCCACCTGGGTGGCATCGCGTTTGATCGTGAGCGACAAAGCTTCTGCAACGGCTTCGCGCGTCAGGTCATCTTCCGTTGGACCAAGCCCGCCCACCAGGATGACGATGTCCGTGCGGCCAAGTGCATTGCGAATCACACCGACGAGGTCCTTGCGCCGGTCGCCCACGATGGTCTTGAAGGCCACGATGACGCCGATCTCGTTCAGCTTCTCGGTCAATTGAAGGGAATTGGTGTCCTGGCGGAAAGGCGTGAGCATTTCGGAGCCGACTGCAATGATCTCGGATTTCATGAAGGCAGCTTCTTGCTCCTGGCGTCTCGTCTTCCAACCGGGTTGATGGAGTTTATGGTCCTGGCTCTGGCCCGGGGTGCTGGAGTCGCTGCCCGACAGGCCGGAAGCTCTGTGCTGATCTCTAGGGCAGGCTCAGTCCCTCGACTCCCAAGTCCACATCATAAACTGCCTCATTCGTGGCCAGAATGGTCTTACCCAAAGGCGAAAACGCCACACCCACAAGGTTGATCCCGGCAACAACGAGCGTGGCTTCTCCCTCCGGCGTCACCCGCACCAGTCCGCGGCGGCCATGCAGGCATGCGGTGACGTAGATGTCGCCATTCCTCGCGAGCGCGAGTCCCTGCGGACGGCCGAGACCGCGATACCAGGGCCGCGCGTCTCCATGCGTATCGATTGCCCAGATTGTGTCATTCGACGAAAGCGTCGGCCCGGTGACGTAGAGTGTTCCGTTTCGATCCACAGCCAGGTGATAGGCTGATACGCTCGGCTCCAGCGTGGCATAGACGAAGATCTTGCGCTGTGGATCGATCTTGAAGATGGTTCCGCTGCGGTCGCCCACAAACAGGTTGCCTGCCGTGTCAAATACCGCGCCGGTGGCCACGCCCATCCCTTCTGAATAGAGCGTCGATTCGCCGGCGCCATCGATCCGATAGACATTCCCTTCAGCGCGCGAAGTCACAAAGAGGTCCCCGTCCGGACTGAAGGCGAGCCCGGTGGCGTTCAGAATGCCGGTGACAAACGGAGTGCCTCTGCCGTCCGGGCTCACGCGCACCACTGACACAGGTGTCTGCTTGCCGCGCTGGCCTGAAATGGTGGCGTAAATCATCCCCGAGCGGCTGACCGCGGGGCTCGTTACCGGGTGAAGGCCGCTGGTCAGCTCGCGAGCGATCCGCAAGGGAGCCGCGTTGCTGACGCCTGTGGGGGTCCGCACCTCCACCAGGCTCGACGTGGCCTCCTCGGGAATGCGGAACGCGACGCGCCTCGGCCTGCTCATCAGCACTTGGGCAGAATGAGTTCCGATCACGACGACGGGCGGTCCGAATGTGTGGGGTCCAAGGTGAGCGCCGATGATCTCAACTTCGCCGAGGGGAAGCGCCGCCGAAGGCACTATCTCTTCAATGCGTGGTTCAGGCGTGATCTCTTCGTTGGCGGATTGGGTGCGAGTACGCGGCATGGCGGATCAAATCCAGATGCGCAGCAAAGACGCTACTCCCAAAGCATACAGCCCCGCGGCCACATCATCGAACACGATGCCCCAGCCCTCGGGCAGGCTCTCGAGGCTGCGGACCGGGAACGGCTTGGTGATGTCGAACAGCCGGAAGAGGATAAGCGCGATCAGGCCGTGCCGCCAGTCGACCGGACAGAACAGCAGCGTGATCCACTGTCCGGCCACTTCGTCGATCACCACGAAGCCGGGATCCTCGCGCCCGCTTTCCCGTGCCGCAATGGTTGCCGCAGGCACTCCGAGGCCAATCGACAGCGCAATCCCGGCCACCAGGACCAGCAGCAGGACTTGCGGGGAAGGGTGAAGGCCCCAGGCCACCGCCGCCCACAGCAGCACCGCCGCCACCGAGCCCCACGTGCCCGGTCCCGGCTTGCCCAAACCTGCCCCAAAGAATGTCGCGACCGTCCACGCCCACCGCGTCTTCTTTGGCTGAGATTTCATGATTAGAGGGTAGTCATCCTGAGCGGAGGTCGCCGAGGCGACCGCAGTCGAAGGACCTGCATTTTCCTTGCCCACTAATGCACCTCACCCTCGTCCCACGCAGCCTGCTCTGCCGCAAGGCTACTCATTCCCCGAGCTTCTCCCTCGGTCGCTTCCGGCCCCGCCCAAGATCTTCCAGCACCTCGGGATCCAGGACCGGCGAGCTGATCTTGTAGACGCCCATCGCCCACTTTCCAAGATCAATCTTGCGGCAGCGATCCGAACAGAAAGGGAAGTCCTCATCCTTCGGCTGCACCAGCATCCCGCAGGTGGGGCACTTGAAAACTTTTGCGGATTTCTTCTTTGTGGCCATGACAATCTATTGGATTCGCATTGAGTCTACAGCGGTCCGCCCACAACGCGCGCGATCACGTCGTATTCGTGCGCCTCTGTGATTTCAGCTTTGTAGAAGCGCCCCGGTTCCAGCGCTTCCAGATCGCCGAAGTCGTTGATGTACACCTTGCCGTCAATCTCCGGCGCGTGAAATTGCGTCCGACCTTCCCACAGCATCGGCGTCTCTTCGCTTTCGCCTTCGGCCAGCAGAACCAGCTCGCGCCCAACCCACTTCTGCTTGGCCCGCCTGCTGATGCCTTGCTGCAGCTTCATCAGGCGGCGCTTGCGTGCCTCGATGGTGCGCTTGGGAACCTTGGTATCCAGCGAGAATGCGCCGGAGCCTTCCTCATCGGAGTAGCTGAAGACGCCCAGCCAGTCAAACCCCGCCTCGCTGACAAACTCCTCCAGAACCTCAAAGTCATCGCGCGACTCACCCGGGAAGCCGACAATGAACGACGTGCGCAGCGCAATTCCCGGCACCGCCGACCGAACCTTGTCCAGAGTCTTCAGAAAGATATCCGCTCCGGCCCCGCGTTTCATGCGCTTCAGCACATCGGCGAGGCGTGCTGCAGCGGCACATCGAGGTACTTGCAGATGTTGTCGTGCTTCGCAATCGTCTCCAGCAGCCTTCCGGTGATGCGATTCGGATACGCGTAGAGGAAGCGCAGCCAGCGCAGCCCCTCAATGCCGGCCAGCGCGTCCAGCAGCGTCGCCAGGCCGTCCTTCGATCCCAAGGTCTTCACCGTAGCAGGTCGTGTCCTGCCCGATGAGCGTGATCTCCTGCACACCCCGCGCAACCAGTTGCTGCGCCTCGGCCACCACTGACTCGAACCGCCGCGAGCGAAACTTGCCGCGCAGGTTCGGAATGACGCAGAAGCTGCACGGATGGTCGCACCCTTCCGCGATCTTGATGTAAGCCGAAGACCTGGGCGTGGTGAGCAGTCGCGGCGTGGCTTCGTCGTAGAGATAGGTCGGCAGCATGTGCGCCGCGCCCTGCCACTCCTCGCGGCTGAAGCGTCCCTGCTGCTCGCGCAGGTCGCCTTCCGGTCGAAACGCCGGCTCGTGCTTGTGCTTATGTGTCCCTGAGAGCGATTCCTGTCCTGACCGGCAAGCGCCGCTCCACTCAGAATATTGAACGGCGAAACGCTCGCCGCGGTTGCCGGAGCAACCCCGGCAGCGTCCAGAATCGACTCCAACTCCCCAGTCCCGACCACGGCATCCACTTCCGGAATGTTCTTGCGAATCTCGTCGCGATAGCGCTCGACCAGGCAGCCGGCGACGATCAGCTTCTTGCGCCGATCCCTCTGTCTTCAGCCGCGCCATTTCCAGAATCGTGTCCACCGATTCCTGCTTGGCGGTATCGATGAAGCTGCAGGTATTGACGACAAGGATCTCGGCCTCTTCGGGACGCGCCGTCAGCCGCGCTCCGGCACGGTCCAGCAGGCCCATCATGACCTCGGAGTCGACGAGGTTTTTCGGACAGCCAAGCGAAACAAATCCAACGGTAGGGGAAGCTTTCGTAGGGTTTTCAGGCACACCTCTATTGTACCGGTGAACAACTTTCCAGTAGCCTGGCCCAGGATCGTGGTCGCGCTTGGCGAATGGACCAAGGGCATTCGGGCTGTGCAGAAGCCTCTAGATCACGGCTCCGTTGAAAATTCTGAAAGGGTCTTCAGCCTTGGCGAATCGTTTGAAAGGCCACTCGGTGCAAAACCGCTCAAGGCTCTGACCCTGAGGCGCTGCTTAGACCCGGTCAAGATTCTTGCAAACATCGCTGACATTTGAATTTACCCCATCCTGCAACGGTTCCGGGTCTCCGAAATGCGGCTGGCCCGCCGCCATGGACTTGGTCAGAAACGCCCCATAGCCGTTTGAGTCCAGTGACTTGAGCGAAGCCACCGTGATCTGTTTCTGCATTTCGGCCACACTCATGCCCGCCTCTTTGGCCCGCTCGACCCTTCCCGTAACTTCCTCGATGTAGTTCCTCAGATTTGTCATCACGTCACGGCTCGGACTGCATGGCACCGTGCCCGCCGAGAATGTATTTGAAATCAGCTTTTGCGACCTGGTCGATCGTCCCCGGCCATGCCTTCGGGAATCCGTCCCCGAGATTGGGAAGCCACCCGTGGATTGCATCTCCAGTTGCGACAGCGTGCTGATTCGGGCAGAAGACAAAGACGTCTCCCGCCGTGTGAGCATGTCCGCGAAACTCAAGCTGCAGGTCGAACGCAGGGTCCTTCAATGCGTACGACTCGTCGAAGGTGATCGTCGGCAGTTCAAGCGAGTAGTTCTTCAGTTCAGCCGCATACGCCTCCAGTTGCCTGATCTGCCCGGCGCAGAAAGCCTTCTCTTCCGCCGAGGTCGCCTTCTCGCCCCGCTCGCGCAACGTCTCAATTTCTTGCGGCACCTCGTCCAGCGAAGCCTTCGTGCGAGCTGGCCCCATATCGGACATGAGCTGTTTGGTCGTCGCTGTCGAGATGAAGTCCACCTTGTCTCCTGTTGCGCGATACGCGGGATTGCCTTGCGTGTGATCCCAGTGAAAGTGCGTATTGATCACGTACCGCACCGGCTTCGTGGTCACCTCGCGTTTCAACTGCGCAATCAGCGCTGCGGCCGCCGACGGCTTGGAGTGCGCATCCACCACCACCACATCCTTCGATCGCACAAACACGGCAGCATTGCAGTTGATCGCCGCCTGGGGGCGCGCCTGCGCAAAGAAGACACCCTCGGCCGCCTTCTGCAAATCAAACAGCTTTGCATCGGATCCCGCGGCCGCTGCACGCGCCCACGCTGCGCGATGGTAGGCAAGCTCGATGATCGACGCCCCGGTCAGCGCTCCACCCATCAGAACTCGCAGAAAATCCCGGCGCGAAGTGCGTCCTTCGTCCGGGTTCGTGTGATTCTGCCAGTGTCCCGGCGCGGAAGGTGAGTGTCCATGCACGTGGTGATGATGGGAGGCTCTGTCATGGTGATCGTGCTGTTTCATCTGGAAATCCTTTCTGTCTGATTTCCCGCATTGCGAATTGCCACCCATTCTTCATCAGGTTCAACTCTTGCGCAATGCAAATCCTCTTCCCACTCTCTCGATTCCACTCTGCATCGCGAGCCGGTCACAAGTGGTAAAATCAACAGTGCCGGGTCCTACGCGACGTAATCCCGCCAACCCCGCCAGGTCCGGAAGGAAGCAACGGTAACGGGCTAGTACGGGCGCAGTAGGTCACCCGGTACTTTTTTGGCGCATGAGGCCTCATCAGGGCTCTGTGCCTGACCGTCGGAAAGGCTCCGCCATCGCTCCTGGGAACGATTGCGCTGCCGCCCGTAAGATGTTTTGGGAGCGGCAAACCGGGTTCTCAACCCGTCGTTAGCGCCGCAAGGAGAAATGCATTGAGCCTCACCGTGCGTCCCGTGGTGGGCCGGCGCGCCAAGATCACGCGCGCTCGGAACCTACGTTCCTCCCCAGGTTCTGACCAATCAAGACCTCGAAAAAATGGTGGAGACCAACGACCAGTGGATCGTGGAGCGCACCGGCATCCGCGAGCGCCACGTGCTGGCCAAGGGCCTGGGCGTGAGCGACATCTGCGTCGAAGCCGCGAAAAAGTGCCTCGCCGCGCGCGGCATCGAGCCCAGCGAAGTTGAAGTGATCATCGTCGGCACCGTCACGCCCGACATGATGTTCCCCTCCACCGCGTGCCTGGTGCAGGACAAGATCGGCGCCAAAGGCGCATGGGGATTCGACGTCTCCGCCGGCTGCTCGGGATTCGTGTTTGCGCTGCAGGCAGGCGTCAAGCTGGTCGAGAGCGGCGCGCACACCAAGGTGCTGGTCTGCGGCGCTGACGCCAACACGCGCATGACCGACTACACCGATCGCGCCACCTGCGTGCTCTTCGGCGACGGCGGCGGCGCAGTGCTGATCGAGCCTGCGGAAGAGGGCGAGATCGGCTTCATCGACTTCGTGCACGAGATCGACGGCTCCGGCGGCGTTGCGCTCAACCTCAAGGGCGGCGGCAGCCTGAATCCGTCCAGCCACGAGACCGTCGACAAGAAGATGCACTACATCTACCAGGATGGCCAGGCGGTCTACAAGTTCGCCGTGCGCAAGATGGCGGAGGCTACAACAAAGGTGCTGGAGCGCAACGGCGTCACCGGCGCCGACCTCGGCTGCTTCATTCCGCACCAGGCCAACAAGCGCATCATCACTTCCACCGCCGACCGGCTCGGCATGGATCCCGATCGCGTCATCATCAATATTGAGAAGTACGGCAACACTTCAGCCGGCACCATCCCGCTGGCGATGGAAACCGCCATCGAACAGGGCAAGCTGAAGAAGGGCGATCTGGTGCTGCTTGCGGCCGTCGGCGCAGGCTTCACCGTCGGTGCCGCACTTCTTCGGTGGGAGATTTGAAGAGGTCAGGACTCTCAGCAGCGCCCTTCATCTGCAATTGGCTTGTCATCCAGAGCGGAGCGAAGCATGCTTTGAAAGGGCACTGGTCTTCGCCGTGCCGAAACAAGATCCCAGCTAGAGCACCGTGCGACTTTAGCCGCGCGAAGATTGCAACTCCCACTCCGCCACAAGCGCATCCGTCTGGAAGCTGTACTCCGGCAGCACGCCCACCTCCGCCGCCATCCGGAAGAACCCAGTCATCCCCTCCACACACTCCTCATCGAGAACGTAGTGAATATTCTCGGTGAAATAAGTGCGGACGGTTTCTTCTGAGAGGGGAATCTTGCGCGTCCACTCCGCAACAAGTGCATCAATATTCTTCAGCCCGTGATCGCGCGAATCAATGAAGTCTCGCGCAATGCTCTCGTCCAAAAGACCGCCGCGCGCAGCGCTCCAGACGGCGGAGACGAAGGGCAGGCCCGTCACTGCTCGCCATTCTTGCGCAAGATCGTGATAGACCAGTTCCTCGCCGGTCCGTTCAAATCGATTGGCTCGTTCTTCAAGAGCCATCAGCGCAGGGTCGCCGATGATGATCGCAGCATCCGAGCGATCAAGCATGCTGTCGAGATCGGCGGCCATCGGGACAAACGGGACATCCGGATTGCCCCACCGATGAAAAAGGATGCGCGCGTAGGCAAGCGTTGTTCGGCTCGCAGTGTCCGCGGCCACGCTGCGCAACTTCTCGAGCGGCCGATTCGCCCGCCGCACCAGCAGCAGCGAACGCACGCGCCCCTTCGAAGCAATCGTGCAGCCCGGCAGAATCCGTAATCCTGGAGTCGTCGCAAGCGTCGCGATTGGAACCAGCCCGATGTCAGCCGTTCCCTCAACCAGCCTGTCAGCGCACTCTGACGGCAGCATCCAGTTCACTTCATAACGGGTGGCAAAGTCGGCGCTGGCAGGGAGATGTTCGAAGTCCCACATCAGCGGTGCGGGATTCAGAAAACGAATTGCAGCGACACGTAAACGGTTGGAAAAGTTCGAACTCACGCTCCTTTAGACTATCAATTCTCCGTCCGGGATTCTCCATCGCCCGCAACTAAGCTGTGACCGCCTCGCTTGACTTCCCGCTCATCTCCCGTTAATGTGACCCCAATTACCGGGAATTTTCTAGGTTAAGTTACTTTGAAGGAAAGTGGAGGCGCGCCACGAGCCGCTTCAGCACACGTGATATCTGTAGTGAATCAAGAAACGAATAGTTCGGTCGAAGTTCCAGACAAAACTCATCTTGATGAAAACCGACTCGCGTGGCTGGCCCTGGTTCTTACGCCCAGTCTCGGTCCCAGGCGAATCCTCGATGCATTTAGAGGGCTGCGCGCGCCCGGCCAGGTATTCACGCTCACGCTCACCGAACTGGAAGGATTGAACCTTCCCGCCGAGGCCGCGCAGTTCGTCTTTGACGGCAAGGCTCGCCGCGCGGCAGAAGAAGAATGGGCGCGCGTTGCGGAACAGGGCGCAACGATCGTGACATTCAGTTGCCCCGAGTATCCAGAGCGACTGAGAGAGATCTACGATCCGCCGCCGGTGCTCTGGGTGCGCGGAGCGGCACATATGCTGTCGCTGCCTTCGATTGCGGTCGTCGGAACGCGGCATCCCATCACCCTATGGCTCGGGAGTCGCAGAGATGCTCTCGCGCGATCTTGCTGCGCGCCGGCTCCTGATTGTGAGCGGCATGGCACGCGGAATTGACACTTGCGCGCACAAAGGCGCGCTGGCCGCCCGCAGGCCTACCGTGGCCGTTTGGGGAACAGGCATCGACGTCATCTATCCCAAAGAAAACAAGAAGCTGGCGGAAGAAATTCTCGCTACCGGCGGAACCATCGTGAGCGAAGTCCCGATGGGCACCTTTCCTGCTCCGCAGAATTTCCCTCGCCGCAATCGCATCATCAGTGGGCTCAGCATCGGTGTGCTTGTCGTTGAGGCATCTGAGAACTCCGGGACCCGTGTGACGGCGCGCTGTGCCGCGGAACAGGATCGCGATCTTTATGCAGTGCCCGGCAACGTCACGAACAAAGGCTCATGGACCCCTAACACACTGATAAAGCAAGGCGCGAAGCTCGTAGCCACGTGGGAGGATGTCTGGGAAGATCTGCCTTCCCAGGTGCGCCTGGAACTGGAAGGCGCAAGCCGGGTTGAATCCAAACCTGAACCTGCTGCATCTCTCTTGCCGGACCCGGAATTGCGCAACGGAAGAAGCGATGGTGCTTCAGTATTCTGCGCAGCGATGAGTCACTGCAGATCGACGAAATTCTCGAGACGCTGGAGACTCAACTTACCTCGTCAGAGGTGTTTACCGCTCTCTTTGAGCTTGAAATCGCGGGCCGCGTGCGCTGCTTGCCGGGAAAGAACTACGTGCGCACGCTGTGAAACTGCGCTGTTTTTGTCGAGCACACCTGGCGAAGAATTTCGTGCACTTTCTCGTACCACTGAGAGCATTTGCGCGTAATTTGGTATGCACGCGCGGCCTCGGAAAGTATTTTTGCCAGTGGAAACAGGGACGCCTTCCGTGTTAGCTTCCAACTTTCGCGGCTTTTCCCCAAGGGGGAGCGCCCCGCGCGTCTGAGTAAATTGGACAAACGCGTATGCAGCAACAGAATGGCCTGTGCGTGAGTCAAACAGGCCGACGGTGTACAGTAACGGAAATCAAGGATGGCAATGAGCAAATCACTCGTGATCGTCGAATCTCCCGCGAAGGCGAAGACGATCGAGAAATATCTGGGCAAGGGCTTCGAGGTCCGTGCGTCGGTCGGGCACATCATGGATCTGCCCAAGAACGACATCGGCGTGGAACTGAAGAAGCGCACTTTCGAGCCCGAACTGATTGTGTCTCCTGGCAAGGAGAAGGTCGTTGAGCAGTTGAAGAAGCGCGGCTGAAAAGGCCGACGAGATATTTCTGGCGCCTGACCCTGACCGCGAAGGCGAAGCCATTGCAGCGCACCTCGCGATGCAACTGGGAACCAGTGCCAAAGAGAGAAAGAAGATTCGCCGCGTAACCTTTAATGAGATTACGAAGAAGGCGGTGCAGGATGCTTTCGCACATGCACGCGATGTCGATCAGAATCTCGTAGACGCGCAGCAGACCCGCCGGGTGCTCGATCGCCTCGTCGGTTATCAGATATCTCCGCTGTTGTGGGACAAGGTTCGTCGTGGCCTCTCCGCAGGACGTGTGCAGACGGTGGCCCTTCGACTTATCGTCGAGCGCGAACGCGAAATCGCCGGATTTAGTTCCGGTCGAGTACTGGACGCTGGAAGCCCAGCTCCACCCTGATCGCCAAGCCGACAAAAGCTTCAAAGCCAGGTTCGTCGGCATCGACGGCGAACCCGCGCGCGTTGCCAATGGCCAGGACAAAGACGGCAAGCCGCAGTTCATCGCCAACGCGATCGCCGACAAAGCGTCGATGGATGCGATTGTCGCCGCGCTCGAAACGGCAAAGTGGTCGCTGGCCTCGGTTCAGTATCGCGAGCAGCAGAGGCGCCCGCTGCGCTCCCTTCATCACCAGCCAGCTGCAGCGCGATGCTTCGAGCAAGCTCGGATTCAACGTGCGCCGCACCATGGGCGTGGCGCAGCGCCTGTATGAAGGCATCGATATCGGCGACGAGGGAACCACGGGCCTCATCACCTATATGCGTACTGATTCGCCCCGTGTCGCTCCCGATGCTGTTGAAGGTGCGCGCGCCTGGATCGGCAAGCAGCTCGGCACGAAGTACCTGCCTGAGTCGCCCAACGTCTACAAAGGCAAAAAGGATGCGCAGGACGCGCACGAAGCAATTCGCCCCACAGATGCATCGCGTACTCCCGAATCCATCGCGCGCTATCTCAGCGACGAGCAGCTCAAGCTCTACACGCTCATCTGGAGGCGCTTCATCGCGTCGCAGATGGTGCCGGCTGTCTACGATCAGACCATCGCGAAGATCGCCGCAGAATCCCGCGACGGCAAGACCTACGACTTCCGCCTCACCGGATCGGTCTTGCGCTTCGACGGCTTCCTCAAGGTCTACGAAGTCGCTGAAGACAAGAAGGCCGACGACGATGAAGACTCACTCGCGAACAAGCTGCCCAGCCTCGACGGCGTGAAGGCACTTGAACTCGAGCAGCTATTCCACGATCAGCACTTCACTGAGCCGCCTCCGCGCTACAACGAGGCCTCGCTCGTGAAGGAGCTCGAAGAGCGCGGCATTGGCCGTCCTTCCACCTACGCATCGATCATCAACACCATTCAGGATCGCGAGTACGTGGTCAAGCATGGCGGCTCGCGCGGCCGCTTCTATCCCACCGAGATTGGCATGGTGGTCTGCGATCTGCTCGTCGAGAGCTTCCCGTACATCTTCGACACCAAGTACACAGCGCGCCTCGAAGAAGAACTGGACGACATCGAAGAGGGCAAGGAGAAGTGGACTGACCTGCTCAACGGCTTCTACGACCACTTTGAAGACGAGCTGAAGGACGCCGGCAAGAAGATGCGCGACATCAAGCGCATGGAGAAGAAGACCAGCGAGAAGTGCGACGTCTGCGGATCGCCGCTGCTGCTCAAGTGGGGCAAGTTCGGCAGCTTCTATGCCTGCTCGGCATACAACAAGAAGGACCCCGACAAGCTGCACCTTCACCAAGGAGAACATTGCCGACAAGCCTGACCTCAACACACCCGAGGCGCAGGAAGCCGGCGACACGGAAGAGTATTGCGAGAACTGCGGCCGGGTGATGGTGCTGCAAGCGCGGGCCCTGGGGACCGTTCATGTCCTGCCCCGGCTACAGTGAAGATCCGCCCTGCAAGACGATTCGCAAGCTGAGCCAGAAGCAGCAGCAGAAGCCGCCCGAGCCCACCGGCGAAGACTGCCCTGCTCTGCGGCAAACCGCTCGTGCTGCGCCAGGGCGCCTACGGCGAGTTTGTCTCCTGCTCCGGCTACCCCAAGTGCAAATACGTCAAGCAGAACCTGATCGAGGGCATGAAGTGCCCCAAGTGCGGCGAGGGCGACATTGCCGAGCGCAAGGCGCGCCGCGGCAACATCTTCTGGGGCTGCACCAACTATCCCAAGTGCGACTTCACTTCGAACAACAAGCCGGTCGCGAAGAAGTGCCCTGAATGCGGCAGCCCGTATCTCGTCGAGAAGACGCTCAAGAGCGGCATCTTCCTCGAGTGCCCCAACAAGAAGAAGGGCGCCGAAGAAGAAGCCAAGCCGAAGAAGCGCGGCAAGAAGGCAGCGGAGCCCGAGCCCGGCGCGCCGATTGTCTGCACTTACTCCAAGCGCATCGGCGACGCTCCTCCTCCGCCGACCGTCGAGACCCACGGCCCGGTTTTAGAAAAGGCCTGCCGCTACGAAGGAACTGCAGCCGGCATGAGCGGCCCGAACCTCCATTTCATCTGGTCCTCGAGTGGGACGAACCTCGTCCCGCTCATGCTTGTTCACAGCAAAGTCCACCTGAATCCGTTACCATTGGCATTCGGAGACCCCTCATGGAACGAATGCTCGCTACACCCGCCGACGCTGAAATCATTCTCAAGCTCTACGAGCTCCGCACCGAACCCCTGATGCGCCAGGCCCGCGCCTGGATGACCGGTGAGTTCTGGCCCAACACCGCCGAAGACTTTCTGGCCGTTGCCTCCGAACCCCGCCGATCCCCACAATGCCTTTTTCCGCCAGGTCATCACCTACTGGGAGATGGCGGCGGCCATGGTGCTGCACGGCGCCGTCTCGGCTGAACTGTTTGTCGATTGCAACGGCGAGGGATTCTTCCTGCTGGCCAAGTTCACGCACATTCTCGACGGGATCCGGGAGAAGATGCCTACTTTCTTCATGAAGACCTCGGAACTGGTCAACCGCTTCACGGCCGCATCAGCACGCTATGAGGCCGTGCTCAAGAACATGGAAGCTCGACGCAGGAGTTTGCAGCCCAATCGAGTTTGAAGCCGTCAGATATTTCAGTGGAACAAATCGAAGGCGTGACTCGGCTTGTGCGACCCGCATGGGCGGGAGCATCATAAGAGCCGAGGAAGATTCATAAGCCCCGGAGGTCAACGTGAAACGAATCGTCGCCATGCTCGTTGCAGTGATCACGTTTGGCGCCATCGCGGCAAGCGCTGCCGATTCCACCACCATCAACGGCTGGATCTCTGACTCCATGTGCGGAGCCAAGCATGCCGGTTCCGGCGCCGCCTGCGTGAAGAAGTGCATCGAGGGCGGCATGACGCCGGTCTTCGTCGACGAAGCAAAGAAGCAGGTCTGGACTATCGACAATCCCGACACGGTGAAGAGCTTCTACGGCGATCATGTGACGGTCAAGGCGACCGCCGATCCTGACAAGAAGTCCGTTCACATTGATTCGATTACGGCTGCCAAGTAATTTCGGTCAAGACCGGACTCGCCACGCCGGACAAACTCTGGTAGTGTCGTATCGGTCGGTCCTGCCGCCGCTCCATGAGTGCCGGCAGGGCTAGCGCGTGATTTGATCGGGATAGATCATGGCAAAAGCAGTCTGGAACGGCAAAGTCATTGCCGAAAGTGATGTAACTGAGACGGTTGAGGGAAATGTCTACTTTCCCGAAAGCAGCCTGAAGCGGGAGTATTTTCGCTCCAGCAGCACCACCTCCACGTGCCCCTGGAAGGGCCAGGCGCGCTACATGAGCCTCCTGATCGATGGGCAGGATAATCCCGACGCGGCATGGTATTACCCCGATCCAAAGCCGGCCGCGCGCAAGATCAAGGGCTACGTTGCATTCTGGCGCGGCGTCGAGGTGGAAAAGTAGAGCAACGCCCATCCCTCTCAGGAGACCGAATGCGCATTTCTCCCGCCCTGCTGGCGCCTGTGCTGGCACTCGCGCTTGCTGGGTGCGCCCATCGCGCCGCAACTTCCGCCTCCATCCCCACCCCTCCCACGCTCTCTGGCGACCCCGCGCACCCCGCCTCCACCAAAGGCTGGGTCGATACGAAACTCTACTTCGGTCTGGGTCCTCTTGACCAGCCGGGGCAGGGAATCAGTGAGGCCGAGTGGCAAGACTTTCTCGACCGCGAGGTGACGCCTCGTTTTCCCGCCGGCCTCAGTGTCCTTGATGTCTACGGACAGTGGCAGGGAAAGAACGCACCCAGTCCTTCGCGCCTTCGCTCCAAAATGCTCATCATCGACTACCCGGACACGCCGGAGAATCGCGACAAGGTCGAAGCTATCCGCGCCGCCTGGAAAGCGAGAACCCACGACCAGTCCGTCATGCGCGTGACTGAGCCGGCTGATGTCTCATTCTGAGCCATTGAATTCAGCTCTTCGCCCGGATCGTCTCCCGATCTCAGACCCGCGACATCGCCAAACTTCCGTGGGTGTTATACTTTGCGAAAACCCCCAGAATCAGGCATTGGCGTGAGTCTGCTTCGTTTTATTTCTGTGAAGACTCGCCGCCCCAGGCGATCTCAACTGTTTTGGCTTCTTGCTGCCGCGCTTCGCATTCGTGTGTCTCGCACCGCGCGCGCAAGGGCAAAGCAGAAAACGCGTTCTCATGATCAATGAGCTTGGGCCGTCTCTTCCCGGTCCGGTTCTTGTGACCAATGAGGTCATCGCGGCACTGCATGCCGACCCGCGTTTCCAGGTGGAGTTCGATGAGGAGAACCTGGAGGCCATTGATGTGCCTGATGAGGTTCGGGACGAACGACGCAACTGGATCATCCAGAAGTATCGGGGCATCCACCTCGACCTGATTCTCCTGTTGGGTCCGAACCCGTTTCGGCTGCTGGCGGGGCCGCCCGCACTATTCCCGGGCGTCCCTGCCGTCTTTTGCTGCAGCGCTCCAAGTCAGCTTGGAGGGCTGAGCGTTGATCCCCAATTAACGGGCTCGTGGATGCTCGCCGAACCGGCGCAGACGCTGGATGTGGCTCTTCGCTTGCTCCCGGCAACCCGGCAGGTCTTCGTGGTTGGGGGGCAATCCCGATATGACCGAGGGATCACAGCAACGGTGAAAGCGGGGCTCGCTTCCGATGAATCGAGACTTGCGATCACCTACCTGACAGACCTGCCGATGGCCGATCTCCTGGAGAAGCTGAAGCGGCTTCCCAGCCACTCCATTGTCCTCTATACATCCTTTTTCAAGGACGTGAAGGGACAGCAGTTTCTCAACGTGGCCGAGGCCCTTCCCATGATTTCGGCCGCCTCGAATGCTCCGGTATTTGGCATATCTGACACCTATCTTGGGCACGGCGTTGTGGGTGGGTACGTGGTCAGCTTTGACGAGCAGGGAAAGATTGTGGCCCGCGATTCCGTCGAGATTCTGGCGGGAAAGTCGCCGCAGGAGATTCCCGTCATGTATGGCCCGAATCTCTATCAGTTTGATTGGCGCGAATTGCACCGTTGGAAACTCGACGAGAGCAAGCTTCCGCCCGGCAGCACCATCCTGTTTCGCCAACCGGGACTCTGGGAACGGTATCAGTGGGCGCTTCTCACGGGCCTCCTGGCCATCCTGCTCCTGACTGTCCTTACCATCTATCTCCTGTTCAGACAGAGGCAGCTCAATGAGGCCCGGCACGCCCAGGAGGAGTTGAGCCGATTGCTGATCCTCGAGCGAGAGGTCGAGCGCAAGCGCCTGTCCGGCGAGATTCATGACGAATTCAGTCAGAGACTGGCAGCTCTCGCGCTCGGCATGGCAACCACTGCACAGACCATGAAGAAGTCGCCGCAGGAGGCCAACCGAAAGCTGCAGGATCTCTCCGACGAAGTTTGCAATATCGCGGAGGGCCTTTACACGCTCTCGCATCGGCTTCACTCGGCCACCCTTGAAACCCTCGGCCCTGGTCCAGCCGTGCGCTCCTTCTGCGCTGACTTCTCAGCTCAACACGGGATTCAGATTGAATGCACCGTTGACCAGATTCCCCGGTCATCGGTCCACCCGGATACGGCTCTCTGCGTCTTTCGCGTCGTGCAGGAATGCCTCCGCAACATGCAGAAACACAGCCGTGCATCGAGCGGACAGGTCATCTTGCAGTTGGTCGACGACACTCTTCACTTGTCCGTCTGCGATCGGGGTGTGGGCTTCGATCCCCGGGAACTCAAAGCGCGCCAGGGCCTGGGCATCCGCAGCATGGACGAGCGCGTCCGCCTGCTCGACGGTCGTTTCGAGATCCGGTCAAAAGAGGGAATGGGTACGACGGTTGAGGTGTGGCTTCCGACGTATCCGGAATCTGCGTCTGCCACCGCCGAGTGCGCAGTCTGACAAGTCTGCGTCCCATGAAGCGGCCCGACCTCGAAACCCGCCAACAATAAGAAGCTGGCGCGCCCCTGCCATCGGAAGGTGCGAAAATGGTTGACGCTCGCAGCCTTGTGTCTTCCCGGCCATTCCGATTGCAATCGGAATCCGAGCGCTGCCCCAATGCGATTCCAGGGAGATGACCATGATTCGCACAATTCTCCTGAACCTTTTGTTCCTCGGCATTTTGCCTCTTAGTCATTGTTTGTCCCCATCCACCTCCGCGCAGACCAAAGAACTGGACCTCAAGCCGGCCGATGGATGGGTCGACACCGGCGTCGACCTCAATGCAGGAGACACGGTCAAGGTCAGCGCAACCGGGCAGTTGCAGTTCTCCAATGCAAAACAGCCCAACGGCCCCGAGGGCCTCCCTCGCGGATTTGCTGACCTGGTGCGCGTCTTCCAGTTCAACGACGCTGGCCGCGGCGCTCTGATCGGCCGTGTCGGGTCCAGTGAAGCTGCCCGGCCGTTTCTCATTGGAGCAAGCGTGTCGAGCAAAGCGCCCGTTGCAGGCCACCTCTTCGTCGCCGTCAATCTCTCATCGTTTGATCAGGCCACTGGCGGCTACCACGTCACCATCGAGCGCACTGTCGCCGCAGCTTTGCCCAGGACTGACGTGACCGTCCCCGCCTTCCCGCAGAGTCAGCTCGATTCCATTCCCCGCCGCGTCAGCGATCCAAACGGAGCGCCTGGCGACCGGGTCAACTTCATACTGATCGGATCACAGGCCCAGGTGCAGGCCGCGCTCAAGGCTGCCGGGTGGGTCGTCGTGGACAAGACCAATCAGGACGCGGTCTTGAGCGGTCTCTTGTCTTCTCTCAACAAGGAGTCCTACGTGACCATGCCCATGAGCATATTGCAGCTCTACGGACGCCCGCAGGATTTCGGCTATGCGCAGGCTGACCCGCTCAAGGTGGTGGCCTCGCGCCATCACTTTCGAATCTGGAAGGCCCCCTTCGAACTCGAAGGCCAGACCGTCTGGGCCGGGGCCGGCACCCACGACATCGGATTCGATCGCGACAATCGCACCAAAAACGGCATCACACACAAGATCGACTCCGAACACCGACGGCGAGCGCGACTACATCGGCGAAAGCCTCACCCAGACCGGAATGGTGCTGAAGACCACGTACATGACTCCAACTGACCCGGTCACGAAAGCCAAAACAGCTACCGGCAGCGAGTTCACCTCCGACGGCCGCACCATCCTCATCTACCTCGCCAAAGAAGACAAGTAGTCCCCCATCGAAACTCCTTTGTTCAGTGTCTGGACGGGACTTTATTCTGTGATGAACGCCGGATCTCTCTCCCCGGCGATTGTCATCCTGAACGGAGCGCTTTTCTCAGCGGAGTGAAGGATCTGCGTTTGTCTTTGGCTCGCTCCCCAACAACCCAAGAGGTCGAGAAACCCATGAAGATTCAGGTTGCCAATGTCGCACTCGCATGGCTTGCACTCGCAGGGCCGGGATTCGCGCAGACCAGCGCGTCAGACGCAAAAACCCTTCAGGCAATCCTGGCGGAGGTCCGCGCCATTCACGACGAGATACGAGCCACTGAGACAACGCAGATCCTGCTGACGGAACTGGGAATGCAGCAGAGCGTCGTGAATCGTGCAATGGAGCGCGTCAACGAAGCGCGTTCGAGGCTCTCTGACAACCAGCGAGATCTGAAGGTCATTGCAGGCGAGCTGGCGCGCACCCAGGACAAAGTGAGCCAGGTCTCGGACCCCACTGAGAAGATACATCTGAACGAAGAAATCGACCGGCTGAAGTCAAATATCGCCGCACTCAAAACCGACGAACAGAGCCGCTCGACAACACTCGAGGAGGCGCGGGAACAGCTGCGCACGGCGCAGGATAATCTCGACAAAACGGAGAATGAACTGAACGCAATCATCAGGCAACTCCGCCCAGCCTCCAGGTGAAATTGCAGACTTGTGCGAGTTCCCCGGCCTACATCCCGCCGACGTTCTTCGGCTGCGGGTGCCCCGTTCTGGCTTCGCCGGCGCGAGGTGCGATGGCTCGATCAATCCCAACGGTGAATTGCAACCCCTGTTGACTTCTTTGGCTTCGATCGCTGCAATGGAACGCTGAAGCACGTCGACGAGCTCGTCCAGCTCGCGTCCGCCCGCGTTCCCCTCACCGTAATACTGCACGAGGTGAAGCGTGCTGCGAAGGATCGTAGCGAGGATAGTCGGGGTCGCGGAGCCAGTGGCGGCTACGTCTCTTTGAATTCTCAATTTGTTTACTGCCTCTGTTGGCCGTCTTCGACTCGCCGGGTCTTGCTGTGTGCTCAGGTGGCCTCGCGCTGAAGTTCAGCGACGCGGTTCATGGCAGCCTGTAGCACCTCGAGGCGGTGCAGGAAAGGTCGAAGTACGTCATGCTCGTGCATTTCCTTAACCGGCTCTTCGCTCCCGGCATCACCGATGAAGGCGACGCTGAGACCCAGGACGGCATCGACCGAAGGAGAATTCCGCATGATGGTTACGATCGTCCCACGGTCCTTCGTCGCGTACTGTGAGCAATGTCACAGCACGTCGAGCCGATCGAACACATAGGAGACATCCGGGTGTGGGTGTCTCATGTCTGAACAACGCCAACTGACCCCATACCGTGGGTGCCCCATATCTCGCTTTTGAGATGTGGGCGGTGGCCTAGGTCTAACAATCCCCAATGAGTGGGAATCCATGAACCCTGTTAACTTGCTAAACCCGTGGGTGCCCGTCCAAGCTTTGCTTGGGCGGGACTGATTTAGCTTTGCAGATGTTTCCGCCACTCGGCGCACAATGGAAACTGGAGTTGAAACCGAGAAGAACGCGCCCCAAACACTGAAAGCTGAGACACCGGGTGCCCCATTCATGCGCGCATTTTGCGCATGAGTGGGGTCAAGAACGGTAACTGCGCTCATCATTCTCTCGAAAGAGATCGACCCCGACATCCTGAGTCCGCCTTGCCGAGAATTACCTCCGACAGGCGCACAATCGAATTGGAAACTCGGACAGAAGAGCGCCTCCGCACGCTACTCTTCGACGATTGTCGATACCGCAATGCAAGACGAAAATGCTCAAACTGTCCGCAAAATTAACCGTAACTCCTTTGCTGAGAGGAATCTGCGGATAAGTCCAATGATGAGAGGAATTTGGCGCTATACCCGTCACGTAACTACATGAAAACAAGTAATTTCCACACAGAGATAGGGTGGGGTAGGTGACCAACCAGTAAACATCGCGAGAAACGCTGAAAGCCGAGAGCTGGAAGCTAGGAACTGAAAGCCGGAAGCTGTCTCACATACCTGACCACGTCGGACTTCTTTTGCGGAGCCAGATTCGGAAACACGAAATGTTCCCGCCTGACCTCTTCCTGCTGGAAGCCGCATTTCTCCAGCACATTCGCCGAGACCTGGTGATCCACGTGGCAGATCGCCTCAAGCCGCTCCACGCCTGTCCTCCGCGCAAGTTCCACCATCGCCTCCAGGGCCTCGGTTGCAAATCCCTGACCCCAGGCATCGCGCGCGAAGACGTAGCCCGTCTCTGCGCGTGTCGGGCTCTTGTACTTGAGCCCCGTGCTCCCCAGCAGCCTCGCCGGCCCGCCTCTTCGCGCCAGAACCAGGTACGGCCCGGATGGCCACCGCTGCCATTCCTCATCGCTCCACGAAAGAAAGGCGAGCGTATCCGCCACGCTCCGGTGGGCCGGCCAGCTCAGGTACCGCGTTACCGCGGGATCCGCTGCATAGCGATCGAACACCGCCTGGGCATCACTTGGCCTCGGCCGTCGCAATATCAATCGCGCAGTCTCAATTGTCTCGGGTGCGTTCATCGGCTCCTTGCCCGCCTCATCTCTTCTCGGGCAGAGGCTTGCCGATCTCCCAGTGATGTCCGTACGGATCCACGACGCGCCCCACACGCCAGCCGTATGGTTGGTCCGCCATCGGGCTCACTGGCGAAGCTCCGCCTGCGACGGCCTTTTCAAACAGGGCATCCGGATCCGCCACCACCACGACCATGCGCACGCTGCCGCCACCCAGGGTCTCAGGGCTGAAGTTCTGGTGCGCGGGAGATTCATCCGCGACCCAGAAATCGGCCTGGTCCACCGCAAGCTGTGCAACCACGCTGCCGTCTTCGCTGTCGAGGCGAAACAACACCTTGGCGCCGAACGCAGCCTGGTAAAACTCAACCGCGCTTGCCCCGCGCCTCACGGACAGCATGGGAGCGATCGTCGTGCGCGGGTTCTGTGTCTTGGCCGAAGACTTTGCCATGTGGATACTCCTCTCCCGTTGTCCCGGCAATGGAACCAAAACGCTCCAGCCTCAGTAGGCTTGCAGCTGGTCGTGCGGAAGTCGAACGCGGAAACAGGTCGATCCCGGGTCAGAACGAACGCTCAAGTGTCCCCGGTGCTTCCGGACGATGCGCATCGCATTGTCGAGTCCCAGTCCGAGCCCTTGTCCCGGCGCCTTGGTTGTAAAGAAGGGCTCGAAGATGCGATCCTGCAAGTCTGCAGGAATGCCCGGGCCCGTGTCCCAGATCTCCACCAGCAGCATCTCGCCCTCCAGCCGGCAAGTCAGCTTCAACCTGCCGCCGGTACCAACTTCGGCGAGCGCGTCCAGCGCGTTTTCGATCAGTGCCGTCCACACCTGGTTCAATTCGCTGCCGTAAGCGCTGATGCGCGGCAGGCCCGGCTCGTAGTCACGCTCGATCTCCACGTTCTTCATGCGCGACTGCAGCATCTGTACCGTCGCATCCAGTCCGGCAGGCACGTCCACTTCAACAATCGGAGCGCGGTCCATGTAAGAGTAGGCTTTGATCGCGCTGATCAGGTCGAAGATCCGCGCCGTGGAGTTGAGCAGCGTATCCACCGAGCGCGTTGATCTCAGGTAGCGCGCAAAGTACTGCAGGCACACGGCTGTCTCATTCGCGCCGAGCATCGCCTTCAGATCTTCGAGATCGGCAACCGTGGCTCTCTGTTCTACAAGTTGTGCCGCAACCTCCCACGCGCCTTCGCAGGGCAATTGCGTGAGCCACTTGCGAAGGTCCTCTTCGAGCGTGATCAAAGCTCCGGCGTCTGTCTTGTCCCGGTGAGAAGTCCGGCTCAGGATTCGCTGCTCCCAGTTCTCAATTCCCTCAATCTGTTCCTCGCTCAGGCAGAGGTTCACCAGCTTGAACCGGTTTGCGCGGTTCGCGCGCAGTTCCATCACCAGGCCCGAAGCGGCGCGTTGCGCGGCCGATGCCGGATTGTTTAATTCGTGTGACAGGTTGCCTGCCAGCTTGCCCAGCGCCGTTAGCTTCTCGGCCTGCTGCTCAATCCTCGTAACCTCGCGCACGCGATCCAGCAGTGTCCACACCACGCGCTGCGCCATCGACGGAATCGCGGCCAGCATCTCCGGGAAGAGCGAATTGTGAATCAGGAGCGCCCACACTTCTGTAATCGCAAATCCCTGTCCGCCATACGCCTTCATACGCGAGAACGGCAGCAGCCCGGTCATTTGTCCGGCGCGGCCAATGAAGAGCTCCATCGGTCCGCCTCGGTTGCGGCGAACATGAATCTCGCCTTTCAGGATCAGGAGCATCCGATCCGCCGGAGAGCCATCCTCAAACAGAATGTCGCCCGGATGAGCGACAATTTCCTCGCCATGCCTCGCAAGCCACATCCGCTCTTCAAACGGAAGTCCCTGCAGCGGCGTAATGCGTTCGATCGCGGCCGCAATCGTTTCGGCGGGGGTTGGACAGGTAGGCGGAGACAATGTCGGGGAAAGCATCCAGAACCTCCGGCAAAGGCAAATTCAGAATAGCCGATTCGAAGGAAGCATTTGGTAAAGAAAGCGGTGAAGCGGTGTGAAAGCAACACGAAATGGAACGCTTTCCCTGTGGCTGCGGCGCCCGTGCACCTCCCGCCTCCGCCGGAACGTCGCGGTGTTATGATGGGCGCTTTGAAGCGGAGGAACGTAAAACTGACATGCTGAAAGCAATTGCAGGTGGAATTCTTATGCTCGCTGCGTCTCTTCTGGCATCTTCACAGTCCGCTACGGTTAGCTACGACTCGAACAGCAAGGTTTTCAGGCTCGATGGTGGAAACGTTTCCTACGTCTTCGGTGTAAACCCTCGCGGTGAGCTGCAGCAACTTTACTTTGGCGGCAGACTGGCAGCGTCTGACCAGGTTCCTGCGGCAACTCCCATGCGCGAATGGGCCTCCTTTGACACTTCCTACACAAACA
Organism: uncultured Acidobacteriaceae bacterium; assembly: GCA_963751225.1. Lineage (GTDB taxonomy): Bacteria > Acidobacteriota > Terriglobia > Terriglobales > Acidobacteriaceae > Telmatobacter. The sequence continues at coordinate 80,647 of CAVVTY010000009.1, forward strand.
CGCCGCAGGAGTACGCAGGCTGGGGCGCTGGACTCTTTGTTGAACCGGCCCTCAAGGTCACGTTCGCCGACGGCAATCGCGATCTGGTGCTGCACTACGACAGCCACGAAAAGACTGAGAACGGCTTCGATATCATTCTGAAGGACATCAAGCGATACGTTTTCGTAACGCTGCACTACTCCATCGATCCGGAAAGCGGAATTCTGGCGCGATCGGCGACAATCCTGAACCGCGGAAGCGAGCCCGTCACGATCGAGCAGGCAGCCGCCGCCGCCTGGGCGCTTGCCTGCCGCGCACTACACGCTGAACTACCTCACCGGCCGCTGGGCAGGCGAGTGGACATTGACGCAGGAGGCTCTGCATCCCGGCGCGCGCGTACTCGAAAGCCGCCGCGGCACCACGGGTCATCAGACCAACCCGTGGTTTGCAATTCAGGCCGGAGCACCGGACGAAGATGGCGGCGAAGTCTGGTTCGGCGCGCTCGCATGGAGCGGCTCCTGGCGCATCACCGTCGAGCAGGATCAGCTGGACTCCGTGCGCGTGACCGGCGGCTTCAATCCCTTTGACTTCGGCTACGTGCTTCACCCGGGCCAGTCGCTGGAGACGCCAGTTTTCTACGGCGGTTATTCAGCCCACGGACTAGGCGGAGCATCGCGCCTGCTGCATCACTTTGAAATTGAACACATGTTGCCGCGTCGCGTCGGCACTGGCCCTCATGCCGCGCCCAAGCCGCGTCCCGTCATTTACAACTCGTGGGAAGCGACCGAGATGAATGTGAGCGAGGCCGGCCAGATGGCGCTCGCCGAGAAGGCCGCGGCGCTCGGCGTCGATCGCTTTGTGATGGACGACGGCTGGTTTGGCCAGCGCAAGACTGATCATGCCGGCCTCGGCGACTGGTATGTGAACCCGGAGAAGTTTCCGCATGGGCTGAAGCCGCTGATCGACAAGGTTCATTCGCTCGGAATGGACTTCGGACTGTGGGTCGAGCCGGAGATGGTGAATCCGGATTCCGACCTCTATCGCAAACATCCTGACTGGGTGCTGAACTTTCCCGGTCGTCCGCGCTCCGAGCAGCGCAACCAGCTGGTGCTCAACCTCGCGCGGCCTGATGTGCGCGATTACGTTCTCGCGTTCCTCGACAAGCTGCTCACCGAGAACGATATTGCTTTTCTCAAGTGGGACTACAACCGGAACTGGAGCGAGCCGGGATGGGATCAGCTCCCGCCGGCGGAACAGAAGAAGGTTTACGTCGAGTTCACGCGCAATCTCTACGCAATCCTGGCCGAACTCAAAAAACGCATCCGAAGGTTGAACTCGAGTCCTGCTCGGGCGGCGGCGGACGCGTCGATCTCGGCATTCTGAAGTACGCCGACGAAGTCTGGCCTTCTGACAATACCGATCCCTTCGACCGGCTGACGCAGCAGGATGGATTCACCTACGCCTACACGCCGCAGGTCATGATGGCGTGGGTGACTGACTCGCCGCACTGGCTCAACCTGCGCAGCACATCGCTCTCCTACCGCATGCTGAGCTCGATGCAGGGTTCGCTCGGCATCGGCGCCAACATCACCAAATGGAACGATGAGGAAATGGCGACGGCCAAGCGCCTGATCGCGGCTATCACGAGGTGCAGCCGACGATCGTGCAGGGCGACCTGTACCGGCTGATCTCGCCGCGCAATGGCAGCGAGTTCTCGGCCACGCAGACGGTGAACAGCGACAAGAGCCAGTCGGTCGTCTTCGCATTCATCCACTCCACGCAGGAAGGTCGCGTCTTCCCGCGGCTGAAGCTCAAGGGACTCGACTCCACAGCGCAATACGCGCTCACCTCCATCGAAGGCAAGGCGCAGACAGGAACGCCTGCAACGGCGAGCGGCGCATGGTGGATGAACCACGGACTCGACATGAGCGAAGAATTCCGCGGCGACTTCAAAGCAGTCGCATTCCGCCTCGACCGCAAGTAGCTTGGCTCTCGAAACCTGAGGTCATCCCGAGCGACCGTCGTCCGCCGTGGCGGACGAAGGGAGTCGAGGGACCTGCATTTCGCTTCGCTCTCAAGCCACGTAAGCGGAGCGAAAGCCTGCCCTGAACGCAGTCGAAGGATCTGCTTTTTTACACCTCGAACATCGGATTCTCACCCAGCACCCCAGAGCATGCGAGTCGAAAAACCTCGCCGCCCTGTTCCCAACGCAAGACGAGGCATCCGTCTACGCACCGATTCACTTAGGACTTCGAGATGGATTCGGAAGAGCGTCTCAATGAGCGCTTTGGGGGCTGCTATCGTAAAGCCAGACTCTAACGCGGGCTAGTCGATAAACGCCGGCCAGCTCCGGTCCTAGCGCCCTACTTCGAGCGGCGCGTCACGGTTATTCCGAGCATGGGAAAGTGTCCAGTATGGCGGATCGGCAACTAAAGCAATTCCGGAGCTTCCTAACGACAGACCAAGTTGCCGCTGGGATGACTTGCGCGAAGCAGAACGCGAAGCGCCTGGCCAAAGACGCCCAAATTCTTTTCGACGCCGAGAGATATCCTAGCGCTCTGTCTTTGGCGGTGCTATCTCTGGAAGAATCGGGTAAGCTCATCATCTTGCGCGAAATGGCTACCGCTACAACCCAACAGGAGATTTTGGAACTCTGGAAAAGGTATCGCCGCCATACAGCGAAACATACTTTGACTCTGATGCCAGAACGTATCGCCAAGGGCGCCCGCCGAGCGATCGAGTTCCGGGAATGCGTCGAGGACAAGGCGCAGGATGAGAAGGAAACCTACGATGCTCTGAAGCAACTCGGCTTCTATACTGACTGCCTTGGGAAAGCTCACTGGTCAATCCCGGCTGAGGTCATAGACTGTAGGCTCGCCGACATTCTTGTCCGGTTCGCCGTGACCACATCTTCGCAGGAGCGTGAGACTACCCCGCGAGAAATCGAGCTTTGGGCAATGCACATGCAGTCTGGCCTCACGCGGCCAAACCTGATCAACTGGGCCAAGGCCATGGTCGCTGAGGGCATGCAGCCCGAGGGCTATGCCGAGGGATTGGCCGATTCCACTTTGGGTCTCAACTAGTGTGCAAATCGACCCTTCCATGAAGAAGCGCAAGAAGCCCAACCCGTATTGCCCAGTGCCCGGTTGTCAAACCAAGCAACCCCACACCGCCGACTTTTTGGTGAAGGCGCTGGTGGACAGATTCGCTGCTCCCGACAAGTGTTTGAGTTGGGTTTTAGCAGGCATGGCTGAATTGCGCGATTCTGTCATCGAGGATATTTTGGATAGGCGTTTGTTCAGCTGGTACACGCGAATGCGTCAACCAGAAGAGCTCTATTTCAGGACGCTTTACATCCTGTTCCTAGCCTCTAACGATGAGGTCCCGCACATTCTGTCAGGCGATCTGCCGAACTCCTTTTCGCAAATCTACGACAAGGTAAACGAAGAGATACTTGAAGGCAGAGGCGAAATGACTGAGGTCAAGCCGGGGCTGGTCTCAGGTGAGTTTCGGATGATAGACAACCTGAATGATGGCGCGCATGTCGGCTTCGGGGCTATGCAGATGATCGTAAACATCGCTCAGAACCCGGAATTCACGCCCAACATGGCAGCGTATTTGAAGCACGTCGATGACCACTGCGTCAGGATCAACTACATGCGACAGATGTTTGAGGGTGGAAAAGACAAGAAGACGGTTTTGGGTGCGGTCATGAATTTGCACAGGCCGAAAGAATACTGGGAGCAAAAGGCCAAGGAAAGCGTCGCCGCTACGATAGATGCCTCGGAAGCCAAATAACCGCGCGCTATGTGATTTACTGAATCGATGTCTTACAACAGTGAATTTACGCTAAATTGCCTTAGGCGGGTGGCCCAGGTCCGGCGAACAGGACTAAGAACGAAATTGGGTGCCCCAGGTCTCGATTCTGAGACCTGGGATAGCGCTAACCCCCCCTCGAAGTTCTCTCGAGAATCCAATCTCGATTTAGGCCAAATCGCCATTGCGTTCGCCGAGCCTGAAAGATGAGCTGGAATTCAGTTCGCACTTCAGAGTTCCCGGCATGTTATCCGCCCCCCGGAAACAACGAGTCCGGCCTGCAGATCATTTCCTCCTCCCGGCGCCCAATGAAGATGAGGTAGGGATCACCCCGGCGCTCTCCAACCGGGGGGAGGCAATTCGTTTGTATCCGAAGGCCGCGCGGATCTCCTGCTATGCGGGACAAAAAGGACAAAATACGCCAAATCTCATCCGTAAGTCCAATGCTGAGAGGAATCTGTGGCTAAGTCTAATGGTGAGAAGAATTTGGCGCAGCACCCCTATCGCAACCTATTGAAAATAAGGAATTTCCTTACAGAGATGGGGGAGGGGGGTACGATACCATAAGGTGGTACACCGCATCGAAGCTTCCCCAGGACGTTTGTCGCCACACCTCAGAGCCTGTCTCGACCGACCTCGTCTCGATTTGGCTGGCTCATGCAGGGACGGACATGTAGAGTGACGCTAACCCGGCTTCTCATTGCGTCCTGATCTCCAGGAACCGGTAAATGTGGAGAGCAACAGGAGCAAAATGGCGAAGGGGAAAAGCGATACAAGGGCTTTCGCGCCTGCGCTTACGTTGCTTGTCCTGGCCGTCGTAATCAACTACATCGATCGTGGAAATCTGGCGCTGGCAGCGCCCCTGATCAGGTTGGAATGGGGAATTTCCCCTTCTCAACTTGGCATTCTCTTGTCAGCCTTTTTCTGGACGTACACGGCGCTGCAGTTTGCCGTTGGCTGGCTCGTGGATCGGTTCAGCGCAATCACATTACTGACAATCGGCTATCTCGTGTGGTCGTTGTCGACCGCCGCCACGGGGCTTGCGACTGGTTTCGCGACATTACTGATAATGAGATTGCTGCTCGGCGTTGGCGAGTCAGTGATGTTTCCGGCGAGTTCCAAGATCTGTGCGCTGCATTTGCCTGAGGAATCTCGCGGATTTGCAAACGGCATCATCATGGCAGCCATTCGCTGGGGATCGGCGGTTGGAACGCTTGGAGGCGGACTGCTGATTGCGAAGTTCGGCTGGAGACCGACGTTTATCGCAATCGGACTGATCGGCCTGCTGTGGATACCTGCGTGGGCCCATTGGAAGCCCGGAACTCCAAGATTTCTCGGACGCCCCGATGAAGGTGCGCCGAGCTTTGCAGCGATCGTGAGGAAGCGTTCGTTCTGGGGCGCCGCGGTAGGCCACTTTTCCGGCAACTACATCCTGTACTTCCTGATAAGTTGGCTGCCCTATTACCTGGTGCAGGAACGGCATCTTGCGATGACGACGATGGTGGGGATCGCAGGCATGTTGTACACGGTGGATTCGATCGCGTCGCTGGCAACGGGATGGATTACAGATCGATTCATCAAGGGTGGAGACAGCCCCACCTTCGCGCGGAAGTCCGCGATGGCGGTTGGATTCTCGCTGGCTGCGTTGTCTGTGACTGCCTGCGCGTTTTCAAACGAGCGCACTTATCTGTGGTGCTTGATTGGAATCGCAATCGCATGCGGCACATGCGCCTCGGGCAATTTCACAATTGCACAGACACTCGCCGGGCCATGCGCGACAGGGCGATGGGTCGGGCTCCAGAATGGAGTTGCAAATCTCTCAGGGATTGTAGGCCCAGCGCTCACCGGATTTGTGGTCGAGAAGACAGGGCCATTTCGGAATTGCATTCGGCATCGCCGCGCTTGTGATGGTTGCAGGCGGACTCTCGTGGTGTTTTTGGGTTCAGGAATTGGAACAGGTGAAGTGGCCCGAAGCTCAGAAGAGCCTTGCGTAAACGTCGCGGCATGCCGGCCAGAATCAAGAACACGGCCCTGCAGGGAACTCCCTGCAGGGCCGTGTTCGTTTGAGCGTGGAAGTTGCTTACCGCGTCTTGGCCACTTCTTCCACTGTGACTGGATCGAGGAAAGGCATGCTGGCGCGAAGTTGCTTACCGACGATCTCGATGGGGTGTTTCGCTTCGGCATCGCGGAAGGCCTGGAATTCTTTGCGGCCGGAGTTTTGATCGGCAAGAAAACGCTTGGCAAATTCACCGTTCTGGATCTCAGCGAGGATCTGCTTCATGGCCTTGCGGCTTTCCGCATTGATCACCCGCGGCCCGGAGACGTAGTCGCCCCACTCAGCGGTGTCAGAAATCGAGTACCGCATGTATGCGAGTCCGCCGCGATAGATCAGGTCGACGATCAGCTTGAGTTCGTGAAGCACTTCGAAGTAGGCGCTCTCCGGTTGATATCCCGCCTCGACAAGCGTTTCGTAGCCTGCCTTGATCAGCGCACTGACGCCGCCGCAAAGCACAGCCTGCTCGCCGAAAAGATCGGTTTCTGTTTCTTCCTTGAATGTGGTCTCCAGCACTCCGGCGCGCGTGCAACCGATGCCCTTCAGATAGCTGAGGGTGAGCGTGTGAGCTTTGCCTGTTGCGTCCTGATGGATGGCGATAAGACCAGGAACACCTCCGCCTTCCGTGAAGACTTCGCGGACGCGATGGCCGGGAGCCTTGGGCGCAGCAAGGCCCACATCGATGTTCTTGGCGGGGACGATCGTCTTGAAGTGAATGTTGAAGCCGTGAGCAAAGAGCAGCAGCGTGCCCGCCTTCAGGTTGGGAGCGACCTCTTCGGCGTAGAGCTTGGCCTGGGTCTGATCGGGAGTGAGGATCATGACCACGTCAGCCCAGGCAGTGGCTGCGGCCACGGTGTCGACTTCGAGCCCGGCCTTCTGCGCCTTCGCAATGGACTTGGAGTTGGCAGCAAGGCCAACTTTCACCTGAACGCCTGAGTCCTTGAGGTTGAGGGAGTGCGCGTGACCCTGTGAACCGTAGCCGATGATGGCCACCTTCTTCGCTTGAATCAGGGAAAGGTCGGCATCGTGATCATAGTAAGTCTTAGCCATGATGTTCTTCGTTTTTCCTTTGTTTGCTGTGTGTGGATGTCGAATGGAACCGGCGGTGTGCAGCGTGAGCTATGCCGGTCCAATATCTGCGTTCTCTTCGGCGGCTTCTTCCGGTTCGACTTCCGCCAGTGCGTTTCGACGGATCCGGCGCCCATTGCCTTTAGAACACTGGAGGTGTGATGGCCGCGGCGCATGGTCATCTTGCCGCTGCGGCAAATCTCAAGAATAGGGCTCTCGCTTTCGCGCAGGACTTCGATGAGGCCTTCGATCTTGCTCTCGACGCCGGTCATTTCGATCATAAGCGACTCGGATGTGAGATCGACGATGCGTGCGCGGAATACCTCAACAAGTTCGAAAATCTGCGAGCGGTTGCGCGCGGTGGCACCGACCTTGATGAGCACCAGCTCACGCGTAACGGATGGCGCCTGGGCAATGTCGTCGACGTCAACGACATTCTCCAGCTTGTAAAGGCTGGCACGAATGCGATGTCCCGCTTCGGCTGAAGCGTCGCAGACAATGGTCATGCGCGATAGTCCTGCGCGCTCACTTCGACCGACGGTTAGCGAGCTGATGTTGATGTTGAGCCGGCGAAAGAGAGATGCAACGCGCGTGAGCACGCCGGGGAGATCTTCAACGTAAGCAGACAAATGTGTGCAGCATAAAAGCGAACTCCTAGCTTCCAGCTTTTCGTTTCCAGCTTTGTCTTCCCTCATGCTCTATCGTGGTTTCGCGATAGATCGCTACTCGAACCTAGCTACAGGCTAGAAGCTGGCAGCTAAAAGCTGTCTTTCTTACTTATCGTCCGGTGATTCGACCAGCGGGTTCTTGCCGGGGCGGCGAATCATCTCGTGCAATGCATTGCCGGCAGGAATCATCGGGTAAACCGAATCTTCCTTTTCGACCATGAAATTGAGCAGGAACGCTCCCGGCGCGGTGCGTGCCTCGTTGACTGCTGTGACAACGTCTGGCCGCGCGGTCACAGCGCGGCCTGCGATGCCGTGGGCTTCGGCGAGCTTCACAAAGTCGGGACTGACCAACGGTGTGGCTTCGTAGTTGCTCTCGTAGAAGAACTCCTGCCACTGGCGAACCATTCCAAGATAGCCGTTGTTGATGACGGCGATATTGATCTTGATCTTCTCCTGCACGATCGTTGAGAGCTCGGCTGCAGTCATCTGGAAGCCTCCGTCACCTGCGATTACCCAGACTTCCTTCTCAGGACACGCCATCTTTGCGCCAATGGCTGCGGGTAGAGCGAAGCCCATGGTTCCAAGGCCGCCGGAAGTCACCAGCGTGCGCGGCTTCTCGTGATGGAAGTACTGAGCTTCCCACATCTGGTGCTGGCCAACATCGGTCACGACAATGGCGTCGCCCCCGGTAATCCGCCAGAGGTCGTGCATAACGTGCGCGGCATAAAGGTGACCAGAGTCAGGGAGGTTCTTAATGTCGCGCACGGACACGGCGCCTTTGCTCGACTCAATCGCCTTCAGCCATGGTGAACCGTCGCGGCCGGAGATGCGCGGCAACAGGTCCTCAAGGACTGCGCGCAGATCACCGACGAGAGCCACATCGACCTTGACGTTCTTGTTGACTTCAGAGGGATCAACTTCGATGTGAATCTTCTTCGCTTTTAATGCATATGTGGAAGGTGTGCCGGTCACGCGGTCGTCAAAGCGCATGCCGCATGCAATGAGAAGATCGGCGTCCTGGATGGCGTTATTGACCCACGACTCGCCGTGCATTCCCATCATGCCCAGGTTCAGAGGATGCGAGGCAGGGAAGCCACCGAGACCGAGCAGCGTGAGCGCCACAGGAATCTGCGCGCGCTCAGCAAGCGTGCTGCACCTGCTCCATTGCACCCGATTCCGTAACTCCGTGGCCTGCGAGAATCACGGGACGCTTTGCATTGCGAATGAGTTCAGCGGCCTGTTGAAGTCCTGATTCTTCCACGCGAAGCATTGGATGAGGACGATAAGGGCGCGGTTTGGCAGCTGCAAAGTCGAAAATTGCTGTGCCTTGCTGCGCGTCTTTTGTGATGTCGACGAGAACCGGGCCAGGACGACCTGACTGCGCGATCTGGAAGGCATGACGGATCGCAGGCGCAATGTCCTCAGTGCGATTAACGAGGAAGTTGTGCTTTGTCACTGGCAGGGTAATGCCGGTGATGTCCACTTCCTGGAATGCATCAGTACCGAGGACCTTGCTGGAGACGTTTCCGGTAATGCAGACCATCGGAATCGAGTCCAGCATTGCTGTGGCAATGCCGGTCACAAGGTTCGTCGCACCCGGGCCGCTCGTCGCCATGGCAACGCCTACCTTGCCCGACGCGCGGGCATAGCCATCCGCCATATGTGCGGCTCCCTGCTCGTGACGGACGAGGACGTGGTGGATGGGAAACTTGCGCAGCGCATCGTAGACCGGCAGAATGGCGCCGCCGGGATAGCCGAAGACGTCCGTTACGCCTTCACCCACGAGCGTGGCCCACACGATTTCTGCGCCGGTAAGGCGCGTGGGCGTGGTGAGATGGGCATTGGCGGCTTGCGCAGTTAGGTTGCTTCCCATGGGTGACTCCTTGTTAGCGCTGCTCCAGCTTCCAGCCACCAGCTTGTATTCGGTTCGTGCCTGCCAGGATCTGCTTCTCCCAGTTGCCGACTCTTGGCTGGAAGCTAAGAGCTACCGACTGGATGTTGCGCACTTACGTTGTTGCCCCTTGCGATGCAGACGTCACGCGATCCACATACTTGCGAAAGACGCCCTGCGGCCAGCGCAACGAGGGTGGAGCAAAGTCCTTCAGCCGTTTCTTGATTTCTTCGTCGCTGAGTTCAACATCGAGCCTGCGATTTGGAATGTCGAAGTGAATGATGTCACCCTCGCGCACTGCGGCGATCGGTCCGCCAACAAAAGCTTCGGGTGCAACGTGACCGGCGGTGAATCCGCGCGTTGCGCCGGAGAAGCGTCCATCCGTGAACAACGCCACGGTGGAGCTGAGTTCCGGATTGCCGCTGAAATGGCCGCTGTGACCTGCAGCATTTCGCGCATGCCCGGGCCGCCCTTGGGGCCTTCATAGCGGATTACGAGCACGTCGTTGGGCTTGATCTTACCGGATTGCACAGCCGCGAAACAGTCTTCTTCGCAATCGAAGACGCGAGCGGGCCCGCGATGTTCATAGCGATTGGCGGCGGCGATCTTCATGACACTTCCTTCAGGCGCGAGATTGCCCTTGAGAATCACAAGGCCGCCGGTAGGCTTGATGGGGTTCTCGAATGTGTGGATGACGACCTGGCCTGGAGTCTCCACGGCGAGTGCGGCTTCGTCAGCGAGCGTTCGGCCGCTGATGGTGAGCGTTGAGCCGTCTGCGTGGCCGGCCTCGATGAGGCGCTTGGCGAGCAAGACGCGATCCACCGGCTGCCTGGTAGTCGGATGCGACGAATTTGCCGGCCGGCGTCAGGTCACAAATAAACGGAGTGCGCCTGGAGATGGCATCGAAGTCGTCAATGGAGAGGTCGATTCCCAGTTCCCGAGCGATCGCGATCAAATGAAGTACGGCATTGGTTGAACCGCCACTGGCAGCCACACTTGCAATGGTGTTCTCAATGGACCTGCGCGTGATGATCTGCGAAGGACGGCGATTGGCGCGGACCGCGTCCATGAGCATGCGTCCGGCTTCGCGCGTTGCAGCGTGCTTGTCCTTCGACGTCGCAGGGACGCCGGAGAGTTGAATCGGCGAGATGCCGAGGATTTCGCCGCTCATGGCCATCGTGTTCGCGGTGAACTGACCGCCGCATGCGCCCGCGCCCGGACAGGCATTCGCTTCGAGAGCTTCGAGGCCGGCGTCGTCAATGCGGCCGGCGGCATGCGAACCGATGCCTTCGAAGACATTCTGAATCGTGATATCGACGCCGTTGAGCTTTCCCGGAGCGATGGAACCGCCGTAAAGCATCAAGCCGGGAATATCGAGACGACAGAGCGCCATGATGATGCCGGGCATGTTTTTGTCGCAGCCACCGATGCCCACCAGTCCGTCGAAGAGATTGCCTCGGGCAACGAGTTCGATGGAGTCGGCGATGATCTCGCGCGAAACCAGAGAAGCCTTCATGCCCTGCGTGCCCATCGTGATGCCGTCGGAGATCGTGACCGTGTTGAACTCCATCGGCGTACCACCAGTCTCGCGAATGCCTTCCTTGAGGGCCTCGGCGACTTCACGGAGGTGAACGTTGCATGTGCCGATCTCGGTCCAGGTATTGGCGATGCCGATAATTGGCTTGTGGAGATCGTCCTTGGAGAATCCTGCTCCGCGCAGATAGGAGCGCGCAGCCGCACGGCTGGGGCCTTCTGTCAGCGGAATGCTTTGGCGCTTGCCTTCGATCGTCATTTCTTCCTTAGCTCTCAGCCTTCAGCCATCAGCTCGTCAGCTGGTTTTGCTGCGTCCGAAGCTTTCAAGCTGTTCAGTTACCGCAATGTAATTGGTTGAGCAACGAAGCCAAAGCTGATGAGCTGTTGCTAAAGGCTGTTCAGCTCTTCGCCTTCAGCCACCCGGCCTCATCGTGCCTTGTTTCATACGCGTCGAGAGCAGCGTGATGGCGCAGTGTCAGGCCGATGTCGTCGAGCCCTTCGATGAGACAGAACTTGCGAAACGGATCGACATCAAATGTCGCTTTGAATCCCCGATCATCAGTGACCGTCTGCTCCTCGAGCGACACGGTGAGCTGATAGTTCGAAATCGTCTTCGCATTCTCAAGAAGCTCTGCCACTTGCTCTTCACTGAGGCGGGCGAGCACGATGCCATTCTTGCCTGCATTGGAGAAGAAGATATCGGCGAAGGTCGGCGCAATCACCACGCGGAATCCAAAGTCGCTGAGCGCCCAAGCAGCATGCTCACGGCTCGATCCGCAGGCGAAGTTCTTGCCTGCGATGAGAATCTTCGCGTCCTTGTATCGTGGATCGTTCAGGACAAAGGTTGGATCCTGATCGCCCGCGGGCGTGCGGCGCCAGTCGAAGAAAAGGAATTCGCCGTAGCCTGTGCGCTCAATGCGTTTGAGGAACTGCTTGGGAATGATCTGGTCGGTGTCGACGTTCGCGCGGTCGAGGGGCGCGGCCAGTGCGGTGAGTGTGCGGAACGGTTCCATCAGGCGGTTACCTCGTCACGAACTTCCCAGTTGCGAATATCGACAAAGTGGCCGGCAATCGCGGCTGCGGCAGCCATTTCAGGGCTGACGAGATGCGTACGCCCGCCGCGGCCCTGGCGGCCTTCGAAGTTGCGGTTGCTGGTGGAGGCGCAACGTTCGCCAGGCAAGAGAATGTCGGGGTTCATGCCCAGGCACATCGAACAACCGGGCTCGCGCCAGTCGAATCCGGCCTCCTTGAAGATCACATCGAGCCCTTCCTGCTCGGCCTGTGCCTTGACCGCCTGCGAGCCGGGAACGACCATCGCGCTGACATGCGTGGAGACTTTGTGGCCGGCGGCGATCTTCGCGGCGGCACGCAGATCCTCGATGCGCGAGTTGGTGCAGGAGCCGATGAAGACGCGGTCAACTGCGACTTCCTTAAGCGGCGTGCCGGCCTTGAGGCCCATGTATTCCAGCGCGCGTTCGAGTCCTTTGCGTTCCTGCTCATTCGGTGCAGCAGCAGGGTCAGGAACCGCATCCGTAACCGGCGCAACCATGCCGGGGCTTGTGCCCCAGCTGACATAGGGAACCAGTTTTGTGGCATCGATGACGAGTTCGCGATCAAACTTTGCACCGGGATCACAAGGGAGCTTGCTCCATTCCCGAACTGCCTCGTCCCAAGCGGCGCCTTTGGGGCTGAAACGGCGTCCCTTGAGATAGGCAAACGTCGTCTCGTCCGGCGCAATCATGCCCGCGCGCGCGCCGGCTTCGATACTCATGTTGCAGATCGTCATGCGGCCTTCCATCGAGAGGGCGCGAATTGCCGATCCCGCGTACTCGATGACGCAACCTGTTGCTCCGTCAGTGCCGATCATGCCGATGATGGCAAGAATGATGTCTTTGGCCGTCACGCCGAGAGGCAAGTCGCCCTCAACGGCAATGCGGAATGTCTTCGGCTTCGATTGCGGCAGAGTCTGGGTCGCCAGCACGTGCTCCACCTCGCTGGTTCCGATTCCGAAAGCGAGCGCTCCGAACGCGCCATGCGTGGACGTGTGCGAGTCGCCGCAAACGATCGTCATGCCGGGCTTGGTGATGCCGAGTTCCGGGCCGATCACGTGGACGATACCTTGTTCACGGCTGTTGACGTCGTAGAGTTCCACGCCGAAGTCCGCGCAGTTTTTGCGCAACGTGGCAATCTGTTTCGCTGCGATCTGGTCGACGATGTTAAGTCGCCCTTCAATCGTTGTGGGGACGTTATGGTCTACGGTCGCAATGCAGCGATCGGGGCGGCGCACTTTGCGGCCAGCGAGCCGAAGGCCTTCAAAGGCCTGGGGAGAAGTAACCTCGTGCAGCAGTTGCAGGTCAATGTAGAGCACGGTCGGTTCTCCCTTGGGCTCGACCACGACGTGCTGCTCCCATACCTTTTCAAATAGCGTCTTTGGTGCTGTATTCATTGAACTCCGTTCCAGCTTTTAGCTCTTAGCCATCAGCTTTCAGCTTTGTCTTGCTGGTTCAAACTATCTCGACTCTTGGTGTCTGCCTTCAACGCTTTCGCCCATTCTGCTGAGGCTGCGGGCGGCAGCACGGAAAGCTAGAAGCTAAGAGCTAAGAGCTAATAGCTGAGCCTTTACTGTCTCGCGTACCTTGGCGCCCATCTCTTTTGTTGAAAGCACCGCGAAGCCTTGCGGATTCGAACGTGCAAGGTCGGGGGTGCGGAATCCCAGCTCGAGAACCTTGCGCACCGCGGATTCGATTGTTGCGGCTTCCGCTTCCAGTCCGGCGGAGTGGCGCAGGATCAGAGCGCCGGTGAGAATTGCGCCGAGCGGATTGGCGAGGCCTTTGCCCGCGATGTCGGGCGCAGAGCCGTGAACCGGCTCATAGAGGTTCACCTTGCCGCCGATCGTCGCCGATGGCAGCATGCCAAGCGAGCCGGTAATGACTGCGGACTCGTCAGAAAGGATGTCGCCAAAGAGGTTCTCGGTGAGAACAACGTCATAGTTGCGCGGCTGGTTCATCAAGTGCATTGACATCGCGTCAACGTATTGGTGCTCAACGGTCACACCGGGGAATTCATCTGCCACTTCATTGACTGTTGCGCGCCAGAGTTGCGAGACCTCAAGCACATTGGCTTTGTCTACGCTTGTAAGTTTCTTGCGGCGTTGAGAAGCAAGCTGGAAGGCAATGCGGGCCACGCGGGCGACTTCTTCACGCGTGTAGCGCATCGTGTTCCAGGCTTCACCGGTCTCGCGGTTCCACTCGCGCGGCGCACCGAAGTAGAGACCGCCAAGCAGTTCGCGCACGAAGAGAATGTCGGCACCTTCGACGATCTCAGGGCGAAGAGGGCTGTTGACCGCGAGTTCCTTGAATGCGAAGGCGGGGCGCAGGTTAGCGAATCCGCCAAGTGCGGCACGAAGCTGCAACAGTCCCGCTTCCGGACGCTTATCGGGAGGCAGGGAATTGAATTCGTTGCCGCCGACAGCGCCGAGGAACACCGCGTCGCTGGCCAATGCTGCTTCTAGAGTGGCGGACGGGAGCGGGGTGCCGTCGTTCACGATGGCCACGCCGCCTATGCGCTTTTCGTCGATTTCAAGGGTGTGGCCGCCGATTTCTGCGACTTCACGCATCACGGCAACTGCTTCGTTAGTGACTTCGGGGCCGATGCCGTCTCCGGCAGTGACGAGAATCTTCAGCTTCATTCCTTTTCCTGGATAGTCAGTTGAAAGAGTTCAATTTGATGCTCAGTCGAGTTCAGACACAGGCTCGCTGTGGCGCTCGCGGATCTGATCCGGAAGGATGCCGACCAGATCCTGGTCGTAGATGTTCTTCTTGCGGTCTGCCATTGCGACAAAGCGGTAGTACGTCTGCTGGAGCTCTTCACGCGAAAGTGTGTAACCGAGTTGCTCCAGGCGGTGGCGAAGCGCAGCACGGCCAGAGTGCTTGCCGAGCACAAGATGCGTACGCGAAACACCAACCAGTGTGGGCGTCATGATCTCGTAGCACAGGGGATTGGCGAGCATGCCGTGCTGATGGATTCCCGACTCGTGCGCGAACGCGTTGGAGCCGACGATAGCCTTGTTCGGCGAGGGCCGGAACGTGATGATCTGGCCCAGCACCTGGCTGGTCGGATAAAGCTGGTCAAGCTTGATGTTGGTATGAACACCGTAGCGTTCCGCGCGAACATAGAGAGCCGCGGCAATCTCTTCAAGTGAGGCGTTGCCTGCGCGCTCACCGATCCCGTTGATAGTGCACTCTACCTGGCGCGCGCCCGCGTTGATGGCAGCCAGCGAGTTGGCGACGGCCAGACCGAGATCGTCGTGACAATGCGAAGAGAGGACGATGCCTTCGGCGTCGATTGCCGGAATGGCCGCGCGCACTTCGCGGAACATTTCTCCGTATTCTTCGGGCGTGGTGTAACCGACGGTGTCAGGCATGTTGATGGTGGTGGCGCCGGCCTCAATAGCCACGCGCACCATATCGATGAGAAAGGCGCGATCGGATCTGGTCGCGTCTTCCGGCGAGAATTCGACATCATCCACAAACGAGCGAGCCAGGCGGACCGATTCGGCAGTGCGGTCAAGAGCCTCCTGCCGTCCGATCTTGAGCTTGTACTCGAGGTGAAGGTCGCTCGACGCGAGGAAGACATGGATGCGGGAGCGGTCAGCAAACTGGAGCGCACGGGCGGCCATTTCGATGTCTTCGTTCTTAGCGCGCGCCAACGAAGTGATGCGCGGCTTGCGAATGGCCTGCGTAATGGTGGAGATGGCGGCAAAGTCGCCCTCCGAAGCCATGGCGAATCCGGCCTCGATGATATCAACGCCCAGATCTTCAAGGGCGTGGGCCATGGTGAGCTTTTCCTGCGTGGTCATGCTGCAACCGGGAGACTGCTCGCCGTCGCGCAGAGTGGTGTCAAAGAATGCAACGTGATTTGGGTTGTTTGAATTCATTTTCACGCCTGTCAGGGGAAACCCTTCGCCAGCCTTTTGATTTTCTCGCAGATTGCATGTATAAGGCAAAGTTATTATTTTTGGGTTGGCGATTAGAATTGCTTATGATGAAGAAGGCGCTGTCCAGCGGCCGGGAGTCCGAATGGAACTGAACCAACTGGAAACGTTTCTTGCGGTTGCGGAGGAGAAGAGCTTCTCGCGCGCTGCGGTTCGCCTGCATCGCACGCAACCGGCGATCAGCCAGGTAATTCGAAAACTTGAAGCAGCGGTTGGAGAAACACTCTTCGATCGCGCGGCACGGGATGGTTCCCTAACCGCGGCAGGAGAACTGTTGCGGGACTATGCGCAGCGCCTGCTTGCTCTGCGCCGGGAAGCGTCGAGCGCACTGGACGAACTGAAGAGCCTGGAGCGAGGGCGCCTGCAGTTGGCCGCAAACGAGTACACCTGCATGTATTTGTTGCCGGTGATCGACCAGTTCCGGAAGCAGTTTCCGCAGATTGGCGTATCGGTGCATCGAATGCTTGCGAGCCGCATTCCAGAGGGCCTGAATCTGCGCACATTCGAGATAGGCATTGTGTCGTTCCGGATGGACCCGGAGCAGTTTCGAACCATCGCTGTTTACAACGACAGCCTGGCTTTTGTTGTCAGCTCCGGGGCATCCATTGGCGCGGGCCGGCCGGGTGTCGATCAATGAACTGGGCAGAGAGAATTTCATTGCGCACAACGTGATGTCGCCGGTGCGGCAGAAAGTGATTGAGACGTTTCAGCGATTTCGCACGCCTCTCAACATGGGAATCGACCTGCCAACGATTGAGGCGATCAAGCGGTTTGCGGCAATGGGCAATGGTGTGGCGCTGGTTCCGTACCTGAATGTTGCGCGGGAATTGGAAGTTGGAGACCTGGTCCGCGTGAAGGTGGACGAACTCGAAATGAAGAGAGTGCTCCGGCTGGTGCATCGGCGGCAGGCCACCCTTTCCTACGCAGCCCGGGCGTTTCTGCGCACGGTGAGATCGATGGCGCAACGGCAAGGACCGCCGTTCTATTACCACGTTGAGAGGGCGGGTTGAAAGTCGGCTGGACTCGACAAGATGCGGACGAATCTTCTCTCGAGAAGTCTATTGTCATAGTTCATTCCGATTCAGGCGCTTCCGCCGTGGGACCGGCCCGGCCATTTACAATGCTGAGAGCGGGGCCCGGCACGAAACCGGCGCACCGGAATCGACAACCTTGTTGCCAGCCAGACGGTTGCGCAGTCGTGAGGATCAAGACCCGAATGAAGAAGATCGCCCTTATTGCTCTCCTGCTGGCTGTGTGCGTAGCAGCGGGCCGCGCTCAGGAAAGCCGGCAAGATATCAGCATCAGCGGAAGCGCCCTTATTGAGCCATTTATCGCCTCATCCACCAACGTTCAGGTGCATTCCACTACAGCCTGGGGAGGGCTGGCCAGCTACCGGTTTATGCTCACGCCTTCAAGCGCGCTGGAGGCGAACTACGGCATTACGTACGAGAACAAGATCAACTACTACGTCAACCCAAACCACTACCAGGTAAATACACGTACCCAGGAGATCTCTTTCGCATACGTGCGCAGCTTCACGTACCGCAAGTTCAATCCATTTGTTGAAGCTGGACCCGGCGTGTTCATCTTTCTCCCGATTCGCAACTCAGGAACGACGACTCTCGATGTGAAGCAGCAGACCTCCGTCGGCGGACTTTATGGTGGGGGCATCGCCTATGAGATTAGTCCGAGCTTCGATATTCGTGTGGAATACAGAGGGTTCGTGACCAAGGTGCCGACGTTCGGCAACACCCAATTCACGACGAACAAGTGGTACAACATCTACAATCCGGTGTTCGGAGTGGCGTATCACTTCTAGATAGCGAGTTTCGCTTTGCAGAGTGACTAGGGCGGCTTGATGCCGCCCTTTTCCATGCGGGATTCGGTCAGCAGCCAGGGCCATGCACCACTTCTGAACCGCAGCATGGGTCGAGGTCTGTACCCCTTAGCTAGTGAGTACCCCCTCCCCCATCTCTGTGAGTAAATTCCTCATTTACAACGACTTACGAGAGGGGTGTGTCGCCAAATTCCTCTCATCATTGGACTTAGCCGCAGATTCCTCTCAGCAAAGGAGTTACGAGGCATTTCTGAGAGTCTTGTGCCTTCTGCGTTTCGCATTGTGGTATTGATATGTACGCAGGAATTGGAATGACGCGGCACCACAGGACCCAATCTCAGCTTCCATTGTGACCCGCAAAGCGGCAATTATCTGCAAGGCTCGTCGTGACTTCTTTACGGTTGAAGAAGTGGAGTTAGCATCACAGCAGCGGATCGACCGCGATTCAACCGCAACGTGAAGATCAGTGGACGGGAACCCGGCCAGGCCAGCGCTTTTGGCCCTGCGACCGCACCAGATTGGTTGGTTCTCCAAAAACCAGGTCCCACATCGGTGCCGTGTGTGGCTTCGAGGGCCGCCGGCACTGGCTTGTGCTCATTTTCCCTGAAGAAAATCGCTTTTTCTGGTTGCTCTTTTGACTTGGAGCAACTAAGTTGTTTGAGGCAGCAGAGCAGGCAATCTTGTGTAACCTGGCGTTCCGAATCGTTGCAGACAGGGTTCGCTCGACTCTTGCTGTTCGGGAGTCGGGCCAAGTGGACTCTTTGAATCATAGGTCTGCAATTATCTCTGGCGGGTGGAGGGGCAGTCACATGCTCCCTTCGAATGGTTTCTTCGATTTCGCGCGAACTCAGGAAACCTTGTCCGCCCTTTGTTCACTGCTCCCGTCTCATCCCAGGGTCACCAGATACCTCAGGCCGCGTGGATCTCTTTATTTCCGTCAAGAACCCGCGCTCCCGGCCACGCTCCTTCTTTACCTTCAAACGCCCGCGCAATGTTACAGGCAAGAACCCGAGGAATGGATCGCATGAAAAAGCAGAAGTCCGCAGTCGTCGTGACCGCCCGCAAGGCTATCCCCGCGTATAAGAATGCAAATCTCCCGTCCGCGAGGCGTGTGAAGGACTTGCTCTCGCGGATGACGCTGGATGAAAAGGCCGCACAGATGTTGTGCGTGTGGCAGTCGAAGGCCGAAAAGCTGGTGAATGCGGAGGGCAACTTCGACTTCGAGAAAGCAAAGAAGGCTTTTCGCAACGGACACGGGATGGGACAGGTGGGCCGGCCGAGCGATGCAGGGGGCGGCAAGAACGCTCGCGGCATGGCCGAGCTGACAAACGCGATCCAGAAGTTCTTCCTGGAAAACAGCCGCCTGGGCATTCCAGTCATGTTTCACGAGGAGTGTCTGCACGGCCACGCGGCACCGGATGGAACCAGCTTTCCGCAGCCCATTGCCCTGGGCGCAACATTCAATCCCGCGCTGGTGGAGTCGCTTTTCACGATGACGGCCCTGGAGGCCCGCCTGCGCGGCGCGCATCATGCTCTCACCCCGGTGGTGGATGTGGCGCGCGAGCCCCGCTGGGGCCGCGTGGAAGAGACCTACGGCGAGGATCCGTACCTGGTTTCGCGACTGGGTATCGCGGCAGTGCGCGGCTTCCAGGGAGACAAGAACTTCAGGGACAAGCAGCATGTGCTGGCGACACTGAAGCACTTTGTCGGACATGGCCAGCCGGAATCGGGCATGAACTGCGCGCCGGCGAACGTCTCGATGCGGGTTCTGCACGAGACGTTTCTTTACACCTTCAAGGAGGCATTGCGCGAAGCCGGAGCCGTGACACTGATGGCCTCCTACAACGAGATTGATGGCGATACCTTCGCACGCGAACAAATGGCTGATGCGGGACCTGCTGCGCAAGGAATGGGGCTTCAAGGGCTTTGTCGTTTCGGACTACTACGCCATCTGGGAGACTGGGTTATCGACCCGACACGCACGGCCACTTCGTCGCCAAGGACAAGAAGGAATCGTGCGCGCTGGCTGTGAAGGCGGGCGTCAACATCGAGCTGCCCGATCCGGACTGCTATTTGCACCTGGTTGAACTTGGTAAAGAAGGGCGTGCTCAAGGAATCGCGAGCTCGATGAACTGGTTGCGCCGATGCTGTTCTGGAAGTTCGAGATGGGATTGTTCGACGATCCATACGTCGATCCCGAAGAGGCGGAGCGCGTGGTCGGCTGCGACGAGCATCGCGATCTGGCGCTCACGGCAGCGCATGAAGCCATCACGCTGCTCAAGAACGAAAACGGCATTGCGCCTCTCGATCTGAAGCAAGATCAAGACCATCGCGGTGATCGGACCCAATGCGAATCGCGGCTTGCTGGGCGGATACAGCGGCGTGCCCAAGCACAACGTCACCGTGCTGGACGGCATCAAGGAGAAGGTCGGCAAGAAGGTGAAGGTCCTCTACAGCGAGGGCTGCAAGATCACCATCGGCGGCTCGTGGAATCAGGACGAAGTCGTCGCCCAGCGATCCGGAAGAGGACCGCAAGGCAGATTGCCGAAGCCGTGCGCGTGGCGAAGAAGGCGGATGTCATCGTGCTGGCGATCGGCGGCAACGAGCAGACCTCGCGCGAGGCATGGGGACTGAATCACATGGGCGATCGCACCAGCCTCGACCTGATCGGACGCCAGGAAGAACTGGTCGAAAGCGATGGTCGCGCTGGGCAAGCCGGTCATCGTCTTCCTGTTCAACGGCCGGCCGCTCTCCATCAACTACGTCGCCGAGAATGTGCCGGTGATTTACGAGTGCTGGTATCTCGGCCAGGAGACCGGCCGCGCGGTTGCCGATGTGCTGTTCGGCGATTACAACCCCGGCGGCAAGCTGCCGATCTCGGTGCCTCGCTCGGTCGGCCATCTGCCCGTCTTCTACAACTACAAGCCCTCGGCGCGGCGCGGCTATCTGTTCGACGATGTCTCGCCGCTCTATGCGTTCGGCTACGGACTGAGCTACACCAGCTTCGCGATCGCGAACCCGCGGCTGACAAAGAAGAAGATTCGGCACGGATGGATCGACGCAGGTTCTGGTCGATGTGACCAACACCGGCAAGCGCGCGGGAACAGAAGTCGTGCAGCTCTACATCCGCGATCTGGTCAGTTCGGTGACGCGGCCGGTCAAGGAACTCAAGGGCTTCAGGAAGGTCTGGCTCAAGCCCGGCGAACGCACCACGGTCGCGCTCGACATCACGCCGGCGCACCTCGCCTTCTTCGACGTAAACATGAAGTACGTTGTCGAACCCGGCGACTTTGAACTGATGGTCGGCAACTCTTCGCGCGATGCGGATCTCACGAAGTTGACCCTGCAGGTGACGCGATAGGCACTGCCGGGTACGCCGGCGAAAGACGAGGCAGCAATGATCGAGAAACTTTCCTTCACTGAGAAGTTCGGCTATGCCCTGGGCGACCTGGCGGCCAATTTTGTCTTCCAGGCCATGCTGGCTCTGCAACTGGACTTCTACACCCACACCTTTGGCCTGACGGCGGCGCAGGCAGGAACGCTCTTCCTCGTCGTCGGCCTCGGTGTGGCTTGCCTCAATCCGGTCATGGGCGTGATCGCCGACCGCACCAGCACCAAGTGGGGCAAGTTCCGTCCCTGGCTGCTTTGGACGGCGGTGCCCTTCGGCATCATCGGCGTGCTCACCTTCACCACGCCCAACATCAGTCCCGCCGCAAAGATCATCTACGCCTGGACCACCTACATCCTGCTCAGGGTCATTTACACGGTCAACAACGTGCCGTACGCCTCGCTTACCGCGGTCATGACCTCGGACCCCGACGAGCGCACCAGCATCGCGTCGTACCGCCAGATCGCCGCCAACTCCGCCGGCTTCATCGTCGCCAGCCTCGCCATTCCCGATGGTCAGGTTCTTTGGCCACGGCAATGACGCGCGCGGCTACCAGTACACCATGGGTCTGCTCTCGGCTCTCAGCGTCATCTTCTTCATCGTTGCCTTCTTCGCCACCAAAGAGCGCATCCAGCCTGACCCGCAGCAGAAGACCGATCTCGGCCAGGATCTCTCCGATCTGTTCAAGAACCGTCCCTGGGTCGTGCTGTTCCTGGCCACCTTGTTTTATTTCACGGCCATCGTGATTCGCGGCAACGTCATGCTGCCTTACTTCCGCTTCGTTGCCGGCAACGTGGATCTCTTCGCCTGGTTCAACGGATTCGGCCTTGCCTCACTGCTCGTCGGTGTCGCCTGCTCCACCGCCGTGTCGATCCGCGTGGGCAAGCGCCAGCTCTTTATCGCCAGCATGTTGTTGTCGGGCATCTTCAATATGGCGCTGTTCGTCATTCCGCCCAGCTCCACCGTGGTCGATCATCGCAACCGAAGTGCTTCGCCAGTTCTCCTACGGATTGTCGGGCCCGATTATCTGGGCGATGATGGGCGACGTGGCCGACTACGGTGAATGGAAGACCGGCCGCCGCGCCAGCGGTACAGTCACGTCCGCCGTCGTGTTCGCTCTCTGGGCAGGGCTCGCTCTCGGCGGCGCAATTGCCGGTTGGCTCTTCTCTTTGTACGGCTTCGTGTCTGAGGCACAGGTGCAGTCGGCGCACGCGCAGACCGGCATTCTCTTGACCGCCAGCGTCTACGCGGGACTGGCCTTCTTCGCGGTGGCTGCCTGCCTGTTCTTTTATCCCATCTCGCGCGAAGAAAGCCAGAAGATCGCCAACGATCTGGCTGAGCGGCGCAAGGCCTTTGAGTCATAAGCAACACGTACGATTTCGATTGCCAGTGAAAGCGCTGGCCGGGAGAAGACGCCGATACACGCAAGGCCTTGCCAACGCCCGCGGAATACTCAGGATGCAGCTTCCTGATATCGTCCGAGTTCCTTGACCATGGCGCAGTGCGGTTTCAGGGCCCGCACTGCCTGATCGCCTTCCGTGGCCGAATGGAGCTGGCAGTCCACGTAGAAGATGTATTCCCACGGCTTGCCTTGCACAGGCCGGGACTCAATCTTCGTCAAGTTGGTACCCATGCGTGAGAGCTCGTTGAGAGCAGCGACGAGCGAGCCGGGTCGATTCTCAACAGAGAATGCCAGGCTGATCTTGTTTGCCTCGGGATCGAGATGCGCGTCGGTTGTGCGCAGCACTAGAAAAAATCGAGTGTAGTTCTCCGGATTGTCTTCAATGTTGCTCTGCAGGATCTGTGCGCCGTAGAAGTGCGCTGCTGCCTCACTGGCGATTGCAGCAGCGTGCCGGTCACGCTGTTCGACAAGCTGCTTCACACCGCCTGCAGTGTCATAGAAGGCGAGAGACTTCATCTTCGGGTGGGCGGCGAGAAATCGTCTGCATTGGGCCAGGGCCACGGGGTGCGAATAGACGCGGTCGATATCGGCGATGGTTATGCCTGAATTGGCGATGAGATTGTGCCGGATGCGGAGGCGGGTTTCGCGCACAACAACGAAATCGTGATCGAGGAGGAGATCGAAGTGCTCCAGGACTGACCCGGCAAGGCTGTTTTCAATCGGAATGACGGCTGCGTCTACATCCCCATGGGACAGGGCCTGGAATGCATCGGCCGAGAGCGTGCATGGAACGATGACCGCGTCGGCGACGAGCTTGATGGCCGCCTCGTGGCTGAAAGAGCCGGGTTCTCCCTGAATCGCAATTTTCATCGCTTTGCCGGATCCGCCAGTCTCCTTATCTGAAGTGAGTGTTATGGAAGGCGATCCAATCGACTGCTCTCTCGCACCATACCATAGCCCAACGGCAGGTTCGCGCCTGATCAGCGTGCCCACAGCGGGCTGTTACCTTTGCAGCCACACATCGGTGGCGACGAAGGCAAGAAAGACCATGGCAATCACACCGTTCATTGTGAAGAAGGCGGCATTGAGACGGCGGAGGTCGCGGGGTGAAACGAGGGAGTGCTCGTAGGCCAGTAGAAGGCCAGCGGCTGCGACGCCGAGCCATCCGGCGAGCCCAAAATGGAAGAGACGTCCAAACCAGATCAGCAAAACGAGCATGGACAGATGCATGATGCGCGCCGACCAGAACGCTGCGGGAATCCCGATTGCCTGGGGGAGGCTGTGAAGTCCGACGGTCCGGTCATGCTCGAAGTCCTGGCACGCGTAGAGAACGTCGAATCCGCCGACCCAAAGTGTTACCGCCGCGGTGAGGACAAGAATGCGCGGATCGAGGCTGCCACGAACTGCGATCCACGCCGCTGACGGCGCAATGCCCAAGGCGAACCCAAGCACAAGGTGCGACCAGCGTGTGACGCGTTTCATGTAGCTGTAGCCAAGGAGAACAATCAGGACGATCGGGGAGAGATAAAGCGTCAGACGATTCAGTTGAGCCGAAGCAAGGACGAACAGAAGCGCCATCAACGCGGTAAAGCCCAGAACGAATTGCCGCGTCAGCATGCCGGCGGGGATGGCGCGTGATTGCGTTCGAGGGTTGGCGGCGTCAAGCTCTGCATCGGCCCAGCGGTTGAAAGCCATGGCACAAGAGCGCGCGGTGACCATGGCGACGAGTATCCAGCCAAGTGTGCGCCAGGTCGGCACTCCACGGGCCGCGAGGAGGGCAGCAGTGAGAGCAAAAGGAAGCGCGAAGATCGAGTGTTCCCACTTGATCATCTCCAGCGTAGTGCGCGTTTTTGCAAGCAAGCCCATTGCGCCCAGTTCCATCTCTGAGTGTAATGGAGCGCCTCGCCCGGACTTTGATGCTCGGCGGGCTTGCTAAGCGTCGGCGTCGGCTTCTTCGATGCTGGCAGCGAGGGGGAGAACCGTGTCGACCTTGGTGATCTTGAAGAGATCCATCACGCGGTTGTTAGCTCCCGCAACAATCAACTTCGTCCCCCTTGTCTGGCAGCGGACATATTGGTTCATGATCAGTCCCATTCCCGCTGAATCCATGTAGGGGACACCAGTCAGATCAATGATTGTGAGGGGAGAGGGTGGTGTGCCGCGGAGTTCCGATTGGAACTCAAACAGGTTGGTCAGAGTCAACGGGCCAGTAAGGCAGAAGATCTTTGTGTCAGAACTCTTGCCTTCCTTGCGGTCGAGCTTCAAAGGTCCATCAGTGAGCATAGCCAGACAAGTGTAATGAATGGAAGGCTCTGGAAGATTACAGTTCTGTAAATGTCATGGAGGGAAGAAGGGTGAGGTCACGGGGAGGTGGAAACGCGAGCACAGGGAAGGGGCGGGAGGAGCGAATCTCGGGACACGGCCTCAAACCGTGCCCCGAAAGAGAGAAGCCTCATACCGAATTGCGAGGTCTTAAGCCGGGTTTATTTCTGAACCTGACCGGTTGCCTTCTCAGCGGGCTGGCTCGCGACCTGAATGTAGTTCTTGACGCTGAAGACTCCAGACACGCCGTTGGCGCGAAGGCCCGCGACATCCTTGTCTGCCTGCGAATCCACTACGCCGTAGAGCTCCACGTTGCCATTCTTCACGGAGATCCGGATAGGCTTTGCGGGATCGATGGCGTATTTATTCAGCGTTGGATAGCCGTAGACGGCTCTCGCCACGGCCATGCGAGTCTGGTCATCCATGATGGAGACGGGGTCGACCTCGATCTCGTCAACCACGTCCTTAACCCCGGGATAGGTGGATACGAGGGCCAATGCCGAGTCCTTATCCACGTCGGTCCGCGCGTGGCCTCCCAGCGTCACCACTCCGTTTTGGACGCCGAGCGTGATTGCGTTGAAGAGGTTGCCGTAGCCTACGCGATCGTACGCGAGTTTCTCGGCGAGTCTGGCTTTGAGTTCGTTGTCGGAAACGTTTGGCCCGCTAACCTCGACCATATTGCGCACAGCCGCAACGCCCTTTGCTTTGCGAACCCGCTTTTCGGCGTCGGCCTTGTATTCATAAAGGCTGACCGTGCCCGTAAGTGTCGCGATCCCGTTGTTGTCCAGGGAGACCTTCACGTCTTTGAACTGCGATTTGCTCAACTTCGCGGCTGCGGCGCTTTCAGCAGCCTCCTGCTGCGCCATCGATCCGATCAAACTCGCGGCTGCAAAGCAGGCCGGGGAAAGGCTTGACAGGAAACCTGTAAGCGTCAGCACAAGGAATGCGGTGGGAAAGAGGCGCATTCTCGTTTTCATTTTGTAACTCCTTTTCGATGTATAAGACCATCCGCTTCACGACTGGCGGGAACGTCTTCGTTCGTATAAACACAGATTCCGAAGAAAGGTTTTCGGGTTGTGCGGATGGGCAAAGATCCTGGAGGATTTGAGGGCAACGATCGCATGGAAGGTCAGAATTCCGGCCTTGAAACGGCGGAGACTATCTGAATCGGCGAGTGGCCTTGATCACCATTGAGAATACGCCCGATTCGTCGCGGGTCACGACGAGAGACACGTGACGATTGATAGCGATATCAGCCTGAAGCAACTGTTGAGCTGTCATATCCACGTCGGTCGCATAGGTGAGCGTGAGGTTCTTACCCAATTGCTCCTCAACAGTGATGCGCGTGGTGGAGTTACCGAGCACGCCGAGATGGTTCGGATCCACTTTCACAGAACCTGCGCCAAAGAGCCGCTGGACGCGGCTGCTCACGGTTGCGTTGAGCGCCCCGCCGAGAAGAGCATCAGTCGTGGGATTAGAGGCGAGTTGTTCCTGTTGTTGCGTATAGAGCCGCTGCTGATCCTGCGTGCGACCCAGCGCAAGCAGGGCGACCACGTCGGATTCCGGCAACGGTGGATCGCTGCGATAACTCACATTCATCTGGTCGATCGACCCGTGTAGTCCCAGTGTGATGTCGTAGTCCTGCACGCGAGCGGTCGCATTGAGGTCGATGAGCGGCCGGATTCGGACCGGATTCGTGAAGTTGATTTCGCCTCTTTGCAATTCATAGCGCGTCCCGGCGATGGTCGCACTTCCCTCGGTAACGGAGACACGACCCAGAAGTGAGGGAGAGGCGACGGTGCCGCGCAGACGCAGGTCCACATCGCCGGCGAGCTTCGCGTAGGCGTTTTGGAAGTTCAGCTGTGGCGACGACTGGATGCGTACATCGAGGCGGACATGGTTGGAGGGCGCGTTTGCCGGTGGCAGAGCCTGTGCCTTGCCGGCCTGTGAGGCCAGTGCGACAAAATCCATGTCCGGGCTGACCGAGAAGCGCGTAATCATTAGGCCGCCGCTGAGCAAAAGATTATTCTGTGGACCCTGCAACTGAAGCGCAATATCGGCAGCGGAACTCACACCCTGCGGATAACGGATGCGGATGCTTTTGCCCGTGAGAGAGAGATCGGCATAGAGGCCGTGACGGTAAGCCAGGTAGCCGGAAACACTCAGCAGACCGCCACCGCTCATCGCGGTCAGTGACTTCACTTCGAGGCGGTCCCGATTGAACTCGAGAGTTCCGCGGAGTTGGCTGAGGCTATTGGGGAGGTCTTCGAGAGCCAGCGATGCATTTTCGAAGTCGACGCGACCCGTGAGATTGGGGTTCTGCAGGGGACCATGCGCTTCGACTTTGAAGGTGGTTGTGCCGCTTGCAGTGAGATCGGGATCGATTGTCTCAGCCAGTTTGAGATTGATGGCCCCACTGGCGGCGAAGTCCAGTTGGCGCTTCTCGTTGATGTCGAGTGTGCCTCGGATTTGCATGTCGGTCTCTTCGCCGGTGACATGCAGGGGATCCAGACTGATCTTTGAATTGGCCAGAGTCGCATGGGCGCCGCCCTCACTGCGAAGGTGCACGCCGGCGACGGTGACAGCAAGCTCCTGCAGTCGGGCATCGCCGCGGAGATCCTGGGGGCGCGAAAGAGGTCCTTGCAGCGAGACCGTTCCAGCAAGCGCTGAGTCGCCGGTGAGGCTGGTGATGTGGGCGAGCCTGAGCAACGATCCAATGTTGAAGCGCGAAAAGCTCAGCTCTGCCTGGGTTTCCTCGTCGCCATTCAGGGTGGTTTGACCATGTGCCGAGAATTCGGCTATATCGAGATGAGTTGTGACGTCGTAGATCAGGTTGCGTTTTGCCGTGTGCGCCTGAATATTGACTTCGCCGAAGGGCTCGCCGCCGAGGTTGAGACCGGCGAGCGTGGCCCGGCCCTCGAGGCGCGGGTCATCGAGGGTTCCGGAACCGGAGACCGAAAAACCGAGTCTGCCCGTTAATTCCATGCCGCTGTCGTGAACCCGCTTGATTTTTGCGATGTCGATCCCGTCGCCTTTCGCGCTGAGCTGGAACTGCTGCGAGCGGAGATCGTAAGATCCGGAGGCGGTCGCCTTTCCGGCAGCATCGATCGCGCTGAGCGAGGCAATCTGCACGACCTGTCCGACGATCTTGCCCTGGGCGCGCATTGTTGCAACCGGCTCGTTTTCGATCGATCCCTTGTCGATCTGAATCCAGCCATTTCCGTTCAGAGTCTCGATGGGCCCTTCAGCGTCAACCTGCGCGCTGAGGACGCCTGTGAGAGGAAGACGTTGACTGAGGAAGGGCTGGAGGTCGTTGATGTCAATGCCGGCGGCCCGAAGGTGGGCGCGGAGAAGGGAATTCGAGTCAAAGTGCGGTTTGCCTGGCTGCAGTGCACCCACCATAGCGGTCAGGGTTCCTTCCAGACTGATGGAAGCATCGCCGTGGCGAAGCTGGCTGCGGTCAATCGCGATGCGGGCTGCGGAGTAGCTGCCGGTGGCTTCGAGCGAATCCCAATGAACAAGCTGCGGCCGCGATGATGTCTCCTCGGATGAAGGAATCTCGACGGTCAGATTTGTGGCATGGAAAGACCCTGCGAGGTGAGGATCTACGAGCGATCCGGTCCAATTACCATGAAAGTCGGCTTTACCCCCGAGAGACAAAGGCAGGGCATCGGTGCCCGCTCTTCCATTTCGCTTCAGACCAAGGTCGCGAAAGAGTGTATTGAACTCGCCCAGATCGTGGGAACTGAAGTCAATTGCGATTCCCGTGGGGCTGCTGATCGGGTACGCGCCGAGATGGCCGTGCGCCACCACCTGGCTATTGGGCAGATTCAATTCCAGTCTGCGAAGATCGACCGCACCGTCGTGCTGGGTGTAAGTCGCGTCGATAATACCTGTCGCTGGGGTCTCGCTCGAGGTCATTTGTCCGGTGCCGAGCAAGTTAAAGTTGGCCGAAACAGATAAGGTGCGAACGTCGCCGTTACTCCAGATCGCCGTGCTAGGACCGTTGAGACGCGCGCCGAAGCCAAGGTGCTGGTAAGGCGGCAAGCTGACGAGCTCGAGGATGGTGTCAAGAGTGACGTCTTTGAATAGTGCGTTGACCTTGCCGTTCGTATGAAGATCTACAGAGACTGGATGGACCGGTTCCGGCGGGGTCGTTGGCACGGACTGACGCTTCGAGCGTTTTTCCTTTTTGGTGGGAGGAGCGGCAGCCTCCAAAACGTGTCCACCGGGGAGTGGTGCGATCCAGTGGTCAAGAAGAACGTCGCCCTGGAGCTGGCCGCCTTGCTGAAAGCGCACGAGCGCGGATGTGATGAGCAAATGCTCAGGATCAGCATGAATCTTTGCATCGAGTCCAACGCCATGCGCATTTACGCCTGTTCCGACATAAGAGGCCCTATCGGCGTGAACGCCGCCGTCTATTCGGAAAAGGCCTTGCTGACCTTGCGCGGCAAGATCAATGCGCGCAATGCCCTCGGGCGTGAACGGATAGCCAAGAACAGGCTCCATGAGACGCAGGTCCAGTTCGCCTTTCGCACTTGCCTGCCATCGCGGATTGTTGAAGTCGTTGATCTGGCCAGACACATCGAGCACACGATCCGTTTCGCCCTTGCTGTAAGCAGTCAGCCTCAATGAGCGCAAATAAACTGCATTCCGCGTCAGATCGAGAGTGGCCTGCACATAGCCTTGAACGGGCGGGGCAACGGGGCGAGTTGCAGGACCACGAACGAGCCGCAGGTCGTGCGCGCCCGTTTCGACACGATAGCTTTCCGGATTCTTGCCGTTGGCAGGAATGTAGGCCAGGCGCAAGGAGACGTCATTTGCAGCGAAGTCGAGCGGAATGCGCCGGTCCTGAAAATCGAAATCGGCGGCGCGGTTGTCGTAGTCGAAGACACCCTTTTCGACGGTAACTTTGCCGGCCTTGAGGTCAAAGAAGGTGTTGAGCGGGTGCTGGCCGGGACTGGTCTGTTTGCGAGGATGCGGCTGATTGGTAGAACCATTCGGATAGACGATGAGATGGAACTGAGGGCGCACAACTTCAAGGTTGCGCAGCAGGACTCGCGGGCTCCAGAGGTCGAGTACGCTCAACTGCACATGAAGGCTCTCCAATTGCGCGTAAGGCGCCTCATTGGGTGCTTCAAGGCCGTGAATAACCAGCCCGCGCGCCTCCGCATCGAGGTTGAGGAACTGCCAGTGGAGCGAGGCTATCTCGACGCGTCCCCCGGTCGCAGCTTCTATGCGGGCCACAAGACGACTCCGCACCATGTCTTCAAAGCCGGATGAGTTTGCCCAGACGATAAGACCGACGATCACAGCGATGAAAAGAAAAGCCAGTCCCGATCCAGTCCAGAGAATGTGTCGCAGATAGCGAAATCTCGATCTGCGTGGCTCTTCCGGTTCGGGAGCCGCCGACAGCACCGGTGTCATCTGCTCGACTTCGCTCATTGTCGTGCCGCTCCCGGCGGACCGCTTCGGTGATCTGGGCTTGCCGCAAGAAATCCTGAATCCGGTGTGTTCCTCTGGCCGGGAGTTGTTGCCGAGGTGCCCGAAGCCTTGTTTTGATCCTTCGCGGGTTGTAGCGCTGGGTCAAGGACTTCGATTTCGCCTTGTTTTTGCAGGTTTTCGAGCCAGTCGTCGAACAGCACATTCACCTGCTGCTGGAGCAGGATCTCCTCAATCCGCGGAGCGACCTGATCAAGTGGCGGCGGTGTCTGGCCCGGCGGGTAGAGTGGCAAGAGCTTCTCGCGGTAGTAGCCCTCAACCTCTTCAGGCGCTATGCGAATGCCCTGGCGGAAGCGCATTTCGATGAAGCGAAGAATCTCAATGCGATTGCGGAGATAAGTTTCAACGCGTTCCGGAGGCAGGTCATTGTCAGCGAGAAATGTCTTCCATCCCGCTTCTGTACTGCAGTGGCTTCGAACGCAGGCAGGAAGCTGTTCTCGTATCTCCTTCAGGCGGGCGGCAATCTCTTCCGTAGTTGGCTCGGTCTCCTGCACGTCTTCCTGACGGATCTGCTGCTGGATAAGTGTACGGCTGATGAGCCGCTGAAGGGCCTGCTGGGGAGTCAAGTCGCTGGACCCCGCGCGGCTGGGATCAAGGACAGATATCCTGAGTTCATCTTCAATATCACTCATGAGAATCGCATTTCGATTGACCACCGCAACAACGCGATCCAGAGTCACGGTTGAGGCGTTCTCCTTTCTTTGCGCGAGTGCCGAAGTGAGAGCAACCGCGGCCAAGCCGACCGCCAGGAAGGCGCGCCGGCAAGAGCGGGTTGTGGTTCCAATTCGACGAGTGCGCAGTTCAGGCATCAAAAAGTCTGTCCCAGGCTGAAAAAGAAGTTGAAGTGGCCGGCCTCACCGACGTGCGGATTGGAGTACGGGTCGGAGAGCGAGTAGTCGATGTTCACCGGGTAGATGGGTGGATTGAGGTTGTAACTGAAATCCAACCGGATCGGCCCGACGGGCGTATGGTAGCGCACGCCGAGCCCTGTGGCGTGAGAGAAATAATTGAAACTGCACTGGCCCTGGTGGCCCGTCGACGTGATCGGTCCAGATGGGACATAAGAGTCCGGGTCGCCGACGATTGCAACCACCTTGCACTTATCGCGATCAGGCTGCTCAATGCGAAGAGCGCTGGCCCACGCATCGCCGGCGTTGGTGAACACGTTTCCCATGTCCTCAAAGAGCACGAAGCTGACGGTATCGCCTAAGAAGGGAAGTGTGGGAGGGGGCAGGCGCATCTCTGTGCTGTTGATCAACGCGCCGGCGCCACCGATGGGGAATCCCGTCTCCGGGTCGCGAGGACCCGCGGCGTTGACCGAAAACCCTCGATGCGAAATTGGACCACCCGAGTAGAGGCGCTCAGGGAGAGGGATGAGTTCTCCTTCGGGCGCTCCGAATGCCCTTTCCTGGCCATAGCGTGTGTTGCGCGCGATAATCAGCCGGTTCTTGTAAAACCCGTAGTAGCTTGAGTTCGACAGATCAAGCCGATTGAAGTAAGCCTCTGCGCCCGATGGTTTATTGGAGTTGAACTCCTGGAAACTCCAGTATGTGCCCCTGTGTGAGTCAATTGGCGAATCGCGCGTGTCGCGAATCCAGGTCACGCTGGGCCCGGCCACGCGCACGGCCGCGGCCAGCGCCGCAATCTCAGTGGGGCCAACCTGAAGGCTCTGCTCGTTCACTTTCACGCGGCGGAAGGCGTATTCGTAGATCAACGTGTTGGCTTTCGAGAGACGCGACTCCGGTTGACTGAAGTGCTGGGTCCAACGAAATCCCGCTTCCAGCTTTGACGCGACGTACGTCGTTACGTCCTGGCTGCTCGCATAACCGCCCGAGAACGTGAATCCAAAGTCCCGATTGCCATTAAAATGCGGATTCTGGAAAAGGAGATTGATGTTCTGTTCGAGGAGACCGTAGGTCATCCGAAGGGACGCGGATTGTTCGCGGCCAAAGAGATTGTTGCGAGTGATGTCAAACACCACGCGAGGGCTGATACCCGTTTTGCCATTTGGAGTGCAGCTCGCTCCGGCGTGTGAGATGCCTGCGCAGTTGTTCTGCGGGGTTCCCGTCTGTGTTTCAAAGCCGGCACCGTAGGTCATCGTCCATCGGCGTGCCTCAGTGGTCTGCAGCAATACTGTTTTGTAAAGCTCTCCGCCGTTGGGGTTCTCGACGGCCGTATTGACTTCATTGAAGAGAGCAAACTCATAGAGATTTCGTTGTGTCTCGGCGAGAGCCGAGAGGTTGAGGGGATCTCTCGGATGCAACGTGATGGCGCGGACGACCGTGTCGGGACGTGTATATTTCAGCCCGCTGACCAGCACTTTGCGCACGAAGACCTGCTGACCTTCGAAGATGTTGAACACGACATCAACCTTGGCGGGGTCCGTTGTCTCAGTCTGCTGTTCGACTTCAATTCTTACCTGATCAAAGCCGCGACTCAAGTAATCCGTCAAAAGTGTGTCCCGATCGCCTGCGAGATTTTGCGGTGAAAAAAGTTGACCGGGTGCGGTGTTCATCAGCGCACGGAGTTTTTCGGGGTCGGATTTGACGACTCCATCCAAACGAAGATCGCCGACTCGCTGCTGTTTTCCTTCGTCAATGTGGTAAATGACGGAGAGTGGTTGCGCCGACTGCGAAAACACCTGCCCGGGAGCAGGAGTCTGGACGTTGCCGGCGAGAGTTTCAGGTGTGATTTTCACCTCAGAAAAGCCGTTGTTCTCATAGACGCTTTGCAACGCACTCATGTCAGATGCCACGAGAGCCTGGCTGTAGGTGCCATGGCGGTCGAATTTATCGGCTGCGCGAACGGCTCAACAGGTCTTCCAGGGTCTTTGCGCCGAAGTAGCGGCAGCCTTCAACAGAAACATGGTCAACCCGGCGCCGCTCTCCCAGCGCAACTGTATACGTGATTGACACCACGTCAGATTGTGCGTTGTGCTGCGTGTGATCGACTTTTACGTCAAAGTAGCCGAGACGCTGAAAGTAGTCGCGCAGACGCCGGTTACCTTCGTTAAGGAGATCCTCATCGACGGTCCCTTCTTCGAAGACGGGTATTGATCTCTTCAGCCGCTCGCCGCTCACCTTGGCGCCTTCGACTCTGACCTTTACAACCGGCCCTCGATTTGCGGAGAACTGGAAGCTCGATCTCTTGGTTTCGGGATCGTAGGTCTGGGCCAGGAGCTTGATCTCGGCTTCCAGACGCTCTTGTTTCTGGTAGTGTTTCAGGACGCCCGTGAGGGCCCGGTTACCTGTATCGCGGTTGACCGTCGAGCCGGCCTTCAGTCGAGAGTGGCGGATGAAGTCGTTCAAGGTCATTCCGGAGTCTCCGGTAACATCGACATTGCCGATGCGCGCTCTCACTCCAGAGTCGACTTTGAAAGCGATATCCACCAGTTGCTCCTCCGGTTGAGGAGAGAGCGCGTAGGTGATAGTCGGCTCGTGATACCCGTTGTCTGAAAGCGCTTGCCGCATTCGGCTCACGGCCTGCTCCGCTCGGTCCTCAGTGAAGCGGGTTCCGGCGTTCAGCCGTGAAGCGCGTTCCAGTTGAGTGTTGACCGTGGCTCCCTTGGCGCCCTCCACGGTCACTTTGCCAATAAACATCCGCGGCGTGCCTCGAAACACAAGGGCAACGCCATCGCCTTCTCGCGTGGCGTCTGCCTGAACCGTCTCGATAGAGTCCGGTAGCGAACAACTGGTGAAGGCTGTTGGCGAGGTTCTCCCGAACCAGGGGTGCTCCAACTGCCTGAGCAAGATGGTCAGATACGCTGGCGAGCCGGTCGGTTCCAACGCCTTCAAAGCTGATTCGACCGACCGGAAGGCCTTGCAATCCAGCAAGGGACGCAATTTCCGGATGCCGAAACCCGTCTTTTGGGGTTGAAGGACCCTGAGCTGCTTCGTTCCCTGCGGTCTGTGCTCCAATTGCGGCTGTCACGCAGAAAGCGAAGGTGAGAAAGACCGTCGAGAGCACACTGTGCCTTGTGATCCTGCCGAGCTGCCGTGTCGGCATTGGCTTTCGCACTCTCTCTCCCAGAAAATCACGGGAACAACCTCTCGCCAAGTCATTTTGTAGCATCAAAGCAAATAACTTGAGAGCCGCACCCGGTTCTATGCCGCAGCTCATATTTTTCACTGCTGCACCTTATACTAACGAGGAAAGAAGCTTGGCGCAGCACTACTCGAATATTAGTGCGACTGATCCCCCTCCTCAAAAAAGGAAGCGCATGCCCCGTACCAGGTTTCAAAAGAAGGCCCCTCAACCACCTCGATCGGAACCCGTTCCAGTACCAGAAAGTACGGTTGCGATTCGCGAATCTGCTCCAGTACCCGAGCCACCCCCGGCAATTTCGCCCGAAGCGGATATCCTTGCTCGAGCCCAGGCGGGCGACCACCACGCATTTGCGCATCTCTATTCTCTTCACAAGAGACGTATCTACTCGCTCTGCCTCCGCATGGTGGGAAATGTGGCCGAAGCGGAGGACCTTACGCAGGAAGCCTTCCTTCAGCTGCACCGCAAGATAGCAACATTTCGCGGCGATTCGGCGTTCTCGACATGGCTTCACCGCCTGTCGATTAATGTCGTACTCATGCACCTTCGCAAGAAAGGGCTTGCCGCTGATGTCGCTCGATGAGGCGATGGAGCCGTCTTTTGACGATGGCCCCGGGCGCAGTTTCGGTGCCCCCGATCTCTCGCTTACGGGGTCCATCGATCGACTTGCGCTGGAGCGCGCGGTGGGCGCACTTCCCGCGGGTTATCGGCTTATTTTTGTTCTTCACGATGTGGAGGGGTTTGAGCATAATGAGATTGCCGCCATGCTCGACTGCTCTGTGGGAAACAGCAAGTCCCAGCTCCATAAGGCCCGCTTGAAACTGCGCGATGCTCTGCGTATTTCTATGCGACAAGGGGGACGGCGATGAAACACGATCCCAAGTCGATGAGTTGCCACGAATTTCAGGAGCAACTCCCGGAGCTGATCGGTTCTGGAGCCGACGTTGAGAACCACCCCCACCTTCAGAGTTGCGAGCTTTGCCGGGCGCTTCTAAACGACCTCGAGACGATTGCTGAGGCTGCGCGTCAGTTATTCCCAATTCAACAACCGGAAGACCGTCTTTGGGACCGAATTGAATCCGCGATTAAAGAGGACGAAGCCGGTCTATCAAAGGCCGAGTGAAGTTCTTTCGAGAAGGCAGCTTCGCAGGGAAGCGGTCCGGTTCCATTCTTCTGTTCATTTTCGGTATATAACGGTCGATAAGACAATTGAGTCTTCCGGCAGTGCCGACGGGACCCGGTAAATCGCGGCACCGAGTCGGCTTACTGGAACGCCTTGACGGGAACCCTCGTATCATCAGCAGCCTGGCGATGCCAACGGGGAGCCAAGTGGCGTCAAATGACTTTCCTGCAACTTTTCGATAGCTTGCGCTGTCTAATGTAGGAAAGTTGATACGAGGACACTCAATGCCAAATCAGCCTTCTATTCTCCCTCCGGAAAACAACATCGGAAGAGGGAGTTCGGGTCCGCGGCGTATTCCGGTTTTGCCGGTTCGCGATACCGTGTTGTTCCCGCATGCGGTTCTGCCACTTACAGTTGGCAGGGAGAGCTCGATCCAGTTAATCGAGTCATTGGCGGACGAGCGGTCGATCGTTGTTACCGCTCAACTTGATCCTCGCCTGGATGCTCCAAAGCCGACCGACCTGCACGACGTGGGCACACTGGCAACGGTGCACAAGATCGTTCGCATGCCGAATCAGAGCCGTTTTGTTTTCACCGAAGGCGTGGAGCGGGTGCGCCTGCTTCGCTACCTTCAGACCGAGCCGTTTATGATCGCCGAGATCGAGACCCTTGAAGACTCGGAAGTGGAGACGACGGCGGGCGTAGAGGCCCTGGTTCGACACGTTGTTGGGCAGTTCTCGCAGATCGTTTCCGAGTCCGCGACGCTCTCGGACGAATTGCGGACGATTGCGGGAAATATCGAAGATCCGAGCAGGCTCGTGGACTTTGTGGCCTCGTCCCTGCCGTTTTTGACCACCGACGACAAGCAGCAGCTGCTTGAGACAGCGAGTATTCCTGCACGGCTGGATTTGCTGACCAAGCACCTGGCCAAGGAACTGGAAGTGCAGCAACTGCGCACGAAGATCCAGAGCGAAGTGCAGGATCAGGTGCAGCAGTCGCAACGCGACTACTACCTGCGCGAGCAGATGAAGGCGATCCAGAAGGAGTTGGGCGAGCAGGACGAGGGACAGCGCGAAATTGAAGACCTGCGCAAGAAGATCGACGATGCGGGCATGCCCGAGGACGTCAAGAAGGAGGCACTCAAGGAGCTGTCGCGCCTATCGCGTATGTCTCCCATGGCTGCGGACTACTCGCTGACGCGAAACTATATCGAATGGCTCGCGGTGCTGCCCTGGTCAAAGAGCTCGGGATCGAAGATCGATATCAACAAGGCCCGGGAGATTCTGGATGAGGACCACTACGAGCTAAAGAAGGTCAAGGACCGGATTCTCGACTATCTCAGCGTGCTTGAACTCAAGCCCGACATGAAGGGACCGATTCTTTGCTTCGTTGGGCCTCCGGGAGTGGGCAAGACCAGCCTGGGCCGGTCGATTGCGCGCGCGCTGGGCCGGAAGTTCCAGCGGATTTCGCTGGGCGGCATGCACGACGAGGCCGAGATTCGCGGCCATCGCCGAACGTACATCGGTGCTCTGCCCGGCCAGATCATCCAGAGCATCCGCAGGGCTGAAACCAACGATCCGGTGATCATGCTCGATGAAGTCGACAAGCTTGGGCGCGATTTCCGCGGCGATCCCGCGTCGGCATTACTCGAAACGCTGGATCCGGAGCAGAACAACACGTTCAGGGATAACTATCTTGATGTGCAGTTCGACCTGTCGAAGGTGCTGTTCATCTGCACCGCCAACATGCTTGACACCGTGCCGCCGCCGTTGCAGGACCGCATGGAGATTATTCCGCTGCAGGGCTACAGCGAGGAGGAGAAGGTCCACATTGCGAAGCGGTACCTGATTCCGCGCCAGATCAAGGCGAACGGAATCGGGCCGGAGCAGATTGAGTTTCCTGAGGAGGCTATCCGTCACATCGTTCGTCACTACACGCGCGAGGCGGGCGTGCGCAAACTCGAGCAGGTGATCGGGACTGTCTGCAGGAAAGAAGCGCGCCGTGTCGTGGAAGGCAAGACAGAAAAGCTGGAAGTGAATCGCGACGTGTTGAAGGACTTCCTGGGTGGCATCCAGGTGCGCGTAGAGACCGAGGTAGCGGAGCGTGTGAAGCGGCCGGGTGTAGCGGTTGGGTTGGCGTGGACGCCTGCCGGCGGCGACATCCTCTTCATCGAGGCGAACAAGATGAAGGGAAAGGGCGGCTTTACGATGACCGGCCAAATCGGGGAGGTCATGCAGGAGTCGATGCAGGCCGCGCTTACGTGGGTTCGTTCGAACTCCTCGCTTCTGGGTTTGCCGGAGGACTTCAACAAGGACATTGATCTGCACATTCACGTTCCGGCAGGTGCAATTCCCAAGGACGGTCCCTCGGCGGGTGTGACGATGGCGACGGTGCTGGCTTCGCTGTTGACAGACACGCCGGTGCGCCCGCTTACCGCAATGACGGGCGAGATCACGCTCAGCGGGAATGTGCTGCCGGTGGGCGGAATCAAAGAGAAGTTCCTTGCTGCCCGGCGTGCGGGAGTCCAAACCATTATTCTGCCGGCTGAAAACCGCCAGGACGTGGAAGAGGACCTGACGCCGGAGATGATCGAGGGCGTTGCGATTCACTACGCCAGCCGGATTGAAGACGTGCTGGCTGCAGCTCTGCCGCACTTAAAGGCGCATTCGGAGGTGACCCCGATCGCTCCTGGCCAGAGCGCCGAGGCAGCCTAAGTCAGTCCGTTTTGCGCATGAACGAAGGCCGGCGAACCCTGTCGGCCTTTATTCTTGCTCGAGTCGTGGGGGGAGTGCCGGATCGGAATGGATCCTGCCCGATTTGAGGTCTCCAGCGTCTAACTCGCAGGCGGTATTCTTCTTTTACGATGCAGGTACGAGTTCTTCCTTTTGGCGTTTTGAAGGAGTTGCTGGGCTCAGATGCGTTTCTGGTCGAGCTGGAGGGCGATTCCACCGTCGCGGATTTGCTGGCGCATGTCGGCAAGCGCGGTCGTGCTGTGCAACTGCGCGGAATTGCAGTGAGTGTGAATGCCGAGTATGCCAATCTGAGCCATGTTTTGAGCGATGACGATGAGGTTGGACTGCTTCCGCCTGTCTCCGGCGGGTCCGACGGGCTCCTCGCCCTGCGAACCCTTTGGAAAAGAGTCTGGATGTGCCGACCGTCATGACCGCGCTGACCCGCGAACCGATCGACGCGCAGGAACTGGTTGCCGCCGCGAAGCAGTGTGTGGACGGCGCGGTGGTGGTGTTCGACGGAATCGTACGCAACAACTCGCGCGGACGGCAGACGCTTCATCTGGATTACGAGGCGTATGAAGAGATGGCGTCGAAGCAGATGGACGAATTGGCGCGCGAGGCTCGCAGCCGATTCGGGGTTCGCCAGGTAACGATCATTCATCGGCTCGGGCGGTTGCACGTGGGCGAAACCAGTGTGCTCATCGTGGTTGCTTCGGCGCACCGCGCGCAAGCATATGAAGCCAGCCGGTGGCTCATCGACACGCTGAAGAAGACGGTGCCCATCTGGAAAAAAGAAACGTTTGTGGACGGCGCAGTGTGGGCAGACGGAGAGCCGTTTCCGGCTGGGTTCGCTGTGGAGAGCGCAAATGGCCCTTCGGAGTAAACGAAAGCTGCGGGGCATTCTTCAGGCTGCCGTGACGACAGGCGCGTGTTTTGCGGCTGCGCTCCAGATAGCCGCGCAGGATGCACCTCTGCGCATCGACGTAAAGCTGGTCAACGTCTTCGTAAACGTGACAGATGCGAAAGGGGCGATCGTTGGGGGGCTGACGCGGGAAGATTTCGCAGTCTCAGAGGACGGACGGCTGCAGACGATTGCGGTATTTGAGCGGCAGTCGGAGTTGCCGCTGAATCTCACCCTGGCGATCGATACGAGCGGCAGCGTCTACAAAGACCGGACGCTGGAGACTGACGCTGCGCGACGGTTCGTGCATGCGTTGATGCGTCAACAGGATCAGATGAGCCTGATCGAGTTCGCGACCTATGTCCGCGAGCTTTCGCCGTTCACCAACAAAGTTGCGCAGATCGATCGCGGACTGGACAGGCTGCGCGGGGACTCCGCGACGGCGCTCTATGACGCGATTTACCTTGGGGCGAAGCAACTGCGTACGAAGGAAGGGCAGAAAGGTGCTGGTGCTGATCTCCGACGGCGGAGACACGGTAAAGGGGACGACATACGACGAAGCCCTTGAGGAGGCGCTGCGCGACGAGGTGATGATCTACAGCATCATTGACGTGCCGATCGAGGCAAGCGCGGGGCGCGATATCGGCGGCGAGCATGCGCTGATTACGTTGGCGGAACAGACGGGTGGCAAGAGCTTCTACGCGGACGAAGGCGGCCTGGACAAGGCATTTGCACGCGTGAGCGAGGACCTGCGAACGCAGTATCTGCTGGCCTACTATCCGCATAACCAGGAGCCAGGGCGGGTTTTTCACCGGCTGGAAGTGACGATTCCGCGGGCGGCGCCTGACGCATTCAACATTCGCCACAGGACGGGGTATTACGGAGATTCCCCGATCAAGAGCGGGAAAAAGGAATAATGGGGCAGGGGACGGGCTCCCGCCCAGGTCCGATTTCAGCTACTTGGCTCCTGAGGCTTCCTTTCGTGCGTACCATATTGTGGCACACCTTGGGGACAACCCCTCCCCGGTTTCTGTAAGGAAATTCCTTATTTTCAACGGGTTACGGTAGGGGTGTAGCGTCAAATTCCTCTCAGCATTGGACTTAGCCGCAGATTCCTCTCAGGAAAGGAGTTAGGGGCAGGTTTCAGGGGTAGGGATCAGTGGCCAGATCCGTTATTGCTCCGCAGCGCCTCATAGGTTAGGTCGCTCCTGCGAAGCGGATGATGTGAGCGCGTAGCTCACAGCTATCTACTATTGTGCGCCGGGAAGCAGAAATGATCCGCAGGATGAAGTGGAATCTGGTGGAGCACCCCGGGCCCCGTGAAACGGAGCCCGGGCAATTGGACTTATTGCACGATGAGGTTCACCGTTCCGGAGGCGGTGATTGGGCCAGAGGTGCCGGTGATCGTGATGGTGTAGCTGCCAGGGGTTGTGCCTGCACTGCCGGAATTGTTGTTGGGCTCTGCCTCCGCCACCGCAGGCGAGGACACCGCCAGTCAGAAGGGTCAAGAGAACAATGGCGCCGAGAATATTGCGCAGGCTCCGGCGGTTTCGCGGAACCCAGAGGAAAAGGATGCAGGCGAGGGTTGCGCCTCCTGTGGCGTACCAGTGGCCGCCGGTGTAGTGGGGTATCGAGCTGGCGGCCTTTGTTGGTGCGGTGGTGAATGCGTAGAGCGTGGCTGTGATGGGACTTGAGTCGGTTGTCGTGATCGTCGGTGTGGTTCCAAAACTGAGCGACGGTATTTGTTGAGCGTTGGCTGGGTTCGACGTGATCGTTGGCGCGAGAGATATGGACCCCGTGAAGCCTGCTGTCGGCGTGATCGTAACGAGGGTGGAGTTGCCGGTGGTTGCGCCGGGTGAGACCGTGATCGATGGGGCTTTGAATGTGAAAGAGCCGATCGGATCGGTGACATTCAAGGTGGCTCCGCCGTACGAGGGAGTGTAATTGTCGTCGCCGTCGACGTTGATGAGTATGTGTGTCAGCGCCTGCGGGCCCGATCACCCCCGGGGAGACGTTGATCGTGGCACTCTCCATTCGGTAAGGTGGATACCGCCGGGAACATACGCCCCGACGTTTGCCCACACGTTCCCGGTAGGAGGGGGATTTCCGCTTCCACCGCTGACGTTGATGGTTACAGAGAAAGCCTGATAGGTGGTGACGGTCGAAGATGATGGTATGACCGTTACAACCGGCGTTGGCTTGAACACCGAAACCGTTACCACCCCGATGGCTGTCGCAGGATTAT
The DNA here is from genome assembly GCA_963751225.1 of uncultured Acidobacteriaceae bacterium. GTDB lineage: Bacteria > Acidobacteriota > Terriglobia > Terriglobales > Acidobacteriaceae > Telmatobacter. Next base: position 122,144 of record CAVVTY010000009.1, read on the forward strand.
AGATGGACGAACTGGCTGCGTCTGGCTGATAGGAGGCCGTGAGCACGTCGTTGCCGACAGGGAGCACGCCGGCGGGAATGTTGAACGTGACGCTGCCATTCGTCAACATCGTTGCAGCGAAGTTGACCCCGGGACCGGTGAGGGTGATGAAGCCGGTCGGTGTGGGATAGTCGCCCTGAGGGAAGACGTTCACGATCACCTGGTCCGGCTGTGCCGTGGTGATATATGGATACGCGGATACACCAACAAACGGTGTCTCCAATGTTGTTGTTCCTGTACCGGTGAGAGAAACCTGACAGCGTTGTCGGAGGCCACGATCAATGTGGCTGTGCGCGTTCCCGCCGCAGAAGGCTTGAAGGTCACCTGAATCGTGCATGTCACGTTCCAACCGAGCGGGGACTGGCAGTTGCTTGTCTGCGTAAAGTCGCCGGCATTCGGGCCGCTGAAAGTGATGGCCAACGGATCGATGTTTGACGCACCCGTATTGACCACGCCGAACTGTTCTGCCTGCGATGTTCCAACGATGCGTGTGTCGAAGGTGAGAGCGGGTGGTGTTCGAAGAATCTTGATCGTGGGGGCGGCGTGATAGTAGGAGAAGAACCACGAAATGTCGAGAGATCCGAGGCCGGTGACCTCGTCATATCCGTCGGTCAACAAGTAGCCGGGCTGACCGCCTGCCAACCCAGTGGGCCCGGGGATGCTGTTGTTGCACATGCTGGGTGTGTTGACGTCGCAGGCGGAGACGCCACTTGATGCCACGGATGTGTCGTGGAAGACGGCGCCAACGATGAACGATTGCGTATTGGCGGCTTCCTGATACATCTGAGGGTTGAGGTTGCCCTGCGGCGCTCCGATGGAGTCGTCAAGGAGCGCGGCCACGCCTGCCATGCCGGGAGCGGAGGCCGAGGTTCCGCAAAAGCTAATGAATTGAAAATGACCTGTCGCATCGCTGACGCAGCTTCCCCCGGCTGCAGCGAAGCAGGCAAAGTATCCGTCGTGGCACGAGGCTGAGAAGGAGACATCGGGCGTATATCGGCCGGTTCTGGCGGCAGGGACGCCGGTGCCGGTTTGCCATGCAGGCGTGGGGATGTAGACGCTGACCCCGCCGCCCGAAGAGGCTACCTGGGTGCCGGAGGAACGCTGCGGTTCATTCCACGCGCCCTCTGGAATATAACTCAGGGCCGATTGAAGCGTGTTGGAGACGTTGCCGTCACTCCAGTATGCGAAGGGGTTGGCAGTGTCGTTGAACTCGGTTCCGCCAACACAGGTGGCGTAGCTCGAAGAGCAGATGTAATTCGGACTGTTGGCGGCTGGGCTCGTGGGCGGGGTAGCGAAGGCGGCATCACAGCCGGAAGCGCCGGAGTCGCCTGAGGCGACGAAAAACGGAGATACCTTCGGCAGCGGCCTGCTGGAACAGAGAGTCCCAGAAAGCGACTCCGGCAGGTCCGGCGGAGGATTCGCAGGCTCCGAAGCTGATGTTCATCACCTGGACGGGAACCGGAGTGGTCTGCACGAGGTACTGCGCATCAGCGCCGACACCGTCACTGGATCCCGAAGGCGATGAGATGACCAGCAGAAGCTGCGCCAGGGGAGCGACGCTGCCGGCACGGAGTACGTCGAGAGTTGCCTCGGCCTGCGCGCCGAGGGAGACATTCCGGTGGGAGGTGCGATGTAGGCAGGACCCGGATCAACGCCGCCGTACGCGGTGGGAACGATTTCTGTCGGATTGGGGAAGCTGGTATCGGTTTTCCGGCGAAAGTTGTCGAAGTCCGCGAAGTTGGTGCGCGACGCGGCCGACGATGCCGATGTTGACGCCATTTCCACTGGCGCTTGGAACGCCAGGCAGATCGTAGATCTGGCTGAAGTCGTAAGGCGCAATGTAGTGGCTCGCCGGAGACCAAATTCATGCCAGGAGAATCGGCTGATTCCACGATCGCGCTGGTGGTAAAGGTGGTCGTCGATGGTGTAGAGGCCGTGGACGGATTTCACGAGCGGGGCGATCGCCTAGGGCACAATGGGGTCGGAGGTGACCGAAATGCAGTTGGCGCCGTTCACGTTGTAGTTGTGGATTTCGGTCTGGAAGGCTCGCCCGACGTTGGCAGCAGCGCCGCCGAATCCGATGAAGGTGCGGCTTGGTGAAACCCAGTTCACCTGCAATCCTTGCGACTGGATCCACGCCTTGACGGTTTGGAGATCCGCGTCGGAGAGGCCAAATCGCTCGCCGATCTCAGCGGGAGAGAGCCAATGATGGTAGTCCGATGAGGCGGGGTTCTGCTGATCCGCCAGCAACTGCTCAAAGGCGGCCTGCTGTTCGGGAGAGCGCGCTATCACCAGGGTAAGGGCCATTTGGGAGGACGCGAGCCCAAGATCGTTCTGCGGATTCGCCCAGAGGGGATGGTGATTGGCTAACGCATGTGTCTGCGCGAGGTTGACTCTTTCAGGGATTCGATTGGGGACTTGCGCAGAGAGTGTGGCTCCAGCGAGGCCGGCAGCGAGAAGCATGAGCAAGGGCAATTGCCGCATCCAAATTGCATTCAATTGCCGAAAGGACAAAGGCCGAACGACCAGGCAAGAGAGAGAACCGCAAAGATATTTCATTGGCTTGAGATACGAACACTCAAATGATTTGTGTGACTGTGACGACCATCATAAGTGGCTGGTCACACTTTGTCAGCCTTTCGAAAAAGCGAGTGCGCTGCTGCGGCTCGTCGATCAAGCGAAAGCCGTTCGGAGCGGTGTGGGACCAGGCTGACCGAGGACAGGCTGCCGGCATTGGACGCCAATTCGACATTCAGACGGCCTGAATCGTCCAGTTTTCCAAAAAGCTGTCATTACGAAAGACCTATAACAGATGCGCGCTGGGAATTTCATGGCCGATGTTGTTCTGCTTTGCATCTAAAATGGCACTATGACTCCAGCGATTTCCTCGCGTCGACATTCCAAGACTCCTCCGCCGGGTGAAACCGGGCAGGAGGCGCTCTATTTGCGGTCGCTCAGCGAGCGCCAGATTTCTGTTGTCATCAGGCTCCGCGGGGGCGAGGTGGTGCGCGGCTGGATTGAGTACTTCGACGACGGGATGCTGCGGCTGACCCGCGAAAACAAACCCAATCTCTTCATCTACAAGCACCAGATCGAGACAATCACCGAGGCCGGAAAGCGACGTGAACCGCGCGCGGCCAAGGTGACTCCGGCAGAGAGCGCGGCCGTCTCGTGAGCGAAGTGGGAATGGCGGGCAAATTGACTGGCTATCAGTGGGTTCCAAAGGCCGCGGAGATTGCGCGGGAGGCAGGCGTGCGTCTGCGCGAGTTCTTTGCGCAGGGCGTGGAGACCGAGTACAAGGGCGACGTTGACCTGGTGACGGTTGCCGACCGCACTGTGGAGAAGCTGATTCGCACCCGGCTGGGCGAAGCGTTTCCTGAGTACGGCATGTACGGCGAAGAGGGTACGCGCGAACAGCTCGAACAGGAGTTCCGCTGGTATGTGGATCCCCTGGATGGAACGACGAACTTCGCGCATGGGCTTCCGCACTTTTGCGTGTCCCTGGGGCTGGAGCAGCGATGGCCGTGGCTGAAGCAGGAAGAGGATGGGACGTTGGTTGCGGCGGTGATCTACGACCCGTTGCGCGATGACCTTTTTACCGCGGAGCAGGGGAAGGGCGCGGAACTGAACGGCAAGGCGCTGCACGTGTCGCGGACAGCGGAACTGGCGGAGTCGCTGGTGGCCACAGGGTTTCCGAGCCGCAAGCGGCACAGCAGCCCGAATGTTCACTTCTATCACGAGTTCACGTTGCGCTCGCACGGGGTGCGGCGGGCGGGATCGGCCGCGCTGGACATGGCGTATGTGGCGGCGGGGCGGTTGGAGGCCTTCTGGGAATTCAATCTGAACCCGTGGGACACGGCGGCCGGGATTCTGCTGGTGCAGGAGGCCGGCGGGCGGGTGACGGATTTTGCCGGAAACCCCGTGCGGCTGTCGAGCCACGAAGTGCTGGCGTCGAACGGCCTGATTCATGCGGAACTCGTGGGGATGTTTCAGGATATGTTCGCGGGCCGGGGACTTGCGCCGATTCCCACTCCGGAAGAGTGGGCCGCACGGAGAGAAGCGCGGATCGCGGGCTGAGTCACTGATTTGAAGGGTGCGATTGGGCTCGAAGGACCGGGTTTGGTACGACGGATTTCCGCTTCCCGCATAGCAAAACGCAGGCGCCCGAGGGCCGAGTCAGCCCTCGGGGCCGTATGCTACCATCAGCGTCGAGACTTTACTCCTCGGAGATAGCCCAGATGGCATACGTGATCGCTGAACCCTGTATCGGTACCAAGGACACCGCATGCGTAGACGCATGTCCCGTTGATTGCATCCACCCCAAGAAGGACGAAGCTGGCTTCGCAGAGAATGATCAACTGTTTATCGATCCGGTCGAGTGCATCGACTGCGGCGCATGCGTACCGGCTTGCCCGGTGTCTGCCATCTTCGCGCAGGACGATGTGCCGGAGAAGTGGGCGCACTTCACGGCGAAGAACGCGGCGCACTTCGGACGCTAGGTCTGTTCGCGCAAGCCTGGTAGGATTGCATCTCACGCGTCCGCCGCGGCACTGCCCGGCGGGCGTTTGTGTGTCTGGACAAATCTGCGCTCCGGTTGACAACGCCTTTCCCTCCCAATAGAGTGACCCCGATTCTTTTATCTCTGCTTGCAGGGCGCCGGGAAACGGTGTCCAGGGATGCGTGTGGCGCTTTGAGCCTCGCAACATCCGGCGAGCATCGGGGAGTCTTCATGCGGGTTCATTTGAGATTCATGTGGGTCGTGATTGCCGGTTGGGCGTTGGCATCGGTGCTGGGCGTGGAATTGCGGGCGCAGGAGCCGGGCGCGGACACATCGATTCGCTTGACGGCGAACGCTTCGGCTAAGGGCAAGCCGCTGGTGCACTTCTGGAGCAAGGTTGTGGGAGCGGGCCGCGCGAATGAGGGACTGCGCTCATCCTGGCAGGAGGAACTGGAGACGGCGGCGCGCTACGGCGGATTCAAGTATGTGCGCTTTCATGGGCTCTTTCACGACGACATGTTTGTATATCGCGAAGACGAGCAGGGAAGGCCCATCTACAACTTCCAGTACGTAGACGATCTGTTTGACCGCATGCTGCAGAAGGGAGTGCGACCCTTTGTGGAACTGAGCTTTTCGCCCAGCGAGATGGCCACGGTGAAGGGCACGACCATGTGGTGGCAGGCGAACGGCAGCCCGCCGAAGGACTACGACAGGTGGGCCGGGCTGGTTCGCGCATCGGTGGAGCACTGGGTCGCGCGGTACGGCGTGGACGAGGTGCGGCAGTGGTATTTCGAGGTGTGGAACGAGCCGAACCTTGATGGCTTCTTCAAGAACGGAACGCAGCATCAGTACTTTGAGCTCTACAAGATCACCGCGCAGACCATCAAGAAGGTGGATTCGCGCTTGCGCGTGGGCGGGCCGACGACGAGCAACTTCGATCTGGACGAGAAGGCCGTGAAGGCGGCGATTGAATCGGGAAAGCCGTACGATCCGCTGGCGATTCCGTGGCGACCGGTTTGGATCACGGATTTTCTGGCGTATTGCAAGGCGAACAATCTGCCGGTCGATTTCGTTTCGACGCACCCGTATCCGCAGAGCTTCACGATTGACGACAAGAAGCTGCCAAACGGCGGACATCTGCGGCGCAGCGTGAACTCAACGCGCGACGACCTGCGCATGCTGCGCGAGATGATCGATGCCAGCGAGTATCCGCATGCGGAGATTCAGTTGACCGAGTGGAGCTCGAGCCCCTCCCCGTTGGACCACACGCACGACTCGCTGGCGGCGGGCGCGTTCATCGTGAAGACAAATCTGGACTCGATCGGGTACGTGGATTCGCTTTCGTACTGGGTGTTCACCGATGTTTTCGAGGAGAATCGCAAGACGGACTCTGTGTTTCACGGGTGCTTCGGACTGATCAACTACCAGGAGATTGTGAAGCCGGCGTTTCACGCCTATCGCATGCTGAACGAGCTGGGCGACGAGCTGGTGGCGCGGACTGACGGTGCGATCGTGACGCGCGACAAGGCCTCAGGGCGCGTGACGGCGCTGGCGTACAACTACCCGGCGGAAGAGAAGATCGCTCTGCCGGAGACGAACACCGTGGAAGAGGCGGACGCGATCGATGCCAGCGGGAGTGCGCGTGGTCTGGAGATTCATCTGCGCGGATTGGCTCCGAATGTATCGTTCTCGATTGAGACGGTAGATCGCAAGCACGGCAATGCCGTGGCAGTGTGGGAGAGCATGGGCAAGCCCGAACCTCCAAACATCGAGCAGACGCGGGCGCTGCGCGAGGCGGCCTGGGCCACGAAGATAGAAGTGGTTCGCGCTGACGCGGCGGGCAATCTGGACGTGAAGCGAAGCATTGAGCCATGGAGCCTGGTGCTGGTGAAGCAGTTCTGAGGCGGCTTCTTACTTGTGCGTGCAGTGAACAACCGCGGATCCCCTTCGGCTTCGCTCAGGGCGAGCTTTCGACTTCCTTCGTCCGCTGACGCGGACTCCAGTAGCTCAGGATGACAGATTCGTTTGCGAGATTCGCGTCTCCCACTTCTCAAAATCGAGAAGTGGGGCACCCAGCAGATGCGATGATGGAATCGCATGGGCGTGCTCACATCAGAGGCGGTGGTTCTTCGCACATGGCCGGTGCATGAGGCCGACCTGGTGGTGAGCTTTTTCACGCGCGATTTCGGGAAGATGAGGGGCGTGGCGAAGTCTGCGCTGAAGTCGCGAAAGCGCTTTGGCGGCGCGCTGGAGCCGATGACGGTGGCGCGAGCGTTTTTTGTTGAGAAGCCCAGGCAGGAGCTGGTGCGGCTGGACCAGTTGGAGATAGTCCGATCGCCGCTGAGTGCGCCGGTGGACCAGGTGCGGATGACGGTGCTGAGCCTGTTCGCCGAGGTGCTGGAAGAGGCGCTGCCCGATCACGATCCGCAGGAAACGGTGTTCCGGCTGGCGCTCGCGGTGCTGGAACAGACCACAGTGGAGCAACCGTGGATGCCGCTCACGTATTTTCAGCTATGGATGACGCGGCTCATGGGGTTGCTGCCGGATATCGCGCACTGTACGGCGTGTGGCGAGGCGCTGGCGGCGGGAGAGACGAGCTTTAACGATCACGCCGACGGGCTGTTCTGCAACGTGCATCGGAACGGGAACGCAAGCGAGCTGTCGGCGGACTCGTGGCAGATGGCGATGCGGATGCTGCGCGCGCCGGTATCAACGTTTGCCGGCGAGCCGTGGCCGCGCAGGCGCGGACAGGATCTGCGGCGATTTACGCTGCAGGCGCTGGAGCGGCACATGGAACGGAAGCTGAAGACGGCGGAGGCGCTGGCGCGGCTGTGATGCTGAGGCGCCCGGCATACCGATCGAATCGCTTCAGAAGAATACCGACGGCAGCCACGCTCCGGCGGGATCGTTGTAGAGTCCGATGCTCATCAGCGTCATCGGCTGGACGACGCGAAGGCCGTTCGCCAGGCACCAGCGGAAGAGAGTGTTGTTGCGCGAGGGCACAAGGATTCCGGGCCCCTCGAAGGATTCGGCGGAAGCGATGAGCGCTTGCAGGTCCACGTTTGGTCTCGGCCGTGGAGTGGCCGAAGAAGGCGAGGTTCGTCGTGTATCCCGTGATGCGGCCGCCGCGCTCGACCACGCGCGCCGTGCCATGCTGGATTGCCTGTGCGAGTTCGGTGGAGCGATCGAAGCCGTGGACACGCTGCGAGAGCGCGTTGCACGCGTCAAGATCGGCCGGGCTGGCGGGTCGAACGGCGCAGCCGGGAATGGTTCGCTCGGCAGTCCGGCCCTGCATGCAGGAGAGGGGTTCGCGAATGTCAAATCCGAGCGACGCGTAGAGGGACAGAGAGCGATTGTGAAAGGCGGCCTGTACCAGGCGGATTCCTGCCGCGCCGCGCTCGTGAGAGCGGTCAATGACGGCTTCCATGAGCTTGCGGCCGACGCCCCGGTTCTGGACGGCCGGGTCGATGGTGATGGGGCCGACGCCGTGGATGATGGAGCGCTCGTCGAGGCAGTTGCTGCCGAGGATGCGGCCGTCGCTTTCGGCGACGACGCAGTAGATGCCGGGTGCGGAGAAGAGCATGGTGATGATGCCGGCGGCTACATCAGCGTTGGGGAAGTCGCAGGGAAAACCGTGAGCGGCGTTGATGGCTGCAGAAGGCGTCGTAACAGATCTTCCCGCAGGTGGGGGCGTCCTGCGGGGTGGCAGGGCGGATGATGACGTTCTGGCTGGTTGTTTGCCGGCATGTCGGCTTCCTTAAGCGGGTTCACGGAGTATAGCAGCGAGGCTCTGTGGGCTGAAGCGGGATGGCGTGTCACCTGGCCGGTGGCGTTGGGAGGCCACCAGATGACACGATCCTGGCGGTATCAAGGAACTGAAGATCGATGTGGCTGCGATCGGTTTGGCGAACGTGAACGCACCGGCTGGTAAACTAGCCAGAGTCCCTTTGCGAAAGAGATTTTGCCAGTGTCTTCAGCCCAGGTAGCACCCAAGTTGAACAATTCAGCGCTTACGTTTCAGGAATTGCTGTTTCGCCTGCAGGGGTTCTGGGCGGAGCGTGGATGCGTGCTGCAGCAGCCCTACGACGTGGAGGTTGGCGCGGGCACCATGGCGCCGGAGACGTTTCTGCGCGTGCTGGGGCCAAAGCCGTACCGGGTCGGCTATGCACAGCCTTCGCGGCGGCCGGCGGACGGGCGGTACGGCGAGAATCCCAACCGGCTTTTCAAGCACACGCAGTTTCAGTTGATTCTGAAGCCGCCGCCGGTGAACGTGCAGGAGCTGTATCTGGAGTCGCTGGAGGCGATCGGAATCGATCTGAGCAAGCACGACATCAAGTTTGAAGAGGACAACTGGGAGTGGCCTGCGGGCGGCGCGTGGGGCGTGGGCTGGCAGGTGATGCTGGACGGGCTGGAGATTACGCAGTTCACCTATTTTCAGCAGTGCGGCGGCATGGACCTGGACCCGATCTGCGCGGAGCTGACGTACGGCCTGGAGCGCATTGCGCAGTTCCTGCAGGACGTGGACTCGATCTACGACATTGTGTGGGCGCGCGATCCGGAGACCGGCGCGACGGTGACGTATGGCGAGGTGCGGTTCGCCGAGGAGCTGCAGTTCTCGGTGTACAACTTCGAGGATGCCGACGTGACGAGGCTGTGGCAGCACTTCAACGAGTACGAGGCTGAGGCCAAGGAGCTGCTGGAGAAGGCGAACGCGCTGCTTGCGAGATGAGAAGGCTAGTGCGGCGGAGAAGCGGAGATTTCCGCTGCTGCCCACGTATGAACTGGCGCTGAAGTGCTCGAACCTGTTCAACGTGCTGGATGCGCGGGGCGCGATCAGCGTGACGGAGCGGGTTGGTGTGATCGGGCGCATTCGCGCGCTGGCGGTGGGCGTGGCGAAGGCGTATGCGGTGCAGCAGGCAGCGTAGAGAAGTCATGGTTCGTGGTTTCCCACCCATGCCGCGATGAAACTGCGTCATGAATGGGGCACCCAGGCAGCAGGCTGCTTAATCGGCTGTGCGTTGTCAGGGTGAATTGAGTTTGTGGTTTCCCACTCATGCCGCGATGAAACTGCGTCATGAATGGGGCACCCGGCGAGTTGTCAGGGTGAATTGAGTCTGTGGTTTCCCACTCATGCCGCGATGAAACTGCGTCATGAATGGGGCACCCAGATTTAAAGCGGGTACGCGAGAAAGCTTAGAGATTATGGCGGATTTCTTGTTGGAGATTGGGCTGGAGGAAGTTCCGGCCCGCATGATTGCCGGGGCCGAGGCTGAGCTTGGGCGGCGGGTGAATGAACTGCTGACGCGGGAACGCCTGCTTGCGCCTCAGTCCAAAATGACGACATATTCAACGCCGCGGCGGCTGGCTGTTCTCGTGGAGGGTGTGGCGACGGCACAAGCCGATACCGAAGAGAACCTGACAGGGCCGTCATGGAAGGTGGCGTTCAAGGACGGTGCGCCGACTGCGGCGGCGGAGGCATTCGCGAAAAAGGCGGGGGTCGCGGTCTCCGCGCTGGAGAAGATCACGACCGCGAAGGGCGAGTATGTTGGCGCGAAGGTGAAGCGCGCGGGCCGATCTGCGACTGAGATTCTGGCGAGCGAGTTGCCGAAGGAAGTGCTGGCGATTTACTGGGCCAAGAACATGTACTGGCGCGCAGGGAAGCCGGAGCGGTTTGTGAGGCCGGTGCGGTGGGTTGTCGCAATGATGGATACAGCGGTTGTGCCGCTGGAGATTGCCGGGAATCGCGGCGGGGAATGCAAGCCGCGGCCATCGCGTGTTGCATGGGGACCACACCGTGGTTCTGCGAGACTGCAAAGGCATACGCAGACACCCTGCGCGAGTGCGAGTGTCGTGGTGGATGTTGCGGAGCGCAGACAGCGAATTCGCAAGGCGCTGGATGCGGCGACCCGCACGGTGGCGGGCGCGCGATGGCGCGAGGATGAGCCGCTGGTCGAGACGGTGGTGCACCTGACGGAGTGGCCGACGGTCATTCTTGGCGAGTTTGAGCGCGAGTACCTCGCGCTGCCTGAAGAGGTTCTGGTGACGGTGATGCGCGATCACCAGAAGTACTTTGCCGTGGAGGATGGAGAAGGCAAGCTGGCTCCTTATTTTCTGGCGGTGCTGAACACGCGGGCCGATGAAGAGGGGCAGGCGATCATCCGGCATGGGAATGCGCGCGTGCTGCGGGCGCGGTTCAAGGATGCGCGGTTCTTCTGGGACTTCGATCAAAAGATACCGCTGACGGAGCGTGTGGATAGCCTGAAGAATGTCACCTTCCAGAAGGAACTGGGCAGCTACCACTGGAAGACAGAAGAGAACCTGCGCGTGGCGCGGGAGCTTGCGGCTGCGGTGGCAGGCGCTGAAGTCACGTTTGACGAGGCGGCGCTGATGAAGGCCGTCTGGCTGGCCAAGGCGGACCTGACTACGGAACTGGTGAAGGAGTTCACCGAGTTGCAGGGCATTGTCGGCGGCCTGTATGCGCGGGCGCAAGGGCTCGGCGAGCGCGTGGCGGTGGCGATCTACGACCAGTACACGCCGGCAGGTACCGATGATGCTATTCCGGCGTCGGTGGAGGGACAGCTGCTGGGTCTGGCGGATCGCATTCAAACGATCAGCGCGATGTTCGGGATCGGACTGGAGCCTACGGGATCGAAGGATCCGTTTGCGTTGCGGCGCGCGGCCAATGCGATTGTGAAGATTCTGGCGGAGTCAGGATTGCCGCTGACGCTGAGTACGGTGGCGGGTGCAGCGCAGGGCGATGCGAAGGTTGCGGCGTTTCTCCGCGAGCGCCTGAACTTCTATTTGAAGGATGTGAGGGGATTCGCATACGACGTGGTGAATGCGGTGCTGGCTGCGGATGCGAACGACGTGCGCGATGCAATTGCACGGGCTGAGGCGCTGACGGCGGCACGGACCTCGGCGGATTTCGAGGCGATTTCAGCGGCATTCAAGCGGATCAAGAACATTCTGCGGCAGGCCGAGGAGAAGGGGTTTGAGGTTGGCTCGCCGAAGGGCATGAAGCTGGCTGCCGAGGCGCAGACGCTGCTCGATGCGGCGGGCGCGCTGGCCCCGCAGGTTGCCAGGCAGCGCCAGCACAGGGCGTACGGCGAGGCGCTAGCTTCGATTGCTACGCTGAGGCCGACGGTGGATGCGTTCTTCGACAAGGTGATGGTGCTCGATCCGGATCCGGCAGTGCGCGGGGCGCACCTGGGGCTGATTGATGAGGTTCTGCGCGGGTTTTCAGGGATTGCGGACTTTAGTGAGATTGTGACGGGGTAAGGCAGCTTTAGGTGCAGCTTTTAGCTTCCAGCTCCTGCGTACAGATGCGAGGGTTCGTGGTCTCCCACCCATGCGCGATACGGCTGCGCATGGATGGGGCACCCGGCGAGATGGGTACCGGGCGCGTCATGCATTGGGCACCCGACTCCCAGGTCTCAAAGGCGAGACCCTTCGACTTCGCTCAGGGCAGGCTCTGGGGCACCCAGTACCCAGCTTTGTTGCTTCTGGCGGCGTCTACAATCTTAGAGAGATGTCTGACACCCTTTATCTAAGCCTGTGGTACCCGAATCTGCGGCTGGCCGCAATTCCTGACAAGCTGATGGCGGTGCTGGGGACATTTGCTGCCCACGGCGGAGCGGCGCGCGTGTACTCGGTCACCGTGTGGCCGGTGAGCTGGAGCGAATCTCCCGTGTTTCAGATGGTGCACGGACGCGGGGAGCGCGGTCTGGAGCCAAGACAGGCAGTGGAAGAAGCGACGGAACTGCTTCATGAAGACTACGCGTACGAGTTTCAGATTGGCTGGAGCCTGTGGGAGGCCGAGCCGGGACACGAGGGTCTGGACACGCGATGGTCGCGCGAGGAGCGGCTGGTGCGCGTAACCGGGTTTGGTTCGCTGTTCGAGGATGGGGCCTATGAGCAGGACGGCCACATCCGCATCGATTTCGGAAGCGATGCCGCCTTTCTTGACGAGGACGTCGAGCTGGATGCGACGGCGGCGCGGCACGTGGAAGAGAATGTGCGGCAACTGGTGGAGTTGACAAGCGCGCTGGAGAAAGAATCGGGCGCTACGGCACGGCTGTTGTGGAGCGAGCTGGGCGAGAGCCTTGCCCAGCGTCTGGCGGCGCGGCTGGGTATGGAGAACTAGGGACAACCATGGCCAAGGTCCCCCGCATGCGTCTCACCATTGAGCGGTTGCGCACGATGGTGCTTGCTGCAGGAGTGCTGCTGGTGGTGGCGCTGGGTGTGTTTCTGGGTTTGGCGAGGTTCAGAAATCCTTTCAACCGCAAAGATCTTCCGCAGAAGCTTGGCCTCAACATCGCGGAAGAGGCGAACGGTTTTGTCTACACGCACGAGTTGCGCGGTCACATACAGTACCAGATTCATGCTTCAAAGCAGGTGCAGCTCAAGAAAGACGGCCAGCTCATGCTGCAGCTGCATGATGTGAAGATCGAGCTCTACGCGGAGGACGGCAGCCGCGTGGACCGGATCGAAGGCGAGGAGTTCGAATACGATCCGAAGACCGGCCTGGCGAAGGCGGCCGGGCCCGTGGTGATCACGCTGATGCGGCCGCAAGTGGCTCCGGCGATTGCTCCAAAGGCAACCGCAGGTCGAGCAATGGCGGATGAGCCAATGAACAGCTCAGTGGCGTCAGCGGCACAAACCGCGTCGGGCGGCGAGATCGAGGTGCGAACAAGCGGACTCGTCTTTGATCGAAACACAGGCGCGGCGTCGACGAACGAGAAGGTGGATTTCGCTGTAGCCCAGGGGAGCGGCAGCGCCATTGGCGCGGCCTATGATTCGCATGCCGGCAAACTGGTGCTGGATCACGCCGTGGAGTTAACGACGAAGCGTGGCGCGGAGCCAGTCACCATGCGGGCGCAACATGCGGAGTTCCTGCGCCCCAACCAGGTGTGTATTCTGCGGGCAGTTACAGTCAACTATCGCGACACGGTGGCGCGTGCGGAAATGGCGGACGTCTATTTCCGGGACGACGGATCGGCAGATCGGCTGGGTGCCGATCAGGGATTCTCTCTCGTGACGGGAACCGGCGGGCGGATTGCGGCTCCCAGGGGAACGCTCGAATTCGACGCGCGGAACAGGCCGCGGATAGGACATTTACAGGATGGGGTCACGTTTGATTCGGTCGAGGAGAACCGGAATGTGCATGGGTCGTCGCCGACCATGGACGTGCAATTCTCCGCAGACGGGGAATTGAAGAGCGCGCACCTTGAACGGGGAGTACAAATCTCGAGCGAAGAGGAAACAAACGCGACAGACGAAGCGATTCGAACCGGGAGATCGTGGTCGTCCCCTGTGGTCGATGTGGCGTTTCGCAGTTCAGGCAAGGGACAAGCGGAGCCGGCTTCGATTCACGGAACGGGAGGCGTAGTGGTCACGACAGCGACGGAGCACGGCGGCGGTCCTGTTTCGCCGACAAGGATGACCGCGGAGGAAGTGACCGGCATATTTGATGCAAAGGGCGGTCTGACCGCGATGGAAGGGGTCGGACAGGCCAGCATTGAGCAAACCACTGCGGCGGGGATACGCCAGCGGACCAGCGGGGACAAACTGGTGGCGCATCTGGCTGCCGCGGAGAAGAGCGCGAAGGGAATTGGGCACGGACAGCAGGCGGGCAGCATGGAGATCGAGTCGGCAACGGTCACCGGTAACGTTGTGCTCGAGCAGCAACCGCCGGCGGCGCGGGGAGGCGCACCTGCGGAAAGCGCGATGCGTGCGACGGCAGGGCAGGCGGTGTACGAGGGAGCAGGAGAATGGCTGCACCTGACGCAGAATCCGCGCGTGACGGACGGCGGACTGCAGATTGCGGCGGACAGAATCGATGTATCGCAGGCGTCTGGCGACGCAGCCGCCCACGGGAATGTGAAGGCGACGTGGCTGGGGAACGCGCCGGGCGAGGCAAAGCCGAAGAACGGGACGGCAGGGACGGGAAGTGTTTCGTTTGGCGCGCAAGGCCCCGCACATGCGGTAGCGTCGGAAGCGCGACTGGACAAGGCGAGCGGGATGGCGACGTTTCAGGGCAAGGCGCGGCTGTGGCAGCAGGGAAACTCGGTTGCTGCTCCTGTGATCGTGCTGGACCGGACAAAGCAGACGCTGACGGCGCGCAGTGAGAATGCGACGCAACCAGTGCAGGTGGTGCTGGTGAGCGCGGCGGCTTCGCTAGGCAAGGAGAAGTGCAACCAAAGCGACAGAGCCGTCCGTTATCCGCGTGCGCGGTGGCGATCTGAAGTACTCAAGCGCAGAGCGCAAGGCGGTGATGCGCGGAGGCGCGGCGGGGAGCGTTGTTGCTTCGACCGCTGATGCAATCACGACTTCGGGCGAACTGGAACTGGTTCTGCTGCCGCCGGGAAATCATGCAGGGAAGGATGGGGCTGCGGCACAGGTGGACAGAATGACGTCAAGCGGGCACGTGGAGGTGTCGTCGCAGGGCCGTCGCGGAACCGGTGAGAAGCTCGTCTACTCAAGCGACACAGGGAATTATGTTCTGACGGGAACCGCGGAAGCACCTCCGCGGATCAAAGACCCGGTGCGCGGCACAGTGACGGGAGAGGCCCTGGTTTTCAATAGCCGCGATGACAGCGTCAGCTATCGAGGGCGATGGACGCAGGACCACAACCATTACCACGGCGCCGGAAGCGCACCAGCGCGGGTTGCGCTCAACAGCCAACTGAGCCCAGATTCGATTAGGCCCGAGCGGGATCTGAGCGGAACGTTATTCGAGTGGACCGGGTCACGCCTGCATCAATGCACGACCACAGTTACCGACGCAGTTGAACGGCCGAATTGGTTTGTCGCCTTCAGGGTATAGGTTGTTGTCGCCTTTGGGGTGACAGTGGCCGAAGAGCCGCGTACACCCCCGACCTGGTCGATGAAATCGTAAGAGTCGTTGCTCGTTACCCAATTCAGTGTCACTGGCGTCCCGGCCGGCACCGAATTCGCCGATGCGGTGAAACTGCTGATCGTTGGCGGATTTCCAGTGGGAGCAGTCGCGTCGTCGTAGCCGGGATACGTCGGGGTCATCTGAACGACCTCGAAATTCGATGATTGGATTGAGTCCAGGTTCACGAGATCGTTATCGTCCCAACGCGGATCCGGTACTCCCTGGAAATAGAAATATCCGCCATTGTCTGCCACGATCATGCCGTACTTCTTCATCGCCGTGAGGATCACCTGGTTTGCCGGCGAGAACTTTGAAATGTCGAAGCTGGCCTTCAGGCGAATGCGCATTCCCATCACGTTCCAGACGCCCCAGTCAGTCCCCGCGGCGTGGCTGGCCGGTTGCACAAAATACCCGCCATTCGCATCGTTCTTGGTGTGCTGCATCGTAAAACGAATCGCGTGCTTGATTGCTCCCGAGGCCACCTCGTCGTAGCGCACCAGTCCGGGAAAGATCGGCAGGCCCGCCGCATCGGCTGAGGTCCATCCCCACGGTCGCTGCTCGTAGTTCTGCATATCCCAGATCGTTTCAGACGAGGCGCTCCACTGGCCGTTGCAGCGGTGGGTGTTGAACGTCTCATACAGCACGCATGTATTGCGGTCGAGAACCAGAACATGCGAATCGCCAATGTAGGAATTCGGCCATCCCGAACAGTCCGCCGGCGAACCTTCAATGGGCGCGGTGATGGGATAGGGCGCTGCGGCAACATCACTCTCGCTCGCGTAATCCGTTACAGAGATGGGAACAAGCTGGGTGGCGCTTGAGTCCACGATGGTGTAGGGAATCCCGTAGTTTCCGCCGGCGACTGATGAGAAATCGTGATGCAGGTGCAGTCCTGCAAACCCGGCTGCAGAAGTAATCGCGGCATTGTTTGGATCGAGCGGCGCCGATGAAATGTCAGTGTTCCACGCGCTCGACGCCGGGAACGGTACGAATCCGTTGAGACTGGCATTGTCGCCAGTGCTCATCTGGCCGCATGCCGAAGCAGAGACTGCCGGGGAAACCGTGATCGCCAGATTCACCGTGGCTGACTGTTGCGCGGGCTGACCGGCATCCGTCACGGTGATCGTCACGGCGGTTGTTCCCACGTCGCTCTGTACAGGCGTGCCCGTGATTGTTCCCGTGGTCGAAGCGATGGAAAGCCCGCCTGGCAGTCCGGATGCACTGAATGTGTATGGAACAGTGCCACCCGATGCCGAAACCGACGCGCTGTACGGTACTCCGACAGTCCCACCGGGCAGCGATGCTGTCGTGATTGCAAGCTTTGCCGGGCTCACAGTGACCGTGATTTTGGCAGTTGCTGTCTGTGGCGCAGGCTGCGATGAATCACCCACCGTGAACGTGACGGTCGCAGAGCCGGCCGCGTCCCGCCGCCGGAGTCCCCGTGATGGCGCCGGTGGATGCACTGATCGAGAGTCCGTTGGGCAGGCCGCTTGCTGCGAACGAATAAGGCGCCGTTCCACCCGAGGCTGCGACCGATCCGCTGTATGCGGTGCCGACCGTCGCACCCGGCAGAGAACTGGTGGCGATTGTGAGTTGGCTTGTCTGCGGAGGCGGGAGTCGTCTGCTTCAGGGCAGAGGTGCATCCGCTCGCGAGCAGGGCGGCAAATAGAGTGAAGCGGCCAATCCTTTTGGGCATGATCCCGTTCTCCCAATCATGAGTGCAGCTGGAACATCGGCCGTACTCGGAAATACCGCCATATCGCACAATGCGCCGGCGGACGCGGCACGGAACAAGCAGAAGGGGTGGAAAAGGACCAGATAGAGAATAAGGTTCCGGGGAGGCAGTCTCGCGACAATCAAGAGGGTCTTCGAAAACCGAAGTCACTATGCGAGGTCAGACAGAGGACCGCGCGGGGGGAGAACTAGGTTCCAACCCTTCGATCTATTCCTCGATCTTATGGATGTAAAGCCACAGGCCAATGAGCATGAAAGCAATCGCAACGAGACATAGGGCAAGACCGATGCGGCGATGGTTCCGCTCAACCATCGCGTCCTGTCCCGCCTTGAGATTGGCAGAGGCGATCTTCATGCCGACTTGTATGTCCTGATTGACGAGCGCGGTCTGGAAGCTGTGGATCGTGACACGGGCTTTGGTCAGGGCATCGCGTGCTTGATCCTGACTTAGGCGCGAATCGCTCACTTCCATGCCGGCGGATTCAGCGACGCGCAGCGCATGGTCGGCATCCTTGATTGCCTGATCGAGTTGCGTGAGGTCGGTCTGAATGCTCGCGCGGGCACGATCGCAGTGGTCATCCTTTTTATGGCAACGCATACAGACTCCGCCGGGGCCGGTACCGAGCATCGCATCGGATGGAACGTGGATCCCATGATTGCTGTGGCAGACGACACACCCCGGAAGCGAAGCGGTTTGGAACGCCTTGCTGTGTGTGCTCTTCTCATACATCTGCGCCTGGAACACGTGGCAATTGGCACAGACGTTCTGAACCTTATCTACACCGGGAGGAACGGCTCCGTGGTTGCCATGGCACGTGGTGCAGGTGGGTGCGCTGAGGTCGCCACGAACGACCATCGCATCGTGGTGAACGCTGGTGTTGTAGTTGGCGAACTGATCCGTGGGGATGCCGTACTGCTTCATGTAGGTCGCATCGGAATGGCAGCGTGAGCAAGTCTTGGCGACGTTGACCGGGTTCACGGTGGAGCGGGGATCGCTGGGCGGCCTGAGATCGTGGACGCTGTGGCAATCGATGCAGACGGCGATCTTGGTGTCTCCAGCAGCAAGGCGCTTGCCGTGCATGCTGGTGTGGTACTGGTCCAACTGGTCGGTGCGCAGACTTGGGTTGTACTGCTTCATATACGTCGGATTTGAGTGGCACGAACCGCAAAGTTGGGGAATCTGTTTGCGGTCAATCTTGCCCTTCCAGCCTGCTTTGCGGCTCATGGAGACGTCGGGATCGTAACTGCTCGCGTCGCCACCATGACAACTCGTGCAGGTCAGGCCCTTCTGTGCGTGAATGTCCTGGCTGAACTTCTCTTGTGTCACGCCAAGAGGCTCGGGCATTGCGGAGTGACAGTCGAGGCAGGAGTTTACGGCTTGCCCATAACCAAGGCCCGTCGCCAGTACGATGAACCCGGCCAGCAACGCGGGACGGGTTGCGAGAAACGGCCGGAGGCTATTTCGCAAGGAAGCCATAGACAGTCATACCTATCACGTAAAGGAGCGCAAAAATGGAAAGTCCCGTGATCCACACCTTGCTGCGTGGGAATCTGTCGCTTTCAAAGAAAGGCAGGAGAAGCCATAACAAGCCGGCCACGCCGCAGCCGAGTACGCCAAGCACTTCGCCGTCGATGAACCAGACCTTGGACGGTATGAGCTTGAGTGTCTGGAACATGAAGAGGAAGTACCACTCGGGCTTGATTCCCGCCGGGGCGGAGATGAACGGGTCGGCCTTCACGCCAAGGTTCCACGGGAACATGGCGGCAAGCGCGGCCAACGCTCCCATGGCAACGTACCAGGCCATCAATTCACGCAGCGCAAAGTTTGGAAAGAACTTCATCTCTCGTCGTGCAGAGGGATTCGTAATCCACTGCGGCTTCAGTCTTGGGAGGGACGCTCATCCCGAGGCGCTGCACCAGAAACAGGTGCACTGCGATAAGAACCGTGACGATGCCAGGCAGAACGGCGACATGGAATCCAAAAAAGCGGGTAAGCGTAGCGCCGGTCACCTCTTCGCCGCCACGCAGAAAGATCATCATGGGCTTGCCAATCACGGGGACCTGGCCGGCGATTTCAGTTCCCACTTTCGTGGCGAAAAAGGCCAGAGTATTCCACGGAAGCAGATAGCCGCTGAATCCGAACCCCATCACGAGGAAGAGAAGAAGCATCCCTGTAATCCATGTCATTTCCCGGGGTTTGCGGTAGGCCTTGAGAAACACCACGCTGAACATGTGGACAAAGGCCGTAAAGATCATCAGGTTGGCAGACCACGAGTGGATGGAACGAATGAGCCATCCAAACTGCACCCGGGTCATGATGTACTGCACGCTCTCAAACGCTTCGTTGGCGCCAGGGCGGTAATAAAGAAGCAGCAGAATTCCCGTCAGTACCTGGATGATGAAGAGAAAAAGCGTGATTCCACCGAAGAAATACCAGTAGGAAAGGCGATGCGTGGGGACGGTCTTATGGCGGAAGGGAGCGATGAGGTCGTCCAGATGAAGCCGATCATCGAACCAACGAATGAGGGCGGCGAACAATGTTATGCCTCCCGCTTCCGGTTGACGACGATCTCGTCACCGCGTAGATGCACGTCAAATACGTCGAGGGGTCTCGGCGGTGGCCCGGAGACGTTGCGGCCGTTGAGATCGTAGATTCCGTTGTGGCAGGCGCACCAGATCTCGCGCAAGTCGGCGCGATATTGCACCGTGCAGCCGAGGTGGGTGCAGGTGGCTGATAGCGCGCGATAAGTGCCGTCGTTGTTCATGATCAACAGTCCGGGACGGCTGCCGAAGCGGAAGATCTTCCCCGAGTTCGGCTTCATCTCAGCGGCCTTGGCGGCCACAACCTCGTCTCCGCCCAGATCCACAACTGCCGGAGGAATGAAATAGCGGAGCACGGGGTAAATGAACGACGCCATCGAAGCCAGGATGCCGCCGCCCAGGAAGAGTTCAATAGCGCGGCGCCGCGAAGTTTCCGGTTGAATGGAGTGTTCAGCGCACATGGTCCACTCTCCTCGTTGCAACTGCCAAACCGGAAACTCTGAAGGTGCTGTCAATCCAGGCCAAAAGCTGCGACCCCCGTTAGAGAAGCCTATGCACAAACGCATCGCAAGCCTTCATTGCGAGACGATCTGTCTGCATATCGATGAAGAAACGTAGAGGTTTCAAGGAATGAGAGTCTGTGATCGGGATCACATCTCAAGCGACAAAGCGACCGCTGAGATTATTTCTGGCTGGAAGAATGGGCCTGTCAGCTACTTCAGGAAGACGAGCAACATCTAGCGCGAATGCGCATCCGGCGCGTCCGTCAAAGGACAATCCAGGAATCGTCTATGTGACAGAGCGCATTTCGCATTTGGCGCATTAAGTCGGCCGATCAATGCGCGCCGCTGCATCTGCACTTCTCTCCAGTGCTATTTCTGAAGAGTTCGAATATAAGCCACAGTCGCCTTGATCTGGTCGTCCGTGAGCTTACCTGTATAGGCGGGCATCTTGTTCTTGCCTTTCTGGACGACGGCAATCATGTCCGCGTCAGACACTTTTACGACCTCCGGGTCCTTGAAGGACGCGGCCTTCAGGTTCTTGCCGGCCGGCGTGTTGCCTAGACCGTCGGCGCCGTGGCACATGGCACACTTTGCTTTGTAAGTATCTGCACCAACGCTCTGTGCGTAAGACGGGGTGACGATGGATGCAGCGAGACAAAAGGCTGCGAAGCCGTTCACATTCACTTTCACGTATAAGCTCCTTCGTGCCAGGATTGCCGATTGCTCTCCCAACTCCGCGCAAGTATACGCCTGCACAACCACCCTGTCTGATCTCTCATTCGCAGTCAGAGGTTCCGAACCCGATCTTCTGGTCTGCGATCAGCGTGAAACCTGCCTCGAAGTTGAGGGTAAGGTTCTCGCCGTTCGAGTTGCTGACGTGTCAGTGGCTGGCCGGCTGTTACTCTGTGGTGCCTGGCCACCGCGGCTTTCAGCTGCTCACGCCTGCTTTCGACCGCCCCAAATCTCTTGAATCAGAGCAGTGTGCGGTCGTTTGGCCATTGACCGCTGTGGTTTCACGGCGGGTCTGTACCTCCCGTTACAATGGGTACTGTTGCTCGTGGGGCCGGGAGCGCTGGTAAGCCAACTAGATGGAAACTCTGATCGCTGAGGGAATCGGCAAGACATACAAGGGGCGGCAGGTCGTGCGCGGAGTCAATCTCAGGATTTCCCGCGGCGAGGTCGTTGGGCTGCTGGGGCCGAACGGCGCCGGCAAGACGACCAGCTTCTACATGATCGTTGGCCTGATGCCGCCCGAGACCGGCCGCGTGCTGGTGGACGACGAAGAGATTACCCGCCTGCCGATGTATCTGCGGGCGCGGAACTACGGCATCAGCTATCTGCCGCAGGAGCCTTCGGTTTTCCGCAAGCTGACGGTGGAGGAGAACATCCTGGCGGTGCTTGAGGCGCAGCCGCTCGATATGCGGGAACGGCGGACGCGCACCGAGAGACTGATCTCGCAGCTGAACCTGGGCCATATTCGCACGACCCGGGGATATGCGCTGTCAGGCGGCGAACGGCGGCGTGTGGAGATTGCGCGATCGTTGTGTATTCAACCAAATTTCATCTTGCTGGACGAGCCGTTCAGCGGGATCGATCCCATTGCCGTGTCTGGAGTTGCAGAAGATTATCTTTGACCTGAAGGCGAGCGGCATCGGAATCCTGATCACCGACCACAACGTGCGCGAGACGTTGAGCGTGACGGACCGTGCTTATATCATTACGGAGGGGCGGATCTTCCGCACCGGTACGCCGCACGAACTGGGCAACGACGTGGAGGTTCGGCGTCTCTACCTGGGAGAGGGATTTTCGCTGGGTTGAGGTGCGAAGAGTTCGAGAGCGGGTCGGGAAGACGGGGATTGAGCGAGTTCAATCCCAGGCGCATCAGGGTGATGGGACCGGGTTTAAGCCCTGGAATCCCCGAATTATTCGCCCGATACAGAACAGCGTAGTCGTCGAGCAGGGGAATGCCTGCAGGGTTCTTCCTACCCAATTACACTGAATGCGAGTCAAACCGGGAATCGAGTCTGTCTTATGGCGCTGCTGCAACCAAGACTGAATTTGAAGGTGTCACAACGCCAGGTCCTGACGCCGGGCCTGATGCAGATGGTGAGCGTTCTTGCGCTCAACAAGCTCGAGCTGAAGGAGATGATCGATGCCGAGATGGTGGAAAACCCCGTCCTGGAGGAGATCGACGAATCGGTTCCCATGCTGGACGAAGTGGCGAGCCGCCAGGAGCAGGATCTGCACGTGGAGCGTCTGGAGGCTGGTGCGACGGAGCCCGCGGCCCAACCCAAGGATCCTTTCAACGAGATTGATTTCGGGTCGTACTTTCAGGAGTACCTTGATCCGGGCTACCGCACCCAGCCGGAGTATGAGGAGAGCGAGAAGCCCTCATTCGAGAACTTTCTTTCCCAGCCTACCACTCTGTCCGATCACCTGGCGTGGCAGCTGGGAGCACTGACGCTGGAGCCGGCGCTGGAGATGGCCGCTGACTTCGTGATCGGCAATCTTAACGAAGACGGGTATCTCACAGTCGGCGAAGACGAGCTGATTGAGGCATTCAGCCAGTTCCCTGAAAACCTGGAGCACGACAAGGAGGCCCTCCGCGGACTGATTCGGCGGGGCGTAGACCTGATACAGCACCTCGATCCAGCGGGAGTGGCTGCCCGCGACCTGCGCGATTGCCTGCTGATCCAGATTGCGGCGCAGAAAGCGGAGCTGGCGCACGTGTATGCGCGGTATGGTGAAGACGGCGAAGAACTCCATCGCAACTTCAGAGCAGAGACTGAGGCACCGCTGGAAGATCGCCGGAAGAGTATGGAGGTGGCCGAACAGATTGTCCAGAACCACCTGCACCTGCTGCAGAAGCGGGATGTGAAGGATCTTGCCAAGTCATTGCATGTGACTCCGGAGGAAGCCCACGCGGGCATTGAATTCATCCGCACGCTGGACCCGCGGCCGGGGCGGATCTACAACCGCGAACAAACGCGGCTGATCGAGCCGGATGTTGTGTTTACCAAGCGCGGCGGCGATTGGGTAGTCTCAATGAACGAGGAGGACCTGCCCAGCCTGCGGCTAAGTTCGCGCTACCGGCGCATGCTGGCGTCAGAAGGAACCGAGAAGGAAGTCAAGGAATACGTGAAGGAGCGGTTTCGCTCGGCCATGCAACTGATGCGGAACATCGCGCAGCGCAAGAGCACGATTCTGAGAACGTGCGAAGTGATTGTGCGTCGGCAGCAGGACTTTCTGGATCAGGGAATCGATGCGCTGCGGCCGATGATGATCAAGGACGTGGCGGAGGAGATCGGGGTGCATCCTTCGACGGTGAGCCGCGCAGTGGCCAACAAGTACGCGCACACGCCGCAGGGAGTAATAGAGCTGCGGTTCTTCTTCACAGAGGGATCCAACGGGCCGGAAGGCGCGGATACTCCGCTGTTACTGCTGAAGCGCAAGGTGCGCAAGCTGATCGACGATGAAGATCCGCGACACCCGTTGACCGATGACCAGCTGGCCGCGATGCTGCAGGCACAGGGAATTCAACTGACCCGCCGCACGGTAGCGAAATACCGCGAGGACATGAGCATTCCATCCACGCACCAGCGACGCCGGCGCGACGCGTAGAGCCGTTCTCACGATCACGTTGGCGGCGTTGCAGTGCTCTTCTCTTGTCTAGGCTTTCAGAGCGTCCTCGACGGTCAGGATATCAACCAATCCATTGCAGCCGTAGATGGCCGGGAGCACGCGCTTCGCGGGATAGGTGCGACGAAGCTGGGCGACCTTTTCCGTGCCGGCGCGATATGCGGGAAGATACATGCGGCCCAGCAGGGGATGGCGTCCCCAGGCGCCGGAGAGCTTGTCGGCGCGTTCTTCCGTAACGAGGAAGTCGCGGCGAAGGGTTGCGGCCACCTCCGGCTGCGGCTTTCCCTCGCCCCACGTGAGGTAGGAGGACTGATTCTTGGCGTCGTCCTGCAGGAGCGCCAGCAGTACGCCGATCTGGAGGTCTTCATCGGGTAGCTGATCCACCTCAGTGACGCCGTGCGCGATGAGGATTGCGTTGTTGGCAATGCCTTCAAAGAGCGTGGCTGCGCGGGTGTTCATGGTGAGGACGGTGGTCTCGAATCCGGCCTGACCGCGGACGTAGAGGTCCTGCAGGTAGGCAAAGGTCGTGACGTGTCCCGGGACCACCTCGTGGCTTACAAGCTGCTCGAACTCGGGGTAGGACATCTGCAGGGAAGCGTTGATCTCATATGTCGCTTCGTACTTCGGCGAACCGTCAGAGTTGCGCGCGCGGCCGATGTAATTCATCGACCCGGAGAACCATGCGTCCTTGATGGGAAGAAAGTCGATGTTGGCGCGAGGCACGCGCGCGAGTTCGGAGGGAAGGTACGGCTGCAGGTTCTTTGCGCTGAGGGCATCGAAGTGCGCGATGACGGCGGCTCCGAGGCCACGGACTGAAGCCATCGGAATGACGCGGCTGCGGCGCCATGCGTCTACCGATTCGAGAAGTTCCGCTCCACTGGCGGCGGTGTATCCGGCGCGGCCCAGAAGTTGAGCGACGCGTTCCCGCTTGGTCGCGGGGATTCGAGGGCTCGGGAGCCTTGCCGGTGGATGCCTCGACAGAGCGCGCGTAGGGAACGGGAGCGCCTTTGCCGAGCACCTCCATGGCGAGGTCACCCATGGCGTCGAGGCAGAGAGCGAGACCGGCAAGATACTTTCCGCGCAGGCCGCCGACAGCTTCTGCTTCCTTGCGAAGACCGGAGACCTTGCCGGGAAAATCAAGCTCGCGCAGGTAGGTATCGACGATGGCGCGATCAAGATTCTTGCCGGTGACGCCGCCGGCTTGACGCAGATGCGCGGCGCCGGGGTGCGTGTAGGCTGTCGGGAGAGGCTCGTCAGAGAACCAGGAGTCGGCGATGAATCGTCCCGTGCCCGAGGGACACATCACGTCGCCACCCCAAAGCGTATCGATGCCGAGAACTGCGTCGGCCACATATTTCCCAAGCTGGTCCATTACAACTTCTCCTTCTTCAGTGAGCCAAACCACAAATAGAGACAGACGCCAATGAATCCAAGTGCAGAGAGCGATTGCGATACAGGATCGTTGGCATAGAACGGAGTCCTGATCAGATCTTCGCTGAAGCCGGGGAAGAGCCGCAGCGCTGCACCAAGTACACCTCCCAGCGCGCCGCCTGCCATGAGTCCTGATGCAAGGATCACGCCTCGCTCTCGAATGCGCTTTCCGGCCTCACCGTCGATCTTCTCTGAACGGCGCTTGACAAGGTGCGACAAGAATCCACCGGCGAGGATTGGCGACGTTAATCCGAGAGGGAGATACATGCCGAGAGCGAAAACGAGCGATGATTTTCCGAGCATCTCCATCACAACCGTCACCATGGCGCCGATGCCAAAGAGCATGTAAGCCACCGGCTGACGGCTCATGAATCCTACGACGAGAGCTTTCATGATGGAGGCCTGCGGAGAGGCAAGCACGGGATTCGTATTGCCGGGCGCCGCTTCACCAAACTGAAACGAATGCGCCAGCATGACGATGGTCAGGCCGGCGGTGACAGCCGCGGCGATCACGCCGAGGAACTTGACCTTTTCCTGGGCCGCGGGAGTCGCGCCGATCCAGTAGCCGGTCTTGAGGTCAGTGATCGTCTGGCCCGATACGCAGAGGGCGGTGCAGACCATCCCGGCAATAGCCATGATGAAGAACATGCCCGTCGTTCCTGAAAGACCGAAGTTAAGCAGCACCACGGAGGACACGATCACGGTAAGCATGGTCATGCCGGAGGCCGGATTGTTCGCAGTGGTTGCAATCGCGTTTGCGGCGACCGACGCGAAGAAGAACGCAAAGACAAGAGTGAGTAAAAGGCCGACCGCCAGGACTGTCCAGGAAGGCCTGAGATTGGAGAAGAAGATAGCGATTGCGATTGCGCTGCCGACGATTCCGAGCAGGATCGCGATCATGGGTATGTCGCGGTCGGTGCGCTCGGACTGTGGGGCTTCTCCCGAATGGAAGGCGCGCAGAGCGATGCTGAACGATCCGGCAATGACGCGAAGCGACTTGAGGACGCCGATGATGCCTGCTGTGGCGATGGCTCCCACACCCATGAAGCGCACGTAATTGCGATAGATTTCAACGGCCGTCATTTTGGAGATGGGGATCAGGGCGGGGTAGACCGTAATGTCGGTGTGATTGCCGATGAACCAGATGGTGGGCGTGAGCACGAAGTTGGCAAAGATGCCGCCGGCGCAGAACATCAATGCGCTCTGCACACCCATCACGTATCCGAGGCCCATGACGAACGTGATGGCTTCAAAGCTGAAGACCATGCGACCGCGATCGGCGAGATTGCGCATGAATGGCAGGAACTGGAAGTCAAGGTACTCTTTCCAGACGTGAAACGTGGTCACAAAGAAGTCGTAGATTCCCGCGATGGCGGTGGCCTGCAGCAGCAGCTTGGCTTGGGATCCACCCTTTTCCCCGGTGACAAGCACCTCGGTGATCGCGGTTGCCTCGGGGTATGGCAACTTGCCGTGCATCTCGCGCACGAAATACCGGCGCAGAGGGATAAGGAAGAGAACGCCAAGACAGCCGCCGGCGAGGCAGATGAAGATGGTCTGCACCGGATGCGGATCCAGGTGAAGGATGTAAAGCGCCGGCAAGGTGAAGACGGCGCCTGCCACCACGGCCGCAGACGCTCCACCGATGCAAGTGATGATGACGTTTTCAAGCAATGTGGAGCGGCGCTTGTGGACACGTGCCAGCCCGATGGCAAGAATGGAAATCGGAATGGCTGCTTCCATTCCCTGGCCAACCTTGAGGCTGGAGTACGCGGTGGCAACTGTAAACACTACACAGAAGGCAAGGCCCCAAAGGATCGAGCGCAGAGTGAGTTCTGATTGTGATTCGTGGGCCAAAATGATGGGCGCGTAGTCCTCGCCGGATGTCAGTGGCCGGTAGGCATTTTCTGGAAGGGACTTCTCTTCGAGCTCGTTCATCGCAAGGATGATACCGCTACCAGCCCCTCCCGGTCTTCAGAAGAGGCTGCGAGACCGAGCGTGTGAAAGAGTGACCGGCCGCGCGTTGTTCACCAGGTTTTCTTGATGAGCGTGTCGACAGCGAAGCCTCCGTTGGCGTCGCGCGTGGCGCTGACAGCTACCCGCGGCGTGACCTGGTACTGGCCCTGAATCGTCTGGCTCTCCGTGGATGGCAACGTTTGTCGAATAGGTGATGAACAGGTTGCCGGTCACCCGCTGCTGGATCGTGATGTTGGCGCCCATCTGTCCCTGCGCATTGCTGTTCGGCAACACGGGATTGATGGACAGCTGTGAGATTCCCGCAATCTTGGAGACGCGGCTTGTGATCTTGACTCGAGACCTGCGATGCGACCAGAGACTGGGCCGCCTGATTGGCGGGTGTGGGGTTGGCTGCGCTCGCTTCTGTCGTCTGGCCAAAGGCCAGCAGGTTAATGATGTCGGCCGAACGGCAGCGAGGGATCAGAAGTGTATTGCGTGCGCAACTGATCGATCGGCCCCTCGAAGCGCAGGCTGATGTTGTACTGCTGGATGGTGGTGGTCAAGGACAGATTGACGTCGGGTTCAGTTTGCGATGGGTTGACGAACTGGACGGTGCCGCCGGTCAGGACGAACCTCCTGTTGTTGAGAATGATGTCGCCTCCGGTGAGATTGGCGCGGCCAAGGATGACAGGTTCAGCCAACGTGCCGCGGACCTGGAGGTTGGCCGATCCGCCGACGCTCAGGGTTCTGCTGACAAGATTCACGTTGTTGGAGGAGCGCACCGCGAGGTTCAGCGCAACATTCTGAGCGAAGCTGCGGGATGGAGGGGCTTCAACGCCGCCAGTGAACTGGCCGATGAAGCTGTCGAGATCGAATGCCTGCGTGAACGACAGGTCGGTGACGTTCACCGATCCGCCGAGCCGGGCGCTCTGTGTTGAGCCGGTGAAGTCTCAGAGTTCGCGTCCATGGTCTCACGCATTCCCTGCGGGTAGAGCATGCGAACGCCCTGCGCTGCCAGGCCCATGTCAAACCGAACAGCCGGGCTCAACGCGACGCCTCCCTGGGCTGTAAGCGTCCCGCCCCCAAGTGTGCCTTTCAGGCTGGTGATGTTGATGCGGTCCTGTGTGAGCGTGAGTGATCCGTTTGCGTGCTGCAAACCAACTGGAATGTCAGCCGAGGACAGGTTGGCGTCGACGATTTCGATGCTTCCGCCGAAGCTCTTTCCACCTTCACCCGGGATTGGAGTTGATATTGAACCTGAGCTCGCCGGAGCTTCTCAAATCGGGACTGAACAGTTGCGCAATATGCAAGTTGACTTTGCCGACAAGCAAAAGGGACATGGGTGAACCAGTCGCAGTCGGAATCGCTCCTTGAAACTGCAGGTCTGTGTCGGTTCCGCGGATGGAGGATCGCTGAATGTTTACGACCCCATCTTTGAAGTCGATCTGGATAGGCGATGTCGCCGCGAGTTGAACGGAATCAGCATAGGCAAGCTTGAGAACTGGTATGGTCGCGTGGGCTTCCAGGTGCCGCCAGTCCTTCAGCGGTCCGTGCAGCGTGGCATGAACCTCGGTCTCACCGTTGACGCCGGCCGACTGTTCCGGAGCATAGGTTGCGAGCAAGGGCCGCAGAGAAATGGCTTTCGTATCGAGCACGGCGTCTGCCAGATAGTCGCCGGTGAGGTTGACCTGCCCGTGGGCCTGAATTACTGTGCCGACGGCCGAAGAGGTGAGGTTGGCAGTTGCATGATGATCTGGCAACATTGATTTGAAGCTTGATGTCGTTGATGCTCTGATTCTGGACCACGAGGCTTGGAAGCTGGATGACGGCATCGCCTTGCGGGTTATCAAATGATCCCTCGCCTTTCGCGCTGAGAGTGACGACGCCGGAGATATCGTTGTTCATCGCGCTGAGGGCCTGGATCTTGTCCAGGTGAATGCCAGCAGAGCTTAGTTCCGCCGAATAGGTCTTCTGGACCGGGTGAATGATGAACTTACTTTGTACTGAGCCGGCGGGAGCATGGATCGCGAGGTCGGCGTGCACCGCATTCTCAGAGCCGGAGAAGGTCGCCTCCAACTGACGATATGGGCTCGCCGTACGCTGTTGCGTGCGTCACGGATACGCTGCCGTTGCCGATGGGGTTCAGCTCAGTGCCGTGCAGAGTAATGTTGGCGTTGAGAGTTCCGGCTACGGGAATCTGACGGCCGGTGAGTTTCGCGAGATCTGCAATATCCAACTGCGAAGCGTTTAACTGAAGCTGCAATGGGCTTGAGTTCGTGAAGGTCCACCTTGAAAGGCCGGCACTGGCGTTGAACGTCAGTCTTCCGCGCGAAGAAGGCTGGAGATCGGCGTGTGACAGGCTGATTTGCGATGGGCTTGCGTCGATGTTCGTCTTAAAGACCTTCCACGATGTTCCATTCAGCTGAAGGTTCTGTGCAGCGAAGCTGGCCGGTGAGATGCGGGGCCGAAGTGGAACCCTGGACGTTCCCGTGAAAGGTGGCGGTGCCCGCCAGACCGAGTGAATGCAGGGAATTCGCGACTTGCAGGCGGCGGAACAGATCCGCGATCTCTTCCACTTCGTGCAGGTCGTTCGCCTGAAGTTGAAGGTTCAGACGGGAAGCGTTGCTGACAACTCCGTCCAATCCCAGATTGGTTTGTGGTGTGCGCAGAGTGCTCTTGTTGAGCGCGAGGCGCTTGTCCCGTGCTGAGTATGTTGCATGGATCTCGCCCTGCATGGGAATGGCACTGGCGGCTGTCGCGTTGGATGCGGGCTGGCTCGGCTCTTGCGGTTGCTGACCGAGGATCTGGCTTCCGGAGGCCTGGCCAGATATGGTGGCGTCTACGTGCGCGACGAGATCGCTGATTGTCTTTTCCCAGGACGCGGTGGCAGTCGCGTCGAGCGCGCCGGTCACGACCACTCCTGGTGCAGCCTCGGCGGGTGCGAAGGTGCGCCGCAGTTCGGCGAGGGGGACACCGCGCACAGAGGCGCTTGAACTGCGAGCGTGAATCGCCGGCGATGTTCTTCATCGAGCCTCGGGCGATAAGCGTGCCGCCGAGAATGTTCGCGCGCAGATCGCGCAGTGTGGCGTCGCCGTTGGCGAGCGAATAGTGCGCGACGAGATTGGCAACCGTCGTGCGGCCGGATGTCGTTTTCACATCGAGGCGTTTGCTTGTCAATTCGCCGGCGATCTGCAGCGACTCGAGCCATGCACGATTCGGGACCTGCCGGTATTGGACGGAGCCGCTGGCCGAGACGAGTCCGGCGGGGATGGAGGAATTGCGAAGAGCCTGCGCGATCTGCTCGCCGTCGGCGGTGAGGTTGTACTGCGCCTGAATCGCCGGGGAGCTGTAATTAACGAGAGTGGCATTGAGGGTCAACTGCGATTTGCCGACGCTGAGTTTTGCCGGCGCAAGATGAAGCGTTGTTGGGTCTGCATCAAATTGGACGCTGATACTGTGCGCGGGCGGGTTGAATGAACCGTAGGTCAGTCGCCCGTCTGCGTAGCCCAGACTGCCGGAGTATTTCTGGAGTGGCTCGTTGAAGGCAGCGTTGAGTTCAACGTCGTGGAGATCTGCAGCGAGGGCGTTCGGCTGGTCGTTGTAGTAGACCACTCCTCCGTCGATGACAGTGTGGCGGATTCCGAGATCGAAGATTGCGTTGTTGTTGCCCCTCCGCTGCTCTTGAATGTCGGGAATGTTGGAGAGCGCCGTCGGGATCGACGTAGATCCGGATCACCGGTCGATCGATGCGAAGGTCATCGATATACCACTTTCTCCTGACGAGGGATACGATCTTGACTCCTGCCTGGATGTGCTGCACCTCAAGGAGCGGCGGATTCGGGTGCGGATTTGCTCCGCTGATCGTGAGGCCATAGAGGTCAACGCTGAGGCTGGACAGGTGAAGTGTGAAGTTCTGGAGCACGACCGGAACGCCGAGCTTGTCGCTTGCCTGTTTTTGCAGGGTCGCAATGAGGTAGGAATGGAAGCGGGAGCTGTTGACGAAGAGCGAGAGCGCGATTGCGCCGAGCAGAATGGGAAGGACGACGAGGACCGCGAACCACTTGAGGGCCGAACGCAATCGCCGACGTAGCGTGCGGCGAACGGGATTGTGCTGATCGGGAGAGTCGGTGCCTGGCTTGATCTTGTCCATTTGCCTACCTCGTCAGAATGCCTGGCCGATGCTGATGAAATATTGTGTTGGTTTGATTCCGGGGACCGGATTGAGGTTTTGACCGACATCGATCCGGATAGGGCCGATGGGTGTCGAATAGCGCAGGCCGAGGCCCACGTTGTTCGAATAGAGCTTTGTGAAGTCGCGAAAGCCAACTTCGGGGAAGACGTTGCCGCCATCATAGAAGGGGACGATGCTGAGGCCCTTCTTGAGTGGAATCGGGATGCGGGCCTCGGCATTGATGATGAGCATTTCATTGCCACCGGCGGGCACCTGGATCAGAGAGCAATCCGCGCTGGGACACTGGCAGGCGCTGCCCGATCCATTGCTGCAAACCGGCACTGTCCGCTGCGGCCCTGCACCGTCGAGAGGAAAGCCGCGGAGCGTGTTTCCGCCGCCGGCAAAGAATCTTTCGCTTGTCGGGACATGGCTGTCGAGGAACGGTTGAGCAAGGCCGATGCGGAGGCTGTTGGCCCAGACAATATGATGGAAGGCCTCCTTGTAGAAAGCGGCCTGGCCAGTTAGTCTCGCGAAGTTGACGCTGGAGCCGAGTGCTGTGGGGTTGAAGTCCAGCTCCAGCGATTGCAGAACGCCTTTGTGTTCATCGAGAGGGTTGTCCCGGGTGTCGCGGGTAAAGCTGGCGGCCAAAGTCGAGAGGCGAACGTGTTCGTCCTCAGTCGGAATCAGGTCTGGAATCTCTATTCGAGTTAGGTCGGTTTTGCTGAAGCTATAGCGGAAGAAGACGGTGTCGTGCTTTGCAGAATCTACAAACCTTTGGAACTGGAGGCTCGCGAGCTCCTGCTGGGAAGAGAAGATCGGGTTCTGTTCGTTCCGCTCGAATGAAGCGGACGTTGTTGACTTCCACGAAGACCATCGAAAGTTCGGATCGATATAGTAGATGGCGGCTCGCTGGTCCAGGCGACCCGCGAAACCCGTCAAAGAAATCGATTCGCCTTTGCCGTGGAGGTTGTTGCGTGTGTACAGAGCGCTGCCTCGCGGGACCCCAGAAGGTTACCTCGTTGGTGCTGTAGTTGGATGGGAGATTGATTGGAGGCAGACCGGGGAATGCAACCGTTCCACCGGGAATGCTGCCGCCGCGCTTGATGATTTCGAACCCGATGCCATAGGTGAATTCGTTTCGCTTGGCTTCATGCACCTTGACCAGGACGTCTTCTTTGTCTGTCTTGGTGATTTGCCGTTTGGGATCAACCTCGGCCCAATCGAAGACGCCGGTGTGGTCATAGAGCTTGCTGCCGGAGGTAAGCAGATCCGTTGCCGTCAACGGCTTGCCGGGTCGCAGGGCGGAGATGTCCAGCATCGATCAAGCGCTGCTTGGTTCGCACTCGTGCCAAGCGTGATGATGTCACCGGTGCTGACCTTCGGACCTTCAAAGATGTGATAGACGACGTTGATGTGATGCGGATCGTTCTTTGAGACGTTGGATGCAGTCTCTCTGAAGCTTGCGTTGAGATACCCGGCCTTCAGATAGTTCGCCATGATTTCGGTGCGGTCGGCGACTACGTTGGCCTGCGAATAAGGCTGCCCGGTCGCGACCTTCAGGCCGTTCGGAGCGAACTGCGATTGAGGGAATGTCCTGGCGCCATCAATTGTGAGCGAACTGACAATATCGCGTGGTCCCTCGGTGACGTGGAATGCAACCTGCACGTCTCCACCGTTCCTCGTGACCAGACGGTGTGACTTCAACACTGCTGAATCCCTGTGACTCGTAAACCGCCTTCAGGTTGTTGACGCTCGCGCGGACAAGCTGGTCGCTGAACTTGCCGCGAGAAAAGAAGCGCTTCTTCTGGACGGTGATGTGCTGGCTTAAGATCAGAGGCCTTCAGCTGGGTGATTCGCCTGTGACCTTGACCTCGGTCACTTTGTGCTTCTTCTGCTTCGCCACGTTGTAAATGACCGTGCGTTCGTTGTCGTCGCCTTTCATCTGCGAGTCGACTTTTACATCGAAGTAACCCTTTGAAAGGAAGTAGGTGACGAGCGCCTGTTGGCCTTCCTGCACGGTTTCATCATCAACGCCGACGCCCTGGTAGATGGGCAGCAGTGACTTCTTTGTCCAGGGCCAGAGATGAGCGCCCGCAATCTCGACGTGGGTCTTTGCGCCGGGGTTGATCGTGAACTGAATGTCGGCACTGTTTGTATCGGCGTGGTACTCGGCTCCGGTCAACTTGACCTGCGCTCCCAGCATGCCTTCCTTCTGGAGTTTTGACTGCAGGTATCCGGCGGCCCTGTTCAGCGTGCTTCGTTTATAGGGCTTTCCGCGACGAATGGCCGCGCCACGCATCCGCGCAAGAAGCGTGGTGAGATGCTTTTGCAGCGCGGGCTTTTCGTCGGGAGAGACGCCTTCAATGTTGACTGCTCCAAACTTGGCTCTTCGACCGAGGGCAACATGGAAAGACACATTTGCTATCGCATGCGGAGCATCGACCTGTAATCTCCGGATTCACCTCGACTGTGAAGAAGCCTGCCTGGCGGAAGAAGTTGACCAGGAGCTGCCGATCCTCTTCCACTGTCGTTGCATTGAACGGCGTCTGGATGGGATAGTTCGATACCTGAATGAGCCGGGAATACGAAAATCGGCCTGCGCCGGGAAACTGAAAGATGCCGAAGTAGACAGCGGGCTCGAGAACGAACAGGACGCGAAGTCCACTGGCTTCAGGCTCCACCTGAACTCTTACAGTCTGGAAGTTTCCGGCAGCCTTGAGAGCGGCCGCGGTCTGGTCGACGCTCGCCTTGTCGAAGGGCTGCCCGGCCTTTTGCGCGAATGCGGCAGCGAACTTGCGACGCCTTCAGGTTGGGTTGGCCGGCGATGTCGACCGATGAAACGTTTTGGCCCTCGTAAGAGCTGAGCATGCGCGCTTGCGCGGAGCTGGAAGACGCGGTCCTGAGAGGCATTGGACTTGCGGAGGGAGTTGTCTGTGCCGCAGCGAGAGAGGAAAGCGTAACGAGCAGCAAAAGAGACTGAAGCGACTTGAAACAAGCATCGGGCGCACCGGCGGCGCTGGAATAGCACGGTCTTGCCAATCCGTCGGGCGAGCCATTTTCTGGTTTGATGCTCCGTGAAAGCGGGTTGGTTTGCCTTTGCGTTGGCAGGGTTCTGATGCGGTGGCGCGGCGGCCATCGGAACGAGGAAGATCCGCATCAAATGCCTGAGCACGATTGTAGGCCGAATCCACAGCGAAGGGGGCTCTCATCGCGAGCCGCATTCCCAGCGTGGATCAACGACTGGAGCGCCGGGAGACGCAGATCTGGGAGTTTGTGTCCACCTCTCCGTTGAAGTCGCTCTGGCACGTTCATGGCATTCCGGTTCGTAAGCTCTGGTTCGGCGGATATGGAAGTCGGTTAACGAAGACCGGCTCTTTGGACACGCAGCGGAACTTGGGTTCTACTTCCTGTTCGCACTCTTTCCCACCCTCCTGTGCGCGAGTTCGTTACTTGGCCTTGCCGCTCGATCGGCTCATCAGATATACGTTCAACTGCTCGATTACCTGGCGCTTGTGGTCCCGCCTGCGGCGCTTGGGACTGTGGTGAGCACATTTAACGAGACAGCAGCGGCGGCAACTTCCGGTAAGGTGACCATCGGGTTGATCGCGGCCGTCTGGTCGGCATCGGCAGGGATCTCGGCGATCCAGGACACGCTCGAATGCCGTTTACAAGATCGTTGGATTCGCGTTCATTTCTTCTGGCTCGCGTTTACGCGATCGGGCTGACGATTCTCGTGACCGGCATCGTGACTCTAGGTCTTGCCTGCTGCTGTGGCGCCGATTACGCCACGTATCTGATCAAGCACAGCCTCTCTGATCCCGCCGTTGCGCGTTGCAGCCGAAATTGCGGCGCAGTGTGCCGGGTCGGATTTTGGCAATCGGATTTCTGATGCTGTCGTTTTCGGTGATCTACTATTGGGCTCCCGACAGCAAGGCGCGCCGATGGCACTGGCTTACGCCGGGGAGCGTGATCGGGATTCTTGGATGGTTCGCTGGCTTCGCTGGGTCTGCGCTTGTATCTTCATTTCTTTAACAGCTACACCGTGACTTACGGATCCCTGGGAGCGGTCATCATACTGCTGATGTGGTTCTACATTACAGGCCTCATGATCCTTCTCGGTGCTGAGGTCAACAGCGAGATTGAGGCGGCTGCGGCTGAATTTGCGTTGTCAGGCAATCTCCCCCGCGAGATTACCTAAGCGGGAGTGTTGCGGCCACGCGTCCGCTGCACTTTGGTGGCCGAATTACCTTCAATGAACAGGTGACGTCGGGGCAGGTGCACCCGGAACCCGTCAGCGGGGTCTAAGGATTTCAAGACACAATTAGTCCGAAATGCATTTCCGAGGCCGAGCGGATGCTATAGAATCCAAAGTTCTCCGGAGAGATTGATACGCCGGAGAAACGAAAGCGGAGGCTGACCATGGAAGTGGAGTTCACCGCGAGACAAGTTATTGTTCCCAAGGCGCTGCGTGCGCAAGCGGCGGAGGGATTGGAGCGAGTTGCCCGTATTCTGGGCAGAACAGCGCGCGCCAGCATAACATTTCGCGCGCAACGGCATTTGCAGATTGCAGAGCTAACCGTGAAGGCGAGGACGCAGTCGATCGAGGCGGAAGGCAAGGCCGACACGCTCGAGTCAGCATTACGCATCGCGATTCAACACGCGGAAAACCAGGCGCTGCGCTATCGCGACCGGCAGTTTGAGAGGAAGCGCCTGCCAAAGCTGGAAAAAGTGGCTGCAGCACCGCCCGTTGCACATCCCAAACGCGGCGCCCAACCCGAACTGGCGACCGAAAATGGCAAGTTGACACGCTCAAAGGTGAAGACAGCGATTGCGGTTCATTCGTTTCCTGTGAGCTCCGCGGTTGTGGAGCCCCATATTCTCTCAAGCGGTGAGGCCGTAGCGTTGAAGCCGATGAGCGTTGAGGAAGCGGTGAAGGACGTCGAGTTTCGCGATCGCGATCTTTTGATCTTTCGCAATAGAACCGGTGATCTTTTTGTCCTGCATCGCAGGCGCGACGGACAGATGGAGCTCGTGGAGGTTCCGTAGAAGGGTCTTCATAACCTTCGGTGATGGTCTGGCATCCACCTTGGTCATGGCGGGATGTCCGTTGCCGCGGCACCGAATCGGTGTAGGATGAGCGCATGATCCCTCGAAGATCAGGCGCCCGAAAGGGCGACTCGCAGGCGACGGACCGAACGGCAACGCGAGAACGAAGTCGGCGAAGGAACTGGTGATTCTCACCGGCATCTCCGGTGCGGGCAAGGCAACTGCGCTCAAGACATTCGAGGATCTCGATTATCGGGCTGTCGACAACCTTCCGCTGGAGCTTCTGCCAGGAGTTTGCGGGGATGGTTGCGAAGTCGACTGAGATTGAGCGCGCAGCTGTGGTTGTTGATATTCGCGAGGGCCAGACGCTCGAGCGCCTGCCCGAAATCATCAAGCGGATCAAGGGAGTACTGCGCACGCGGGTGGTGTTTCTGGACGCACAGGATGGCGTGCTCGTGCGGCGGTACTCTGAAACACGCCGGCCGCACCCGCTGAAGCGGTCAGAGACGGTTTCGCGGTCGATCGTGGAGGAGCGGCAGCTTCTCGACGGGATTCGCAATGTTATCCGACACGCTGATTGATACCTCGGCATTCAATGTGCATGAGCTTCGAGCGCGATCTGCTGAAGCGTTTCGGCCATGAAGAACAGATCAATCAGTTACTGGTCTCGTGTCTCAGTTTCGGATTCAAGAATGGGGTGCCGCTCGACGCCGACCTGGTCTTCGACGTTCGATTCCTGCCTAATCCTCATTTTGTGCCGGAGTTCCAGGCCAAAACCGGCAAGGATCCGAAGGTGGCTGCCTACGTTCGGAGCTTTCCGCAGACGGTGGAGTTCCTGGGCAAAGTAACCGATCTGATGCTTTATCTCCTGCCGCATTACATCAAGGAGGGGAAGAGCTATCTGACGGTTGGCGTTCGGCTGCACGGGCGGACAGCATCGCAGCGTGATGATGGCTGAAGAAATGACGAAACGGCTGGCGAAGGCCGGCTACCAGGTCAAGGCGGTTCACAGGGACATTCCACGCTAGGCGAATTGCTATCGAGCCTGCCGGTTCACCGCGAGATCGTCGAGCCAGCGTGACAATGCGAGCTGGAAGTCTTTTCCGGCATCTGGCGAATCGCTCAGCCAGACCAGAGATTTGCGGGCCTTTGCCGCCTGATATGCGGGCGGCGGCTCTTCTTTATCTTCGATTGCGCGAGCTGGAGTCCGATAGAACCACAAAGAAGAAATGAGAAGATTCTGGGCGGCAGCATTCGTGTCCCAGCGGTCGCGGACAAGCGCGTGGGCAGGCACGATGTGAGCGCGCGGATCGTTGAAAATTGAGCTGACCGGGATCTTCGAGAGGGCCCTCAAGCACCACGCCCGCGAACTCAGGATGCGCGGCGGCTACCTCAAGCGCGAGGTTCGCGCCGAGGTCCTTGCCCACGAGCACGATGGAAGAGGCCGCGATGTGGCGCGTATCGGTCAGATATACGATGGCTGATTCGGCGTCTTCCCGCATGCGTGCCTCGCTGGGATGCTTGAAGAGGCTCTGGCCGTAACCGCGATAGTCAAAGGCGAATACGTCAAGGTTTGCTGCGTGCATGCGCGCAAGGTCATCCACGGTATCGCCAAGGTTGCCGGTGGTTCCGTGGAGGTAGAGCGCGGTGCAGCGGGCCTGGGTGGCGGCAGGGATCCACCAACCCTGCAATTGTGGAACACCGGCAGGAGTGTCGGCGAACTGAATGACGTCAAACGCAAGTGCGGCGCTTGCGGGTGTGCGCGTGAGTGCGGAGGCCGGGTGATAGAGCAACTGCCAGCTGCCCTGCCAGAAGAGAAGGCACAACGTGAGCCATGCACAGGCGACAGCGGCGATCACCAAAGAGGAGATGGCAATGACCAGCCAGCGGCCCGAAACGGTTGCTGGTGCGGTCGAGGGAGCAGTTGCGTCAGCCGGAATTTTTGCACGCGCGGAGGTTGCGGAACGGGGTGGCCGGGAGTCACTTCTTTTGCTGGGGGGCGGCTTGCTCATTTGCGCTA
Organism: uncultured Acidobacteriaceae bacterium; assembly: GCA_963751225.1. Lineage (GTDB taxonomy): Bacteria > Acidobacteriota > Terriglobia > Terriglobales > Acidobacteriaceae > Telmatobacter. Next base: position 160,616 of record CAVVTY010000009.1, read on the forward strand.
TGCTTCAGGACAGCAGCACACTATTATCCTAAATTGCACGGTCCGAGCGCGGTGTTCCGGTCGCCGTAAGCAAAGTCCGTTCGCGCGAGGGAGCGAAATCAATGTCTCAATTGGTGCGGATTTGTTCGCAAGCTGAGTTGCCTGCCGTGGGCGAGGTTCGCGAGTTTTTGGTGGGCGACCGTCCGCTTTGTGTGGCCAACGTGGAAGGAACCATAGCCGTGCTTGACGGTGTCTGTCCGCACGAGGAGGGGCCGCTGAGCGAAGGCACCATCGAGGGTTGCCGCGTCGTGTGCCCGTGGCACTCGTATGCGTTTGATGTGCGCACGGGCGAATCGGAGCAGGACCCGAACGTGAAGGCCCGCGTGTTTGAAGCTGAGGTTGAGGACGGCGAGCTTCGCGCGAAGATCTAGCACGCGTTCCCGTCAGGATTTCTTTGCCGGCACTTTCTTGCCCTCTTTGCGAGCCTTCGAGAGGCCGATGGCGATTGCCTGTTTGCGGCTGGTGACCTTCTTACCGCTGCGCCCCGACTTCAACTTGCCCTTCTTCATTTCACGCATCTCCGTCTCAACGTTCTTTGAGGCGGACGGAGAGTACTTGCGCCCTGACGATTTCTTCGCGTCGCCCTTCTTCGTGCCGCTTGATTTTTTCTTCGTCGCCTTTTTGGTTGCCATCTGTATTCTCCCTCGAGATTCAGATGGCCTGTGACACAGTTCAAGTTGCACGTTGAATTATTTGAAAAGCTGAGTATCTCTAGACGATGCGGCGCACGCCGGGCAATCGCACAAGGGGATCTGCGAGCAGCCAGCACGCGATGCAACTGAGCGTGCCGGTTACGGCGAACTTTACGAGCGGGGGCGCGGGCCACACGTGAAGAAGGAGCGCCACGCCGACGAGAACCGGCGGATGAATGATGTAGACGGCATAGGCGCGGCGACCGAGCCACGACCAGAACTGCGATGGTTGATTCATGCGCGTGCGAAAGAACAGAAGCAACCCAGCGATAAGTCCCCACGCAACGAAGGGCTCCCAGAAGGCATAGAGGACAGAGGTCCACGTGAAGCCGCCGCCAAAGCTGGCTTTGCCCGGGCCGTATTGCGTGTTGGCGACCGCGATCCCGATGGGAAGGCATGGCCACGCGACGATCAATGCGACAAGCCAGGGCTGGACGTTCTTCCACTCAAGCCGCCGCAACCAGTCATAGCGCCAGGCTGCGATGCCGATTGCAAAGAGAAACGTGTAGCTCGAAAAGTAGCCGAGCTGCAGGCCGAAGATGTTTACGCCGGAGGGGACGAATTGGCGAATGGCAAGGGCGACCGCACCCACGCCGAGTGCGCAGAGGAGCCACGAGCGAAATGCAGGAACGCGCCTTGATGTGCGCGCGGATTCGGAGAGGCGGCGAACCAAATATTGCGCGCCAGACGCAGTAGCCAAGGCTGAAGATCAGCAGCGCCTGCGCAAACCAGAGCGGACCGTTGCCGAACACCTTGTGGTTCCAAAGCCAGACGAAGGTGGACCAGAAGCCGCGGCCTTTGGCGGCGGTGACCATCGCGTCGGTCAGCGGCCCCAGAATGAATCCGAACGCGAGAAGGGGCAGGCCGAGGCGAAGGAAACGGTCGCCGATAAACTTCGCATAGCCCTTACGCTCGAGCGATCCCGGCGTGAAGTAGCCCGCGAGAAGGAAGAAGAAGCCCATGAAGTAGGCCTGCTGCGTGGCGCAGAACATGTGTGAGAAGCAGGCTGGAGATCGAGCCGGAGGGATGAAGTTCGTTGTAAAACCAGCCGCCAACTGCGCCGTAGGTGATGGCGGTGTGATGAAGGATGACGAACGCGGTCATGACGCTGCGCAGGCGGTCGATATACAGCTCGCGCGACGGAGCTGCGAGCGCGCTTGCGTGCGGGCGTTCAGCCAGAATGACGGGGGCGGCGTCGATGCTTTCGGGCATGAGACATCATACGAAAGGCCGCAGGATTGGGTTCCAACCGTAATTGTCTCCCAGGTCTCAGAATCGAGACCTGGGGCACCCAGCGGATGGCATGAAGCAGATTAGTACTTAACGATGGCGGTGAAGGAGTCGGGCTTGAGGCTGGCTCCGCCGACGAGCGCGCCGTCAATTTCTTCCTGGCCGCAGAGGGCGGTGGCATTGTCGGGCTTGACGCTGCCGCCGTAGAGGATGCGCATCTTCGCCGCGACATCGGGTCCGAGCAGCTTCGCTACTTCGGCGCGAATAATCTTGTGCGCATCGACAGCCATTTCGGGCGTGGCGGTCTTGCCGGTGCCGATGGCCCACACGGGCTCGTACGCGATGACGATGGGTGCGGCGGCTTCGGGGGTGATGCCGGCAAATGCGCCGGTGACTTGCGTCTTCAGCACGGACTCGGTCTTGCCGGCTTCGCGCTCGGCGAGAACTTCACCGATGCAGACGATGGGGATGATGCCGTGCTTGAGCGCGGTGTGCAGCTTCTTGTTCACGATCTCGTCGGTCTCGGCGAAGTACTGGCGGCGCTCGGAGTGGCCGATCAGCGTGTGCGTTCCGCCGACGGCCTTGAGCTGGCCGATGGAGGTTTCGCCGGTGTAGGCGCCCTCTTCGGCGAAGTGAATGTTCTGACAGCCGACGGCGACGTTGGAACCCTTGGCGGCGGCGATTACTGTTGGCAGCAGGACCGGCGAGGGAAAGAGAGCGATTTCGTCGCGGTCATGTCCGGCAACGAGCGGCAAAAATGCATCGACAAACGCCTTGGCTTCAGCAGGCGTCTTGAACATCTTCCAATTGGCGGCAATCAGCTTCTTGCGTGGCATTTTCGTAAATCCTCAATGCAATTCTAGCGGACAGAATTGTGTCGGCCGGGTGATGAAGAGCACACTGCGATGGCTTCGGCCGGGAAAGGCGGCGTTACCGTTGCGAGCCGGTTACACGAATTGAAGTTAAATCGCTGGGCACTTCGCCATTCAGGAAGGCATCCCGATGATCGGGATCGCCAAGATCCATGCTGAAGTGGTACCAGGTTCCGTCCTGAAGGACACCCATATTCCACGGGCCTGAGACCGATTCAGAAAACTGCCAGACGATGTGGTAGCCGTCCTCGTTGGTGAACCCTTCGAGATCGGCCTGGATGATGGCATCTCCGCGTTCCCAGAGATGCGAACGCAATGCATGAAGCACGTTGCTGCCTTCCTCAGTATCCGCTCCCTGCAGGTGCTGGAGTGAGTAGACGGTTTTGACATCCGCCAGATATTCATGAAGCCATGCGACACCGCTCTCCGGCTTGCAATCCTGCGTCTCTTCGATGAACTCCGCAATCTCATCCTGGCCGAGAGAGCCGTCGAGGACAGGATTGCGCTCGATCAGCGCGACCTCGACATCGTCATTGCCGGAGAGCAGGAGTGTTTCCCATTCCTCTTCGGTACCATCTTCAATCGTCAGCTTGTAGCCAGGGTGCTCTGCATGTACGAACTGTGCGAGTTCCTCGAAGGACGGGGAGATCTCATCTTTTGAAAGGATCCGCGTGTAATAGCCCATGGCTCTCCTCCCCGGAGGTAGATGCACTTCAAGGATAGCTGCATTTTGACCAGGGAATGCCGCGGGAGCCATCTTCTGCTTCAGAGAGAGCTACGTCCGGTGATGGGAGCCGGCAGTTCGCTCGGCTCAATGGAACCGCGTATGCAGGTGAAGGTCGCGGGTTGTGTGTGGCGGCTTTTGGCTGAGCGCCAGGGCACTTGCCATGAAAGAGGCGCCGACGATCGCGACGACCAGAAGCAGGGCCGGCAACAGATAGAGCAACGTGGAAAAACGCGCCTCGAGAATGTACGGAAGAGTTCCGAGAACGTTGCTCGACACCAGCCAGACAACGCCGACGATAAGACCAATGCCACCAATGGACAGGAGCGCTGCACCGACAACAATCAGAATCTGACGGGTCATCGGGTCACCCTCGAGAGAAGCCGCTTGCGGCTCAACTCGCAGCGACATCTCTGCTGCTACAGGGAGATTATGGCTCCGATCCTGAAGGGAAACAAGTGACGGACGATACGCATTTCGGTGTGTCGAAGGCAGGCTGAGATCTAGGGGCCGCAACAAGAAAGGACCGCAGATTCCAAGCACTCTCGCGCTGTATCTGCGGTCCTTTGAGCAGGTTCCGGGCTACTTGTTGGTCAGTGCTTCCACGCCGGGCAGCTTCTTGCCTTCGAGGAACTCGAGGCTGGCGCCGCCGCCCGTGGAGATGTGCGTGACCTGGTCGGCATAGCCGGCCTTGTTGATGGCCGAGACGGAGTCGCCGCCGCCGATGATCGAGGTGGCTCCCTTGTTCATCGCGACCGCCCTGGCGATTGCGTTGGTGCCCACGGCGAAGCGCGGAAATTCAAATACGCCCGCGGGACCGTTCCATACGATCGTCTTGGCGTTCGCAACAACTTTCTCAATCGCCGCGACAGACTTGGGACCGATGTCGAGGCCCTGCCAGTCGGCAGGGAAGTCCTTCGACGAATCCCAAATCTGCGTCTTTGCGTCTTCGGCAAACTTGTCAGCGAGGACGTTGTCGACAGGAAGCAGCAGGTTGACGCCCTTGGCCTTCGCCTTTGCGAGCGCGTCCTTGGCCATGTCGATCTTGTCTTCTTCGACGAGCGACTTGCCGGTGGCGACGCCCAGCGCGCGGAAGAAGGTGTAAGCCATGCCGCCGACGATGACGAGCGTGTCGACCTTGTCGAGCAGGTTGTCAATGACGTCGATCTTGCCGGAGATCTTGGAGCCGCCGATGATGGCGACAAAAGGCTTCTCGGGCGACTCAAGAGCTTTGCCGAGATAGGTGATTTCCTTCTCCATCAGCAGGCCGGCTACGGCGGGCTTGAGGTAGTGCGTGATGCCCTCCGTCGACGCGTGCGCACGGTGCGCGGAGCCGAAGGCGTCGTTTACATAGACCTCGGCCAGCGAGGCCAGCGCCTTGGAAAAGGCCGGATCGTTCGCTTCTTCTTCGGCGTGGTAGCGAAGATTCTCAAGCAGAAGCACCTGGCCGGATTCGAGCTGGCGCGCCATCTCTTCGGCCACTTCGCCAACACAGTCGGGCGAAAAGGCGACATTGACGGAATCGTCGAGTCCCTTATCGAGCAACTCGCGCAGACGGTCGACAACCGGGCGCAGCGAGTACTTTGGATTCGGCTTGCCCTTGGGGCGGCCGAGATGCGAAGCCAGAATTACCTTGGCACGTTGCCTGAGGGCGTACTTGATGGTGGGCAGCGTGGCCACGATGCGAGTGTCGTCAGTGATGGTCGAGCCATCCTCAGTGAGCGGAACGTTGAAGTCGACGCGGACGAACACACGCTTGTTGGCGAGATCGATGTCGCGGATCGTGAGCTTGGGCATGGTGCAAAAACCTTTCTGAAGGACTAGTGACCAGGGACGGTGGACCTGGGGCTCGTGCCTGCGGCGTCGATCACGGCATCCATCTCGATCTCGATGCGCCAGGCCGGATTGAGAAGCTCCGCCACAACAACCATGGTTGCAGCGGGACGAATGCTGCCGAAGAACTCGCCGTGAACGCGGCCGACAGCCTCCCAGTCATCAACATGGGTGAGATACATGCGCGTGCGGACAACATCTGCAAACGAAGCGCCTGCTTCCGCGAGCGCCTTTTTTGCGATGGCGAAGATGCGCCGGGTTTGACCGGCTGCGTCCTCGTTGTCAGCGCCAACGGGTCCGGTGCCGGCCAGATGGACCGTGTTGCCCACGCGCACCGCGCGCGAGAAGCCGATGATGGGCTCGTAAGGAGATCCGCCGCTGATGTTCTGGCGCATGGTCGGTAGGAGTGGGTGGTTTCCCACCCATGCCGCCCGCTGAAGCGGACGTCATGGATGGGGCACCCAAGGATTGTTGAAGGACTACAGGCCCTTCTTGGCCAGGAAGCTGATGAGGTCGACGACACGGTTGGAATAGCCCCACTCGTTGTCGTACCAGCTCAGCACCTTGACGCTCTTGCCGACGACCTTGGTGAGAGGAGCGTCAACGATGGAGCTGCGCTTGTCGCCCTTGAAGTCAGAGCTGACGAGCAGGTTTTCGTCGTAGCCCAGAATGCCCTTCAGCTCGCCTTCGGAGGCCGCCTTCAGTGCGGCGTTCACGGCCTTGGCGTCGGTCGGCTTTCTCGCTGATGAAAGTGAGGTCGACGATGGAGACGTTGGGCGTTGGGACGCGGATCGCGAAGCCGTCGAGCTTGCCGGCGGTCTCAGGGATGACCAGCTTGAGGGCCTTGGCGGCGCCGGTGGAGCTGGGAATCATGCTGAGGGCGGCAGCGCGGGCGCGGCGCAGGTCCTTGTGCGGGAAGTCGAGGATGACCTGGTCGTTGGTGTAGCTGTGGATGGTGGTCATGATGCCGCTGACGATGCCGAATTGCCTTGAGGATGCACCTTGACGACGGGAGCGAGGCAGTTGGTGGTGCAGCTCGCGTTGGAGATGATGTTGTGCTTGGCCGGATCGTACTTGTCTTCGTTGACGCCGAGAACAATGGTGATGTCTTCATTGGTGGCCGGCGCGGAGATGATGACTTTCTTTACGGTCGAACCGAGATGCGCCTTCGCCTTGGTGGCATCGGTGAAGTGCCCGGTGGATTCGATGACAACCTGCGCGCCCACATCGGCCCAGGGAAGCTTGGCGGGGTCGCGCTCGGCCCATACCTTGATCTTTTTTCCGTCGACAGAGATGAAGTCGTCGCCGGCTTTGATCTCGTTGTGGAGGTTTCCCAGAATCGAGTCGTACTTGAGCAGATGGGCGAGTGTTGCCGGGCTGGTCAAATCGTTCACAGCAACAAACTCAAGCTCGGGGTTGCCGAGGGCGGCGCGCAAAACGTTGCGGCCAATTCGGCCGAAGCCGTTAATGCCAACCTTTACTGCCATGGATATTCTCCTTCGTGGTGGGTAAAACTGGGGGTTTTAACGAATGGCGTTCGGCGGGGTGAAGACCTGAAAGCAGACAATTCCACCAAACCCATGATGCTAACACTGATGCCGACCGGGAACCAAATAAACGCTCGTTGCGCCGCGTCCCCGTACCAAAATGCGCTCAACGCTAGTTTGCTTGTTCTGGTACAGCACTGTATGTGACGGATCGCACGTTATTTGCAGGGCGCTGCTGAAGTGTGTTATCCCGGTATCAAAGGTGCTGAACGAGGCATGAGAAGACGTTCGAAACGCGCAGCAAATAATTCAGAATCTACAGGCAAGATCGGTCAGGAACTCCCATCGAATCAACCGCGCCCGCTGGTGCCGCTCTATCCGGATGACGTTCCCGCCGGTGAATCGCGAGGCGAAAAGCAGCAAGGCGCGCCCCAGGAGTCCCGCGCCAATCGTCCGGCCGCGCCGCAGCGACAAGCGACCCGCCCGGACGCGCGGCCACGGGCTGAGTGGAATGAGCCTGCCGGATCAGGGCGGCTGGAAGTGGAGACGCAGCCGGAACAGCCCTCGACGCCTCCGCCTGAGGTGCAGCCGGCTGAGAGATCGCCGCAGGCCCCCAAGGGCTACGTGGTGCTGGCGATCGGTCTGCCGGGGTCGGGAAAGACAACATGGTTCAGGCGGCGCGGCGTCACGCCGCTCTCGAGCGATCTGCTGCGCAACATCCTCTTCGACGATGTGGAGGAGCAGCGCTACCAGGGGCTGGTGTTTTCGACTTTGCGGTCGTTGCTGCGGGCCAGGCTGATTGCCAAGATGCCGTGGAATTATGTGGACGCAACCAACCTGTCGATTCACGAGCGGCGGCAGTGGATCAAGATGGCTAAAAGCTTTGGATACGACGTTCAAGGCGTGTTCTTTGATGTGCCACTTGAGGTCTGCCTGGAGCGCAACCGGGAGCGAGACCGCTCGGTCAGCGAGGACGTGATGCGCAAGATGGCCGAGAGGCTGAAGCCGCCGGCGTTCGAAGAGGGCTTCGCCAAGATCACGGTGGTGCGGGTGAAGAGCGCGGGGTAAGAGCACGATCAATTCCGCTGGAGAAATCTGAATGAGCACTTCCCCTGCTCCTTACATTGAGCCTTGGCTGCGCGGAACGCACGCTGACGTTTCCGCGGTTGGTCGCGGCGTGTTGCATGCGTTCGATCTTGCGCTTGACGACATCACCAAGTGGACCGAAGGGCTGACCGATCTGGAGGTTCATGCGCGACCGCATGGATTGCCGGCGATCGCGTTTCATCTGCGGCACATTGCGCGGTCGACTGACCGATTGTTGACCTACGCAGAGGGTGGACAGCTTTCGACGGATCAGCTCGCCCTGTTCAAGGCGGAGCAGACGGGAAGCGAGACGCTGGCGGAGTTGCTGGCGGAGGTCGAGGTGTCATTCAGCAACGCGGCGGATCGCGTGAGGGTGCTGGCGACCGCAGACTTCAACACGTTTCGCGGCGTGGGACGCAAGCAGTTGCCGACATCGATCGGCGGAGCGCTGGTGCATGTGGCCGATCACACGCAGCGGCACGTGGGCCAGGTGGTGACGACGGCCAAGGTGCTGAAGGCGCTGCGGAGCTGAGTGGTCAGTCACATTTCAATGCAATCTGCGTTGCAGCGGCGTTGCAACATCGTTCATCGAGGAGGACCTAAGTGAGAACGAGTGTCTGGCTGCTGAGATCTTCGGGAGAGCTGAAATGAAGATCCTTGCATTTGGGATATTTCTGTTCCTTGCGACCTCGTTTCAGGAGGCTGCGGGACAGACCGAGTCCCCGAATAAGACGGTCGGCGATCGTGCGGTTGAAAGAGCAATTTTGGCGCAGACTCGTGAACTTTACGGAAAGGATACGGCTCAAGTGTTCCTTACGACCTCCGATAACGTATTAAGACTCGACGGTCCGCTCGGAACAGAACTACAGGGGGCGCTTGTAGGTTCGGACCTTGTGCGCGTTTTCGTGATGGCTTTTACAAAGCAGGGGAAGTACGGCGCCGAGTACTACATGCGGGACGGCAATCTCTTGTACGTCTATGAGACGCTCGAGTATTTCCAGGAGAGTGCCCCAGCCAGAGCGTGGCAGAACTTCAAGCACATTGCAGCCTGGGAGCGCCGAAGCTACTTCAGGAATGGCATTGTGGCGTATGGCGCTTCACGCGGCAAAGGAGCGCCGGAACCTGGCGCCGATGGGAAGAACCTGCAAGAGCAATCGCGCCATCTCGCCCGGTTACTCGCAAGCCGCCCTCAAGTGCCCACACCCCCAGCGGCAATGATCACACCATCGCATCGCGGAATGACTTCGGAACGCTGCGGCAGTGAACTAGGCTAAGAGATGTGTTGCTGTGCTACTGGGTCAGTGGCTGAGTTGGACGCTGGGCGTGGGATATGTCCATCTGCATTGGACTGCCACTGCGGGAATCCTGGCTCAGCTTGCGATTCTGACGCAGCCCGCGCAGAAACACCAAGCACCGGCGGCGGGAAAGACATAACGTTCCAGAGGCGTTACAACTCGTGCTTGAGCTCCACCGCGATCACGTGCAGATCGCTGTTGCCGACATTCTCCAGAGTGTGTAGCGCCAGGGGCGGAGTCCACAGCGCAGTTCCTCTTGCCGCTGCTCCCATGCCCCGGCTATCGAGCACGGTTCTGCCGTCCTGATCGCGACGCACAAAGTCGCTCCAACTGAGAATGTACAGAGCGCCCGGCCAGCGGTGCGAGTGGAGCGGCGTGGTCTGTCCCGGCGGAATCCTCGTGTCGAGCACGCGGACGGATTCGTTCTCAAACAGAAGTGTGTGGAATTCCGGCGCGGCCATGAGCGCGTCAAGCTCGTCAGACCAATCTTGCTGGTTCGGCACAGGGAATCGCCTCAAACGATGAATGTGATCGAGATTCTTTCACATTCGTGACCGAATCGTTGAGATCTTTACCGCGAGGCGCGGGCCGCACCGATCCTACTCGTCGCTGACGAGGGTCTCTACTATGTGGCCCATCTTTTCCTGCTTGGTGCGGAGATAGCGCTCGAAGGTCTCCTGTGGCTCCACTTCGGCGGAAATGCGCTCGGTGACGGCGATTCCCGCGGTCTCGAGCGCGGCCACCTTGTCTGGATTGTTGGTGATCAGGCGGACCCTGGATACTCCCAGCAGCTTCAAAACCCGCGCGGGCAGTTCGTATTCGCGGTAGTCGGCTTCGAAGCCGAGTTCGACGTTGGCCTCCACGGTGTCGCGCCCCTGATCCTGCAGTTCGTAGGCCTTGAGCTTGGCCATCAGGCCGATGCCGCGCCCCTCCTGCTGCTCGTAGAGCAGGATGCCCGCACCGTCGGCGGCTATCTTGCTCAAGGCGAGTTCAAGCTGCAGGCGACAGTCGCAACGGAGCGAGCCAAATACATCCCCGGTCAGGCACTGCGAGTGAATCCGGACGAGCGGCGGCGCAGAGTGGATATCGCCCATAACAAGGGCGACGAGGCCCTCGGTCTTTGTCGCGTTCTGATCTGTGCCGGCGGCTGCATGCTGGTTGCCGGACTGGGTCGCGGGCTGCGTTCCCTCGAAGCCAAGAATGCGGAAGGCTCCCCAGCGGGTCGGGAAATCCGCCTCGGCGACTTTCTTCACGCTTTCAATTCCCATGGATTCATTCTACTTGGCGTGCGTTGCGGCTGCTGAGCCATCCGTCACAGGAGATGAGACGGAAGCGAGACAGGGTTTGCAAGTGCGTGATGATCCGCAGTTTGCCGCTTGACGAACTTCGTCGGGGGCCGGTTGCCGCGATACATTGGTGGGGTGACGGACAAGCTCATTCTGATCACGCTGCTGGTCAAGCTGGGCGTGATGGCGTCTGTGGCCAGCGTGTTGGCCCGGGGCAAAACGTTTCGGCGCCTGTTCTTTGCTGAGCAGCGCCTGCGCCGGCAGACGATCGGACTGCTGGCTTTCTTTCTTGTCCCTCTCACATTGGGTGTTTGGGTACGGACCACCGTTCCCAACTTCCTTGCTGCCGATATCTCTTTCGAAACAATTATTCTGCTCGGGCTGCTGGTCGGACCGGTGTGGGCCATGTTTGGCGGGATCGTCCTGGCACTGCCCGCGCTCCACCACGCCGAGTACCTGGCGCTGCCCTTCAATGCCATTCTCGGACTGCTCGCGGGGATGCTGGGGAGGTTCGTCGAGCCCGATGAGATCTGGTCATTCACGCCGTTCATCGACCTCGGTCTCTACCGATGGGCGCGGCGGGTTCTGCGCGCGCCGCGCATCGATCGCCAGTTTCTGATGCTGTTCCTGATTGTGGCCGCCGAGGCGTGCCGCGACTGGCTGGCGCACATGTTTCCCCACAGGCTGTTTGCGCTGCTTGCCACTGAGCCGTGGGTGCAGGTGCTGGTGTGGTTTACCGCGCCCATCGTGGTGGGTATTGCAATCAAGGTGTGGAATGCGTTGCGCATGGAGATGAAGCTGGAGGAGCAGAAGCGGCTGTTGCTTGAGGCGCGGCTCGATGCGCTGCAGCGGCAGATTAATCCGCACTTCCTGTTCAATACGCTGAACTCGATCGCCTCACTGGTGAGGGTGAAACCGGAACTGGCGCGCGAGATGACGGTGAAGCTGGCAAACATTCTGCGCGCGCTTCTCAAGGATCACGACACCTACGTTCCGCTCAGCGATGAGCTCAGCTTTACAGACGACTACCTCGACATCGAGGTGGTCCGGTTTGGTGCGGAAAAGCTTCGCGTGGAGAAGGAGATCGATCCGCGCACGCTCGATGTGCTCGTGCCGAGCATTCTGCTGCAGCCTTTGATCGAAAACAGCATCAAGCACGGTCTGGAGCCGCGGATTCATGGAGGCACTGTCACGCTCCGCAGCAGGCTATCGGGAGACCGCGTGCTCATCGAGGTGGCCGATGACGGTGTGGGCATGGGCAATCGTCCGGCAACGGCCCTCAAGCAAAACGGCGCAGGCATTGGCATGAAGAATGTGCAGGAGCGGCTCGAGGTGCTCTATGGAACCCAGGCGAGCTTTAATGTCGTAAGCAATCCCGGCCGGGGCACGCTGGTGTCGATCGAGATTCCCGCAAACCTGCACAACGCAACGTGAAGTCGGTGCCGTCGGCAGTTGCTATCGAAAGGGAGGTCCAATGAGCAGCAAACCGGATTCAGCGCCGGCATTGGTGCGTTTCGACAAAATCGGGCAGATTGCGCTGACGGTCCTGGACGTCGCGCGAGCAAGGAATTTCTACCAGAACACTCTCGGGATGAAGCTTCTCTTCGACACCGGGCATCTGGCGTTTTTTCAGTGCGGAGATGTCCGGCTGATGCTGGGAACGCAGGTAAGACCGGAGCCGCGTGGGGGAACGATCCTGTATTTCAAGGTCGATGACATTCAGGGAACCTGCGCGGCATTGAAGAAACGGGAAGTGAAGTTCATAGAGGAGCCACACCTGATCGCGAAGATGGCGGACCACGATTTGTGGATGGCCTTCCTGCAGGATTCAGAAGGCAACACGCTGGGTGTGATGTGCGAACTCAAGAGCGCGTGAGCGCGGCCGCTACCGACGCGCTTCGAGCGCGAGAACCGCGTAGCTGGTAGCAGCGTCGCTCATGAACTTGCCCACGGGCGTCTGGAGATCGCGATTCTTGTTGAGCGACCACGCCGGCCACGCGCCTGTGGTCTTGTCCTGGTTGGCTTCGAGCCATGCGATGCCGCGCGCAACATGTGGATTGGCGTGGGAGGTCAGCGCGATTTCCTCGAGCACCAGAACGACGAGCCCGGTTGCATAGCCATCGGAGCGCGTCTCGAGCGGCGTCTTGTCGCGACGCTGCCACGTGCCAAGATCCGTCAGGCTCCAGCCGCCGTCTTCATGCTGCAAGCGATTGAGATTGTCGATGAGTGCGCGACCCTGGTCATAGGTGACCACGCCTGGGAACCACTTTTCAGCCCAAAGCGCGACTACCTTGTTCACAAGCGACTGCGCCTCGTAGTGGCTGCTGAGGTAGTTGAGCAGCAGATTGAGATGAAGCGCCACTTTCGGTTCGGCGCAGTAGCTTTCGGGCTTTCGGGCGATGCCGGTGAAAGCCGGCTTCTGCTGTTGAAGTCCGTGGCAATTTCTGCCGAGCGTCACGGCCATGAGCGCCGCCCAATGGTATTGCGACTCTTTTGATTCCCAGGGAGTGTAGTCGAAGTTCTGCCAGACCCATGCGCCCGCGTCGGGCCCGGTTTGCGTCTGCAAAGCCCATGCGTTGTCAAAGGCGAGGCGCGTGGTGTCGCTCAGATGGCCGCTGTGCGTGTCGTAGCTCGAAAGAATGACGGCGTTCAGTACGGATTCTGCGTTGCGCGACTCGACTTCCTTGCCGGTTCCGTAAAGGGCGTCGCTGTAAAAAGGCTGCATGTCTTTCCATGCGCGAACGCGCTTCTCGATGCTGCTAAGCATGACCTGTTCCTGCGGAGACGGGCTGTGCTCGCCGAGTTCGCCGCGCAGAACGGGTCGCGCAAGACTGAAGGTGGCCTGGGTGTGGCAGGAGACGCACAGGGTGCCGTGATCCTTCTGGGCACGGTCCCATCCCTGCCACCAGACTTGGCGCTGGTCCATGTAATGTGCCGCGGCGGAAGGGCTCCACGTCTGCGGTGAAACAGCCGGCTTGTCCGCCGCCTGTGCCGGATCACCGCGGAGGCCGATGACCACCAATGCGACAACGAGCACTCCTGAATCGGCGCGAAATGGGTTCCATGACAGCCGCTTGACGTTCATGCGCGGGACCTCCGGCCGGGCGAGGAAAGAGGGAACCAGAAGGGAATCAACCTCATTGCCAGAATACGGCCTGGGTGATCGCCTTGCGAGGGTTTTGCAGGTCGGGCAGCCCATCGCGGATGGGGTTCCTGCGCGGTAAACCTGCGGCCTCGCAATGCGCAGGCATGCGCTGTATGCTCACTGCATGGTTCGTTTCACGGTTTTGGCGTCCGGCTCCAAGGGGAACTGCACCGTTTTGTCCGGGGGACAGACGCGGATCCTGGTGGACGCGGGGTTGAGCTGCCGTGAGATGTTCCGGCGCATGCGGCTTGCGGGTGAAGATCCTGCGACGCTGGACGCGATCATCGTCACGCATGAGCATTCTGACCATGTGAGCGGACTTGCGGTCACGGCGCGGAAACTGGGAATTCCTGTGTATTTCACCCAGGGAACGCACCGGGCCTGGGTGCGATGGCTATCTCCGCGGCGGCAGATGACCTATACGCAATGGCTGGAGCAGTGCCGACTGCAGGCGGCTGCGCGCATGGCGGAACTGGATACGAACATCGAGGACGCCGACGCCGAGGACACTGAGGCGGGTGCGGACGCAGGATCGATTTCAGCGGAGAAGGCCACGGCGGCCGCCGCATTGCAGACGGTTCCGGATGGAGATGGGAAAGGCGAGAGTCCGCAGAAGGACCCGACCTGGCTTCCTGCGATTGAATACTTCACGGCAGGTACACCTTTCCAGATTGGCGATATCGCCGTGAGTCCATTCACCATTCCGCACGATGCGGCGGACCCGGTGGGGTTTGTTTTTCAGGCGGAGGGCGTGCGGATAGCGGTCGCAACCGATCTCGGGTACATCCCACCCAACGTCAAGGCGCAACTGAAGAGGGTGGACCTGCTGCTTCTCGAGTCGAATCACGATCTGGAGATGCTGCGAGACGGGCCTTATCCATGGTCAGTCAAACAGCGGGTGTTGTCGCGGGTGGGTCACCTCTCAAACGAAGCGGCGGGAGCCTACCTCGAGAACGAGTATGACGGCCAGGCGGCATATGTCGTACTGGCGCATCTGTCTGAGAGCAATAATCTTCCCGAGCTTGCGAGGATCACGGCGGAACGGGCCTTGAACGGCCGGGCCAGTCTTCTGGCCAACCGCCTTTTACTCGCCGGACAACATGAGCCGCTGATGCCTATTTGCTTTTGAATGAAGTGAGTTAAACTGATAGCAGGCCATCACTTTTAGTTGTGGGTTGGGAAACGGAATAGGCTTGGCGTCTTTTGTTAATTCGAAAGGCACCGGACTTGGATGGCTCACAGAGCCGTTGAGGCTGGGTGGAGCATCCAAAACGCAAGGCAAGCTCCGTAGCTAGATCAGCCGCGTGGAAATAAAGCGGTTAGCAGATCCATCGCAAAGTGAGTCTAACCATTATGGCAAGTACCGAATGTTCCGACCGAGTTGTAGGCGCCATCCTCGCAAGCTGGAGGTATGACATATCAGGAATCTCTCCTGAGATGCGCAAGGACTACGAGCATCATCTGACGGATTGCAGCCGCTGCAGCGGCCGCCAGAAATTCCACCGCAGTCTCGACGTTTCGCTGGTCGTTCTCACATCTCTTTCCGTTTTCTTCTCGCTTTTTGCGTTGGCGGTTCTGCGGCACATCAAGCCGCTGGAGCATGTTGCGTTCAACATTTTTGGCCTCGATACAATTGACACCTACCACATGCTGGTGTCGGCAGCCATCGCGGGGGTCTGCTTCTCGGTGATTGCGTTCGTGCTGGTTCTTACGGCGACCCCTGTTCCGTCGTACCTGGGCGGGATTGCCGCGGAGCGGGCGAAGATTCTTGAGGAGCGATTTCCCGCCGCGATTGAACGCCTTCCTGACGCGATCAAATCATTGCGGCCGCGCTAATCGCGGTGCCAGGTACGGTAAATTGGAAGGGCCTTCCCGCGCGGGAGGTCCTTTTCTTTTGAACGAGGATTCGGCCTTCAGATTGCGAAGGAGCCGCCCAATGGCGCCGTTCCAGTCGCGCGATTCCCTGTCAAGAGACGCATTCGCATCGCCTTTCACGTTTCGCGGTCGATTACTTCACTTTTGCAACGGCACACGCAGATCGCCGCCCGTCATCTCCTTCGGCAATCCGATCTTGAGGAGGTTCAGGAGCGTCGGCGAAATGTCGCGGAGCGATCCATCAGGGCGCAGGCGATAGTGGCTGGCGTCCTCGCTGACGTAAATCAAGGGCACCGGGTTGGTGGTGTGCGCGGTGTGCGGACCGCCGGTAACCGGGTCAACCATCAACTCTGCGTTGCCGTGATCCGCAGTGATGAGCCAGGTGCCGTTCTTTTCCTTCACGGCTTTGTAGATGCGGCCGAGTTGCGCGTCGATGGCCTCAATGGCGCGGATGGTGGGCTCGAGTTTGCCGGAGTGCCCAACCATGTCGGCGTTGGCGAAATTGACGACGATGAGGTCGAATGCCGTGTCGTTGATCGCCTTGACTACGGCATCGCCGATGGCCTCGGCCCGCATCTCGGGAGCGAGGTCGTAGGTGGCGACCTTGAGCGATGGAACAAGCACGCGGTCTTCGCCCGGGAAGGGAGTTTCAATGCCGCCGTTGAAGAAGTATGTGACGTGTGCGAACTTCTCTGTTTCTGCGACGCGCAGGTTGCGCAGGTGATTCTGCGAGAGGATGTTCGCAAGAATGTTGTCCATCGATTCCGGCAGGATGACCAGGGGCAGCTCGTAGAGCTTGTCATACTGCGTCATGCACACGTAGTGCAGATTCTTGGGAATCTCGCTGCGCGGAATGGTCTGGTCGAGCGACTCCCAGTCCGGCAGATCGCGTCCGCCTTTCTTGTTGAGGCCGCTTTCGCGGGCGAGCACGCGGGTGATCTGCCGTGCGCGGTCGGCACGGAAATTGAAGTTGATGCAGACGTCCTCATCCTGAATCTGACCAACGGGCTTGCCTGCGTGATCCACAACAACGAAGGGAATCAGGAATTCATCGGTAACGCCGTTGTTGTAGCTCTCCTTGATGCGTGCCACGGGGTCGGTGTAAGCACCACCCTCGGCTTTGCCACTAACCATGGCGTCATAGGCCTTGCGCTCGCGCTCCCAGCGGCGATCGCGGTCCATCGCATAGTAGCGGCCGTTGACGGTGGCCACTTTGCCCACGCCGTACTCGCGCATCTTCTGTTGAAGAGCGGCGACGAAGCCGGCACCGGAGTCGGGCGCGGTGTCGCGGCCATCCATGAATGCATGCACAAAGACACGCTCAAGCCCGTACTCGCGCGCAGTGCGAAGCAAAGCGTAGAGGTGCTCCTGATGAGAATGGACGCCGCCATCGGAGACCAGTCCAAAGAGATGCAGTTGCCTGCGGCTATCGCGAGCGCGCTGCATCGCCTGAACGATCGTGGGATTCTTCTGAAACTCACCGGCAGCAATCAGCGCGTCGATACGCGTGATATCCATCTGCACGATGCGTCCCGCGCCGATGTTCAGGTGTCCAACTTCGCTGTTGCCCATCTGACCGTCGGGCAGGCCGACAAAGTGGTCGGAGGCCTGGATCAACGTATTGGGGAACTCGCGCAGCAGCTTGTCATACGCGGGCTTTCTGGCGAGCGCGATGGCGTTGTTGGCGGTTTCGGCACGGTAGCCCCATCCGTCGAGGATGGTGAGGACGAGAGGATGCTTGAAGGTCGACACGGGTAACTTCCTTGAGCTCAGAATGAGCGGAGCCAGCGGAGATTGTGGGGTTAGCAGTGCCAGCAGGAAATCTGCAACGAAGGCGTTTGGGACCCCAGGTCCCATCCGCCGCGGCAGACGAGGCCTGGGGCACGCAGCGATTAATCTTCCTCGTTGTAGTTCAATGCTTCCAGGCCCAGGTAGACCGCGCCTGCGCCAAGCTCTTCTTCGATGCGGAGCAACTGGTTGTACTTGGCGATGCGGTCGGTACGGCTTACGGAGCCAGTCTTGATCTGTCCCACCCCGGTGGCCACGGCAAGATCGGCTATAAAGGTGTCTTCGGTCTCGCCGGAACGATGCGAAATGACTGAGGTGTAGCCATAACGGCGACCGAGTTCGATGGCTTCGAGCGTCTCCGTCAATGTGCCGATCTGGTTGACCTTGATCAGGATCGAGTTGGCGACGCCCTCTTCAATGCCGCGCTGCAGGCGCTTCACGTTGGTCACAAAAAGATCGTCGCCGACAAGCTGGATGCGTCCACCCATCTTGTCGGTGAGCAGCTTCCATCCTTCCCAGTCATCTTCGGCAAGGCCGTCCTCAAGGGAGACGATCGGGTATTTGCGGCTCCAGTCATCCCAGAAGTTGACCATCTCTTCGCTCGACAGCTCGCGCTTGTCGCTCTTCTTGAAAACGTACTTGCCCTTTTCCTTGTCGTAGAACTCGCTGGCCGCGGGGTCGAGTGCGATGGAGATCTGCTCGCCCGGCTTGTAACCGGCAGCCTCGATGGCTTCGAGGATCAGCTCGACAGCCTCGGTGTTCGACTTCAGCGATGGAGCAAAGCCGCCCTCGTCGCCCAC
Source organism: uncultured Acidobacteriaceae bacterium (assembly GCA_963751225.1). GTDB lineage: Bacteria > Acidobacteriota > Terriglobia > Terriglobales > Acidobacteriaceae > Telmatobacter. Next base: position 178,768 of record CAVVTY010000009.1, read on the forward strand.
GGCCGTGCCATAGCCCTTCTTTTTGAGCACGCTCTTCAGCGTATGGAAGGTCTCTGCAGCCCAGCGCAGCGCCTCTGAGAAGCGCTCCGCGCCAACGGGCATGATCATGAACTCCTGAAAGTCGACGTTGCTGTCGGCATGGGCGCCGCCGTTGAGCACGTTGAGCATCGGAGTTGGCAGAACGCTGGAATTGACGCCGCCGAGATAGCGGTAAAGCGGAATCTCGAGCGTCTGCGCAGTGGCGCGGGCCGCAGCCAGAGAAACAGCGAGAATGGCATTGGCGCCAAGCTTGCCCTTATTCGCGGTGCCGTCGAGGGCAATCATTGTCTGGTCGATCAGGCGCTGGTTGGCTGCGTCCATGCCCTCGAGTTCGGGAGCGATCACGGTTTCCACATTGGCGACCGCCTGCAGAACGCCTTTGCCCAGGTAGTGGCTCTTGTCGCCGTCGCGCAACTCTACGGCTTCGTGCTCGCCGGTGGAGGCGCCCGAAGGCACGATGGCGCGGCCCAGTGCGCCGCTTTCCAGAATCACATCTGCTTCCACGGTGGGATTGCCGCGCGAGTCAAGAACTTCGCGCGCGCGAATAGCAACAATCTCAGTCATATCATTCCTCGCAATGCGGTGCAGCAGCCGGTCATTCAGTTGGGGACGGCGATCCACGGCAAGAGCTTCTCCGGCAGCACTTCGAATCATTCCCAGAAGCTCAGCCACTTCTTGAATCTCCCGTTTCAGCGGTTCTCCAGTTGCTGTGTTCCCGATACCGTAACGGTCAGGCCAACTCTTCCTCAGGGGAAGATTGTCTGGCATCTCGGCGGGATTATTTACCTGAACTGTAGAAACCGCACAGATTCTGCGGAAAAAGAGCAATGTTGTTCCGTTCGGATTCTAACAAAGAGGGCGGCGTTGCTCAGTGTGGCGGCGGTCACAGGAGCCAAGTGCTTGCGTTGGCTCGCGATGGCCGAGCGTATTGATTGAGTTGATTCGTGCCGCGAAAGGCACGGGTGCACGTGGGGGAGCACGTGCCGACATGTGCGCAGGCTAGCATTAAAAGAGGGCGGTTGAGATCAATCTCATATCCCGTCCCGGAACATTTCACGGCTGGCAGGGTCTAAGCACGCACGGGAACACTGCCCGCAAGAAGGAGTCTCGGATGAACCGGCCGATCCTTGCATGTGCACTCTTTGCGTTCTCTGCCGCCGGATTGGCGGCGCAGGACGCAAGCCAGTCGAGTCCCTACCAGGGAGTTTCCAATCCTCCACCGGACGACGCGATCATCACGACATCGGAAGCGCCTGCGAAGCCTCCTGCCGGTCATCCCATGCAAGCGCAGCCTGCCGCAGCGGCGACACCTCGGCGCATCACATCGAGTGCTACGACGAGCACTTCGGCGTCCGACTACATCCAATATCGTGCCGCAACAGTATGGTGACGGCACGGACGATGGCATTGTCGGAGTCGCGCCAGGATCTCCCGCGCTCCGCACGCGTTCGAGCGCGGTCGATCCCGACAGCGACATCGTGCATCCAGCCCCGCTTCCGCCCGGAACGTTGGGTGAGGGAACCGTCATTCGTGTGCGACTTATGGATGATCTCTCCAGTTCGTTATCAAAGGTCGGCGATGCATTCCACTGCCGGGTTGCAACCGATGTGTTGCAGGGCGGCCAGGTGGTGATTCCCGCTGGAGCCGAGATTGACGGAAAGGTCGCCGATGTTTCGAGCGGGCACTTCGCGGGGCACGGGTCGATTCTGCTGCGCCCGGATACGGTGCGGCTCGCCGACGGCAGCATCTACAATCTGCGCGCGATTGTCGGCTCGACCCCGGGTTTGAACACCCGCGTTGATTCAGAGGGAGGCGTAAGCCCGGGCTCCCGCATTAAACGGGACGCCATCCTCTACGGTGCCGTAGCAGGCGGTGGCGCGATTACCGGAGCGTTTATCGGAGGCCCATGGGGCGCGTTGGCCGGCGGAATCGTGGGTGCAGGGGTCGTGACGACTCATCTTCTCGTGAATCATCCGCAGGCCAGGCTCGAGTCCGGAACGATTCTGATGTTGATGCTTACCGATCAGGTGCGGCTGGTTCCTGCCGGGACTCCCGGCAGCTAAGGTGTTGGTTGGGTGTACGGCGCGGCTTCATCGGGGTCACCAGAGACGGTTCCTTGTCGTCGAGGTGATCTTCGGCCGCGCCATTTTGTTGGCAGGGCCGGTATCCAGCGGCGAACCAGCCTGCCGCGCTGGCCGTATTGATTAACACGCTTCGTCTCCAATAAAGACCCTTCGACAACAACGTTCCGCGCTCCCGACACCTTGAGCGGACCTGTTACACTCCGTCTTGCTCAGGAGGCGTCCCTTGTCCGAGATCAAGACCGTTGCCATCATCGGTTCCGGGACCATGGGTTCCGGCATTGCGCATGTTTTCGCGCGCTCGGGATTTGATGTGCTGCTGTGCGATGTGGAGCAGCGCCTTCTCGATCGCGCCCTTGGCCAGATTCGAACCAATCTTGGACGAGAGGCGGCCAAAGGGAAATTTCCCGAAGCGGAGGTTGAGCCGGCGCTGGCGCGGATCAAGACCACCGTGGATCGCGAATCGCTGACGTCAGCGGAGATCGCCGTTGAGGCTGCCCCCGAGCGCTTTGAAGTGAAAGCTGACGTCTTTCGCGCTCTCGATCGGATTCTGCCAAAAAGTGCAGTGCTGGCGACGAACACATCTTCGATCTCGATTACAAAGCTTGCAGCACTCACGAAGCGCCCTGCGCTGGTGATTGGAATGCATTTCTTCAACCCGGTCCCCGTAATGGCTCTGGTCGAAGTGGTGCGCGGCATGGCTACCAGCAACGCGACCTATGAAACCGTACGCGACCTGTCTGTGAAACTGGGCAAAACTCCGGTGGAGGTCAACGACGCTCCGGGCTTTGTCTCCAACCGCGTGCTCATGCCGCTTATCAACGAGGCGGCTTTCGCGGTGATGGAGGGAGTTGCATCGCCGGACGCCGTGGATCAGGTCTTCAAGCTTGGCATGGCTCATCCGATGGGCCCGCTCACACTCGCAGACTTCATCGGAATAGATGTTTGCGTGGATATACTTCGCGTACTACATGAGGGTTTCGGCGACCCGAAATATCGGCCCTGTCCTCTGCTCGTGCGGATGGTCGACGCAGGCTGGTTGGGGCGGAAGACCGGGCACGGATTCTATTCGTACGAGAAGTAGGCGAGGGCGGGGAATTCGGCGGAAATCGAACGCGCGTGAAACCCGGCGCGGACTTGGCCGAATGGACACGTATTGCTTTTCTTCAAGGTCGGAGGACCGCTGAGAACCAAATGGGGGCGCGCGGTTGGCGTGCTGGCAAGTACTAAAGAGTAGCTGCCGGGTTGGCGGTCAGAACGAAGCCGCAGGCGCCGCGGCCGCTACAGCTTTGGCCTTCGAGTAGTTTTCCAGCCGGTTTAGCGTTTTGGTCACGAGGAGGTATTCGTGACCCACCTACGCGACATCATGCTGGAAGAACTCCAGCGCCGCAACTACTCCGACTCCACGATCCGGCACTATCTGCGGTTCGTCGAGGAGTTCGCACAACACTTCGGCAAGTCACCCGACAAGCTCGGCCCAGATCATCTTCGCAGCTACCAAGCTCATTTGCTCAAGGATCGGAGGCTCAGCCCGGGAACAGTCGAGCACCATATCTCCGCACTACGGTTCTTCTTTGTTCGCACTCTGCACCGGCACGAGTTCCGCCAGTTCCTTCCTTTCCCTCGGGTAAGGAAAAAGCTGCCCAAGATCCTCAGCCGGGAAGAAGTCGCTTGCCTGATCAACGCCAGCAGCGGCCTGTTCCAACGCACGCTCCTGATGGTTCTTTATGGCACCGGGATGCGCCGCTCCGAGTTGGTCCGGCTCAAGGTGGGCGATATCGACAGCCAGCGCATGATCATTCATGTGGTCAACGGCAAGGGCGGAAAGGATCGTGACCTGCCCTTGAGCCCGGCTCTGCTGGAGACCCTGCGCACCTACTGGCGATGGCTCAAGCCACGCACTTATCTGTTCCCCTCACGCGTTGCATCGCGATCACGAACAGCCCATCACCGACAAGATCGTGTGGGTGACCTGCAACGAAGCTCGAAAACGCGCCGGTATCCGCAAGAGAGTCACCCCGCATACTCCACGTGCTGCCCAAGGGCTTCGTGCGCATCCGTCGCTACGGCCTGCTCTCCAACCGCTTCCGTAAACAGCTGCTGCCCCTGGCGCGTACCTTGCTGGCGGCCGATGGCCGCCAGCAACTTCCTCCGCCAACGCTGCCCAACTGCGAACTCTGGCACTGTCCACGCTGCGGCAACGCCATGCGTGTCGTCCAACGCCTCACCGCAGCACAACTCTATCTGGCAGGCTTTGATTCCTCATGACTGTCTGCGCCAAGCCGTTCTGCCAGCTTGCTCCATGCACGCCTTCGCGGAAGTGCGTCCGCAGCGTCCAACCAAGCGCTAAAGCCACCTTCATCGGCATCACCCAACGGCCTGATCGTAAAGGGATCTTGAAGTTGTCCATCCGCGATCAGCACCAGCGGCAACCAAAACTCCCCCCAGACGCATTTGCACGACACCCAAGCAGCATTCAATATCCATAATTCCCAGCCTCGATCACCGCGTCCGCGGCGCCTGCGGCTTCCTTCTCCCCACCAAATCGAAAACGCCTCGGAGGTGCGGATTGGAATGGCGGCCAGCAGGCCCTCACCGACGCGGAAGGCCAAGGCGAGCATTGCCAGCTCAGGATCCTCGTCGCGGGTGATCGCATACAGCGTGACGGCCAGCACCAAGGCGCATGCGGCCTGGAGAAGGCCGAGCACGATTGTCATTCGCATCTGGAGAAGATGTTGCGTAATATTTGTGAGCTTGGCTGCGATCTCTACTCCGCCGGTCGCCCGGCTGTACATGATCATGCCGGCGATTCCAGCCACAATGTACAAGAGAAAAGTGAAGCCAGCGATCCGAGCATTCCTTGCGGGAGTCATGTGTCCTCCAAGTGGGCGCTGCGACAGTAGTCTGGTAACGAAATTGTCGGGACGGTTATGGTTACGCGGACCTGAAACCAAAGGTTCCAACAAGCTGCGGGCTGAAGTTGCAGGGAAAATGTTCTGCGGTATCAACTGGCGACTTCAGGGCAAAGCACTCATCGAGCTTGCCTACGGATACAAATTCTAAGTACCGAGCGAGTCGTGGGCAATCCGTCAGACAGGCATCAGTAACCGCCCGTTTCATCACTTCCGCAGAGTCTGGCCCGGATCTGGTGGAGTTTCGGGGCATTTTGGCACTCAGGCCTATTTCCCAGCGGCCATGACTTTGCGAATCGGCTCGTTGTCTGCGTAGACTCGCCACTCAGCTACGAGTCCATCCTCAACCAGGGCCCTCACCGCGACCGGCGTCTGCCAGCGGTTTTCAGGATGCAGTGTCCCGTTGCGTGTGAATGTGCCCTGTGCCACGCCCAGCAGCACGACGGCGCGCTCGCTGGGGTATGTCTCCTCGATCGCCACGGCGTAGTCAGGAACCATGCGGAAGTAGGCGGCCCAGCCCTCGCGGAGCTTTTCGCGGCCCTCCACCACGTTTCCGAGGGAGTCGACAAAGCGATGTTCCGGAGACATCAGTGCGACGAGCGCGTCCACATCCTGCCGGTTGATGGCTCTCAAGAAAGCGTGCGCCACGGTCTCCGGCGAGTTGGCGGTCGGTTCCATGAATCCCCCTCCCGACATTCTAAGCAACTCGCCTGCGTCCAATGGAACCACGCTCGTCACGAAAGCGTATCTTTCTGCAGGCGTTCCTCGTCCAACCATTGCACGGACGGGCCACGACAGGTGGGGGCGCAGGGCTGATATGCAGAGCTTCTCAGACACACTCGGCGAGGTCTTCCGCGCGATCGCGGCGAACAAGCTTCGCAGCTTTCTTACCATGTTTGGAATCGCCTGGGGGGTGGGATCGCTCCTGGTGCTTGTGGGGCTGGGCGAGGGCTTTCGCAGCGGGCAGCATCGTCAGCTTGCCTCGCTGGGCAACGACGTCGTGATGATGTTCAACGGCAACGTTCCCTGCGGTCGCCAACCAGCACTCGGGGATGCGGCCTTACCAGCTCACACTTGGCGATGCTGCGGCGCTGCGGAAGCTGCCTGAGCTGCGTTCGCTCACCCTCGAATTGGCACGCTCAGACCTGTATGAAGTGAGCCAGTGGAGCAACACCTCGGCAAACGTGATGGGAGTTGATCCCGAATACACGACGGTCCGCAACATTCCGATGGACGAGGGACGCTTTCTTGATCAGGCTGACCTGGACGAATCGCGTCGCGTGGCTGTGCTCGGCTCGAAGGCTGCGCTGCTACTCTTCAATGGCCGTCCACAGGTGGGCGAAGCCATCACGATCAATGGAACGGCGTTCACAATCATCGGGCGCGTGAAAAAGATCAGCATGCGGTCATACGACTTTGACGACCGCAAGATATACGTCCCCATCACCACGATGCAGGAGCTTTTCGCGCTGAAGGGCGACAACATTGCGCGGGATGCGCTCACTTCGATTCAATATCAGCCGACGCTGAAGGGCGATGCCTCTGCAGCACTCCCGGCGGTGCACCGCGTGATCGCGGCTCGTCACGGCTTTGACCCATCGATGCACGATGCGTTCAACGAGTGGGACACAATCACAGAAGAGAAGATGATCGGCGCCATCTTTACGGCGATGGATGTGTTTCTGGGTGGTGTAGGCATTGTCACGCTGGCACTGGGTGCGGTGGGAATCATCAATATCATGCTGGTTGCGGTGACTGAGCGAACTTCGGAGATCGGCCTCCGCAAGGCGCTCGGGGCGACGCAGCGCAGCATTCTGGGGCAGTTCTTCTGGGAGGGGCTGTTGCTGACGGGAGTCAGCGGCGGCATTGGGATTGCGATCTCGGCTGGACTTATGTGGGTGCTGCAGCAGTTGCTGACCGGCAAGATGCCGGGATGGGATCCGCCGCGCCTTGTCCCGTGGTCGGCTGCCCTCGCGATCATCTCGCTGGTGCTGAGCGGCGTGGCCGCAGGGTTATATCCGGCCAGCAAGGCAGCGCAACTGGATCCGGTTGAGGCGTTGCGGAGAGAATGAAAGACAGCTTCTAGCTACTAGCTCTTAGCTTTGGGTTTTTGCAGACGCGGTCTTTTCGACTTGTTCCGGGAGAAAAGCAGGCACACTTTCGAACAAATCACGCCTCAAGCTGGAAGCCGGAGCCAGGAGCTAGCCGCTAGAAGCTAGAAGCTGCATTGGAGGTTCATTATGCTGAAAGACATTCTTGGGCAGGCGTGGGAAGCGATGATCTTCAATCGCCGCCGCACGGCCATCACCATGATCGGCATGGCCTGGGGCATTGCGACGGTGGTGCTGCTGCTTGCCTACGGTGCCGGATTCAGCCGCGCGATCGAGGCCATTTTTGCGGAGTGGGGCACGAACCTGATCGGCACTTTTCCGGGACGCACCAGCGAACAGGCCGGCGGCGAAAAGTCGGGCGTGAAAGTGCGGTTCACGGAAGATGATGTCGATCGCATCTCTGCATCGGTGCCGGAAATCATCCATATTTCGCCCGTGGCGCAAAAGGACGTGACCGTGCAGAATGATCTGCACTCCTACTCATGGACGGTGAACGGAGTTCGTTCTTATTTCAATGAGATTTTCAAGCTCGACCTGGATGAGGGCCGCTTCTTCAACGGGGCTGAGGATCAACAACGGCAGCACGTATGCGTGATTGGTTCCGAGGCGAAGACGAAGCTGTTCTCCGGCGGCTGGGCACTTGGGCAGACCATTCGCCTGAACGGCGTGATGTTCACCATCGTGGGTGTGCTGTCGCCAAAGATGCAGGAGGGCGAAAACAACGATCGCAACCGCCAGATCTATATACCATTCAACACCATGAGTGACCTCAAGGACACGATGTACCTTGACGGGATCTGGCTCACCTATCGCGGCGACTATCAGATGGTGGAGAAGAATCTGCGCAATGCCATGGCGGAGGCACATCACTTCCGCCCATCCGATCACAACGCGATTTATGTAGCGAATCTGATGACGGAGTTGCATCAGTTCAGCATCCTGTCTCTGGCTTTGCAGGTGTTGTTGTCGCTCGTGGGCGCGCTCACACTGGGTATTGCGGGCATTGGTCTGATGAACATCATGCTGGTGGCGGTGCAGCAGCGCACGCGCGAGATCGGCGTGGAAAAGGCGCTGGGAGCAAGGCGGCGGCATATTCTTACGCAGTTCCTCGCCGAGGCTTTCGTCATCACGAGCGTGGGTGGCCTTGGCGGCATCATACTGGCGTTCATCGTTTCGATCGGAGTGGGGCGAATCACGTTCTACAGCGCGCTTGCCAAGAATGCTGAAGCCGCGGATATTTACCTTCGGATCTCGCCGGCGTCGATCATCGTGGCCACTGGGATTCTCGCGGTGACGGGGCTGGTCAGCGGCATGATTCCAGCGATCCGCGCCGCGAACCTCGATCCGATTGAAGCGCTGCGCTACGAATGAACCAGGGAGCAGAGGTCCAAGGATGAGGGACTGGGGACTAGGGACTGGTGATCTCGCTCGACTCGTTGAATCAGATCCTTCTCGTTGCGCAAAAAACTGCAAAAACTTTTTGTGAACGCCGCAACTTTGGTGTTACGGGCGTGTTCGCAGGGTTCATCGGCTTGCGGGTATTTTCGCCACCAAGCCGCAGAGCTACGGTCTTCCCCGCGCGGCAGGCGCTTGATCTGCCGTGTTGAGGGGGGCTCTGTGCCCCCGATTCGATCCGTTCATCGGCCGTCACCAGCCGCGGCTGCTGTTCATCTTTTGCGAGTCACGCACGCTTCTCGTCGCAGCGCAGAGCACGACTGCGCGGTCAAATGGTGATCTTCCCCTAACCGCAGTAGCACTTCAAAGACCAGGAGGCCCGCGATGAAGAGCGTTCAATTCGCTCTCCTCTCTGCAATGCTCTCCACCACGCTAACCGCCCACTGCCGCCAGGGAAATCTTTCCTGCCGGCTCCCTCATCAACTGCACCATCACAGAAGCGAAACTCTCTTCAAAGAACGCTAACGTCGGAGATCCGATCCTCTGCCAGGTCGGCATCACCTCGCGCAACGGGCCGGGACGGCTCCCGTTCGACAGTTTTCTCGAAGGCCGATTTGAAGAATATAAGGATCCAGGCCACTTTGTCGGAAAGGGCTGGATGGAACTGAAGTTCGACCGCCTGATCGTGGAGCCGCGCACGATCGTTCCGCTTTCAGCGCGTGTGGTAGACGCCCCGGGCTATGCTGTCGATCGGGAAGGTCGGATCCTTGGCAGGGGACACCGCACGCGCGACATCGTGGAGTGGTCGATCCCGATCCTCTGGCCGATTGACCTGCTCAACCTGCCGCGGCGCGGGCCTCGGCCCACACTGAAGGCAGAAACACGGCTCACGCTCAAGGTGATGGACGACACCGAAGTGCCCATCATCGACGAGCCCGATCGGGATCCATCAGGGCTAATCCGCCGCGAACCAAATGCGTATGCAGAGCCGCCCGAACCGCCTCAATCGCGGCAATACGACCAGCTCCCGCAACAGTCGTACGATCCACCGGCGCCGGCATATCAACCCCCGCCACCGAGCTACTACCAGCAACAGGCATACGTTCCTCCGCCAGCGCCTGTTTATGTGGTACAACCCATGCCACTCGTCTATGTCTACGCATCGCCTCCGCCGGTGTATATGTATGCGCCGCCTCCGATGGTGGCTGCCTGGGGACCAGGTCCCGTCATGGTTCCCAGTCAGATGGCTTATCGGAGGCCGATGCCCTATCGGGCGGCGATAGCTTATCCACGGCCGGCGATGGCTTATCGACGCCCGGCGATGCCGTACGGCTACACGCAGTAACGTTTCGCTGCTGTAGTGGACTTTCGGGAAGGAAGGGCGCGATCTGAGTAATACGCGCCCACTTTTTTGCGCACAGGTGAAAGATCAATGAAGTACCGAGGGATGCTCGCCCAGGTTTCCTGAGCACGAACATTGTGCGTCAGAAATCAGTCTTTGCCGCGCGCTGCTTAGAGCGCGTTTCAAAACCTCTGACTGATCTCTTGTACTTGCGCCGTCGACTTGGTACGGTCGCGCATGGCACAGCCTCTCTTGGACGATGCGCTGTGGGCGCGTCTCGAGCCGTTGCTTCCGAAGCCCCGTCGCCGTGCGCGGCGCCGCGGCGGACGGCCCCGGGTCTCCGAGCGCGCGGCGCGCACCGGCATCCTGTTTGTGCTGCGCGGCGGGTTGCCGTGGCAGATGTTACCGCGTGAAATGGGATGCGTCTCAGGCAGCACGTGCTGGCGACGCTTGGTGGAGTGGGAACGGCCGGCGACTGGCGTCGCTTGCATGAGACCCTCCTTGCCGAGCTGCGCCGACGGGGACGGCTCGACCAGCGCTGGACGGTGGTGGACAGCGGGTCGGTCCGCGCGATGCGCGGGGAAAAAACTGGACCGAACCCAACCGATCGCGGCAAGGCGGGGTCCAAACACCACATCGTGACCGATGCGCGCGGGGTGCCGCTGGTGGCGCATGTCACGGCCGCGCCGACGGCGTGTTCCGCTGGGTCATCGAGCGCACGCTCGTCTGGCTCCACCGGTCTCGTCGCCTCGCCGTTCGCTATGAACGCCACGACCGCGTCCATCACGCCTTCCTCACGCTGGAGTGCGCGCTGATTTGTTGGAACTACCTCAAGTCAACTGGGAGACCGTTTTGAAACGAGCGCTAATGCTTCCCCCCGTCGCGCCACCGCCGTCGTCCGTGCTACACGCCGCAATCGCCGGGGCACCCGCAACAGCAATGGAAAACGTGGTGGCCCGGTATCGGCGAGTCATGCTGGGAAAGTTTACCGCCGACGCTTTGTGTCGACGCGCTTGGCGGCCGCCTTGCTCGCCGATGGGGCGCCTTGCTTCGCCATCTGCGCCTGCCCCGCCTTGGTCATCAAGCGTGATTGCTCGTACATCTCGATCCACTTCTCGCTCGAAATCGCCGAGATCAGCTTGCCAATCGCTTCGAGCGGCAAATCGTCCGGCGACTCGAAATGAACGCAACACTTCCCCATGTCGAGCTTCTTCCCCGTCGCCTTGAACGCCGCCTTCAGCTGCTCGAGCTGACTCGCACTCCAAAACGCACCCATCAGGTAGAGCGAGCAGTAGTTCTTCTGCGACGAGAGCGCGACGTAGCAGATCGGCTGCTTATTGTAAGTGTCTGGATATCGAGACAGGGGGATCGTCCAGCCTATCGTGCCCCAGACGAGGCACTCATCGTAGCCGCGCGGAATGTGCTTGTTCACGAGTGCGCGCACCGTCGCGATCGTCTTCGCACGATCGGCGGGGAGTGAGGCGATGTATTGCACTGGCGTCTTAACGTTCGATGGTGGTTTCATGGATTCGTCGTCTTCCCGAGCGAAGTGTATCACCGATAGTTTGAAAACCAGCCAGCGGCAGGGGCTGTGAGTATCGCGTAAGTCCTAGCCGTGCGCAAGCACGGCGTCTTTTGTCCGTTCTTAAAGTCATCACCAGAAGAGAGGGTGGTGGGCGCGTTCTCGGCGTCCATGGCGCCGGCAGCGTCCAGGGCCCTCCAAGCCCGGCAGTCCTCATGGCAGCGGCCTCGGCGTCTTCCGCTTGGTTGTCGAACGCACCCTGGCCTGGCTCCATCGCTTCCGCCGCCTCGCGCTGCGCTACGAACGCCGCGCGAAACCGGTTCCGCTGCCAAGTTGATCCCGGTTGCAAGTGTCGAATTCCGAGGTTCCCCCATCGCCTGACAGGAATAGCCTTTCAATCTGTTCTTCGTGCGATTTCATTGCGATCCCGAGAAGCGGTAGGGACATTCCTCATTCCCCGCCTCCTCCGGTCGTAGCGGCCTGGGGACCCCCAGGTACGACTGTCATGGTTCCCAGTCCGATGGCTTATCGGAGGCCGATGCCCTATCGGGCGGCGATAGCTTATCCACGGCCGGCGATGGCTTATCGACAGCCGCCTTTCGCATACGGCTACTGACCGCAAGGGAGTTGCGGCAAGTACATGCTTCGGGAAGAGGGAAGGGCGCGATCTGAGAACGACGCGCCCACTTTTTTGCGCCTACGGATCGTGAATCGACGGCATACCTGATCCCCGGTCCGCGCTCTCAGTCATTTCTTCGTCGCCGCTGACGTGTAGCCCTGCCAGACGTACTCGAGGGCTTCGGGAAGCGTCTGCTGACGCACAGCGCGGTCGACATGAACGGCGTTGCGCGCGAAGACGAACTGGTAGTGATAGCCCTTCGCGGCCAGCGCCCTCGCCATGTTCTCGTTGGCGAGGACCCAGTCGTGCATGTTGTCGCGCATCACGTTGGGATTAAACAGATCGCGGTCCCCAACCTCCATCCAGATGCGTATCGGCTTTGGGGGATTTCCAGGAATGAGGTGCTCGTGGAACTCCCACGCGCCATGCGGCGTCTGCGGATTGGAGGGCCACTGCTGGTTGATGAACGTCCCGGAGTAGGTGAGCACGCGATGATACAGCTCCGGGTGATACCAGGCCATGATCAACGCGCATGACCCGCCCGAACTGCCGCCCGTCGTTGCGCGCCCATCCGGATCCTGGGTGAGTTTCACACGCGCCTCCTTCTCGACGCGGGGCAGCACTTCCTGCTCGACAAACTCGGCATACCTTCCTGACATCGTGTCGTACTCAAGTCCGCGCTCGCTGCCCTGTGCGTCACCGCCGCCGTTCCCGATCGAGATGGCAATCATCACCGGAACCTTGTGATTTGCGATCAGGCCGTCGAGAGCGGCGAAGAGCAGCGGGTCGGGTCCGTCAGCCCCAACAATGAAAGGTGCTACGCTGCCCGCCACGTACTGCTGCGGAACGTAAACCGTCACCTTGCGGGTATAAGGAGCGGGATGGCTCGTGGTGACAATCAGCTTTGCCGGGTCGGTGGCATCGGGAGTTCCGAGGGGTCCGGGTTCGCGTGCGATGCCGGGATAGAACTTGCTCTCCGTCGAGTTCATGGTGAACTCGACGATCGTTCCTTTGGGAGCGCCTTCCTGGGCTGCCATCTCAGGAGCAGGATTATGCGTGGGTCCGAGGATGAAATTGCCATCCTTATTCACTGGAGCGTTGGAGCCATCGGGCAGCTCCATGGCGCTGACATAGCCGGGCGTGTGCGGGTCGCGTGTTGGCGGTGTCGGCCACACTGTGTGTTGTGCCGGCGCAGTGGTCTGGCCGGAGACCGCAAGCGCGGCAACGCAGAAGAACGATGAGACGATCAGAAAACGGGGGCTGAAAGGCATGCAGCCATTGTCCAGCATTCGCAATTCAAAGGGCTGAATTTCTGCGAGCGGCAGGTTTATTCCGAACAGCGGGATTGCCGGAGCTCAGCAGCAGCCGAAAGTGTTCGCGAAGCTGCGCGACGGCGCGGTCAAATGGCTCGACGGAGCGATAGGAGCGCGACAACATCACTCCGCCTTCCATCACGACAAGGACGTAAGTCGCGAGCGAGTCGAGATCGGTTTCCTTAGGCAAGAGACGGCCTCATCGCTTCAAGACATTCACGCACGGCTTCGATCCACCCCTGAAAGTTCTGCGCGATCAGAGCGTGCGCCGGAGCATTCTCCGGATCGATCTCCAGCGCGAGTCGGCCAAGCGGGCATCCGTAGCGGCAGTCGGTTGCGAGGATCCGCTCACGGTACCCCGAGAGAATGGCAAAGATGCGCGCGACCGGCTCTTCGACGGAGGCGAATGCCGGATCGACGACCATGGGCCGAAGAAGCCGGATGTAGCCCTCGAGAACCGCGCGGAGCAGCGCCTCCTTGCTGTCGAAGAAGTGGTAGAAGCTGCCGGAATTCACATCGGCGTGCGCCAGCAACTCCGCCATGCTGGTGCCGGCAAAACCCCGCTCCCAGAAGAGGTAGCGCGCCGACTCGATAAGGCGGTCGCGGGTCGAAAGCGAAGACTTTGTGACGGACACCGAAAATTCCTTCTTGACAGCAGTTATTCTACTTGGCAGTATCTTACTTGAATGATCAACTAAACGCCATGAAAACCCTGGCTTTCTGCTTCTTCGCTGGAGTTATCTCCTTGATCCCGGGGCGCCTTGCCAACGCACAGGGCGAACCTTCGAGCGCAATCACGCCCCCACAGCAACTGGTGATTGAGGTGGAGGTCCCCGCTCCCCTGGCGGAGGTGTGGAAGGCTTTCGCCACGAGTGACGGGCTCAGCACCTGGCTCACTCCGAACGCGGTGGTCGATCTGAAGCCGGGCGGCGAATGGACCGCGCACTTTCCTGGTGGAAGCACCGGCGGAGGAACGATCGTGAGCTTTGTGCCCGAGAAGGAACTTGTGATCGCGGCCATGGCTCCGGACCGGTTTCCGCATGTGCGCGCGGACAGAACGCGAGCCGTCTTCCAGTTCGAAGCGAAGGGCAGTTCGACCGTGGTGCGGCTGACGCAGTCCGGATGGAAGACCGGGGCCGAGTGGACAAAGGCCTACGAGTATCTTGTCGCGGGGAACGCTCAATTAATGGCGACTCTGCACCATCGCTTCGTTAACGGGCCGATTGACTGGAACAAGGTCTTCGGCGATCACGCGCAGGCGGGCAATTAGGGAGAGCGGGATGAACTTTCACACGTTGAACATCTGGGCCGTGGTTGCTTCAGCGGTTTCTGCGTTTTTGATCGGCGGACTGTGGTACTCGCCGGTTTTGCTTGGTTCTGCGTGGAAGCGCGCCAACGGATTCACTGCCGACCCTCCGGCCGCGGGGGCGAAGGGCTTCACAATCGCATTCGTGCTGAGCCTGGTGATGGCGATCAATCTCGCGATGTTCCTCAATGCTCCGGGGACCACGCTGGCCTTTGGCGCGACAGCCGGATTCCTGGCGGGCTTCGGGTGGGTGGCCCTCGGATTCGGCGTCGTAGCGATCTTCGAACACCGTCCTCTGAGCTACGTGCTGATCAACGGCGGATACATGACGGTTGCATTGACCGTGATGGGTGCGATCCTGGGCGGCTGGCGGTAGCGCCAACAGTCGCTCAACGGGCGGTTGGGAATGTTTTTTGCTCCGCTCGAAAGCGATAGCATCCTCCTCTGACCACGCCTGCGGATGACGAGCAGGCGCATAAACGTTCTTGTACGGAATTCCTCGTTACTGTTTTTCGTACACAGCGGTGCCAGTGATCTTCTTACCCGTCGAGTCGGTTTGGGTCACTTGCGCAGTGCGCGTCTTGCCGTCTGCCGCTATGGCAATACGAGCACTGATCACAACTTTGCCGCCCTTCATGTTGGTTGTCACCATCGTATGATCGTCGAGTCTTCTGGTACGACCGCGAGTCGAGAGCGGGATTGCCTGTGACCGGGTAGTTTTTGCCGTCGAACTTGCCAGTCCACTCGCTGTGGATTGGCTTACCGTCTTTGTCGGTCCCGTCAATGGTCACCTTCACGTTGTCACCTGCGGCCTCGTAGACAACCGTTCTGTTTTTCGCAAGCTCAGGCGGCATATGCGACTTGGCTTCGTTGAGTCTCCAGGTGCCAATGTTTGGGTCCTGCGCAAAACACACTGCTGCTCCGACAAGACTGATCGCCAGACCTAGCAAGAGAGTCCTTGCCTTCATGTCGTCCTCCTGTCACAGTGAAGTATTCAGCGCCTGCTTTCGAACGCCCTGTCACTATACATCCTTGGAGGATCCGGAGTGCACGTTGTTCCGGTGGGTTTCTCAGCCTGAGAAAGGCCCGTCTGTCTCGACATGAATTCCAAAGCTGCCGATCGCGGAGACCCCGCTGCTCTTCTGATCCGCAGAAGGCGAGAAGCGGTGGAATCTGGAATTCGCCAAAGGCGCGCGCAGTGCAACATGGGGCGAAGCCAGAGTCTTACTCTCGAGGATATGGCTACACCGGCGGTAGCGCGTCGACTACGGGTACTCCCTTTGGTGGGCTAAAGCGGAACGTGTCAGCGGGAACCGGGGCGTTGGGCTGTTCGCCGGCGAACGAAAAGTGCGTCAGCGCGCCGTCGGTCTCTTCGATCTCGATTGCGGTGATCGCTCCATCGGCGGTGACGGTCAGGTCGAGGCGGCGAATGCGCTTTTCCTGTCCGCGCGGAATACCGGAGAGCTTGTATGCGCCGTCTGCAGCGGGCGCGATTGTGAGCTTGTCAATCTCCTTCTCAAGCTGCGTATGGCCCAGCAGAAAACGCAGCGGCGAGCGCAGGTCGTCGAGCTCTTTGGCGGAAATACGCTGCACCTGCGGATCGCCCTTCGAGTAAAACCAGGCGTATTTGCCGTCGAGCAAAAACAACTTGCCTGGGGGGGCGGAGTAGTCCCACTTCATGCGTCCGGGCTTCAGCAGCAGCAGCGTGCCGCTCTCCGTGCGGGCTCTCCCGAAGCCATCATAGCTTTCTGTGAAGGCGGCCTTGAGCGAGTGAAGCTGGTTATAGTGGCGGTCGACGCGTTGCGCCAACTCGTGCGCGTCCAGGTCTTTCGCGGGCGGCGATTTTTGTTGAGCGTGCACGAAGAGGGATAACGCGGCGGCCAGCATGATTTCGCCGCGGAGTCTGGATCCGAATCGGTTCATTGAACCATCTGGGTGCAGTTGGTGCCGCCCGAGGGATCGGCCTTCATCGCGCCGCCGGATTCAAGGCAGAAACCGCGATCGCCAGTGCGGCCCGGAGTAGCCGGAACGGCGTTCAGCGTGTAGGCAGTGACGCGATCGACATTGTTGACCGTCACCTTGGACGTGCAGGTGATGTTGAAGATGTAACCGTCCTTGATTCCTGTGGTGATCTGGCCATTCAGAAGCTGGGCAGAAGTGGCGCTTGGAGTACCCGAGCCCGACTCGCCGGCAAGAGCCTGCAGCGTGCACGCGAAACCGTTGGTCGGATAGTTGGACTCATACATCGATTCGGCCTGCTCGATGGTCTGCAGCGACTTCTGCGCGGAGAGCTCGTTGGCATGCTTCTTGATGGTGCGCGAGGTGGGGATCGCGATCAGCATGAGGATGACAATGATGGAGATAACGATCAACAGCTCCATCAGCGTGAAGCCGTTCGTGGACGAATCCGCCACCTTGGTCGCGTGCAACTCAATGCGCCTGCCGCGCTGCTTGCCAGAGAATAAAGACTTGCGATTCATGCGATTCCCGTGCCTCTTGTAGCAGGCTGGAGTTTTTGCCCACTCGACAGAATCCTACAACCTGGAGACGCGGAAGGGAAATGGAACGCTCGAAAGACGGCTTCCAGCTGCTAGCTAGCTTGCGGCGGTCAATTCATCTGCGTCACGATCGGCAGGATGCGCCAGGCTTCGTTCAGCCGGGGTGTCCGAACCGCGCAAGGTCAAAGCTGGAAGCTAATAGCTAGCAGCTGAAAGCTGCTTTTCAACACACCAGCCGTTCACGGCTGAGCTTGATGCCGCTGAGGCGGCCCAGCAGCGTTACGGCGATGCGGTCGGAAACGAAGAGACGCTGCGCCATGGCCTGCACCTGCCCAGCGTCGACGGCATCGATGCGAGCGATGATCTCTTCGACAGTGAAGAACTGGTGGAAGTACATCTCCTGCCGGGCCAGGTTTGCCATGCGCGAGTTGGAGCTCTCGAGGCCCATGAGGATGTTGCCCTTGAGCTGGTCCTTGGCGCGCGTCAGCTCCTCGTCGGAGAGGGGAACCTCTTTCAGGTTGCGGAACTCAGCGAGAATCAGGTCCACCACTTCGAGAGCCTTTCCCGCTGAGGTACCGGCGTAGACGCAGAGCGAGCCTGTGTCGCGATATGGGCTCAGGTCAGAGTAGATGGCGTAGGCCATGCCGCGCTCTTCGCGAATGGTCTGGAACAGGCGTGAACTCATGCCGCCGCCGAGCACGGTGTTGAGAATCAGCGTGGCGTAGCGGTTGTCGTCAGTGATGGGCGGTGCTGGAACGCCGAGGCAGAGCTGCACCTGCTCCAGTGCCTTCTTGTTGCGCAGCAGAATGCGGGCGCTGGCGAGCGGAGTCAGTTGCTCATGGTCCGCCTCACCCGGAACAAGGGCGGCAAACTTCTCTGCGACGGCTTCGACAAACGCGTCGTGTTCCAGATTACCCGCAGCAGAGAAGACCATGTTGCCGCCGCGAAAGCGTCCGGTGTGGTAGTCAAAAAGCTTTCCCTGATCGAGGCGCCCCACGGTCTCAGTGGTGCCGAGGATCGGCTTGCCGAGCGGATGATCTTTCCAGAAATTCTGCGTGAAGAGCTCGTGTACCAGCACGTCGGGATTGTCTTCGTCGATCTTGATCTCTTCCAGAATGACGCCGCGTTCGCGCTCGATCTCGGTCGAGGCAAAGACGGGATTGAGGACGAGGTCGGCGAGAACATCGAGAGCGATGGGCACGTGATCGGCCAGCGACTTGACGTTGAAGCAGATGGTCTCCTTGCCGGTGAACGCGTCAAGGTTGCCGCCGATGGAATCCATTTCGCGCGCGATATGCTGCGCTGAACGCGAACGGGTGCCTTTGAAGAGCATGTGTTCCACGAAGTGCGAGATGCCGTTTGTCTCAGCAGCCTCACAGCGGGAGCCGGATTTGATCCAGACACCCATGGCAACGGAACGCAGATGTTCCATGCGCTCGGTCAGCACGATCAGGCCGTTCGGCAATACGGTGCGGCGAAGGTTTCGCTCGTTTCATTCTCACTCGAATCTTTTCGATTGTAGGTCAAGCGGGCTGAGGCGAGGCCCGTGAGACCGGATGCGCTCGTTCAAACACAAAAGGGAGAAACGGCTTTCCGGCGAGATCGCAGGAGACTGCAAAGGGAAGTAGGAATGCTCTATGCTGGGCCCAGCGGTGACTGCGACCTCACACCAACTCGTTCCATTAGACGCTAAGAACCCCCTTAGCGGAAGCCTGAGGTGCTTTTTTGGTTTGGACGCGGGTGCGCTGGCTGAGCAAATGGTTGCGCTTGGCGAGCCGAAATGGCGTGGCCGTCAGCTCGCGGAAGCGGTGTATCGCCAAAGGATTGTTGATGTTGACGAGATTTCCACACTCCCAAAAGCGCTGCGGCAGAGGCTGGCGGCTGAGGGGTGGGGGGTGGGGAGGCCGCGAATTGCTCAGATCTTCACGTCGGTGGATGGGACGGAGCGTTACCTGGTGGAGGGGCAGGGAGCGGGCGGTTTGACCGTCGAAACCGTCTGGATGCCGGAGGGAGACGGAGGCGAAGCGGGCGACGAAGGCGAGCCGGATCAAGGGCAGACCGAGCCCGCCGGCAAAGCGTGGAGCCGGGCCACCATCTGCGTTTCGAGCCAGGTGGGATGCGCGGTCAACTGCCAGTTCTGCCTGACCGCCAAGCTTGGCATGCAGCGGAACCTCACGGCTGGCGAGATCGCCGGTCAGGTGGTCGCTGTTCTCGACCGGCAGAGCGTCCAGGTCGGTCGCGACCGGGTGAACCTCGTCTTCATGGGAATGGGCGAGCCGTTTTTGAACTACGACAACTTCATGGCCGCGGTTCGGCTGCTGGTGGAAGAGGTCGGCGTGAGCCCGCAGCGCATGACGGTGTCGACGTCGGGAATTGTTCCCGGGATCGAGCGCTTTGCCGAGGAGCCTCCGGATGTGCGCCCCAGGCTCGCGATCAGTCTCAACGCGCCAAATGACGAAGTGCGCAGCGAAGTGATGCCGATCAACCGCAAGTGGTCCATCGAAGCGGTTATGAACGCGGTGCGCGCTGTTCGACTGCGCTCGCGCGAGCGCATTACGTTCGAATATGTGCTGCTGAGCGGCGTGACCGATCGGCCGGAGCACGCTGCGCAGGTTGCGCGGCTGGTCCGACACACAGGCCTGCCGGCGAAGGTCAATCTGATTGCGTGGAACCCTGGGCCGGGCATTCCCTACGAGATGCCGCAGTCCGATGCGGTGGAGGCGTTCCGGAATGCGCTTTTGGCCGAGGGGATTGCGGTGTATCTGCGACGGCCGCGCGGCCGGGACATCTATGCCGCGTGCGGCCAGTTGAAGAGGACCGTGGAAAACTCATAGGTCGATCGGGCCAGGGAGGAACTGCGGCGCGTTGATTGCCGATCTTCATCTCCGGGAGGGTCTTACGTGAGTCCTGAAAAGGAATCCAATGCCAAGGGGTGGTGGCAGACTCTGCCGGGAGTTTTGACGGCCCTGGCTGCAATCATTACCGCTATCACCGGACTGCTGGTCGCTGTTCATCAGGCAGGCTTCTTCGGCCGCAGTCCTCAGGCACCCGCTCAAATTCAAGGCAAGGCTCAGCCCGCCGGAGATAGCCCGCGTCCAGCCGATGCCCAGAGGCGGAGCTTCGCTGCCTTCAGCGAGGCGTCACATCTTCTCAGGCCGCTTGCGCTTCCTGATAACACGCGGGTGAGGTCTGGGGACTACCGTGTACGAGCTTGTTATCCGCCCGCCTCGAACCATATTCGCCGGACAAGGTCGCCTCTGCATTTGAGCGTCCGCATGACCAACAACGGCCGATTCCCCGCAAATTTCTGGTCGGATTCATTCCGCCTGCTCGTGGATGGAGCATTGCAGGCTCCCACGAACAGTCTCAACGAACTCATCCCGTCAAAAAGCTCGAAGGATGGCGAGGTTGAATTCGTGATTCCCGGGAGCGTCTCGACGGTCGGTCTTCAAATGGGGGATGTTGGGGACGGCAAACCAACCATAGCCATTAACCTCAGAAGCTCTCAGCGATGAGTCTCCGTTAACTTCGGCTGCCAACATCTGCCTCAAGCCCTCATTGGCTGATGAACCAGGAGAATTGGAAGCCAAAGCCTGAGGCTACGGCTGCTCACGCAGTGCCGACCGGCCAAGTGCCAGCAAGGCTTCGGTGACGCGTTCGGCATGGTGGCGCACCACGTTCTCTTCGCTGGCGAAGTCGCCGGTAATGCAGCGGACGCCGAGCGCTTCGATGCGTTCAAGATCTGCCGCGATGGGCGACGCATTTTCAGCGGCGTAACGCGCCAGCGTCTCAGGCGAGAAAGGCGCGGTGTTAACGATCGCGTAGTCGAAGATGGGCGCGCGCGTGTGTTCGTAGATGCGCTCGATGTGTTCTGAAGCCGTGAGGCCGAGGCTCTCGTTGGCCTGCGTCATGAGGTTGCAGATGTAGACGCGCACTCCGCGCGCCTGCGCCAGCGCCGATGGAATTCCCTGAACCAGCAGGTTGGTGATCAGCGATGTGTAGAGCGAGCCCGGGCCCACCGTGATGAGGTCGGCGCGCTCGATGGCTTCCAGCGTTTCCGGCAGCGCGGCGGCATCGGGTGGCTCAAGCATGAGTTCTGCGATGCGATGCCGGCTGGCGGTGATGTTGGTTTCGCCGCGGACCTCTGAGCCGTCGTCCATGCGCGCGATGAGGGTGGCATTGGACGTGGTTGCGGGGTAGATACGGCCGCGTGTGGCCAGAATCTTCGACGCCAGTTGGACAGCGTGCGCGAAGTCTCCGGTGATGTCAGTCAGCGCCGCGACGAAAGAGATTGCCGAAGTTGTGCCCGTCCAGGCCGTTGCCGGCGCGGAAGCGGTATGCGAAGAGCTTCGAAAGGAGGTCCTCCTCGGCGCTGAGAGCGACCATGCAGTTGCGCAGATCGCCGGGAGGAAGCATGTTGAAGTCCTTCCGGAGCCGTCCCGAGGAACCGCCGTCGTCGGTTACGGTGACCACCGCGGCCAGATCGCAGATCTCCAGCGGGGAAGCGGAATCCCAGTCCGGAGGACTGACGTGGCGCCGCAAGCCGCGCAAAAGCGTTGACAGGCCTGTGCCGCCGCCGATGGCAACGACGCGGAGAGGCTTGACGGGTATTCCGATGTCAGCATCCTCCGAGTGATTCTCGGAGGATCCTTTGGTCAGTGAAGCGGCGCTCGGCGCGGAAGCAGGGTTCACAAATATCCTGAGGTCAAAGCACTCGCCCTACGGAATTTCAGGATACAGCAACTCTGTGAACCGGGGGTCGTCCACCATGCTCTGGAAGTCGTTGTCAGAGCGGGCCTGGAGCCGATTCTTCGGGTTCATTTCGATGGCCTTGGACAAGCTGTCGAGGCAATCCTGCGTGCGACCCGTGATGGAGTACAGCACCGCCAGGCCGTAGTGGGCGAAGTCGGCGGTGGGGTGGTCGGCGAGGATGCCCTTGAACTGGTCGGTGGCCTCATCAAAATCACCCGAGTTCAGCTGCGAAACCGCATAGTCGTAACGCTCCTCGGGTGTCTGGAAGGCAAGACCATGCTTGTCGAGCTGTTTCTGGCAGGTTGTGATGTACATCCTGCAGCGCTCCACGATCTCAGCCGGTGCAGTGGGCAGCAGCTTTTCAAAGGCGGCAATCGCCTTCTCGTATTTGCCCTGCTGAACCAGTTGTACGGCGGCCTGGTATTGCTGAGAGACCGGCCCCGTTGCCGTGGTCGAGTGGCTGCCGGGTTTGGCAGCCGGAGGGGGAGTTTTTTTGCGGCTTGCTGCCGCGGTACGTGCCTCTTGCGTCATGGATTCACTTGTGACGTTCATGCTCAAACGCAAACTCGCACCGGACGAATTCCGGTAGAGACGCTTCATCTGAGATTCATGTCACTCAGGCCCTCTTTATACCCATTACCCTCGTTTCCCGTCAATGGGCGGGGCATAAGCTTATGCATCAGTGTGTTGATTCAGGCGCGGCCTTGCGGTAAATGGCGGGGTTAAGCGACGGGTCGTTGTACATCTTCAGCTGGCGGTAAAGCTTGAAGCGGCGGGTGCCGGCCAGCGTCTCCTGCCACAGCAAGTCGAGGCATTGCGCCAGGTCGGTGCGCTGCTCTTCGAGAATGTCAAGTCGCTCGCGATTGCGCTCTGTGTGCTCGTGCGAACAGTCGGTGCGATCGGCCTCTTCGCGGGTGTGAAAGATCTTGAGCGCAAGAATCGAGAGCCGGTCGATGATGAGGCCCGGCGACTCGGAGTGCAGCGGTCGCTGCGGGATCAGGCAGATGCTGCGGTCCGAGCCAGTCAAGCAGGGCGCGGTCCAGTTCCTCTGCCAGGTCGTTGCGCAGTTGGTTGGTTGTGTCGATGCGGCGTTTCACACCGGCCAGTTCGGCGTCAGTTGCGCCGGGGGTGCGCGCCTCGTCTTCAATGTGCCAGAGGTCGAAGTTGGCACGATGCTGCCGGGCCACGCGGGCCAGCCAGTCGGAGAGCGAATTGTTGGCCGCTTCCGGCGGAGCGCAGTGCCAGGCTGCGGTGAGGTCGTCGTGCAATTTGACGATCGCGTCTGCCGAAAGCATCGGGTCCAATCCTTGAGGCGATGGGTGCAGGCTGGTTGCAGCGTCTATGGTAGAACTATCCTCACACTTGGGTCCAACACAAGAGGCGCGTATGCCGGAGAACGTCCATCGGTTTCTGTGCATCTCAAGCTACGAAAAAGGGCAGGACTTCATGCGCCAGTGCGCAGAGATGGGCGTGAAGCCCACGCTGCTCACCGTGGACAAGCTGCGCGATGCGCCCTGGCCGCGCGATGTGCTGGAAGACGTGGCGACGATGCCGGACAACGTCTCCCGCGAAGCGCTGATCAACACGGTCTGCTGGATGGCGCGCGGACGCCGCTTCGATCGCGTGATTGCCCTCGACGAGTTTGACCTGGATGCCGTCGCCCAGATTCGCGAACACACGCGGATTCCCGGCATGGGCGTGACTTCGACCGCCTACTATCGCGACAAGCTCGCCATGCGCACGGGCGCGAGCGAGTCCGGGTTTCTGGTGCCGGAGTTTTGCCGCGTGCTCAACTACGACGAACTGCGCGCGTACATGGACGCGGTGCCCGCTCCCTGGCTGCTGAAGCCGCGCGCGGAGGCATCGGCCCTGGGAATTCGGAAGATCCAGAACCCCGAGGAGCTGTGGCGGACGCTCGATGAGCTGGGCGACCTGCAGACGAATTACCTCCTGGAGCAGTTCGTGCCCGGCGACATCTTCCACGTCGACTCCATCGTGAGCGAGCAACAAGGTCGTCTTCTCGGTGGTGCATCAGTACGGGCGGCCGCCGATGCAGGTGATGCACGAGGGCGGCGTGTTCACGACGCGCACGGTCGATCGATCAAGCCGCGACTGGACGAAACTGACCGACCTGAACGCGCGGCTGGCTCCTGATCTCGGCATGATGCGCGGCGTTACCCATGCCGAGTACATCCGCGCGCACGCCGACGGGCGCTTCTACTTTCTCGAGATTGCAGCGCGCGTCGGCGGAGCGTTCATTGCAGACCTGGTGGAGACCGCGACAGGGGTAAACCTCTGGCGGGAGTGGGCGCGGCTCGAAGTTGCGGATCTGCGCGGAGAAACGTATGTGCTGCCCCCGACGTTTGCGAAGTATGCGGGCAGCGTGCTTTGCCTTGCCAAGACCGCCGAACCCGATACAGCCGGATTCGACGCGCCGGAAATTGTCCTGCGCATGAAGAAGCATCACCATGCCGGCCTGATCGTCCGCTCAGAGAATCCGGAGCGGGTGAAGGAACTGCTCGATCGCTACAGCGCGGAGTTCGCCCAGCGCTTCCTGGCGTCGATGCCGCCACCGGATAAGCCGACGGCGTGAGCCTCAATGGCCTGAGAGGGTTAAATACCGCTGAAACGGATCACAATGCTGCATCGCTCCCCTCCGCCGCTACATCCAACTTGTTTTCGGACGTCCAACGCCCCGGAGGAGACGGCATGAATCTCACGGAAAATCCTGAAGAAGTGACATGGCCTGAGACCCACTACGTCTTTGTCGAAAAGGTCGGGCCATTCATGGAGAACGCCGGTGCGGCCTGGCAAAAAGCGCACACGTTTGTGCCTGCGCTCTCTGAACGCAACAAGATCACCCGCTACATGAGCCTGTACAAGATGGGTCCGAAGATCTATCGTGCAGGTTTCTCGCTCGCTTCGCCGCCCGTCGCAGTGCCGGAGGGCCTCGCGTACGAGATGTTTCCTGGTGGCAAATACGTGCGGTTTGTGCTGACCGGACCGTACACTGATCTTCCTGAGGCGTCAGGGCGCGCGTGGGGAATCATCAGCGAGAAAAAGGTTCAGCTTCGCGATGACTTTGCCATCGAGAACTACCTGAATGACCCTGGCGTCACGCCCCCTGACCAGTTGAAGACTGAGATACTGATTCCGATCATTTGAGGGCGGGTTTCCCGTGGCTGATATCGCCTAACCAATGGAGGTCACACCATGTCTTCCGCATTTACGCACGGCCAGCCGTCGCAGGTCGTGACATCGGCTGAGCCCGGTGCCGGCACATCGAAGGCCATGCTCTGGACGGGCCGCGTGCTTGCAGTGCTGAGCATCCTGTTTCTGCTTTTCGACGCAGCGGGAAAATTCGCCAAGCCCGCGCCGGTTGTGGACGCATGCGCAAGGCTTGGCATTCCCATTTCACTGTCAACGAGCATCGGCGCGCTGCTGCTCGCCTGCACCATCCTCTACGCGATCCCGCGGACGGCAGTCCTCGGTGCTGTGCTGCTGACTGGATACCTCGGAGGCGCTGTCGCGATCCATATGCGCGCAGGCAGCTCGGGATTTGAGATAGTCTTTCCCGTCATCTTTGGCGTGCTGGTCTGGGCCGGAATCTACCTGCGGAGTTGCGGTTTGCGGAAGGTCTTTCCAGTCATTCGCTAGGCGCCTGAACCATTCCTGGTACGCAGGAGCCTCACGATCGGCGAATTGTTTCGACAGCCTGCCGGAATCGCCACTTACAATGGCTGCGGGAGCCAGCATGGACAAGAAAGTGGCAGTTTCCGCATCGCCGGTGGAATCCGTTGCGGCAGGCATGGGTGATGGTTTCGCCGCATCGCACGCAGCGCCCGTGGCAGGGCGAAGTGTCGCAGAAGACCGTGCCATCAGCGGTGACACACGATCCGGCGTGCTACCTGTGTCCGGGCAACAACCGCGCGGGCGGAGCTGTTAATCCGCCGTACGACTCGATGTTCACTTTTGTAAACGATTACGCCGCGCTGCTGCCCGACCCGCAGCCAGTGGACGAACGCCCCGCGTCGCCGCTGCTTGTGGCCGAGCCGGCGCGCGGACTTATGCAAGGTCCTGTGCTTCCACCCCGACCACAGCCTGACGCTGGCGCGCATGACGCAGCAGGAGATTCGCGTGGTCGTCGACGCCTGGACGCGCGAATACGAAGAGCTGGGCAGCACCGACTGGATCGAGTACGTGCAGATCTTCGAGAATCGCGGTGCCATGATGGGCGCCAGCAATCCGCATCCGCATGGCCAGATCTGGTCCACAGGGTTCGTCCCTGATGAGCCCGCCGCGGAGACGAAAGCACAACGCGAGTATCTCGACCGCAATGGCCGCTGCCTGCTGTGCGACTACGTGAACGCGGAACACGCCGCCGGCGAGCGCGTGGTTTTTGAGAACGACCACTTCGTGGCGCTCGTGCCCTGGTGGGCCGTGTGGCCGTTTGAGGTGCTGCTTGTCTCAAAGAGGCATGCCGGCGCGATGCCGGAGTTCAGTGCCGACGAACGCGACGCGCTGGCCGATGCTCTCAAGCGGCTGACCACGCGCTACGACAATCTCTTCGAAACCAGCTTCCCATACACCATGGGATTTCATCAGCAGCCAACGACGGGCGATGCACACCCGGAGTGGCACTTCCACGCGCACTTCTATCCGCCGCTGCTGCGGTCGGCGACGGTCCGGAAGTTCATGGTCGGCTTTGAAATGCTCGGGATGCCGCAGCGCGACATCACGCCGGAGAGCGCAGCCGAGCGCCTGCGCGCCTGCTCTGAGGCGCACTTCTGGCCGCGCGGATAGCGACGATCGCTCACGCGGCCAAATGCCGACTTGAATGCCCCAGGTTGCTCTCCACTTCGGCAATCTGCTTTTCAAGCATCTGCCGTATCTTCTGGACTGCGAAGAAATCACCGAAATCGGGACTTTCTTCAAAGTGCCTCAGATTGGCGCGAAGAGTCTGGAGATAGTCGATTGGCGACAGGGTATGCATGGTTTTCAGGTGGCTTCGAAAAGCTTGCATCTCTTTGTGGAAAGATGCCCGTGATTGGCGTCACACAACCTGAGGAAATACTAGAACGATTCTGGCTTCACTCATGGAGACATCCCGAAGCGTGACGTCAGCTCGCGGAGCGCAGCCGAACGCCTCTGCGCCAGCTCAGAGCGCCGTTTCGGCCGCGCGATCAAGCTTCGGGATTTCCTGCCGATCTCGGTGAGGCCCGCTCGCCTATACTCGTGCCCATGAAATTCTCGGGAATTCGTGCACCCTTTCTGTGTGCATTCGTTCTGAGCGTTGCCGGACTGCTGGGCCAAGGCCAGCAGCGCAGCCATCGTGCCGCCGCTCCACACTGAAGGCCACCAGATCGTTGACGACGCAGGTCATCCGGTGCGCCTCACGTCGGTGAACTGGTACGGATTCGATCAGAAGGAATACGTTGTCGGAGGTCTCGACCACGCTCCTCTGGACGCCATCATCGAGCAGATTCGGCTGATCGGCGTGAATTCTGTCCGGCTTCCCTGGGCCAATGAAACGCTGGAGCACGATCCGGCCGTGCCGGACTACGCCGTTGCCGCAAACCCGAAGTTCAAAGGCAAGCACGCGATGGCAATCATGGACGCAGTCATCTCCGCGCTTGCGCGCGCGCACATCATGGTCATTCTCGACAACCACATGAGCCGCGCGGACTGGTGCTGCAGCGAAACCGATGACAACGGGCTCTGGTACAACCGGGAATACCCCGAGGAGAAGTGGCTGGCAGACTGGAAGGCCATCGCGCACCGCTACCGCAAGCAGCCCTGGGTTGTGGGCGCCGACCTGCGCAACGAACTGCGCAGCGGCGCGGCCTGGGGCGGACCGGATCCAAAACTCGACTGGCACGCCGCGGCCGAGCGTGGCGGAAAGGCCGTTCTCGAAGCGAACCCCCGTCTTCTGATCATGGTCGAGAGTCCCGAGTACTCCACAAACTTCGCCGGATTCGACAAGCTGCCTGTCACGCTTCCCGTTGCGCACAGATTGGTCTACTCGCCGCATGCCTACTACGTCGAAGGCCAGGATCTTTCCAACTTCGACGCGTTGAAGCAGGTTTACGAGGCACGCGCCATGTTCCTGCTCCACACCGGGCCCGAAGCTCCGATTTGGGTTGGCGAGTTTGGCGCATGCCAGACTCTCGACTGCGGCCCGAATTCCGACTGGCTCAAGCAGTTCGTCCGCGTGCTCAAAGAGAATCCGCTGGTTTCGTGGAGCTACTGGCCGCTGAACGGCACTCAATCCAGTGGCGTGGGACGCAAGTACGATTCAGTCGAGTCGTACGGGCTCTTATCGACCGATTACCAGCACATCGGAGCTCCAAAGGTCGTGGAGCTTTTGCGCACGGTTGAAGGTCAACCGTAGGGGCGGTCCGGGAAGAATCGCTTGATGGCTTTGCTCTATTTTGTTCCGCTCGGGGAATCGCAGTTCTTGCTTTCGGTGCCCTCGATAGCATCGCAAGCGAATGCAGCGACCTCGGACGAAGTCATAAGTAAACCCCTGGAGAAGGATACTCGGGTGCTTACGTGGGGTTGGATGGGCTGGGCAGGATCGCGGAAGGGAAGAGTGGTGAGCTCGCTGGGACTTGAACCCAGGACCCACGCCTTAAAAGGGCGTTGCTCTACCAACTGAGCTACGAGCTCTCTTTATCCGCTCATTCAAAGCTAACACAGAGAAGAGTGCGCCTCCACGTGCGCCAAAGGCCCTCCTCGGAGCCCGTTCCTTGCCCGGTTTCGTCAAATATTCGTCTGTTGGCAATAAAAATCAATAAAATTGATAATTACTATTGAAATAATTAATAAAATTTACTATTGTCTCTCTTGTGGTTGAGAAACGAGGGTCCCTCGCATGGACAAAGGCTCCAAACCCGCTTCGGATTGGCAGGACTTATTGCGCATCGCGCAAGGAGCGCAGCTGGTGGTCGAGCGGGTCCGGATACCGGAGAAGGGAATCGCGATTGAGGGCGCTTTTACCCTGCCGGAGCTGGCCCGCATCAGCCTTGAAGATCAGGTTTTCATTACGGCGTTTCTGCGGTCGCACGGGTCGATCAAGGAGATGGAGCAGATCTTCGGGGTGAGCTATCCGACCATCAAAGCGCGCCTCAACCGCATCGCCGGGTTGCTCGAATTTGTCGATACCAACCCCTCTCCATCCCGCTCCGATGTGCTGGACCGCCTCAAGGATGGCGAGATCACGGCGGCCCAGGCAATCACCGAACTGGAGGCTCTCAAATGATCCCGAACATTGCCATCATTCGCATTCAGAATCACGCGCTCCGGGGCTTTCCGATTGTGGTTCCGGTGTTTCTGCTGTGGATTCCCGTGATTCTCCTGTCGCCATTCATCCTGCTGGTTCTGTGGGGAGTGTGCATTGCATTCGAAATGAGTTTGTGGCGCACGATCTCCGCGTTCTGGGCTGTGCTGTGCAGCCTTCCCGGAACCGACGTGCGGGTCTGCGCCGACGGTAATCGCGTAACCGTACGGATTCTGTGAGGACTGCCATGAGTGACCGCCGAGCCATCTTCTCTCTGATTGCCATGGGGCGCATCACGCCGGCACAGGCAGAACGTTTGCTGGCCGTCGCGAATGAGCCGAATGAAACCGTAGTGGCGCTGATCGCATGCGTTGCTGCCATCTTCCTGATGCAGATTCCTCTGCACGGCCTGGCGCCGGAAATGGCGCACTTTCTTAAATCGCTGCTGCCTGAAATGACCGCGGCAGCACACCAGGTTCAAACCATCGTGAACGGGTTGCTTGGAGGACTGCTATGAACGAGAATCGCCGCCGAATTCTTGAAATGCTCGCTGCCGGAAAGATCACCGCGGATGAAGCGGATCGGTTGCTGGCCGCGCTGGAACCGGAATCTTCCCCCGCCATGGGCGGCTTTCAAGCCGGCTCAGCGGGGGGCAACGGCCAGAATGGCCCAGCCGTGAAGACACGCTCCAAATATCTGCGCGTCCTTGTCGAGGCCGACGAAGAGATGACGGGCATGAAGGGCCCGACGACCGTGAATGTTCGTGTGCCCATGCAACTGCTCCGCGCGGGCGTGCGGCTGGCGGCTCTCATTCCGCAGCAGGCGCACGACCAGCTCGATCAGGCGCTCAACCGGCACGGTGTGCCGCTGACGCTCTCGCAGATCAAGCCGGAGAATCTCGAAGAACTGATCGATCACCTTGAAGATCTGACCGTCGATGTCGATGGGCGCGACGGCAACAAGACGAAGGTGCGCGTGTTCTGCGAGTAGCTCTCGAGTGAAGGGCAAAGCCTCCATCGAATGGTTGATTGCCGGAAACGTACATCCGGAGCTAGACTCCCGCGCATGACGATTCCCACTGAGCCAATCGGCAGCATCCCCAGACCTGCTGAACTGCTTCGCGCAATCGAAGGAAATTCGGCGGGACGTGTCTCAACACAAGAGCTTGAGGCCGCGTATGATCAGGCGGTCCGAGATACGGTGCAACGCTTTGAAGCGACTGGATCGCCCGTGATCACCGATGGCGAGCAGAGAAAGTCGAGCTTCGCAACGTATCCGCTTGAGGGCTTGAACAACCTCGCGTCTGACGGTGTTGTGATTCCTTTCAAAGACGGACACACCCGGCAGCTCCCCAGGCTGAAGTCAGGGCCATTTCGATACGCCAGGTATGCCGGCGAATATGTACGGCGCGCGAAGCCGATCGCGAGCCGTCCGCTGAAGCAGGCGGTGATCTCTGCCTCGGCGCTCAGTCTCCTGTATCCGGCGGAGGGCATCAAGAGCTATGCGCGCGATCAGTTCATTGAAGACCTGGTTGCGGAGTCGGTGGCCGACATCACTTCGGCGCTCAACGCCGGCGCAGACAGCGTGCAGATCGACTTCACGGAAGGGCGTCTCTCGTTGAAGCTTGATCCTGGCGGCGGCCTTCTGAAGAGTTTTGTGGCCCTGAACAACCGTGTGCTCGAGCGCTTCAACAGTTCCGACCGTGCGCGAATTGGCGTGCACGTGTGCCCAGGCGGCGATCACGATTCGACGCACTCGGCGGATGTGGACTATGCGGGCCTGCTGCCGGAGCTTTTTGCCATGCATGTTGGCCGATTCTACCTGCAGTTGGCGAGCGAGGCAGACAGGCCACGTGTACTCCGACTCATCGCCGGGCTGCTGGGACAAAACCAGAGAGTCTTTGTCGGCGTGATTGATCCGATCTCGGCACGGGTGGAGACAGCGGAAGAAGTGCGCGACCGTGTTCTGGAGGCCGCGCAGTTTTTGCCGCTCGACCGTCTGGGAACCACCGACGATTGTGGCTTTTCGCCCTTTGCAGACGACGTTTCAACGGCCCGCGATCTTGCTTTCGCCAAGATCCGTTCCCGCGTGGAAGGCACCTCGCTCGCTGCTGCCCAGTTAGGCGCGTGATCGCAGGGGCTTGTGCATCGGCACCACCTGGACCGTGACGTCGCGAATCTCTGCAAGAAAGCGATTGAGCACGGAGCCGCGCAGCAGAATATCGAGGCGCGAGCGAACGGGCTGTCCGAAGATCACGTGAGAGATGGACTCCTGCTGCGCGAAGCGGATCAGCGCGTCAGAGACGCTCTTGTCTGTAAGCGTGACGACCTGCGCGCCCAGATCGCGGGCCATGCGCTGGTAATCTTCAAGACGATGAAACGCCTCCGGGTCGCCGTGACCCTTGTCTTCATCGGGCCGGGCAACGTAGACGGCGTACCAGTTGGTCGCAAGGCGGCCGGCCATACGCGCATCCAACTCGAACCAGGCGCTCTGTTCCGGGCCGGGTACTTAAGCAGACCATGACCTTGTCGGGAATGGGCGCCTGTTCCAGCCCCTGCGTGCGGCGGTAGTCGGCTGCGCGCTTGCTCACCTGTTCGGCTGTAGTGCGGAGCGAGAGTTCGCGCAACATGTTCAGGTTGCCCTTCCGGAAAAAGTTGGCGAGGGACTGCTCCACCTTTTCCGGCGCATAGATCTTGCCTTCGCGCAGGCGCGAGCGAAGCTCCTCTACGGTGATGTCGACGTTAATGACCTCGTCGGCGCGCTTGAAGAAGCTGTCAGGAACGGTCTCGCGGATGATGGTGTTGGCTGAGCGATTCACCGCGTCATTCAGGGTCTCGAGGTGCTGAATGTTGACCGCCGTCCACACGTCGATGCCGGCATCAAGCAGCTCGAGCACATCTTCGTACCGCTTCCGATTCTTGCTGCCGGGGACGTTTGTGTGAGCCAGCTCGTCCACAATGACGGTGTGTGGGCGCCGGGCGAGGATCGCGTCGACATCCATCTCTTTCAATTCAACGCCGCGATACGGAATCACCCGCTGGGGAATGATTTCAAGATCGCGAATCTGGTCTGCCGTCTCTTTGCGACCATGCGTCTCAACCAGGCCGATCACGATTTCGACACCTTGCTTCCGCTTCAGGCTGGCGTCGTTCAGCATGTCGTAGGTCTTGCCCACGCCCGGAGCAGCTCCGATGTAGATACGAAGATGGGCGGGTTCCTGCTGGCGTTCGAGCTTGATTTCGGCCATTGCTCAGCCCACCTCGACCGGGTGCGGGATCGACTCTGCCACCGCAACAGGCAGCGTGAATCGGAACGTGGTGCCGTTGCCCAGGCGACTTTCGACGGCGATCTGGCCGCCGAGCGACTCAACAAGTCGCCGCACCAGCGCAAGGCCCATCCCGGTTCCGCTCTCTGAGAAGGCGTTGAAGCGATCAAAGATCGTGCTCAGCCGTTCGGCTTCAATGCCGCGGCCGCTATCGCGCACAGTGAATTGCACAAACTCCTTGATCTCCTCAGCGGCCAGCAGGATCTCTCCGTCGCTTGGCGTGTACCTGAGCGCATTGGAGACCAGGTTGTCGAGAATCGTGAGAACGGCGCGGTGGTCTGCGTGAACGGCGGAAAGGTCAGCGAACGCATTTACTTCGATACGCACATGCTTTGCTCCGGACTCATCGAGATAGCGGTTGCGCGCCTCCTCGAGAAGCGGCAGGGGCCGCAGGCGCTCGAGCTTGAACTCACGTTTGCCCGCATCGAGTTCAGCCACTTCGATAAGGTCGGTCATGAGGTCGTTCAGTTTTTCTGATTCGTGGCTGGCATCGGCCACCAGCTCCGATTGGAGAGGCAGAAGTTCGCCACTGAAGCCATGGCCTAGCGCGTAGAGACCGCGCCGCAGTTGCAGCAGCGGGTCGCGCAGCTTCTTGCTCGCGACCGTAATGAACTGCGTTTTGAACCGGTCGGTGTCCTGCAACGTCGTCACGTCTTCGAGGGTTGTGACTGTACCCAGCAGGCGGCCTTCGGAATCGCGCATGGGCGTGGTGCGCAGGCGATAGCTGCGTGACTGTGTACCGATGCGCATCGGGAGCATGGCTGCTTCACCCTCGCCGGCAACCGCCTTTTGCATCGAAATGGCGTCGCGGATGGCACTGAGAATCTTGTCTCCGCCTGGAGTGTTGGCGAGCGCCATGCGATCGTTGGCCGCTTCGCCGAGAACCTCGGCCGCTGCCTGGTTGAGTTTGAGGATGTGCCCTTTTGCGTCAGTGACGATAATGGGCTCGAAGATCGATTGCAGAACCGCGTCGGAGAGTTGAAACTCCATCTGCCTGCGGCCGGCTTCGGACTCGCGCAGGTCGCGCAGCCGCACTGCGATGCGGTTGATTTCCGCCGCAACCACGCCGAAGTCGTCGCGGCCGCTCAACGTGACACGATGTTCCAGATTGCCCGTTGCAATCTTCTTGACGTCGCCTGCCAGCCTTTTGATGGGGTGCAGGACGATCAGGACGGTTGCGATCTCCGCGAGGACGATCGAAAAGACAAATGCGACAGCAACGAGAGATTCGCCGGCCGAAGAGAGGGCGCGATGCGTGACAGCCACAAGGCCGATGGTAAGGGCAGTGATTACAACACAGCCAAGTACAAGTCGCTGCGTGAGGTTCAGCATGACGCCGTCTCCAGAACGGCAAAGTGTAGTCTACTTCATTGTGCGTGAAAGGCCTTCAATCGCCAAGCGAGCGGAGAACTGGTTGCACAGTCCAGCTTTGAAAGGGCGCGGCTGGCAGGGCAGGGCAGGGCTTCAGCCCCGACTGCCGTAAAAGCCGCAAAAATGAAGTGAATTTAGCCCTGGAGAGGTGAAATTGAGCTGGGGGTTGGTCCCGTGCAGCCAGTTCTAGTGCAATGAGCTGGCCGAAGCCAACAGTGAAGGCATCTGGCACACGCTGTAGGCTCGCTGGTGATAGGGGCAGTCCATCCCCTGAGGCGCAATACCGTGAATCACCGTCCAGGTTACCTCTGGATACTCCTGCTTCAGGTTCTGGAACTGTACTGAGGAAAAGTGATTGAGCCCGTGTGTGGCGTTGCTCATCTCTTTCCACTCCACTGCCAGGGCAGGGAACAGCGAGACGACACCGCTGTCTTTGTAATAGTCGGCCAGGGCTGACCGCTCCGAGATCGCACGAAATCCATGCACGTCCGTGGGCTCGTCCTTGAAGTAGCGCGAATCCACAGCGAAGACCGCGTCCGGCGGAGTATTCTGCCGGATCCAAAGCAGGGTATTCACCCATGCGTTGCTGCTTGTCTTCGACGGCACCTCAATCTGGGCACTGTTGGGGTAGGTCTGACGCGCCACCAGGAACATGCCCACGGCGAGCGGAACCGCAACGACGATTGGAACCCACTTGCGCCCGTGTGCCAGGTACTCTCCGACGAACGCCGCCCAACAGAAGAACGAAGATCAGGGTGATGAGATGGAAAGAGCGCAAAGGTTGAAGGCGCGCAAACATTTCAAACTCGGGCAGCGAGAAGACCGCACCGGCCACGATCGAAATCAGCCCGAAGGGGATGAGGGCAAAGCTGATCCTCTGGAAGCCCGGATTCGGTCCCGCGCAGCTTGCCCCGCCAGAACCACGCCAGGATCGCAAGAGGAGCCAGCATACCCAGCCAGTGATACCAGGTCCAGTTGTAGAGGAAGAAGTAGTCGCGCGAGTAGAGTGCTTCGCGATAGGGTCCGGTCGCCGACGACAGATGGAATCCATTGGGCAGCAGACCGATGGCCGATGCAAGCACAGGCACAGGCTCACGTGCGCCGGCATTTCTCCGGTCCGTTACCCACATCACGACGGCGAGGAACAGGAGGTAGGCAATCATCTGCGGATGCACCGCGCCCGCAACGAACATTGCCGATGCGACAAGAACGTAGCGTCTCTGCAAAAGTCCGGCCAGGGCAAACAGAGTGAAAGGCGTTGAGAACGACCGGGCCGTAAGATAAGGATCGGAGAGGAGTAGCCCGGTATTGGTCGCGGGCATGCTCAAAACCGCCGTGATGATCAGCATGGACGTCCAGCGCGCCCGCTCATTTGAAAAGCAGGCCACGAGAATCATCCAGCAGCTGGCGAGAGTGCCGAAAAGGCACACCAGATACCAGGCAAACAGCGTCCAGTCCATCGGGAGGTGGGTTATTCTCGATGTCCAGGCCAGGATCGGACTGAAGATCGATAGGTGTCCGTGCGCAAGAAAGAACTCGGGCGCGAAAGGATATAAGTTTGGATGCAGGAGCTTCTTCGCTGCTGGGACATAAATCTCAGCATCTTCTACGCCGAAATGGTACCCGTGCACCACCAGCGCTGCTGCGGTGAGAGCCAGAAGTCGGAAGATCGGAAGGCGTCCGCGTGACGTGCTCTTCATGACAAAACCTTCGCAGCTTGCGACGAGAGGCCTCTATCCAAAAGAAGCTGCAGAGGGAGCGATCGGTAATCGGACATTCGGAACGGTTTAAACCTCAATATCGGGACACTATATACAGTATGGACGCGAAAAGCCTGTAAAGGGTGACCGTTTTCTAGGGAATTTTGCATACTGAAAGAGCTTTGTTGTGCCACGGACATTGAAGGCCATCCGGCTGCGGATAGGACACCAGAACCCATTCCACACCAAATTCAGTTCTCAGGCGCCTGAAATCTGCAACTTGGAAGGATGCCCAGCCGGATTGTGCCGATATCTGGCGGTCCCAGGCGGGACCGAGTGCTCGGAACCTGCGTGACAACCGATGAGTCCTTCAGGGCGTCGGCCAGCTGGCTGCGCTCGGCCAGCGCGCGAAAGCTGTGATAGTCCTCGCCCGGCGCCGCCAGATAGTAAGGGTCCACGGCAAAGTAGGCTGTGACAGGCGTGTTCTGCCGGATCCACGCGAATGCCTGCAGCCAGGGATTCGCCGATTGGCTGCCGGGAAGCTCCAGGTGCTCGGTTCCGCTCACCAGTGCCCGCTGTGATGCGAACATGCCGGCGTTTGTTACGACCAGGAAAACGGCCCAGCGCCAGGCGCTGCCTTTCAAGAGGTATTTGCCGAGAAGACAGCCGGCCACGAGCGTCAGGAAAAAGTAGATCAGATGCAGAAAGCGCATTGGCTGGAGCGGGAGCAGCCTGGCCAGCGCCGGAACTCCATTGATGACCACAGCGATCGCCTGCTGAAACACGCCGTAGCAAACCACTGCAAGCGAGAACCTTGCCAGCGTCTTCTCACCCTGTTTCATGGCGAAGTGCCGAAGCAGCCAGAAAAGAACGAGTGGCCCGATCGCGCCGAGCCATTCGTACCAGGTCCACTTGAAGAGGAACCAATACCTGCGCGTTCCCAGCGCCTTGCGCCACTCCGGGGTTGGAGCGGTGAAGACCCAACTCAAAGGAGCGGCGGCGGCGAGCGACCCGCTCTCAGAGTGCGGCCACCAGCGCAGACGATCGAGCATGGACAAGGTCAGGAAAAAGCAGAACGAGAGTCCCAGCACCCCCATGATGGGATGGAACAGAAGGGCCGACATCAGGAGCGGAACGGCCTGCCAGCGCTTTCCTGAGAGAATGCGCGAGACCGCAGCGAGGATGAATCCCGTGGCAATATTACGCGGATGCAGGTGCTGATCGGCCATGTTCAGCGCACTCCCGGCGACCGGAAGCGTCAACATGGCTGCCACCATGGCCACGCCGGCCCAACGCGCGCGCTCCTCCACGAACAGCTTGTGCGCAATGGCCCAGCTTCCCGCGATGATGAGCAGGATCGACGCAGCCTGAATCAGCAGTTCGCCCGCGGCTACTGAGATTCCGGTGATGCGGATGAATGCGGCAACACACTTGTCAAAGACTGTCGCCTGCAACTGAAGCCGGAAGAATTCGGCGTCATGGGGATAGAGCGCCGGGTTGAGGTCGCACTTGACGGCGGTGAGATAAATACCGTCATCCTCAAACCCGGGATGGTAGCCCATCACCGCGATCGCCAGGAGCGCAAATGTGAGGATAAGCAGGATGTTGCGCGAGCGAAGAATCTCCACCAGATTGGGCCCTTGCACTTTCGCCGGCCGATATGAACTCAAGCGCCGAAATTGCCGTCTATACTCCGGTAGACAGCTTCAGCATGAGTTTAGCCGCAGCGAATCCACATTGCATACCACTCGACGCCGAACCGGCGGGTTCCCGGACGCGTCAAGAATCTCCTCCCCATTCTCGGCAGAAGCTCGCTCTGGTCATCCCCACGTTGCGCGAGGCGGGGAACCTTCCTGCACTTCTGGATCGCGCCCGCGCGGTTCTCGATTCGACAGATGCAAACTACGAAATCCTCGTCGTCGACGACGACAGCCGCGACGGAACGGCCGAAATCGTAACAGCGATATCCCGCGAGGATCCCCGCGTCCGCCTGCTCGTACGCGAGCAACAAAGGGGGCTGTCCGGCGCGATTCTGCACGGCTGGCGGCACACGGATGCAGGAGTCCTTG
Source organism: uncultured Acidobacteriaceae bacterium (assembly GCA_963751225.1). Classification (GTDB taxonomy): domain Bacteria; phylum Acidobacteriota; class Terriglobia; order Terriglobales; family Acidobacteriaceae; genus Telmatobacter. The sequence goes on from CAVVTY010000009.1 coordinate 216,402, forward strand.
GAGTAATGGATGCGGACCTGCAGCATCCTCCAGAACTGCTGCCTGAACTGGCATCCGCGATCTTCTCAGGCCACGATCTGGCAATTGGAAGCAGGTATGCCTCTGGAGGCGGGCCGGGCCGATGGAACCCCGTAAGGAAGCTGCTCTCGGCCGCAGCGATCTGGGTGACAGCTCCGATCCAGAGAGCGGGACTTCGCGCCGGCGATCCGATGTCGGGTTTCTTCTTTGTTCGCCGGGAATGTCTCGATGGGATCCCGTTTCAGCAGGAAGGCTTCAAACTTCTGCTTGAAATTCTTGTGCGTGCGCGCATCGGGTCGGTGACAGAGATTCCGTTCGCCTTTGGCCGGCGCCATCGTGGCGCAAGCAAGGCCAACCTGAAGGTCGCGTGCGATTACTGCCGCCTGCTGGCAAGGCTGTATCGAGCGAGATTCACCATTCGGCGCACGGTTTCCATCGACTCGCTGGGACGCCAGGAAGCAGATTGATTCTCAGGGCTGAGCGGGCCCTAGAGCGCCGGCAGCACGGCGCGCAAGGCCAGAAACCCTGCAACGCCGAGAAAGAACACCAGCGCCATGCGAATCCCCGGCTCGCGATTGACCTCCGGCACCAGGTCGCTTGCGCCCACGTAGAGCGCAACGCCCGCCGAGACCGGCAGTCCGTACGGCAGCCAGCTCGGCACCAGCTCGATCACCGCACGCCCGCGAGAGTGGCCGCGGCCAAGGCTACGGCGGAGTAGAACGCCGCCGTGCGGCTGCGCCCGCTGGCCAGCATCACCGAGGCCATGGTGAAGCCCTCCGGCGCCTTGTGCAGAAAGATCGCCAGAAAGATCAGCCAGCCCAGCCAGTCGAGACCACGAAGCCCGAGCCGATGGCCACGCCGTCAAACAGCGCATGCACGCTCAGGCCGCCCAGCACCGAATAGCCCGTGCGCGCGAGACGAATTCGCCGTGGTGCGTCTCTTCGCCGTAGTGGAAGTGGGCGTTGATGGTGTGCTCCAGCAGATGCACCACGCAGTAGCCGACCATGATCAGCATCGGTCCCAGCCGCGGGCTCATCCGCATGCTCTCGGGCGCCATCTCCAGCAGCGCAGTGGCCATCAGGAAGCCAGCGCCGAGCGCGACAAAGTAGCGCAGATAGCGCTCCACGCCCGTGGCGCGCACCAGCACCAGGCCGCCGGCCACATCGGCCAGCGCGGCAATCGCACCGAGAATGAGAGAAGTCTTCAGCATTTGCCGGCTTACCCGCTGTGCCGGATGTGCATCACGTCGCCATCCTGCACCACGTATTCCTTGCCTTCCAGGCGCAGCGTGCCCTTGCGCGCGCGCCGCAGCTTCCGAGCCGGCATCCAGCAGGTTGTCCCAGCGAATGGTTTCGGCGCGAATGAAGTGGTGCTCCAGGTCGGAGTGAATCGCTCCCGCGCCCTGCGGCGCCTTCGAGCCGACCGGAACCGTCCAGGCGCGGCACTCGTCCTCGCCCGCGGTGAAGAAGCTGATCAGCCCCAGCAGCTCATAGCTCTTGCGGATCAGCCGCACCAGCCCGCTCTCGTGCAGGCCGTAGCTTCAGAGAAACTCCGCCGCCTCTTCGTCGTCCATCTCGGCCAGCTCGGCCTCGACCTTGCCGCAGATGGCGGTCGCGCCGGCGTTGGGCCGGTGGGCGACTTCTGTCCAGCTTGAAGCGGCTCACGGCGGCGTCCAGATCGTCGCCCAGCGTCGTGCTTTCGCCAATGTTAAGCGCATACAGAATCGGCTTTTGCGAGAGAAACATGAAGCCCCTGATGAGCTTTCTTTCTTCCGGCGTCATCTCCAGCTCGCGCAGCGGAATGCTCTTTTTCCAGCGCCTCCTTTGAGCGCAGCAGCAGCGCCTGTTCGTGCTCCAGATCGTTGGTGCGGCCCTTCTTCAGGTCCTTTTCCAGCGCGCTCCAGCCGCTTTTCCACCTGCGTCAGATCGCTGATCATCAGGTCGAATTCGACGTTCTTGATGTCGCGCAGCGGATCGATGGGGCCGACGTGCGGAATGGAGTCGTCCTCAAAGGCGCGCAGCACGTGGATCAGCGCGTCCACGTTGCGCAGGCTGGTGAGGAAGGCGGTCTCCTTCAGCGCTTCCTGCCCGATGGCGGCCACGTCGACATACTCAACCGACGCGTAGGTGGTCTTCTTCGGCGAGTAGAGCGCGGAGAGCTTGTCGAGCCGCTCGTCGGGCACGCGGGCCACGCCGATGTGCGCCTCGCGCGGATTGGAGTAGCCGCGTTCTTCGAGCTTGGCCTTGGTAAGGATCTTGAATAGCGATGTCTTGCCCACCTGCGGCAGGCCGATGATGCCAGTTTTCATCTCATTCCATTTGCGGCCCCTGCACGATACTTTGCGCGCTTCAGAGCCTCTTCGATGATACAAGACGTGGTGAGCGTGAAAGCCGGGCCTTCGCGGAGGTTCGCGGGCGTTAACGGGCGTTCATCATGAGGGAGCCGATGATATCCATGGGCCAGTGTGCAATGATGAGCGGCGCCAGACGGCGCGTCCGCCAGTAGATGATCATCATCATCAGAACGCCGGGAAGAAATGCCAGGAACCGGAATGCGATGTACCGCAGATCGGGAATGAAGGACAGCGCCGTGTGTTGTCCCGTCCACCAGAACCCGACGATCACGAAAGGAACCCAGGTGCGGCCGCTGAGCGCCTGCAATCGTGGCATCACGTAAGCCTGATACGTGGCTTCCTCAGTCGGCGACCAGATGAGCCACCAGATGCTCAGGCTGTATACCAGTGCCCACATCGGTATGTAGTGCGGCTGGACAAGATACGAGCCGGCATCCGACGCTGCGGCGCCGTAGAGCAGCTTGTGCGACAGAATCCCTCCAACAAGAAAGAACGGGAAGACCAGAACGCAGTAGCCGAGGCCGAGCAGGATATCGCGCCCGCGGCGCAGGCGAATCGGGCCGAGTAGATCACGCATCCGAATTCCTTCACGGCGCGTGAAGTAGCGCAGTCCGATAAGACAACCGATGTCAACGAGGGTGCCATAGACGTTCCAGTAGTGACCCGCCTCGCGCCACGGCGACTGCCAGTGCCGCAGGAACAGGAAAAACGCAACAAGGGCCTGGGACGCAATCAGAAGAAACGAGCGTGCAGTTACAAGCAGCAGAGGCCCGGCCCAGGAAACTCGTCCGGAGGCAACGCGTTCACGGATTGCTTCCAAGCGAGTTCGGCTCGATGATGGCGACCTGGCTGGATTCGGTTGCGGCCGGCATGGAATGTCTCCTTTTGCCGTGCAATCGTACAACGGGCCGCGGAAACGCGCTGTGATGAACCGGATATTTCGCAGAAGAGGGCGCGAATAGCGCCGCTACGCACGAGACGTCTCGGCCCTTGCGACCAGCACGACCGTTGCAAGACCGAGCAGAAGGATGGCTTCTTCAACATGTTCGCTGCGGTTGTGGAGCTTGTTGAAGTGTACGGTGATGGGATCAGTTTGATCGGCCGTGTCGATGGCTCCGCCCGCCGCCGCGCGATCACGCTCCATCGCCCGGATGATGCCGAACTGCGAGTACGCCGTGCAAACGAGCATCAACACCACCAGGGTCATCGGCGCCAGCACGGTGTGCGGGCTTGTAAATTCCCCACGCCGGAGCCAGCGCCATCAGCGCCAGAACGACAAGCCCGGAAACGAATCCCATGCCATGCAGAATCCGCAGCAGTTCTCCCACAATCGTGCCGGCCAGGTGCGTATTGGGCCTCAGAACTGTAAATGTGATGGCAGCCACGACCGGGAAAAAGATCTCAGCGCCCAGCCACACGATGAGTGCGAGATAAAGAAGAGTACGAAGCAGGGTCTTCATGGGGCAAGAATACTAGAGCAGATTACATGAATGGGGCTTTGAAAGGGCACGGCTTTAGCCGTGCCGTGAAAGGCGCATAAACAGCCCATGAATCATCTCTTTCCCCTCAGACTATCCATGCAATGGGCCCAAGGGAAGAGAGAGCCGGTATGGTCAAACCGAGCTAGTCCTCGGAAAGCAGATCGCCTTACAACTCGTCACGGTTCCAAGACCCCGTGAACCGACGGCCGCCCGATCAGGCGTTCAATGCGCTTTTGCATCGGCGGATGCGTTGAGAAGAGATTTGCCAGCGTCTGACCCGAGAGAAGCGGCGCGACAATGAACAGATGCGCCGAACTGGGTGAAGCGATCAGCGGTACGCGTCGACTCACCGCTGAGATCTTCTCCAGTGCGCTCGCCAGGGCATAGGGATTCCCGGTCAGTTGCGCGCCAGAAGCATCGGCTTCATACTCCCGCGTGCGCGAGACCCACAGCTGAATCAACATCGCTGCAAACGGCGCCAGCAGAAGCATGATCAGGCCGCCCAGTCCACCGCCTTCCCGGTCGCGCCGATCGCCACCTCCACCGAAGAAGAACGCCATTCGGGCGAGGATTGTGATTGCACCCGCGAGCGTTGCCGCGATCGAACTTGTCAGAGATGTCGCGATTGCGCACGTGCCCCAGTTCGTGAGCCAGCACGCCTTCAAGCTCTTCGTCCGTGAGCAGCTGCAGAATCCCGTTTGTTACGGCGACCGATGCGTGTTTCGGATTGCGGCCGGTCGCAAATGCATTGGGCGAGTCGGTTGGAATCACGTAGATCTTCGGCATGGGAATGCCGGCGCGGCTCGTGAGCCGCTCCACTACTTCGTAGGCGCGTGGCAGTTCTTCGCGCGTTACCGGCTGTGCGCGATATACAGCCAGCGCGATTTTGTCTGAGAAAAAGTAGCTGAGGAAATTTGTTGCCGCCGCAACGCAGAAGGCAAGAATTGCCCCGTCTGGTGCCGCCAAAATACTGCCCGGCCAGAACCAGCAGAAGGGTCAGAGCCGTCAGCAGAAAGGCGGTCTTAATGCCATTCATCTTTACCCCCTCCCCGGCTACTCTTACGGACGCACGCCGGGATCGAAGGGATGCAAAAAGCAGGCTCTGCCGGTCTGTGAGCAGCTACGAGCTGTGCTTCAGCGCCCTCTTCAACACGGTCTCGAGCGCTGCCTTCACCTCGGCGTATTCTGCTGGAGACAGGCTGCCGGTGAGCTTCTCGCTCTCCAGGGCAAACAGCTCTTCCTTCAGCGCATTCAGCAGGGCTGAGTTCTTTGCCACCGGCCCCGCGTACGCAGCACCAGCCTGACCCGGAGCAGCAACTGCCGCCGGTGGAGCCGCATACGCCGCGCCCCCAACCGGAGCGCCCGCCGGTTTCCGCAAGAGGAACGCCGCCGCGGCCACCAGCACCAGCGCCAGACCGCCAAGAATCCACCACTTGTATTTGCTGAGCGGATCAGGCGTGTTGATCGGGGCGCCAATGCCGCCGCCCGGCTGACCAGCGGGAGCAGCGCCCGCCTCCTGGCCCTGGCCGCCTGCCGCACCCTGTTCCTCGCGCGGCATCGATCCAGTGCCGGAAACGGTGAACTCCAACGCTTTCCCGGGCATTGCATTCTTGGCCACAAACGTCTGCACATTCGGATCCTGCTGGATCGTCTGGAAGATCGATCCTGCGCCCGCTGCGAAAGTCATGCTCTTCGGCAGCAGCACGCCCACGCTCTGCGCGGGCAGCGTCACCTGCGGCCGGAAGGTGTATTTGCCGCTATAGGGCAATGAGTAGCTGATCTGGAACTGCGTGTCCTTCTCGCCTTCATCCGGCTGAATCGGAAAGTTGAACGCGAAGTGCCCCTTCGGCCCGTTGGGTTGCAGCTTCAGGCTCGTCGGCAGGCTGCTCGCGGTCGGGCGCTGCCCAACGGCCGAAGCCACCATCGCATCCTCGGGCAGCACGATCTCAAAGCTCTTCGGGCTCCACTGCGTGCGCGGCGGCATGCTCGTGTTGTGCACGAAGTAGCGCTCGATCACGCGAAGCTGGCCGTTATCACTCTCGACTTCGAGCACGTCCGCTTCAATTGAAGACGCCTTCGACCTTCGCCGCCACGTCGTAGACCGAAATCTCATGCACGGCGCCGTCCTGCGGCACATCGGCAAAGAAGTCCGCGCCCTGGTGCGTGACCTTCACGAGCGCCGGAGCGTTGTTGGACCGGGTCGAGCGAGTAGTGCCCGCTGGCGTCCACCTTCGTGTGCGCCACCTCGGCCATGCCCGCCATGGGTTCCACCAGCGCCACAGCGTCGCCGCTCGCCGGCTTTCCTGTTGTCTTGTTGGTCACCGTGCCGGTCACTTGAGCGGCCTGCGCCAGGGCGCCCGCAAAAAAGATGCTCGCAACGGCCGCATGCAAAAAAGTCTTCATCGATCTCATGGTCTTAATGGGAATCCTTGTCTTTTCATGGAACCCGTTCGGTTCGGTTCATGCCTGCTGAAGATGCTCGATCTCGGCCAGCAACTGCGCCGTCTCGTTTTCAAGTTGCGCGCGCTGCGTCACGAAAATCCTCTTCAGGATATTTCCCGGCGCGATATTCGAAGTTCAGGTCGCGCAGATTCTCGTAGAGCTGCTCTTTGCGCTCTTCAAGGTAGTCGAGGCGCGTCTTTTGCCGCTGGCTGCGAAGGCGTTCTCCGGCCAGAAGGTGTACACGAAGAGCGCTATCGCCATCAGCGAGCCGATCGCAAGGCCAAGCGTATCCGTCATAGATCAAAAACCTCCATTGGTCGCATCGGTCTCGCGGCGAATCCGCTCGCGCAGTGCGTCCATTTCGGGCGTGTGCGTTTCCGCCACTGCCTTTGTCCTGCCCACTGACCAGTGCCGCACCAGCAGAATCGTGCCCAGCAGCGCCGCAAGAAACACCGCGAACGGCGCAATCCACGCCACCAGGTCGAAGCCCTTCGTTGTGGGCGCGGCCAGCACCGTCGCGCCGTACTTGGCGGCAAAGCTGTCCAGAATTTGCTTGTCGCTGAGCCCCGAGGCAATCGCGGCGCTCAGCTCGTTGCGCTCGCGGCCGCTCTCTGTGCAGCCCACGTGGTTGCACTCACCCAGCAGTTGCGCGCAACCGCAGGTGCACATCATCTTGTGCCCCAGATCGTTGAAGCGCATGCCCGCATCGCTCGCCCCCAGCGTGAAGCAGACCGCGACCGCCAGCGTTCCCGCCTGCAAGGCTCTTTTCCAGAAAGTGAAACTCAACGGAGTGGCCATCAGTCGCCGCCTTTCAACGCCGGGTCTCAGCGACTGTTCCGCGGATGCGGCGTGCGCCCCGGGACCTTTCGGCGAAGCCGCAGGAACCAGGCTCGGAACCAGTGCGACCAATGTTCCGAGCACCATCAGCACCACGCCCGCCCAGATCCAGCTCACCAGCGGATTCAGAAACGCCTTGATGATCGGCTGGCCGGTGTCAGGATTCGTGCCTTCATACACCACGTAAAGATCCCACCCGGGAACCGAGTGAATGGCCACCATCGTCTGCGGCTGCTGGCTGGCCAGGTATACGCGCTTTTCCGGCGTCATCTGGAACTGCTTCTTGCCACCCGAATAGACGTCGAGCATCGCGTACTCTGAGTTGTAATTCAGATTCGAATCCTGCGTGAAGCCGACGCACTCCAGCGTGTACGGCCCCACCGACATCTGGTCGTGCAGCGCCAGTTCCTTTTCAGTGTTCCGATTGAACGCCGCGCCGGCCAGGCCCACCACGACGATCACCACGCCGATGTGAATGATGTATCCGCCGTAGCGTCGCGTGTTGCGGCGCGTGAGAAGGTAGATCGACGAGAACAGATTCCGGCCGGTCTGCTTCGCGATCACTCCGGCGCCGCGCAGAAACTCCGAGACAATCGCCGTAAACACGCTGGCTGAGAGCGCGAACCCGACCAGCGCGTAGAAGCTGCCCGCATCAAACCCGCCATCCGCCGCGGCGGACCATGGCTTCACGCCGGCAACAAGGCAGACGATCACCGTCGCCCACAGCGCAATCGTGGGAAGGATAAAGTTGCGGCGAATTGCGCGCAGCGACGTCGCTCGCCACGGCAGCAGCGGCCCCACGCCCGTAAGAAACAGCAGGAAGAGTCCGATCGGAACGGCCACGCGGTTATAGAACGGCGCGCCGACCGTGACCTTGTTGCCCTGCACATACTCGCTCAGAATCGGGAACAGCGTTCCCCACAGGATCACGAAGCACGCGGTCAGCAGCACCAGGTTGTTGAAGAGGAAGCTCGACTCGCGGCTGACCAGCGACTCCAGATGATGCTCGACTTTCAGATGGCTGCGCTGCAGGATGTAGGTGAAGATGCAGACCGCCAGCACGATCCCCATGAACACCACAAACCATGTGCCGATCGACGACTGCGCAAACGCGTGAACCGAGCTGACCAGTCCCGCGCGCGTCAGCAGCGTGCCCAGCAGCGTGAGCAGGAAGGTGGAGAAGATGAGCCACACGTTCCAGCTCTTCATCATGCCCTTCTTCTCCTGCATCATCACCGAGTGCAGAAAGGCTGTGCCCGTGAGCCACGGCATGAAGCTGGCGTTCTCCACCGGGTCCCAGCCCCAGTAGCCGCCCCAGCCCAGCACCGCGTAGGCCCAGTGCATGCCGAGAAAGATGCCGCCGGTCAGGAACAGCCACGTCACCAGCGTCCAGACGCGGGTGATCTTGATCCACTTCTCGCCGGGATAGCGCATCATCAGCGCGCCCAGTGCAAAGGCAAACGGCACTGAGAATCCGACATAGCCGAGATAAAGCATCGGCGGATGGATCACCATCTCCGGATACTGAAGCAGCGGATTCAGGCCGATGCCATCGTCCGGAATCGCGCCCTTGGTGAGCGCAAACGGCGGCGCCGCGAAGTTCACAATCGCCAGAAAGAACACCTGTATCGCTGCCAGGATCGTGCCCGCATAGGCGTAGAGCTTCACGTCGGTCTTGTGTCTGAGCCGCAGAACGAAGCCATAAGCGCCCAGCAGCCACGCCCAAAGCAGCAGGGAGCCCTCCTGGCCGCTCCACAGCGCAGCGAACTTGTACGGACCGGGAAGCGCACGGTTCGAGTGCTCCAGGATGTAGGCGATGGAGAAATCGTTGGTGAAGACCGACCACACCAGCGCAAATGCCGCGCCAGTCACCGCAACGAAGCCGGCAATTCCGGCCCGTCGCGCCGTGTCCGCCAGCCGCTCAGGCGAAATGCGGGCGGGCTGCCCCGTGGCCAGCAACCGCAGCGCAAGGGTTCCCGCCAGCAGGTTGTAAGCGGCTAGAGCTAAAGCAATTAGAAGAGCAAGACTCCCAAACGTTGCCATTCGATCTCCACCCGGATTCTCTCATCCCGGGCCTACAGCCGTGCCGGCTGCCGACGAGCTTTATTCTCAATCATTTTAGGCCCTCACATGTGATTTACCTCACACTTGGGGTGGAGAACTACTTGGTTCACATGAATGGGGGTGCTCCACTTCTCGCTTGGGAGAAGTGGGAAACCACGAACCTGCGCACCTTTTGAAGAGAGTTACATTGTCATCCGAAGAGAAATTCCTTCTCCCGCAGCTCCTTGATGCTGTCGCGCAGCTTGGCGGCTTTCTCGAATTCGAATTTCCGCGCTGCCTCGCGCATCTCGGTCTCGAGCTTGGCAATGTAGGCATCCACCTCGGCCTGCGAGGTGAACTCGGGCAGCCCGGCCGCCTCTTCCACTTCAATCTCGCCGTACTCGGCCTTGAGAATCTGCGCCAGCCCCATGTCCATCTTGCTGATGATGGATTGCGGCGTGATGCCGTTCTCTTCGTTGTAGGCGCGCTGAATGGCCCGGCGGCGGTCGGTCTCGCCGATGGCCTGCTTCATCGAGTCGGTCATCCTGTCGGCGTAGAGAATCGCGCGCCCTTCGAGGTGGCGCGCGGCGCGGCCCATCGTCTGGATCAGCGATCCGGCCGAGCGCAGAAAGCCTTCCTTGTCCGCGTCGAGAATCGCCACCAGCGAAACCTCCGGCAGGTCGAGCCCTTCGCGCAGCAGGTTGATGCCGATCAGCACGTCGAACTCGCCCTTGCGCAGCCCGGCCAGCAGCTTCACACGCTCCAGCGTTTCGATCTCCGAGTGCATGTAGCGGCAGCGCACGCCCACTTCGGTGTAGTAGCCGGCCAGATCCTCGGCCATGCGCTTGGTCAGCGTCGTCACCAGCACGCGCTCGTTGCGCTTGGCCCGGTCGCGAATCTCGGCCAGCAGATCGTCGATCTGACCTTTCACCGGACGAATCTCCACCTCCGGATCGACGAGGCCGGTCGGCCGAATCACCTGCTCGACCACCACTCCCGCGGAGCGCGTCAGCTCATACGGCCCCGGCGTGGCCGACACGTAAATCGCCTGGTGCACGCGGTTTTCAAACTCCTCGAACTTCAGCGGCCGGTTGTCCATCGCCGAGGGCAGGCGGAATCCGTAGTCGACGAGGTTCTGCTTGCGGCTGCGGTCGCCGTGCCACATGCCGTGCACCTGCGGAATGGTCGCGTGGCTCTCGTCGACAAAGAGCAGAAAATCGCGGGGAAAGTAGTCGAGCAGCGTCGGCGGAGCTTCGCCCGGCAGCCGGCCGGAGAAGTGCCGCGAGTAGTTCTCGATGCCGTGGCAGTAGCCCATCGACTTGATCATCTCGAGATCGAAGCGCGTGCGCTGGTGCACGCGCTGCGCCTCAACCATGCGGCCCTCGGCCTCCAGTTTGGCTACCCACTCGTTCAGCTCCGCGACGATCGACTCGATGGCCTCCGAGCTGCCGCTCGGGCTGCACGACGTAATGGCTCTTCGGATAAATCGGCAGCCGCGCGTACTTCTGCTTGACCGTGCCGAAGAGCGGATCGATCTGCGCAAGCGACTCGATCTCGTCGCCAAAGAGCTCGATCCGGTAGGCCGATTCGTCGTAGGTGGGGAAGACTTCGATGATGTCGCCGCGCACGCGAAAGGTCCCGCGCCGGAAGTCGACGTCGTTGCGCTCGTAGAGAATTTCCACCAGCCGCCGCGTAATGTCCTTGCGGCTGATGCGCTGGCCCTTCTCGAGCAGCAGCAACATGCCGTAGTAGGCCTCCGGCGAGCCAAGGCCGTAGATGCAGCTCACCGAGCTGACGATGATCGCGTCGCGGCGCTCGAACAGGCTGCGCGTCGCCGAGAGCCGCAGCTTGTCCAGCTCTTCGTTGATCGTGGCTTCCTTCTCTATATAGAGGTCGCCCGCGGGAATGTAGGCTTCCGGCTGGTAGTAGTCGTAGTAGCTGACGAAGTATTCGACCGCGTTGCCGGGGAAGAACTGCTTGAACTCGTGATAAAGCTGCGCGGCCAGCGTCTTGTTGTGCGCCAGAATCAGCGCCGGCCGGTTCGACTGCTCGATCACCTTGGCCATGGTGAAGGTCTTGCCCGAACCGGTCACGCCCAGCAGCACCTGGTGCTTTTCGCCCGCCGCAAGCCCCTGAAGAAGCTCTTCGATCGCGCGGGGCTGGTCGCCGCGCGGCTTGTAGCTGGTCACCAACTGAAAGTCCATTTTGGGATTATAGATCAGGATGGCGAAGAAGAGGCGAAAATCGACTAAAGCCTCTTCGTTCGCCGCTTCGTAACCAGCTCGTTACCAGGGAATTGGCTTGCCCTGGTGGAAGTAGCCTCCCGTGGGGCCATCATCTGCCAGCAGAGCAAGCGCGGCGCTGGTCTTGCCGCCTTCGCTTATTTCCATTGGTGCGTGCTCGCCCCCCATGTCCGTCTTGACCCACCCCGGATGCGCCGAGTTCACCTTGATCCTGGTGTCGCGAAGCTCATAAGCAAGGTGAATCGTGAAGGCGTTAAGGGCGGACTTGGACGCGTCGTAGGCAAAGGACTTCGCATCGTAAATGGGTGATTTCGGATCCGCGTGCAGCGACAGCGAGCCAAGAATACTGGACAGGTTGACAATGCGGCCCGCGGGACTCTTCTTGATGAGAGGCAGCAGCGCATTTGTCAGGGCCACTTGCGCGAAGAAGTTCGTTTCGAAGACCTTGCGCAGCAGATCGAGAGGAACATCGCCCGCGCGGTGTTCCGGCCCCGTCCCAGGGAAGGTGCCCCCGGCGACGCCTGCGTTGTTTACGAGAATGTCGAGGCGACCGTATCTGGAATTGAAGTAGTCGTACGCGGCTTGATAGTCGGCCGGCTTCGTGATGTCGAATTGCAGCACGTCCGCGTCCACGCCGGCTTTTTGCAGCTTGGCGACGGCTTCCTCGCCCTGTGCGCGATCGCGCGAGCCGATGACCACTTTCACGCCGGCCTTCTTGTCGAGTCCGAGATCGAGCGCGGTCTGAAAGCCGAGCCCACGATTACCACCTGTTATGAATGCGATCTTCTGAGCCATTGGGGAAGATTCTCCTGTGCTGCTTTGGATTCGCCTCGCGCTCGCAGGGTGCAGAAATTTGGCAGGCGGCTGCGGACGCGAAGTGCGGACAATTCATTTCGAATACAAATGCCATGCAGTGACATCCTGCCAGAGATCACCGGCATCGAACCTCACGTTCGAAAATCCGCGAATGCGGGAGGGACCATGCCAGAAAAGGATGTCAAGGAAAGAGCAGAGAGAGATTTGCGCCAGGGCAAGTCGGCCTCGACGGCCGCCGGCGAGTTTGTGCGTGAAGAAATCGAGCATGTACGGGAAGGGAAACATGGCGCGAGATCACCCGAACAGGCGATTGCGATTGGCCTGAGCAAGGCGAGGCGGGCGGGCATCCCGATGAAGCCGCCGGCCCGCGGCAAAGTCAGTGAAGAGACGAGAGAGAAAGCAGAGAAGGACTATGAGGCCGGGCAATCGGAGCCAAAGAGCGCGCGCGAAGGATCGACGCAGCGGGGTAGATCGCGGCTGAAGGCGATGAAACGCGAACCGAAAAGCACGACATCGCACGCTTCGCTTTCAGAACATGCGAAAAGCGCAGCACGCAAACGGCAAACGAGAGGCTAACCCCGGCGGCGATCTATACCAATCGCTTTCAATTAGAGCGGACCTGGCCGAAGCGCATGGAGCCTCCGGGATACAATGACAGCCATCCGTCCCAGGGAGGCTTCATGCGCAGGATTCTCGTTGCAGTCTTCGCAGTGATCTTCGCCGGCTCAATTGCCGGCCCGCTGATGGCGCAGGGCGCGCCGCCACAGGGCGGCACCGATCAGCCTTACACCGTCGAGTACTACTACAAGGTGCAATGGGGCCATCAGCAGGAGTTCCATGATCTCTTCCTCAAGAATCACTATCCGCTGTTGATGAAGATCGCATCGACCGGGCGCATTCTCTCCGTGAAGATCGAAGCGCCGGCCTATCACACCACCGAGGATGGCCGCTGGGATTATCGGGTGACCATCCGCTACAAGAACTCCACCGTGGCCACCACTGCGAATCCCGATGAAGAGGCATTCATCAAGCAGCTTTGGCCTGACCAGGAAACGTACAAGCGCGAAGAGCAGCGCCGCTTTGAGATTCTCGCCGCGCATTGGGACCTGCCGGTCACCGACATTACGCCGAAGAAGTGATTGCTGCCCTCAATCGTCTTTGTGCCGCCACCGCTCGACCAGTTCCTCAGCGGCCTCGGGCCATGTCGGGAAACTCGAATTCGAATCCGGCATCGAGCAATCGTTCTGGAACTACGCGTCTGCTCTTGAGAACCAGTTCAGTTTCGGTTCGCATAAAGAACGCGGCGATTTCCAGCAGCGGTGCAGGAGCAGGCAGACCGTTCGGCATTCCCCACGCGTCGCGCAGCACTGCCATGAATTCGCGATTCGGCAGCGGGTTCGGCGACGCGATGTTGACGGGACCCTCCATCTCTTCGCGTGCGATGAGGAATTCTACGGCGCGGGCGAAGTCCGTCTCGTGAATCCAGGAAACAAATTGACGGCCGTTGCCTTGCTTTCCGCCCAACCCAAGCCGGACAAGATTCAGCAGCACAGCGAATGCATTTCCCGGCACAGGGCTGAAGGTGATCGCAGAGCGCATCGCAACCTTGCGCGTACGCGGCGTGGGCGCGTCAAAGAAGGTCTCCTCCCAATCCTTCGCAACGCGGATTGAGAACTTCCACGCATCGGGTGCACCTTTCTCATTGCCGCCGAGCTGCCCGGTCTTCTCATCCATGGGACGGTCGAGCGCGTGGCGGTAGATGGTTGCCGTGGAAGCGTTCAGCCAAACTCGCGGCGGATCGGCAAGCCCCGCGATGACTTCGCCCAGCAGGCGCGTGGATTCAACACGCGAGTTGTAGATTGTTTTGCGGTTCTCCGCTGGTGTAGCGGCAGTTGACGCTGCGGCCGGTCAGGTTGATGCAGACGTCAGAGCCTTCCAGATACTGGGTCCAGAGACCCACATGCCTGCCGTCCCAATGGACGTTTTGCCACTCCTCGGCGGTTGGGCCGCGCGTAAGGATGGTGACGTGGTGACCGCGTTCCTGAAAATGACGAGCCAGCACCCGTCCCACCTGCCCGCTTCCACCGGGAATCACAATGCGCAACGGACGTGCGGGCGCAAAGGTGCTGTTGACCATTACCCCGAGTTTAACTCGACGAATCGCTATGCAGCCGGCGGCGCTGGCGGTCGCGGCATCGGCGGCACCCCGTAGGCGGCAAGGTACTGCCGTCGGCGATAGGAGCGGATCTCCCGGACGATGGCGATCACGATCAGCGCAAGAATCAACAGAGGCGCAAAGAAAAGCCACGCTGGTTGAGCCACACGATTCCCGCCGATCCTGGCGGAATCGGCCGCGTGCAGTCCGCCGAAAAGGACCACCACGTCATGCCCGACTGAAACATTTTCGCCCAGCCGAGTCACGCCAAAGAAGTTGACGAGGTCGTGGTCGATCGTAGCGTCGTCATCAGCCCTCACGCTGCCGAAGAAATTCACCACGTCATGGTGCGCGGCGCCTGAGAGGTGGACGTTGCCGAAGAACACGACGATATCGCCGTCAACGGTGCCTTCAGCGTGGACGCTGCAAAAGAAGCACACGGCGTCGTGTACGGTTTGGCCCTCGGGTATGTTGATGTTGCTGCCGAACTGAACGGCGTCGCTCTTGGCGTGCGCAGGAGTCGCAGCGAACGCAAGGACCGTGGCAAACAGGGAAGCGGTCAGAAGCCGGGATATCATGGTGCGCCTCTCTCGCAACATGTTACGCCTGGGCGGAGAGAAAAGTTCCCTTCGGATCACCGGTCGAGCCGCCTGTCATGTTCAATCAGCCGCCCTGAATGCTTTGGAGGGCGTGAGCATCTCTATTCAGACGGCTCTCTCGTGCTGCTTAATTCGATTTTCGCGGGGCTCAGAGCCTCAGTCCAGTCGGCGGGCGAATCCACCAGGATGTCGGGAGGGATCACTTCAAGGCTGCCCGGCGCCAGTCCGAATGTGCAGCCGATACTCCATGCCCCGGCGTTGCGCGCTGTCAGCACATCCACCTGGCTGTCGCCGATCATCACGGTCTCATCGGGCCGCGCTCCGGCCTCGCTCATCAATGCGAACAGGCCCTCAGGGTCCGGCTTCTTTGTGCTGAAGCTGTTGCCGCCATAGATATTCAGGAAGTATCGAGCCAGGCCGAGCGCATCGCAGATGGCACGTGCCGGCCGGACCGGCTTGTTGGTCAACACAGCCATCGCGCGCGGTGGCGCATCGGGCTGGTCGTGCACCTTGTGCAGCGCATCCAGTGCTTCAAGCACGCCTTCATAAGCGTAGGTGTAATCGAGCTTGTGTTCGCGATAGTAGTCGAGGAAAAACTTGTACGACTTGGTCAGCAGTTCTTCATCCGGCTCGGATCCGTCGTCCATGGCAAACGCCCGGCGCACCAGCATCAGCGCGCCATTCCCGATGTAGCCTGCAATCACTTCGTCCGGAAGTGGCGGCCGCCGGAACTCGGCGAGAGTGGCGTTTACGCTGTTGCACAAATCCTGCGCGGAGTCGATCAGCGTGCCGTCGAGATCAAAGACCAGCAGCTTGAGCGAATCAACAGGCAAGGGGCGATGAACGCGAACCATGATTCCAGTGTAATGGGGACCGACGCGCGGCTCGCACGATCGGTCCCCTCGGTTGATTCACTCGCGGAAGGATCTCAGCGGCATGCCTGGTTCTTTGCCTCGGGAATCGCGAAAAAGGTGATGCTTTCCGCGCCCAGTGATACGTCTCCGGCACGTTCGGGCGCGCCCGCGATCGCTGGCAGATCGCCATTCGAAGCGAGATTCAATTCGACGCCATTCAGCATCACCTTTGAATCCAGCAGGTCGTTTGCGGTCAGGCTGTAGCGGAGCGAAGAAGTCGGGAGCGTCAGTTTCCGAGCATCCGTCTTGTCCGCATTGATCGCCAGCAGGGCCACGCCGCCGCGCTGCCCGCGCAGACAGTGCGCGTAGAGATACAGCCCAGGTGCAGCCTGCGCGCCTGCATCTAGAACCGTGGTGCCCATCAGACGCCGCCACAACACGGCAGACCAGTAGTTGGGGCGCGGTCGTCAGCGTCGTTTCATCCAGCAAAGCATAGTCACTGGCCGCGAGCGTATTGTGCATGACCACCTTCACGCCGTGCTTGGCGAGCGTGCCGAGCTGGTTCAGATAGCGGAAGCTGTCGATGAAGTCAGAGGCCCACGGATTGCCGCCGCATGCTGTCTCTCCGGTTTCGGTAAGCCACAGCGGCTTGCCCGGCACATATTTGTCGCGCAACGCAGCGTAGAACTCCTCATCGCGATTCGTCCGCGAGAGCCACGCGTCTGACAAAGCTGTCTCCGGACTTGTCTGCGCGGCCGCTCCCATCATGCCGCACCGCTTTGAGACGCCGCCGTAGAAGTGGTACGAGAAGGCGTCCAATCCCGGGCCTTCCTCTTTGAGTATGTCTTCAGACTTGATGAGCTGCATTCCCGGCAGCTCTCCCAGCGAACCGGCCTCCCCCACTCCGCCGGGTCCGAGAACCGTTAACGAGGGGTCGGCTTTCTTGATGAATGCGTGAAAGGCATGAAAGTCCCGCGCGTACGCTGCGGCGTCATAACCCTTCGGTGCCCCGCCCATCGCAGCGAACGTCGGCTCATTGAACATCTCCGCTGCCACGATCGTGCCGCCGGCTGCTTTGGTGAAGTTCAGCAGTTTCTCGGCCTCAACGGGAGTCCACACGCCGTTTGCGTCTCTTACGCCCTGGCTGATCGCGAACGACGACACCAGGTCCGCATTCACTGCATGGGCAAAGTCAATCACCCCGCGCCATTGTTGCCGGGTCAACACTCCATTGAAGCCCGTCGGCGGAGTCGCCGGAGCCGGACCGTCCGAATCCTGAAAATACGTTGAATTCGCCCATGTTCCACTCACACGAACATAGGCCGGCCCCAGCGCCGCAGCCAGCTTGCGAAGCTGCGGATTCGCGAGATTGATCGGCGCCCGGTAGCGGTAGAGCGACGCAGGCATGTTTCCGGGTGTCGGCTGTTTGGTATCAGGCGGAGCCTCGCTCTGCGCTTTGTATGGAGCCCAGAATCGTCCGCCTGTCACTTCAAGCATTTCGATGTTGTACGACTGATATCGTTCATCCACGATGCCAATCGCAGGCATGCTCTTCGGCGCAAGTTTGATTGACTGTGCAACGACCGACGTCGGTACTGCAAACAATCCCGCGAATGAAAGAACTGCGGCACACATCGAAATATCAAGGCGAACTGTCCTGGTCATTTGCATTCCTGGTGAGCGTTCTCTCCGGCGCTTCTCAAAGCTTGCGCGGAGGCGTGGAGCACAACCCGATCACTCTAGTCGGTGACCTTCATCCAGTGCAAACGGTGGGAGGGAGTTTCGAGAGGGATGATCTGATTTTGGCGCGACGATGATCCGGTGAAGACTGAGCAGCAATTCACCGCAGACCCTGCGGAGAAAGACAAGCCGTATTTCCGTGTCGCCATCGTCAGCCGACCGAGCGAATCAGCGACTCTGCAGAGTCAGGTGGGGGAGGGCTCTGGGGGAGAAAAAAGCAGGCGAGGCCTCCCAGGAAGAAGGATTGCAGGCCTCGCCCGAGGAACGATCTTGCACATGAGAAAGCACGAGAGCGGCAAGGCAGTACCCGGCCGCCCGAAATTAGTGAATGCGAATGTCGCCGGACCCGGTTTCGATGCGGACCGTCGGCCCGCCGCCGCTGATCTTGCCCGTGATGTGATGGCGATCTTGCGACCCCTGCGTCAGCATCTCGTGCTCGGTGTGAACTGAGCCTGAGCCCGTTGAAGCGTCGAGCGTAAAGCCCGCATTGCCGGGCCAGAACTCGACGTTGCCTGAACCCGTCTCCAGGTGCCAGGGGTTCGAGGGTGTTCCGGTCACCTTGATTTCGCCCGAGCCGGTCCCCGCGCGCAGGCCGCCGTGAACATTCTTCAGGTCGATGTTTCCCGATCCAGTCTGGGCCTTCACGTCGCCTTCCCCAGTCCCGTCAATATGAATGTCTCCGGAACCGGTGTTCACATTGAACCCGCCCTGCAGCCCGGTGGCGCGAATGTTACCCGATCCTGTCGACAGCTTCGCGTTCTGGCCCACTCCGTCAATAGTCAGATCCCCTGACCCTGAGCTGCCCTCGAGATATGCGTTCGCGGGAGCCTGAATGTCATAGTCGATGCTGATGTTGTGATAGTTCTCGTGATTATGTCCGATGCGAATGATGTTCCCCGTCTGCTCGATCGGTGGATTGTTCGCAATATCCTTCACCCGCTGCTCGTTGTCTCCGGAACCCCAGTTCGATTTCACGCGCCCGAAGATGTGCACAGTGTTGTCCGAACCCTTGGTCAGATGGATGTTTCCGGAGCCGGTGTTCACGGAAAGCTCCACATGTCCGCTGACCGTCAGATTCCTTTCAAAGGTGGCCTCAGCAGCCAGCGCCGGAAGCGCAGCCAGGGCCAATACCGCCGTTGCAATCAAAAAACGCTTCATCGTGTTCCTCGATTCGGTTGTGAGTGTCCAATGATTCATCTTCAAGAACCGGTGTTGGCACAAACACAGGCATCGCCGTTGAGATACAAGCATTCTTCAGGCCAAAAGTCGCAGGCCGGCAAGTCCAATGAAATCTGTCCGTTCTGCCTCCGCAAATCCTCTGCCTCTTGACGGTGCTTGTTCATTTCTGGACACCTTTGTGCGCCGATGAACAGAACGGTCTCCCAGGCCAAACCGGCCGGGACGACATGGAGTTGTTCGCGAACCCTGACTTGCCGCGGTATCCGGTCGCGCGCCCGGATTCCTTATTGCAGCACTACCTGGTCGCCTTCCTTCAACCCTTTGAGAATCTCAGTGACAGATCCGTTCGACAGTCCGACCGTAACCGGAACCTTGTGCATGCCTTCCTTCTGGTTCTTGTCCGGGACCTGAACAAAGGAATTCTTTTGTGCGTCATAGCTCACCGCGTTTTCAGGCACCGTCAGCACGCCCTTGTGTTCGTCGAGCATGATCTCCGCATTCGCAGTCATGTTTGCCTTGAGTTCGCCTCCCGGGTTGTCGATGCTGACCCGGACTTCGAACGTCGTCACGTTATCCTTCTCCACTCCCAGCGGCGCAATCTTCGTCACTTTTCCGTTGAATACGCGATCGCGGAAGCTCTCCACCTTGATCCGTGCGGGCTGACCCATGTACACGTGCGCAATGTCGGCCTCGTCCACCTTCCCCTGGACATAGACCTGGTTAATGTCACCTTCCGTCATCACCAGTGTGGCAGTCGAGCCAAGCACCAGGATGGAGCTGACCGCGTCGCCGATTTCGACGTCGCGCGAAAGAATCACGCCATCCATTGGCGCCACGATTGTGGTGTAGCTCAGTTGTTCCTCAAGCTGCTTCAGGCTGGCCTGGCTCTGCTGCACCTGCGCGCGGGCCTGCTTCAGCTTTGCAGTGTCCACTCCGATCTGTGCCTTGGATGAGTCGCGCCGCGTAAGCGCCGCCAGGTAGTCCTTGTTGGCGTCGTCCAGTGCCTGCCTGCTGACAATTCCTTCCTTCGCCATCTGCATATTGCGATCAAGCGTCGCCTTGTACATGGGCAGATCAGGAGCGGCGGCGTTGACCTTGTCCTGCTCGATATTGGCTTCGTACGTGGAAACATTGGCCTCGGCCCCTGCCAGTTGCGCACGCTGCGCCTCCACCTGGGCCAGAATCTCCTGCTGATCAAGCTGCGCCAGTTGCTCACCTTTATGGACCTTGTAATTGATGTCGACGAATAGCTTTTCTACGATGCCGGAGGCCTTGCTCTTCACTTCGACCTTTGTGATCGGCTGGATCTTCCCGGTAGCGACTACGGATCGAGCCACGTCTCCTTTTTGCACCTTGGCAATTTTGTTTGGATCGATCGATGTGCCTTTCACGAGCCTCGCTGCTCCAACGCCGAGGACAACAATGACCAGTAGTATTGCGGAGCCAATCCAGATCCAGAATTTCTTGCTCTTCTTCGTTGCAGGCATGGAGCACCTCTCAGGTGAAAAGGGGAGTTACGACTCCCGAATGAATAAAAGCAAATAAATCGTCGCAACCAGGTTGCCGGTGAAGATGAGGTCAACCGCAGATGCCGGTTGCCGTTGCCTCAGCAGTACAGGCGGAGGTCATCCTGTCTCCTGTGTCTGCTGCGAGACGATACGCAGGCCCCAGCGTGAATGGTTCCACATATTGGACGCACGGTTCAGCGATTCAGGACTGACAAATGCGAACCACGTGCCGCCGCCTCCGAATGCTATCCTCACAACCGAGATGCACGGTCTCCCGCTGCTCCAGATTGTCGCCGTGGCCATGCTTGTTCTGGCCAATGGTTTCTTTGTAGCTGCTGAGTTTGCGCTGGTCAGTGTGCGGGATACACGCATCGAGCAAATGCTTGCTGCCGGCGTCCCCGGGGCCCGCGCGGTGCGCCGCCTTCAGCACCAGATTGACGACTTTCTTCCCGCAGTCCAGCTCGGGGTGACCCTCTGCTCACTCGCGCTTGGCTGGATCGGTGAGCCTCTTGCTGCCGGCGTGGTCCTTGGCTGGCTCAATATGCTGCCGCAGCCCCCGGCTCATTCCTATGCCTACGCGCACATTGCCGCTGCAACCGCGGTGGCTCTCGGCTTCGCCTTCATCACTTATTTCCATGTCACCGTGGGGGAACTCGTTCCCAAATCTCTGGCGTTGCGAAGGTCTGACGCGCTTGCGGTTGCCGTGGCCCCGCCCATGCTCTTCTTCATGGCTCTGGCCCGGCCGGCTGTACGCCTTCTGAGAAACTCTGCTGCCATTATCCTGCGCGGATTTGACATTCCAATGACCGAGCGCGCGGCGGTTCACTCGCCGGAAGAGTTGAAGCTGATCGCCTCTGCGGCCCGCCGCCTCGGAATCCTGCCCAAATTCCAGGAGACGCTCATCCATCGCGCCATTGAGCTTGACGACGTGCCTGTGCGGGAGATCATGACTCCCCGCCAGAAGATCTTTTCGCTGCCATCGAACATGCCCGTTGAAGAGGCCAGCGCCCAGGTGATCGAGCACATGAACTCGCGGGTCCCGGTCTATGACGAAACCCGCGGCCCCGAGCATATTGTCGGCGTGGTCTACTCCAAAGACCTGTCGCGATTGATCTTCTTCCGCCCCAGGACACAGCGCATCCCGTCCCATCCTCAGCCGGTTGAACCGCCGCGCCTCTTTGCGGAGATCTACCCGCCTGACAATCCCCGTCCAGGCAGCCCGCAACCCGCCACTCCCTTCGTTGAACTGAAGCTCAAGCAGGTCATGCGGGATGTGCTCGTTGTTCCTGAGACCAAATCGGCTCTCGCGCTCCTTCGCGATTTCCAGCAGCGCCGCCGCCAGATGGCGATCGTCGTGGACGAATACGGCACCACAGTCGGCCTCGTCACCGCGGAAGACGCCATTGAGCAACTGACCGGGGAACTCGAGGATGAATTTGACGATCCCGCACGCCCGGTTCTCGCCAACGCTGCGGGCACGCTGCTTCTTGACGGTGGCGCCAACCTCCGTGACCTTGAAACCCAGATGCAATGGAGCCTTCCGCGCGAAGGTGGAGTGGAAACCCTGGCCGGTTTCCTTCTCACGCGACTCGGCCACATTCCCTTGGCCGGTGAATCGGTCGACTACGATGGCCGCCGCCTGACCGTCATGGAAATGGAAGGCCGGCGCATCAGCAAGGTTCGCGTCGAGCCCATATCGGAGGAAGGGACCCTGGAAAAAGTCGCTCCCGCCAAATCGACTGGGAATGGGTAGTACGTATTCTCGCCGGGCTGGTCGAATGAGACAGTACAAGAAGCGATCACATCACTACGCGCATGGAGGTGCGGCATGAAGAGCTGGAGAACCATCGGTGTGTTTCTCGTTTTGTTCATGCCGCTCGCCACCGCGCACGCCAAAGGGAAGAAGCAATCGGTCTCCGCGCTCTTCGCGAATGCACATTACATTTATGTTCAGGCGGAAGATGGCGACATCATGAAGCCTGGACTCTACCCGGAGGACCGCGACGCCATCTCGGATGTGCAGCAGGCGTTGCGCGAATGGAATCGATACGCAATCACAACGGAGCGTGATAACGCCGACCTGGTGTTTATTGTTCGCAAGGGACGCATGCTTGGGTTGCAGGGGCGGGGTGGAATCTCAGCCGGCACGCCGGGCCATCCAGGCAATCAGGCTCCGGGACAACAGTTGCCCCAGACTGGCGACTCAGTGGGGGCAGGCGTAGGCACTGAAGTCGGTCCTGCAGACGATATCCTTCGAGTCTTCACCTTGAGCGGCAGCGGCAAGCTGAACGGGCCGATCTGGTCGAGGGAATTGCAGGATGGACTCGATAGTCCCAGCGTGTTGCTTGTCCGTCAGCTCAGTGATGCTGTTGAGAGTGCCTATCCTGCTCAGGCCACCCCGCCACCTGCGAAACCCTGACCGCAAGCGGCTTTGAGAGGCGGTGGATGGTCCCGGGAGCGCTGTTTGTCCTCCGGTAATTCTGCCATCGCAAGTAAATATTACCTTTGTTACATAGGTAATTCCGAACGCTATTACTTTCACTCCAGTTTAGTAACACCTCCGTGCTATGCTTCGCTCCTGGGGTTGACCATGAGACAAGAAACCTATCGCACCGCATACGACGAAGCACACGCTGAATTGTTGGACATAACGGCCCAATTTGAAGCTCTTTGCGTCAGAAAAGAACAGATCGAGAATGTTCTGGAGGCCCTCAGGCCATTTATCGGTCTCGTCTCTGAATCTGAAGAGGAACTGGCGGCCGCCTATGCGACTTCCGAGTCGGAACAGCCAGCTTCTGAACACGTTGAATTCACCTTTACACAGGTTTCGGTGCCCACTGGCGAATCGATACAGTTGACGTCGGAAATGCCCGCGGAACCAGTGCCGGTTGGTAGCGAAGTGACGGAGGAACAGCTTGCCTATTTCCGGCAACCTGCTTCCGATCCGTTCCAGAAGCGCATTGACGATGCTCTGTGGGGTTGGCAGCAGCGGCCGGAAGGACTGCTCTCGCCGATCTAGCAGCGGCATAAGCCCTTCCTGGAAGTGGGCCAAATGTTGACCGGGCAGTCAGGGCGAGAGCCCCTTTCCCGGACGTGGAATGGCCAACCCCACAGGCGCTCTTCGTTATGCGGAGAGCGCCTGATTCTATGTCCTGCGCCGCTAGTAATTACGCGCAGGTCATAGCATTTAAGTTGCAGAAAAAACTGCTTTTCGGGACTCTGAATCGTGCTACTTTTGCCTTTGGAGATCGACTTATGAACAATGGTGACGTCTACCGCACTGCGTTCGATTCAGCAAATTCGGAGCTGAACGATATCCTCGGAGCTTTCGAGGAACTTCGGGCTCGGAAAGAGCGAATTGAGAAGGTTGTCACGGCGCTCAAGCCCCTGTTGGGGGCCGAAGAGGCAGCCGCTGGAAACTCCAACCCCTCGGACCCCTCTTCCGACCCTGCGGGACAGGGCGAGGATGTGCCGACCTACCAGTACCAGGCCGGGAATGGCTCCTCGGATCCATTTCAGCGGCGAATCGATAGCGTGTTAGGCCACGGAGTGGGATCGAGAGAGCCTCGCAAGTTTAACCGCGCGCTCTAATCCTCCGCCCCGTGCCCGAAAAGCCCGAGGGGCCGAACCACCCAATCGGTTCTGCCCCTTCCTCGGCATTTGATTCCACTCCCCCTTATCTTCCGTCTCCCGCGTAACATCCCCACCCGCTTTCACCACAAAGCTGCTCGTTTGAGCGGCAACGCCCTGTTACGAAGTCACTGCGGTAACTCTTACCATTGAATGCTATTTGCGCCAACACTCCCGTGCTAGACTACGCGCCTGGGAGAGGGCATGAACCAAGAAGGGCAGAAAGAAATCTATCGCGTAGCATTTGATGCTGCGAATGCGGAACTCAAGGAGATCTCAGCGGCTTTCGAGGAGCTTCGCATTCGTAAGGACCGTGTCGAGAAGCTTGTCTCGGCCCTCGGTCCGCTGGTGGAAGGGGCGCCGAAAGCAGATACCGCGAGTTCTGAGGCTGGAGCTAAAGCCGCAGAGGAACTGGCTCCGCAACCGGTGCATAGCACTCCCGGAGAATCCGCTGAGCGGGTTACAGATCCCTTTCAGCGCCGCATCGATCACGTATTGGGAATTGGAGCGGGAATCAGAGACGTCAGGAAATACGTTCGCCAGTTCTGATGAGTTTCCCGCGCGTGCCGGCCGAATGGCTGTACGCGCCGAACCGCGCGCCTGGGCCTTGCTTCCTGATTCGCCGCTCACACCTGAAGCCCAGTCCATCGCAGGCTGGGCTTTCTTTTGCCCCAGGAGCAGCCACTGCTTCCAGCACGGCTCCGCCCCACTTTTCCCGGACGGCCGACTCCTGATTTATTGTTGAATCCAGCCAATGAAGCAGATTCTGACCCGCCTCATCCTCACAGTGCCGGTTGTCTGGTTGGTGGTGTCTCTGGTCTTTCTGCTCATTCATCTGGTTCCCGGCGACCCCATCCTGCAGATGCTCGGTGACAGTGCCACCCCGGCAGACGTCAACGCTTTGCGCCATCAGTACGGCCTCGACCAACCTCTCGCGGTTCAGTATCTGCACTACTGGGGCGGCGTGTTGCACGGCAATCTGGGCGACTCCATTCGACTTCATGAGACGGTTGCGCATCTCGTCGCGGCTCGCTATCCCTACACGTTGGCGCTCACCCTGACGTCGCTGACCGTTGCCCTGGCGCTCGCGCTCCCGGCGGGAATCGTGGCTGCTGTGCGGCGCGGCCAGTGGCTCGATCAGGCACTTTCAGTTGTCAGCCTCTTCGGGCTTTCCGTTCCCGGATTGGTGCTCGGTCCGGTGCTCATCCTTGTCTTCTCAATTCTCCTGGGTTGGCTTCCAGTCTCCGGCGCAGGTTCCGGCGGCGGCATTCACGGCATCGAATGGCAGTTTCTCGTGCTGCCTTCCGTTGCCATGGGCGCTTCACTCGCCGCGATTCTCACCCGCATGGTGCGCACCGCCATGCTCGAAGAACTTGGCCAGGACTACATCCGTACTGCGCGCGCCAAGGGATTGAGCGAGGCCGCGATCGTCTGGCGTCACGCGTTGCCCAACGCGCTCGTTCCCATCATTACCGTGGTTGGATTGCAATTCGGTGCGTTGTTGGCGGGCGCCATCGTGACTGAAACCATCTTCAGCTGGCCTGGCCTTGGGCGGCTCGTGGTTCAGGCTATTTCCAACAGAGACTATGCGTTAGTGCAGGGCTGCCTCCTTCTCATCGGCCTCACCTACATACTCGTCAATCTGCTGACAGACGTTGTGTATCGCTGGGTGAATCCCAGGATGCGCTAGGTTTGCCCTCGCATGTACCTGGAGAGTGACGCAGACAAGAATTTCCGCCTCTTCGTGCATCTAATCCAATCAAGTTACGTCCCTTTGAGCAAGGAATTCAATGCGGCAGGCAAGAGAACCGTAATCTCCTTGTGGATTTCAGAGGTCCGATCTCGGGTTTAATCATCAACTGCCGACCTTGCCAACTGTCATCTGTGACAGGTTTCAAGGCCATCGACTTGCCTATTCTTAATTGGTCTAGGCAAAACATGACTGTTCAGCAGGAGGCGCTCATTCGATGAAAGAACAGCAGACAGGCTTGCGCTGCGATGCAGCGACGACTGCTATGCTGCTTGCCGTCTTGATTCCCGGTTGTGCTGCGACGGCGATATCACAGACGCGGCAGACCGGAACCGGAATGTCGATCAATGACGCAGTCGACGCATCCACGCCTTCCGGTCCTGCAGTATCTGATTTCGCACCTCACGATGCCGGCGTTTCAACAGAGAATATGTCCGCAGATGAGTCTCTTCCGGATGAGCCCATGGCCGCTGCCTCGGCAAAGAAGTCTTCTTCCCTGCAGCCGGTCTTCGACCCTGAGTCTGCGATGGGTTCGGCGGTTCGTCCGGCATTCGACGGGACATATGTATCCCTTCAGGATTGCCCTTACGATGAGACCCGTGCGCGCGAGTGCCGAGTTCACTGGTTGCCAATGCTGCTTGAGTCTTCGCTCTATAACGCCTTTGAGAACGCAGGCAATGCCTACACCGGCTACTGGTATCGCTGGGAGACGACACACGGAAAATGGTGGGACCGCTATATCGATTCTGCTGCGGGTTGGCGTTGGGATCGCTGGGCTGACAATAATCCGGCGCTCGATGACTACGTCGGCCACCCCTTCATGGGTGCGACGACCAACAGCATCTGGATTCAGAATGACCCGAAGGGCATGACAGTAGAGTTTGGCAACAACTGGGTATATTGGCGCAGCCGCCTGCGCGCCCTGCCCTGGACCACCTTCTACAGCTTTCAATGGAAGCTGGGTCCATTCGGTGAAGCCGCCATCGGCCACAATGGTGACCACTATTTTACGGATAAGGGCGTTCTCACCAATGAAACCGGCTGGGTCGAATTGGTGACCACTCCGTTGGGAGGCTTTGCCTGGACCATCGGCGAGGACTATCTCGATAAGCATGTTGTGCGTTCACTTGAACAAAAGAGCCGCAATCCAATTCTCCTGACTACCTACCAGTTCCTCACTCCCACGCACGGCTTCGCGAACATCCTTCGCTTCCGGCCGCCATGGTATCGCGACTCGCGCATTGTGAAGGCAAGCGGCTTTTTCAGCGATCCAGGCGAAGGTGTTTCTGCCTCGACCCAAGAGGCGATGCGCTACGCGGAAAAGCATGGTGTCACCTTGTCAGCGCTGGGAGTAACCGCGGTCCAGCCGGCAGTCTTGTCATCGCCCGACTGGCAAGGCCCCGGTGGCCGCCACGAATTTGGCACGTGGTGGGGAATCTCGTGGATCAACGGGCAGATCTGGGGATCCGCTGACGACGTGAAATACATGCCGATCGATCTGCGCTACTCCTATGAGTTCTATCGTCATCACCAGGCCTGGACGATGCGCTACTCGCCGGAGGTCACGGTTCTGGCGATGATTGACTGGCCCACCCCGGCCCCGCCGCCGCTCGGAACACTCTACAATCAGCGCACGCGTGCCTATGGCGGCGGCCTTAGCCCTGTCGGCTTCCAGTGGGACATTCTGCCGCTCCGGCGCTTCCAGCCGTTCGTCTCCACGAATGGGGGCGGCATCTACTTTGACAAACCTGTGTTGAACCCGGCAGGCTCGCAATGGATGTACACCATTGACTTCGGCGGCGGCTTCAACTTCTTCCATCATCGGAACCAGGCAGTCACCATCGGCTATCGCTACCAGCACCTGTCCAACGGCAATATCAGCGGCCACGACCCCGGTACAGACGCAAACACTTTCTACGTTGGCGTGTCGAGGTACCGCAATAAAGGCGAGGGCAGTTCGGTAAAGAGTGTGCGCTGAGAAAACTCCGCTGGAATTAAAGGCTCGCTCTACGCCGGACGAATTCCCAGATCGATCACCTCCGCCTCCGGCGCGGACCCGGCTTCGATAGTCAGCAGGCCCACCGTCACCGGCAGGTGAAATCGTCGCGGGCCGCACGAGCCGGGGTTGAAGTACAGAACGCCCTTGCTCCTCTTGATACTTGGCCTGTGTGAGTGACCATAGAGCACCGCGGCAAACTTCGCCGCCGCCGGGTCCAGATGCAGCGTCTCGATGTCGTGAAGCATGTAGATGTAATGCCCTTCGAGGAGCAGCACATCCGTTTCAGGAAGGCGGCCGCACACTCCGCTCCGATCAACGTTGCCGCGCACTGCGGTGACGGGAGCGATCTTTTCAAGTGCTTTCAGAATGGAAGGTGCCCCGACATCGCCGAGGTGCAGAATGCGTTCAACTCCGTTAAGAGCGAGTGCAACCTCAGGACGCAGCAGCCCGTGCGTGTCGCTGACGACTCCGATCCTCATCGGCCGAAACTGAAGATGAGCGACCAGCGGCCTTTGGGCTTGGTCGTTTCCGGCTTGACCACCGGATCCACCATCTGAAGCAACGTACCCGGTTCATGGGGATCCTCGACAGCCATGCAGTATGTGCTGCTCCAGTTGCGTTGCCAGCGCCATCCTTTCGGTGCTCCCCGAGCCTGTCTCTCCATGTGGGCGGCGGCGAACATTGCTGAAAGCGCTTTGTGACAGTAGGGGCATCGAGGCGATGCGCCTTTGCGGAAGCGGCCGCCGCACAGGCAGGGCTTTAAATGCGACTCCCAGGACTGGTCGATCTCCATGTACTTTGCGGAGAGCTGCGGAAACTCTGCAACCTGCTCGTTGGAATAGCTGATTGTCCCCAGCATCCCGCAGTCGTCGCAGTACGCGTAAGAGTTGTCACCAAAGCCGCTGTGCCAGAGTGAGTATCGAAAAAGGCGTCCGCAATGCTCGCAGTCGCCCTTCTTCAGATTCATCATATTCCCTCTACAATCCCATCTCGAGACGTGTGCGCGGATCAAGCTGGTCGCGGAGCGCGTCGCCTAAAAAGTTGAAGCCAAGCACAGCGCTGGCTACGGCCAGAGCAGGGAACAGCACCAGGTGTGGTGAATCGAACAAATGAAGTCTTGCGTCGTTGAGCATTGCGCCCCAGCTCGGGGCAGGAGAAGGAATGCCGAGTCCCAGAAAGGAAAGCGTGGCTTCAGCCAGAATCACTCCAGCCATGCCGATCGCCGCCTGCACAAGTATAGGCTGCACGATGTTCGGGAGGATATGGCGAAAGAAAATACGCAAGCCGCTCGCGCCAAGTGCACGTGCAGCCTCCACGTACTCGCGATCGCGCACGGCCATCACCTGCGCCCGCACCAACCGTGCATACCCCGCCCAGCCCCCAATAGCGAGAGCCAGTACCAGGTTTGAAAACCCCGGGCCAAGAAACGCAGCAAATGCGATGGCCAGCAGGATGCCCGGCAGCGCGAGAAACGTATTCATGGCGAATGTCGTCAGCGCCGTGTCGATCCAGCCGCCGAGATAGCCGGCCAGCCCGCCGATCGTGATTCCGAGAGCCAGCGATACCGCCACTACGCTCACCGATACAGCCAGAGAAAGCCGCGCTCCCCAAAGCAGGCGGGAGAGCGTATCGCGACCCAGTTCGTCGGTGCCCGCAAGGTGAGCTGAGGAAAGTCCTTCCAGTCGATGAACCAGATCGATCGAAGCCGGGCCATAGGGAGCAATCCAAGGGGCCATCACGCCGGCAAACACAAAGACCGCAAGCAGCACAAACCCCACCACCGCCAGTGGCTGCCGGCGCATGCGCCGGCGAAGTCCCTGAATTGAACCGGCCGAAAATATGACCATTACGACCGTAATGATAACGCGACACTGTTTGCGATTAGGGTTATTAGTAATTGTGAATATCTCGGGTAAATACTTTCTTCCTTGTTTGACGTGGTTCATGCTTTTGATCACCGCCTCGCCCAATGCCTCGTCGCAGCGGTCAGCCGGCTCCGCGGACGCTATGCAGCCGGAGGCAGAGCAACTGCTCGCGCTCGCCAACCAGGCACGTGTGGCCGCTGGTGTCCGACCGCTCGAATGGGACGGCAGCCTTGCCGTCGCCGCACGCAAGCACAGCCTGCGCATGGCTGCCGAGGGTCCCATCGCGCATCGCTATCGCGGAGAACTCGATGTCTCCGAGCGGGCTGGGCAGGCCGGCGCCCGTTTCAGCCTGATCGAGGAGAACGTTGCAATCGGTCCGACTCCCCGGGAGATTCACGAGGAATGGATGCATTCATCCGGCCACCGCACGAACCTCCTGAATCCCGAAGTCGATCGCGTCGGGATCGCTGTGGTCGCCAGCCGCGGAGTGCTCTACGCGACGGCTGATTATGCGCGGGGCGTCCAGAATCTCAGCGCGAGTGAGGTGGAATCCCGCGTCGCCGCGCTCATCCGCCCAAGCGGTCTGGCAATCCTGGGCAACCCCGGCGTGGCGCGCGATGCATGCGCGATGGATAGCGGCGTGCCTCGAGGATCCACGCGACCGGGCTTCATCATGCGATGGCAGGCCTCAGAGTTGAACCAGCTGCCGCAGGCGCTCTCACAGCGTCTCGCAACCGGCCAATACCGGCAGGCAGCCATCGGCAGTTGCAGCCCCGGCGGCGCCGAAAACACCTTCACTTCATACCGCGTCGCCGTGCTGCTTTATTGAGCACTTTGCCCCTGCTTCACAAACAGCAAGGATTCTCAGGCTCCGGTCGCCGGAACAAGGCAAGTAAGATAGCGGGGATGGCTCCACTGCGGATTTTTGTGTGCGGTCTTCTCGCTCTGCCGATGCTCGCGCAGGCTCAGGCAGCCCAGCCATCGTCCGCGGGAGTCCCGGTTTCACAACCCGCGAAGGCGGAGCAATTGTTTGCGTTGGCCAACCAGGCCAGGTCCTCCACCGGCGAAAGTCTGCTTGAATGGGACGCCGCTCTGGCCGAAGCCGCGCTCAGGCACTGCATGAGAATGGCTGTCGAGGGCCCGATCGCGCACACCTATCAAGGAGAGCCGGACTTGACGTCGCGCGCAGGATTGGCCGGAGCACACTTCAGCGTGATCGAAGAAAACATCGCAGTCGGATCTTTCCCCGCCACCGTTCACCAGGGATGGATGAATTCTCCCGAGCATCGCGCGAACCTCCTGAATCCCGCAGTGGATCGAGTGGGCATCGCCGTCGTCGCAAATCAAGGCGTGATCTTTGCCGTTGCGGACTATGCGCGCGCCGTTCCGGTGCTTACGCAGTCACAGGTGGAGGCGGCATTCGCAGCGCTCCTCCGTGCCCGGAATCTTCAGGTCGTGACCGACACGACTGAAGCTCGGAGCTATTGCATTTCCTCAGGTCGATATCAGGGGAATGATCCGCCGAGTTTCCTGATGCGCTGGCAGAACCCGGATGTAACTCACTTGCCACAGCAACTGGTGGAACAGTTGACTGTCGGGCGATTTCACAAAGCCGCGGTTGGCAGTTGCCCCGCGCAGGATGTCAACGGAGCATTCACGGTCTATCGAGTGGCCGTGCTTCTCTATTGAGGAAGTTGATGAAGGCACATTTTGGACTTTTAACTTCGATCAGCCGAACCTCTGATTGTTCTTCCAGAACTCTGGCCAGGGCTTGCGCGGCGCTCCGCAGACAAAGATGTCCGGGTGGTCCTCGCTCTCTTCATTCCTGATTCCCAGCGAGTTCCCGTTGTGCCCGGCAAGGCGGCAACCGGAGAAGTCACGATCCGCTCTCTCCTCGGAGTATCCGATCACAATCAGCGTCGTTGGCGTCGGTGTCGGATATCCACGCAGCCACGCAGAGTTCGTCATGCTGATTGGCGCAGGCAGTTGATAGGCCGGGCCCAGCATCTCAATCGCTCCCTGTTCGCCGTAGTTGCCCACGAGAATGCCGAGGTTCGCCCGTTGTTCGGCGGGAAGGGAATCGCGAATTCCCGCAACCGTCCTGACCAGTTCGTCCCACCCAATCTCTTCGCGCAAATCTCCATTGTGCCTCAGCGCAAAATCCCTCATCGGTCCCGCGCTCGCCAGTGGCACAACCACCGCGCAGATGTACGCTGCGCCCACGGCCAGTCCTGCGAAGAACACCGTCTCAGTGGTTCTTCGCCCCCACCGCGGAAGCCGCGCAAGCCAGCGTTCCCCGCCCACTGCGCCCATCGCCGTTAGCATCGGGTAGGCGCCCGCCACGTAGTAGCCACGTCCCTTCCCAATCCAGAACATCGCGAACGGGATAATGTACATCCAGGCAAGCATGCGGTAGCGCGCATCCCGCAGAAAGAGGATCAATCCGGCAACAACCAGCGGAGTCGCCAAAACATTGATGAGCAACTGATCTTTGAGGAACCCTTCCGCGCGCCCCTCGCCTACGTCGCGCTTATGAATGTGCTGCAGGAAGGTGTAAGAGACGAAGTCGTGACGCACAAGCCACACCAGGTTCGGCAGAAAGATCAGCACCGCGATTGCCACTCCGCCCCAGAACCAGCCGCTCTTCAGGTAGCGCCGCGTCCCGCGTCAGCACGAGACCGCCCAGGATGCCCGCAATGAAGAAAACGATGGCGTACTTGGTCTGCAATCCGACGCCGACACAAGCGCCAATCGCGAGCCACCATCGCGGATTATCCGACCTCAGCAGTCGAATGACGAAGTACGCGATCAGCAGCCACCAGGCAAAATCAAAACTTGTGTACTGGAACTCCGTACCACTGAACAGTGCCAGCGGCGAGAACGCAACCGCAAGAGCAGTGGTAACCTGCGCCAGTCGCCCGCCTCCAAGCTCGCGTGCCATCAGCCCGGAGATCACAATTGCAATCGCCTGCACAATCGCGGAAAAGAGGCGCAGACCCACAAGCGAAAGACCGAAAAGCCCCAGCGCGATGTGTTCAACAAATGGCGTGAACGGCGGGAACGAAACATATCCCCAGTCGAGATGCCGCGCGTCGCTCAGAAATTGCAACTCGTCTCGGTGAAAGCCATAGCGGCCATTCGTCAGGATGTGCAGCAGCAGAACGGCGCACGCAATGGAGATCAGCGGCAGCCAGCAGACGCTCGAAGGAAGTGTGTTGCGACTCTGCTCCCGATCAATCTGAACGGCCGGTAAACTCATCCCCTCTTCTGCGCCTCCTCTGCCCCCTTACGCTTCGCTTGTCGCGACGGTTCCATTGCTTCGTTCCAGCGGCTGCGCCACCAGCACGGATGCCATTCCCGCAGCCGTCGCCGCCCGGATGCCCAGCTCCGTGTCTTCAAACACGAGGCAGTTCTCCGGTGCCACGCCCAGCTTTGCCGCCGCCAGCAGGAACCCGTCCGGAGCCGGCTTGCCGTGCTCGTAGTCTTCCGCGCATACCAGGATGTCAAACTTGTCGATCAGATTCAGTGCGGTCAGCGAGCCCACAACTGAGGCACGCCGGCTCCCTGAAACCACCGCAAAGGGAATGCGACCGTGTTGCGCCTCGATGTGCTCCAGTACTTCGGGAATCGCCTCCAGCTCCGGCAGTTGCTCGTGGTAATAGCTCTCCTTGCGCGCGGCCAGCGATTCCACGGGCATGTTGAGGCCGTGTATCTCGTTCAGGTCCGCAATGATCTTCCTGACCGGCTTGCCGCCCCAGCTGTAGAAAAGGTTCTCCTCAAAATCGCAGTTCCACTCTTTCAGCGCTCTCTTCCATGCCTTGTAGTGCAGCGGCATTGAATCGGCAATGGTGCCGTCGCAGTCAAACAGATAAGCGCGAAAGTCTCCAGCGGGTAGTTTCAGCTTCATTGAAAAAGAAATCCCCCAAAACGTCTTGTGATTGATTCAGGTTTTGTTCTTGTTTCAGGCTCTTGTCGAAGCGATTTCCGGCGCCGGGGCCGCATATCCGCCCTCACCGGCCTTGGTCGGTTCCATCTGCAGCGCGTTGTTAAATCGGTTGAAGTAGTTGAATAGCCCGATCGCACAGAGTAGCTCCACAATCTCTCCCTCTGAGTAGTAGCTGCGCAACTCCGCGAACTGCTCATCCGTCACCGCGTGCGCATCGCGTGTTACCGTCTCTGCCAGACGCAGCGCCGCCTTCTCCGCGGGCGTAAAGTCGTTCCGATTCGGCCAGTCCGCAAGATGCGCCAGCTGGTCGTCGCTCCAGCCCAGACCCATGGCCAGAATCGTGTGGCTTGCAAGGCAATACGGAGTCACATTCACCTGGCTTGTTCGAACGATGATCAGCTCTTTCAGCTTCGTCGATACGGTGCCCGTATTCAGCACCGCGCCAAAGTGCGCCTGCATGGTCGCGAAGATCTCAGGCCGGTGTGCCATCACGCGGAACATGTTCGGCACATTACCGCGCTGTGCAAACGCCTTGTCATAGAGCGCCGCAATATCGGGCGTCACTTCGCTGCGGTCGAGCCTCGAAATCCTTGACATTGCGCCCTCCTCTTCACTTACCAGAATATCTTGCCGCACGACCGCCGTTCATCGCGGTCCTGCCCCATAGGCTCAGGGGTCGGGGACCCCATAGGCTCAGGGATCGGAGACCCCATAGGCCCGGGGACCGGAGAGCCTTCGGCGCCCCAACCGCGGCTTTCCCCGCGTTTTTGACGCAACTCGACCGGTCTGATAATTTTAAAGAGGACAAATCAGCGCCAGACACTCCTCAGTAGCTCAATGGCAGAGCATTCGGCTGTTAACCGAAGGGTTGTAGGTTCGAGTCCTACCTGAGGAGCCAGCCATTTTTAGTTAAATATAAGAAAACGCTATACTTGAATCACCAAAAGACTCGCCCCGTATGTAAAACGGTATGTAGTTTGGTTCCTGCGCGACATTCTCTCGTCGCCGCCGCTTCCTTCAGATTGCCAGCTTCTCGGGAAACTGGAATACGATACTCTCAATGATCCGCAGAGAATTTGAAGATCCGGTCGAACAGGTAATGTTTATCCTTGGATTCAAACACGACCCAAGGTTCCATACTGTCTTGGACGCAATGAAGGCTGGCTCAAATCCGGGGATTATCAACGCTCTCGATCAATTGAAAGTTTACGGAGAGATCCATGCCAATCTCTGCTCATGGCGACAAATGGTGAAGAAAATCCACGAGCAGTTTGGTCCCGTTTTTCCACGCTCGTTGAGGGAGGCAGTCTACGAACTCATAGTCGACGAGATGGGCGAGAAGCAGTATGGCGGCAAATGGTTTCCTGCCGCTGAAGTGCCGCCTGAGCACTGGGTAAATGTGGGAGCCTATTCACCAGTATTCCGGTCGTGGAGGCACTGAGGTCTTCTGTCTGCCAGTGCCATATTTCAAACTGATGTCGGAAGTGTTCGAGTGAGCTAACGCTACGGCTCGATATGTGGAGCTCCTAAAAGTTGCACGGGCGATTTACTGAATACCCCAACAACAAGAGGAGTGGAAGGGGACATCCCTGTGCCGACGGAAATCATCGCATGAGTGCCACTTCTGAATGGTCCGCCTCCTAGATTTGTACCAACGTTTTGAACGTATTCCCCAATTTCAAAGATGGGATTGTCAAATTCAAGAGCAATTTTGAATGGTGCGGCAACTGATTGATTTGGAACAATTGTTATATCTGTTTGGATAAATCCTTCTTTGCCCCCGAATGCTTTTGACCTTGCCCGCGCAAAACGTATCCCTTAGCGAGCTGCTGTAATAGCGAAGGGAGACGACGCAGATGAGGAACGGAAAACGAGGCAGGTACACGCTGGAGTTCAAGCAGGAAGCGGTGCGGCTGGTGGAGTCGGGCCAGAGCATTGCCGAGGCGGCGCGCAGTCTGGGAGTGGTGGAGCAGACGCTGTCGAACTGGGTCAAGGCGAATCGCGAGGGAAAGCTGAAGGAGGTCAGCGGCAAGGCTGGGGTGACGGCCGAGCAGATGGAGATCAGTCGTCTGCGAGCGGAGCTGGCGCGGGTGAAGATGGAGCGCGACATACTGGGAAAAGCGACGGCATACTTTGCAAAGGGCCAGAAGTGAAGTATGCCTTCATCGAACGCCATCGGCATCTCTGGCCGATTTGTGTGCAGTGCCGGGTGCTGCAGGGTGAGCGTGTCCGGCTTTCATCAACACCGGGCGCGGCGGCGGCAGATCGCGCATCGCCGGCATTTGACGGATGCGGCGCTGCTGGCGCACATCAGCGCGGTGTACGCGGAACATCGCGGGGCCTACGGGTGGCCGCGCATCTGGCGGGAGTTGGTGAAGCGCGGCATTCGCGTGGGCAAGCAGCGGGTGCAGCGGCTGATGCAGCAGCACGGCATTCGTGCTCGCGGCAAGCGGCGTTTCCGGGTTGCGACCACCGACAGCCGGCATGATCTGCCGATCGCGCCGAATCTGTTGAACCGCAACTTCACTCCGGCCGCGCCCAACCAGGCGTGGACGGGCGACATCACGTATATCGCCACCGAGGAAGGCTGGCTGTTTCTGGCGGTGGTGATCGATCTGTTCAGCCGCAAGGTGGTGGGCTGGTCGATGCGGCCGGACATGCACCGCAGCCTGGTGATCGACGCGCTGGAGATGGGCCTGTTTCAGCGCCGTCCGCAAAAGGGAGAATTGATCTTTCACTCGGATCGCGGCAGTCAGTACGCCAGCGAGGATTTTCGTCAGGTGCTGGAAAAGCACGGCATTCTGGCTTCGATGAGCCGCAAGGGCAACTGCTGGGACAACGCGGTGACCGAGACGCTGTTCGGATCGCTGAAAGTGGAACGGCTACACGGTGAGCGCTTTGAAACCATTCGTCAGGCCAAGGACGCAGTGCATGACGTGGCTGCTCTGGTATAACCGGCAACGCATGCACTCAACCCTGAACTATCTCAGCCCGGTGGAGTTCGAAAGCCGCTGGGAGAACTCCGGCTCGCAGGCAGCCTGATCGCTATGCGCTAACCGAAGCAGGCGGTGGAAATATGGAAATCGATCAAGCCGATTTCCACATTCCCACCGCCACGACGACTACGACGAGATGAATTAATCTCCTCAAAAACCCGCCTGCTATGGGATACGCATTCTGAGGGCAAGGTCATTTTGCTGATTCCCCAGAGACAATGGACGCAACAGTCAGCTTCACTGGCGGTGGCCCATTAATCACGGTTTGATTGCCAAAGTTCGGGCCTGTCGGGCAAATCCCATTTGGACAGTTTGGTCCGATTGCCGTTGGATGGTCGTTATTTATGGGTCGATTGGTCGGGTACTCAACCAGGACGACTCCCGGCGGCGAAGGGGCGGACGGAGCATCGGGCAGATAAAACCAAATCCGTACTCCGACGATCAGTACAGCAAATAACGCGCTTGATAGAACCAAGAGCCCCCACTTCCACCACTGAAAGCCCCGAGAGACTGTCGGCAGCGGGCGGTCATCCGCTCCGTGCAAGACTACGTGCTGCGTCGTGTCATCTTCAATCTCCGCTTTATGCTGCCGCTCACGCGCTCCAAGGATAAGCAGCATTCCAATGAAGATTAGTCCGGGAGACACAAGCGGCGAGAGCAGAAAATGAACGAAGGGGATATTGGGAAAAGTCATTAGCGTTTCCCATCTTCCGAAAGCGTCCAACAATTCGATGCCCCAATCGGAGACGCCGAGAAAGATTGCGGCGACTCCAACACGTGCATGAGCTTTGTGCTTATCCATACCCCCAATCTTCCTCCCCGGGGCTGACCTTGTGTCAACGGGATAATCTTCCCAGCTGATTAACTTTTGGCGGAGCCGCTGGTTTTGGAGCGGTCGCCAGCATGGTCGAGACGCAAGCTGTCCAGATGCCCACCGCATCAAGCCATGAGCGGTGAGTGTGCTGTAAAGAGTGCGTCCCGAGATGGCCGATTTTCGCGCGCCTCTGCCGCCCGCATAAGTTCCCGCCACACGGGAGGAAGAGTTCTCCGAGGCTGGTGCCGGTGAGGGAAACGCAATCGGAAAGCTGCACCACATGGACAATCGGCCTGGTTCGGTTTTGTTCACAGCAGTTCCTTCAGGCGGACCGCGTCATTACGCATTTAGCTCTACTTTCGAACCGGTCGTCGGAGGTGTCTTATCCAAAAACATCTGCCTCTGTATCTCATGCGCGAATCCTGCGATGAGCGACAGGACAAAGAAGGCCAACATGGGATAGGAAAGCATGAGATCTCGTCTCGCGGGAACGGAGCG
The DNA here is from genome assembly GCA_963751225.1 of uncultured Acidobacteriaceae bacterium. Taxonomy (GTDB): domain Bacteria; phylum Acidobacteriota; class Terriglobia; order Terriglobales; family Acidobacteriaceae; genus Telmatobacter. The sequence goes on from CAVVTY010000009.1 coordinate 254,168, forward strand.
AGTGTAGAAGGATCAATCATTCCTCCTGAGGGACGGACAATTCAAAGCTATTCCCATGTGCCTGAAATGTCAGCTTTTCGGCAAGTTCACCTCTCAGTTAACGGTAACAGGACAAAGCGCTCATTGAGCCAGACGATTAGTGGGACGACAGCATCCGAGCAGCATTGATGAGGGCAATGTGCGAAAGGGCCTGGGGAAAGTTCCCCATGAAGTGCCCGGTCTCAAGATCAAGCTCCTCGGAAAGCAGACCCAGGTCGTTGCGCCGCGCCAGCAGCTTCTCGAACAATCGTTCTGCCTCGCCGCGAAGGCCGACGCCCGTGAGGTTCTGAATCATCCAGAATGAGCACGCCACAAAAGCGCCTTCGCGGTCGCTTCGCTTCGCCGGCAGATAACGATAGACGAGGCCGTCTCTGCTAAGCCGTTGTTGGATGCTGGCGAAGGCAATCGCTTCTTAGAAGCGATGGGCATTATTCAGAGTCATGATGTGTGGGGACAATTGATAATGACCCAAGCTGCACGAAAATGGTCGGCAAAGGTCCAAACAGATTCCACCCATCCGCCGCAGGAACTGTTTACTAAAGATCCGAAAGCGGCGCGCAGCAAGAAGGCAGCAATTGGGGTTTTCTGAATCGGCGGCAACTGACAGCCAATAAGAAACAGCCTATGTGAGAATCAACACCTACAGGGTAGCCAGCGCCCGAACCGCGTGAAACACCCAGGAAGTTGTATTGGGATGTCCCTTTCGTCCAAACGAAGCTTAGGCGATCAACTGGTACTCGGAATGTCCTTCAGCAAAGGGGTGCCAAACCAGGGAATGTATAAATCCTTCTTCGGCCAGCGCGAGCCGCTCCTGGCAATAACGTTCTTCCGCTTCCACGAAATTATGAAAACCCTCGGGAGGCATCAGCGAGTCCTTGTCGTAGACAACGGCCTTCTTGTGATTGTCCCAACGCCCGTGAGTCTCTCTCACGAAGTAGACCGGTTCTCCACCGACCGTCTTTTCCAGGAGCCGCAATTCATAGAACCCCGAGTTTCTCATGGCCTTACTTCCTCCCTCGGCCGTCAGGAGAACTTCCTGCTTGGGTGAATATTCCTATGCTCGCCGCTGAAACCGCAAGAGCAATTTTGGCGACTGCAAACAAACGTAACAATAGCCACATCTAAGGCTGCACACTGCACTCAACACCCACTTCCTTGCACACCCGAAGCACTGCATCCACAACGGGTGGGGTCCCGCCTGGCTGATCAGTTTCACTCACACTGGAAGCAATCACCAGTTGGGTCAGTTTGTCACCGAGGGACGCAATCTGCAGACCGGCGATCTGTTGTGCGTTGCGAAATTCAATTACGCCCAACTTGCTGTCGCTTTTCGTGATGGTGATTCCGGGGTTGGCCTTCATTGTGTTCAGGGCTTTGTCATACACCTTTGTGGAATTGGCCTCGAGGATGACGGTCGCTACGTCATAGCCCTTCCCGCCCGACCTTTGGCTCAAGCGTTGAACGTGGTTTTTCGCTGCGCGGGCCACCGTTACCCACTGAGCCGGCAACCTCGAAGGCCCGATCAACAATAAAACGGCAATCAATGAACCCGTCCACTGCCGGAAATGAAACATCTGCCACCTCCGCAAGCAAGCCTTCTGGTGGAAACAGCACCAAATCCACCGATCCGCTTTGGAGACCATGCGTACATGAAACACATGCGTCTTGCGGTGACAGCTGTCACGCCGCGGAGTAATCAACTGAAAGCTTGTGTAGCGCCGGCGCGCGGTATCCGTAGACCTTCGCCTGTGCGAGCGACGAAGTCCGCAAAGGCGTACGTTGGAAATTGCGATCAAACGTGCTTCAAATGAAGTCGCGAAACAACTCCGCGGATGGTGCGGGTATCACGCTGCGTCCCACCAGCATCCCGTCTTCCGCGGCAATTGCTGATGCGGCTGCGACGGCTGCCTGCACGCTGGAAACATCTCCCGCCATCAACACGAATCCCTTGCCGCCCAGCGCCATCGCCAGATGGACGCGAAGCAAAGTCACATTGGCAGCCTTGACCGCTGCGTCGGCAACCTCGATGATGCTCGCCGCTGAAAACGTCTCGATTACGCCGATCGAGCGCAGTTCTTTGGGATCGACGTCCACCGACTGAGAGATCGCACTGAGCACCGAGGGATGTACGCGGGTGATCTGGCGTCGCTCGATCAATGACGCTCCCGCGGCGGCGGCGCCGGCCAGCAGCGCAGCCTGGACCGACGTCACGTCGCCTGCGATCACAATCAGAAACTTGCCCGAGCAGATGGTACGCGCGAGCAACAATTGCACATCGCCGGCCTTTAGCGTCACGTCCTCCACCAGGTATCCGGTCGCAACGCTCGAGAGTTCGATCAGTCCAATAGAATTCAGTTCCGGTTGCACTCTGATTCCTCCCGACCCCAGCTCACTGCCGAAATCTCTATGCGTCAATGACAACTGCATCCTTGGTCACTGAGACCAGGCCTTCGATGCTGGCATGCACCGGAGCGCCAAGCTTTCCCGTGTTCCATCCTGGCAAGCAGATCTCCTTGTCGCACCCGGTCACCGGTCTTCACCACCGGCACCGCGGGTGCCCCTGTGTGCTGCTTGAGCAGGATCTTCACTCTTCGTGGCGCAAACGCATGTTCCACAAGCGGACCAGCATTCTTGAATTCGCTTAAACCGAGTTTGGCAATCAGTCGGCGCATCGGTACACGCCGGAACTCGCCCATCGGATGCGGCTCCCTGGGAGCCGGCTGAGCCCTTGAATGCCAGTCCCCGCTCACGAGCCACTTGCTTCGATTGCGCGCAGATCGTCTTTGGATCCAGTTCCTCAGGACACGCAAACATCGTGCACAGATTGCACTCGCAGCAGTAGAGTGTTCCCGCCACCATCGCATCCGTGCCGCTTGAGAACCCCAGCGATTGCATCGCGAGATGGGGCTCAATGGGATGCCCGAGCAAATACCGGGGACAGAATTCGGTGCAGAAGCGGCATTGGTCGCAGGCCGATCTGCCAATCTTCCGCACATGATTCAAGGGCGCGTTGTGTCGGCGAATGAGGCTGTGCGAAGACGGAAGAACCACAATCCCTCCCGTTGTCTTCGTGACTGGAACATCCATATCGGCGGCGGGCTTCGCCATCATCACGCCACCCAGCAGAATCCCGAACTCAGCGACCGTTGGTCCGCCCGCCGCTTCAATCACTTCGCCAATCGAGATTCCAATCGGCACCCGCAGCGTCACCGGATTTTGAACAGCCCCTGCCACGGTGAGGTACTTGTGCGTGACCGGCCGGTCAAGACCGATGTTCACCAGGGTCTCGACGTTCGCGACCACCGCGTCAACATCCTTGGGCAGACCTCCCGGCGGAATGATCCGACCCGTGACCAGATGCACCAGGATGAACTCATCCCCTGCCGGGTACACATCGGGCAGCGGCACCACTCTGACGCTCTGCGGAGCGCTGCACCTCAGCCTCTCAATGATGTCCTGGTATTTCTCCTTGATCCCGACCGCGCCTTCACGTTGCGCCCACAATCGACATCACGGTCTCCAGCCCCCGCAGAAAAGGCTCGAAGCTCGTGCAGAGCAGTTCCTTGTCCTTATGCAGCAGGGGTTCGCACTCGGCGGCATTGGCGATAACCGTCGAAACCCGTGCCTTCAGCTTGACGGCGGTCGGGAATCCGCCACCCCCGGCGCCGACGATTCCAAGGTCGTCGAGGTGGCCAAGGGTCCGATCAACCCCTTCTGAAGCCCGAAAAGTGCTCATTCTTGGAGTCATTTGCTTAAAAGTCCCGTACTGATGGAACTTTGTGATTGACTTTGATCGTAACTATAGCATATATTTCAGAGTCGCTCAATAAGAATCATTCTTATGATCTGTCTGGTTCCGAATATCGGCAGCACGTCATTCAAATTCCGGCTCCTGGATACCGGGCGCGAGTCAGTCCTGTTAGCCCAGGGCCGCGTGGAAAGAATCGGGCAGCCCGGAGGGGAGTGCGGCGACTATCCGGCAGCCATCCGCAAGTGCATCGCTGAAATTGCAGGGCCCGGCAAGCCTTTGTCCAGTCTGTCCCAGGTCGGAGCCATCGGCTTCAAAGTAGTCCACGCAGGCCCTCGAAATGCATCCCAGATCATCGACGACGAATTTCTCGCGGCTATGCAGGAGTTCACGTTTCTTGCTCCCGCCCACAATCCTCCTTATATCGCAGCTATCAAGGCCTTCCGGGCGGAGTTTCCGGGTGTGCCTCTGGTCGCCGTCATCGAGACCGCGCCATACCGTCTGATGAGCGAGGCCGCTACCACCTACGCTGTTCCGTACGAGTGGCGCGAGGAATTCGGAATCAGGCGCTACGGCTTCCACGGAGCCAGTCATCGATCGGCAAGCGCGCGGACCCGGGAGTTGTTGCAGCAATCCAAACTGCGCCACATCTCATGTCACCTCGGCGGCAGTTCGAGCGTTGCGGCTTTTTGCAATGGCATTGCCATCGACACGAGCTTTGGCACTTCTCCTCAATCCGGTTTGCCGCAGAACAATCGCGTCGGCGATATCGACGTCTTTGCCGTTCTTTACATGATGAAGAAGCTCGGCCTGAATCCCGACCAGATGGCGAGCTTGCTTGCGTGCCGCTCCGGCCTTGCCGGAATCAGCGGCCAAAGCGGAGACGTGAGAGATCTCGCTGAGTCCGCTGCCCGTGGCGACGATCGTTCGAGGCTTGCTCTCGACGTGTTCGTATATGCCATCCGCCACTACCTCGGCGCGCTCATGGTCGTGCTCGGCGGAGTCGATGTCATCACCTTCTCGGGCGGCATTGGAGAGAACAGTGCGGATATCCGCAGTGCAGTTCTCTCAAACCTGTCCGCCTTCGGAATCGAAGTCAGCGATCAGAGAAACACACTCCTGCAAGGAGAAGGAATCATCTCAACCGACAACTCTCAGGTCAGGGTGATGGTGATCCCGGCCAACGAAGAGATGATCGTAGCCCGCGAAACCGTCGACCTTGTTTCTCAAATGCAGGCCGCAGCAGCTGAAGCGGCGCAACCGGCAGTTCTTGTCGACACAAGTGCAGGTCCAGCATGAGTAGCGCTACTGCAACTCCGCAGTCAATCGGCTCCATCCAGAGATCGACGGTCGAGCAGATCGTTCGCCAGGTCACTCTCGAGTACTTGAAAAAGGGTCGCAACGGTCAGGCTCCACTTCTGACGGTACAAACCTCGTCCCGCCATATGCACATCTGTCGCGAGGATATGGATGTACTCTTCGGCCCCGGGACGGAACTCACCTTTGACCGCCCGCTCTTTCAGGAAGGGAATTTCGCTGCCAGGGAAATGGTGACCATCGTCGGACCGCGCAACCGCCTGATTTCGAACCTTCGGATTCTCGGACCCATGCGCAAAGAGTCCCAGGTTGAACTGGCGTTCACTGACGCAATCATGCTTGGCATCAACGACATTCCAGTTCGGCTCTCAGGCGACATCGCGGGAACCTCGGGCGCGATCATCATCGGACCCAGAGGGGTTGTCGAGCTCAAAGAGGGAGTCATCCGCGCCGCAATCCACGTGCACATGAATCCCGCTGAGGCGGACTACTTTGGTGTGGCAAAGGGAGATCGCATGAAGCTGCGTATCGGCGGCCCATCCGGTCTTACATTCAACAACGTTCACGTGCGCATCGATCCGGCATCTCGCCTGAATGTCCACATGGACACCGACGAAGCAAATGCCTGCGGTCTGCACCTGACCAAAGAAATCGAGCTCTTTAAATAGCGTCAAGGAGAGAGGAAGCGATGAAACAAGCGCTTGGAATGATTGAGACAAAGGGCCTCGTCGCGTTGTTTGAGGCAACCGACGCCATGCTCAAGTCCGCAAATGTGACCTTCGCCGGTTGGCAGACAGTCGGCTCTGGCCTGGTGACTGCATTTGTGGAAGGGGACGTGGCTGCGGTCAAGGCGGCGACGGATGCGGGTGCCGAAGCGGCAGCCAGAATCGGTGAGGTGATCAGCGTTCAGGTCATTTCTCGCCCCCACGACGAACTGCCTTCGTTCGTTCAACAGAGCAAGAAGACGGCAGTCCGCGAGCCGGTTGCAGTCTAGGCAGTAAAGGAGATCGAAATGAGTGAAGCAATTGGGTTGATTGAAACCAGGGGCCTGGTGGGACTCGTCGAGGCGAGCGACGCAATGGTCAAGGCCGCCAGCGTAGAACTTGTGAAAACCGTCCAGATTGGCGGCGGCTATGTCACCGCGATTGTACGCGGCGATGTGGGCAGCGTGCGTGCTGCGGTGGATGCCGGTGCAACAGCGGCAAAGGCCGTTGGAGAACTCGTATCGTCGCACGTGATTGCGCGGCCGCACGATGCCCTCGTTGACAGCATGCTGAAGTAACAGGAATCGGAGAATTCAAAATGGCGAACGAAGCAGTCGGAATGATTGAAACCAAGGGCCTGGTGGCACTCGTACAGGCGACGGACGCGATGCTGAAGGCGGCGAGCGTGAAGTTTATGGGCTGGAACAAGGTCGGCAGCGGCCTCTGCTCAGTCTATGTTTGCGGCGATGTGGGCTCGGTGCGTGCGGCGGTCGACGCCGGCGCCAGCGCTGCCCGGGCAGCCGGAGAAGTGCAGAGCGTGCATGTGATCGCCCGTCCGCATAGCAATCTCGCCAGCGTGTTGCCCAAGTAACCCACGCTGCGGATGCGGGTCCGCGCGACCCGCGAGGTGAGCCGGCATGTTTATTGCGAAAGTTATCGGCAATGTGGTCTCCACCCAGAAGATCGTGAAGTTCCGCGGAATGAAGCTCCTCCTGATCCAGCCGTACATCAGCAGGGAAGGGAAGCTGCAGATCTCCGGCAGTTCGGTCGTTGCGGTCGATAGCGTGGGCGCGGGTGTAGGCGAGTGTGTGTTGTTCACGCAGGGAAGTTCAGCGCGCCTCACGCCGACCACGAAAGACGCTCCGGTCGATGCGGTGATCGTGGGTATCGTCGACTCCGTCGAAGTGGAAGGCACTGAATTGGAGAAGCCCTAAATGCAAATCCAGGAACAGTTGATCGCGGACATTGCGAGGGAAGTTGTTGCCAGGCTCCGCGTCCAGTTGCAGCCGGCCCCCGTCACTGGAGTCCAGCGCGCCTCCACCGGAAAGGATGGCGTGTTTGCAACCGTGGATGAAGCGGTCAGCGCAGCCTATGAGGCGCAGAAGCAAGTCGCGGCGATGGATCTCGAGAAGCGCGGGCGCATGATCGAGATTATTCGCGGCATCTGCAACGATCGCTGCGAGGAACTCGGCCGCATGGAACTGGAAGAGACCAAAGTCGGCCGCCTCGATCACAAGATTTTGAAGCTCCGGAATATGCGCTACGTTCTCGGTGTCGAGAACATGCGCAGCGATGCGCGAAGCGACCCGACGGGCCTGTGCATCATCGAGCGTGCGCCGTGGGGCGTGATCGGCATGATGCTGCCCGTCACTCACTCGGTGCCCACCATGGTTTCGAACGCCATTAACATCCTGGCCGCGGGAAATACTGCTGTCTTCGGCCCGCATCCATCCGGCGCAAAAGTGGCCCAATACGCACTGCAGCTCTTCAACCGCGAAATTCAACGCGCGCTGGGTGTTGCAAATGTGTTGACGACGACCAACGCGGCCAGCATCGAGGCAGCCGAGCAGATCTTCAATCATCCCAAGGTTGCTCTTCTCTGTGTTACGGGAGGTACGGCAGTTGCTCAGGCGGCTGCTAAATCGGGCAAGCGCGTCATAGCGGGCGGCCCGGGCAATCCGCCCGTCGTCGTGGACGAGACCGCCGATCTGGATCGCGCGGCAAGATGCATCATCGAGGGCGCGGCCTTTGACAACAACCTGCTCTGCATCGGCGAGAAAGAGGTCTTCGTCGTTGGATCGGTTGCCGACAAATTTATCGCCGCCATGCGCCGTGCCGGTGCATACCAGTTGGATGCTTCCGCCATCGAGCGGCTTACGAAAGCAGCGTTTACCTTTGATGGCCACGGAGGCGGCTGCGCGCGCGCTCACGTGAAGAAGGACCTTGTCGGCAAGGATGCTGCTGTGCTCGCTGCCGCTGCCGGTGTGCGCGTGCCGGCGGAAACCAACCTTTTGTTCGGCGAAACCGATGAATCGCATCCGTTCGTTGTCGAAGAGCAGATGATGCCGTTCATTCCGGTGGTGCGCGTCGATGACGTAGACGAGGCCATCGCGGCCTCAGTGAAGGCTGAGCACGGATACCGGCACACGGCCATCATCCATACCCAGAATGTTGAGACGGCCACGCGCATGGCTCGCGCGATGAATACCACCCTTGTTATCCATAACGCCGCGTCGCCCGCTTCATTGGGTGTGGGCGGACCCGGATACTTTAGCCACACCATCGCAACTCCGACGGGTGAAGGCATCACAACGCCCCTCACCTTTACGCGTGAGCGACAGATGGTGGTCGGAAACGCGCTGAGGATTGTCTAGCTATGTTCATGGCTCGTGTCAAAGGCACCGTCGTTGCCACCGTGAAACACTCCACGCTTCAAGGTTGCAGATTCCTTCTGGTGCAGCGTGTGGAGGCCGACGGCGCCCTGGCTGAAGAGCCCAACCTGGTTGTTGATTGGCAAGGGGCAGCAAACGGTTCAACGGTGATCGTCTCCACAGACGGCGATATCTCGCGAGCAAAATTCGGAAACAACACTCCGGCACGCATGGTCGTCATGGGCATCGTGGATAACGTAAGCGCCCCGGCAAGTACTGCAATGGTGAACGCATGAGATTGGGTATCGTTCGCGGTCACGTCGTTCTCAACCCGGCAGTCGAGTCGTACCTCGGCAGGACCCTGGTCGTCGTTGAACCAATATCCATGCAAAACCTGAGGGCGAAAAATGGATTGGGCGGCGGCAAGTCCCTGGTTGCGATCGATGAGCTGGGCGCCGCGGAGGGACAAATTGTGGCATTTACCGAAGGCCGCGAAGCCGCAAATCCTTTTTGGCCCGCTTCGGTGCCGGTGGATGCGTACTGTGCCCTGATTGCTGAATCGGTCGATGTCCAGCCGGAATGAGGTCTCACAGGATCTGAGGTGTGAAAGTGACTCAAGTAAAGAAGAGCATCGATATTTCAAGCCGCAGGGTCGTGACGATGCGCGACGTCCAGGAAGCCGCCGCCGCCGGTGCAAGCAGCATTGTCACATCTTCGCAGAGCATTATCACTCCCTCGGCCCGGGACTTCCTGCTGCGCGAGAACATTGAGATGGTGCGGAACGGCCACGCGGAGTTCGCGGCCTCGGGATCCGGCAAGGTTCCACCCATTGCAACAACCCGGAACGGATCGCATTCCCACCACGCCGGCGCCGACCCCTCGCTGTTCTTCACGCCGCAAGCTGAGGCAATCAAGAAGGAGATATGCGCGGTCGGTCGAAAGCTGTGGATGCGCCAGTTCGTCGATGGGAACGGAGGCAACATCTCTTACCGCATCGGTCCCAACGAAGTCATCTGCACCCCGACTCTTGTCAGCAAGTACGATCTGACTCCCGACGACCTTTGTCTCGTTGACCTCCAGGGAAATCAGATTGCTGGAACCAAGCCTCGCACGAGTGAGATATTCCTCCACCTCGAAATCTACAAGGCGGTGCCGGATGCCAAAGCTGCGGTCCACTGCCATCCGCCCCATGCAACTGCATACGCCATCACCGGGCGCGTTCCTCCCAATCTGGTGATTCCGGAATTCGAAGTCTTCGTAGGCAAGGTGGCCCTATCTCCGTATGAAACCCCGGGAACCGAAGCATTCGCTCAGACTGTGCTTCCATTCGTGAAACAGCACAATGTCGTACTTCTCGCCAATCACGGCATCGTTTGTTGGGCCGATACGGTCACCCACGCCGAATGGTATGCGGAAGTGCTTGAGACGTATTGCTGGACGCTCATGTTGGCAACCCAGTTGGGTGCTCCCATTTCGTACCTCTCGGAACAGAAGGGCTCCGATCTGCTGGCCATCAAGAAGCGTCTCGGTCTGCCCGATGTCCGGTTCGATACTTCAAACATGAAAGAATGCCAGCTCTCCGAGTTTGAGGTTCCTGGCTCCATCGCACTTAACCCCATGCCGTGCGAAGGCGGCAAGGGTTGTTCTGTTGAACCCGATATCGAGCAGCTGGTCAAATCCGTCACCGATGCTGTGATGAAGGAAATCGCCGTTGGATAATTTGGTTCTGTCGTGACCGAAGGCGCAATTGCTCAGACCGTGATCGTCTAACGTTCAGATACCATGCTGGCAGGCGATGAAAGCAGCAGAGCGGCAACTTAGAATCCGGCAGATGTTTGAAACCCACGACTTCCTCGACGTGGAGACCCTTTGCCGTGAATTGAGAGCCTCGGAAGCCAGCGTTCGACGTGACCTTGGCGCCTTGGAAAATGAAAAGATCCTGAAGCGGGTCTATGGTGGTGCAGTTCCAGTGCAGGTCTCAGGGGAATACGCTGTCGAGACAGTCAAATTGGGCGACGAAAAGAGCCACATTGCGCGGCTGACGGCGGACCTGATCGAAGACGGCCAGACAGTCATCCTCGATGGAGGGACGACTGCAGCGGCGGTGGCCAAGGAACTTGCCACGAAATCAATTCACGTAATCACGAATTCGCTGCCCATCGCAGAAGTGCTGGAATCGTTTCGAAACGTTGAATTGACTCTCACAGGTGGGTATCTTGACCCGCGCATCCGCGTGATGCTTGGGCCTTTCTGCGAACAGATGATCGGCGCAATTCGCGCCGACGCAGTCATCATGGGAATCGGCGGAATTACAGAATCTGGATTCAGCAACAACAACACCCTGGTCGTCGGTTCCGAAAGAAAGATGATCGAGGTCGCAGATCGAGTCATCATTGTTGCCGATCACACAAAATTCGGTCGCGGCGCCATGTTTCCGGTCGCGCCTCTCAGCGCTGCAGACGTAGTTGTTTCAGATACCATACTCGCGCCCGAGTATCTTGAGATGCTTCGCAGGCACGATATCGACGTGCGACTCGCATGACCTCGCGTCCACATCGATTCAACGCTCCGCGCCGGAAAAGACTTCTATACTCGCAATTCCAGCCACCGCTTCAAGAGATGGACTGCGCCGCCTATAGCAGTTTCGGAATTGGTGTAGACCGAAGGCACACGGCAAAGTGGCGTTTTCCTTAAGAAAACGCCACCTTCGATGCACTCAAAATGTTTACGTGAATTCCGAAACTGCTCTAAGAGGTCTGCCGCCGAAGGATCATTGAGAGACGATCTCTGCCAGGTCCGGAATCGCGTGTGAGCTTTTGATGTTCTCAAGCAGCCAGGCCATGTTCCATCCCAGGGCCTTCATCGTCGCAATACCCTCCTTATCAAGTCCCGGATCAACGTCCTCACTGCCGATGCCTGCGTTCCAATACGTCGACCCGGGGACAACCATTTCATTGATCAGGAAAAAGTGATTCAGAGAGTCGAACGTATGAATGGCTCCCGCGCGGCGCACTGAGACCACGGCCGCACCCACCTTGTGGCGAAACATGTGATCGTTTGCCTTCGCTACCATGCAGGCACGATCCATCAGCGCCTTCATCTGGGGCGCGACGTCGGCTGCATCTGTCGGCGAGCCAAACAGAATGCCGTCGGCCTGCGACATCTTCTCAATTAACATATTGCCCATATCGTCGGATTGTGCGCAACGCCGGTCCCGCTTGGTTGAACATTTCCGGCAGGAGACGCACTCATGAACCTTTGTCTCGCTGAGTTCGATCAGCTCAGTCTTCATCCCTTCCAGTTCCAGTTCCGCGAGAACACACCGTAGCAGGGAGGCTGTGTTGCCGCCCTTCTGCGCGCTGCCGTTGATTGCAAGCACCTTGATATGGGAAGCGATCATCGTTTTTCTCCAGCATTTCAGCCCATCCGCCCCGAAGGGGGAGGGAAGCTACTTGATAGGTTTCATTTGGGGCTTTTGCAGCAATCATTGGCAGTGTTCTGGATCACATCTGCTCCTGCCCTTGGGTTTTCTTCCACTTGATTGCCAGGCAGGCTTGACGTCTGACCAGGTCCAAAATGCAAAACTCCGGGACCAGTTCCTGGATCGCGTAAATGCCCGCAGTTCCATGAGTCTTTAGACCTCAACGGGACGTCCTTTTCAATAGGATTGTTACGTCACAAATGGACATGAAATGCAGCCAGGCTATCCCTGTGAGCGGTGACACCCCTGTCTACGCCGCAGGCACGGTTGGGGCGCACGACTCCCACCAACTGGAAAGGCCGGCACAATATCACTTCTCAAGAAAGGCAGACTCAGTGATCAAGTCTTTTATCAGCCGGAACCGCGCGGGCGCGTTGGTTCTAGCCGCCGCTTTTTTGGCAGCTCCACTCACGATTGCCCAGTTCCCCGGAATGCAGCAGCCAAAGCACTATCCATGGTCAGACGCCAGCTTGTCCCCCGATGTGCGTGCTGACATGGTTCTTAAGGAACTGACTCTGGACGAGAAGTTGTCTCTCCTCCACGGCCAGGGCATGCCGTTCTTCTCGAACGGTCCAACAGAGTCCAACGGCGGCGCAGGCTATTCCAATGCCATTCCGCGCGTAGGCATTCCCGCGATTCAGATGGCGGATTCAGCCTATGGCGTCACCCGCGGCGCTGCTGCCGGACGCTACTCCACCGCGCTGCCCAACAATCTCGGCGCTGCTTCTTCCTGGGACCCCCAGGCGGCCTATGAATATGGAGCGTTGATCGGCCGCGAGCTCAGGGACCAGGGCTATAGCATGTCGCTCGGCGGGGGCGTAAACCTGCCGCGCGAGCCGCGCAATGGTCGAACCTTTGAGTATCAGGGTGAAGACCCGTTGCTGGCCGGAACAACTGGCTGGCAACTTTGCAAAGGGCGTGCAGTCCCAGCATGTGATCGGCGATCTCAAGCACTACGCTCTGAACGACCAGGAGAGCGGCCGCAATGCCGTCAACGCCAACATCGACAAGCGTTCCATGCGTGAGACCGATCTGCGCGCTTTCGAGATCGCGCTCGGCATCTCTGACGCAGGCGGTGTCATGTGTTCTTACAATCGCGTGAACGGCGACTTTGCCTGCGAAAACAGCTACCTGCTCACCGACGTCCTCAAGAAGGACTTCCATTTCAAGGGCTTCGTTCTCTCTGACTGGGGTGGCACCCATTCCGCGGCCAAGGCCTCGCACGCCGGTCTGGATCAGGAGCAGCCCGACAAGTACTTCTTCGGCGACACACTGAAGAAGGCTGTCGAAAGCGGTGAAGTCTCCCAGGACGAAATCAACGATCACGCTCATCGCATCCTGCGGACCATCTTTGCCACAGGCCTCTTTGACAATCCGGTCCGCAAGCAGGTTCCTGATGTCGAGAAGGGCTATGCGACCGCGCAGAGCATTGCCGAGAAGAGCATTGTGCTGCTCAGGAATGAGCACAATGTGCTGCCTCTTGCAGCGGGTGTGCATTCGGTCGTCCTCATCGGCGGCCACGCTGATGTGGGAGTGGTCTGCGGCGGTGGCTCGGCCCAGGTCGATCCTCCGGGCGGCTCACCCGTTCCTCCTCCCCCACCCGGCAAGGGCGGTTTGGATGCCTTCATTCGTCCAGCATGGATGCCTAGTTCGCCGCTGCGCGCCCTCACCGCCAGGCTGCCCAACGCGAAGGTCTCCTATCTCTCTGGTGAAGACCAGTCGGCCGCTGCCGCCGCCGCCAAGTCAGCCGATGTGGCCATCGTCTTCGCTTATCAGTGGGAATCCGAAGGCATGGATCTGAAGTCTCTTGATCTTTCAGCCGACCAGAACCAATTGATCGAAGCCGTTGCGGCCGCCAATCCAAAGACCATCGTGGTGCTCGAAACCGGAAGTCCGGCCACCATGCCTTGGATCGACAAAGTCGCCGGCGTGGTTGAAGCCTGGTACCCCGGCATCCGAGGAGCCGAGGCGCTCGCGAATATTCTCTCCGGCCAGGTCAATCCAACCGGCAAGCTCGCCATCACCTTCCCAAAGAGTGATGCCGATCTGCCCCATCCCACTCTGGTAAAGCCGCCACCGTCCTCGGAACCCAACTTTGCTGCGATGGGCGGAGACATTTCCAACTTCATGAGCATCATGGCCAAGGGCCTGCCGCCCTTCCAGACCTACTATGACGAAAAGCTCAAAGTCGGCTACAAGTGGTACGACGCGGAGAAGAAGCCTGTCCTGTTCCCGTTCGGCTTCGGCCTCTCCTATACCACTTACGCCTACTCAGGGCTGACCGTGAAGAGCGGTGATGGGCTCGCCATTTCCTTCACGGTGAAGAACACCGGCAAGCGTGCCGGAACAGAGATTGCCCAGGTGTACGCTTCTCTGCCGGATTCTGCCGGCGAGCCGCCCAAGCGTCTCATCGGTTGGACCCGCGTCGAGCTGGCTCCCGGTGAGTCGAAGCAGGTTTCCGTTCCCGTGGCCAACGACCGCCTGACCATCTACGACGAAGTCTCTGACAGCTGGAAGCTTGTCCCCGGCAACTATACGGTGCTGGCCGGAGGTTCCTCGCAGAGCCTCCCTCTCCATCAACAGGTAACGCTGCCCTAGCGAATTCCAGAAGCCCGTTTAACTGGCCGAGCCTGGGAATGTCCCCAGGCTCGACTGCATTTTGAAATCGTTGATTCGACGACGGCGTCCCCGCTCTTCAAGGTTGAGATCCTGTTTCACGCCACACGGTCACCGGGACCGCCGCCAGCACTCTTAACGGATTGCTCTGCTGAATCAGTCTCACTGACGTTTCCCTTGTGTTCATCAAGAAGACCCCCGTTGCGCGCACAGTATTTGATAAGAATCACCAGGACCAACCGGTCGCTTCCAGGCAGATCAGAATTCTAAGCCCTGGATCGCACGTCACGCTGCCATCGCTTAGAACGGATAATGCCTGTCCCCGGTTTGAATGGTGATCCACCGCAACACCGTGAATTCATCAATAGCTGCCTTGCCGCCGAACCTCCCGTAACCGGATGCCTTCACGCCTCCAAACGGCATCTGCGGTTCATCATGCACGGTCGGGCCGTTAATGTGGCAGATTCCACTCTCGACTCTGCGAGCCAGCCCCCACGCTCGCGCAACGTTTCGGCTGAAGACGGATGCTGATAATCCAAACTCGGTGTCATTGGCTACGCGCAGCGCCTCCTCGTCTCCATCCACTCTCGACCACCGTGACAACAGGCCCGAACGATTCCTCAGCGTAGATGCGCATTGCCGGTGTTACGCGATCCAGAACGGTGGCCTGCATCATCGTTCCATCGCATTCGCCGCCCGCCCCAAGTTGCGCGCCCTTTTCAACCGCATCCTTCACCAGATCTGCGACGCGATGAGCAGATCGCTCGTCCACCATCGATCCCAACACGGTCGGACCAAGCGCTGGATCGCGCAGGGGAAGGGAAGCGGCTTTCGCCGAGAGGCGCTTCACAAACTCGTCTGCCACCTTGGAATCGACGACAATGCGCTCAGTAGACATGCAGATCTGTCCCTGGTTTAGAAACGCTCCAAAAGCAGCCGCATTGACCGCTTCATCAAGATCGGCATCGTCAAGAATGATGAGCGGCGCCTTTCCGCCCAATTCCAGCAGAACAGGCTTCAGATGCCGTGCAGCTCGTTCCGCGACAATCCTTCCAACGCGCGTTGACCCGGTAAAGTTGATATGCCGGACTGACGGATGATCGATAAGCGCACCAACAATCTCGGCTGCATCCGCCGGGTCGTTCGTGAGCACATTGACGACTCCGTCAGGAAAGCCCGCTTCCTGAAGCGCTGTGCCGATGAGCCGATGCACTGCGGGACACGCCTCGGAGGCTTTGAACACAACCGTGTTGCCGCACGCAAGAGGGATCGCGAGTGCCCTGGCGCCAAGAATGACGGGCGCGTTCCACGGAGCGATTCCCACGCAAACGCCCAGCGGCTGGCGAATCGCCATGGCCAGGTTGTCGGGAACGTCGGTAGGAATCACTTCGCCCATAATCTGCGTTGTCATCGATGCGGCTTCACGCAGCATCGACGCGCCGATCGCAACATTGAATCCGGCCCAGCCCTCTGTGGCGCCGGTTTCGGCAATCAGTTGCTGAACGAACTCTTCCTGATGGGAAAGCAGCGCGTCAGCCGCGCGCATCAGCAGCTCGCGACGGCGACCCGGCCCGGTTGCGGCCCATGAATCGAATGCAGAGGCAGCGGATTTGACGGCAAGATCAACGTCGGGAACACTTGCGGCGGCGGCTCGCGTTGCAGCGCTCCGCTTCACCGGATCGATTCGATCGAAGGTTCGTCCGTTCTGCGCAGGTACAGACTTTCCGTTGATGAGCAGCGCCACTTCGTTCATATATGCCTCTCTTTCGGATCTCCGGGTCCGGCATCATCCGTGCCGGAAATGATCAGCGCATCAAGAGCGACTGCGCCCTCTCCCCGTGGATAAACGACAACCGGGTTGATGTCGATCTCCCTGATCTCCTTGCAGGAGCGAATCAACATGCCGACAGCAGACAGGATCTGAGCTGCGGCCTCAATATCGAGTGCGGGCGAGCCGCGGAATCCCTCGAACAGCGCGGAGCACCGCAGCGACGAAAGCTCTCCTACGAATTCCGCGACGGAGAGATCCGGCGGCATGAGTCGCACATCGCGCATGGCTTCAGCGAGCACACCGCCGAAGCCTGCAAGCAACACCGGCCCCCATTCCGGATCGTTGCGCGCGCCAATGATCAGCTCGGCGCCACTCAGTCCCATACGCTCCACAAGAACTCCTTCGAGTTCAAGTCCCGGTCTGTTCTTTGTGATGTTTCTGTGCAGCGCAAACCAGCCTTCAGCCAGCATGGCTCTCGTTCGCGATGTTCAGGATCACTCCGCCCGCATCGCTCTTGTGCGGCAGATCGACTGCCTGCGCTTTCAGTACCACGGGAAAGCCAATGCTCTGCGCAATCTTGATCGCTTCATCAAGGCTTCCTGCCAGCTCTCCTTGCGGAACAGGAATTCCAACGCACTTCAGGAACGCCTTGGCGCGATGTTCCGTCAGCACCCCCTCGTCGATCGACGGCCCGGATTCCAGGGCGTAGCGTCTTCCGTATTGCGGATCTGCCGCTTGCCGGTGAAGTCACGCGAGCAAGCGCGCGCAGTGCTCGTTCCGGTGAAGGGAAGCACGGGACTCCCAGCTCCCGCAATTCCTGTATGCCTGCAACATCGAAGGGCGCGCCTTCATCCAACGCTGCGAAGATCACAGGCTTCCGGGGTTTCAGAGTCTTGATTGCATCCAATATAGGCGGCAGCTTGAGCGCGGTTGTCTTCGGATCGGTCAGGATGATGGCGAGAACCACGCTCCCAAACTGCTGGTCTTCAAGAACCGGGGGAAGGGTGCGGCGGTAGAGACTCGGATCCACCAACCCCTGGGCAGTAAGGTCAAGCGGATTCGAAGGGGTAATGAAAGCGGGCAATGCCTTCCTTAAAGCTGCCTCTGCCGAAGAGGACAAGCTTGGCAATTCAAGCCCGATCCGTTCGCAGAGGTCGAGCGTGAGACCTTTGAACGCGCCGGATTCAGTGAACACGGCCGCGCCCATGCACGGCAATTCGCGGACGCGAAACAGAATCTGCGAGACGTCTACCAACTCCTCTAAATTCTCGACCTGAATGACGCCCGCATGTTTGACAAGCGTGCGCATGACCTCGTAGTCGCCTGCCATAGCGCCGGTGTGTGTTGCGGCAGACGCTCTCGCCGCATTGCTGCTGCCGGGATGGAGCAGGACGATGAACTTTCCTTTCTCGCGGGCTCGACGCGCCAGAGCTAGAAATTGTTTGGGCCTTCGGAATTGCTCGACAACAAGTGCCATCACACGAGTGCTCGAATCGTGAATCAGGTGCTCCAGAAAGTCCTCGACGCCCTGTGAAGCTTCATTGCCGGTGGAAATTGAATAGGTGAGCGAGATGCCCTGATGGCGCATGTTGACTGCGATCACCGCGGCAAGAGCACCGCTTTGCGAGATGATTGCCACGCCGGGCGAGTTGCTCTGCGCCTGCGGTGGAGTCACGACGAATGTGAGGGGAATCGCGTCAATGTAATTGACCATGCCGAGACAGTTGGGACCCTCGACGATCATGTCGTTTTCGCGGGCGATGCGCGCAAGTTCGCACTGTGCCGCCTTGCCGGCCTCGCCGCTCTCAGCGAAACCGGCGGAGAATACGATCACGCTGCCAATCCCTTTCTCCGCGCAGGCTTGTGCAGCTTCCAGCACTGCACCGCCGGGTATGGCGAGAACTGCGCAGTCCACTCCCTCGGGCAATTCCGCAATTGAGCCGAGACACGCATATCCGTGGATGACCGGGCGCTTTGGGTTGACGAGATAGAGATCACCCGAGTACTCAGAGTTCCTCAGATTGAGCAGCACGGATTCCCCAAGCGAACCCGGAGTAGAAGACGCTCCAACCAAGGCGATCGAGCGTGGCCGCAACAGTCGATCGAGCCGGGGCCGGGTTGCGCTTGAACTTTCCAGATGAATCAAGTCTGTCTCCTGCATCGGCGATCAGCTGCGATAACTCTCCAGTCCCGGCTTGATGCTCTTCTCATCAAGAAATTGCTTCAGGCCTTTTTCACGTCCGTGCTCGGGATCGCGCAACTGGGCCTGATCGAGCTTGGCGTAAAGGTAGTCCTCGCTCTGCTCCCAGGTGAGTTCGCGACAGCGCTTGAAGCCGTGTTTGGCCGCGCGAAGCACGACAGCGTTCTTCGCTGCCAGCTTGCGCGCAAGCAGCACCGTCTCTTCGCGCAGGCTCTCCAGAGGGACGGCGCGGTTCACCAGCCCCATCTCCGCCGCTTGCCGGCCGGTGAAGGTCTCGCCGGTCATGATGTACTCAAGAGCCTTGCGATGCCCCACAGTATCCGCAAGCGCCTTGCTCACCAGGTTGCCGGGCGGTATGCCCCAATTGATCTCGGAGAGGCCAAAGATCGCCGTCTCTGACGCGATCGCCAGATCGCATGCAACGAGAGGTGAAAATCCGCCGCCGAAGCACCATCCGTTCACCATCGCGATGGTTGGCTTCGCGTACATCCGAAGAAGCCTCCATTGCCAAGTGGATGCGTCGCGGCGAATCTTTTCCTGAACGATCTCGGGCGCTTGATCCACCTCACGGAAGTATTCCTTCAGGTCCATTCCCGCGGTCCAGGACTCGCCTGCGCCGGTGAGGACGAGAACTTTGACGTCGGCGTCAAGTTCCAAAGTCTCCAGAATCTCGCGCATCTCGCGATTCAGAGTCGGGCTCATCGCGTTGCGCTTTTCGGGACGGTTGAATATGACCCAACCAATGCCCTCTTCCACTTCTACGCGGACCGTAGTCCAGCGCCCCTCGTAGTTTGACATCTCAACTCATCCTTTCTGCGGATCGGCCTGCCTGCGGACCGGTCAAGATCAATTTCATTGCGTCGCTGCATCGCGCGGAGCGCGTCCTGCAGCTTCAATCGAGCGGTAAGCCCACGTAATTCTCTGCAAGGGAAGTGGCCGCTGCCCGCGAACTCATCACGTACTCCAACTCCGCCACCTGCCGCTTGCGATCGAATGGAGAGGCGTCCTCAAAAAGGTGCAGAAGTGAAGTCATCCACCACGAGAAACGCTGCGCCTTCCATATCCGTCGCAGACATGTTGCGGAATAGGCATCAAGCTTTGCGCTGTCATTTCCGTGGTACTTTGCTCCAAGCGCTTCGGCGAGATAATGCACATCGGCAAATGCCAGGTTCATTCCTTTTGCGCCGGTCGGCGGGACAATGTGTGCCGCATCGCCGGCAAGAAACAGAGCGTCCGTACTGCAGAGGATCGACCACGAAGCTGCGCATGCCGGTGACCCCCTTTTGCAAAATTCTTCCCTCTGTCGGATGCCAGCCGTCTGAGCAACCCAGGCGCGTGTGAAGTTCGCTCCAGACTCGATCGTCGCTCCAGTTCGCGACATCTTCATCGGGCTTGCACTGAAGATACAGCCTCGTTATCCGTGGTGATCGCATGCTGTAGAGAGCGAATCCCCGCTCGTGATGCATATAGACCAGTTCCTCACGGGACGGTGCAGCTTCAGCAAGGACTCCGAGCCATGCGAAGGGATAATTCCGCTCGTATACCGTGATGGACCCGCTCGGGATGGACGATCTTGAAATGCCGTGGAAACCATCGCAACCGGCGATGTAGTCGCAGTAAATGTCATCGATCTTGCCTTGTTCTTCTACGCGAATGAGAGGACGGCTCCCATCGATGTCGTGCAGCGAAACCTCACCGCATTCAAAGCGCAGATCGCCTCCATCGCTTAGGCGGCGGCTGATCAGATCCTTCACCACTTCCTGCTGGCCATACACGGTGACGGCTTTTCCGGTCAGTTCCACGAATGGAATGCGATGCAGCCGCCCATGCAGGCCAACTTCGATGCCCTCGTGACGCAGTCCTTCCCTCTCGAGACGTTGAGCAACTCCTGCGTTGCGCATCATCTCCACGCTCGTGTGCTCAAGCACTCCGGCGCGAACGCGCTCCTCGCAATAGCTGCGCTTCTTTGCCTCCAGCACGATGGATGAAATTCCTTGCTGGTGCAGCAAATGAGAAAGCATCAAGCCCGCGGGCCCTGCGCCGACGATTCCGACCTGGGTTTCGAACTTTGCCATGGCCTCTTTCAGTTATCTGCGGCATCTCGCGCTCGTTGAAAACTTCTTTTGCAACATTGCTCTGGAATTCTTCATCTCGCAGCGTCCTTCGAAGCTTCGGCGCGGTCCTCATGCGCATCACCGAGCACACTGCGGCGTACGTGCATCCCCGATTCGTAGCGCTCGCTCTCATCCATTTGCGCTCTCCTTCCCACGGAAAAAACCGAGAATGGCGTCCGCGAACTCAGCCGATCGCTCCCATGCGGAGAGGTGCGAAGCATTCAATTCCAGATATTCGGAATTGCGTAATCCTGTATGAAGTGCGCGTCCATCCTGCGGAGGCGTAGCCGGATCTTCGCAGCCGGCAATGACCAGGCACGGCGTCTCGATCGCGTCGATCTCGGTTCGCAGGTCAGTATCGCGGAGAACGCCGCAGCAGCCGATATAGCCCTCCGCCGAGGTCCGTTCGATCATTTTGCGGATCTCATTCATCTCTTCCGGGTGCTCCTCGCGGTACTTCGGAGTGAACCAGCGGCCCAGCGTAGTTTCTGCGATAGGAGCGATCCCGAGGGACTGAACGGCCGCAATTCTTGCGTTCCATCCCTCTTTCGTTCCAATGCGCGCCGCCGTATTCGCAAGGACCAGTTTTATGACTTTCCGTGGAGCGTGAATGCCGAGCCACATTCCCACCAGGCCGCCAAGAGAAAGACCGCAGAGATAAAAGGTGTCCACTGAGATCGTTTCAAGCAGCTCAAGCAGATCTGTGCTCAGTTGCTCGATGGAGCAGGGAATCGGGGGTGCGGCACTGAAGCCGTGCCCTCGCGTGTCATAGCGAAGAACGCGGAAGTCCTTTTCAAGATAGGGAAGAACCTTGTCCCACATGTGCAGGTCAGCGCCCAGCGAGTTCACGAGAACGATGACCGGCCCAGTCATATGCCCGCTCACCTCGTAGTGAAGGCGCGCAGTTCCGACTTCAGCGGCGGGCATCGGAATCTCCCAGAACTCGCTTAATAAAATGCTGTGCACTGCCAAGATATCCGCGAGGTTGCAGAAGTCGATCGATCTCCGCGGGTGCCAGGTGCGCGGTAACCTCTGGGATAGTCTTCAGAATCGCGGAAAGATGTTGTCCTTTCTCTCGCGATCGGAGACCCGCCTTCCGAAGAATCTCATGTGCGGTGGAGCGTCCAACCTTTTGCGCCAGGGCTGCAGTGACCGCCTCTGATTGGGGCAGTCCGAGCATGGCATCGAGGTTCCTGGCCATTCGTGCTGCGTCGACCTCAAGCCCTTCGGCGATCTCGATTGACCGCTCCAGTGCAGCCGCGGTGAGTCCGAAGATCTCGGGAAGAGTCTCCCATTCCGCTTGCCATAGTCCCAGTCCACGCTCGTGTTCCTGGACCATGGCGACCAGCATTGTGGAGACAAGTCCCGGAACTCGCGCTGCGCATGCGAGAACTGCTGCGCACGAAACAGGATTATGTTTCTGCGGCATGGTCGAAGATCCGCCTCGACCGTCACCGGTTGGTTCCGAAGCCTCTCCCACTTCGGCTTGCATAAGCAGTGCGATATCCTTGGCGAACTTCGCCAGGCTTCCCACGAGCAAGGCAAGCACTGCTGCAATTTCCACGAGGTTATCGCGATGAGTGTGCCAGGGAAGCTCAGGCTCTCTCAACTCAAGGATATGAGCCACGCTTGCCGAAATCTCAGCTCCCGCGGGTCCAAGCGCCGCGAGTGTTCCCACCGCGCCCCCGAACTGCAGCACCAGGGCGCGCTCAGCAGCAGCGTTGATGCGGGCCCTATGTCTGCGCAAAGCTGAAAGTGTACCCGCCATCTTCAGTCCGAGTGTGGTTGGCGGTCCGGGCTGCAGCCACGTTCTTCCGGCCATCACAGTTTCAGCGTGCTTCCTTACCTGGCTTGCGAGCGCAGTTTCCAGGCGATCGACGGCCTCCAGGATGAGCCGCATGGCTTCCCGCATCTGCAAAACCAGCGCGGTGTCCAGAACATCCTGGCTTGTCGCGCCCAGATGCACAGCTCGAGCTGCAGGCTCGTTCGCGCTTCTCACCGTTGCGGTGAGCTGCTGGACGAAGGGGATTGCGATATTTCCAGCCTTGAGTGCTTCGTGCTTGAGCGCGGCTACGTCCACGAACTTCGCGTCGAGCAGGGTCTCCAAACTTGCACCGGCGCCGGGTTCGGCGATGCCCTTCGTCTCCAGCGCGCAACTGAGCGCCCACTCAAATCGCATCATGACGCGCAGTTGTCGTGACAACGAGAAAATCTCCGACATCTCCGGCGTGGAGAAGAGCCAGGCGGTGCTTTCAGAACCCATACTCGCAGTCCCTTCTACCATGCGAAGAATGCCGTTTCATTGTCACCTTGAAGAATCACGTTCCAATGAAACACTCGTGGATTGTTTGCGTCGGAACACGCAATCAGCGTGTGCCTGCGCTCGGCCGGTACTTCAAGCAGGACAGGATCGGATGCATTGGCTGGCTCCTGCTCGAAGTACACACGGGTGATCAAGTGTCGCAGAAGCCCCCGCGCAAAGACGAGCACCAGCATGTGCGGAGCCTGGAATCGGCCATCGCCGAGTGGCGTTGGACCGGGTTTGCTCAGAACCAGCGAAAAGCTCCCATCAATTTCCGTTGCTACACGATGAAATCCAACAGGATGAGCATCGGAGTGTTGAACTGCGTCGGAATAGGTGCCAGACGAATCCGCACCCCAGAACTCCAGCATTGCATCTGAAACTGGCGCACGGTTGCTGTCCAGCACCTGGCCGTGAATCTCAATCGTATTGACGGACGCCTCGTTTGCAGGCTTCCTGGCCAACGAGGTATTCAAGCCCGATGCGGAAATACGGACCAACCGTTTGCGATCCGCTCGGCGCCATCTTCGGAGGGTTCATCGTTTGCGAGCCTCCTCAAATGGAGTATCGTGGGAGCCGCGCAGAACGACGTCGAACGCGTAAGCAAGCGCGTAATCTGGCTGGGAGCGTTCCATGTCAAGATGCGAAACCAGTCGCTGTCGCGCCCGCTCGTCAGGAATGCTGTTGAAGATCGGGTCAATCGGTTGCAGCGGATCGCCGGGAAAGTACATCTGCGTCACAAGCCGCGACAGAATCCCCGCACCGAACAGCGAAAAGTGAATATGAGCCGGACGCCAGGCGTTGTAGTGATTGCCCCATGGATACGGTCCGGGCTTGATCGTCTTGAAAAAATAGCGGCCTTCCTCGTCCGTGAGCAAACGGCCGGCGCCGGAGAAGTTCGGATCGAGGGGCGCATCGTGTCCATCTACCTTGTGCCGATACCGGCCGGCAGCATTTGCCTGCCACACCTCGACCAGTGCGCCACACACCGGCCGCCCATCCTCGTCCAGCACGCGTCCGTGTACAAGGATGCGCTCGCCCAGAGGCTCGCCCTCGTGCTGCACCGTAAGATCATTGTCGTTCTTCTGTATCAGGCTGTGTCCAAAAACGGGACCGGTTCTTTCCGTAATCGTTTCACGCAGCATGACCAGCGACATGCGCGGCGATCTCGAAATCGAAGACACGTAAGGCGGAAAGCAGAAGTCCGGCTGCGTCCCCGGAATGGCCGTCCTTACTGCGGGCAGTTCGTTCAACGTCCCCTCCTTGGCGTGCTCACTCTGCATCTCCCTGCGCGCCATGAGCCGCAGCCGTGCGCGCCTTCAAGTCGCGCAGTGTCTCAAGCTCAGGCCCGGTTGGGCTCGGAGTCTGCTCACAACCGTCAGCAAAGACAACGCTCCACCCGGTGCTTGCTGCGATCGCTTCGCGATCCACGCCGGGGTGAATGCTCGTCACTTTCAGCTCTCGCGTGACCGCATCGGGCCGCAAAATGCATAGATCGGTGATCACCGCGGTCGGTCCTTTGCCGGAAAGACCCGCCGCTTCCCGCGCCTTGCCGCCGGTGAGAAAACCTACAGATGTCACGAAGTCGAGTTTCTTCACGAAGGTTCGCTTCGATTGCTTTACCACAATCAGCACTTCCTTCGCTGAAGAACTGATCTCCGGGGCGCCTCCTGCTCCCGGCAACCGGACCCTGGGCTTGTCATAGGTCCCGACAACGGTGGTGTTGATGTTCGCAAACCGGTCAAGTTGTGCCGCGCCCAGAAATCCCACGTCGATCCTTCCACCTTGCAGCCAGTAGCGAAAAATCTCAGGAGTCGATACGACAGTGTCGGCCGTCTCTGCCAGGTTGCCGTCTCCAATTGAGAGTGGCAGCACGGGCGGCTTTGCCCCGATCGGCCCCGACTCGTACACGAGAACCGCATCGGGCGCGTGAGTCAGCCGCGCGAGGTTTGCTGCCGTGGAAGGCAACCCGATCCCGACAAAACACACGGCCCCGTTGCGCAGCATGCGTGCCGCGGCCACCGTCATCATTTCGTCGGATGTGAACTGGCCGCTCATTGATACACCGCCTGCACCTGCGGATCGCCCTGCAATCCAAGATATTCCTCAAAATCCCGCGTCTGAAGAACATGCTGATCCAGCCACGCGCGAAATCGCTCGCGGTCCCTCGATATCCTGTCCCACGCGCGGTAGAACGCGTTATCGCGCTCGTAATATCCGTGCGCGTAGGAAGGCGTTGCTCCCCGAGGCACCTCGCAGACGGCAGTCACAACCCAATGGGGCAGAACGCACGCATTAGGCGGAGCGTCGAGCGCTCGAACCCGCTCTTCCACCGTTACAATTGCGCGCCTTCCAGACAGCACCGCCTCTTTTTGCACGCCAAGGATGCCCCACAGCAGCACGTTGCCCTTCCAGTCGGCCTTTTGCGCGTGGATCACCGCCACGTCAGGTCGCACTGCGGGTGTGGCTGCCAGCACCTCTCCCGTAAACGGGCAGGTGATGGATCGAATCTGCGGGTTGACGCGAGGGAAGTCCGATCCCGTGTATCCGCGCAAGACGGCGAAGGGAAGGTTGGCGGCGCCGGCAACATAGGCGTTGGCCAGGTCGCTGTGGCTTCGCTCTTCAATTGCGAGTGGATTGGGCCAGTCGTTCTCGACCGCGTCGCGAAACCGGTGCAGCGAGCCCACTCCCGGATTTCCGCCCCAGGAGAAAGTCAGCTTTGAGGCGCAGCCCGCCCCGATCAACTGGTCGTAGATGAGATCGGGGGTCATCCGGATGAGCGAGAGGTTTCGGCGTCGCTGCCGCATGATTTCATGGCCGGCTGCGAATGGAATCAGGTGGGTGAAGCCTTCCATGGCCAGGGTGTCGCCATCGCGCACATGGGCCGCAATCGCCTCGGCCAATGTCAGCCACTCCGCCATTCGACCTCCCTTGATGGAGAGCAGCATTATTACGCGATTCGCTTATCTTGTACAAGATGTGCGATAATCGGCCACGCGGGAATGGGAGCCATGCGCGGCAGGACGACTTTGCTCCGAAGATCAAAACCCGGTGCGGCCGGCAGCTTCGCCTCGCACGCGGGCAATCCTGACTTTGTCCTGTCCCTGGCTCGGGGCTTGCGCGTCATCGAGAGTTTCGAAGGACACCTCGACGGCCTCAGCATCGGCGAAATCTCCCAATCCACTGAGCTTTCGCGCGCATCCATCCGCCGCATCCTGTTGACGCTTGAGCTGCTCGGATACGTCGAGCGTTCCAGGCAGGTCTTCCGACTCAAGACCCAGGTCTTGCGCCTCGGCTTTTCCTTTCTCTCATCCTCTTCGGTGGTTGAGGCGGTGAGGCCGGTGCTCGAGCGCATCACTGAGGTCCTGCACGAATCGTCTTCCATGAGCATGCTCGATGGGGGAGAGATCGTCTACGTTGCGCGCTCTGCCGCAAGCCGTGTGCTCGCCGCGGGTCTATCCGTGGGAAGCCGTCTGCCTGCATATTGCACTTCGATGGGTCGCGTGTTGCTTGCTGCACTTCCAGATGCTGAACTCAATGCCTATCTCAGAGATTTGAAGCCAAAGGCATACACACCGCGCACCATCGTCAAGGTGCCGCAATTGAGAAAGGCGATCCTGGAAGTACGCAAGAACGGATACGCAATTGTGGATCAGGAACTTGAAGCGGGATTGAGGTCCATTGCAGTTCCGGTTTCTACCCGCAGCAATCGGGTTGTGGCTGCAATCAACGTGGGCACTCATGTTTCGCGTGTTGATCAGACAATGCTGGTAAAGACCTGCCTTCCAGCGTTGCTGGACGGCGCTCAAACGCTTCGAACCATCCTGATATGAGCGCGAGGTAGAAGGAATAGGCGCATCTGGGTCGTAACTTCGCTGTCGTGCTTGGAAAGGAGAAGCATGTCTTCTTTATTTCGCGCGGATCACGTAGGGAGTTTCTTGCGCCCGGCAGAGTTGCTTGAGGCGCGTCGAGCCCAAATTCCGTTGAAACAACTTGAGGCCTTGGAAGACCGCCATATCGCTCGCGTGCTTCAAAAGCAGCAGGACCTCGGCCTTGGAGTGTTCACAGATGGCGAGCTGCGTCGTAGCAACTTCATGAGCGACTTCACCGACGCGGTCGATGGATTCGACCCCGGAGACGCTGTGCCACGCAGCTGGAGCGAAGACGCACAGAAGTCCGCCGTGCCTGCCACCGCCGTCAGCAGTATCAGTGGCATTGTGACGTCCACGCTCAGGCAGCGACAGCCATTAACCGGACGTGAGTTGCCATTCCTGCGCGAGCATGCGCCGGGCCCTATCAAGATCACTCTGCCCAGCGCCACCCAGTTTCCGGCGATTTCTTTCAAGTACGGCGTCACTGACGCTGTTTACGGTGACCCATACGCACTCCTCGACGCGATCACTTCGATCATGGCAACAGACATAAACGCCATGGCGGGAAGCGGTATCTCGTATTTGCAGATTGATGCGCCGCGCTACAGCTACTACCTCGACCCCAGGTGGACCGCCTGGATGGAGAAGGAGTTGCGCGTCGATCCAGCCCGGATGCTGACAGCATCACTGAACGCCGACAACACCTGCTTTGCTGCGGCGCGCCGGCCCGGCATCACCCTGGCCATCCACCTCTGCCGCGGCAACAATCGCAGCCATTGGTACGCTGAGGGCGGCTACGACGCTATCGCCGAGCGGCTCTTTCACGAGCTCGCGGTAGACAGGTTCCTGCTGGAGTACGACGATGAGCGCTCCGGCAGTTTCGAGCCTCTCAGGCTCGTTCCCAAAGGGAAGATCGTTGTGCTTGGGCTCATCAGCACCAAACGCGCAGAACTCGAGCGTAAGGAGGATCTTCTCAGGCGGATTGACAACGCAGCCAGGTTTCTTCCTCTGGAACAACTGGCGCTCAGCCCTCAATGCGGATTCGCCTCGACCATGGAAGGAAACCTGCTGACAGAGGCAGACCAATGGGCCAAGCTACAGCTCGTCGCAGACACGGCAAGGGAAGTGTGGAGCTGACCTCTGACGTAGCAACTTTCGAATCTGTGAGCTGAATGAGAAAGCCGTGGCCAGAGCCTCCGCAGTCCCGATACACTCCTGTGGTTCTGAATCTTCTTTATCGACGAAGGCGGAAACCCTATGCCTGCATCTCATCGACCTCACACGCGCTTGATTCATCAGTCTGTGCTGTTCGCGGCTCCCATTCTGGTTGCGGCTGTGCTCACAGCTCAGTCTGTTCCGCCGGCGCTGGAGTCTCCTCCTGCGGGGCCAGCCCAAGTCGGCACCCACGGTGAACGGCTCATCGGAATGCCGAAGTTTCATGCCCCCGCGCCGTACGACATCGATGAGCACACTGGTTACAAGCAGATCTTCGACGGCAAGAGTTTCACCGGATGGGACGCAGACCCCACCATCTGGCGCATCGAAGACGGCGTCATGGTTGGCGAAACCCTCGAGGGCAAGCCGAAGGGCAACAACTACATCGTCTATCGCGGCGACAAGACCCGCGACTTCGACCTCAAGCTGCAGATGAAAATCGAAAAGGGCGGCGGCGGCGGAATTCAGTACCGCAGCGTCACCGGCGTACCTTGGACGCGGCCGCAGCCCGCCGGCCTGCCGCCCTATGACCTCAAATTCATGATGACCGGACCGCAGGCCGACTTCTGGTTTCCCGTCACTGCCGAAACCGCATCGTACACCGGCCAGTGGTACTCAGAGAACACCATGCAGGGCATCCTCGCGTATCGCGGCCAGGTAACCCAGGCGCTTCCCGGCCAGACCAATCGCCTCGTCGCCAACATTGGCGACAAGCAGGCGCTCGGCGGCTATGTAAGAGTCAACGAATGGAACGACTACGAGATCATTGCGCGCGGCGGCGTCATGATGCACATCATGAACGGTCAGCTGATGGCAGTCTTCATCGATGACAACAAAGACTCCGTCAATAACCAGCCGGGGTTCATCGGCTTCGAGATCGAGAGCCAGCCGTGCAAAATCTCTGTGCGCGATATCTGGCTCCGGAAGTTCGACTGATATCAGCCCCCACCCCCTGTCTGTTTTGCCATCTTGCCAAATCCGGTTCAAGCAGTTCTGATGGACTTGGCTGTCCTGGAGGTTGATTCTGAAGAGCAGCGCAACATCAACAAAAAGGAAGGCAAAGGCTTCCGGAGTCAATATCAAAGCCTGGCTCGCTGGCGCCGCACTTGCGCTCGCTGTAGTGGCGTGGTTTGCGTTTCACAAGAGCCCGTCCTCGGTTCAGGCTCAGCCACCCGCCGTGTCCACTTCATCTCCGGTTCCAACGGAAACTCCAGCCGCCGATCCGCAACAACCAGCCGAAAGTGCGACGGCCGCATCGTCTGAAACGACGACTGGCGGATTCGAGCCGACGGTGCCGAATAAAGCCGCCGCTCCGGCAAAGGTTCCGCGCGGAATGGCCTGGATCCCCGGCGGAGAATTTTCCATGGGCGCGCAGAACATGGGAGAGATGAATGCTGTCGGGATGCAGGCAACGCACGATTCGCGTCCTGTTCATCGCGTCTATGTTGACGGCTTCTTCATCGACAAGACAGATGTCACCAACCAGCAGTTTGCTGAGTTCGTTAAGGCAACGGGTTATGTGACCGTGGCAGAGCGCAAGCCCGACGCAAAGGACTTTCCCGGAGCGCCGCCGGAAAACCTGGTTGCCGGTTCGGTCGTCTTCTCTCCACCTGACCATCCGGTGCCGCTCAATGACCATTTCCAATGGTGGAGTTATGTCGCCGGCGCAAACTGGCGTCATCCGCAGGGACCTGCAAGCAACATCGCCGGGAAAGGGAATTACCCCGTGGTCCACATCGCCTACCAGGATGCGGAGGCGTATGCAAAATGGGCAGGCAAGCGCCTTCCAACAGAAGCTGAATGGGAGTTTGCCGCGCGGGGCGGACTTTCGGGAAAGCTATATGTCTGGGGTGACGAATTCCGGCCAAACGGCAAGTGGATGGCCAACACGCATCAAGGTCATTTCCCCGACAAGGACACCGGCGAAGACAATTTTGTTGGAATCGCCCCCGTCGCGCAGTTTCCTGCGAATGGATACGGACTCTTCGACATGGCAGGCAACGTCTGGCAATGGACCAGTGATTGGTACCGGCCCGACTACTATCAGCAGCTCAAGGCGGCGGGCGTTGCCCGCAATCCCCAGGGGCCGGACTCGTCTTTCGATCCGTCGGAGCCGGGACAACCGAAGAAGGTTCATCGCGGCGGATCATTTCTCTGCACTGATCAATACTGCTCGCGTTACATGGTCGGAACGCGCGGCAAAGGTGAAGTCGATACGGGAACCAACCACCTCGGATTTCGCTGCGTCATGACCCCTGCTCAATGGGAAGTGGCACAGGGAAAAGCGAAAGGTCATCCGGTGAGCGGAAACTGAGTCGTGGCCTCCCAATCTCTCTCTTCCAGTTTGCTGTAAAAACTGACAGCTATTCGCTTTTGCTATAAGGCCTATCCTGAGTGTCACCCCTGCGGTCCGTCCTCGCTGCCGAATCAATATGAATTGCCATTGCCCCCACCGGATGATACGATGCCCTCGTTTCATAGCTTTTGAACCTCCGGAGGCGCCGTCCATGGTGGATGGAGTCGTTTATGTCATCGATGATGACCCGGCGATCCGGCGCTCGTTGTGCCGGCTTCTGCGATCGCACGGCCGGAAAGTGGAAGCCTTTGCTAAGGCTCGGGATTTCCTTGACCAGACGCTTCCTCCCGGGCCCGCCTGCATCGTGCTCGACCTCCAACTCCCTGACATTGGAGGCCTGGACGTTCAGCAACTGATCGGCCAGAAGCGCGAGACGATGCCCATCGTATTCATCAGCGGCCATGGCACCGTCTCTGATTCCGTTCGCGCCATGAAGGCCGGGGCCGTTGATTTTCTCATCAAGCCGTTTGAGGGCACTGAACTGATTCTGGCGATTGATTCCGCGCTCGACCGGTCAATGCGCGCTCTTGACCGAATCGCTGCTCTCGAGCGTGATCGTGAAGCATTCAGCACGCTGACTGAGAGGGAGCGGCAGGTCTGCCTTCTTGTTGCCCAGGGGATGCTCAATAAGCAGATCGGAAGCGAATTCGGAACCAAGGAAAAAACAATCAAGGTGCATCGCGGCCGCGTAATGCAAAAATTGGGTACCCGGTCGGTTGCAGATATGGTGCGACTCGTCGAGAGGCTGCGCTCAACAGGCAGTCTGCAGCCTCCTTCAAATGCGTAGGCAGACTTTCTGCGGATGATGGAAAGCAAATGCATTCTGACCTTCCCAATTCGGCCCACACTTCGAGCCCGACCGGAGCCCATCGCGCCATCGCGGATGGCGCCCCGGTGCGCGCGAGCCTGGACTTCCCTGAAGACGGTCTTCGCCAATTCTTCCTGATCCTCCCGGAATACTGCTTCCTCGTCTCACACGATGGCGCAATCATCGACTCCAATCCGGCGGCCTGCGAAGCACTTGAGTACAAGAGAGAAGAACTGGCGGGCAGGCTGTTCTATCAACTCGCCTCGCCT
Organism: uncultured Acidobacteriaceae bacterium; assembly: GCA_963751225.1. Lineage (GTDB taxonomy): Bacteria > Acidobacteriota > Terriglobia > Terriglobales > Acidobacteriaceae > Telmatobacter. The sequence goes on from CAVVTY010000009.1 coordinate 285,631, forward strand.
GAGTCCTTCGCAAAGATGAAGGAAGCCTGCGAGCGATGGAAAACGGAGGGCGACCTGCGCAGCCTGGAAGTGGACATCCTGACCAGGCGGGGCGAAAAGCGAACGGTGCTGCTCAACATCGGCTCAATCAAGAGGGCTGATGGGAGACGGATTCTCGCAATGTCCGTGATGGTCGATATCACCGAGCGGAAGCGGACCGAGCAGGCAATCAAGGAGAGCGAAGAGCGATTTCGCCTGGCGATTAACACAGCGCCAATGATGGTCTGGGTCGCCGGCACTGACAAGCTCTGCACCTACTTCAATAAAGCGTGGCTCGACTTTACGGGCCGTCCCATTGAATCTGAGCTCGGAAATGGCTGGGTTGACGGTGTCCATCCGGAGGATCGTGCCGCAATGTGCCGAGCTATACGAGCAGTGCTTTGACCAGCGCAAGGAGTTTCGAATGGAGTACCGGCTCCGCCGCCACGACGGAGAATACCGCTGGATCACCGACATCGGGGTCCCGAGACTCAGCCCGGATGGTTTGTTTGCAGGCTACATCGGTTCCTGCATGGATGTGACAGACCGCAAGCGCTCCGAGGACGATCGAATCGCGATGCTTGAGCAGATCGCCCATCTCAACCGCGCAGCTTCAATGGGACAGCTGGCTGCTTCGTTGGCGCACGAGTTGGCTCAGCCCCTTGCGGCGATCCTGACCAATGCGCAGGCTGCTTCGCGGTTCGCCAATATGCCCGAACCCGATCTTCCAGAGATCAGGGAAGCGCTCGCCGAAATCACTGAAGACAATCAGCGGGCGCGTGGCTTCCTTTTCAACATGCGCGCCATGTTCCAGAAACAGAGGATCTCGAGAACGGTCGTGGATCTCAATGGAATCGTTCACGACGTCAGCCGAGTGATAAGGAATGAGGCCGTGAGAAAAGGAGTTCAGATTCGCGTGAATCCCTCTCCAGACCCAGTCCTCGTCTCCGGAGATCCGGTCGTTGTTCAGCAAGTCATCCTCAATCTCGCCAACAACGCGATGGACGCCCTCCAGCACGTGCCCTTGGGACAAAAGTTTCTCACTTTGACGACATCGCGCAATCACGACGGCCTCGCGGGAACAATCGTGGTTGAAGATAACGGATGCGGCATTGCAACCGAAAACATCCCCAGAATATTCACGCCTTTTTTCACGACCAAACAGGACGGAATGGGACTCGGTCTTTCCATTTGCCGTTCCTTGATCGAATCCCTCGACGGCCGCATCACCTTGGAAGAGCGTTCGGAACTCGGTGCCACATTCAGCGTTGAACTTCCGGCGGTGCCTGGACAGTTATAGCAGTTTCGGAATTGGTGTAGACCGAAGGCACACGGCAAAGTGGCGTTTTCCTTAAGAAAACGCCACCTTCGATGCTCTCAAAAAGTTTACGTGAATTCCGAAACTGCTCTAGAAAAGAGCCAGCACGATCCGGAGTTCAGTCACTGAGCTTTTCCGGACCCCAGACAACCCGCCAGATTGGTGCCCATTCTTCGCAGAACAACGATTCATTCGCCAAAGACAAGTCAGCCCGCCTCCGGGGGTGTGAGGCGGGCTGCAAGTCTGATGGCACTCGTGCTTTCGGAACCGCTTTCGTCCGAAAGTGCCGGTGATTCAGATAAAGCAAAAAGCCGATGTTATTCGGCCTTTTGCGTGGGGTTGGGCAGCCTCACAACTTGCGTGAGGCGCGCGTCAATTGTTGGGGGAGGGATGTGATTTGCGGCTCTACTCGCCTGTCGTTCGATTTCACCCTGCAAGTTGGACAGTTCCGGCGCTGAAACTGATCCATCATGGTAAGCGGTCCAGAAGGTGAATCGATGTCTGGTGGCTGTCGCCGGCAGCCGGGATGATTGAAGAGCTCGAAGGCGCAGGAAACCGGCTGGCGGAGAGAACAAGGCATAGACCGGTCGCACGGCGAATAGAAAAATCGCCATCGCCATGGCAACCATCACGAGCTCTTCAAACCGGTAGACCGGCCCCATCTTAAAAACCCTTACATTTGTACGACCCTTTCTTGCACGTACGATCGCACTTTGTAGAGAGAATATAGAGAAAGATCGTTGAACATCACAATTGGACCTTGGTCCAATAGCCACACATAAAAAGATCATTTTGTTGGCTTTGTTGAGGCCTGATTCAAGAGGATCAATAAAATGCATCTTGTCATTGCACCATGCTCAAATCCTTTGAGTACCTGGTGCCCACTCCCAATGCCGTGATAAATCGTTCTACTTCACGGAATACCCACGCGCGTCCAGGCATGCACTCATCGCCCGCTTGAAGCTATCCAGATTCTGTTGTTGGGCTGATGCCTGTTGTTGCTGGGCTTGCTGTTGTGACTGTTTTGTAGCTTTCTTCTGCTGCCTTCTCCCGTGAACTGCGCCGGCAGTGGCTCCGATGGCAGCTCCTGTTCCTGCATCGCCTGCAATCGCGCCGATGGCGGCTCCACCGGCAGCCCCTCCCGCTGCACCCTTTAATAGTTACAGGAAATGCGCCCGGGCGTTGGAATGGACATGAGCCGCCGATTTGCGGCTCATGTCCCGGCAGGATTTCGCCTTCAGAGTTAGTGGCTGATGGCGATTGCCTGCACTGAGTACGCCGGAATATCCACGGTCATCGAATAGGATGTTCCGCCTTGCGACTGCAGCGAGACAGATGATGGCCCTCGAATCGACTGCCCGTCTTGGGCGATCTGGTAAAACGCGCCTGACGCCGATGCCAGCCCCGTATTGTTTGCAGTGACCGTAAGATTGTTGAGCGGGTCTGCTGTGGGATTGATCAGCACGATCGCATCCAGGTTCGCCGTGTAAAACGCGGTAACCACGAGCCCGTTTCCACGTGTGCCCGGCCAGTTTCCAACCGTGCTCGGCGAGAGTGAGCTGGCCATGTATCCGCCATTCTGCAGTCCCAGGTAGCTCGTTGAGCCGAGCAACCTGTACAGGTAGTACTGCGGATAAGGCTGCGGCGAAGAGGGGTTGGGGTACGGGCAATCCATATTCGTGTCCCAGTTGCCGATCAGGCAGAAGTTCGAATTCGGGTTGGTTTTTGTCCCCGATGCATTTGCTGCGAAATACACCATGTGCCCAATGACATTGGGCGCATTATTGGGGGGGTAGACCGCGTTCAGCACGTCCGCGACATACATGCCGTTCCACACGGGAGCGTAAATCGGATCATTCTGACAGCAGTTCTTCGTCCAGTCCCAGTTCAGGTTGTATTCCGTGTTGTAGATCGGCAGGTTCTTGCCCTGCGGCTGTTTGCCCGCGGCTACGATCTTCGACGCGTATGCGTACGTAGCCATCGGCCCAGCGCCCGTATTCTGTGTCCGTTGATAGACAGAGATGCCGCAGGGTGCGGGGCATCCTGACGTCGTGATTGTGCCATTGTAGGTACCCCATTGCGCCTGCACTTGCGGCTTCCCGAACATGTAGTCGTGGTAGGCCATGAACCCGATGTTTTGCGAGGCGATGGGATCTGAAAGCATCGCGCTCACCCAGCCCGACTGGAATCCCGCTGTTGCCGGTCCGCCGACCCTCGCACTTGAACCGTGCGCTTTGATCGCCGCAATCATTAACGGCGCCGCGTGATCATAGAGATTCAGATAGCTGCTCATCTTGGTTGCTGTCGAGACGCACAGCGCTTGAGTATTCGGCTCGTTCCAGATCTCGTAGTCCGTTACGACACCGGGGTACTTGTCCTCCAAATGGTTCACGTACTGGGCTGCCATCTGGCCCCAGGCATTCACATCGGTCGGCATTGCATTATTGGGCGTGCTGGGGCACGGGTTGCTACTTGGCAGCAGCCACGGTGGCGTCTGGTGCACCTGCAAAATGATCTTGGTGCCGCCGGCGCTGATCTTCGAGATATTCGTATCAAGGGGGCCCCAGTTCGGTGTCTTGGTCGCAAAGACCTGCGGAATGAGCGCATAGAACCGCGCGTAATTGATCCCTCCCGCTTTGATCAGGTCCAGATCGGCTGTATTGTGCATCGAGTCCATGCGCTCGGCGCCAAACAAGTGCGCCGGAACCGCGTGCAGGCTCGTCGATCGCGAAGCAAAGTCCACCGTCACTTTCGAGAACACTGTGACAGTTGCGGTCGCCGTCGTGTTTAGCGAGAGGTCCTTTACGGTCACACTGTAGTTGCCCGCGGTGCTCGGCGGGGTGTAGACACCCTGGTTCGTTATCGTGCCGCCGGTTGTGCTGTACGTCAGCGAGTGGCTATCCGGAATCCCTGAAAGCTGCGCCTGGAACACCTGCGTATTACCGACATAAACCGCTGCCGATGTGGGATACAAAGCCAATGTTCCTGAGCCCGATCCGGCCAACACAGTCACCGTTGTCGATACCTTGGCATTGCTTCCACCGGTCTGCGTCGCCGTGACAGTGCATTTCCCGGTCGATCCCGGTGCAGTGTAGGTGCCTGATGTGCTGCCGATCGATCCGCACGACGCCGACCACGTCACATCCACAGTCGCCGCGAAATCCACGCTGTTGTTCTCATACACAACTGGGGTTCATCGGAATGATCTGAAATGCGCCAGGGTTGGATCCGGAAAGCGATACGGTCTGCGGACTGTTGCTGGCGGTGTCGGCAAACGACAGCGTCGCCGATTGCGCGGCACCCGATGCCGTCGGCTTGAATGCAACGCTGACCGTGCAACTGGCTGACGCGGCCAGGGCTCGTTCCGCACGGTTTGGTCGAGATCGTGAAGTCGCCGGGATTGGTGCCGCCAATGCTGATGCTGCTGATCGTGATGCGTACGACTTTGTCCCGTTCGTCAATGTGGCCGTCTGCGCGGCGCTGGTTGAGCCCACAGATGTGGCCGGGAAGCCATGCTCGTCGGCGACACACTCACTGTTCCGCCAGAGGTGCTGCCGCCGGTTCCTGATAGCGCCGAGGTTTGCGGACTGTTGCTTGCCGTGTCAGATACAGTCAACGTTGCGGAGCGCGCCCCCGTCGTTGCCGGCTTGAACGTCACGCTGATCGTGCAGCTCGCTGACGGTGCCAGGCTGCCGGGGCAACTGCTCGCCGTGAAATCGCCGGGATTCGTGCCTGTTATGGCAACGCTCTTGATCGTGATTGTGGTTGCGCTGCCGTTGGTCACAGTTGCCGTCTTCGCTGCGCTGGTCGAACCCACATTGACGCTGCCGAACGAGAGGGATGTCGGGCTCATGCTGACTGTGCCCGAGCCGCCTGTCCCTAATCCTGAAAGTGTCACCTTTTGTGGACTGGTGCTGTCCGAGTCAGTGAAATTCAGAGTGGCTGTGCGAGTGCCGCTCACCGTTGGCGCGAAGATAATGTTCGCGGTGCAGCTCGAAGACGCGCCAAGACTTGTTCCGCATGTCTTGCTTGCGATCTGAAAATCCCCCGAATTCGTGCCGGCGAGGCTGATGCTTGTGATGTTCAGGGCCGTCGATCCGCCGTTGGTAAGCGTGACAGCCTTCTGCGCGCCCTTGTTCCCCACTGCGACAGAGGCCCATGAGAGCGAAGTCGGACTTACAGACGCACTGCCTCCGTGCCGCCCGTGCCCAGACCGGAAGCGCCACCTTTTGAGGGCTTGTGCTATCCGTGTCAGTGAAATTCAACGCAGCCGTCCGGGTCCGCTCGTCGTTGGAGCGAAGACCACGCTCGCAGTGCAACTTGCGCCGCCGCAAGCGTAGTTCCGCACGTCTTGCTGAGATCTGGAAATCCCGGCGTTTGTACCCGTAAAGGCGATGCTGCTGATCGTGATGGCTACCGAATTCCCATTCGTCAGCGTGACGGCCTTTGGCGCGCCTTGTTCCCGACAGCGACGGATGCCCAACTCGAGGCTGGTTGGTGCGACGGTTGCTGCCGCAAGGCAGTTCGTTGCCTGTAGCACAACGAGCCCCGACGGCGCGCCGACCAAGCCCCGGAGCGCGTACGGCGCCGCTCGGCGCAGTCAGGGAAGCGAAACAGCGGATAGGAACCAGAAGGAGTCTTAAGGGAGGAATGGTTTCCATCAGGGGCTCCGATTGATCGCTTGACGCGTGAATCGAATTGGATTTATGTGTGCGAATGCATCTGACCGCAACAGCTCTCCATGCACGAAACCATTGGAGGGTTTGCTCCATCTTCCCAGGCCAATTTGGTTGTCTGTGAGTCGAGAACCGCCCCGCTCGCTAAGATCGTCTCTCTGACCCCGGGTTGGCAGGTGATTTGCTACAGAGATCGAAAAGAAAGGGCTGCCGCAGCATCCGGGTCCGTGTGCCGTCGGCACCGCTGGCGCGGCAGAGAATCTCGCTACACCAGATCCGTTGCATCTTCGTGACCGCTCGGCGCGTCACGGACCTCGCCGAAAGTGTCGAGAGTTGGTTCGCATAAATCAGATTTTGAAAGGGCACGGCTTCAGCCGTGCCGCAGAAGCCGCATAGCACCCTGGGCTTCAGCCCTGAGGGATGCTCCGCACTCGCCTGGCAGCATTTCGTGCGAACCAACTCCAGACTACGCGAACTGGTCGAGGCTGAACCCGAGCTTATAGGTCTCTCCGTGCGCGAGCAGATCTTCCCAGGTCACTTCGCGATGTCTGATAGCCGGCCATCCGGCCCAGCATGCAGCTCAGTGCCGTCTCAACGCCGTCGGCGATCTGGTTGTGCGCCGGTCCTGAGACGATGCTCGCGATGAAGGTGCGTTCCTTGTCGCGATCGGCGAACTGCCAGGTTGTCGAGGAACGCGCCGTTGGCGGCAAATTTGCCCGAGCCCGGCGCGGTCGACGCGGAATCCTGCCACGCCCACGCGTTCGCGCCGGTGATCTGAATCGGGCCGGCAGTAGGGACAGGTCGCCGATCCGCTCGGCGCCGAACAGCTTCAGCCCTGCGTCGAAGACGTTGTCGGTGCCGAACTGCGTGGATGCGAACGAGAAGTGCACATCTCTGGATAAGTGAAGTCGACCTGGTAGTTGTCCCAGCAGTCGCCGTAGTGGGTGAGGATGTTGCGGCCGCCGGTCGCGGTGGCCTTCAGTGGATGTGCGCCCAGCATCCAGTTGCAGAGGTCGATGATGTGAATGTTCTGCTCGACGAGAATGTCGCCGGAGAGCGCGCGATCCCAGAGCCAGTTGCGCAGGCGATATTCGTCGGCCGACTCGCCTTCGCGCTTCTTCTCAGTCGAAGCGGGAGCGTTGTAGTTGCCGGAGACCGGACGCGATCTTGCCCAGCGCGCCGCCCTTGATCTTCTCTGCAATCGCGGCGATGGGCGGCGCATTGCGGCACTGGAAGCCCACGTCGACGCTCTGCGTCGGCTTCACGCGCTTGGCAATTTCGAGGGCCTGCTTTGCCTGCGCGACGTCGATGCCCACCGGCTTTTCGCAGTAGACATGCTTTCCCGCGGCGACGGCAGCTTCAAGGTGCTGCACGTGAAAGAATGGCGGCGTCGAAATCTGGATCAGGTCCACGTCCGGCGACGCGGCCAGTTGCTCGAAGGCATGCGGCCCGTGAAAGAGCAGCTTGCTGTCGATGGCCGGATGTCCGAGGCTCGCGTTCAGCTTGTCGAAGTGATCCTGTCCGGCGGCAAGATTGTCCGGGAAACAGATCGGCCAGCGCCACAACCTGCGCCGAGGTGTTCTTCGCGAACGACGTGGCCACCGACGTGCCGCGATTGCCGCAGCCCAGCAGTCCGAGGCGCACCGCCGAATTTGCCTCGTATCCAAATGCCGTGCGCGGATTGAGCAAGAGCATGCCTGAAACAGCCCCCGATCCGGTCTGAAGAAACTCCCGACGATTCATGTGTCCTCGCGTCCTCGTTGAGGCCTGCGGTCAGCCTCGTTAATCGCGTCAAGCCTTCGGGCGTGCCCTCAGGCCATCACTTCGCTCAAGATCCGCTCCAGATAGATCTTCTCGTTCTTCACGTCTTCAATCTGCTGCGGACCCGATGTCTCGCGCTCGATCGTGATCGCTCCTGTGTAGCCAAGCTTGTGCAGCTTCGTAAACACCGTCTTGAAATCGACGAGTCCCTTGCCGATCAGCACTTCTTCGCCCAGTTTGCTCGGATCGGTCGGCCACTTGCCGTCCTTCGGCGTGCACGCTGCGCACGTGCGTCGCCGAGAATATCGACGGCATCGACCGGATTCGCCTTGCCGTAGAGAATCAGGTTGGCGGTGTCGAGTCCGACTGCCAGATTCGGCATGGCCACATCGCGAATCATGCGCGACATCGTGGTCGGCGTCTCCTGCCCGGTCTCCATCAGGAAATACTGGCCGTTCCCCTGGCAGTGCTGCGCGACGGTGCGAATCGCCTCGACCGCTGCCCGGATAGAGCGCGTCCGCCGGATCCTCCGGAATGAATCCGCAGTGCGTCTGCACCTGCGGAATGCCGAGCAGCTTCGCAAAGTCCGAGACCTGTCGCAACGCATCGATGCGCGCGGCGCGCGTCTTCGGCGGAACAAGTCCGATCGTCGAAGGCCCCTTCAGAAAGTTCCACACCAGCGGCGGCGGACCGACGACTTCGACGGTCGTGGCCACCAGGTTCATACTTCGCCAGCAGGTCCCGATCTGCTTGGCCGCATCCGGCGTGAACTTGTTGATGTAGCCGTCGAGCGAGAGAAAGCAGTTGGTGAAGCCCATGTCGTGGACGCGCTTGATGGTGTCTTCCGGAGCTTCGTACGGGCTGATGAGCAGACCCACTGCCATCGGCTTCAGCGGTGGATGTCGATTGGGCAAAGGAGAGGAAGAATGAAGTCTCTGTGCGATTGCGGTGGCGCTGCGGCACCCAAAAATGTACGGCGATCCATGGAGTTCCTTTCCTCTGGAAGCAGTGAGTCTGAAACTCTTGCGTAACGAATGAAATCTAAGCTGCTCCCCTTCGTTCGGCAAGGCCCTCCATCGGTGCAGTTGGTCCATTGAAGCGCAGTTCTCCGCGCCAACGATGCCCGATGCCGCGGATATGATCGTCGTGAACAGGGAAGTCAGTTTTGCTGGTTGGGCTCGCCCTGGATCTATGTCGAAGTCTGCGTACGGCCTCTTCAGCGGTGCCAGGTCTCGATTTTGAGACCTGGAGCAACCTGACAGCTGCGAGCTCGAAGCTCCGCCATGATCGGTCGCACGGCCTCTTGCTCCGCGTAGGAGACAGTTCGGAAAGATCCATTGAGATCGGCTGCTTCGGATCGATGGTGATCGCGTAGAGCACCGACCTCGCGTTCGCCGCCCTGCATATAGAAGGCGTCGAGCAGATCCTTCACGCCGATGTCGTGCGCGGTCAGCGTCGGCGGATAGTCGCGGAAAAGCGCGGCGTCGTGCGGGTTACGGTTCCGGGAGGGTTGCCGTCGTCCGTCGCATCGATCAGGACGATGTGGTCGGCGCTCTGCAGCGGCTCCAGCAGAATGAATCCGCCGGTGCCGCCGTCCAGGCACTCCACATTGGAAGGGAGTGTATGCTTCTCCAGGGCCCGCACCACGTGAACGCCGACACCTTCGTCGCCCATGATCACGTTGCCGAGCCCCAGAATCAGAGTCTTCTTCGTTCGTGCCCACCAAAACTCCCTGTTCCCTAATCCCCGTCCCCAGTCCCTAGTCCCTCAGCCTCGTCCCTGGCCCTCAGTCCCTGGAGTTGATTGCGTAAATCAGGTTTTGAAAGGCACGGCCCAGCCGTACCGCTATAGCCAATCAGGCCTTGAAAGGGCACGGCTTTCAGCCGTGCCGCGATAGCCAATCACGTTTTGAAAGGGCACGGCTTCAGCCGTGCCGCAGAAACCGCATAATACCTGGGGCTTTAGCCCCTGAGGGATGCCACTCGCCTGGTTGCATTGATGCAACCAACCCTGGCCCCTCAGTCCTTCTCACCCTTCACGCGGTCAAACTTCCATCCGCCCACGATCGAGGAGATGGTTCCGCGGCCCTCAATGTAGTCGTGATAGAAAGCAAGATACACGTGGACAACGATGAACACGACAAAAAACCACAGGAACAGGTGGTGCCAGTAGCGGACGCTCATCTCGCCGCCCATCAGACGGCACGATCCAGGTGAACATCCGCGGCATGAACGAATTGCTCATGCTGGAGTAGAGAGCAAATCCGGTAATCGACTGCGCCACGAATGCCAGGAAGGTGAAGAAGTAGATGAACCCGGCCAGCGCATTGTGTCCGGTTGAGATGGCGCCATGCAGCTTCACTTGCAGCACGTCGGTCTTCGATCACGTCCACGATCTCCTGCCGCTGCGACTTCTTCAGCGGGAAGAAATTATTCCACTTGCGTACTTGTTGCCCACAAATCCCCAGTAAAGACGCGCCAGGAAGTTGAAGACATACACGTACGCGCAGGCGAAGTGGATAAACCGCACCCAGCCGAACCAGTACTGCTGGTAGGCTTCAGCCGAATAGAACACGCGGATGTGGCGCACCAATCAGGTAGCCGGTGATGCAGAGCAGCACCAGCGCGATGGCGTTGATCCAGTGGTATGCGCGTACCGGCAGCTCCCACACGTACACCCGCCGGTACTTCGCCGACGTGATTGCCGTTGCCAGCATTCGTTTGCTTCCTACGATTCCAGTCGTACTCATAGCATCACTCGAAGGAAATCTGGTGAAGGTGCCGACCCTGCGGATCGTACAGGTGCACGGCGCAGGCAAGGCACGGGTCAAAGGAGTGAATCGTCCGGATGATTTCGACCGGCTCATCGAGCTTGGCCACCGGCGTGCCAATCAGCGCGGCTTCAAACGAAGAGTGCTGCTTCTTGGCATCGCGCGGAGAACCGTTCCACGTGGTCGGAACCACGAGCTGGTAGTTCTCGATCTTGCCGTCCTTGATCTTGATCCAGTGAGCCAGCGAGCCGCGCGGAGCTTCCACGAGGCCCACGCCCTCGGCCTCTTTCGGCCAGGTCTTCGGATCCCACTTCTCATTGTTGAAGGTCGAGGTTTCGTGGGTCTTCACGCGCTCCATCAGCTCTCCGTAGAACTCCTTCAGCCACCCAACTTCTAGCGCTGCCGAGAGACCGCGTGCCGCCGTGCGTCCCAGTGTCGAGAAGAGCGCGTCCACCGGAACACCGAGCTTGCCCAGCGTCTGCCCTACCAGATCCTTTACCTGGGTGTTACCGGAGGCATAGGCAACCAGCAGCCGAGCCAGCGGTCCCACTTCCATCGGATTGTCCTTCCACCGCGGCGTCTTCAGGAACGAGTACTTCTCGTATCCTTCCAGCGACTCAAACGGCGGCTGCGGTCCGGTGTACTTGATCTCCGTCTCGCCTTCCCATGGATGCAGGCTCACCTGGTCGCCGCCCGCGTAGGTGTACCACGACGAAGCAATGTACTCCTTGATCTCCTGCGAGTCCTCGGGATTGACCGGATAAACCTGGCTCAGATCGCGATTGAGTATGGCGCCGCGCGGATACTTGAATGCCTCAGGCTTGTTGTAGCCCTGCGTCGGATACTCACCGTAGCTGAGATAGTTCTTCAGTCCGCCGCCCCACTTCGCCCAGTCCTTGTAGAACGAGGCCACGGCCAGCAGATCGGGCACATATACCTGGTTCACAAACTCGTCGGCCTGCGAAATCAGCCTGCCCACCAGGTTCAGCCGCTCCGTATTGATGGCTGCCACTTCATCCACATCGATGGAGCAGGGAACTCCGCCCACGAGGTAGTTCGGGTGCGGATTCTTGCCGCCGAACACCGCGTGGATCTTGACGATTTCCTTCTGCCACTCCAGCGCGTCCAGATAGTGCGCCACGCCGATCAGGTTCACTTCCGGCGGAAGCTTGTAAGCCGGATGCCCCCAGTAGCCGTTGGCGAAGATGCCCAGGCCGCTGGCGGCGAATTGCTTGATCTTGTTCTGCACATCGGTAAAGTGCGCAGCCGTGTTCTTGTCGTAGCTTGAGAACGACTGCGCAATCTCCGCCGCCTTCTTGGGATCGGCCTTCAGCGCGTTGACAATGTCCACCCAGTCCAGCGCATGCAGGTGGTAGAAGTGCACCACGTGATCCTGCACGTGCTGGGTCGCGGTCATGATGTTGCGGATCAGCTCGGCCGTCGGAGGCAAGCGAGATGCCCAGGGCATCCTCGACCGCGCGGCAGCTGGCCATGGCGTGAACCGTGGTGCAAACGCCGCACACGCGCTCGGTGATGGCCCAGGCATCGCGAGGATCGCGGCCGATGAGAATCTTCTCAAGTCCGCGAATCATCGTGCCTGAGCTGAATGCGTCGGTGATGACGCCGTTTTCTACCACCGCCTCAACACGCAGGTGGCCTTCAATGCGAGTTACGGGATCAACAACAATGCGAGTCATGGCCGCTTAGGACTCCTTCTGGTCATCGGCGTGTACTTCCGCGATGACTTCCTTTTTACGAATATTTGTGACCACGGCGTGTGCTGCAACGCCCGCCAGCGTGGCCGCTGCGACGATTGTTCCCACCGTGTCTGCCGTGCTCTCGATGCCGAAGCCCGGGAAGACTGGAAAGATGCTGATACAGCGGTCCGTTATCCCAGAAGCCCTCTTCGCTGCATCCGATGCAGGGATGCCCCGACTGGATCGGATAGCTCGTGCCCTCGTTCCACCGCACCACCGAGCATGCGTTGTAAGTCACCGGCCCTTGGCAGCCCATCTTGTACAGGCAATATCCCTTGCGCGCGTTCTCGTCGTCGAACGACTCCACAAACAGACCGGCATCGTAGTTCGGCCGGCGATAGCACGTGTCGTGCACGCGGCGTCCGTAGAATTCCTTCGGCCTGCCGAGATTGTCGAGCGCCGGAAGCTGTCCCAGCACCAGCACGTGCGTCACGATCGCCATCATCACGTCCGCAATCGGCGGGCAGCCCGGCACATTGATCACCGGCTTGTCCACCAGCTTGTGAATCGGCGTCGCATGCGTCGGATTCGGCTTGGCAGCCTGCACGCAGCCGTTCGAAGCGCAACTGCCCCACGCCACAATCGCCGCCGCATCCTTCGACAACTTCCTGCAGAATCGATTCGGCCGTCTTGCCGCCGATCATGCAGTAGACGCCGCCGTCCTTGGTCGGCACCGCGCCTTCGACGAGGACGATGTATTTACCCTTATTGTTCTTGATGGTGTCGTTCAGGCTCTTTTCCGCCTGGAAGCCTGACGCCGCCATCAGCGTCTCTGTGTAATTCAGCGAGAGTACATCGAGCAGCGCGTCGGCCACAATCGGGTGCGATGCCCGGATAAACGACTCGCTGCAGCAGGTGCACTCCTGAAAGTGCATCCACACCACGGCCGGCTTTTCCTTCTTCTCAAACGCCGACACCACCTGGGCTACGCCGCTCTTCGCAAAACCGGCAGCCGCTGCGGCCGCCGTGCAAAACTGCAGAAACTGTCTGCGGCTGTACCCCTTCTGCTCCATCGACTGCCAAATCGACTGCCCCATGCCCACCTCGCTCGTTCCGTCAGGCACCGGAATTCCCCTTAGGCTGATTCAGTCAGTCAGAACCCATGTGGAAGTCCAGCAAATGTAGGCACAGTACTTAGCAATACACGATCGGCTGTGAGCTTCATCACAAGTGTTGCAAATCACGAAACTGCAGCATCTGAAGCGTCAATATGTGATGTGAGTCACGTGCTCCGCAGATCCAAGATCGCTCAACACCACCTAAAAAAGGGAGACACCCTCAATCCATCACAAAACCGGCGGGTACTGGGTCAATGTCTCCCTCATCACAGACACCCTCGATCCATCACGATCAGTCGGGTGCCCCGTCCTAACTTGTTAGGGCGGGGTCTGGGTCTGGGGTCCATGTCGCCCTCATCACAGACACCCTCCCCAATCCGCACGAAACTCTCTCCATGCCCTCCAAGCTTCGTCGATATCAACAAGCCGGTGACCTGCACTTCATTACCTTCAGTTGCTATCGACGTAAGCCGAAGCTTGGGACGCCCTCCGCGCGGGACCTCTTCGAGCGCGCACTGGAACAGACGCGGCGTGCGTACGGGCTCCGCGTGGCGGGCTACGTGGTAATGCCCGAGCATGTCCACCTGTTGGTCAGCGAATCGGAGACGGCATCGCTGGCAACTGCATTGCAGGCGTTGAAACAATCAGTGTCGCGCACGCTCGCCCTGCGCCACGCCGAAGCCTTCTGGCAGGCGCGTTACTATGACTTCAACGTCTGGAGCGAACAGAAGCGCATCGAGAAGCTGCGGTATATCCACCGCAACCCTGTCGTGCATGGATTGGTCGCAAGGCCGGAAGACTGGCCGTGGTCGAGCTTCCGGCACTATGCAACCGGAGTCGAAGGTGTGATCGAGATCGAGTCGGAGTGGACCGCCCGCAAACGCGAACGCATGGGCCATCGGCCTAAAATTCAAATTCGACCGATCGTTCAGTACTCCCGCCCTGGCGAAGCTGGGACGGGGCACCCAAACAACGAGCAACGAACGTGAAGCTTGAGATTAGGCCAGGCCACCCGCCCAGCGAACTTTCCAAATCCCGAAGGGAAGACCATCATCAAGAAATGACCATGAGAATCCCCAAGCAGCTTGTGCTTCTGGCGCTGTTCCTCTTCGTGGCGGTGCAGACTGGGCACGCGACTACGCTCGTTGCGCAGAAAGAAGTCTCCGTGGGTCACGCGCTGGCGGGCCATGTACTCGTTCAGGGGACGGACGAACCCGCAAATGGCGTAACAGTCGAACTCTGCAGCTCCGACTGGAAGACAGTGTTCACGTCCACGATGACGGATAAGAAGGGGCATTTCAAACTGGAACAACAACCAGCGACGGGAAAGCTGTTTTACATCCGGGTGTCCGCACCGGGCATGGATATTTACGAATTTCGGGTGCGCATCGACAAGCACGCGGCTCAGGAGCTGACGATCTATCTCAGCGTCGCCACATAGGCGGGTGGGACGGGTGACCCATTCTAAGGAACTCCCAGAAATGGGTGCCCCGTCCTAACTTGTTAGGGCGGGGTGCTGGCCTCAAGAGTCAATTCACTTCGACTGCTTCAGCCCCGACTCGCTCTGCGTTCCAAGATCCCAGTGCTTCGGTATGCCGCTTGGTTTGTATTCAAAGGTGTCGTTCGTCTCGGCCCGCAGCGCGGCTAGCCGCTCCTGGAGGTGCGCTGTCAGTTCCTCATATCCGGCCTTCCCGTAGAGGTTGTTCATCTCATCCGGATCGGTCTGCAGATCGTAGAGCTCAAACTCCTGCGGCTCAATGAAGAAGTGGATTAGCTTGTACCGCTCCGTCCTGACGCCTCGACACGGCCGCACATTCTCGAACCCCGGATACTCGTAGTACTCGTAGAGCCAGTCCTTCCGCCACGCCACGTTCGCTTTGCCCTCCGCAAGCGGCAGCATGCTCTTCCCCTGCATATCGCCCGGCGTCGCCAGACCCGCAATCTCCAGAAGCGTCGGCGCAAGATCGAGATTCAAGACCATCTCGTCCGACTTCGTCCCGGCCTTCACCCGCCCGGGATAGCGCACCATCATTGGAACCCGGATCGACGGCTCATACATGAGTCTCTTGTCGTAAAGATGATGCTCGCCAAGAAAGAACCCGTGATCGGAGCTGAGCAGCACCGCCGTGTCGTTGGCGATATGTTGTCGCTCCAGCTCCTGCCATACCGCGCCCATATTCCGATCGTTATCCTGCACACCCGCGTAATGATTCTTCACCAGTTCTTCCAGTGATCGCGGATCGTCGCTGAACACCTCGGAGTACCCGATCTTGTTATCGGCATCGGCCACGGCGCGCGGCTTTCCCGGATAGCCCTTCAAATCCTCGTCAAATGATTTCGGCTTCGGTATCGGCACCCCGTTGAAGTCGTTGACCATGTCCTTCGGCCTGTAAAACGGTGCATGCGGCGCATAGAACCACAGAAACATGCAGAATGGCTTGGTCCGCTCTTGCTTGAGCCAATCGACAGCCTTGCGCGTCAGCAGCGTATCCACATATTCGCCTTCATACAGCTTTGCCTGTGCGTACTTCCCGCGAACCCCCTCCGTGATCTTCGGCCGATAGTAGTCAGCCTGTCCCACAAATCCGAAGTAGTAGTCCCACGGGTGCTCCATCAGCGCGCCTTCAATGTGCGACTTCCCCAGGAACGCAGTCTCATATCCGGCCTTCTGCAGCAGGTCTGACACCAGCGGGAACCGCGCCGGTATCTTGCCTTCCACGTTTGAAACAGCCCCGGTCGTATGCGAATACATCCCCGTCAGCATCGTTGCGCGCGACGGCAGGCAAAGCGCGTTCACCACGAACCCGTTCCGGAACGTGCAGCCTTCTCGCCCAATCCGATCCAGGTTCGGCGTCTTAACCAGCTTGTTGCCCGTCGACGACAACTCATCCCACCGCAACCCCTCGCCCACGATGCACACGATGTTCGGCTTCTTGCCCGCGCCGTTTAGTTGCTGCGCAAACGACTCCAGCGCATCCAGCCCGCACGCCGACGCCCCCATCGCGCCCGTCAGGTACTTCAACACCGTTCTGCGCGTCTCCATGGTCTCTTTCCTGTCCAAAGACATCCCAATTCCGAGATGCGTGATTCCTGAGCATTCTACTTGAAGCGACGGTGGTTAACCTGAACCGACATTGGAGTTTTGAAAGGGCACGGCTTTTAGCCGTGCCACTGAGGCCCACAAAACGAGCGGGGCTTAAGCCCCTGAGGGAAAGTCTTCTCCCGAATTCGCCCACCACTGGAATCTCGGCGGCGGTGCAGATTCCCGATTGCCCACGATACGCGTGGACCACCGCCGTAGCCTCCGATGACATTCGAGAAGCCGACTTCCCGTTAGAAATCCGGACTCGATGAACGATTCGGTGGTTACGCGCTCAATGACGACAGGTAACATTGAGGCTGCTTCCGCAAAGATTCGCATGGTCCTGATAAGGCCCTGTTCGACCCCGGACTCATGTGTCTCGCTCACCATGCCGGGATTAAGTGATGTGCTTATTGACCCTGTCGATCTTTAATCGCGTATCCGCGAACTGACCCATTCCGGAAGTGTATGTCCCGGCTGAGTTTCAGTCTAATGGCAGCGTATAATTCTCGGCACTATGGCAGGCCCGCATGTCCTCATTCACTGTCTAAGCTGCGAAAAGCCCATTCTGCTCCCATCCGGTACGCTTCAGCAGCCATTCTCTGTTCCAGAGGAGCAGCTCAACGATACGTTTGCGATAGGGGTTGTATGTCCCTACTGCAAGCATGCACGTAGGTATTTTCTCCACAGGCAGACACAGGACCACAGTTCACTTGGGACGGCGTTTGCAGCGGAAACCCCCGAACAAGAAGTGGTTTTCGTTTGTACTCTCGGATGCGCAGAAGAGAATTGCGAATTTCTACTGCCACTCTTCGCGCAATGGAATATCTCCACCAGCGAAGGGGAGCGGAAAGCCGATATCGCCACTTGGCATTGGGAGAACTTGCGCTGCCCGGAGGGTCATTTAATCGAGAGACCGGAACCCTAGACATATCGCGTATAGATCTCTTCATCCTGCGCGACCAAAGCGCTGCCTGTACCCTTCCGCGTTAATGCTCGTAGCCGGGGCTGTCATGGGGATTCCCGGAAACAGGTCCGCGTCTCTTTGATCCAGGCGCCTCGCACTCACTCCACAACTTTTCCCAATTCCAGATTCCGGACGTCACCTTGATCGGTAACGGGAATCCGAGCTGATGCGCCAGCATGCATACCTGCCCGCGATGGTGCGCTTCGTGAGAAAGCATGTAGCACAGCATCTCCACGCCAACCGGCCAGGGCTTAGCCCAGCCATCTCTGCGAAACTTCTCGATGCGGCCCCCGCCGTCGAGCGCTTCGGCCAGCATCTCCGCGCAGCGAGCGGCGCTCTCGGCCAATCCCGCTCGGGCCTGCTGCGGTGTGCAGTGCGCGCGGTTGAGCTGGGGCGGAACCTTCAGGTGCGGCGCCGTAAGCCTGACCCACTTGGTGCGCACATCGTGCATGTGCGTGAAGATCGCCACAATGGTGCGAACATCGCCGGGTGGGGTCACTCTCCAGGCGGCAGGGTCAAGATGCTCGATAAGCACCTGGTTCATGCGATCATTGGCGGCAAATATCTTCGCTGCGGCTCGCCCGAGTTGAGTGTGAACCTTATGTTGACGAGTGGTCACGGCTCCCAGCTCCTCGACCAATCATACGGCTAGACCATGCGCCGGGTGCCCCACCCTACCGGCGCTTTTGCCGGTAGGGTGGGAGAGCACAATGCCAGAATCTCGCGGTCTGTATCATCAGAGTCCAGCGAGGTCACTCATGCCGGGCTTCCACATCATGACCAAGCCCATCGGGCCCATTTGCAATCTCGATTGCAAATACTGCTTCTACCTTGAAAAGGAGAAGCTCTATCCCGGCACCAGGCAATGGGCCATGCCTCCCGAGGTTCTTGAGCGATACATCCAGCAATACATAGCGGCTCAGCCGCTCGACGAGGTTCACTTCGCATGGCAGGGCGGCGAACCGACCCTCTTAGGCGTCGATTTCTTCCGCGCCGTGGTCGCGCTCCAGCAGAAGCACGCCGCCGGCAAACAAATCCACAACGCACTGCAGACCAACGCCACGCTCATCGACGATGGATGGGGCGAGTTCCTGGCTGAGCACCAGTTTCTCGTCGGCGTCTCCATCGACGGCCCGCGTGAGCTCCACGATCACTACCGCGTCGACAAGGGCAACGCACCCACATTTGATCGCGTGGTGCGCGGCCTCGCGAAACTCAAGAACCACAAGGTCGACTTCAATACTCTCACCGTCGTGAACCGCCACAACGCGCAATTTCCCCTTGAGGTCTACCGATTCCTCAAAGAAATCGGCAGCGGATTCATGCAGTTCATTCCCGTCGTGGAAAGGGAAGTCGTCTCTCCCCAGGCCGACAGCCTCGTGCTGATCAAGCCATCCTTCGATCGCCTCGCCGAGGTGACGGAGTGGTCAGTGGAACCGCTCGCCTTTGGCAGGTTCCTCGCAAAAATCTTCGACGAATGGGTCAAGAAAGATGTCGGCCGCACCTTTGTTCAACTGTTCGATGTCGCCCTCGAGAGCTGGCTCGGGATGGATGCCAGTTTGTGCGTGTTCCGGAGAACATGCGGCTCCGCGCTCGCAATGGAGCACACGGGCGACCTCTACTCCTGCGACCACTTCGTCTACCCTGAAAACAAGCTCGGCAACATCATGGAGATCAATCTCGAGCAGATGGTCGGCTCTCAACAACAGAAGAATTTCGGGCTTGACAAGCTCAACTCACTTCCGCGCATGTGCCGCGAATGCGATGTTCGATTCGCGTGCAATGGCGAATGCCCCAAGCATCGATTCCTCACCACGCCCGACGGTGAACTCGGTCTCAACTATCTCTGCGCCGGCTACAAACACTTCTTCCACCACATCGATCCATACATGCAGTTCATGGCCGCCGAACTGCGCGCAGGCCGCCCACCCGCCAACATCATGAGCATCATGGGCTCCTCATCGTAAACAAGAAGACTCTGTCATCCTGAACGGAGCGCTCTTTTCAGCGGAGTGAAGGACCTGCTTCTGCCTTTCGCTCGCATCACCCCAATGAGGGTGCCCCAGAGCCTGTCCTGAGCTTGCCGAAGAATCTCGATTTTGAGACCTGAGTAAACAAGAAACTGAGTACTGAGAACTGAGAACTGAGAACTGAGAACTGAGAACTGAGAGCTAGCAGCTATCCGCTAGAAGCTGCCTTTACCGCGCCTTGATCAACTCATCCAGGTAGTCCGGCTTTCCATCCTCCCTCACAAGGTGCGGAAACCGTGCCCCGCCGTGATAGTTCACTGTCGCGGTCTTGTAGAACTCATCCACCAACACCAGCAGCGTTATCGGTGCCGACGAGTCTTTGGCCGTCTTGATCGCATCATCCAGCCGATCCTGATTGAAAACGCGCCCATTCACGCCGACAATCTTCATCCCGGAAGAGATGCCCGCCTCAAACGCCGGGCTGCCCACAATCGAGTCGCCGACCACGCCATCGCCACTCACCTGCAGTCCAATCGAGTACGCATCGCTCGCATTCGTCCGTCGGTTCTCAAGCTTTGAAGGCTCGCTGTTGAACACCACCTTCCAGCCGCCGTTCTCGATCCCTCCCACCGGCGCCTCCGCCGAAGTCGAATCCAGCCGCTCGCGGAAGAACTTCGTCCAGTCAAACGGAGCCACGGCATTCAGCGCGCCGATCAGCTCATCGAAGGTATAGGTCTTCACCTCCGGCCCGTTGTTCGCGCCACCGTGAAACGCCTGGCAGAAATCGTCAATCGACTTTTTTCCCTTGCGACTCGCGATGAATGATCGTCGCCACTTCAAGCCACAGCAGGTCGCCTTCGTCGTAGTAGTCGGTGCCGCGCCGCCAGTTCATCCACCCACGCGCCAAAGCCCAGCCCCGGCTCTCCGTCTGCCGTATCCAGCAGCGGACCGCCATGTGCGCCCCGGCCGTCCCGGCCCGAGCATTGCCGCGATGCTGGCCAGGTACTCGTGATACTGCTCCGCGGTCCACAAGCCGCTGCGCGCCGCCAGCATCGGCCCAAGATAGTCCGTCAGTCCCTCGTAGCCCCACAGCAGGTCGGTCTTCATCGGCTGCTCATAGTAGGGAACCGTCAGGTCCGCGGGACGGCGAAACTTGCCGTTCCATGAGTGCACAAACTCGTGCGACAGCAGCCCGCCCAGTGACATGCCGGAGCCCGGTCCCAGTCAGCGTCCGCTCCGGCAGCCGGCTGTCGTTCGACTCATGATGCTCAAGTCCGAAGTGCGCGACGTGATCGCTCAGCGTCAGCAGAAAGTGATAGTCGCGATAATGCCGCGCGCCGAACAGCTTGCCCGACTCCGCAACCAGGTTGGTCATCTCCTTCTGGTTCTTCAGGCTCATGTTCAGCGCATCTTCGCTGTCGGCCACGATGTCGATCTCGTGGTGAATCGGCTCGCCCTCCGGCGTGATGTCGATGTTGCGGTAAAACTCGCCCGCTGCCACGGGCGAGTCCACCAGCATGTCCAGCGAGATCGGCTTGAACTTCACCTCGTTCCCCTGGTGCTCCGCCACCGGCAGTGACGTCCCGAACTTCCATCCCTCCGGCATCACGAGCTTCGCCTCGTACATCAGCTTCTCCGCAGGCGTTCCCTCGGGATAAAGCACAACGTTGTTCCACTCCAGCACCATCAGCTTGTCGGTTGCAGAGTTCTCATTCGGTTCAATGAAGTCGTAGCTCGCGGTCGAGGCGGCTCACGCCCGTCCGGGACATCGATATGAAACGTGAAGATATCCAGCAGGTCTCTTCGCCATGGAATCACCTTGCCATTGCCTTCGAACTTCAACCCGGTCAGGCTCGTAATCGGTCCATCGGGCCCGTGCTCTCCGGGAATCCACTTCGGGTAATAGATCGTGAGCGGCCCCGGCTTCACCTGCATCGCCAGGTGCATGCGCAGCAGCTTCTGCTGCGTCTTGGTCGCATCCACCGTCAGCGAAATGTTCTGTGCGTGCAGCCCGGTCCCGGCTAATCACGGCTAGACAAAAGGCGAGCGACATCGCTCTTCCGGTTCGGCTCAGATGCATAGGAATGCTCCCTCGGTGCGTGGGAAAGATTCAACTCGTAGACAATGATATTCGCTCGGGCCCAGCGCTGCGCGCTGCGTCGCGAACGACCTAAATGCCAAACCAAGCCATGAGTTTTACTGGACGATCTGAGCAAGGCGCCGAGGGCACGCCTTTTAGATTCAGCTTGATTGACATGGTCGTAACTCATTGTAATGGGAATGTCAGCGTTTGCTTCGAGTGTATTGTGGGCCTTCCGGAGTGTATGGTCCGTGCCAGCATGGAGGTAACGTTTGTTGATCGCGAGTCCGTCCCCGGTCGTGCCTGATGGTCGCCGGCTATGAGACGCTATGAATATGAAGCTTCTCGCACCCCTCGCCCACGTCGCACCCCTCATTACGTCTATCTTAAGAGGCGAGTAATGGCATCTTCCACCCTGCTCACGCCCAGTTCCAGCCGTTCCAGATTCAAAACCGTTCTCTGGATCTTCCTTGGTCTCACTGCGCTCTTTGTCTTCATCACTTCAGAAGTTCTTCTCGTCACCGATTACCCCATGTACCACGCCTACCGTCTGCAGGTCATCGCCGACCGCCATCTCCTCATCCCCCATACACTCTGCGGCGTCATCGCTCTCCTGGCCGGCCCTATGCAGTTCTCGTCGCGCCTTCGCCAGCGTCACCTGAAATTCCATCGCGTCCTCGGCCGCATCTACGTCATCTCCGTCTTTATCGGCGCCTTCACCGGGATCGCCCTCGCCGCCGGCCGCCCCGGCTTGCCAGGAACCTCCATGCAGGCCGCCGCCTGGATCGTCTGCACCACCGCCGCCTTCATCACCGCGCGTAACCGCCAAATCGTCCAGCATCGCCAGTGGATGGCCCGTTCCTACGCCGTCACGTTTACCTTCGTCTCCAGCCGCGTGCTCAATCTCTGGCCCCGCTACTGGAGCCATCTTGGCGACACCTTTGCCGCCGTCGGCGTCATCGCCTTCACCCTGGCTTCTCTTCTTCTCGTCGACCTCGGCCTCAACTGGCGCGAGCTCACCACTCGCCGCGCCTGATCACGGAAAAGGAGATTCCAGTTAAAACGTCCAATTTGAATCAGGATTCCTTTGCAAGACGAAGTTCTCATCCTCGGTGGTGGAGTGGCAGGCTGTGCCGCTTCGATCGCGCTCGCCCGCAAGGGGCGAAGCGTCACGCTGATCGAACGCGAGCCCACACCGCGCCATAAGGTCTGCGGAGAGTTCCTGAGCGGTGAGGCCCTTGAGGACCTGCACGCGCTCGGCATCGACGTGGCCTCGCTTGGCGCCGTGCCCATCGACTACGTTCGCCTCGCCGCTGCCAGGCGCGCCGCGGAGGCTCCCTTGCCTTTTCCCGCAGCCTCGCTCACGCGCAAGGCGCTTGATACAGCGCTCATCGCCGAGGCCATCGCCGCAGGAGTCCGCGTAGAGCGCGGTCGCAGTGTGCAGGCGCTCGAGTCGCACGACAGGCAACATCTGGCAAGCTACGCTCGACGACGGCACCACCTGTGAAGCTCCAACGGTCTTTCTCGCCACAGGCAAGCACGATCTCCGCGGCCACGCGCGTCCGAAGGACCCGCAGCGATGGGTCGCCTTCAAGATGTATTTTCGCCTGGCGCCCGCGCAGGCCGCTGAACTCGCGCGCGCCTCTGAGCTGATGCTC
Organism: uncultured Acidobacteriaceae bacterium; assembly: GCA_963751225.1. Classification (GTDB taxonomy): domain Bacteria; phylum Acidobacteriota; class Terriglobia; order Terriglobales; family Acidobacteriaceae; genus Telmatobacter. The sequence continues at coordinate 308,746 of CAVVTY010000009.1, forward strand.
TATCCCGGAGGCTATGGTGGTATCCAGCCGGTTGAAGGCGGCATTGCAAACCTCTGCTGCGTGGTGCAACAGCGGTATCTCGCACGTGCGGGCCATCGCTGGGAGAACTTCCTCGCGAAGATGCAGCAGGACTGTCCACACCTCGCGATGAGGCTTGCCGGTGCGGAGCCGTTGCTCGCCAAGCCGATCGCCATCACCCATATCCCGTATGGTTACATCCGCCGCACAACGGAGAATGGGCTCTACTGCATCGGCGATCAGGCAGCCGTCATCCCCTCGTTCACCGGCGATGGCATATCGATCGCGCTGCATACTGCACGTTGTGCTGTCGCTGCCTATCTTGCGGCCGAGCCGGCGCCGCTCTTCCAGGCTAAACTGCGGTCCGCACTGCTGGCCCAGATGCGCCTTGCCGAGTTCGCCGCCGATGGCTTGAACAACTCACTCGCACGCGCTGTATTACCGTTTTGCCTCAGGGTCTGGCCCGGCGTGATGCGCGTGACGGCAAGGCTGACACGCGTCGCCCAGCACGCCGCTGTTGCTCCCATGCAGTCGCCAGCTGAAATCGAGCCACGTCCAAACAACTCTCAGTAGTCAAAACTCCTAGGAGAGATGCAATGAAATCCTTCGCAGTCTTCGCCCTCGCTGTCCTACTCGCTCCAGCCGCGCTCGCCCAGCATCAGACCTTCGTCGTCAATCCCGATGCCAGCGAGGTCAAGATGACGCTCAAAACAACCCACGAGCTCGTCAACGGCACCTTTCACGTCCAATCCGGATCGATTGAGTTTGACCGCAGCACTCCTAAGATGTCGGGTTCGGTGGTCGTCCTCGCCGGCAGCGGCAAGACCGGCAATGACAGTCGCGACAAGAAGATGAACAAGGACATCCTCGAAGGTCGAACAGTACGCAACTGTTTCCTTTGAGCCGAAGACCTATACCGGCGCCATCGCTCCTTCAGGCGACTCGACCATCCAGGTAACCGGAATCTTCACCCTGCTCGGCACGCCTCACGAAATCACCATCCCCATGCTGGTCCATCTTGAAGGCACAACCGCAACGGCCAAGGCTCATTTTGTCGTGCCGTACGTCCAATGGGGACTGAAGAATCCAAGCTTTATGATTTGGAAAGCGGACAACGATGTCGCGATCGACCTCAATCTTGTTGGCACGATTTCAAAGTGACCTACGGTTGTTATCGCGGCGACATGGTGGTTCTCCCAGGTGGCCGGGTGCACAAGGGGTTTACTTCTGCTGGCTTTCCAAAGCTCCTGTCAAGCTTGCCACACGTTCCACGTTATGGCTGCGGCACCACGCTTCAAGCTCCTTCGCCAGCCGCTCGGTGGCGCGCGGATCGGCATAGCTCGCCGTGCCCACCTGCACAGCCGTCGCCCCGGCCAGCATGAACTCCACCGCGTCCTCAGGCGTTACAATCCCGCCCAGTCCGATCACCGGAATCTTCACGGCTCGCGCGGTCTCGTAAACCATTCGCAACGCAATCGGCTTGATCGCCGGGCCTGACAATCCCCCGGTCGTATTCGTGAGCCCCGGCTTGCGCGTCTCCGCATCAATTGACATTGCCAGGAAGGTATTCACCAGGCTCACCGCGTCCGCGCCCGCCCGCTCTGCAACCCGAGCCATGTGAGCAACCGACGTCACATTCGGTGAAAGCTTCACAATCACGGGCCGCGTCGAAGCGTTCTTGCATTCCCGAACCAGGTATTCAAGCGAGCCCGAGTCCGCGCCAAACGCCATGCCACCCGCATGCACGTTGGGGCAGGAGACATTCAGCTCATAGGCTGCAATGCCATCGGCTTCATTCAGTCGCTTGACGACGCTGATGTAGTCGACTGCCGTGTAGCCGAATACATTCACAATCACTTTGCACTTGGGATAGCGCTTGAGCGGCGGCAACTTCTTCGCAACGAACTCATCGACGCCGATATTCTGCAGGCCAATCGCATTGAGCATTCCGGCGGCCGTCTGCACAATGCGCGGAGCTGCGTGCCCCGTCATCGGCTCCAGCGAAATGCCCTTCGTGACAAAAGCGCCGATGCGCTCCAGCGAGACGATCTCTTCAAACTCGATGCCATAGCCAAAAGTGCCGCTGGCGGCGATGACCGGATTGGTCAACTCCATGCCGGCCAACTGCACTTTCATTTCGGGTTTCACGCGCGCCTGTCTTCCTTGAGTAAATATCTAATACCACCTTGGGTGCCCCACGTCTCGCTTCTGAGACGTGGGAAACTACGAAGCTTTCCCTACCACTTTGGGTGCCCCATTCATGACGAAGTCATGGGTGGGAGACCACGAACCCAGTCAGTACGTCTGTCCCAACAACACCTTGGGTGCCCCATCCATGACGAAGTCATGAGTGGGAAACCATGAACCCAGTCAGTACATCTGTCCCAACAACACCTTGGGTGCCCCACGTCTCGCTTCTGAGACGTGGGAAACCACGAAGCTTTCCCTACCACTTTGGGTGCCCCATCCATGACAAAGTCATGGGTGGGAAACCATGAACCCAGTCAGTACGTTTGTCCCAACAACACCTGGGTGCCCCACGTCTCGCTTCTGAGACGTGGGAACCACGAACCTAACTTCCCAATCGACGCGAAGAGCTAGAAGCTGGAAGCTGGCTTCTTGATCGCCTCCGTAAGCACGCGCCCAATCGATGCGGACGGCTGATTGACGCCGGCGAGCGAGGCAAATGTGGCTGCCAGATCAACCGGTGCCACACGTTCATGATACTCGCCCGGAACGAACGGCGCGCCGTAGAAAGCCAGCGGCACATGGCGGTCGTAACTCCACGGACTGAAGTGCGTCGTCCCACCCCAGCTTCGGATATCCTCCATCTGGTAACCGCCGAGCACGAGCATGTCAAACCAGTTGCCGTGGTACGCGTAGCTGTGCGAAAGCTCGCGTCCCCACTCGGACGGCGGCAGCTGCCCGTTTGCAAGCTGCAGCCGCGTGTAGACGCCCGCCACCTGCGGCATCGGCGGCAGGCGATGCTGCGCAGGCGTCTCCTGCGGCTTTCTCGCCTGGCTTGCAATTGCCGCGGGCAGCAGTTCCGCCACCGCGTCTTCGGCCGTCTTCTCGTCGATGTGGACCTTTTCAAACGAGTGCTTGTTCAGCACAACATAGGGAAGTTCGGGGCCAGGCATCAGATACTCGGTCCCGGCTCCTGGCGAATAGCGCTGATTCAGCTCCTTGTTCAGATCGGCGTAGAGAGTCTCCATGTTCACCATCGCCGAGTCGATGCCCAGCTTTGCGGCCTCAGCCGCCACCGGAGCAATCCCGTGATCGGCCGTCAGAGCAATCCACACGTTCTTCAGTCCCATCGTCTGATCCAGCCACGTGAAGAAGCCATCAAGGTCGCGGTCGAGGCTCAGGATCATCTGCTCCTGCGAGTCCGAATCCGGCCCAAACTGGTGCCCCTGAATATCGTTCGCCGAAAGCGAGATCGTCACAAGATCTGTGACACCGTTTTGCCCCAGCTTCTCCGAGGTGATCAGTGCTTTCGCGAAGTCCAGCTCATAACGGTTCGCGGCGGGAGTCCTGCCCACCAGGTCGTAGAACTGGCGCAGTGCCTTCCGCGTTCGCATCGCGCTTGGCCTGCTCAATGCGGCCGCTCGTGTTGAAACTCCGCACCCACTCCGGCAGATGCTCCATGTAATAGGTTGAGGTGGTGAACTGCCCGCTGGCGTTATCGATCCAGAATGCTCCGTTGGCAGACTGTCCTGCGGGCAGAATCGCGGCGCGGTCCTTCAGCGAAATTCCAAACACCCGTGCTCGCCCCTGCGTCGCAAGCCGTAACTCGTCGCCAAGCGTGGTTGCGCGCAGGTTGCGTGGCGAGGCGCCCACAATGTACTTGAGCGCAGTCGACGGTGCTCCCGGCTGATTCGCAGGAATCGACGCGGGCGGAATATCGACCAGCTGGTAGCGCTCGTCTTGTACCGAACTCACCTTGGCCTCGTCAGACCTCGACGCGTCCCACCACTCGTTTGAGTCAATCCCATGCCCGTCGGTGTAAGCGCCCGTCCCGATCGTCGCGTGCCCCGGCGCCGTTTTTGTGTTGGCATAGTCGTAGTAGCAATCGGTAAACCACGCGCCCTGATCCATGAACAGCCTGAACCCGCGCCCCTTGAATTCGGCGCGATCCCGGTTCAGATAATCGCCGCGAAACTGGTCGATCACCACGATCACGATCAGCTTAGGTTGCCCTGCATACGCCTGCGCCTCGGCCCGCGGCGCAGAAACAAAACTTGGAAAAACAATCAGGCACACAAAGACCACGCGAGCAAGAATCCGGGATAAGGAATTCATGTATCGATTCTAAATACGCCATGCCATGTAATCGTTAACATGCCGCAAAGGGCAGCAGGCCCACATCTGAAACCTGGGTGCCCCACATCTCGCAACTAAGATGCGGGATCGAATGACGTGGAACACGATCGAAGGCGCGGTGGCGACCGCAGTCTGAGAATCGGCCTAACGGACCGGATCGCTGGGTGCCCCAGGTCATGCGTAGCCTCATCGCGCAGACCTGGGATGATTCATCCCGGCGCGAATTCAATCTCGAACGTAAGTCTAGGCGTCTGGTATCGTACCCAGAAACAAAGGCGGCCGCGCGCCTCATTCATGCGCAGCCTCATCGCGCATGAGTGGGAAACCTCAACCTCCATGACGATCATCCTGTCTGGGCGTGATGGTCCGTATTCGGAAGCGTGCGAGCCCTACGCTACGTCAGGCTCCGGAATGCAGCGAAAACAAAGGCGGCCCATCCGGGCCGCCTCTTCACTGACATTCAATCTCAACTCTACGCAGTCACCGCTTCCGTCGCATTCACCTTCACCGGCGTCAGCCAGCCAAACCTGTCCGGCTTCAGTCCGTTCGCAATCGCGAAGAATTCGTCCGCGATCTTCTTGGTGATCTCGCCGGTCTTGCCGTCGGCCACCAGGATGCGGTCAACCGATCGAATCGGCGTAACCTCCGCCGCGGTCCCCGTGAAGAACACCTCGTCCGCAATGTAGAGCATCTCGCGCGGCACGGCCTGCTCGATCACCGCCAGACCAAGGTGCCGCGCAATCGTCAGCACGCTGTCCCGCGTAATCCCTGACAGTGCTGAATTCGACAGCGGCGGCGTATACAGCACGCCATTCCGCACCACGAACACATTCTCGCCCGACCCCTCGCTCACCAGCCCGTTCACGTCGAGCGCAATGCCTTCGACGTAGCCGTTGATGTCCGCTTCCATCCGGATCAACTGCGAGTTCATGTAATTCGCGCCGGCCTTGGCAAGCGCCGGCATCGTATTCGGCGCCAGCCGGTTCCAGCTTGAGACGCACACATCCGCGCCGCCCGTGCCTGCCACGTACTTGCCCCACGGGAAGTTGGCGATGTAGACCTCGATCGGCGATCCTTTCGGGCTCACTCCAATCTCGCCGTACCCCCGCAGCACGATCGGCCGGATGTAGCACGGCGCTATCCCGTTGGCCTCAATCACCTCCACGACTGCCGCGCACAGCTCGTCCAGCGAGAAGGGAATCTCCATCCGGTAGATCTTTCCCGAATCAATCAGGCGCTGCATGTGCTCCGGAAGCCTGAATACCGCCGAGCCCTGCGGCTGCGCGTAGCAACGAATACCCTCAAATACGCTCGAGCCATAGTGAATCACGTGGCTCATCACGTGTATGTTTGCCTGCTCCCATGGAATCAGATTGCCGTTGTGCCAGATCTTCGAGGTCGCTTGAATGGGCATGGGGATCGAACGAGCTCCTTCACCGCGCCAGACGCGGGTATCCACAGCCTATCGCGATTTGACCTCACCTGTCACGGCGCTATGATTTGACACAACTTCAGTGCGTTCCAAGCTGGATACTAGTGGTGTCCGCCGCACGATGGTCATTTATGTTTTGAAAGGGCACGACTTCAGTCGTGCCGAAAACGGCCCAAAATGATCTGGGCTTTAGCCCCTGAGGGTAGCCTCTTCCATAGATTCAAGCCATTTGCGGGCATCGGTAAATGACCCTATTTGCGGCGGCCTACACTAGGGGAACCGTCAACGATTCTCAGCCGACCGTGTTTGGAGCTTACGGCGCCAGGACCACCATCTTTTGCCAGCCGCCGCCCGGCGACAGATCGGTATTCACCACCGCGCCCGAGCCGTTCGTCCAATAGGTGCACTTGGTGCGCCGTCCACACCTCGCGCGCCTCGCCGGTGAAGGGATCCAGCGTCGGCGTCACACCCCGCAGAGCCTGCGAGAAGCCGTCCATTGAGATGCCTGCGCCGCCTGCCGTCGCTGGAACGACGCCACCTGGTTGCGCATCGTCTGCATCTTCGCCTCAAACTGATGCACCTGTTGCGCCAGATCCTGCACGCGCTGCTGTTGCCGCGCACGCTGATACTCGCATCGCATACGCATCCATCTGCTTTTGCTGCTGCATCCATTGCGAGCTCAGCTTGAAGGTCTGCGCAACGTGCATCAGAACCGTGCGCGCCTCTGCCACCCGATCCGGCGGACTTATAAAGCTGCCAAGCGTCGGTGCAGTCCAGATATTCCCCTGTGCCGAGGTCCGCACATACGAAAACGCAACGCGCTGCGCCGCGCCGCTTCCGCAGCGGTAGGCAATCTCCCCGGTCGAAGTTCTCGTCGGCGGCGTGTCCATGGGGATGTAGTTCGGCAGGGCAAAATCCACGTTCACCGCATCCCCGGTGGCCTGATGACAATCCTGGTTGAACCGTGCATGAGAATAGAGCACGGCAAACTCCGGCCCGCTGCGATAGCGCGCGACAACCAGTTGCGCCTGTGCGCCCAGATCCACCACATCGCCCTCCCGGCTGTGGAATTGCGCAGGCACCGTGTACACGGGAATCGCCAGGTCGCCGAGCCGAACGTTGATGCGTCCATCCGGCGACGTCAGATCCACCATCGGCCTCTCGTCTGAATAGCCCATGCGGAACATGCCGCCTCGCGCCGTCCATCCCTGTGGAACATCGACTGTGAAGGCCTTCTCAAACGGGTCCTGGAACGTTGTCCACGACGGGGCCTCTCCCATTCCCTGCGCGCTCACAAGGCCGAAGTCGATCGCAACACGATACTCGTGAACACGTGGCGTTGTCGGCACGTACGCCGCGCACGCCAGCGAAGAGGCTGAAACCAGTGTTATGCAAGCGGGAGTCAGGAGCAGCCTGTAAGAATTGCGGAAACAAATTCTCATGGCAATCATTCCTTAACGCGGTTGGCGTGAAGCACAACTCACTCAGCAACCGCACGAGCCATCGGAATTGATTCCATCCGAGATTTCCGCCGGGTGCCGCCGGAGGGGAAGTGCGGCCCTGTGAGCCGACTTTCGCACAGGCCGAAATCGAATGTCAATCGACAAACCTGCTTTCCTCACCCCGTGTGCTAACTTTCAAACGTGAAAGACACCGCCCGCAATGCGTCTCCTGAGGTTAAACGAAAGAAATTGCCGGGTTTGTCTGTCAGGGACGGATATACGCCGCATCCCTTCGATATTGAAAATTCTGTTAAGACAAGCGGCCTCATCCCGGGCCGCTACCTCAAGATCGGTCATCGCCATGACCGCCATTCCACCGCGTACTTTGGCGTGGCTCCTTCCGTCTTTCACGCGCTACTCAAGCGGTGGCAGCGCAGCCGTCCCTCCGCGCCAATCGAGGAGTTCACGTTTATCGATGTCGGCGCAGGCATGGGACGCGCGGTGCTGCTGGCTGCGGAGTTGCCCTTTCGCCGCGTCATCGGCATCGAACTGAATCCCATCCTCGCGCGCATTGCGAGGAAGAACATCGCGCGGTGGCGCGCTTCGGGCCGCCTGCACGCTCCCACACGACTGATTTGCGGCGATGCCGTCGAGTACGACTTCCCTCCAGGGCCCCTGCTGGTTTTCCTCTTCAACCCGTTCGGCTCCACCGTAATGCGCCGCCTGCTGGCCAGGCTGTCGGCATCCAACGCTCGTCCCGCCGCCCGGCTCGATCTGCTCTACGTGAACAACGAGCAGGAGCACGTACTCGAACTTCAGTCCGGCTTTACGCGCCTCTTCCTCGGACAGGTCAGGCGCTCCCGCGCAGACGCTATCGCCGACCACAGGATCATGGCCAATCAGCCCGATGCCGAGTACATGACCGCAAACTACGAGGATTGCTCAATCTGGCGATGGACCGGTCGAGAAAAGAAGGGAGCACCAACCAGTTGACGAATCGGGCCCTCAAGGAGAAAGCTGTTGCGAGGGCAGGAGGGAAGGAATCGATTGCTGGAACGATCGAGCCGAACCTCCAGGTTGCCCGTGGCTGATTCCCTGGAGCAAGACCGTGAAAGAGCCCCATCTGATTCTCGGCGTAGGCGAGTTGTTATGGGACATGTTGCCGCAAGCAAGCCGTCTCGGCGGCGCTCCCGCCAATTTCACCGTCATGGCCGGTCGCCTGGGTAGTCACGCGGCGATTCTCAGCCGCATCGGCCGCGACGATCTGGGACGCGAGGCCGTGCACCTCCTCGATCCGCTCCCCGCCGATACCAGCTTTCTCCAGATCGATCCCGCGCACGAAACGGGGAGGGTTACGGTTGAGTTTACGAATGGCCAGCCTTCGTACACAATTCACCAACCCGCAGCCTGGGACTTCATGGAGCTCTCGGATGAGTGGGTCCAGCTGGCCGAACGCGCGGATGCCTTCTGTTTCGGCTCCCTCGCACAGCGTTGCCTCGAGTCCCGGCAGACTATTCAGACCCTTGCCGCACAGGCCTCGTCTCGTTGCATCCGCATCTTTGACGTGAATCTCCGCACACCGTTCTATTCCAGCGAGATCATCCAGGAGTCCCTTGAGCTCTCTACCGTCGTCAAGATGAACGACGCTGAAGTGCCGCAGGTGCTGGCTTTGCTCGGCCTTTCTCAAGACGAAGACCGCCCCACAGACAACCTTCGCATTGCTGCCGGACGGCTGCTCGCGGAATTCCCAACGCTTGAGATGGTGGCCGTCACACGCGGCGAACACGGTAGCCTCCTGGTCACGCGGGATGAGTGGCACGAGCATCCCGGATTTCCCGTCCGTGTTGCCGATACCATCGGCGCCGGCGACGCTTTCACCGCCGCTTTGACGCACTACCTTCTGCGCGGAGCTGATTTGGCCACACTCAACGAAGCAGGGAACCGCTGGGGAGGATGGGTTGCCTCGCAATCCGGCGCTATGCCGCCCTTGCCCGAAACCGTCCGCGCTGAAATCAACGCAGCCATCGAACAATCCACGTTATAGGCCCCGGACAGATCGCAGCCCCACCCAAGAATTGTCATCCTGCGCGGAGCACGTTTGGGGCCCCGCAGATGATTCATCATCTGTGGGGTAAGCGGAGTCGAAGGATCTGCTTTTGTTTTTCGTTTTGCGCTGGCTATCACCGGGTGCCGGGCACCCCATTCATGCGCGCTGTTTGCGCATGAGTGGGATGCTCGACCCCAGAGCTCTGAAAAGGGCGCCCACCGCGCTGAGTCACGCACTATGTATCGTCCAAACCCTCCCTTTTCACCTGAAATGCATCGACAAACCGGCACCGATCTCTTAGTCTTTCCTTTGAAGAGCGACAGATTCAACAAAACTCGGATCTCATCGAAAAGGGAAGGGAAAGGGAATGGCAGGTTCGCGCAAGATAGCAAGCAAGCTCACTCCTCCCCCCGAAGTGGATCCGGCCAATCGACAATCCAAATATCGCCGCGTCTTCGAGCACCTTCTCTCCAGCATCCAGTCAGGACAGCTCAAGCCGGGCGATCGTCTGCCCAGCGAAGCGGAGCTTGGCAAGCTCTTTGACGCATCCCGCATCACCGTCGCCAAGGCTGTGCTCGACCTGCAACGCATGGGCCTCGTCACACGCCGCCCCGGCGCGGGCACCCACGTCCAGGGTCACCGCCGCGCAGACGGGCATACATTTGGGCTGCTGATTCCCGAGCTTGGACTGACTGAGATCTTCGAGCCCATCTGCAACGGCATGATGCGAACCCAGTTCTCCCGCCCCGATTCGTTGCTGTGGGGCAACGCCGCCACCTCTCCGCGCGAAAGCGCCAAAGAGGCGGAGCAACTGGTGCAGTCCTTCATCATGCAAAAAGTCGCCGGCGTATTCTTTGCGCCCCTTGAGCTCATCAGCGATAAAGACACGGCCAACCGCCGCATTGCACGGACACTCGAACGCGCCCAGATCCCGGTCGTCCTCCTTGACCGCTGCTATATGCCGTGGCCCGAGCGGTCGGCGCACGATCTCGTGGGCATCGACAATCGCCGCGCCGGCTATGTGGCAGCCGCGCACCTGCTGTCCCTTGGCGTTCGTCGCATCCTCTTCTTCGGCGAGGCAGACTCAGCCAACACCGTCGACGCGCGTATCGCCGGATTCTATGAGGCGCTTCGCCTCCACGGCGTGGTGCCCGAGCACGATCCCATCTGGCGTGGCAGTGCTCAGGACGAGTCCTTCGTGCGTCGCATGCTGGAAACGTCGCGTCCTGAAGGCATCGTCTGTGCAAACGATCTCACCGCCGCCCGCCTCATGCAGACGCTCCTCGCACTCGGCGTCGCCATTCCTGAACAGGTTCGCATCGTCGGCATGGATGACGTGCGGTACGCCAGCCTGCTTCCCGTTCCCCTCACTACCATCCACCAGGACTGCGCTGGCATCGGTGCGGCGGCCATGGCCACTATGCTGCAGCGCATCGAACATCCTGAGCTGCCCATTCGCGACGTCCTCGTTCCATTCCGCCTCGTCGTCCGTCGCTCCTGCGGTGCGCATCTGGTCCGCGACACCGAACAAGACCGCGTTCCAATGCCTGCCGTGCTTTAGAGTATTGAAACGTGATCATCAACTTCGCCGGGCGCGCGCACGACCACAACTGGGAGCTCGATCCCATCACCCGCTCCCTGCTCGACACCGACTTCTACAAGCTCCTCATGCTCCAGTTCATCTGGAAGCATTTCCCCACGACCCGCGCCACCTTCTCGCTCGTCAACCGCACCGTCGACGTCCGCCTCGGCGACCATCGTCGACATCGACGAGCTCCGCGAGCAGCTGGAAGCCACGCCGCAAACTCCGCTTCCGCAAGTCCGAGCTGATCTGGCTCGCCGGCAACACCTTCTACGGACGCCGCGGCATCTTCGAGCCCGCCTTCCTCGACTGGCTCGAACGCGACTTCCGCCTCTCCGACTACGATCTCTCCGTCAGCGACGGCCAGCTCTCCCTTCGCTTTCGACGGCCTCTGGACCGAGACCACCATGTGGGAGATCTACGCGCTCTCCGTCATCGACGAGCTCAAAACCCGCGCCAGCCTCAAGCACCTCACCGAGCTCGAGCTCGACATCCTCTACGCCCGCGCCAAGACCCGCCTCTGGGAAAAGATGGAGCGCCTGCGCGGCGTCCCCGGCCTCAACGTCAGCGACTTCGGCACCCGCCGCCGCCACAGCTTCCTCTGGCAGGAATACGTCGTCAAGGCCATGAGCGACGTGCTCGGGCGACAGCTTCACCGGCACCTCCAACACCTACCTCGCCTACAAGCACGACCTCGAAGCCATCGGCACCAACGCCCACGAGCTTCCCATGGCCATGGCCGCGCTCGCCGACAGCGACGACGAGACTCAGGTCCGCGCAATACCGCATGCTCGAACTCTGGCAGCAGACCTACCAGGGCGAGCTGCTCATCATGCTGCCCGACACCTTCGGCACCACCCAGTTCCTCGACGACGCCCCCGACTGGGTCGCCAACTGGACCGGCCAGCGCATCGACAGCAAGGATCCCTTCATCGCCGGCGACGAATACATCGCCTGGCTCGCAGCAGCGCGGCCGCGACCCGCGCAAGAAGCGCCTCATCGCCTCCGACGCGCTCGACGTCGACAGCATCCTCGCGCTTCACGCCTACTTCGCCGGCACAATCCGCAACGGCGCCGCCGCTACCGACTTCCGCAGCGCCGCCGACTTTCTTGACGAGAGCAGATGGACTCCCGACCGACCGCATCCGTTTCAGCGCCGGCTGGGGCACCTACCTCACCAACGATTTTCGCAACTGCAATCCCCGCGGCGACGACAGCTTCGACCCCATCAGCCTCGTCTGCAAACTCAGCGAAGTCGACGGCCGCCCGGCCGTCAAGCTCTCTGACAACTACTCCAAGGCAATGGGCCCGCCCGCCGAAATCGAGCGCTACCGCCGCATCTTCGGAACCGCCGGCGTCGCCAACGTCCCCGTCTACACCTAAGCTTCCATTCAGGTTGCACCGGTTTGCGTCAGGCATGATGCAGCAGTGTCTTGCTTTGTAACAGGGCAAGACTTAACAGGTCGCGGGAAAAGTCGCCGCTTTGAAAGGGCACGACTTTAGTCGTGCCGCGAACGGCGAAAAATCAATGTGGGCTTCAGCCCCTGAGGGTTTTTCTTTGCTTCCTTCTCCTCGATTTCTCCCTTTTTCGCAACCTGTTTAGCCCACCTCGGAGCGGCGGGCTTCGACCGCAGTCGGACCGACTTCACAATCTTCATGAAACGGTCCGAGCTCATTACCGCGCTAAACCAATCCCCTCGTCAGTCATATAACGTCCGTGCTACCATCGTGGCCACAGGGTGCTCCGCCCGGTGCTCATCTTCTGCCCAGCGCCTCCCTCTGTTCGCCACACAGAAAAGGATGCGGACATGACCCACCTCACATTCCCCAAGGCAATGGCCGGCCTCTCCATCCTGCTTCTCGCCATCGCGATGCAGGCCCAGGGCAACGACGCAAATCAAACCGCAACCGCAGCCACAGGCAATTCGAAGGTGCGCATTGTGCGCCTCAGCGAGGTGCGCGGCGAGGTTCAGATCAAGCACGAAAGCGACCGCGGATTCGAATCCGCCATGGCCAACCTGCCCATCGTTGAGCAGAGCCGTCTTCGCACCGGAACCGGCGTTGCGGAAATCGAATTCGAAGACAACAGCACCATCCGCCTCGGCCCCGATTCGATGATCGAGTTCCCCCAGCTTGAGCGGCTTCCCACCGGCAAAACGGCCACCACGGTTCACCTGATTCAGGGAATCGCCTACGTAAGTCTCCTCAAGACGGCAGGGAATCAGTTCACGCTGCTCCTTGGAGAACGCAAGCTTGACCTGCCTCCCGCCACCCACATTCGTCTGCAGATCGATGGTTCCAACGCCAACCTCGCCGTGCTCGAAGGAGCAGTCAATGTGGACGCAACCTCAGGACCGGTGACCGTAACCAAAAAGAAGACGGCCACCATTTCGCTCACGGGCGAGAGCCAACCAACCGTTGCCAAAGACGTCACCCCCGCGGATCTTGATTCCTGGGACCATGATGCCGCCGGGTACCACTCCCGCGTAGCGAGCAACAGCATGTTGAACTCGCCCTATGCGTACGGCCAAAACGACATGAATTACTACGGCGCCTTCTCAGATGCCGGCGGATGCGGCTCCATGTGGCGTCCGTACTTTGCCAGCGCAGCCTGGGATCCGTTCTCCAATGGCGCCTGGGCCTGGTATCCGGGCGCGGGATATTCGTGGGTTTCCCCGTATCCCTGGGGATGGACTCCTTTCCATTACGGCTCCTGGTCCTATTGCGCAGGCGCAGGCTGGGGTTGGATGCCCGGCGGAGCATGGAACGGCCTGAACAATATTGGCATCATGTCTCCTGCAAGCGGCGGGGCAGGCGGCGGATCGGGAATCCTCCCTCCGGGCGGACACGGAATCGTCCCGCACCCGCCGGTCCATGCTCCTCGTCTTGGCGAGCCCACCCGGACCGTCGTCAACTCGAAGCCCCTCGTGCAGTCCGGCGTCTCCTCTCCCAATTCGTTCGCGTTTCGCAAGGATTCGGCAGGCATGGGCGTGCCGCGCGACACGCTCGGTCGCCTCGACAGGCTTTCGCAGAAGGCCGCCAACCGCGGCATCGCTTCCACGCCCGTTTACGTCAACGCTCCTTCGGCACCGAATGGGCGCATGAACAACTCTGAGATGCTGGGCGCCTCCATCCACCGTGGCTTCGCGCCCCAACCGGGATTCCAGGACCCGATGCGAGGCGGAGCCCAGGATCCGATGCAAGGCAATGGCTCCTATGGCAGGCCGATGCCGGGCGCAACTTCGGGCTCCGCGCAGCCCGGCGGCGGCATGAATACCTCTAGGCCGTCCACTGGCGGCGGAGCCGGTCCCCCGAGCGCCCGGCCAGCGCACTAATAGGCTCAACCTGTCTCATCGATCCTTGCGTGGACCCTTCGAGAAAGGGTGTGGGTAGCCGCCCGTAATGCGAACCACCCTTGCAGGGGCGCATCGTCCCCGGATGGCTTATTGCCATGGTTTGTTGGCAACCGCAACCGCTCTTTCGTGCATCTCCGTCTATTGTTGTTGTGTGTCGTCGTGGGAAAGCCGAACCCAGCTGCTCGCACTTCTTGTCTCTCAGCACTGACCTTCCCTTGAAACGCAACCAAAAAGCTACCGCGGAAAGCTCACTTCCGCGCAGGAGACCAAATCCATGAAATCCCGGTTAGTCATTTCCGCAGTTGCGCTTGCCCTTTTGTCGGTAAGCACCATTCGTGCCGAGGATAGCACGGAAGAAAAGCAAGGCGAAGATCCGCGCGGCTGTTGCGCAAACGCTTCAGGATCTGTACAAGCTGCAACCCGGCGCTCAGGCCGCCATTCAAAATGCCGCCGGATACGCCGTCTTCAAGAACTTCGGCACGAACCTGCTCGTGGTAAGCACGGGGAGTGGCTCTGGCATTGCCACAAACAATAAGACCAAGCAGGATACCTTCATGAAGATGATCTCGGGAGGCGCCGGGCTGGGCGTGGGAGTGAAGGACTTCCGTGCCATCTTCGTGTTTACGACCGACAAGGCGTTCAATGACTTCCTCACGTCCGGCTGGTCGGGTTCAGCGCAAGCAGACGCTGCTGCCAAGGCAGGAACTTCCGGCGGAGCGGTCTCCGGCGCGGTCGAAGTTGCCCCGGATGTCTACGTCTACCAGATCACCAAGAACGGCCTCGCCGTTCAACTCACTCTGCAGGGAACCAAGTACTACAAGGACGACGACCTGAACAAGTAATCAGCGGCATGCTTAACACCCTCCACCGGGGCCAGCACTCATACGCCGCTGGCCCCCCGCCGTTCATTGCCTTATCGGCTCGGGCCGTCAAGCTGTTCGAAGCTCCGATTCCACAATAATTTGACGGGCCCTCCCCAGCGTTCCGGAGTTATGCTTTCACATGCTCACTCAGGTATCGCGCTGTCGCGGCGCGATTCTTTCACTTGCGTGTGTATGGGCCGTCACGGTGTCTGCCGTGCCAGCGTGCGCAGGTCCGCCTCACACTGGTCCACCTGTCGCCGGTCCGCCTGTCGCCGGTCTGCCACTCGTGGTCCGGCTGGGACAGGAACCCACCGCGCTCGCCGGCCCGTGGCAGTTTCACTCCGGCGACAATCTGAAGTGGGCAGACCCGCAATTCGACGACTCGGATTGGGAGCAGAAGTCCGCGAATCTGACCTGGGCAAGGCAGGGATACTTCAAGTACACCGGATTTGCCTGGTACCGGCTTCACGTGCATTTTCAACAGGAAGGCGTTCCATTCGCTGACGTCGCCCTCCTCATTCCGCGTGTGGATGATGCCTACGAACTCTACTGGAATGGAGTCCGTGTGGCACGCAACGGAAAGTTCCCGCCCAATCCACTGTGGCCCTTGTTCTCGCAGCCACCTCAGACCTTCGGATTGGGAACAGCCCACGACGGTGTGCTGGCTTTCCGCGTGTGGAAGGCCCCGCTGCTCTCTGAAGATTCAGGTCTCCGTGGCGGATTCGAAGCTCCGCCGTTGGCTGGAACACCCCATGCGGTAACAATGCACAAAGCTCTCCTCGATGACCAGTGGCTGCGCAGTGGGCTCCTGTACTTCGGCCTGAATGTCCTCTATGGAATCATCGGAGTCCTCACCCTGATCGCGTGGTTGCGCAACCGCGAGCAATGGCAGCTTTTCTGGATGTCCGGTTTTGCGATCACCCGGATCGTCGAGATGGCGACCTACAACTTGAGGCTGCCGATCCCACTCACGGTGGCCAATGCGCTCTGGCAGCCTTTCTCGGCGTTTCGCTCCGTTTCTTTGTGGTTCCTGCTCTTATGGCTTTTGCAGCTCCGCCAGAATAGACGCCTGGTTCGGTTCACGAGCATATGCGCCTGGATCGCCATAACAACGGACACTGTCGATGGCCTGTTGTGCCTTTTCATATGGAGACCGGGATGGCGCATCGCGATCCAGATCGGAGATGGTGTGCTGACGGCCGTCTACACCTTCACACTGATGCTCCCGCTCGTACTCGTAGCCCTCGCTGTCACCCGACGCGGGGGGCTCAACAAGACTCGCTGGACCGTGGCAATTTGCGCCTTTGCTGCGGGAATGGTGGAAGTGATTCGCAATGCGTCTCCCCAGGGAAGCCGATTCACTCACTGGACCTTTGGAAGCTTGTTCGATGCGCCATTGTTCACCTGGGACGGCAATGTCGTTTCGATTGTAACCGTCACAAACACGCTGCTCTTGTTAGCAAGCGCGCTCGCCGTCTATCGCAGTTTTGAAGAGAACAGGCGTCACCAGCAGGGGCTTGAGTTGGAGTTCGAAAATGCTCGTGCACTCCAGCAGGTGCTCATTCCGGAGAAGCCGCCGGACGTGCTTGGCTTTCGCGTGACCAGCGCCTATCGTCCTGCGCTTGAAGTGGGAGGCGACTTCTTCCAGATCATCCCCATGGAAAGCAGTGGAAGCACACTGGTGATCGTGGGTGACGTCAGTGGCAAAGGCCTTAAGGCTGCGATGGCGGTCTCCTTCATTATGGGTACGGTGCTTGTTCTCGTCGAGCGCATCTCCAGTCCCGCAAAGCTGCTCGCCGAGATGAATGAGCGCCTCCTCGGCCGTCTTCAGAGCGGCTTTACCACCTGTCTCGCTCTGCGCATCGAGCCCGATGGCCGCTGTGTCATCGCCGGTGCGGGACATCCTTCCCCTTTCGTTGGCGATCGCGAAGTTCAAATCATAAGCGGATTCCCGTTGGGTTTGTTTCCCGGCGTGGCCTATGAAGAGGTCGAGCTCATCCTCCAGCCCGGGGAAACCTGCATGCTTTACACCGACGGTCTGACTGAAGCTCGCGACAAAAGCGGCGAGATCTTCGGCGAAGAGCGATTGGCGAAGCTGTTCGCCATATGGCCCACTGCGCAACAAGCTGCGGATGCTGCCATCCAGTTTGGCCAGGATGATGACGTGACCGTCGTGAGCCTTACTCGATTAAAGGGGGACACAGTCGCCGCGCCATCCGGTGCAGCCGAGTCGGTTCACAGCACGACAATGGCGGCTGGATACACTTCAGCCGCGTAGGTCGCGAAGCGATGCCAATCTAACCCGATCCGTTGTCTTTGGATCTGCGCAATCAGATTGTGTCGTCCAGATATTTCTTCTCCGCCTGGAAGATTTCGTTCGTTGCCTTTCTCACTTCTTGTGCAATCTTCGTCCAGATCGGATTGAGACTCTCCGTCTTCAGGGTCCCGGATTTCAGCTCCTTCTTGTACGCCTCGTATTCCTGAACTCCCTTTTTGTACGCATCCTTTTCTCGTACCAATTCGAAGGCAGCCGCAATCACCACTCCCACGTCGTCCCACAGCTTTTTGTCGCTTATCTTGTCGTACACTTCCTTCTTGTGTTCTTCGATCCACTGGAAAGCAATCGGCAACACCACCCCGGACACCCACGTCTGATAGGCGTCAAGCGCTTCGACCCCCGCGATCAGGGAAGGATGGTTTTCCCAGTCGCGGATCAATCCTTTCACGCAGGATTGTTTACTGGCCATAAGGGATGTGGATCTCTTGTTGATTTGTGACATGTTCCATCTCCTTCGTTGCAGCAGTGGTTGAACTGCCTGAATTCACAGGACGGATGATCCCGTCAGGACCCGCAGACGTCGCGGCTACCAGCCTGGTTGTAGGAGTCTTTGCCTGCCGAACGTGCGGTAAGGGATGAGTTGGGGCCTGCTCTGCGGCGACTTACACAGCCGCAAACCTTTTACCACAATTCTGCTCATCTGTCAGAAACAAGCAGGAAATAGATTCCCGACGGACATCTGCTAAACGCAGTTCGGTTGAGCGATGCTGGTGGGCCGGCCGATTCCCGGGGCGGTCGATGATACCTCGAAGGATGCTCCATACCAGGCGGAGGGCAATACAGCGAGGATCATTGATTTAGCATCTCGTTTATGTGTGCACGCGAAGCTCTGGTCCTGTTATTACTTCCAGCATCTGTCTTGATGGCCCAAACTCCTCCCGCGAAAAAAGACTGTGGCCTGAGTGCCATTCAGATCTGCGCCCTGCACGTCGCGCAAGACGAAGTGGGCATCGTGACAGCTCCGTTTCATATGACCGGATCTGACATGCTGTGGGTCGTTCCGTTTGGCGTGGGCACAGGCGTTGCCATCGAAAAGGATCCGGAAGCGATACAGGCGCTGGGCGTCGATCCGAGTCGGGAAGACACCTTTCGCAGGATTTCTGATGTCGGCGGACTCTACATCCCTGCTGCCGCGGTCACCGTCGGTTTCTTCGTCGGTCGTGGCAAGCATGATGAGCATCTTCAGGAAGCATCCATTCTTGCGGAAGAAGCCATGGCTGACTCATTCATTCTGAATACCGGCCTCGGTTACGGGATCAACCGCCAGAAGCCCAAGCAGGGAGACGGTACCGGCCGATTCTGGCCAAATGGCCCAAAGACATGGCCTGACGGGCAATCCATGCCTTCAACTCACTCCATTTTGGTGTGGTCTTTCGCGCATGCAGTCGCGTCAGAATACAACGGCTATGCGACGAAGATTCTGGTTTACTCCCTCGCAACCACAGTCTCTGTTTCCAGGGTGCTTGCTCGCGAGCATTTTCCCTCAGATGTATTCGTCGGCGCAGGAATTGGTTATTTCATCGGTGGTTACGTGGTCAAACGCCGCTCCTCTGACAGTGGCTGGAACAATCTTTCCTTCGCGCCGGTGCAGACGCCCAATGGAAATGGCTGGCAACTCTCCTATAACTTTGCCGGCCATCCCATCGCGCAATAGGCCTGCGGCCCACTCCTCGCCCAATACGGAAGAACCTGAGACACCATGCTAGTTTTGTAGCAAACCCCATGCCCACGCTCCAGGAACAATTCGGCCAGATCGACATCTATCTCTTCGACCAGCTTCTGAAAGGCCGCATCGTGCGGGGGATGAAAGTCCTCGACGCCGGCTGCGGTTCCGGTCGAAATCTCGTCTACTTCCTGCGAGAGGGCTATGAAGTCTACGCTGCGGACGCCGACGCCCGCCAGTTGGAAGGTGTGCGTAGCATGGCCCGCAAGCTCGCCCCATCGCTCCCGGCCTCCAATTTTCGAGCCGAGGCGGTCGAGCGCATGTCTTTCGACGACGCCTGCGCCGACGCAGTCGTCAGCAGCGCCGTCCTCCACTTCGCGCGCGATGACGCCCATTTCGAGTCCATGCTCCTGGGATCGTTTCGGGTCTTGAAACCCGGTGGGCTCTTCTTCTGCCGTCTCGCATCCTCGATCGGCATGAAGGGTCAGATACAGCACATACAGGGACGCCGCTACAAACTGCCCGACGGCTCTGAGCGGTATCTGGTCGACGAAGCTCTTCTCGGCTCGTTCACCGAACGGTTGGGCGAACTTGCCGACCCGCTCAAGACCACCATCGTCCACAATCAGCGCTCCATGACCACATGGGTTGTCCGAAAAAGCCTGCGGTCAAGCCAATGACAATCGCCACGCTGTGTGAAAATCGGTGTAGAAATGCGCCAGGATGTGATCAAAATCACAGCACATGGCTCAGCTTGGACCTACCCTTAATACATACCTGAAGCTGATTCGCCGCTCAGGGTGTCCTTCAGCGTTGGCTTGCGTCGTCACTGCCCGAATTTTGCCACTCGGTTTGGGGTGATGGGAATCCTGCGCACTCACAGCTCCAGGCTGTGATATCGGGTCCCGTTCGATCCCTTGGTAGAAAGACTTAAGCAGTTCAGGAGTTGCGATGAGCCTCCTCAAAAAGCACCTCTCAGTGAAGAGGTCTCCGGCAGTAATCCCGTACAAGGGTCAGCATTCGCTCAATGCTGCGGAGCCTGATGGTCTGATCAATTCCACCCAGGTCAAGCTCGACGAAACACGAACTCGAAAACGAACCTTTTTTGAAGACTTCATGCTGGAGCATTCTCTCTCCGGCCCGCGAGTCAGCTCGATGAAGCCTGCGTTCTTCTTCTAAAGCCACGATCGTTTCGAATCAACGGCCGAACCGGCTGATCGTGAAAGGCATGCCCATGAATTGTCCAGTTTGTTGGGCCCTCAAGCGAGCTTACGAAGCTGAGGTTAACGAGTTCGCTGAGGTGCGTTCCTCGGCATGTTTTCGTGTGTGCCCGGATATCGCATCGCCGATGATTGTTGAAGTGGAGCGCGCAAGGTACGAACTCGAAGAGCACCGCCGCGTGTGCGCCTCCTCAGTCAGGGTGGTTGCACCCTCGCCCGACAGGGCAGTGTCTGCGAACTTTAAACAAAAGGTGGCATAGCAAGTGCCGCTTCCCCATCATCTGGTACCCGGCATCTTGCCGATCTCGGCGCTCTGTAGCCTCACTAATGGTGTCCGCCGCACAGATGGTCATTTATGTTTTGAAAGGGCACGACTTCAGTCGTGCCGAAAACGGCCCAAAATGATCTGGGCTTTAGCCCCTGAGGGAAGCCTCTTCTATAGATTCAAGCCATTACGGGCATCGGTAAATGACCCTATTTGCAGAGGCCTGCACTAGGGCTTCTCGATTGCGACCCGAACCTCAGCAATAAGGGCCGCTTACCTCCGGCAGAGCAGGGGGAAAGGTGCGTTCGTTTCAAAGTGACCAAAAGGTCATTCCAACTGCCCTGAAAGTGGAGCTTTTCAAAGTCAGAGTCGATGCTATTCTGCACACCTGGAGGAGACCATGACACCGGAGGTCTATCGTGCAGCATACGAACAGGCGAACACGGAACTGAGGAGCATTTTCGGACAAATTGAGCAGCTCAGCGTTCGAAAAGGCCAGATCGAAAGACTGTTAGAAACTCTTAAACCGCTGGCGGGCTCTCTATCGCAAGGCAATTCCGGTTTTCCGGATGGGGAACTGAGTCAGCCGGGTATCGACATTTACAAATCGAATTGGAATCAGCCTGACGGGGTGCTTTCCGTCGTCTAGTGGCGTCTCGTGACGCGCCCGGCGAATGAGAACCAAACGTGGCGCGCGTCTTTGAGTTCCAACTGATCCAGCCTGGCTCGTGCACCTTCAACTGGCTCATGCACGGCCGGCCTTCTGTTCCGCCCTTTCCCCGCAGGCGGGCGGCCTGGGCCCCAGTCTCATTCCGTTCGCCGTTGATGCGACCGGAAGAATCGCTCTTTGCGTTAACCTCGAATCAGAAGAGCCGCTCCGAAGAGCGGCTCGAATGCACATCCCCGCGAGATCGTTTTACGCACCATCATCCTCCGGCTGCGGGTCGGCGTCAGGGCGATCCAGTAGGAACGTCACGCGCCAAGGCACCCTTCTCGCCATCGCCGTGTGAACTGCCGCGCTGGTAGAAATGACAGTTCCACGTTCCGCGGCACTTTGTGCAAAAGGTCCGTAAAGAGGGTTCAAATCATCCGCGTGTTTCTCGACCCCGCAATAGAGACCGTTCTCCGGGGCAGAGCTTTTGCTTCTCATCTGACTTTGCAGTGACTGCGCTTGATCTCAACGGGCCTGAAGCCGCGCAGTCGCGTTGCCCGATCCCCAGCAACACCGAAACAAGGAATGACCGATAATAATGTCCAACCCGTCCGAAAATCGGACCTCAACAAAGGAGGTTTGCAATGCGGTTTCGAGTTCTTTTGGTGATTGCCGCGCTCTTGTGGCTCTCCGCCGCTGTCCAACTGGCCGCCGCCGCGTCCAATTCAGCCCATGCCGACATCGTGAACGCGCAGGGGACGAAAATCGGGTCTGCGGCAATCACTGACACCGGCCATGGTGTCAAAATCGTCGTCAAGGTCTCGCAGCTGTCTCCCGGCGAGCACGGCATTCACATCCACACGGTCGGCAAGTGTGAACCCCCAGCCTTCACCTCCGCTGGAGGCCACTTCAACCCGACCAACACCCATCACGGCACCCAGAGCATACTGGGGCCTCACCCGCACCTCGGCGATCTGTTGAATCTCCTCGTGGACAAAAAAGGCAACGCCGAGCAGACCTTCGTCGCCAACGGCGTCACCCTCGGTGATGGAGCCAACTCGCTCTTCCACGAAGGCGGCACGTCACTCGTCATCCACGCTAAAGAAGACGATTTCATGTCCGACCCCTCCGGCAACTCCGGCGATCGCATCGCCTGCGGCGTAATCGAGAAGTAAAAACCATTCCGTGCGGTCGTGGACTACTCTTCCCTGGCCGGCCCAGGGAAGAGTGGAACGGTGGCTTGTAATCTGGCTTACCCTGACTTCCCAGTTGGTGGCTAGCCCAGAACTTGGGTTGTCATCCTGAGCGCAGCGAAGGATCCGCGGTTGTCCTTCGCGCATCCAGATGCAACTTCCGCATGGCCGACGATACTACTCCGACGCGCTGTCATCCTGAGCCGCAGGCGAAGGATCCGCGGTTGTTCTTTCCATCCCGTTCAGCCACCATCCCTCCCGGACTCGAAAACGACGCCTCGATGACGCATCTCGCAGTTGTTGGCTCGCTCAAAACTTAGGTTGTCCTTTTGCATTTGGGTTGTCATCCTGAGCCGCAGCGAAGGATCCGCGGTTGTTCTCCCCATCCCGTTCAGCCACCATTCGTCCCGGACTCGAAAACGACGCCTCGATGACGCATTTCGCAGTCGTTGGCTCGCCCAGAACTTAGGTTGTCCTTTTGCAGGGTTGTCATCCTGAGCGCAGCGAAGGATCCGCGGTTGTTCTTTCCGTCACAGCCAATGCCTCTACGAGCAGATACCCTGGCATCGATGCACATCTATTTCACATACATCATGGCGAGCCGCGGCCACACGCTCTGCAACGGCGTCGAATGATTCGACCGATGCGCGCTGGGTTCACGCGGACAGCACAGGTGCTTTGTGGCTGACCGGGCTGGCGTTCGCGGCGGTACATATTGCCTTCAGCGGCCGGTACGGTTTTCACCGCGATGAGTTGCTGAGCTACAGCAACGCAATGCACCTGGACTGGTGTTATGTGGTATACCCACCACTAACTGCATGGCTGGCTCGGGCCGAACTTGCGATATTCGGAACCAGCCTCATTGGCTACCGATTCTTCCCTGCGCTGGCGGTGGGCATGGTCAGCGTGCTGGCTGGTTTGACTGCCCGCGCGATGGGCGGAGGCCGGCGCGCCATGCTTGTGGCCGCAGCTGCCGTCGGCATCGCGGGTCCCGTCGCTTTCTCAGGCTCGTTTTTTTCTTATGGGTCGTTCGATCTTTTCTGGTGGGTTCTGGTGGCATGGGCGATGGTTGAGCTTCTCCGCTCAGAGAACCCGCGCTGGTGGATCGCGATCGGCGCCGGCTTTGGCCTCGGCTTGCTCACGAAATACACCATCCTGGCCATCGCCGCCGGATTGCTGGCCGGAACACTCTTGACGCCGAACCGCCGTTACCCGCGCTCCGGCTGGTTCTGGTGCGGCGTAGCAGTGGCGCTTGTCCTGGCTCTTCCGGTGATCGTTTGGCAATTCCAGCATCACTTTGTTGCCCTCGCCTGGATCAAGAACATTCATGCACGCGATGTCTCATGGGGCTGGACCGACTATTTCCTCCCCAAACAATTCTGGAATGTGACCAACCCGATCACGGTTCCTCTCTGGTGTGCGGGGCTGTGGTTTCTATTCGCGACGCACGGCGGCAAGCGGTTCCGCGCAATTGGATGGATGTACGTCGTGACGCTGGTCCTGTTTTTGATTGCGAGAGCACGCGACTACTACTTGGCGCCGGCTTACCCCATGTTGCTGGCCGCGGGAGCCGTTTGGGGCGAGAATTGGATTCGCCAAAAGAGCCGGGACGCGCAAAGGTCGATCCTGCGCTCCGTGTGGATTTCGGTCGCCATTGCGGCACTGGTCGTCTTCTCTCTTGACCTTCCGATTGCGCCTCTGGGGTCCGCTTGGTGGCATGTCGCCGACGCGTCCAACGGCAACTTCAACATGGAAATTGGCTGGCCGGAGTTGGCTGCCACCGTCGCTCAAGTGCGCGATTCCCTGCCCGCTGAAGAACGCAGCGGCGTGGGCGTGCTCGCAGATGATGAAGGCCAGGCCGGAGCTGTCAACCTGTATGGACGCGCCTATGGCTTGCCCGAGGCGATTAGCGGGATGAACTCAAACTGGCTGCGCGGCTACGGAAGTCCTCCGCCGCAAACCGTGATTGCGGTTGGGTTCAAACAAGACAGGCTCGACAGGATTTTCGCTTCTTGCAAAGCCGCCGCACAGCTCTCGAACCCATACGGAGTCGTCAACTTCACGATTGGAGATCGAAACCAGGTGTATGTCTGCCGCAACATCCGCCAACCGTGGCCGGAGTTTTGGAAGGATTTTCTGTACTACCATCTGGCCTTGGCCGCGAGCCAGTCACCAGCGAAACCACCACACCGGGAACATCGCAGCCAAAGCCGCGCCAATCTGCAAAGCAAGAACCAGCGAAGCCCGCTTCGGTTGGGCAGGGAACCACTTGAAAACGAAGTACGCAATGATGGGAACTTGTCCTGCCATGAGCAACTGCCACAGGTGGGCAGCGGTCCCCTCGTCGGCCTGACGCGCAACGCCGAACAGGACTGCGTAACCGAGAACGATGGACAAGGCCGCGACCGACATGGCCACTGGCACGAACGCACTTGGTCGCTTCAGTAATGCAGCGTTCATGTCGCCCCTCCCGCGATGGCAATTCACTTTGTATCACAAAGTGACTTTGCGAAACATGAATTTCTTCAGTCAATGCAATTTCTCTCTGCCGGAAGTTGCTTCGAGATGCCCGCACACTCACCCCGCTGAAAGCGCTCCGCGCAGCATCCATCCAAAATCGCAGGGTGCCTCAATGCCAGTTCTGAGCTTCTTGAAAGGTCTGGAACGCCTTTTGCGTGACGTACGGGTTTGCGTCCGGGCTACGGTCTGCTTACTCTTTCAGTGATCGCGTTTTGCAGCGATGCTGGACACTCCACCACGAGGTTGGCTGGCGTGAGCAGCACGATTTGAACCCAGAGGAGAACGGTTATGAGCTTGAAGATGAGTACGCGAGAAGTAAACGGTATTATCATCATCGATCTTAGCGGCCAGGTCACATTAGGTGATGCAAGTGCGGCTATTCGCGATGAGGTACGTGACCAGACCGGTCATGGATTCCGCAAGATATTGTTGAATCTGGCTAACGTGACCTATATCGACAGTGCCGGCCTCGGCGAGTTGACAGCCGGTTACACATCGGTCAAGAACCACGGTGGTGAGTTGAAGCTCCTGAATCTAACCAAGCGTGTTCATGACCTGATGCAGATTACAAAGCTGTATACGGTCTTTGATGTGTACGATGACGAGAAGAAAGCAATTGCCTCATTCGGCTCTTAGGCTGCAGCTAAATCGTGTCGTTTTCTTTGGCCGACACAGAGGGAAACATCGATGATCTTTCGGTCACGATGAGAGTTGTGCGTTGAAATTTCTCACACTCCCGTCCTGCCCTGGACGTGTGGTGGCCCATACGAAATAACCCTGGAATTCTGGATCGGGTTGTGCGATAAGCGAACTCGTAAAGTGGAGATCACTCTGAGAGCTTCACGATCATCTTTCCGATGTTTCGGGCACCGGAGTGAAGAAGATCAAGGAAGGCCGCGGGCGCAGAGTCCAGTCCATCTACAACGGTCTCGCGGTTGATGAGCTTTCCGGATTTCAAAGCTGGGACCACTTCCTCCAGAAAAGCGGGAATCATCCCTGAAGTGATCCGAGACGATAAAGCCCTCAACTCGCAAGCGCTTGCTGATGACGACCATCAGGTTGCGCGGGCCGGGGACCGGCGAATTGTAGCCAGCGATTCCGCCACACATGGCGATCCGGCCATAGTTACGCAATGCGCTCAGTGCGGCCTCCAGTTGGGGACCGCCGGTGTTGTCGAAGTAGACATGAATCCCGTCAGGAGCGCCTCGCTTCAGATGTTCGAGCGGATCGCCATCGCGATAATTGAAGGCATACTCGACCTTGAGCTCGTTCCGGAGAAAGCTGACCTTCTCTTCGGAGCCGGCACTGGCGATCACCTTGCAACCGTGAATCCTCGCCAACTGGCAGGCAGCATTTCCGACCGCGCCTGCGCCCCCGGACACAAAGATTGTCTCGCCAACTTTCAGGCGCGCTATATGGTTTAGGCCAACCCATGCCGTCAGGCCGGTCACGCCCAGAATTCCAAGATAGGCGGAGGCGGGAGCTACTGTTGTATCGACGATTTGGATACTCGCAGCCGGCGCGACAAAGGCTTCTCGCCACCCATACATGCTCTGGACGTAGGTCCCTACGGGAAGTTTTTCATCCTGCGAAGCGATAACTCGTCCGACGGCACCACCTTCCAGCGCTTGACCGATCTGAAATGGCGGAACGTAGGATTTGGCGTCGTTCATCCGTCCGCGCATGTAGGGATCGACGGACATGCAGACATTGCGCACCAACACTTCTCCGGGTTTGGGGTCACGAAGCTCGACGGTTGCGAACGAGAAATTGTCGATCGAGGGTTCCCCGTGAGGACGGGAGGCGAGGCGCACTTCACGACTTTCAGTTGGCATAGTTGTCGGACACAAGGATAGCGCGACGGGCTCGGCAGAAGTCCACCCGGGGTTAACGTCCCACAGAACCCCAACGGGGAACGCTGCGGGAACAGCTTAAGAGGACCTCCTCCCCCAAAGTCGCCGCGTTGATGCCCGGGCGCGGCAAGGCTGCGCAGCTTCACGCTGCCACGAAGCGGAGTCGCTCCTCCTTCGGCCCTGCCACTTCCTTCCCCCGACCCGTTGCAGATTATTTCCCCAAAATCCCTATCCTTGAATCAGGGCCTGACCACGGACTAGGGACCACCGATCCTTGTTAGTCCCTGATCCCTGAAATTCAGAAGCGGGTGCCCCGTCCAAGCTCTGCTTGGGCGGGATCACTGATCCCTGATCCCTGAAAGCTAGGAGCTAGGCAGCTGGAAGCTGTCTTTTCGCCTTTAACTCCTTTCCTGAGAGGAATCTGCGGCTAAGTCCATTGCTGAGAGGAATTTGGCGCCACCCACTCTCTGCAACTATTTGAAAACAAGGAACTTCCTTACAGAGATGGGGGAGGGGGTATACAACCGCCTCGGCTTTGAAAGGGCACGACCTCGGTCGTGCCGCAAACGCCGGAAATTCAACGTGGGCTTCAGCCCCTGAGGAAATGCGGAGGATTCATCATGTACAACGAATGTCGCCACATCATGCCCAGCGGAATCCGGTGCCACGCCCCGGCCCTCCGCGAGATGCACTTCTGCTACTTCCACACCAACCTGCATCGCGTCACCGCGCCCAAAACCAAGTTCGACGACTGGTCGCTCAAGCTTCCCGTGCTTGAAGACCGGCGCGCCATCCAGATGGCCCTTACCCAGGTGCTGGGCGAGCTGGCCGCCGGGCGTCTCGATCCGCGCCGCGCCGGGCTGCTTCTCTACGGCCTGCAGATCGCCACCAAGGTTGCCGCGCGCACCTCCATGGTCTTCCTCAACCCCGTGCGGTCGCTAAGCTACGAGGGCGAAGACGTTCTCGCGCCCGAGAAGACGGTCTGCGAACCTCCTCAGGACTGCCGCAACTGTCCCAAAAGCGAGACCTGCGACAACTTCATGGAAGACGACGATGAGGACGAGGACGAAGAACAGCTGCCCGGCTCAGTTGCCGCTGTGCTTGATAAACTGGCGGGCTGCGAGGAGGATCATGGCGCACCCCATCACGGTCAGGACCACTCCGTTGAGCCACAACTCGCGCAAGCCTGCACCGCGCAGGATGATCCCGCGGAGAATCTGGATATAGTAGGTGGCCGGAATCAGGCGGCTCACTCCCTGAAAGAACAGCGGCATGTTCTCGATCAGAAAAATGTAGCCGGAGAGAAACACCGAAGGCAGCACCGTTCCCATTGCGAGCTGGAATGCCTCGGCCTGTGTGCTCGCTTTTGTAGAGATGAGCAGACCGAGCGCAAGCACGGTAAGCAGGAAGGGAAGCGACATCGCGAGCAGCAGAAGCACGTTTCCGTGAATGGGCACCAGGAAAATCACGCGCATGACAATCAAAATGGCGCACAGTTCGCCAAATGCCAGCACGCCATAGGGAATCATCTTGCCGACCATCAGCCCCAGCGGAGCCACGGGCGTCATGGTGAGCTGTTCCAGTGTGCCGCGTTCCCGCTCGCGCACCAGGCTCAGTGCAATCAGCAGAATCGTCATCACCTGCAGCAGGATCGCGATCAGGCCGGGCACAAAGAAGTTCGCTGCGCGGGTTGCAGGGTTGTACAGCACCGAGGGCCGCACCTCGATCGGCAGTGATCCGCTCGGCGTCACGCGCACCAGCGATTCCGTCAGTGCCACTCCGTTGGCAGTGCTCACCGCCTGTCCGGCAACGGTTGAATCCGATCCATCCACCAGTACGAGCACGGTCGCGGTGGATCCATCGGCAAGCCGTCGAGCGTAGTCGTAGGGAATCCTGACGCCAACCTGCGCTTTTCCTGCGCGGATCGCGCGGTACAGTTCATCCGGCGACTTCGCGTAGCTGCGCAGGTTGAACACGTCGGATGCCGCGAATCGCTCCAGAAGCCGCCGGCTCTCCTGCGTGTGCGAATCATCAAGAACCACCGTCGGAATCTGACGAACATTCGTGTCGATTGCGAAACCAAACAGGAACAACTGCAGCATCGGGATCATGAGCGCGAAAAACAGCGTGCCCCGATCGCGCACCACGTGCAGAAATTCCTTGCGGCAGACCGGGATGAGTCCGTGAAAGAGATTCCTCACCGCGACTCCTTCATGATGCGATACGTCAGGGTCACAAAGACATCTTCGAGTGAAGGCTCGATGACGCTTACCTGCGCCCCGGGCAAATGCGCCTGCAGCGCAGGCAGGCTGGCCGTCTCAGCTAACGCGTGAATTTCTCTGCCGAAGATCGTAGCCTCGCGTACGCCCGCCATCTTTCGCACGCCATCCAGCATCGCGGAAGGATTCGACGTCGTGATCTGCACGCGCGACGTGCCTGCGGGACTCGCCTCCGGCAGCCGCTGCAAATCGCTCACGGTGCCGATCGCGATCAGCTTCGACAGGTAGATGTAACCCACGCGCCCGCAGCGCTCCGCTTCGTCCATGTAGTGCGTCGTGACAAAGAAAGTCACGCCCTGGCCGGAAAGCTGAAACAACAGGTCCCACAGCGCCCTTCGCGCAACGGGATCGATCCCCGCCGTCGGCTCGTCAAGAAAAAGTACTTCAGGGGAGTGAATGATCGCACATGCCAGTGCAAGCCGCTGCTTCCAGCCACCGGAAAGCTGTCCGGCGCGCCGGTTCATGTAGGGCTCGATTCCTGTCAGATTCTGCACTTCGCGCGTTCGCTGCTCGGCCCGGCTGCCTTGAAGTCCGTACACGCCCGCGTAGAAGGCAATGTTCTCCGCAACGGTCAGGTCTTCATACAATCCGAACTTCTGCGACATGTATCCAACGTGCCTTCTGATCTCGGCCGCGTCTTTTCGAATGTCCATGCCGAGAATTCTGCCGGTGCCTTCGCTCGGCGGCAGAAGGCCGCAAAGAGCCTTGATGATCGTGGTCTTGCCCGAGCCGTTTGGACCAAGGAAGCCGAACACTTCGCCCTTGCCGACCTCGAAGCTTACGTCGCGCACTGCCGTGAACGAGCCGAAGCGGATCGTCAGATGATCTGCCGAAATGATCGCCGTCATTCCAGCCGCACCGTAGCCGACATTCCGGACTTCAGGACCTGCTGTGAATTGTCGACGTAGACCTTGACGCCAAATACCTGGTGCTCGCGGTCGCTCTTTGTCTGCACGTTGCGCGGCAGGAACTCCGCCTGCGACGCGATCTGGCCCACGTGACCCTCGAAGGCGCGTCCTCCGAAGCTGTCCACGCGCACCGCCGCTTTTTGTCCCACGCGCACATGAGCCAGGTCCGTCTCTGGCACGTACACCTTCACCCAGAGCTGCGAGCTTTCCAGCATTGTGATCACGATGCGCCCGGCTGGGACCAGGTCTCCCGGCCGCACGCTCACCACTTCCACCACGGCGTCCGCAGGCGCAGTCAGCTCGGCCTCACGCAGTCTCGCGTCGAGCTCATCAACGTGCCCCTGCGCAGCTGCAACACGCCCCTTCGCAGCTTCGACATCCTCCTTGCGAAAGCCCTTCCGCGCAAGTACCGCGGCCGCCTGCGCCTCCTTGTAACGAGCTTCGGCCGCATGCAAGTCCTCGACGCGCGTTCCGGCTTCGAGCAGGGCGAGACGTTGCCGCGCCGATTCGGCGCGCTGCGTCGCCGCGTCTCGCTTGTCGCGCGCATCGTCGAACTGCTGCTTCGAAATCGTGTCCGTTGCAATCAGCTTCGCCATGCGTTGATAGAAGATCTCCGCGTTGGCTGCATCCGCTGTCGCGGCAGAGTAGTCCGCCTTTGCCTGATCGATTTCCTGCTTGCGCGGACCGTTCTGCGCGCTCTCGAAAGCAGCCTGCTGCGCCTTCGCGATGGCTTCCGCCTGCTCGATCTCTTCCGGCCTGTTGCCGCGCTCCATCTTGGCCAGTTCTGCCTGCGCCTGCTCCAGCGATGCCTGTGCCTGTGCCCGCTGCGCCTTCAGTTCGTCGCACTCAAAGCGCACCAGCAACGATCCTGCCTTTACGGTCTGGCCCTCTTCAACTCCAACCTCGATGACGCGTCCACCGACCTTCGAGCCAATCTGAATCTCCCGAGTCTCCACAGTTCCGGAATACTCGTATCGGCCATGGCGCTCAACGAGAGCAAACACGATCGTAATCGCCGCAACCAGGCAAAGAGCTACGACACCGCCAATGATGAGGCGTCGCTTCATGCGACTCCTTTCCTCAGTACCTGCAGACGCTGATGCATCGTGTCGACAAGCCATGCAGGAGAAACATCCTCTCGCATGAGCCACTCCAGCATCGTGGCCATGTACACGGCGAACATCGTCTCGGCAACCAGTCTGGCCTTCTCTTGTGGCGCGAATGACCGCTATGGATTTTGAAAGCGCTTCAATTGCCTGCGCGCGCGCAGCCAGCAACAATCCTTGCGATGCCTGTCGAAAGATGGTTTCAAGAAAGAGTTTCTTCGAGTGCTCGCTGATCCGGCCATTCTCTTCGGAGATCCTCACCATGAGATCAACAATGTCATTGAATGTCGGCGTTTTTCCGCTCGCACCAAACTCAGCGAGAATATTGCTCAGCTTCTCCACGCGTGCTGCGGCAATCTCTCTGAGAATCAATTCCTTTTGCGGAAAGTAATTGAAGAGTGTTGCTCGCGACACGCCGGCTGCAACAGCCACGCTATCCATCGACACGGCCTCATACCCTGACTTTGCGAAGAGCTCGAACGCCACGCGAATGATTTCCGCGCGCGTCTGACGTCTGCGCCGCACCGCGAGACTGCTTATACTATCATCCACAAGTTGGACTATAGTCTAATGTGCGCGGAATTGATAGCGTATCTCGCCGAATTCTCATCAGCTTACGGCTTTACAGGGTTAATATATTGAGTGAGTAGGCACTTAAAGATATACAAATCCTGAACGTAGGTTCTTTCGGTCGATGGCGCGCCCCAAAAGTGATGGCAAACGCAAAGCAATCCTCGAAGCCGCGATGGATGTCTTCGCGGAGAGAGGATTTGCGAACGCTCCCACTTCGGCGATCTCGAAGAGTGCGGGCGTGGCCGAAGGAACTTTGTTCACGTACTTCAGCAGCAAAGATGAGCTGATCAATGAGCTCTATCGAAGGCTTCGGAAGGAGTTTGATCAGGAGCTTGGTGAATACCCGTTTGCAGCAGATGCCCGCACGCGCATTCGGTTCATTTGGGATCGATTCCTGAATTTGGCGAAACTGCAGCCGAAGCGCCTGAAAGTAATCAAGCAATTGCGCGCGTCCGGTCGTCTGTTCAAGGAAGCGGAGACACCAACGCTGGCACTCGGCGAGCTGCTGCAAGCTACCAGAGAGGTGGCTCAGGGCGAAGACCTCAAGCTGACTTCAGCGGAGTTTCTTGTCCTTCAGTTTCGAGCCCAGGTTGAAGCTACTGTGGACTACATTGCCGCGCACCCTGATGAAGAAGCGACGGCGCGAGAAGCGGGTTTTCATCTCTTCTGGAGGGGGCTAACGGGTAAATAAGGAGGCAAGAAGATAGAGAGCAAGTTACATCGTTCCTGAGTTGAGTGTTTGGTCGGTCACGGGCCCAAATTACATAAAAACAGGCTGGAGATAACGTAGTCGATGCAATCCTCGAATGTGACGCTGCGTCAACGGAATGCAGCGGTAATTCCCCCAGAAGTTGGGAGGTTGGCAGTAGTCACCTGCTCCTCCTGCGGTATTGGTTTCGATATAGCCCTCGCACTTGCCCAGTCGGGCGCTGATGTCATAATTGCCGGACCACGCCAGGCGGAAGGTCATAGCGCTCTCTCCAAGATTCGGCCCCTGGCGCCGCAAGCGCTGGTTCGATTTGAGAAGCTGGACCTTGAGAGTCTGAGCTCAGTGGCGGATTTTGCTGCGCGGCTTAATCGCGCGGAGCGGCCGGTGGATCTGCTGATCAACAATGCATGCACATTGGCGCTGCTGAAGCGCCAGGTTACGCGCGATCGATTCGAACTCCACTTTGCTGCGAATTACCTCAGTCATTTTGCGCTTACTGCGCGGTTGCTTCCTCTGCTGCGCGGCAGCAAACGCCCGCGCGTGGTTCAGCTCACGAGCACCGGACGCCACCACGGCGAGATACACCTGGATGACTTGCAACTGGAGCGGGAATACACGCCGCTCAAGGCCTACAGCCAGTCGAAACTCGCGATGCTGATCTTTGCGCTCGAGCTTCAGAGGCAAAGTGAGGCCAACGGATGGGCCATTACCGCGTCTGCGGCCCAGCCAATCGGGAGCCGCGCAGCGCAGCTGACCAACTCATCCGAGGTGACCGGCTCGGAGGGCTGGTATCGTCGCGCTCTTGGAGTGGCCCTGGATCATCATTCCGGCGGAAGTGCCGAGCGTTCGAGCGAGGGCATCTCTCATGGAACCCTGCTGGCGACGGAAACGGAAGCGCCTCCGCAATCGAGCGAAGTAAAGGTTCTGACCGATTTGATTGGGCCGCCTGTTCCGGAGGCACTCGACATGAGGGCGCTGGATCCAGCGATGGCTCGCGTCTTGTGGGAGATGTCGACGCAGTTGGCCAAAGTTACCTGGCCATACATCTGAGTAGTCCTGAGGGCTTGAACGGTTGGAGCGTTGTTACGGGCCTGTTTGACCAGCCGGAGACGGCGCTGAAACTCCGGCCGAAGTTGGAGGCGGGACAGGTTTATCTTTTGCGCGCAAGTAGGCGATCAGTTCCGAGACTTCGTCGTCTGTCAGCGACTCTCGGAACGGGGGCATTTTTTGTCCGCCGTTCAGAATCTGCCCAGTGATCTTTTCAGGAGTCCAGACCTTGTCGGTGGGCAGTCCGGTAAGCGCGGGGCCCTTTTTGCCTCCAACGCCGCCGACACCGTGGCAGAACTCGCATCCCTTTTCGCGATAGAGCAGTGCGCCGGCCTTTTCCGCTTCGCCCGGGCTTTCGGCAATGATGATCGAAGGGCCCGCCAAAAGTGCCACTGCCACAAACGAGAGAAGAAATGAAGACGACGGCACGCGCATGATCACAAGCGATATTTTCGCACGTGTGTCTTTGCGCGACTTCATCCTTTGAGTTGAACAGCAGCCCACAGTTCCCAGTTCTCAGTTCGCAGTCTCCAGTTTTCTGGTATGCCTCTGAGCTGTACCATAATATGGTACACCCCGTCGTACCCCCCTCCCCCATCTCTGTAGGGAAGTTCCTTAGTTTCATGTAGTTACGGGATGGGTGTGGCGCCAAATTCCTCTCAGCATTGGACTTAGCCGCAGATTCCTCTCAGCAAAGGAGTTAGGGGCGAGAAGGCAGCTACTAGCCGCTTGCTTCTGACTTTCAGGGTCAGGGATCGGTGGCCCCATTCAAAGCCATGAGGCTCGGAGCCAAAGTCCCCTGTGTCTACAATTGTGCGGCAAGAGGCCGCAATTCTCTGCAAGGAAGGTGCGCATTGCCCGGAAGTAGAATCTGCGCATGATATTCGCGAAGCGGCTTCGCAAGGGAGTTCGTCGCGGAGGATTCGGAGCGAGATGCGGAGGTGGGATACCCGGTTTGCTGCGCGCGAAGTCGGGACTCGGTCGACGAGTCGGCAGAAGCAACTTTGAACGTGTGGCCGAAGAGCAAGCTCTCAGTGCAGTGGAGTCGGGGTTCCTCTTCGGCTCGACTCCGGTCGCTCGGGGACGGTTCTACAATCGCCCTGAACCGCACCAAACGCGGTAGGAGAACCCATTGTGGCGGGGCCAAGGTGGGGACCGGGATGCATCTGACGGTCTGGACACGAATACGAAGTAGGAATTCGCGGTTGCACTCATGCGCGCGGAACTACGCATAGAAGGCGCACCAGATCGTGCCGGGAGCGGAGCCTGTTGCTTCTCTTCAATCTCGATGGCTTTGTTTGGGACGTTTCGACTCGGATTTCGCGAGCAAGAGTCCCACTATGCCGCCAAAAACCTCCGCGGAGGCGGAGTGAAGCCGAAGACGAACGACGCGGTACGGCGCATGTTCAAAAATGGCTGATAGCACATTACAAATGCTGTGTAAATCGCCGCGACGTCCGCAAAGATCCCACTTTATGCCGTACAGCTTAAGAGCTATCTGAATTGCGAGACCGCCACCGACCATAACGAACGTGAAATACAAGGATGCTGATGATGAAACTCAAGGTTCCGAAGGCCAATCCCAAACGGACGGTAGATTGGGACGTCGACAACAAGAGCACCAAGGAAAGACACGGACAATAGGCGTGGTGAGTTCGTCATTCTCTCTTCGGCAGAATCTATGGCATGGAGCCCTGGACTTCGCTACCGGATTGACGGCAGCAAAGGAGCCGACTGATGCAGAAGGCTTACGCAATCTCCAAAGATTTCCTCTAGATCTTGATCCGTCCTTCTCAAAGCGAGTTCTGGACGGGCATGAACTCATATGGACGCGCTTGATGTAAGGAATAGAGACCTCCCCAAGGCGGTTCAGATGTTCGCTTGCCCAATCGAATTTCGCAATTGCTACTTCGAACGGCATGAGGAAATCATAGTCCAATAAGCATTTAGACCCGTGTAATTCTCGGCACTATGAGAACAGGCCCACCCAGCAACGGGTGGGCCATCGAAAATGGTGCAAGGCAAATGGTTAGGTCTTAGCCGCGCTTGGGTGACGGGCGATAGCACGGTTTTCGCGTTCAGCGGTTGCGGGATGACGGACGGCATAGTCCCGTGGTACGATTTGGCCTGTCTTCAGAATCACGATAGATGTGAATGGGCGTATGATTTCACCGTTTTGCCTCCTTTCTCTACCCGGTTAAATGGTGAATTGCTTACCTCTTCGGCCCGTGTTACCGCACGAGGCCGTGAGGGGTTGGCCTGCCGCATCCTTTCGGAGACAGGAATGTCCCGTGAGTACCTAGTTAGTTCCGACTGGAGAGGAAGTGAGCGATGCCGCTCAAGAAGGTTGACCAACCGCAGCAGTCGAACGAACCGATTTCCGCATAGGGTCTCGTTCGCGTGGAGGCTGTTGCCTATGCACGAGCCACTTGGTGAAGCCTAGATCGCCAGAGTCGGACGAAAACGACTGATCGGCATAAGTAGATGCAAGGAACGATTGCCGAATTGAAACATCGGCGATTTGACGCATTAACCCAATAGACATCTGCACGCGCTCCGGCAGCCCTGGACTCGCAGAACGCGAAAGGATCGCGGCTCTTGCGGCCGCTCAGTCGCTGGCTCTCGACGATGTGCTTCAGTTGCTAGGCGAGTCCTGCATCGATGTCCATCTCAACGGTGACGCCCACTGGTCCGCAGTTCCCATAAACGTGTGGAACTACACCCTGGGCGGGTACCAGGTTCTCAAAAAGTGGCTCAGCTACCGTGAGTTCACTGCGGAGCCGGCTTCGCCCCTGCTCCATCGCGCGCTTCGACCAGAAGAGGCAGCATACTTCGCGCAGGTCGTCCGCCGGATCGCCGCGATCCTGCTTCTCGGCCGGCACCGATGCAAGCTACCGCGCCATTGTTCCCAGTGCCACCGGCTTGCCTGTTCGAGCCGGATGCTGAAGTAGGTTCGCGAGCGGCTTTGCTCCGAACCGACGGAGGTCTGGCCCTTCAATCTTAAAAACGAATCTGGATGACCGGCAGGCACGGCTCGAGGCAGTGGCTTCCTACTCAAGGCCGAGGACTGAACAACTGAGGCCCCCTTCGGCATGGCTCGGGTCGCTCCGGATGACCGCGGGTTTGAGGGCGATGGGCTGTCTCACTCTTCGCGCATGAGCGTGGATGGATCGATGGCGAGCGCGCGGCGGGCTGGAATGGCGGAGGCTGCGATGCCCAGCAGCGTCATGGTCAGTACCGCGCCGACGACGACCACGGGATCGCGCGGATTCGCCTGATAGACGATCTGTGCGAGCAGGCGGGAGGCGAGGACGCCTGCGAGCAGACCCAGGACCGATCCAACGCCGAGCAGTGCAATGGGACGGCCGACGGCGGCGCTCATCACGTGGGTCTTGCGCGCGCCCAATGCCATGCGAATGCCCAGCTCCTTCATGCGCCGGCTCACGTTGTAGGCCGCCATGCCGAAGATGCCGGTGACCGCCAGCATCGCAGCCAGCAGGCCCATGACACCGAGCGACCCTGTCGCGACGCGAGCGGGAAACAACTCGCTCGCCAGCACATCAGGCCAACTCTGCACGGTGATCGGCAGATTCGGTTCGATGCCGCTAAATGCGCGTTGGAGCGCAGCGGCCATCTCGTTCGACGTGCGCAATGACCGCACCACGAAGACCGCTTCGCTCGGTGCGCTTTGCGAAAACGGCACATAGGCCACAGGCTGCGGCGACTCCTGCATGTCGTGGTACTTGCCGTCCTCGGCCACGCCTACTACCTCTGTGAGGTGGCCAGACAGAATGAAGTGTTGTCCGATTGCCGGAGATGCGCTCCACATCTTGCGCGCGAAAGTCTGGTTCACGACGGCGACATAGGGCGTGGATGAGTTGTCGTCCCACGAGACATCGCGCCCGCTCAGCAGCCGAGTGCCCGCAGCCTGGAGGTATCCCGGCGACATCTGAAACACGTACGGCGCGAGCACAGAATTGTTCAGCGTGAAAGCGGTTGTTCCCGGCGGGAAGATCGGAATGCCATGCATCCCTCCGGTAAAGGGCGTGCGGCTCACGGCACCCGCTGCCGTCACACCGGGGATGTTCCGCGCCGCGTCGAGCATTGCTTTCTGTTTCTGGAGTGACGCTTCGCCTTCCGGTTCCACCTGGCTCAGGTCAACGTCGACGAGCATCGCGCCCCGGGGCTGAAAGCCCAGCGGAACCTGAAGCGTGCGCTGCAATCCGCGCACGGCCACCAAAGAAGCCGTCACGAGGAGCGTGCAGATGGCGATCTGCGCGCCCAACAACAGGTCACGCATGGCAAAACGGCGCAGCGGCATTGCATCCAGCGTTCCGCCCTTCAAGCTCTGCAACGGGCTGCTCTGCCACGCCTGCCTCGCAGGAATCATTCCAAACAGAAGTGCGCTGCCGAGTGTGAACACAAGGCCCGCCAGGATACACACGCGCATCCATGCCTGCTACCAGATGGCTCTCAACGAATGGATGCCAACGGTTCAGCATGCCCAACAACAAGCGAGCGCACACCAACCCAGCCGCGCCGGCCGCCAGGGATACGATCAGGGCCTCGGTCAGGAGTTGTCGAGCGAGTCGCCGCCGGCTCGATCCAAGGGCCACACGGAGCGCGAATTCGCGGCTGCGATCGGCCGCGCGCGCCGCAAACAGAGTTGCAAGGTTGGCGCACGCCGCCGCCAGCACCAGCAACGCCAGTACGGTGACGCTGAGAAGAAATCCGCGAATGACTTCACCGTCGTCGCCGAGAAGTCCCGGATGAATGAGCCGCAGCGGCTGTCCGTCGTCGGTTTCCGGGTACTCCTTCGCCAGCTCGGCCGCAATGGCGTTGAGGTTCTCCGTCGCCTGCAGCGGCGTCACGCCCGGCTTGAGCCGGCCAATCACCGTGACAGAAATGGATGTCCGGCTATGCAGGTAATCCCACCCCGCGACCTGCTCCTCGTTGGCCATGGGAATCCAGTAGTCCGGCCACACAAAGCGCTCGGTGCCGTGGAACTGAGCCGGCGCTACGCCAACGACCGTGAACGGATGTTTGTTGAGCTCCACGGTTGTTCCGACTACTCCCGGATCGGCATGAAATGCGCTTCGCCAGATGGCATTGCTCAACACGACATACGGCGCTGAACCCGGGCCATGCTCGTCGGCCTCGTGGAAGAAGCGTCCCGCCTCCGGTTGCACGCCGAGGAGATCGAAGTAATTGCCGGTGACTTCGTCGCCAGAGAGATTCATCACCGCGTTACGCCAGCGCAGTCCCGCATGCGAATATCCATAAATCGCGGCCATCCCGCTGAAGGTGGTGTTGCGCCGCCGAAGATCGTCAAACGCGGGATAGGACGAAGTCAGCAGGCGCCCGCTCATCCACTGCTTGTGGCGGAGCTGATAGAGGCTCTGCGGGTCGCTTACATCGAGCGGGTGAAGCAGGACCGCATTCAGGACTCCGAAGACGACGACGTTTGCTCCGATGCCAAGCATCAGGGTGACCATGGCAGACGCATGTAAACGCGGGAGACTTGCGAAGGACGCGAAGGGCATAGCGAATATCCAGCAGCAGGTTCTCGACGAATGGCAGTCCCTCTTCGGCGTGGTAGTCTTCGCGAACCGTCTCCGCAGCGCCGAACTTCAGGCGGGCGTTGCGGCGTGCTTCGTCGGGGGCCATGCCGGCGCGGATGTTCTCTTCGGTCTGGGCCGCTATGTGCGATTCGATCTCCTCGCGCAGGCGTTCGTCGCTGCGACGCCTGGTTGTGAAGTTGAGAAGGCGCGTGAAGAAGCGATTCAAGGCTCTCATGCCAGATCTCCGGCTTTCGCTTCAAGGAAGCGCGCGATGATCGCTGAAGTCTGCTCCCAATCTCGTTTTTCGGCTTCCAGCAGTTTGCGTCCCGCGCGCGTGAGGCGATAAAAGCGCGCCCTGCGGTTGTTTTCCGAGGGGCCCCACTCCGATGCGATGGCACCTTCCTGCTCGAGCCTCAGGAGGACGGGATAAAGGGTGCCCTGATTGACCGAAAGCAGTTCGCCGCTGATCTGCTCGATGCGTCGGGCGATGCCATACCCGTGCAACGCTCCCAGCACATCGAGGGTCTTCAAGACCATGAGGGCCAGGGTTCCTTGCTGTACGTCCTGCTTCGGTTTCATGCGGTCCGGCACCGTCCCTCTGTCATTTGGGTTACCAACAGGAGAATTTCACAGTTCTTTGGGAAAGCAACAGCAACAAGGGACCGCGAACACGGCGCCTGCGGAGGGCTGTAATCTTGTCAGCGTATGACGATCGCATATGCGAGCCAATTGCGTTATGAACTCACGGAGCGTAACCGGCGATATGCTCCCGGCCGGTTGCATGTGGAGAGCTACGGAGCGTTTCCGGTGATCGTGTATGCGCCGGAGAAAGGGACGCATGGGAACTTCTTCGGGCCCGCATACGCGGCGATGACTGCACGGGCAGAATGGCTACGGCGCTTCGACAAGATCCATGCGCAGGGGCGCTCACTGCCACGGTCTACGACGGAACCGGGGCGGCGGTGGCGAGAACTGGATTCATCGACGAGCTCGGATGCGCTGCTCATGAATGTCTTCTGCACACCGGGCGTTGCGGATTCGGTTGCGGTGCGACGACTGCTGGGGATCGCCGAGGAAGGCGAGATGATTTTTGGGTGGAAGGCACGGGTTCCTTTGGCGAAGGGGAGGTTTGATCGCACAGAAGTGGATATGCGCTGGGGAGACCTGCTTGTGGAGTCGAAGCTGACGGAATCGGACTTTCAGTGCAGGGAAGCGAGGCTGGTGGAGGCGTATCGCGACTTTGACGCGGTCTTTGATGCGGCATTGCTGCCGAAGATCGAGATGCGGACACGGCGACGGCGCAATGCTGTGGAATTGGCGGAGGAGTTTACGCAGGAGTGGGAAGCGCCTTGCGAGGACGATGGGGAGACGGCAAGAGCGTTTCAAACGGAGATCGAGGAGCGCGCCGACAGGGAGCAGCCGACAGTTATGGGATACGCGAGCTACCAGTTGATACGGAATGTGCTGGCTGCGCATGCGGTTGATGCGAGTTTCTGCGTGATTCACGATGAGCGACGGCCGGATCTGCGCGAAGCGTGGTTCCAGGTGATGACGGCGGTGAAGCGCGCGGAGATGCGCGTTCGATGCAAGGTGCTGACGTGGCAGGAACTGGCGCCGGTTCTTCCGGAGGGACTTCAGGAGTTTCTGGATGTGAAGTACGGAATTGTCGCGCCGGGATCGAGAGCCTCGGCGATCGCCGGGGCAGAGGATTCGGGATGAGATGTCAGGCCGGAAAGGCTCCCTCTTCGTCGAGCTTTGCACGGATAAGATTCAATCGCTCGACGAGCATTGCAGGGTGAAGCGGCTTTTGCCACACGTCCCAGTCGTGTCCACTTTCCCGGGCTTTTTTCATGAGGTCGATGGTCGATGCCTGACCTGAGAAGAGGACAATGCGGCAACGTGGAAGGAGGCGCGAGATCTCGACGGCAGCTTCAATGCCGCCCATTTCCCTCATCATGACATCGGAGAGAACGAGGTGCGGTTCCATTGACTTGGCAATTTCAATGGCCTGCTCGCCGCTATAAACCGCACGCGTCTCAAAGCCCTTGAGGTTGAGAATCAGAGCAAGGGTATCGGCAATCAAGTGCTCATCGTCTACGACGAGCACACGCATGGCTACATGCGTTCCCAAACATTCCCCCTTCAAGTCTCAAGACCAAAGCGGTGGGAGAGCCAAGACTCAAAGAAGCTGACCCCGCGCCATGGGCATCCTGCGCCAACCTGACGACCTCGAAGATTGGCGCAAGACGACTTGGGGGGGAAGCCGTTTGCGTAAGGACAGTCTAACCTGATTGCCGGCGAATTGCAGGATCGGGATTTTCGGATTTGATCCGGCTAACGAGATTTTAAGTTTGCATGGATAGGATCGAAATCAGTAAGAAGTGCGAGGCAACCCGGGTCAGGGGAGTTGGGGGGAGGGATGAGGTGTTAGAGATCTGGTCGAGTAACCGGACATTACTCACTCCCAGGTCTCAGAAGCGAGATCCTTCGGCAAGCTCAGGACAGGCTCTGGGGCACCCAGATTGGGTGAGATGTGGGGCACCCGGCTGACAACTGATCGCGATCACGCTCCTGTGAGGCGCAGGGTGGTATTCTGGCGCGTCGTCTCACAAGAACGAGGAGGAAGGCTTGAGAAAGAGCATGATACTGGCGGTCAGCGGATTGGCGCTTTTGGCAGGGTGCGGAAACCAGGGAGACAAGGCTTCCAATGTTCCGGTCAAGCCAAAATGGCCGGGGGCTGCCTACCATCTCGCGTTTGACACACAGGCAGCAAAACCGAACCCGGCGGGAGTGACGATTCCGGCGATCAAGTACACCGCGAATCCTGAGGCGCTGGAGAAAAGAGCGAGCCTCGTGGTGCGATTCGACACTTCGGGAGTTACGAAACAAGGGCCGATCATGAACCAGATGATTATGGCGCCAGTTGATATTTCCGGAGCGGAGGGCACGCTTCCCGCGGAATACATGGATGAGGCGGATAAGGGGCTGTCGAGGTTTCTCGGGGCTTACTGCATCAAGGGGAAGA
Source organism: uncultured Acidobacteriaceae bacterium (assembly GCA_963751225.1). Classification (GTDB taxonomy): domain Bacteria; phylum Acidobacteriota; class Terriglobia; order Terriglobales; family Acidobacteriaceae; genus Telmatobacter. Next base: position 350,721 of record CAVVTY010000009.1, read on the forward strand.
TAAAGATATCCGTGGCGCTGGCCAGATCGTCGCTCAGCAGCCAAGCCGGGGATGCCGAGATCGATGCGAAGCGCCTGTCAGACTGGCTCCCGATCGAGGTTGTGTTCAAGAATCCTCATCCGGCCTGCTAGCGCTGGACCGATTGCTTTTTGGGCTCGATAGAAGGACGAAATGAAGACAAGCCTATCGAGTAGACTGCTGGGGATAATGTTCACCTTCGCGGCAGTCGCGCTGCTGGTCGCGATTGCGTATGCCAAAGGCGCGATGTCGCCAAGGCTGCTCGGTGTCGTTCTGTTTCTCCTGGTCGGAGCGCTTTCGGTCGCCATTAGTTCGAGCATGAAGAGGGCTAATTCGGGCACGGATCAGTTGAGCGGCTCTGCCGACACATCGAAGAGACGGAGATTGATACAACGACTACAGATTGCTGTCGTGGTCTTGCCAATCCTTCTCGTGGCCGGGTTGTGGATGACCAGGGGCGAACCTCTGTTTCCACGCATTACGGGCGCCGCAGTCAACATATTCTTTACGCTCTGGTTCATCTCCTTAATCCGCAGAGCCGAAAAACAGCTGCCTTGAGTCATAAATGCACCAACGAAACGTGGAGTGGTCGACCTACACTTGCGTTCCGGGCGGTTGACCGCCGACTGGATTGGGCTGAAACCGGTGCAAACATTCAAATCGAGGCTCCGTGGCGTACGATCAATGCCAGGGAGTACTGAATGCGGCAATTGTCGAGTCTGCCTGGTTGGCCACCTCAAGGAGGCGCTGGACCATTTGATACCCGCAAAGAAGCGTTTGCGCGTTCCCCGGAATCTGTGATGGTAAAGAGAGTCGACAGGATCGTGAATACTCGCATCGACTTGACCTGCTTGTTCGGCAAAGAGGTCGTGACCTTCAAATTCTTCGCTGCGAACGTGGGAATGGCCGAAAATGTTGCCGAGGTTCTGAGGCGCAACACGGGTCAAAGCTTGCGCGATCTGGGTATGCTCCTGGTCGCCGAGAGCGAATAGGAAACGGCAATCAAGTTCTTCTCCAATTCATCAAACTCAGTTCAGTGCCGGGTATCTCGCGCACTCGCAGGTCATCAGCGCCACGGCACGGACGAGACCTGGGGTACCCAGAGGTTCGTTGTATCCCACCCATGCGTCGAAAAGCCGACGCATGAATGGGGCACGTGGCTTCGATCAGTCCGATGTCTTGATCCTTATCGGCCGGCGCCGGGGATGTAGTGGTATTCGATCTTTGCGGGTTGCTTGACGGGATCGCCGGTGAGGTCGTGGGTGTGCCAGATGACGCTTTCGCTGGCGACTTCCGGGTGTTTGCGGAGGAATTCGAGGGCGTAGGTGCTGGCGGTGGGATCGTCTTTCTGGTCGGCGAACTTGGCTGACTCGATGGCGGCCTTTTGCTTGTCGCCGAGGCGGCGATAGAGGATTGCGAGCTGATAGTGGGCGGCGAGGTCGTCGGGATCGATGGCCTGAAGCTTCTCGTACATGTCGCGCGCCTTGGCGTAGTCGTGCTGCTGGTAGTAGCTGAAGCCGAGTTCGCGGAGGCCGTCCTTGGCGAGCGGATATTTGGCGAGCATGGCCTGCAGGTCGTCGATGGCCTCATTGATCTGGCCGGCGTTGCGCTCGACGAGGGCGCGGTAGTAGAGAGCGCGCGGGTCGCCGGGGAGCAGGGTGAGGGCCTTTGCGAGATGCGGCTTGGCGTCGTTGTAGCGCTCCCAGGAGATTTCGACGATGGCCATGTTGGTGTAGGCGTCGGCGTAGTCAGGGCGGAGGGCGGCGACGTGTTCGAAGGCCTGGACCGCGGCCTCGTATTGCTGGGCATCGAGCAGGGCGATGCCGTAGTTGTTCCAGCGCATCCACTCTGGGCTGTGCTGCGCGCCCGGCGAACGTTCTGAAGAGTTCCTGCGGGTGGAGCGTTGTGCGCCGATGTGGAGGGTCCGGGTGTCGGACGCCATTTCGATGATCGGGCTGCGGGATAGTGCTTCGAGGCGGGCTGATCCATCGCGTAGTCGATGAAGTGCTGGTCGAAGCGGCGGTACTTGACCGTCGGCGGTGAGCGAGACTTCGCCTGTGATGGTTTTGGGCAGGCGGAAGCGGTAGCGGACGAACTGCGAGCGGCCGGACTGGATGGTGTTGTTGTAGGCCAGCACGCGGTTGTGCCAGATCTCGTGGAGGTCGTTCAGCTCGCCCTTGATGTTGATGAGGCGGTTGGTGAAGGAGTGGGCGGAGGGATCGAGGTTGCCGTCGGGCTGGATGAAGCCGCTCTCGGCGAGGACCTTGCCGGTCGCGTCTTTGACGGTGAAGTCGACCCAGGCTTCGTAGAAGTCGCGCTGCTCGGGAATGAGCGAGTGGGCGATGCCCTTGTTCTGAATGACGACGTCGGCGATGAGGGTTTCGCCGGGGGCGAGCGAGAAAGCTGCGTAAGGCCGAGAGGTGCGATGAGAGCATTCGCCCGTCAGCGGATGGCTTCGCGCTTCTTTCTCCAGGGCGAAGATGTCGACGTTGAGGACGCCGTTGCCGTCGGGGCCATCTCGGAGGAATTCGGCGAGCTTCTCGGCCTGCTCGTCGAATTTGTAGTAGGCGGGAATGAGCGTGTTGCCGCCGAGCCAGCGATGCGAGACGAGGGTGCCGTCTTTGGCGCCGGGGTCCTGAGCATTCGGCGGCGAGTGGCTCGCGCGGCATGTGGCAGGTCTGGCAGGTGGAGACGGTGTCTTTGCGGTAGAAGGGAAGCGGCGACTGCTTGGTGAAGCTGGCGCCCTGCCACTCGTCGTAGACGGAGAAGGCGCGGAGCCACTTGTAGTCGTCGAGCGAGCGGGGGATGGCGGCCTTGTGGCAGGCGGCGCAGAACTCGGCGGTCTTGTAGAGCGGGCGCATCACGGCTTTCGAGTGGCGATCGAGATGAGCGAGGATCTCGGAGTCGGAGACGGGGCGCGTGACTGGGCGCGCCGTTTTCGTCGACGAGGACGGCGGGAATGCCCATGACGTAGCTGCCGGTGCCGGTGGTGTCAGTGGACTGGATGGAGTGGCAGGTCGGAGCAGGTGATGCCTTCGTCCTCGAAGGGGCGCTTTTTGGGCATGCCCTGCGAGAGGTCGCCGGAGAGAAGGGCGACGGGATTGTGGCAGCCCTCGCAGTGGCGCGAGAACTGGACGCCCTTTTCGTCGATGAGCATGTTGACGTTCTTCAGATACCAGGGGGCGCGAAAGCTGTTGGAGTGAACGGACTGGCGCCACTGGTGGTAGGCCTCCTGGTGGCAGTGGCCGCAGTATTCGGCGGTGTAGAAGCTCCGCGGATTGAGGAACTGGCCGTTGGCCGACATGGCGTTGGAGGGGAGGAACGGCGACTCCTTGCCGAAGGCGTAGTTGTAGCGGCTGGAAACGGAGTCGTGAAATTGGGTGGTGGGTCCGGTGACGTTGATGGCGGCGGTATAGGCGGCGGGCTGTAGTCGGGAACGTCGGCGCCGGCGGAGTGGCGTGGCTGCGGACGAGGCGGGATCGGTTGCAGCGCGAACTGCCCAGGTGACTGTGAGGGGCAAGACAAGGAGCAAGAAGAGGCCTGCCCAACTCCGCACCGCGATCTTGAACATCTCTGAGTGAACTCCGTGGCGAATGCCGGCCCGGCCGCGCAGAAACGTAAGGAGAAGCCGCGCGGGAACATAAAAACGGTATCAGGAACGAGGGTTGAGCTGTCTACCACCGAAAGGTGGAGGCGGCTATTGAAAGCGCCGGAGCAAGGTGGCAATCGCGGCTTTGCAGCGAGCGGTTCACAGAGTGGGATGAACGGGCGAAAAGTGCAGGTTGAGGTGGAATCTGATGGCCATCCTCTTAGCCAAAACTGACCCCAAACTGTTACGTTTGATGAGTAAGATTTCTGTTCCTGCGATGGCCTCAAGTCCTTATTTTTCTCTAGCCGTTCTGTTCGTGGCTGCGCTCGGGTTCGGGCTGGCTCCGCTGGGGCTTGCGTGGCTGTGGCAGAAGGTGTTTTCGCCGGCCAAGCCGAACGCGATCAAGAACGCTATTTATGAGTGCGGGCTGGAGTCGAAGGGCGATGCCTGGGTGCAATTCCGCTCGGCCTACTACCTCTACGCCATCATTTTTCTGATCTTTGATGTGGAAGCGGTGTTTTTGCTGCCGTTTGCGGTGGCGTTTACCGGGTTGGGCGTGGCGGCGTGCGTGTCGATGACTGGTGTTTGTGCTGCTGCTGATTGAAGGGCTGGCGTGGGCGTGGGCCAAGGGCGTGTTGACGTGGGCGTGAATAGGTCAAGCGGACTGGGGACCCAGGGTTCGGAGCTACTCAGCGTCGAAGCCGACGCATGATGTCCCGGGTTAGAGTCGTGGTCTCCCAGGTTCGAAACGAGCCTGGGGCACCCAGGGGTTCGGACACGCATGCGTCGGAAATCCGACGCATGAATGGGGCACCGGGGTTAGAGTCGAGCTCCAGGTCTCAGAACGAGACTTGGGACCAGGGGTTCGTTGATCCCAGCCATGCTCGAAGCCGACGCTGAACGTGGACCCAGCGGAGCGAAGCGACTTGCCATGGCCGTGGATGAGAATCTGAAGATCGAACTGGGGAAGCAGGGCGTCTTCGTTACGACCATCGAGGAGCTCTACAACTGGGGGCGCCGGAGCTCGGTCTGGCCGATGCAGTTTGGGCTGGCGTGTTGCGCGATCGAGATGATTGCGACGACGATGGCGCGCTACGACCTGGCGCGGTTCGGCGTCGGAGGTGTTTCGACCGTCGCCGCGACAGGCGGATCTGATGATCATCTCCGGGACGGTGACCAAGAAGATGGCTCCGCAGGTGGTGCGGCTCTACAACCAGATGGCCGAGCCGAGGTACGTGATTGCGATGGGAGCGTGCGCGATTTCAGGTGGGCCGTTCAAGCAGGGATACAACGTGCTGAAAGGAATCGACCGGTATATCCCGGTGGATGTGCATATTCCGGGCTGCCCGCCGCGGCCTGAGGCGCTGATTCAGGCGTTCATGACGTTGCAGAAGAAGATCGACGCGCAGCCGCTGACCGGCGAGGACCGGCCGCGGCATCTGAATGCGGATGCGCCGGGAGAATTTCCTGTGCCGGAGTATGGCGAGCACGATCTGGAGCCGCCTTCGAATCCGGGAGTGTGGCCGGTGCCGGTGGTGATCAAGTGAGGGGCCAGGGTTCAGGGGTCAGGGATCAGTTTGAGAAGCAGGTCCTTCGCTCCGCTCAGGATGACAGAGGTTGGGATTGAAGACAGTTGAGGAGATCAAGGCGGCGATTGAGGCGGCGGTGCCGGGAGCAGCGGTGACGATTGTGCCGAACCCGGGCCCCAGCGGACAGCACTCGCTGCTGCTGGCGCAGGAGCACGCGACGCAGGTGGCCGAGTTTCTGCGCGACGATGAGGAACTGGCGCTGGATTTTCTTTCGAATGTGACCGGCGTGGACTGGCTGGACAAGGAAGATCGCCGAGAAGGTGAAGGTAACGCGACCGGTCGACGAAGGCGGTGGATGGCGTGGAGCAGACGGTGGAGGAGACTGTCGAGGAGACGCGCAAGCACGTGGAGCCGGGATATCTGGAAGCGGTGTATCACCTTTTTTCGATGGCGAAGAAGCATGGGCCTGTTGTGCTTCGGATGCGGACGGTGAACCGGACAGACCAGGTGGAGTTGCCGTCGCTGACGCCGGTGTGGCGGTCGGCGGAGTTTCAGGAGCGCGAGGTTTTCGATCTGTACGGAATCGTGTTCAAGGGGCATCCGGACCTGCGGCGGATTCTGATGTGGGATGAGTTCAAGGATCATCCGATGCGGCGCGATTACGTGGAGCCGGACGATTACGAGTACGAGCCGACGGCGCATGATGAGGTGCTGAAGACGCGCGCAAGGCACACAAGGCGCAGGGATGCGGACATGAGGAGGTCAGGGACATGAACGGCACTTCGACTGACTCTGAGAACGTGACGGTGCGACTGGCAGCGATCGGAGAAGCTGGAGGGCTGGAACCGGCCGCCGGTGATTGAGCCGGACGGCGAGGGCGAGCTGCTCGAGGTGGCGATGGGGCCGCATCATCCTTCGACGCACGGCGTCTTCCGGATGGACGTGGTGCTGGATGGCGAGCGGGTGATCAGGCTGAAGCCGGTCTTCGGCTACCTGCACCGCAATCACGAGAAGATTGCCGAGAAAGCCGAGCTACCTGGCGTCGATGCCGTATACGGATCGGCTGGACTACTTCTGCTCGCTCTCGAACAACTGGGCCTATGCGCTGGCGGTGGAGAAGCTGGTGGGGCAGGAGGTTCCGGAGCGCGCGGAGTATCTGCGCGTGATTCTGGCGGAGCTGACGCGGGTGCAGAATCATGCATCGACGATTGGCTTTCTGCTGCAGGAGATGGGTGCGAGCGGCACTCCGCTGATGTATGCGTTCCGCGAGCGCGAGAAGATTCTGGATCTGTTTGAGAGCCTGACCGGCTCGCGCATGATGTGCAACTACATGCGCTTTGGCGGCTGCCGGGTGGATGCGTCGGCTGCGTGGCTGGATGCAGACGCGGAAGGTTGTGGCGGGCTGCCGGCGTTTGTCGGATGAGTTTGAGCGCTTCCTGAGCGACGAACGAGATCCTGATGGCGCGGTGCCAGGGAATCGGGGTTCTGAAGCCGGAACTGGCGGTGAATGCCGGGATCACGGGGCCGATGCTGCGCGCTTCGGGCGTGAACTACGACATTCGCAAAGTGGATCACTACGGGATTTACGACCGGTTCAAGTTCCGCGTGCCGCTGGGCGATCATGGCGACATCTACGACCGCTACATGATGCGCATGCTGGAGATGCGGGAGTCGATCAAGATTCTGGAGCAGGCGCTGAAGGAGATTCCTGGCGGGCCGGTCATGGATCCGAAGGCGAAGATCCGGAACTTCAGACCGAAGGCGGGCGAGGCGTACGGACGCATTGAGGCGCCGAAGGGCGAGCTGGGCTTTTACCTGATCAGCGATGGAGGGCCGAATCCGTATCGCTATCGGGTGCGGCCGCCGAGCCTGATCAATCTGACGGTTCTGGAAGATATGTGCCTGGGGCAGCAACGTGGCGGATGTGGTGCTGATCTTTGGCAGCGTGGATATTGTGCTGGGCGAAGTGGATCGGTGCAGTCAGAGATCAGACCAGGCTTGCATCAGCGATTGCGAGGAGATCCTGAGCTGCCGAGCTATGTTCTATGCACGACTGAAGGCATCCCTTTGACTGAGTTATGCACTGCTCAGACGAAGCTAGAAGTGCTGAGAGCTGACAGCTGAAGCTGTGTTGAGGAGTTTCAATTGCTGGGTGAGGGAATTCTGAAGGGACTGGCGGAGACGGCGAGGAATTTCGCCGGGAGCTTTGTCTCGAAAGAACGGCTGACGACGGTGGAGTATCCGGAGGAGCGGCTGCCCTTGCCGGAGGCTTCGCGGAATTTTCCGTTTCTGGTGTACGACGGAGACGGACTGGGAGAAGGGGCTGCGGTGCGTGGCCTGCCAGATCTGCGAGAAAGAGTGCCCGCCGAAGTGCATCTTCATCGAGAAGAGCAAGGACAAGAAGCCGGACTATGTGGGCAAGACTGCAGATTTATCCGGCGAAGTTCGATATCGATATTTCGGTGTGCATGAGCTGCCAGATCTGCGTTGAGGTTTGCCCGTTCGAAGCGATCAAGATGGATACGGAGTTTGAGCTGGCGACGGACGACCGGTTTGGCGGGCTGCTGCTGGATCGCAAGCAGCTGGCGCAAGTCGAACGAGTACTACCACCAGATTCATCCGACGGAGGCAGCCGAGGTGGATGCGCGGCTGGCAGAGGAGAAGGCAAAGGCGGAAGCCAAGGCCAAGGCCGCAGCTGAGGCGGCGGCTGCAAAGGCAGCTGCTGCGGCTGCCGGCGCCGCCGCACCGATACCGCGCGCCTGCAACCGGCGAAGCCAGCCGAAGGAGAGCCGCAAGAAATGATCGAGAGGCTCGACCAGATCTTCGTTTTGCTGAAGCATTGGCTGGTGGGATACCTGCCGGCGGAATGGCAGACCGCGGCGGGAGTGATTCTGAGCGTGGTGGCGATCGTGGGACTGTATCCCGCGCTGTTTGCGTTGACCACGGTGCTGGAGCGCAAGGGCGTGGGCCGGATGCAGAACCGGCTCGGTCCGAATCGCGTGGGGCCGTTCGGGATTCTGCAGCCGATGGCGGACGGCATCAAGTCGCTGACCAAGGAAGATATTGTTCCGACGAGCGCGGATGCGGTGGTGCATTTTCTGGCGCCGATGGTGCTGGTGGTGACGGTCTTCATGGGATTTGCGGTGCTGCCCATGGGACGCAACATGGTGCTGGTGGATATGGATGCCGGCCTGTTGTTTTATTTCGCCATGGGCGCGTCGACGGAGCTGTCGGTCTTCATGGCGGGATGGTCAAGCCGCAACAAGTATTCGCTGCTGGGCGCGATGCGCGCGGTGGCGCAGATGATCAGCTACGAGGTGCCGCTGCTGCTGTCGAGCGTGGTCGTGGTGATGATGACGGGTTCGCTCTCGCTGGTGAAGATTGTGGAGGCGCAGAACCAGTATTCGCATGGCCTGCCGCACTGGTACATCTTCACGCCGTGGGGATTTGCCGGGTTCGTGATGTTCGCGATTGCGGCGACGGCGGAGACGAACCGCTCTCCATTCGATCTGCCCGAGGGCGAGTCGGAACTGGTGGCGGGTTATCACACGGAGTATTCGGGATTCAAGTTTGCGCTGTTCTTCCTGGGCGAGTATGTGGCGATGTTTTCGATCTCCGGGTTTGGGATCGACGCTGTTTCTTGGCGGATGGTCGGCGCCGTTCGCGTTCCTGACGTGGGTTCCTTCGTGGATCTGGTTCTTCGGGAAGCTGTTTGTTTCGATGTGCGTGCTTCATCTGGCTGCGCGGAACGCTGCCAAGGCTTCGGCAGGACCAGTTGATGAATTTCGCGTGGAAGTTCGTGCTGCCGATGTGCCTGCTGAATCTGTTTGTGGCGGGGCTGTGGCGTTTCATGGGCGAGGGCTGGCTGCGCTGGGTGGTGTGTTCGGCGATTCTGGTGCTGGCGTATGTGGGGATTGGATGGGAAGGGATGCGGAGGAAGCAGTTCGGCCCGAGGAGTTACCGCTATGCGGATTGAAGGGCCGGACGGTGTTGGGTTGAGATCTGTGCCTCCCACCCATGCGTCGAAAAGCCGACGCATGGATGGGGCACCCGGGTTCGGAACGAGATCGGTGGCATCTCAGGTGCGAAAATCGGACCTGGGGCACCCAGACCTTTGAGTCGGTCAGAGAAAGGAGCGGCGGCCGGTGGGAATCGCGTTCTATTTAGTTTCTGCGTTGACGATTGGCGGCGCGCTGGCCGCGGTGCTGCTGAAGAACCTGGTGCACTGCGCGCTGGCGTTGACGGTGGCGTTTCTGGGGCTGGCGCTGCTGTTTCTGCAGCTCGATGCGCAGTTTGCGGGCTTTGCGCAGATTCTGGTTTACATCGGCGCGGTGGCGATCCTGGTGGTGTTTGCGATTCTGCTGACGCGCGGATCGGAACTGCCGCAAGGAAGGTGTTTTCAGCAAGACATGGCTGGCGGGGCTGGCGATTGCCGCGGCGGTGTTTGCGGTGCTGGGCTGGGCGGTGCTGCGCGCTGCGCCGTGGCTGCCGCAGACGACGCCTGCGCCGACGGTGACGGTGAAGCAGATTGGCCAGGCGCTGATGGGCCGCTATGTGTTGCCGCTGGAGATTGTTGCGGTGCTGCTGACGGCGGCGCTGGTGGGCGCGGTGATTGTGGCCATGCACGAGAAGGAGGGGGCCAAGATGAGATGGCACGCCGCTTGCGGGTTATCTGCTGGTGGCCGCGCTGCTGTTTGCGATCGGGCTGGCGGGAGCGCTGACGCGGCGCAACGCGATCCTGGTGCTGATCGGCATTGAGCTGATGCTGAACGCGGCGAATCTGAATCTGATTGCGTTCTGGCGCTACGGGCCGCATCCCGAGGCGCTGACGGGAATGATGTTTGCGATTTTTTCGATTGCGGTGGCGGCGGCTGAAGCGGCGGTGGGGCTTGGCCTGGTGATTCGATTTATCGCCACGCGAAGACGACGGATCTGGACCAGATGAACAGGATGAAGGGGTGAGCCGGTGATGCAAGAAGGAATTCGCGTTCACTCCGCAACTTGCAGCGAGCGCGATCGCGCAGATGTCTGTGGCTGATTCCGGCGGTGCCGATTGTGGCGGCGGGCGTGATTGCGCTGCTGAAGCAGCCGACGACGCAAGCTGGCCTCGGGGCTGGCGATTGGTTCGCTGGCGTTCTCGCTGCTGCTGGCGCTGGTTGCATTCGGGCACGTGCTGACGGGATGGGCGCATGGAGCATGCGGTGCGCGAGACGGTGAACTTCACGTGGATCCAGGTGGGCGCGGCGCATGTGGAACTGGGCTGGGTGCTCGATCCGCTGGCGGCGGTGATGCTGGTGATGGTCACGCTTTGTCGGGCTGCTGATCTTTATCTACTCAACCGGCTACATGGCGCACGACGAGAACTACACGCGCTTCTTCTGCTTTCTGTCGCTGTTTGCGGGCGCGATGCTGGGCGTGGTGATTGCGAACAGCCTGCTGCTGCTCTTCATGTGCTGGGAACTGGTGGGACTGACGTCGTATCTGCTGATCGGGTTCTGGTATCAGAAGCCTTCGGCGGCGGCGGCGGCGAAGAAGGCGTTTCTGACGACGCGCGTGGGCGATGTGTTTTTCCTGCTCGGAATGGTGTGGCTGTTTGCGCAGACGGGCACGCTGCTGTTCTACGACAACGGCGCGGGATCGATGGAGCCGCTGGCGCTGGGTGGATTGCTGGTGCATCACGCGGCGCTGGGGACTGACGGCTGCGGGCGCGATCGGGCTGCTGATCTTTGCGGGAGCGGCGGGAAAGAGCGGCCAGGTGCCGCTGCATGTGTGGCTGCCGGATGCGATGGAAGGCCCGACGCCGGTGTCGGCGCTGATTCATGCGGCGACGATGGTGGCGGCGGGTGTGTATCTGATTGCGCGCGTGTATCCGCTGATGTCGGCGGGTGCGCTGGCGGGTGGGAACGACGACGGCGCTGACGGTGGTGACGTGGGTGGGCGCGTCGACGGCGGTGTTTGCGGCGCTGATCGCGGTGGCGCAGAACGACATCAAGCGCATTCTGGCTTACTCGACTGTGTCGCAGCTTGGTTACATGATGGCGGGTCTGGGAGTGGGCGGCGTGGCGGTGGGCATGTTCCACCTGATCACGCACGCGTTCTTCAAGGCGCTGCTGTTCATGGGCGCGGGCTCGGTGATTCACGGGTGCCACGAGGAGCAGGATATGCGGCAGATGGGCGGGCTGAAGGGGGCGATGCCGGTCACGTTTGCGACGTATGCGATCGGCATGCTGGCGCTGTGCGGGTTTCCGATTGTCTTTTCCGGGTTCTGGAGCAAGGACGCGATTCTGGAAGCGGCGCAGCACTGGAGCGTGGCGCGGGTTCCGTTTTACATGCTGGTGTTTGGCGCGCTGCTGACGGCGTTCTACATGACGCGGCAGGTGAGCTACGTGTTCTTTGGCACGTGGCGCGGACACGGGCACGCGCATGAGAGTCCGCGCGGTGATGACGATGCCGCTGGCGATCCTGGCGTTCTTTGCGATTGCGCTGGGCGCGATTGGAACGCCGGCGTGGCCGTGGTTCAGGGCGTTTCTTGAGAGACCGACGGCGACGCTTGAGATGGCGAGGTTCGAGAGCCGGGCTGTGGCATGATGCTTGGGATCTTCGACGTGATTGTGGTGCTGGTGGGGCTTGGGCTGGGCTGGTGGCTCTACGGGAACAAGTCTCCTGAAGCTGAGGAGCCGGATGCGCTGGAGAGGGCGATGCCGCCGGTGTGGGCGGTGCTGCGCGACAAGTTGTATGTGGATGAGCTTTATGGCGTGACGGTGATTGCGTTCTACGAGTGGTGGGCGCAGGTGGCTGACTGGCTCGACCGGCGCGTGTGGGGCGGGGTTGTGGCCGGCGTTGCGCTGCTGTTCCGCGGCTGGGCGCGATTTGAATCGGTTTCTGGACACGAACGTGGTGGATGGCGGCTTTGATAAGGGCTGCGAAGAACTGGCAACAGGCGGCGGACTGCTGGCGCGCGTGCAGAGCGGACGGGTGCAGAACTATCTGCGGCTGCTGGCGCTGGCGGTGGTGGTGCTGGCCGCAATTCTGATCTGGAGCAGCCGGGGATGAACGGAATTCCTGTATTGACTCTAATGACGGTGTTGCCGCAGTGGGAGCGGCGATTGCGCTCTGGTCAGGCAAGCACGCGCGCAACGTGGCGCATGGTGACGGCGCTGGCGGCTTTGCGCTGGCGCTGCTGGTGTGGCTGCATATTGCCGGGCGATGGTTCGATTGGACTGGTTGAGCACTGGGCGTGGGCGCCTTCGCTGGGGATTGAGTATCACCTGGGCGTGGATGGGCTGGGCGCGCTGATGCTGTTGCTGTCGGCGATTGTGACGCTGATGGCGGTGGATGCGGCGCATCGGGTGCATCACGAGCCGGGACTGTTATTTTGCGCTGGTGCTGCTGCTGGAGGCGGGGCTGTTCGGGTCGTTCACGGCGCTGAATTTCTTTCACTGGTTTTTGTTCTGGGAACTGAGCCTGATTCCGGCATTCTTCCTGATCAAGCTGTGGGGCGGAGCGAAGCGCGGACCGGCGGCGACGCAGTTCTTTGTGTACACGATGGCGGGAAGCGTGGCGCTGCTGCTGTCGTTTCTGGCGGTGTTCCTGTCGACAGGGAGCATGGATTTCGGCCAGCTTGCTGCGATGGCTGCGAGCGGCGCGCTGGAACAGGCGGTGACGGCGCACCTTGGGGCCGGTGATGATGTGGCTGGCGATCGGGGTGCTGGCGGGATTTGCCGTGAAGGTGCCGCTGGCGCCGTTCCACACGTGGCTGCCTGCGGCGTACGCTGAGGCGCCATCGCCGGTGACGATGCTGCTGACGGGCGCGATGTCAAAGATGGGCGTGTATGGCCTGCTGCGGATTGCGCTGCCGCTGTTCGGACACCAGATTGCGCAGATGCGAACGCCGCTGCTGGTGCTGGCGGTGGTGACGGTGGTGATGGGCGCGTGGGCTGCGGCGGCGCAGAAGGATCTGAAGCGGGTGTTTGCGTACTCGTCGGTGAATCACCTGGGCTATTGCCTGCTGGGGATTTTTGCGCTGGCGGTTCCGGCGGCGGGAGCGGCGACGCAGGCGAGCCAGGCGGCGGCGCTGAATGGCGTGATTCTGCAGATGTTCAACCACGGGCTGACGGCGGCGGCGCTGTTCTGGTTTATCGCGATGCTGCAGGTGCGGAGCGGCGGCGAGCGCGGGATCGATCGAGTTTGGCGGATTGCGGAAGCCTGCGCCGGTGTTTGCGGGGCTGATGGGGATTGCGCTGTTTTCGTCGCTGGGGCTGCCGGGGCTGAATGGATTTGTGGGTGAGTTTCTGATCTTCCGCGGCGTGTTTCCGCTGTCGTGGGTGGCGGCGACGGTTTCAGTGCTGGGACTGCTGGTGACAGCAGCGGTGATTCTGACGGTGATCCAGAAGGTGTTTACCGGACCGGTGCCGGAGAAGTGGGCGGAGTTTCCGGACATGCATGGCGGGCGAGCGGCTGGCGATGGCTCCGGTGATCGGGTTGATGTTTCTGCTGGGGCTGGTGCCGCAGCTGATTGTGGACAGCGTGAATCCAACGGTGGTGAACCTGCTGGCGCATTGGAGATTTTGATGGTTTGACGAGATTCTCTCGGGGGCTAAAGCGCGTTGATTCTGCGGTGTTTTCGGCACGGCTGAAGCCGTGCCTTGCAGGGCAGCCGAACTGTTCCTTCAGGACTGACAGAGCAGCTGAGTCTGGCGTTCGCAGCAGGCTGGTCTTCCATGATTGAGAGAACGTTGCTCTTGTAGGGATTGGCTGAATGTTGGCTTGGACGATTTACATCTCGTTTGCCGGTGCGCTGGTGGAGGCGCTGCTGCCCAAGGGAAAGCCTGCGCTGGCGCGATGGTTTGCGCTTGCGGTGGCGGTGGCGGGACTGGTGATCGCGTGTTGCCGGGTTTGCGCAGGGCGCGGGGCAGGGACGCGAGGTGTTTGTCGATGTGCCGTGGGTGCCGTCGATGGGGATTCACTACACGCTGGCCGCGGACGGCATCAGCCGCGTGCTGGTGCTGCTGACGGGACTGGCCGCGGTGGCGGGCGTGCTGTTCAGCTGGAATATCGAGCTGCGGACGAACGAGTTCTTCGCGTTCTTATCTGGCGCTGATCGGCGGCGTCTACGGCGTGTTTCTGAGCTTCGATCTTTTCCTGCTGTTTGTGTTCTATGAGATTGCGATTGTGCCGAAGTACTTCCTGATCGCGATCTGGGGATCGACGCGGCGCGAGTATGGGGCGATGAAGCTGGCGCTCTATTCGTTTGTCGGCTCGGCGATGGTGCTGATCGGACTGCTGGCAGCGTATGCGACCTCGGGCAGCCACTCGACGGGGCTGGTGGAGCTGGCGCATGCGGGGTTGCCGGTGAGCTTTCAGATGTGGGTGTTCCCGCTGGTGTTTATCGGGTTTCGCGATTCTGGCGGGCATGTGGCCGTTTCACACCTGGGCTCCGACCGGCCACGTGGCTGCGCCGACGGCGGCATCGATGCTGCTGGCGGGCGTGGTGATGAAGCTGGGCGCTTACGGCTGCCTGCGTGTGGCGATTGCGCTGTTCCCGCACGGGATGGATCCGTGGGGATTGTCGTTTGCTGGGAATCGGCTCGTGGCGCGATGTGTTTGCGGTGCTGGCGGTGATCGGCATTGTGTATGGCGCGCTGGTGGCGCTGGCGCAGACGGATTTCAAATTTGTGATTGGCTACTCCAGCGTGAGCCACATGGGATTTGTGCTGCTGGGCCTGGTGACGCTGAAGCAGATCGGCGTGACGGGCGCGGTGCTGCAGATGTTTTCGCACGGCGTGATCGCGGGACTGCTGTTCGCGATTGTGGGACGCATTGTGTATGAGCGCACGCACACGCGGCAACTGGCGGAACTGGAGACGATGCACCTGGGCAAGCGGCTGCCGTTTGCGGCGTGGGCGTTTGTGATTGCAGGCATGGCGTCGATGGGGCTGCCGGGCTTCTCAGGATTTGTGGCGGAGCTGCAGGTGCTGGTGGGCGCGTGGATTGCGAAGCCGTGGTGGACGGCGGCGGCGGCGTCGGCATCGTGGTCGGCGTGGCGTATACGTGGCGCGCGCTGCAGAAGGCATTCTTCTGCGACAGACTGCCGACGCCAGAAGAGCATCCGACGCACGGGCTGGCCAGAAGTTTGGCGGCAATTACATGGCCCGAGATTGCGGGAACGTCGCTGCTGGTGGCGGCGACTCTGATCGTCGGTGTGTATCCGAGGATTCTGCTGGATGCGATTGAGCCGGCGGTGAAGGCGCTGCTTGCGGGAGGGGTGCAATGAACTACGCAGACCTCTTCCGCGTGACGTTGCCGGAGACGGCGCTGGAGATTGCGGCGCTGCTGGTGCTGGTTGTGGATCTTGGATTTCTGCGCAAGGCGGCGCTGCAGACGCGCGTGACTGTCGGCGGCGCTGCTGGGCGTGGTCGGATGCGGAGCGGCGCTGCTGACGATGCCGCTTCAGGCGTATGGCGGCTTATCGTACTCCGGACAGCGCGGACTTGCTGCTGAGCGACGGGCGGATATACGGCGATCGCGCAGGTTGGAATTCTGGTGCTGACCGTGCTGACGCTGTTTCTGCTGATTGATTCGGATTTCACGCAGCATGTGGGCGAGTATGTGGCCGTGGTGCTGATGGCGGCGACGGGCGGATTGCTGATCTCGGCGGCGCAGGATCTGCTGGTGATCTTTGTCGGGCTGGAACTGCTGAGCCTGGGGCTGTACATCCTGACGGCGTTTGCGAAGAGGTCGGGCAAGAGCGCTGAAGGCGGCGATGAAGTATTACCTCTTCGGCGGCATGTCGGCGGCGTTTCTGCTGTTCGGGTTCAGCTATCTTTACGGGCTTACGGGATCGACGAATCTGCACCAGATCATGCTGGCGACTGTATGGGCCAAATGCAGTGAATGCCTCGCCGCTGCTGTATGTGGCGCTGGTGATGATTGCGGCGGGACTTGGATTCAAGGTGGCGGCGGTGCCGTTTCACCTGTGGGCGCCGGACACCTATGAGGGCGCGCCCGCGCCGGCAGCGGCGTTTATCGCTTCGGTGTCGAAGGTGGCGAGCTTTGCGCTGCTGATCGGGATCAGTACGGCGGCTGTGCACGTTTTCTGGATGACGGCTCGTACAGTGCGGATCGCGATCCTAACGACAGGACCGCTCG
This sequence comes from uncultured Acidobacteriaceae bacterium, assembly GCA_963751225.1. GTDB lineage: Bacteria > Acidobacteriota > Terriglobia > Terriglobales > Acidobacteriaceae > Telmatobacter. Next base: position 367,005 of record CAVVTY010000009.1, read on the forward strand.
CCGAAGTATCTCGGCTTCCAGTCGCGTGGTCGCTGATCGTGACGCTGCTTGCCGTGGCGTCGATGGTGCTGGGCAACCTGGCGGCGCTGGCGCAGACGAGCGTGCGGCGGTTGCTGGCGTATTCGGCGATTGCGCATGCGGGATACATTCTGCTGGGGCTGGCGTACTTTTCGCACTCGCCGCAGAGCGCGCAGGCGATTCTCTATTACATCCTGACTTATGGGCTGACGACGGTTGGAGCCTTTGGCGCGGTTGCGGTGGTGGAGCGGGCGGCGGGCAGCGATCGGATGGATGCGTTTCTCGGGATTGCACAAGCGCAATCCGCTGCTGGCGGCTGTGCTGCTGGTGCTGTTTCTGTCGCTGGCGGGGATTCCGCCGCTGGTGGGGTTCTGGGCCAAGTTCAATCTGTTTGCGGCGGTGCTGAGGGTTGGAGCCGGCGTGGTTGCCGTTTGGGCTGGTGGCGCTGGCGGTGGCGATGAGCGCGGTGTCGCTCTACTACTATCTGCAGGTGCTGAAGCGCGTGTACGTGATGCCGGCGGCGGATGAGACGCCGATCAAGGCGCATCCGGTGACGATGGGCGTGCTGGTGCTGATTGCGCTGGCGGTGGTGGTGCTGGGGTGCTTGCCGGCGCTGCTGCAGGGGTGGATTGAAGGGTTTTAGTTCGCAGGAGTGCGCGTGGGTTCGTGGTATCCCAGGTCTCAAAATCGAGACCTGGGGCACTCGGCAGGGGTGGATTGAAGGGTTTTAGTTCGTTGTTGTGTGCGTAGGTTCGTGGTATCCCAGGTCTCAAAATCGAGACCTGGGCACCGGCACCCGGCGTTTTGCGGTCCCGAATCTTTAGGGCAGATCCTTCGACTCCCCTTCTGCTTCGCTGCGCTCAGTGTCAGGGTCGCTCAGGATAACAAAGCCAAGAAGAACAAATTGAACATCGGCGCGGCTTAAGCTGCATGCAAGTAGGGTTCGTGGTCTCCCACCCATGCCGCGATGAAGCTGCGTCATGGATGGGGCACCCGCGGATCGTGGCGGGGCCGGCATTACGAAATGCAGGTCCTTCAACTCGTCTAGGAGCGGTGGGTATGCGTTTGTGCTTTCCCAGGTCTCAGAAGCGAGACCTGGGGCACCCAGTTCCTAATGTCGAGGGAAGATTAGCTGCGGAGGAAGTCCTTGGCTTTCTGGATGAGGACGTCGCGGCTGACGTCGGAGATGGCGTCGGTGAGCGGAATGCTGCTTGGGGCAGGCCTCGACGCAGTTCTGCGCGAAGCCGCACTCCTGGATGCCGCCGTCGCCGGCGAGTGCGCGGAGACGCTCTTCCTTGAAGACCTTGCCGGTGGGGTGGTTGTTGAAGAGCTTGACCTGGGCGATGGTGGCGGCGCCGACGAAGCCGGTGTCGTCGTTGAACTGCGGGCAGACTTCCATGCAGCAGGTGCAGGAGATGCAGTTGGAGAGCGGGTAGTTCGCTTCCTGCTGCTGCGGGAAGACGCGCGGGCCGGAGCCGAGGTCGTAGGTGCCGTCGACGGGAACCCAGGCCTTGACGGCCATGAGGTTTTCGAAGAGGACGGAGCGGTCGACCTGGAGATCGCGCACGAGCGGGAACTTGGAGAGCGGCTCGATCCTGATGGGCTGCTCGAGATTGTCGACCAGCGCGGAGCAGGCCATGCGGGCCTTGCCGTTGATGCGCATGGCGCAGGAGCCGCAGATCTCTTCGAGGCAGTTGGAGTCGTAGGTGATGGGCGTGGTGGCGCGGCCGTCGGCGGTGACGGGGTTGGCGGCGATCTCCATCATGGCGGAGATGACGTTCATGCCGGGACGCCACTCGAGCTCGAAGTTCTCCCAGACGGCGGGTGCGTCGGGGCTGGCCTGGCGCTTGATTTCGAATTGTACGGTCTTGGTTGCCATGTTCCCTCAGGGGCTAAAGCCCCTCTAATCGTTTGCATTGGCCACTGAGTCGGCTGTACAAAGCAGAAGCAGGTCCTTCGCTCCGCTTACCCCACAGACTACGTCTGCGGGGCCCCAAAGCGTGCTCCGCTCAGGATGACAATGCAACTCAGTGATCCACTGGCGCGACTAAAGTCGTGCCCTTTCAAAAAGCAACCGCAGATCCTTCGACTTCGTCCGCTGCGCGGACTTCGCTCAGGATGACAGCGGTAAGGAGCATGCCGCTGTCACTTCGCGGCGTCGTAGCGGCGCGGGCGCGGCTTGATGTACTGCGTGTCGACTTCTTCGAACTCGAAGCGCGGACCGGTACGATTCGCCGGTGAAGCTGGCCTTGGTGGTCTTCAGGAACTTTTCGTCGTTGCGGTCGGGGAAGTCGGGCTTGTAGTGCGCGCCGCGCGACTCGTCGCGGAGCGAGCGCGCCCTGCACGACGACGCGCGAAAGCTCCAGCATGTTTTTGAGCTGGCGGGCGAAGGCGAAGCTGGTGTTGGCCCACTGGCTCTTGTCGCTGAGGTTGACGCTTCTTGTAGCGGTCGAGCAGTTCGACGATTTTCTCGTCGGCCTGCTTGCAGGCCCTTGTTGTAGCGGATGACGGTGGCGTGCTCGGTCATGGTCTCGCCGAGTTCGCGCCAGAGCTGGAAGGGATTTTCAGTGCCCTCGTTGTTGAGCAGCTTCTTGTTGATTTCGGCCTGGCGCGTCAAGCTCGGCGGCGTGGCCGCCATCGCCTTCGCGGCGGGCAGGTTCTTCGCGTAATTCGAGCGCGTTCGGGCCGGCGAGGAATCCGCCGAAGATGCAACTGAGGAGCGAGTTGGCGCCGAGGCGATTGGCGCCGTGGTACTGGTATTCGCACTCGCCGGCGGCAAAGAGGCCGGGGATGTTGGTCATCTGGTTGAAGTCGACCCAGAGGCCGCCCATGGTGTAGTGCATGCCGGGGAAGATCTTCATCGGCACTTCGCGCGGATCGTCGCCGACGAACTTCTCGTAGATTTCGAGGATGCCTTCGAGCTTGCGGTTGAGCGTCTCGCGGTCGATGTGCGTGAGGTCGAGGTAGACCATCGGCTGGCCGTCGATGCCGAGGCCGTGCTCGTAGACCACCTTGTGGATGGCGCGGGTGGCGACGTCGCGCGGAACGAGGTTGCCGTACTTCGGGATACCACTCCTCGAGGAAGTAGAAGCGCTCGGCCTCGGGGATCTGCTTGATGGGCGCGCTTGTCGCCGGGCGTGCGCGGAACCCAGACGCGGCCGCCTTCGCCGCGCGCCGACTCGGACATGAGGCGCAGCTTGTCTTCGCCGGGGATGGCGGTGGGGTGGACCTGGATGAACTCGCCGTTGGCGTAGTAGGCGCCCTGCTGGAAGACGGCGGACTGCGCGGAGCCGGTGCAGACGACGGAGTTGGTGCTCTTGCCGAAGATGGCGCCGATGCCGCCGGTGGCGAGGATGACGGCGTCGGCGGGGAAGGCTGCGAGCTCCATGGTGCGCAGATCCAGGGCGGCGATGCCGCGGCAGACGCCCTTGGCGTCGAGGACGGCGGAGAGGAACTCCCAGCCCTCGTACTTCTTGACCTTGCCCTCGGCCTCGTAGCGGCGGACCTGCTCGTCGAGCGCGTAGAGGAGCTGCTGGCCGGTGGTCGCGCCGGCGAAGGCGGTGCGGTGGTAGAGCGTGCCGCCGAAGCGGCGGAAGTCGAGCAGGCCCTCGGGGGTGCGGTTGAAGGGCACGCCCATGCGGTCGAGCAGGTCGATGATGCCGGGCGCGGCTTCGCACATGGCCTTGACGGGGGTCTGGTTGGCGAGGAAGTCGCCGCCGTAGATGGTGTCGTCGAAGTGCTTGGCGGTGGTGTCGCCCTCGCCCTTGAGGTTCTTGGCGGCGTTGATGCCGCCCTGCGCGCAGACCGAGTGCGAGCGCTTGACCGGGACGATGGAGAAGAGGTCGACGTTGCCGCCGGCCTCGGCGATCTTGATGACCGCGGCGAGGCCGGCCAGGCCTCCGCCAACCACGATGATTCTGGGTGCTGCCATTGCGATGCTTCCTTTCCTAAATGCAGCTGTCTAGCGTTCAGCGTTCAGCTGCTAGCCCGTTCTAGCTGGCCGAAAGCTAGCCAGGATCCAAGATTCGCTGCTGGTGCATGCGACGAGCGATCGAAGTTGCCAGAGGCACGATGTCGGGCGCGTTCTGGTACTTGCGGGCCGACGAAGGCCCAGATGCTGGCGAGGCCCATGACGAGCAAGCACGACGCCGAGCGCGGCGCAGACGTAGCCGAAGCGCTTGCGCGCCATCTCGCCGGGGGTGATGCCCCACTTGGCGGCGAAGAGCCAGATGCCGTAGGCGAAGTGCCAGCAGATGGCGATCATGGCGATGACGTAGACGGCGAGCATCCAGGGGTTCGCGAGCTCGTGCTGCACCTTGTGCGAAGGCCGCGCCGGGATTTTCAGGGAGGCTGATGCCCATGAAGCGCTGGCGCAAGACGTGCTGAACGATGTAGACGAAGGCGATGAGGCCGGTGTAGCGCTGGGCGACGTACATCCAGTTGCCGGCCCAGGGGTAGTAGACGACGTTGGATTTGCCGCGCAGCCAGATGTAGACGCCGTAGAGCGCCGTGATAGAGGATGGGCAGGAAGATGAAGACCCACTCCAGGACGCGGACGAGCGGCAGGCAGTTGAGGAACTTGACCTGCTGCGCCGTAGGCGATGGGGCCTTTGAGGGCCTCGAAGTTCGAGAGCAGGTGCTCGAGCAGGAAGGCGCCGATGGGGATGATGCCGAGCAGCGAGTGCAGCTTGCGCCAGATGAAGCTGGTACCCTGACCGGCGCGCAGCGGCTGGACGCCGCGACGGATCTTGGGCGCGGCAGGATTTTGAGCAGTTGCCATGAAGATGTGGCTCCTAAAGGCTTCGAATCGAGAAGCCGGAGTTGAGGCGTTTCAGATAGAGGGACGACGCTGCGTTTTTCTGTACCGATGCATTATTCGGAACGCAGATAAGGGTCGTCAAGGTTGGGGTGGGTTGAAGTCATGGTTTCCCACTCAAGCCACGATAAAACCGCGGCATGAATGGGGTGCCCTGGGTTCGTGGTTGGGCTGCGTTGGGAATGCAGGTCCTTCGGCTCCCTTCGTCCGCTGCGCGGACTCCAGTCGCTCAGGATGACCACTTGTTTCAGGACGCCGACCACGAACCCCCATATCCCGTCATTCTGAGCCGCTCCCCCTCGCGAGGGCCTGCATTCATTCATCACAACCCCACCTCAAATTCATACCTCCCCGCCGGCAGCTCAAATCCCCCCTTCGACGCCTTAACGAGCTTGCTCTCGCTCAGCGCTACCCCCTCCAGCTTGTAGCGGGCCGCATCCTTCGCACCCAATTCGAGCAGGCCAGTTGTATTCGCAGGAATCTCCACGTGCCACTTAGCGGTCTGGCCATCGACGGTCCAGCTCGATCGAATCTCCCCATACGACGATGCGTATTTGAAATCCACACTCCCGAGCCGCGCATCGAACACCGGGTGCAGCACCACCGTGTGAAAACCGGCGTTCAGCGGCGACGCGTCGATTCCAGCCGCATAGCGATAAATCCAGTCCGCCACCGCTCCGTACGCATAGTGGTTGTAGGAGTTCATCTGCGGATCGCCCTTCATCTGGTCGCCGTTCCAACGCTCCCAGGTCGTGGTCGCGCCGTGTTCCACAACATAGCCCCACGATGGATACTGCGTATTGAGTAGCAGCTTGTACGCCATATCCTCATGTCCGGTTTTTGTCAGTTCCTCCAGCAAATAGGGAGTGCCCAGAAATCCTGTCCCCAGCAACCCGTTGTTCTTCTCGATTTTGTCCACCAGCTTCTGTGCGGCAGCCGCTCGCAGCGTATCCGGCAGCAGGTTCATGTGAAGCGCCAGCACGTAGCCGGTTTGCGTGTCGCCGCCTTTGCTCTTCGCATTCGGATTGTTGATCTCACCAAACGGGGACGGACCGTTGTCCGCGCCCAAAACATACCCATCGTCGTGGACATACTCCTTTACGAACGCTCCACGAATCTTCTCGAAGAGTTGCTCATATTTCTTCTCGTCCTCTGCGTGGCCCAGCGCGTGCGCCATCTGGCTCATCAGCGTCGCGTCATAGGCCCAGTACGCTGTCGCCACAAGGCCAATGTCCGTGCGGCCTTCCGGTGAGAGCCAGTCACCAAACGGAGTGCCGGAGTCTTTCTTCCACAATCCATCCGGATTCGCAGCCTCAATCGCCGCGAGATACTTCTCCATCGCCGCCCAGTTCTCTTCAATCACGCGTGTATCCCCGCTCTGCAGCCAAGACGTCCACGGAATGATCACACCCGCATCGCTCCACCCTGTGCCGTGGCCCGTGTTCTCCTTCGCAGTACCGGGCGAATAGATGCCGTAGTACGGCGTACCCGCTTGTGTGCCTCGCATGTCCTCCGCAAACTTCCGCGTAAAAGCCGCCAGATCCATGTTGTACGTCGCCGTGCGCCAGAAAACCTGCGCATCCGCCATCCACCCCAAGCGCTCATCGCGCTGCGGACAATCCGTCGGTATGCCCACAAAATTCGACCTTTGCCCCCACACGATGTTGCTCCAGAGTTTGTTCACCATCTCGCTTCCCGTCTTCAGGTCAGCAGTAAACGGCGCATTGGTGTGAATCACGTCAATACTCACCGCGCTCTGGCTCGGTGCCGTGGGTAGGCCGGTCAACTCCACATAACGAAATCCATGGAACGTGAACTGCGGAACGAATTCCTCAATCCCGTTTCCGCTCAGAACAAAATGGTCGGTCGCCTTCGCTGTGCGCAGATTGTCGGTGTAGAGTGTTCCATCGGCGTTCAGAATCTCGCCAAAACGCAAACGAACATCTGTACCCGCCTGCCCTTCCACCTTGAGCCTCTCCACGCCTGAAAGATTCTGCCCGAAATCGTAGATGTACACACCCGGTTTCGGTTGGTCGAGCGACTTCGCAGTCATGGTCTTCTCCACACGGATCGGCGCAAATTCCTGTGCCTCTATCGACACCAGCGCGGGCTCAATCTGCATTGCCTTGCTCCACCCGTTCGCCGCAAAACCCACCGCGTTCCATCCAGCATGCTCCCGGCGCGCATCCTGCGTCTCGCCGTCATACAGTTCTGAATGCAGAATGCTCGAAGTGTTCGCCTGCCAGTCCGCTCCCGTTGTCACCCACTCGACATTGCCATCCGCGTGCTCAATGCGCAATTGCGCACGAAGCGCCGGCGGCGTCAGCACCGTAGTTGTTCGGCTGCTGCAGCCATTCAAGCGGGGTCGAATACCATCCCGGAGCGAGCAACGCGCCGATCACGTTCTCGCCGCTCACCAACTGCTCGGTCACATCGTAGGTCTGATACACCACACGTTGGCGATAGTCCGTCCACCCCGGTGCCAGCACGTCTTCGCTCACACGCTTGCCGTTTAGAAACATCTCGTAGGCGCCCAGCGCCGTCGAGTACAGCCGCGCCGACTTGACGGGCGCGTTCACCTTGAACGTATCTCGCAGTTCCTTCACGGAGTCAGGAAGCCACGGATCTCCCAGAGCCACGCTGTTCGGGCTCGGTGTCTGTTTCCAGGCAATCGCCTTCTTCCACTTTGAATCGTCGAAGCCCTTCTCCTGCCATTTCCCGGCAGCGTTGCTCTCCGTCTTCCACGATGCATTGCTCGCGAATGTCGCCGTGGATCCATCCTCGTACTCCACCACCAGCGTCGCCATCGCCGGTGGCGCATCGCTCGTTGCGTTCCCATCAGAATTGTCGACGTAGTGCACGCACTCGACCGCGATCGAGTTCTCGCCCGCACTCAACTTGCCGGCCACGTCTGCGCGGACAAACTTCTTCCAGGGCAGGTGCTTCCACGGGGGATACGCCTCGGCCGTCATCACCTGCGCACCGTTCACCCAGGCAGAGACAGTGTCTTCCCCGGTCGCGTACAGCGCCGCCCCTTTGACCGCCTTGGCCAGCTTCACGGTCGTGCGATACGCAAATCGCTGCACGTCGCCGTTTTTCGCCGCAAGACCCGCGGCTTCGGGATTCGCAATCCAGATCGCGGGAGCACCTCGCACCGCGCCTTCTTCTGCCGTCTCAAAGCCAATCCACTTCGCCTGCCAGGCATCTTGCTTCAGCAGACCAGTCTCCCACCACGCCACATCGCTCTCCGGGTAGAGACTCCCCCCGGTTCCCCACACCTTCACGCGCCAGAAGTAGCGCTTGCTCGGCGCAACCGCAGGACCGGCGTAGTGCACGTTCAACGACTGATCTGATTCGACCCTGCCGCTGTCCCACACGTCCGCCTTGCCCAGCTGCAGCAACTCCGTGCTGGATGCCACCAGCACCTCATAGGCGGTTTGCCGCGCGCCCCGTTGCGGATCACGCAACTGCCATGAAAGCCGGGGAGTGGCATCATCAATTCCGAGTGGTGTTTTCAGATCATCAACGCGCAACTCAACCGGTCCCGTTTGAACCTCTTGCGCTCTCGCAACCAGCAGTCCTGCCAACGCGCCAATCATCAATCCGCATAACGCCAGAAAATACCACTTCGCTTTCATCATCCACCACTTCCTGAATATGTCGTTGCCAATCGCGAGAACCTTATGCAACCCGCCCATTCCTTGTCAAAGCGCAAACACCCCTCCGCATAGCCACGAACCAAGGGTGCCCATATCTCGAAGAGATGTGGGAAAGAAGAAAGGTGGGTGCCCCATTCATGCCGCGGCTTTATCGCGGCATGAGTGGGAGACCAGGAACCTAAATGTCTTGTGATCGAAAGCGGGACGGGTGCCCATATCTCGAAGAGATGTGGGAAAGAAGAAAGGAGGGTGCCCCATTCATGCCGCGGCTTTATCGCGGCATGGGTGGAAACCATGAACCTAAATGTCTTGTCATCCAAAGCGGAGCGCCTCTGGGGCCCGCGGACGACTGATCGTCGGTGGGCGGCGAAGCCGGGGGGAGCCGAAGGATCTGCATCGTCGCACCAGGCTATGAAAGTCCGCTCAGCCATTACACTCTCCCCATGGCCCTCCGCCTCTACGCCGCCACCTCCAGCCCCGGCAAGCTGCGCGATTTCCGCACCGCCGCCCAAACCCACTCCCTCAACATCGAGCCCCTTCCAAATCTCGAGGCCATCGCCGCTCCTGAGGAGACCGGCCTCTCCTTCGCAGAGAACGCAACTCTCAAAGCCGTTTACTACTCTCAACTCGCCCCGGGCGAACTCGTAGTCGCCGACGACTCCGGCCTTGAAGTCGACGCCCTTTCCGGCGCCCCCGGCGTACGATCGGCCCGGTTCGCCGCCGACTCCGGTGTCATTGACTCGCCCGATGCCAATGACAACACCGACGTCTGGAACAACATCGTGCTCCTCCAGCACCTCTCAGGTGTCGCCTCGGATCAGCGCACGGCCCGTTATCGTTGCGTCCTCGTCGCAGCTCGAGACGGTTGCCCGATCCACTCCGGCGAGGGCTCCGTTGAAGGAATCATCCTCGATGCCCCGCGCGGCACAGGCGGCTTCGGTTATGACCCACTCTTCTTCCTCCCTAAGCTCAACTGCACTATGGCCGAGCTCGACCTCGAAACCAAGCTCTCTCTCAGTCATCGCGGACGCGCCCTTCAGGACCTGTTGGTTCGGTTGGGGGTATAGGTAACCTGCTCTTTGGCTTCATCATCCAAAAAGCAGTGGCTTCCAGGCTCCCCAAGGTTGTCATCGCCCATCTCGCGACGCTCGCCTGCCTTGCTTATTGCCAGGCAAATGAGGGAGCGCTTCGTCTGGTAGTTACCGACACAACAGGACACGGCCTCGCCGCTGCAATCGAGATTGTGAGTCAAGGCAGTCAGTACGCGCGGGCACTTTCAACCAATCCGAACGGATTGCTCGACCTGACTGGGTTGCCATTCGGCTTGTATCGCCTGAATATCCGCCGCGGCGGATTCGCCTCGGTCCAGTCCTCGATCGAGATTCATTCCTCCATCCCGACCCAGTTCGCAGTTCAGATGAAGCTCGCGCCGCTGACGGAGTCCGTAAAGGTAAGCTCCACAGATACGCTCCTCGCCGTCGATCAAGCCGGCTCAGTGGATGTGATTGGAAAGATACGATTCGCGAGCGCCTCGGCTCCGTTCCCGGCCGCTCGCTGCAGGATCTGGTCAATACGCAGCCTGGCTGGCTGTTTGAGGGCAATGCGGTTCTGCATCCGCGGGGATCGGAATACCAGACCCAGTTCGTCATTGACGGCATTCCACTCACTGACAATCGCTCTCCCAGCTTCGGACCTGAGATCGAGGCTGACGGCGTTCAATCGCTCGGCATCTACACAGCCGGAATCCCCGCGGAATACGGTCGCAAGATGGGTGGTGTCGTTGAAGTGAACACGACCCAGGATGTGCAGAATGGCTTGCACGGGCAGATTGTTCTCAATGGAGGCAGCTTCGCCTCCGCGGCCGCCGCGGGCCAGGCACAATACTCCAGCGGAAAGAACACCCTGGGAAGCAGCGCAAGCGGCAGCCGCACCGATCACTACCTGAACCCTGTCGTTCCACAGAACTTCACAAACACCGGAACGCTGGGCGATTTCGCAGCTCGCTATGAGCGAGACCAGACCCCGCATGACACGTTCTCCCTCGCCATCCGCCATGAACTCTCACACTTTGATCTTCCCAACGAGATGATTCAGCAGGCCGCGGGACAAGGACAGACCGGCGCCAACGCCGAGACAATGGGGATCGCGGTATACCAGCACTTGTTCTCAGACCATGCATCCCTCGACCTGCATGCCATGGGCCGCGATAACGCGAGCGACTTCAACTCCAACGCGAACTCCACCCCGATTCAAGTCTTCCAGCACAACCGATTCCGTGAGGCGTACTTCAATCTCATCGGGACTCTCGATCATGGCGTCCACGAATTCAAAGCAGGAGTCGACTCCGACAATACATTCCTCCACGAGGACTTCAACTACCTCATCACTGACCCGGATCGCTTTGACCCCGACACGCCCGCAACGTTTGCCTTCACAGGAAGCCGCCCCGATCTCGAGCAATCCTTCTTCGTGCAGGATCTCCTCCATCTCCGCACCTGGACCATCGCCGCCGGTCTGCGCTGGGACCACTATCAGCTATTGCTGAATCGGCAGGCGCTTGAGCCGCGCCTGGCGATCTCCCACTACTTCACGCACTCTGGCCTGATTCTGCACTTCGCGTATGACCGCATCTTTCAGACACCTTCGTCGGAAAA